>NZ_BBWJ01000044.1 GCF_001463745.1 Aureimonas sp. AU22 | reverse complement strand
ATGGATCAGCTTGTCCTTGATGGACTGCCAGATGATCCGCGTCATCTCGTCCCCGTCGAGCTCCACGACCGGATTCTGGACCTTGATCTTCGCCATCGCTGTCTTCCCCCTGGGACGCACCCGGCCGGATGGGACGGGTGCTTTCGAATGATGGAGGCTGTCGCCCCCGGCACGATGTCGCGCCTATAGCATCGCCCCCTTGCCGCGCAAAGCCGCGCCGGCCTTTGCGCGGCCCGCCTCGTTCGGATAATCCTGCGCCGAATTTCTGCAGCAGCGAGGACGGCGGACTTGGCCGGCACCAATCGAAGCGACGAGAACCGGACCGGCGGCCCCGCCATCATTCTCGTCGAGCCCCAGCTAGGCGAGAACATCGGCATGGTGGCGCGCGCCATGGCCAATTTCGGACTCGACGACCTGCGGCTCGTCAATCCGCGCGATGGCTGGCCGAACGAGAAGGCCCGGGCCAGCGCCTCGCGCGCCGACCACGTCATCGACGCCGTCCGCCTGTTCGACACCGTGCAGGAGGCGGCGGCCGACCTCACCTACCTGCTGGCGACGACGGCGCGCCCGCGATACTCGGTGAAACCGGTGCGGGGCCCGGAGGAGGCGGGGGGCGAGTTGCGCGCGCGCATTTCGGCCGGACAGGGCGCCGGAATCCTCTTCGGGCGCGAGCGCTTCGGCCTTTCCAACGAGGAGGTCGATCTCGCCGACGAAATCGTGACCTTCCCGGTCAATCCTGCCTTCGCCTCGCTCAACATCGCGCAGGCGGTTCTCCTCATGAGCTACGAGTGGATGAAGTCGGGCCTCGGCGCGGACGCCGCGCCGCGTTTCACGGCGCCCGAGGTCGTGCCCGCGGCCAAGGAGGATCTCTACCGCCTGTTCGAGCACCTCGAAGGATCGCTCGACACGACCAACTTCTTCTTTCCGCCGGAGAAGCGGGAATCGATGGTCCACAACCTGCGGATCATGCTGACGCGTGCCGGCTTCTCGGACTCCGAGGTCCGCATGCTGCGCGGCGTCCTGCGCGCCTTCGAATATCGCATCGAGAAAGGACCGCAGTGAGCGCGCGTCCAGTCCTTCTCTTCGATTCCGGCATCGGCGGTCTGACGGTCCTGCGCGAGGCACGGGTCCTCATGCCCGAACGCCGGTTCGTCTATGTGGCCGACGACGAGGCCTTCCCGTATGGCGACTGGGAGGAGGAGGCCCTGCGCACGCGCATCGTCGGCCTGTTCGGCCAGCTTCTGGCCGAGCACGATCCCGCGCTCTGCATGGTCCCTTGCAACACGGCCTCGACGCTGGTGCTGGCCGATCTGCGGGCGGCGTTTCCCGCCATGCAGTTCGTCGGCACTGTGCCCGCGATCAAGCCGGCGGCCGAGCGCACGCGCTCCGGGCTCGTGTCGGTGCTCGCGACGCCTGGAACCGTCAAGCGGCAGTATACGCGCGATCTCATCACGCAATGGGCCACGAAATGTGAGGTGAACCTCGTTGGCAGCGTGCGGCTCGCCGCGCTGGCGGAACGCTACATGCGCCGCGGTTTCGTCGAGGAGGAGGCGGTGGCCGCCGAGATCGCGCCCTGCTTCATCGAACGCCACGGGCAGCGTACCGACATCGTCGTCCTCGCCTGCACGCACTATCCGTTCCTGGCCAACCGCATGCGCAAGACCGCGCCCTGGCCGGTCGACTGGCTCGACCCGGCGGAAGCCATCGCTCGCCGCGCCCTGTCGCTGCTGCCGCCGCCTTCCGACGATATGCCGTCCGGACCGGACCGGGCGATCTTCACCAAGGGTGAGCCGGATGCGGCGACGCGATCGCTCATCCGGGGCTTCGGCCTCTCGGCCTGAGCGGCGTCAGCCGCGCCGGAGCGTGATGTCGGACGTCTTGCGCGGCTGGCCGTCCACCTGGTCGGTCACGGACAGCGAGAAGCCGCCGCCGCCGTTGTTGCGGATCGTCATCACGGCCGTCCGATCCCCGTGCACGGTGACGGGGTAGGTAAGAGTGAAGGTCAGCGTATCGCCACGAAGCCGTCCGTTGGACAGCTGCGACACGCCCTTGGTCGATCCGGTATAGGAACCGGAGAAGCGTCCGCTGGCGGGATCGAAGCGGATGTCCGCGCCGATCTCGCGTCGCACGATGACGGCCGCGCGGCAGCTGCCGGCTATGCGCAGGCGTGACTGCGACGGTTGCGTTCCCTCGACCGAGCAGGACACCCGCCGCGGCGACGTATCCTGCTCTCGCTGAACCGTTCCGCTGCCGCGAAAGGACCCATCGAAGCGCGTCAGGAACTGTGCGTCCGCGCGGGCGGCGGCGGGCGTCAGAAGGGCGGCGAGAAGAAGGAGGCGGGCGGGCATCGTCATGGCAGGCTCCGGTGTTTTCAGTCGTTCCGGCGGAAGCTGGTGAGGGTCAACGCGTGCGAGGCGAAGACGGAACGGATGAGGGTGCATCTCGTTCGTTAGGCGACGAGACACCAACGGGCCTTTTCATGCGCGACCTCATCAAGATCATCTTCGCCATCCTGCTTCCGCCGCTCGGCGTGTTTCTGGAGGTCGGGCTCGGCAAGCACTTCTGGATCAACATCATCCTGACGCTTCTTGGCTATATTCCCGGCATCATCCACGCGGTGTGGGTCATCGCCCGCAAGTGACCCGCTTGGCTTGACTTATCGAGCCTCGGCCAATAGGGACTGCGCATCGGCGGATCGAAAGGTCCGCCGGTTTCATTTTTACGTGTCCCGTGGATTGCCGTGCGCTTCGTTCGGCGATCCTGTCGGTCCCGCCGGATGGTGGGACAAAGGAGGGCGCGTTTCCTGGCGCTGCGGATGGTCCGCGCGCCTCACATATCGGGAAATGCGATGTCAAAGCGCGAGTCTTCCAAGTACAAAATCGATCGCCGCATGGGCGAGAACATCTGGGGCCGTCCGAAGTCCCCGGTGAACCGCCGCCAGTACGGCCCGGGCCAGCACGGCCAGCGCCGCAAGGGCAAGATGTCGGACTTCGGCACGCAGCTGCGCGCCAAGCAGAAGCTCAAGGGCTACTACGGCGACATCTCCGAGAAGCAGTTCCGCAAGACCTACGAGGAGGCCGCCCGTCGTCGTGGCGATACCTCGGAGAACCTGGTCGGCCTGCTCGAGTCGCGTCTCGACGCCATCGTGTATCGCGCGAAGTTCGTGGCGACGATCTGGGCGGCGCGCCAGTTCGTCAACCACGGCCATGTCAACGTCAACGGCGTGCGCACCAATATCGGCTCGTACCGCTGCAAGGCCGGCGACGTCGTCGAGGTTCGCACGAAGTCGAAGCAGCTGACCGTGCTGATCGAGGCGACCCAGCTCGCCGAGCGCGACGTGCCCGACTACATCGAGGCGGATCACACCAAGATGGTCGCGACCTTCCAGCGCATTCCGGGCCTCGGCGACGTGCCGTACCCGGTCGTGATGGAGCCGAACCTGGTCGTCGAGTTCTACTCGCGCTGATCGGTTCGCTTTGCGCGAAACCAACGTTTCGGTTCGCTACGGCGAAACCGAAGGGAAGGCCGCCTCCGGGCGGCCTTTTGTTTTTCAGCCTGGCTTGATAATCGGGTCGCAAGTTGAGGACGGGAGCCCATGCTGGACGACGCGCCGAACCCGCCCGCCGCCGAGGCGTCCGAGACGCTCGATCCAGGCGGCGCGCATCCGCTGTTCCGCGATGCGCCCGACAGCGTGTCGTTCAAGAAGCTTCGCAAGCGCCTACTGCGCCAGGTGCGCGAGACGATCGACGTCCACGCCATGGTCCGTCCCGGCGCACGTTGGCTCGTCGCGATCTCGGGCGGCAAGGATTCCTACTCGCTGCTCGCGCTGCTTCTCGACCTTCAGTGGCGCGGTGTCCTGCCGGTCGATCTCCTCGCCTGCAACCTCGATCAGGGCCAGCCGAACTTTCCCAAACACGTGCTGCCGGAATGGTTGAGCGCGCACGGCATCGCGCATCGCATCGAGTATCGCGATACCTACTCCGTCGTGAAGGAGAAGGTGCCGACGGGCGGGACCTACTGCTCGCTCTGCTCGCGCCTGCGCCGGGGCAATCTCTATCGCATCGCGCGAGAGGAGGGCTGCGAGGCCCTGGTGCTCGGCCACCACCGCGACGACAGCCTCGAAACCTTCTTTCTCAATATGTTCCACGGCGGCAAGCTGTCGGCGATGCCGGGCAAGCTCCTCAACGACGAGGGTGACCTGCTAGTCCTGCGGCCGCTGATCCGCTCGGCCGAGGACGACCTCGCGCGCTTTGCCGCCGCGATGCGCTTTCCCATCATCCCCTGCGATCTCTGCGGCAGCCAGGACGGACTTCAGCGCAACGCCATGAAGGCGTTCCTGTCCGAGATGGAGGTGCGCTTTCCCGGTCGGCGCGAGACGATCGGCCGCGCGCTCGCCAATGTGCGCCCGAGCCATCTCCTCGACCCGTCGCTCTTCGATTTCACCAGCCTCCAGCCTCGATCGGACCCGGAACCGTGACCTTCGATATCGATACGCTTGCGACCATTTTGCGCGACGCCGCCAAGGCGGAAGTGATGCCGCGCTTCCGCCGGCTGGATGCCGGGGACATCCGCGAAAAGACCTCCGCGATCGACCTCGTGACCGAGGCGGACGAAAGCGCCGAGCGTTTCATCAAGGCGGCCTGCAGCGGCGCGTTCCCGGACGCGCTTTTCGTCGGCGAGGAGGGTGTTGCGGCCGATCCTGCCCTGCTGCGACGGATCGGCGAGGCGGACCTCTCGATCATCGTCGATCCGATCGACGGCACCGCGAACTTCGCCATGGGCGTGCCGCTGTTCGGCGTGATGGCGGCGGTCGTCTCGAAAGGCCAGACGATCGGCGGCATCATCTACGATCCGCTCGGCGACGATTTCATGATCGCCGAACGAGGCGCGGGTTCGTTTCTGGTGCGCCCCGATGGCGAGCGCCAGCGCCTCCAGGTCGCGCCACCGGCGCCGATCGACGAGCTCTTCGGGGTGGCGTCCTCGAGCTTCCTGCCGCGCGAGGAGCGCCGCCTGCTGCTCCAGCGCCTCGCGGAAATCCGCGTCCTCGCCAACTACCGTACGGCGGCGCACGAGTATCGTCTCGTGGCCTCGGGCCACGTGCATTTCCAGTTCTACCTGAAGCTCATGCCGTGGGATCACCTCGCCGGCTCCTTGCTGATCGAGGAGGCCGGTGGCTATGTCGCGAAGCTGGATGGCTCGCCCTACTTGCCGACGGATGTCGATGGCGGCCTTCTGACGGCGCCGGATGCCGCCACCTGGCAGGCGATCCGCACGCTGATCGGACCCGAGGTCACCGCCTGACGGGGCCTCGAAGGCGGCGGCCTACTCGGCTGCCGCCGGTTCCACCACGCGGGGGCCGCCGTCGCGCGGGCTCGGGCGCTCGTTGAAGAGCTTTCCCCTTTCCGCGATCAGCGCGCATCCGAAGGCTCCGATCGACAGGATGACATAACCTGTCAGGAGCGGGATCAGCGTGCCGTCGTACATGTAGCCGACGATGCCCCCGAGAACGCCGCCGCCGAAGGTCTGCATGAAGCCGAGGACGGAGGACGCCGTGCCCGCGACGTGGCCGAGCGGATCCATCGCCAGCGCGTTGAAGTTGGTGCCGATGAAGCCGAACATGCAGAGCGAAAGGATCGTCATCGGCAGATAGACCGAGAAGGGCGGCACGCCGCCGTTCAGGAGGGCGATGACGAGATGGAGGACGTTGAGCGCCAGGAAGATGCACAGCGCTCCGTGCGACAGATGCCGCATGCCGAACCGCTCGACCAGCCGCGAGTTCGAGAACGATGCCACGGCCATGAAGATGGCGCCCGCCGAGAAGTAGAGCGTGAACGCGGGGCCGAGACCGTAGACCGAGACGTAGATCTGTTCCGCTTGGTTGATGAAGGCGAACAGGACCCCGAACGTCAGCGCGGTGGATAGCGTATAGGCGAAGGCGGTCCGGTTGGTGACGACGACGCGGAAGGCCTGGGCGACGCGACTGACGGTCAGCGGAAGCCGGTCCTCGGGATGCTGCGTCTCCGGCAGGCGGACATAGGTCCAGACCATGACGAACGCGCCGAAGACCGCGACGGCGATGAAGATCTCGTGCCAGTCGCCGAACAGGAGAACGATCTGGCCGAGGTTCGGTGCGATCACCGGGATGGCCATGAAGATCATCATGACGAGCGACATGACGCTCGCCATGCGCGCTCCCCCGAAGCAGTCGCGCACGACCGACACCGCAATGACGCGCGTTGCGGCGGCGCCAACCCCCTGGATCGCCCGCAGGGCGAGGAGCATGCCGAACGTCGTCGAGAAGACCGCCACGACCGATGCCAGGACGTAGATGCCCAGACCGAACAACAGGACCGGACGGCGGCCGAACCGATCCGAAAGGGTGCCGTAGAAGATCTGCGAGATGCCGAAGCCCATCACGTAGGACGTGATGACGAACTGCGCGTGGTTCGGATCGGCCAGCTGCAGCGTCTGCGTGATGTTGGTGAGAGCCGGAATGAAGATGTCGATCGCCGCCGCGTTCAGCGCCATGATGCATGCGATCAGGGTCACGAGTTCCCAATAGGGAATCCCGCGCACGGTGTTGGGCGCGCTCGGCATGGGTCCGGTCTTTCGTTGGTCGAACTGGTTTCTAAGCGGGATCGGCCAAAAAGCAAGGAGCACTGACGAACGGACCGTCTACAGGCCCAAACGAAAACGGCCCGCTTCGAGAGCGGGCCGCTGGATGGTGGTTCGGCGTTTCAGGCCGCCGGGGACGGGGCGTTGAGCGCGATGCCCTTGTCGCCGAGGAAGTCCTGCAATTCACCGGCCTGGAACATCTCGCGCACGATGTCGCAGCCGCCGACGAACTCACCCTTCACGTAGACCTGCGGGATCGTCGGCCAGGAGCCGTACTCCTTGATGCCGGTGCGCAGTTCGTCCGAACTGAGGACGTTGACCCCCTTATAGGGCACGCCGAGGTAGTTCATGATCTGCACGACCTGACCCGAGAAGCCGCATTGCGGGAAATCCGGGGTGCCCTTCATGAAGACGACCACGTCGTTCGTCTTCACCTCGTTGTCGATCCAGTCGATGATGCCAGACATGGCCTAATCCCGTCCTGTCATGCCCGTTTCGGTTCCCGGGCGGAGTGCGTCCCGGTTCAGATACGATGCCGGGCCGTCGCTTTAAAGATCGTCCGTGCGCCGCGCCTACTTCGGCGCACTGGTCTGAAGTGCGAGGGCGTGGAGGATGCCGCCCATGTTCCCCTGCAGCGCCTGATAGACCATCTGGTGCTGCTGGACGCGCGACTTGCCGCGGAAGCTCTCCGCCACGACCTCGGCGGCGTAGTGGTCGCCGTCGCCCGCGAGATCACGGATGGTCACGGTAGCGTCGGGGATCGCGTCCTTGATCATCTTCTCGATGTCGTGGGCGTTCATGGGCATGCGTAGATCTCCTGCCGGCGGCGCGAAGGAAGACTCAGGCCGCCGTCGGTGCAAGGATAGGGCCAATACGGAGCCTGAGCAATCGAGCCGGGCACCCGCCGTTCAGGCGGCAGCCGCCTCGACCGGCAGCGTGCCGGACATGAAGGCGGGGAACCAGCTCTCGTGCGCGACCGTAAGGTCGGAGACCGCGACCGACAGGACGCCATCGACGTCCAGCGACGCCCCCCCGACCGTGCCGAGACGGCGATGGGGCAGGGCGGACAACTCGTTCGCGACCGCTTCGGCCACTTCCGCCGCAACGGCGATCACGTAGCGCGCCTGATCCTCGCCGAAGAGCCGTGCATGGCGCGCACCCTCGCCGACAGAGACGGTCGCGCCGAGATCGGCGGCGATGCACATCTCGGCGAGCGCAACGGCGAGGCCACCATCCGAAAGGTCGTGGCAGGCGGTGACCCGGCCCGACCGGATCAGGTCGCGCACGACGTCGCCGTGACGACGCTCGGCAGCGAGGTCGACAAGCGGCGCGCCGCCGTCCTCGCGACCCGCGATCTCGCGCAGGAAGATGGAGGAGCCGAGATGCGAGCCATCTGCGCCCACCAGGAAGAGCACGTCGCCGTCCTTCCAGCCGCCGATCGTCGCCGTCTTCGAGCGGTCGTCGATCAGACCGACGCCGCCGATCGTCGGCGTCGGCAGGATCGCCTGGCCGAGCGTCTCGTTGTAGAGCGAGACGTTGCCGGAGACGATCGGGAAGCCCAGCGCCTCGCACGCCGCGCCGATGCCCTGGATCGCCTTCACGAGCTGGCCCATGATCTCGGGCTTCTCGGGATTGCCGAAGTTGAGGTTGTCGGTCGCGGCAAGCGGCTCGGCGCCGACGGCGGTCAGGTTGCGCCAGCACTCGGCCACGGCCTGAGCACCGCCCTGGTAGGGATCGGCCTCGCAGTAGCGCGGCGTCACGTCCGACGAGAACGCCAGCGCCTTTGTCGGGTGCCCGTCGACGCGCACGACGCCGGCGTCGCCGCCGGGGCGCTGAAGCGAGTTCCCCTGGATCAGCGTGTCGTACTGCTCGAAGACCCAGCGGCGCGAGGCGATGTCGGGCGAGCCCATGATCTGGAGGAGTGCGGCATCGTAGTCCTTCGGCTCCGCGACGTCGGCGGCCGCGACCGGGGCGGCTGCCTTTGGCTCGACCCATGGGCGGTCGTATTCCGGTGCCTCGTCTCCGAGTTCCTTGATCGGCAGGTTCGCGACTTCCGTGCCGTCGAAGAGGATGCGGAATCGCAGGTCGTCCGTCGTCTTGCCGACCACGGCGAAGTCGAGGCCCCACTTCACGAAGATGGCCTCGGCCTCCTCGTGCTTCTCGGGCCGCAGCACCATGAGCATGCGCTCCTGGCTTTCCGACAGCATCATCTCGTAAGGCGTCATGCGCGCCTCGCGCACCGGCACCTTGTTGAGGTCGAGCTCGATGCCGAGATCGCCCTTCGCGCCCATCTCGACCGCCGAGCAGGTGAGGCCAGCCGCGCCCATGTCCTGGATCGCGATGACGGCGCCGGTCTGCATCAGTTCGAGACAGGCTTCCAGCAGGCACTTCTCGGTGAACGGGTCACCGACCTGCACGGTCGGGCGCTTCTCCTCGATCGTGTCGTCGAACTCGGCCGACGCCATGGTCGCGCCGCCGACGCCGTCGCGCCCCGTCTTGGCACCGAGATAGACCACCGGCAAGCCGACGCCTTCGGCCTTGGACAGGAAGATCGCATTCGTCTTCGCGAGGCCGGCGGCGAAGGCGTTGACGAGGCAATTGCCGTTGTAGCGCGGGTGGAAGTTCACCTCGCCGCCGACTGTCGGCACGCCGAAGGCGTTGCCATAGCCGCCGACGCCGGCGACGACGCCGGACACGAGGTGCCGCGTCTTCGGGTGATCGGGTGCGCCGAAGCGCAGCGCGTTCATCGCCGCGATCGGCCGCGCGCCCATGGTGAAGACGTCGCGCAGGATGCCGCCGACGCCCGTCGCCGCGCCCTGGTAGGGCTCGATATAGGACGGGTGGTTGTGGCTCTCCATCTTGAAGACCACGCAGTCGCCGTCGCCGATGTCGACCACGCCTGCGTTCTCGCCCGGTCCCTGGATGACCCGTGCGCCCTTGGTCGGCAGGGTTCGTAGCCAGCGCTTCGAGGACTTGTAGGAGCAGTGCTCGTTCCACATCGCCGAGAAGATGCCGAGCTCGGTGATCGTCGGCTCGCGCCCGATGAGATCGAGGATCCGCTGGTACTCGTCCGGCTTGACGCCGTGGCTGGCGATGAGCTCCGGGGTGATCTGGATGTCGGCCATGGAGCCTCCGAACGGTTTGGCGAAACTGACGAAAGCCTCGCCCGCCCGTGCGGCAGGAGAGGGAGGAATGCTATCAGGCCGGTACCCAATCCGACCGGTTGCGGCAAGGGCCGACATCGGCCGCCGCGCGCAGGATCGTCGCGTCGTCCTCGACCTGGCTCACCGCGCCTTCGATTCGGCGCTGGAGGATCAGGAGCGTATGGTCGAGGCGTCCGTCGCGCAGGGGGGCACGCAAGCACACGGCGAAGCCGCGCCCAGGCTCCGCGAAGACGAAACCGCGCGTGCGCTCGAAGCCCTGGCGTCGATAGATCGCCGCGCCCGTATCGCGAATGTAACGGACCTCCGCCGCGTTTGGCGCCGGTCCGACAGGCACGGCGAGCGGCGCCGCATCCGTGCGGCAGCCGGCGAGGGCGACGGTCGCAAGAACCATGAGGCCGAATGCCCTCCGGCCGCCGTTCGAGGCCTCAGGCATCGCAGCTCGTGGAACCCATACGCCAGCGCACGAGATCGCCCTCCAACCGAGCGCGGAGCGGGGTGCCGAGAAGCGGGCCGTATGTGGCGACGTCCGCCGATCCGGCCGCGCCTTCCACCACCAGCAGCGGACGGGCTTCGGGCCGGCCCTTCGGCACCAGAAGAAAACGAGGACGGCCGGAGAAGGACGAGAGCTCGGGCGCGATGCTGTAGCTCGCAAAGGCGGGATCGCGGGACTTGAACCAGCAACGGTTGGCCGTGAGCGTCAGTCGCTCCATGCGATCGAGACCGGTATCGGCTCGCCTCGGCGCTGCCTTCTCCGGAGAGGGGGCACGCGACGCGCAGCCGGCAACGACCAAGAGGGTTGCCAGCGCGAGCGCGACTCTCGGCAAGCCGGCGGTGCTCAAGCGGCGAGGCCTCGACCGAGCATTCCGAGCGCGCCTTCGAAGAGCGGGCGTCCGTCGGTGCCGCCGTGCTCGGCCTCGACGAGGTTCTCCGGGTGCGGCATCATGCCCAAAACGTTGCCGCGATCGTTGACGATGCCGGCGATGTCGTTAATCGCGCCGTTCGGATTGGTGCCCTCGGCATAGCGGAACACGACACGGCCTTCGCCCTCGATCCGCTCGAGGCTTTCGGCTTCCGCGAAATAGTTGCCGTCATGGTGAGCGACGGGGCAGCGGATGATCTGGTCCTGCGCGTAGCCCGAGGTGAAGAGCGTCTGGGCGTTCGTCACCTTGAGCTTCACCTCGCGGCACACGAACTTTAGGCTGGTGTTCCGCATCAGCGCGCCGGGCAGGAGGCCGGCCTCGCAGAGGATCTGGAAGCCGTTGCAGACACCGAGGACCGGCACGCCGGCCGCGGCCTTTTCCGCCACCGCGCGCATCACGGGCGAACGGGCGGCGATCGCGCCGCAGCGCAGGTAGTCGCCGTAGGAAAAGCCGCCCGGGACGACGATCAGGTCGACGTCGGGGATCTGCGTCTCGGTCTGCCAGACCGTGATCGGGGCCTGGCCGGAAATGGCTGTCAGCGCCGCGATCATGTCGCGGTCGCGGTTGAGACCCGGCAGGAGGACGACGGCGGACTTCATAGGCTAATTCCTCAGGCGAGCTCGATCGCGTAGTTCTCGATCACCGTATTGGCGAGAAGCTTCTCGCACATGGCCTTGAGGTCGCCCTCCGCCTTGGCGCGGTCGGTGCCGTCCACCTCGACGTCGAAGACCTTGCCCTGGCGAACGCCGGAGACGCCGGCGAAGCCCAGCGTACCGAGAGCCCCTTCGATCGCCTTGCCCTGAGGATCCAGGACGCCGTTCTTGAGGGTTACGACGATGCGCGCCTTGATCACGGTATCTGCCTGCCTTGCGAATGAACCAATCGAAGAGCCGGAGCCGGCTGCGACACGGGACGCCGTGCTACTTGACCAACACCGGCCCGGAAGGGCGGGGCGGCTCGTTCTCGTTCATGATGCCGAGACGGCGAGCCACTTCCTGATAGGCTTCGACGAGGCCGCCCATGTCACGGCGGAAACGATCCTTGTCGAGCTTGTCCTGCGTCTGGACGTCCCAGAGGCGGCAGGAGTCCGGGGAGATCTCGTCGGCCACGATGATGCGCATCATGTCGCCTTCGAAGAGACGCCCCGTCTCGATCTTGAAGTCGACGAGCTGGATGCCGACACCAAGGAAAAGCCCGGTCAGGAAGTCGTTGACACGAATGGCGAGCGCCATGATGTCGTCGATCTCCTGCGGCGTCGCCCAGCCGAAGGCCGTGATGTGCTCTTCCGAGACCATCGGGTCGTCGAGCTGATCGGCCTTGTAGTAGAACTCGATGATCGAGCGGGGCAGCACGGTGCCCTCCTCGATGCCGAGGCGCTTGGCGAGCGAACCGGCCGCCACGTTGCGCACCACGACCTCGAGCGGGATGATCTCGACTTCCTTGATCAGCTGCTCACGCATGTTGAGCCGCCGGATGAAGTGGGTCGGGATGCCGATCCGGTTGAGATGGCTGAAGATGTATTCGGAGATGCGGTTGTTCAGGACACCCTTGCCGTCGACGACCTCGTGCTTCTTCTTGTTGAAGGCGGTCGCGTCGTCCTTGAAGAACTGAACCAGCGTGCCGGGCTCCGGACCTTCGTAAAGGATCTTGCCCTTGCCTTCGTAGATACGGCGGCGACGTGTCATGGAGGTTGCCTGATCGCGTAAAAGGCGAGTCGAAGGTCGACCCGCGAAAACCATATGTCTCCCGCGGGTGAATAGACCAAACGCCGAGCCTAAACAATCGCAATCGGGACACGGCGCTTCGGGGCCGGGCGCGCGAGGCTTGCTGGACAAGGCGGGCCGAGCCGCTAGCATGATGTCGGCAAAGTTGCAGAGTTGACGAAAGGACAAGGGAATGTCGCTGAACGATCGGGGCCATGACCAGGAAGCACGCTACGCCCACGAGGAGGACCGGAAGTTCCGCATCGAGGTGAGGGCGACCAAGCTCCTGGGCCTCTGGGCAGCGGGTAAGCTCGGCAAGAACGCCGCCGAGGCAGAGGCTTATGCGATCGCCCTCGCCAATCTCGATCTTGGCGCCAAGGGGCCGCAGGACGTCTTCGCCAAGGTCCGCGCCGATTTCGATGCCGCTGGGGTCAACCAGTCCGATCACCAGATCGAGCGCCACCGCATGGAATACATGGAAGAGGCCGAGAAGCAGATCGCGGCGTCCTGATGGCCTTGAACGGACTGCGGGACCTTCTGTCCCGGCCGGACCCCGTCCTGTGCGGTTGGTCTAGCCTTGCCGACCCCGTGGTGCACGAAATCCTCCTGCACGCTTTCGATGCGCTGGTGCTCGACGGTCAGCACGGCCTTCAGGGCGTTGCGGATCTCCGGGAGGGCTGCGCGCGCGCGGCCCTTCTCGGCAAGCCCGCGATCGTGCGCGTCGCCCCCGGCGATCTCGCGCTCGCGGGCCGGGTGGTCGATCTTGGCGCGACCGGCGTCATTCTCCCGATGGTGGAGAGCGCCGATGATGCGGCAGCGTTCGCCAGGGCCTTGCGTTACATGCCCGGCGGAACGCGCTCCTTCGGCCCGACGCGCGCCGCCGATCTCTTCGGGATGGCGCCGCGCGATTATCTCGCGGCAGCCGATGAGGCTGTTGTGTCCTTCGCCATGATCGAGACCGCCGGCGCCTATGCCGATCTCGACGCGATCCTCGCTGTTCCCGAACTCGGCGGCATCTTCATCGGCCCGTCCGATCTCTCGATGGCGCTCGGGCAGGGCGGTCTCGACCCGAAAGGTGAGGCGACGAGCAAGGCGATCGCGGACATCGCCGCCCGCGCGCGCGCCGCAGGCAAAGCCGTGGCGATCTATGCCCTCGATGCGGACGATGCGCGTCGTTACGCATCCATGGGATGCCAGCTGATCGGCATCGCCTCGGATGTGGGCATTCTGAAAGCCGGATGTGCGAGGCTCGTCGAGGGTTTCCGCGGCTGAAGGCCTGCGCTCTTCAGGGCGCGGGCAGGCGGGAGAGGAACTTGCCGAAGGTCAGGAGCCCCTCCGGCCAGGGGCCGTGTCCGCTGGTCTCGTCGAGCCGTCCCGATTCCCCCGCATCCACGAAGAGAGAGCCCCATGCGGCGGCGACGTCCTCGATGGCATCGAACGAATGGTCCGGTTCACCTCGACTTGCGACCACGATGGACGGGAACGGCAGCGGATCGCGCGAATAGGCGTCGAAGCCCGAAGCGCCGTGCCCGAGATCCACCGGCGCGACGAAGAACGCGCCTGCCACGGGCCGCTCGAACTGCGGAGCCGCTGCGACGGCGGCAGCAACGCCCAGCGCATGGGCGACGATGACAGGCGGCCGCGTGGCCCGCGCCACGGCATCCGCCACGGCGGCGATCCAGGCCGCCGCGTCGTGCGGATCCGGGGCGGTGTGGATGACGCGGCTGGCCGTCGAGAGCTTCGCCTCCCAACGGGACTGCCAGTGCTGCTCGGAGGCTCCCGCCAAGCCGGGAACGATCAGGATATCGACGTCGGAAACTCGCATCGCACGCAGATGCGAAGGGCTGTCCGCCTTGTCAAGTCGCCTGGATCAGAGGAGCGGGCTGATGAGCCGGGTAACGTTCTCGCCGAGCTGGATCATGAAGCCGCGCTTGTTCCAGTCATCGAGGTTCAACCGGTGGCTCTTCGTCCGGTAGTCGTCCTCGATCGCCCGCAGGTCCCGCACGGTATCCTCGCTGTAGGTGATCAACGTCACCTCCGAGTTCAGCTCGAATGAGCGGCGGTCCATGTTGGCCGAGCCGATGATGGCGATGTCGTCGTCGATCGACAGGTGCTTGGCGTGCAGGAACCGCTCCCGGTAGAGCATCACCTCCACGCCCGCCTCGAGCAGTTCGTCGTAATAGGATTGCTGCGCGCGATCGATCAGGAAGCTGTTGGTCGTGGAGGTGACGAAAAGCGTCACGCGCACGCCCTTCGACACCGCCGTTCGCATGGCGAGGAGCAACGGCTCGTTCGGGATGAAGTACGGCGTCGCCAGCACGACGCGCTGGCGCGCGCTGTAGATGAGGTCGGTGAAGAGGATATCGACCCCCGCCTCCGGGTAGTCCGGCCCCGAGGGCAGAACCTGCGCCGTGGCGTTGCGCTCGACCGGTTGGCGTTCGGGCGCCGGCATGAGTTCGGGCGAACCGATGTCCTCGGCCGTCTCGAGATACCAGTCGCCGATGAAGACCGCCTGGAGTTCGAGCACGACGGGACCTTCGACACGCGCCATCAGCTCGCGATAGAAGGTCTTCGGCTCGTACTCGATGCGGTGCATGTTCTGCGAGCCGACCCATCCGACCTTGCCGTCCACCACCACGATCTTGCGGTGATTGCGCAGGTCCATGCGCGTCGCCTGGTTCCAGAAGCGCAGGGGCAGGATCAGCCGGAGCTCCACGCCGGTGTTCTTGAGCCTCTTGGCGATGGCCTTGCGGTCGCGCGACGAGCCGACGGCATCGATGAGCAGGCGGCATTTGACCCCGCGCTTCGCCGCCCTCTGGAGAGCGCTCAGCACCTTGTTTCCGGCCTGGTCGTTCTGAAGGATGTAGACCATGACGTGCGCGTGGTGCCGCGCGGCGTCGATATCGGCGGCGATGCGGTCGACCACCCGGTTGTAGTCCGCGTCCAGCACGATCCGGTTGTCGGCAAGGCAGGGAAAGCGGCCGATCCGATGCACGAGGTGCGCCGTCATCCGGTGATGGGGACGCAGTGTCCGCATGCCGCCCGTGCCCTCCAGCGTCATATGCGCGATGGCATGGCGGATGATGTCGGGCACTTTCTCGATGCGGTCCCGCCGCCATTTCGGATGGCGTGCGTTGCCGACGGCGAGATACACCACGAGCGCCGCCCACGGCAGGAAGAAGAACAGGAGCAGCCAGGCCTGGGCGGCGACGGGGCTGCGTCGGAACGGTATGTAGATCACCGCACCGATCAGGATGGCCCAGCTCAGGAACGCCAGCACCATGGGCAGGATCGTGCCGTCGAAGTATTCGACCATTCGTGTCTCGACCTCGAGCGTCCCGTCGTCAGGCCTGCCTTGCGCGGGCCCTCGACGGACGATATGGGCGACGGCGCCCAGGGGACGAGGGATCGACCGGCAAGATCCTGAACGGAACGAGCGGCTCGGGCGCCGCGTTAGTCGGTTCGACCGTCCAAGGGTCGCAGTCGGGACGGAGCTGTGAGGGCATGTTGCGGATCGTCTACGCCAATCTCGGTTACAGCCGCGACATCAACGGCTCCATCGGCCATCACGTGCGCCGCGCGCACCATCACGTCTTCACGACACAGCGTGTGCAGTTGCGCAGCCTTGGGCTGGTGCGACAGCGCCTCGCCGAGCTGAAGCCGGACCTTTCCTGCTTCGCCGAGATCGACAAGGGCTCGCTCACCAACGGCTTCTTCGACCAGGTCGGGGCGCTGGCAGAGGCGCACCATACGACCGTGAGGATCGACAACAAGTACAGTGCCGACAGGCGCTTTCGCCGGCTGTCGGTCTCACGCGGCAAGTCCAACGCCTTCCTGGCGTCACGCCCGCTGACCTACGTCGCGCGCTATCTCTCGGCCGGAAAGAAGCGCCTCGTCTACGACATCCAGATCTCCGGCATCCGCATTTTGATGGCGCACCTATCGCTGCGCTATCACGTTCGGTGCCTGCAGATGGGTGAGCTGGCGCGTTGGGTGGCGGAGAGCGACGCGCCGACCGTCGTGATCGGCGACTTCAACCTGTTCCGGGGCGCCGGCGAGCTGCGCCCACTGCTCGCCGATGGACGCCTCGTGCATGCCAACGCCCATTCGGGACCGACCTTCCGGCTCGGGCCCTACCGTGCCGCTTTGGACATCTGCCTCCTGTCGCGCGATCTGCGTGACCGCTGCAAGGTCGCGATCCTCGATCAACCCTATTCGGACCACCAGATGATCCAGCTCGACATCTCGGGCGTGGTGGAGCGGGAGACACCACCTCTGGAGACGCCGGTGCTGGTGGCCGCCGAAGCGCACGCCGCCTGAAACCGGGCGGATCGAACCGCCCGGCAGCGCCGCGCGTCAGGCCGCGCCGAACACGCGCCCGAAGATCGTGTCGACATGCTTGGTGTGATAGCCGATGTCGAACTTCTCGCGGATCTCCGCTTCCGACAGCGCCGCCGTGACCTCGGCGTCGGCCAGGAGTTCGGTCAGGAAGTCCGCCCCGTGTTCCCACACCTTCATCGCGTTGCGCTGGACGAGGCGGTAGGCATCCTCGCGGCTGACGCCGGCCTGGGTGAGTGCCAGCAGCACGCGCTGCGAATGAACGAGGCCCTTGAACTGGTTGAGGTTGCGGTCCATCCGATCGGGGTAGACCAAGAGCTTGTCGATCACGCCGGTGAGGCGCGCGAGAGCGAAGTCCAGCGTGACGGTGGCGTCCGGTCCGATATAGCGCTCGACGGATGAGTGCGAGATGTCGCGCTCGTGCCAGAGCGCGACGTTCTCCATCGCCGGCATGGCGAAGGAGCGCACCATGCGAGCGAGGCCCGTCAGGTTCTCGGTCAGCACGGGGTTGCGCTTGTGCGGCATGGCCGACGAGCCCTTCTGGCCTGGCGAGAAATACTCCTCGGCCTCCAGGACCTCGGTCCGCTGCAGGTGGCGGATCTCGGTGGCGAGGCGCTCGATCGACGAGGCGACGACGCCGAGCGTCGCGAAGTACATCGCGTGCCGGTCTCGCGGAATGACCTGCGTCGAAACCGGCTCCGGCTTCAGGCCGAGCGCCTTGGCGACGTGCTCCTCGACGCGCGGGTCGATGTTCGCAAAGGTGCCGACGGCTCCCGAGATCGCACAGGTCGCGACTTCCTCCCGCGCCGCGCGCAGACGGTCGCGGCAACGATCGAACTCGGCATAGGCGAGTGCGAGCTTCACGCCGAAGGTCGTCGGTTCCGCATGGATGCCGTGGCTACGGCCGATCGTGACCGTATCCTTGTGCTCGTAGGCGCGCCGCTTGAGCGCCTCGAGAAGCGCGTCCATGTCGGCGAGCAGGATGTCTGTCGCGCGCACGAGCTGGACGTTGAAACAGGTGTCGAGCACGTCCGACGAGGTCATGCCCTGGTGGATGAAGCGCGAGTCCGGTCCGACGAACTCGGCCAGATGCGTCAGGAAGGCGATGACGTCGTGCTTGGTGACGCGCTCGATCTCGTCGATGCGGTCGACGTCGAAGGTCGCGGCGCCGCCCTTTTCCCAGATCGTCCTGGCCGCGTCCTTCGGAATGACCCCGATCTCCGCCAAGGCATCGCAGGCGTGCGCCTCGATCTCGAACCAGATGCGGAACTTGGTCTCCTGCGACCAGACCGACACCATTTCGGGGCGGGAATAGCGGGGGATCATGGGCGAAGCCTTTCACGAGCGGCATGCGGACGGTTCGCCGCGCTGTAACAGACCCCCGCCCGCGTCTCAATCGCAACGCCGGGACCGCCTATCCCAGTTGCCGCCACGCGGGGCGCAGATCGCCGGGTGCCGGCACGGCAGCGTGAACGCCGCGCGCGATCGCCCGCGCCATGGTCGCGGCGGCGGCGGATGCCAGTTCGATACGCTCGGCGCCTTCCGGCCGCCATCCGCCGGCGCCGGTTGCGGCGGCAAAGACGAGATCGCCGTCGAAGTCTGTATGGGCCGGCCAGAGCGCGCGGGCGAACCCATCATGCGCGGCCACCGCAAGACGACGCGCCGCGCCCTTGTCGAGCACCGCGTCGGTCGCGATCACCGCGATCGTAGTAGCGGTCCCGGGATGGGGTGCGATCTTCGTCGTCGGTGGCGCTGCCATGGTGGGATGAGGGGCGGGGAGGCCGAGGCCCCCGAACTCCGCGTCGATCTCGAAGGCGGCGGCATGAAAATGCCGGGTCGAACCGATCAGCGCCGAGCCGACCGCGTTCACCGCGACGAGGGCGGCGACCGTCGCTCCGGACGAGAGAACCGTGGACGCAGAACCGAGCCCACCCTTGGCGCCGGCCGTGGTGGCCCCGGTCCCGGCTCCAACGCTGCCGAGTGCGAATTCGAGACCCGCGGCCTCTGCCGCACGGAGCCCCAGGTCGCGGTAGGGCGAATGGAGCCCCCAATCCTTGTTGCCCCCATTGGCGAGGTCGAACAGGATCGCAGCCGGCACGAGGGGAACGCGATGACCCGCCACCTCGAAGCCCCGGCCGACCGAGCGCAGGAACGCCTGAACGCCGGAGGCCGCATCCAGCCCGAAGGCCGAGCCGCCGGAAAGGACCAGGGCGTCGATGCCGGGTACCAGCTTGTCAGGTGCCAGAAGGTCGGTCTCGCGCGTGCCGGGCGCGCCGCCGAGGATCTCGACGGCCGCCGTACACGGCTGGTCAAAGAGAACCGCCGTGGCGCCGCTCTTGAGGCGATCGTCCTGCGCGTTGCCGACCCGAAGGCCTGCGACGTCGGTCAGCAGGTTGCGTGGCCCCGCTCTCCAGCCTAGCGACATCGCTTCAGCCCTCGGCGTCGGCGACGAAGCGCGTCCCGTCCCATCGGTAGGTGCGGAAGGTCACGACACCGGCGCTGCCGTCACCCTGGAAGCGAACGAGGCCAGCCGACGTCACGAAGGTTTCGGCGTTCAGAACGTCCGCGATGCTTCGACCTTCCGCGGCGGCCCGGCGCGCGGCCTCGATCGCGATCTCCGCGCCGGTTCGTGCGGTTCGCGCATAGCCCTCATCCTCCGGCGCAGTCTCGGACGGTACCCAGTCGACGTCGAATCCGGATGCGACCGCGATCACGCCGGATGGAAGAGGCGGGCCATCGGCGGCATCGACCAGCGATTCCCCTCCCGCCGCTTCGATCCGCAACCCGATCTCGGCGGCATCTCGTAAGATTATCGCCGTGTCGCTGCGGGCACCGAGGAACAGGACGCGCGCGATGCCGCTTTGCTGAAGCCGTCGGGCGATGGGAAATTGCTTCTCTTCCGCCGGCCGATAGGTCTCGTTCACGGCTGCCCGCAAGCCGCTGTCTTCCAATGCCCGCCGCACCTTGTCGGCAAGATCCCGGGCTTGCGGCGTGCCATCGTCCACCAGCGCGAAGGGCGTATCCGACCAGCGCTCGCGCACGAAGGCGCCGAGCGCCTGCGCCACTGCGTCCGCAGCCGGTGCCAGGCGCCAGACGAGCGCGCCGTCCTTGTCGCGCAGTCGCTGGATACGCGCGGCGCGAACCCCGACATCGATGACCGGGATCGCGGCGGCCGTGAGCTTCGGCAGGGCGGCTTCCAGCGATGCGGCGCAGAGAAAGCCGGTCGCCACCGTGACCCGCGCCGCGATCAATGCATCAGCGGCTTCGCGGCCACCGTCCGCATTGCATCCGCTATCCACCTCGATGACCCGCGCCCCCGCATCCCCTGCCGCACGCTCCGCTCCCGCCACGATCTGCCGCCCGAGAATCTCGTTCGCGCCCGCAAGCGGCGCGGCGACGCCAAGCACGAGCTCGCCGGGCGACTGCGCGAACGCACCGGCAACCGGAGCGATGGCGAGCACGATCGTGAGAGCGAAACGGGGCAGGGCGTGCGTCATCCCTTGTTCTACCGCCAACCAGCCGCCGGCGCGAGGTGCCTTCGCTTGACCCTCCCGTCCACCGCCGCTTAAGTCGCCCCGGGCCGCCGCGACGGCGCGCATCGCATTTGGTCGAGGTTTGGGTCCTCGATCCCCAACCAATTCGGGAGTTCCTGCATGATCGGCGGACGCAAAGCCATTCTCGGCCTCACGGCTTCACTTCTCGCGCTCGGCGTTTCCGCCGCGTCGGCGCAGGACGCCTCGCTGAAGCTCGGCTTCATCGGGGGGATCACGGGGCCGATCGAAAGCCTGATGCCGCCGATCACCAACGCCGCCAAGCTCGCCGTCGCGCAAGTCAACGAGGGTGGCGGCATCGGCAAGGACGGGGCCAAGGTCGAGATGGTGATCGGCGACGACGGTTGCGTCGACGCGGCCCGCGCTTCGGACGCCGGCGATCGCCAGGTGAACTCGGAGAAGGTGGTCGGCATCGTCGGCGCCATGTGCTCGGGTGCCACGATCGCCGCCGCCAACGCGGCCGCCATTCCGGGGGGCGTCGTGATGGTCTCGCCGGCCTCGACCTCGCCGGCCGTGACGGACCTCAACGACAAGGACCTCGTGTTTCGTACCGCGCCGTCCGACGCCTACCAGGGCGAAGTGCTGGCGCGTGTCGTGAAGAAGAATGGCATCGGCAACGTCGCCATCACCTACGTCAACAACGACTACGGCACCGGCTTCTCCCAGGCCTTCCAGAAGGCCTTCGAAGCCGACGGCGGAACGGTGACCGTCTCGCAGGCCCATGAGGATGGCAAGGCCGACTACCGGGCCGAGATCGGCTCGCTCGCCTCGTCCGGCGCCGATGCGCTCGTGGTGCTGGCCTATGTCGATGGATCCGGCGGCCGCATCGTGTCCCAGGCGCGCGAGACCGGTGACTTCGCGACCTTCATCGGCGGCGATGGAATGGTGGGCGGCAACCTCACCAACGTGGCGGGCGGCGACGAGAAGCTGATCCTCACCCGTCCCGGTGGCGCGGCGGCCGTTGGCGCCGAGGCCTTCGCCAAGGCTGCGAAGGCTGCCGATCTCGACCCCGCCGCCACCTACGCGGCCACCTCCTACGATGCCGCGTTCGCGCTCATGCTCGCGCTGGAAAAGACCGGCGGTTCGCGCGAGGGCGTCAGCCAGGCGCTGCGGGACGTGGCGTCCGCGCCGGGCGAGGTGATCCTCCCGGGTGAATGGTCGAAAGCCAAGGAACTCATCGCGGCCGGCACCGACATCAACTACGAGGGCGCATCCGGCGCGCTGGAGTTCGACGCCAAGGGCGACGTTCCCGGTTCCTACGACGAGGTGACCGTCCGGGACGGGAAGATCGAGGTCGTCGGTCCCGCGATGTAACGGGCGCCGCTCGAAAATCGAAAGCCCCGGAGTTCGCTCCGGGGCTTTTTGCTGGTCAGTGCTTCTTCATGGGATCGTGGCCCCAGTTCATGAGCGAGTAGCGCCAGGGCGTATCCTCGATGTCGCCCTTCGGCTTCTGCTTCATGTGGCGCTTGATGTAGCCGACCACCTTCTGCATGTGCTCGTATTGCGCCTCGGTGAGATCGGATTTCTTCGCAGACTTGATCTCGATGATTGTGCGGCCGGACTTGTGGCCTACGGATTCGCCGCCGTCGTCCGATTTGAAGCCGACCTCCTTCGATTCGTCCGTCTTCAGCCAATCCTCGAGCTGCTTCGGCGTCATGTTCACGAGGTCCTTGAACTCGTCATAGACCTCGGCTCGCTTGTCGTCGTCCATGGGTGCGCTCCCGCTTCGGTTGCGCGCCCAACGACCAGCCGCTGCCGTCAGTTCCTGCGGCCCCGGGCTCAGTCGACGCGGCGACGTTCGGGCAGGACCCCTTGCGGCGCGAAGCGCAGAACGAGCGTGATGGTCAGCCCGATCACGAAGACGCGCATCTGAAGCGCTCGCGAATCGAGATCGGCGGGCGCCACCCATCCGAACACGCTCTGACCCCAGTCGCGCGCCAGCGAGAAGACCGTGAGCGCCACCGGCTCCGACATGGTCCAGACGATGTAGACGAACACCGCACCGAAGATCGCGCCCCGATTGTTGCCGGCGCCGCCGAGAATCACCATCACCCAGATTAGGAACGTGTGGTTGAGGTCCACGAAACCGGACGGATCGAAGATCGAGGTGAAGTGGACGAGGATCGCACCGCCGAGGCCCATCAGCATCGCGCCGAGCACGAAGATCTCCAGCCGCCGGCCATCGACGTTCTTGCCCATGGAGGCGGCTGCCGGCTCGTTGTCGCGGATGGCGCGCATCATGCGCCCCCAGGGCGCGCGGTAGGCGCGCTCCATCAGGAGATAGATCACGAGCAGGATCGCCGCCGTCACCGCGAGATAGAGGCTGCGGCTCCACAGGAAGCCGATCTCGCTTGGGGTCGGAACGGGCCAGGGCAGCGGGGAGACGGTGAGCGTGCCGCGCGTGAGCCAGTCGGCGTTCCGCAGGAAGGTCTTGATGATCTGCGCGATACCAAGCGTCGCGATGGCGAGATAGTCCGCACGCAGGCCGAGGCAGATCTTGCCGATCACGTAGGCGATGGCGCCCGCGACGACGCCCGCCGCGACCCAGCCGACGCCGACGGGCAAGCCGAAGCCGCCGATGAAGCCGGCTTCCGCCTCGATCGCGACGGTTGCCGGATCGAACTTTGCCGTGACCACCATGAAGGCCACCGCGCCGGAGATCACCGTCAGCGCCGTCACAAGGCCCTGCGGCAAGCCGATGCGCCGCAGCTGCGAGATCAGCCCGACGACGATGACGGCACCGATCAGCCAAAGGATCGCCGTTCCCAGAAGTGGCGCACCGGTGCCCGCCCAGAAGGCTTCGTTGACAGGGAAGGTCATCAGCACCGACGCGAAGGCTCCGGCGACGATGAAGCCCATGATGCCGACGTTGAACAGACCGGCGTAACCCCATTGAATGTTCAAGCCGATCGCGATGATCGCATAGGCCGCAGCCTCGACGAGCATGCGCGTGGCGTAGGCGGAACCCTGGAGCCAGAAAATCAGCGCGATCAGGGCCAGCAGCGCTGCGCCGAGGGCGAGTTCCCGGGAGCGGATGGGGAAAGAGGACGTCGCGCTCATCAGAACACCCGTCCCTTGAAGATGCCCGTCGGGCGATAGATCAGGACCACGACCAGAATGAAGAACGGCACTACGAGCCGATACTCGGTTGGCACGAAGGCCAGGTTGGCCGGAATCTCCACGCCGGCCGGCATGAGGGTCTGGAACGGCCGCAGGATGACGGAAAGATTGAATACCGAAAGGGTCTCGGCGAAGCCGATGAGATAGCCGCCCGCGATGGCCCCGTAGGGCTGGCCGATGCCGCCGAGAATGGCGGCGGCGAAGATCGGCAGCAGGATGTTGTAGGCGAGGTCGGGCTTCAGCTGAACGTCCATCGCCAGCATCGTGCCGGCAATCGCCGCCAGCGATCCGCCGATGATCCAGGTCGCTTTCACCACCGTATCCAGCGGGATGCCCGTGACTCGGGCGAGATCCGGGTTGTCGGAGACGGCCCGCATCGCCTTGCCGAGCCGGGACCGCGTCAGGAACAGGTGCAGCGCCACCACCGACACGAGCGTCAACACGATCAGCGCCACCTGCGGCTCGGTGACGACGATCGGCCGGCCGCCGGTCGGAATTCGGAAGATCTGCTTGGGGGCGTCGAAATACATCTCGCGAGAGCCCGTCCCGGCGAAGAGCCGGATCAGCCCCTGCAGCATCAGGGTCACCCCGATGGACGCCATCACCATCACGACGGGACGCGCGCCGCGATCGCGCAGCGGCTTGTAGAACGCCTTGTCGAGCCCGATCGCGAACACCGATGTCAGCAGCATTACGACCGGCAGAAGGGCCAACGCAAGCGGGATCGGCAGCGAAACGCCGAGCGCGGCGCAAAGGCTCGCCAGGAGGAAGGCGAAGAAGGCGGCCGCCGTCATCATGTCGCCGTGGGCGAAATGCGCAAAGCGCAGGATGCCGAAGATCAATGTGACGCCGACCGCGCCAAGCGCGTAGATCGACCCGATGATCAAACCGCCCATCAGGCCGCGGTTGATGAAGAAGACTAGCTCGTCCAACGGATTGTCCCGAAGAGTTCGTTCGCGGCGTGAGGGCTGGGGTCAGCCGCCGAGAAAGGATTTGGCGACATCGGGATCGGCAAGAAGCGCCGCGCCGGTGTCGGTGAAGCGGTTGCGACCGCCGGCGAGGACAAACCCCTTGTGGGCGATGCCGAGCGCCTGCTTGGCATTCTGCTCGACCATCGCCACCGTGACGCCTGCCGCGTTGATGGCGAGGATGCGATCGAAGATCTCGCTCATGTAGCGGGGCGAAAGACCGGCCGTCGGCTCGTCCAGGAGGATCAGCTTCGGATCGATCATCAGCGCGCGGCCGACGGCCACCATCTGTCGCTGGCCGCCGGATAGCTCGCCGGCAGGCTGGCGGCGCTTGTCCTTCAGGGGCGGAAAGATGTCGTAGACCCGATCGAGCAGTCCCGAGACGTCGTCGCGCCGGACGAAGGCTCCCATCTCGAGGTTCTCGTGGACGCTCAACGTCTTGAAGACGTTGTGTTCCTGGGGGACGAAGGCCATCCGCAGGGCGCTCAAGGAGTCCGTCGCGCGGTTGGTGATGTCCTGTCCGTCGAAGAGCACACGTCCGGACGAGACGCGCAGAAGGCCGAAGATCGCCTTCAGCGTCGTCGATTTGCCGGCCCCGTTCGGTCCGACGATGACCCCGATGTCGCCTGCATCGAGCTCGAGGTTGACGCCGTTGAGGATGGTCGCCTCGCCATAGCCGGCGACGACGTTCTCGACCTTCAGAAGGCTCATGCCGCGGCTCCCGCCTTGGCGGTCGCATGGCCGGTCGGCGAACCGCCGAAATAGGCCTCCACCACCGCTTCGTCGGCCTGGATCTCCGCCAGCGTACCGGTACGCATGACCTCGCCTGCAGCCATGACGATGACCGGATCGCAGAGGCGGCCGATGAGGTCCATGTCGTGCTCGATGACGAAGAAAGTGTATCCGCGCTCGCGGTTGAGGCGCTCGATGTTGGCGGCGATGTCGTTGAGCAGCGTCCGGTTCACGCCGGCCGCGATCTCGTCGAGCAGCACGATCTTGGCGTCCACCATCATCGTGCGGCCGAGTTCCACCAGCTTCTTCTGGCCGCCCGACAGGTTGCCGGCGAGCTCGTGCGCCACGTGGCCGATCTTGAGGAAGTCGATGACGTCCTCGGCCCGCTCGCGCACCTTTGCTTCGAACTCGCGCACCTTGCGACCCCGGAACCAGGTCTCGACGAGGTTTTCGCCCGGCTGCCCGCCCGGCACCGTCATCAGGTTCTCGATGACGCTGAGGCGCGAGAACTCGTGGGCGATCTGGAAGGTGCGAAGGAGACCGCGACCGAACAGCTGGTGCGGACGCAGGCCCTGGATTTCGCGACCCTCGAACAGGATCTTGCCCGAGGACGGCGCCAGATTGCCCGCCACCATGTTGAACAAGGTCGACTTGCCAGCGCCATTGGGGCCGATCAGGCCCGTGATGCCGCCCTTCTCGACGGACAGGGAGCAGCGGTTCACGGCCGTGAAGCCGCCGAACCGACGCGATACATCCCTGATCTCTAGGATCGGCGCCATGCTGGCTTCCTATCGTATTGAAATTTTTCCCTGAGCGGCGTCGTTCGAGCAGCGGCGGGGGAGCCGGCACGTCCTGAAGCCTCCCGGCGTCGATGTCAAACGCATTGACCTTTACGTCGGACACGATCTTGAAAAGATTTGCAAAGCATGGTGCGCCATGCCGACGTGCGCCCCATCTTGTGAGGGCGTTCCGGAACGACGCGTCAGCCCGAAGGACGGACTTTGCTTCTGACCCATGCCGAGATCGACCAGGCGGCCTTCCGCGAGGCCATGAGCCATTTCGCTGCGGCCGTCTGCCTCGTAACCACGGACGGCGCGGCGGGCCGCCGAGGAGTGACCGTCACCTCGGTCTGCTCCGTGTCCGACGATCCCGCGACGCTCCTCGTCTGCCTCAACCGGTCGAGCGCGGCCAACGCCCGGTTCGAACAGAACGGGGTCTTCGCCGTCAACGTCCTGGCAGACCGCAGCGAGGCGGTGGCTCGGGCGTTTGCCGGCGAGGGCAAACTAGACCTCGACCAGCGTTTCGCCGCCGGTCGATGGACGACGCTGGAGACCGGCGCGCCGATCCTCGAGGACGCGATCGTCGCCTTCGACTGCCGTATCCTCGAAAGCCGCACGATCGCCACGCATCAAGTGACGATCGGAGAAGTCGTCGGACTTTCCATCCCGCGCGCCGGGCATAGCCTCCTCTACCGGGCGCGTCGCTACCATGCCCTCCGGCACCACGAGCCGGAGTGACGCCAAGGGGGGCGCGCTTAAACCACCCTGCGGTGATGCGATTTCCCCTGTCTGGCCCGGGCGGGGCGGGAGCGAGGAGCGTACGATGACTGAAGCGACGGATATTCTGGTTGTCACCGAACGCTGGGCGGCCGAAGGACGGAAGCTGGCCCTGGCGACGGTGATCGAGACCTGGGGCTCGGCGCCGCGCCCGGTCGGAAGTCATCTCGTGATCGACGAGGCCGGTGCTTTCGAGGGCTCGGTGTCGGGCGGCTGCGTCGAAGGCGCCGTGATCGCCGAGGCGCACGACGTCATCGAACATGGCGCTCCGAAAATCCTCGAGTTCGGCGTGGCGGACGAGACCGCTTGGCGCGTAGGGCTGTCCTGCGGCGGCCGCATCCGCGTCTACCTCGAGCGGGTGGCCTGATGCGCGCGGAGCTACTGCGCGCGCTGAACGCCGAACGCGTAGGCCGACGCGGCTGCGCGGTGCTGACCGACATCGTAAGCGGCGACCAGCGCTTGGTGCGCGAGGCGGACGCCGACGCCGAAGGCGACGTCGTTTTGCGCGCGCTGCGGACCGGACGGTCGGGACTGACCGACGATGCGAAGACCTTTCTCAACGTCTACCTGCCGCCGCCGCGCATCGTGGTGATCGGCGCGGTCCATATCAGCCAGAGCCTGGCACCGATGGCACGTCTCGCCGGTTTCGACATCGCGATCATCGATCCGCGAACCGCCTTCGCCACCCCGGATAGGTTCAGGGATGTGGACCTCGCGGCCGAATGGCCGGAAGACGTGCTTCGCAACCGCCCGCTCGACCCCTACACCGCGCTCGTCGCCATCACCCACGATCCGAAGATCGACGACCATCCGCTGATCGAAGCCTTGCGCGTCGGATGTTTCTATGTGGGCGCGCTCGGCAGTCGGAAGACCCACGCGAAGCGCGTCGAGCGGCTGCTGGCCGCCGGGGTGCCGCAGTATCGGATCGACCGCATCGAGGCTCCGATCGGGGTCGACATCGGCGCGTCAACGCCGGCCGAGATCGCCGTGGCGATCCTGGCCTCAGTGATTGCCGCGTTCAGGGGCCGCAAGATGCACGCCGAGCGTCGGGGCGAGGTGCCGGGCGCATGATATTCGGCGCGGTGCGAGTGGGCGATGCCGAAGGCGCCTTGCTTGCGCACGCCACGCATGCGGCAGGCCGGCGTCTGCCGAAAGGCCATCGGTTGACGAGGGAGGACGTTCGCGACCTGGCCATCGAAGGCCTGGAGGACGTCGTGGTGGCGCGCCTCGAAGAGGGCGACGTGACCGAAGATGAAGCGGCCGAGCGGATCGCCCGTGCGCTGACGTCGGAAGGCATCGAGATGGCTCCACCCGGCACCGGTCGGGCCAATCTCCACGCAACGAAGCCGGGTCTCCTGCTCGCCAACCGCACGCTGATCGACGCCCTGAATCGCATCGATCCGGGGATCACTGCGGCGACCCTCGCGGAGTTCGCTCCCGTCGCCGAGCATCGGATGGTGGCGACGGTCAAGATCATCCCGCTCGCCGTTCCCGGCCGCGCGGTCGACGACGCCGTTCGCGCCGTATCCTCCGGGGAGGCGCTGCGTCTCGCGCCGTTCCGGGGGCGCGGCGTCGGGCTGGTCCAGACACAGCTTCCCGTGGTCAAAACCGCCACGCTCGACAAGACCCGGCGCGTTCTCGAGCGTCGTCTGTCCGTGTCCGGCTCACGCCTCGAACGGGAGGCTCGATGCGCCCACGACGAGGGCGAGATAGCCGATACGCTGTTGGATGCGGGGCCGGGCGAAGACCTGACGATCGTGTTCGGTGCATCCGCGGTGATCGACGCCGACGATGTGGTTCCGGCCGCTATCCGTCGGGCGGGAGGCGAAGTGATCCATCTCGGAATGCCGGTGGACCCCGGCAATCTCCTGCTCCTCGGCCGCATCGGAAAGCGCACGATCCTCGGTGCTCCGGGTTGCGCACGCAGCTCCGTCGAGAACGGTTTCGACTGGATTCTCAACCGCATCCTCGCCGATCTTGAAGTCGGCCCGGAGGACATCGTCGGGCTCGGCGTCGGAGGGTTGCTGATGGAGATCGCTTCGAGGCCCCAGTTGCGCGAGGCGGTGCGGCGCGACGCAGCGGCGGATGGACGGGTGCATATCCTGGTCCTCGCGGCCGGACGTTCCAGTCGAATGGGCGGTCCGAACAAGCTCCTGGCGCGCTTCGAGGGGAAGCCGCTGATCCGCCGTACGGTCGACACCGCGCTCGCGAGCCGGGCGTCCGGTGTCACGGTCGTGACCGGATATATGCGCGATGCGATCGCCGCCGCGCTCGACGGGGCGGATGTTCGGCTCGTGCACAATCCGCGGCACGCCGATGGGTTGTCGACGTCGCTCTCAGCGGGTTTCGCGGCGGTTGCCGGTGAGTGCAGCGGTATCCTTGTGCTTCTCGCCGATCAGCCTCTCCTGACCGTCGCCGACCTCGATCGCATGATCGGGGCATTCGATCCCACAGGCCCTGGATCCATCGTGTTGGCGACGGATGGGGGCAGGCGAGGCAACCCGGTGATCCTCTCCACTGCCTTCGCGCCGGCCATCGCAAGTCTTGAAGGCGATGTCGGCGCTCGTGCCATCGTGCAATCGAACGCGGACGTCATCCGCGAAGTCGAGATCGGGCGAGCCGCATCCCTCGACGTCGATACGCCCGCGCTGATGCGTGAAGCCGGCGGGGTCTTCGAATGACCCCGCGTTCGGCATATTTATGCGGATGCTGGCGTGGGCATTGCACGCCTCGCCGCATCCGTGGTGCGTAACGGTTCATTAAGGATGCGGGCGCAGCCTTGATGCGAGGGCCGCTACCTCGGCCCCGATGCAGAAGGAGCCGACATGCCTGCCGCACGTACGCCCGATCCGCAGTTCCTGAAGATGATCTCCGGCTACGGCCTGACCTTCGCCGAAGTCCTCTACCGGATGCCGGACCATCCGGCCTTCCTCCAGACCTTCTCGTGGCAGTTCGAGGACATCGCGCCGGACTATCCGCGGCTGAGGCGGTTCCTGCAGCACTGGGAGCGCGACGTGGAGGCCCGCATCCACTCCGTGCGGGTGATGCACCAGGGACTGATTCAGCCGCGCGAGGTCCGAATGGTTCGTGAGATCGGCTACCTCAACTGACGCTTCAGATAAGCTTCTCGGCACGGAAGCTGAAGTGACCGTTGCGACCGATGATGAGATGGTCGTGGATCTGGATGCCGAGCGCCTGGGCGACGTCCACCAGCGTCTTCGTCATGTCGATATCGGCGCGCGAGGGGCTCGGGTCGCCGGACGGGTGGTTGTGCACGAGTACGAGAGCGCTGGCCGACAGCGCCATGGCGCGGCCCATCACCTCGCGGGGATAGACCGGCGTATGGTTCACGGTGCCGACCTGTTGGACTTCATCGGCGATCAGGGCGTTCTTCCGATCGAGAAAGAGAATGCGGAACTGCTCGCGCGTTTCGTGCGCCATGGCGGCGTGGCAATAGTCGACCACCGCGCTCCAAGACGACAGAACCTCGCGAGAGCGGATCGTCGAGCGAAACGCGCGCTGATTGACCGCCGTGACGATGCGAAGTTCCAGTGCCGTGGCAGTGCCGATGCCGTCCACCTCCTTCAGGAGGTCGGCAGGTGCGTTGAGGACGTCCGCCAGCGTCCCGAAGCGCTTGAGCAGCGCCTTGGCGATCGGCTTGGTGTCGCGACGCGGGATCAACCGGAAGAGGAGCAGTTCCAGGAGTTCGTAGTCGGCCAGGGCATCGGCACCGGCCGTTGCGAATCGCTCGCGCAGCCGATCCCGGTGGCCGTCATGATCCTTCGCAGGTCGCGGGGGTGGGGCGGACGGCGTGTCGAGGCCAAGGGCCCACAATCGCTGCGGAGCTTCGTCCAGGCCGTCCTTGCCCTCCGCCATGGTTTGTCAGATCCCGGTCCGCGACCACGCCGACGGCGGGAAGCCCGGCATATCCCGCTCGTTCAGGGAAAGCGTGAAGACCTCGCAGCCGGTTTCCGTCACCCCGACCGTGTGCTCGTACTGGGCCGAAAGCGAGCGATCCCGCGTCACGGCCGTCCAGCCATCGGCCAGCACCTTCACGTGCGGGCGACCGAGATTGATCATCGGCTCGATGGTGAAGATCATGCCCGGGCGCATCTCCACGCCTTCGCCGCGCCGACCGTAGTGCAGGATGTTGGGCGCGTCATGAAACAGGCGGCCGATGCCGTGCCCGCAGAAGTCTCGCACAACGGAACAGCGCTCGCCTTCGGCATAGGCCTGGATCGCCGCCCCGATATCGCCGACGTGGCCGCCCGGCTTCACGGCGTCGATGCCGATCTGCAGCGAACGGTAGGTGATCTCGCACAGGCGTTCGGCGGCGCGCTTGATCGGGCCGACGGGGTACATGCGCGACGTGTCGCCGTAGTAGCCATCGAGGATCAGCGTCACGTCGATGTTGACGATATCGCCTTCGCGCAGCGGCTTGTCGTTCGGAATGCCGTGGCAGACGACGTGGTTGATCGAGGTGCACACGTTCTTCGTGTAGCCGCGATAGTTGAGCTGTGCCGGCAGCGCGCCGTGATCGCGCGTGAACTCGAAGACGAAACGGTCGATCTCGTTGGTCGTGACCCCCGGCTTCACGATGTCCGCGAGCTGGTCCAGGACCGTGGCCGACAGGCGACTGACACGCCGCATGCCCTCGAACGCTTCCGCGTCGTAGAGGCGGATCGATCCGGTATTGCGAAGGGGGTTGGCTTCGGCTTCGAGGTAGATTGTCATGATGGCAGGTGCACGCGCCCGGGACGGGAGAAATCAGATCTGCACGTGATGTCGCATCGAAAGCGCAAGGCTTCAACCCCGCTCTCTACTGCCTGACGTAGCGGCCCGGCGCATCCTCGATGATCGGCAGTCCGCCGCTGCCGGGCTCGCGTGCCGGTACGCGGTCGTTTGCGAGCGCCTCCAGCCAAGCCTGCCAGTGCGGCCACCAAGATCCCTTGGTTTCCTGCGCCTGCATCCACCAGTCGTCGAACGACAGCCCTTCCGCCGGAGGCGGGCCGACCCAGAACTGGTACTTGCCCCGGGCCGGCGGATTGACGACGCCGGCGATATGACCGGAGCCGGACACCACGTAGGTCACCGGCGCCCCGAGCGCGCGGCTCCCCTCATAGACGCTGAGCGCCGGCGCGATGTGATCTTCCTTGGTGGCGAGGTTGTAGACGGGCAGGGTGATCGTCGAGAGATCGAGCCGGACCCCGCCGATCTCCATCATGCCGCGCGACAGACGGTTCTCGAGATAGCAGTTGCGCAGATAGAAAAGGTGGTTGGCCTTGGCCATGCGCGTCGCGTCGGCGTTCCAGAACAGGAGGTCGAAGGGAAGCGGCTCCTTGCCCTTGAGGTAGTTGTTGACGAAGTAGGGCCAAATGAGATCGCTCGACCGCAGGAGGTTGAAGGCGGTCGCCATCTGCGAGCCATCGAGGTAGCCCTTTTCCATGGTTCGCTCGATCTCGGCGAGCTGGCCCTCGTCGACGAACACCCGCAGGTCGCCGGAGTGCCGGAAATCGATCTGCGTGGTCAGGAACGTGACCGATGCGATGCGCTCGTCTCCCTTCGCCTTCAGGTAGGGCAGGGAGGCCGCGAGCAGCGTTCCACCGACGCAGTAGCCGACGGCATTGACCTCGCGCTCGCCCGTCGCCTGTTCCACGATGTCGAGGCCGAACGCGAGGCCTTCGTCGATGTAGTCCTTCCAGTCCTTGTCGGCGTGACGTTCGTCCGGGTTGACCCAGGAGATGACGAAGACCGTGTGACCCTGCTCGACCATCCAGCGGATGAAGGATTTCTCCGGGTTGAGGTCGAGGATATAGAAGCGGTTGATCCAGGGCGGCGAGATGAGGATCGGGCGTCGAAACACCGTTTCCGTTGCCGGCGCGTACTGCACGATCTGACAGACGTCGTTCTCGGCGACGACCTTGCCGGGCGTGAGGGCCAGGTTCTCGCCGACCGCGAACTTGGTTGGGTCCGACTGGCGCAGCTTGAGCTGGCCCTTTCCCTTCATCATGTCCTCGGCGAACATGCGCATGCCACGCACGAGGTTCTCGCCGTTCTGCTCCACGGTCTCGCGGTAGAGTTCCGGGTTCGTCAGAACGAAGTTCGACGGGGAAACGGCGTTGGCGATCTGCTTGACGTAGAACGCCGCCTTGCGCCGCGTGTGCGGGTCGAGCCCGTCGGAGCGCTCGACCAGCATGTTGGCCCAGTCGGACGTGATGACGTAGGCTTCCTTCAGGAAGCCAAAGAACAGGTTGCGGCTCCAGTCCTCATGGCTGAAGCGCTTGTCGGCACGCACGGGCGAGGTCGGCTGAACGGGTGCGCCGGACGCCTTTCGAATCGAGTCCGCCCACAGCCCCATGAACCGCATCATCAACGCGCTCTGGGCTTCCAGCGAACGGGCAGGATCGGTCAGCCAGTATTCGCCGACGCGCGAGAGGGTGGCGACCATGTCGGGATAGCTGAGCGGTCCGTCCTTGACCTCGCCACGTTCGCGAGGCTCGACCCACGCGGACGCGGCCTTGCCGACATGCTCGAGCATACGCGCCATGTTTCTGGCGAAAGCTTCCGGATCCCGGACGGCATATTCGGAAAACGGGGGGACCTCCCCGGCGGGGGTGTCGGTCGTGGGTCGTGATTCCGCCATGGCCGGTCCTCTTCGCTTCCGTCTTAAGCATAATGTCGTGTCTGCGGCAGCAGCGGAAAGCGTCTTGCGCAGGACTTTCGTCGCGGCGTCGCAGCATCCTGCCGCGCCGCGTCGCGCCATTCCCAAGCCTCGATCCTTCGGTTAAGAAGAGCCGGTTCGGGGGGAAGGCCTTCATGACCATGGCGATACGAGCGGTTCGACTGACGGCGATGAGCGTTCTGCTCGCGCTGCCGCTGTCCGCGTGCCAGTCTTTCCTTCCCCGTGATGAAACGCCTGTGACACTTGCTCCCCTGGCTGCCGCTCCGGGCGTTTCGTCCTCCGGCCAGAAGCTCGACGACCAGGGCTATCCGGTGATTGGGCGCATGCCGCGCGCGGCGCGCCCCCAGGCCAGCGACGAAGTCGTTCAGCAGACCGAAGAGCGTTATTCGCGCGTCGAGACTCGCGGCCGGGTCAACCCCGAGCCCGCATACCGGCGCGACGTGGCCGAGCTCGAAGCCTTGGCGGCTCGCCAGCAGGCGGAAGCGGACAGGGTGCTTGCACCCGCGGCCGCGCCGGCCGACGCAGCCAGCAGCCGGGCGCAGTAGAGCGCCGCCGACCGTCCATCGGTCGATGTGCCCGGCTCCAGCGGACGCTCAGCGCCTGAGCCCGTTCGGCTGTCGGCTCGTGCCGCCAGCCCATCCGATGCGTCCAGCCGAAGGCTAGCCACCATGAGCGAAGAATATCACAAGATCCGCCGTTTGCCCCCGTACGTGTTCGAGGAGGTGAACAAGAAGAAGGCTGCGGCGCGTGCCCGCGGCGTCGACATCATCGATCTCGGCATGGGTAATCCGGACTTGCCGACGCCGAAATTCGTGGTCGACAAGCTGTGCGAGGCGATCCGCGATCCGCGCACGCACCGCTACTCCGCGTCGAAGGGCATCGCCGGGCTCCGCCGCGCCCAGGCGGCCTATTACGAGCGCCGCTTCAATGTGAAGCTCGACCCCGATACGCAGGTCGTCGCGACGCTCGGCTCGAAGGAAGGCTTCGCCAACATGGCGCAGGCCATCACGGCCCCGGGTGACGTCGTGCTCTGCCCGAACCCGACCTACCCGATCCACGCTTTCGGCTTCCTGATGACCGGCGGCACGATCCGATCGATACCGGCCAAGCCCGACGAGGACTTCCTGCGGGCGATCGACCGCGCGGTGCGGCATTCGATTCCGAAGCCGATCGCGATTATCCTCAACTATCCGTCGAACCCGACGGCCTACGAGGCCGATCTGGACTTCTATGCCGAGGTGGTGAAGTTCGCCAAGGAGAACGAGATCGTGATCCTGTCCGATCTCGCCTATTCCGAAATCTTCTTCGACGGCTCGCCGCCTCCGTCGGTGCTGGAAGTGCCCGGCGCGATGGATGTCGCCGTCGAGTTCACCTCCATGTCGAAGACCTTCTCCATGCCCGGATGGCGCGTCGGGTTCGCGGTCGGCAACGAGCGCCTCATCTCGGCTCTCGCCCGCGTCAAGTCTTACCTCGACTACGGCGCCTTCACGCCGATCCAGGTGGCCGCCACCGCCGCGCTCAACGCCGGAGACGCCGCGATCGAGGAAGTCCGCGCCGTCTACCGCCACCGCCGCGACGTGCTCGTCGAATCGTTCGGGCGCGCCCATTTCGACGTACCGCCTCCGTCGTCCACGATGTTCGCTTGGGCGCCGATCCCGGAGCGCTTCCGCTATATGGGGTCGCTCGAGTTCTCCAAGCTCCTGATCGAGAAGGCGGACGTCGCGGTCGCGCCCGGCATCGGCTTCGGCGAATACGGCGACGACTACGTGCGCATCGCCCTGGTGGAGAACGAGCACCGCATCCGGCAGGCCGCGCGCAACATTCGCCGCTTCCTTGCGTCGGGCAACGATCCCGTTCAAAAGGCGGCTTCTGCGGACGCTTGAGCCTTCGGGCGTTGCGTCTCTCCAACGACGATCAAGGTTCAAGGACAGCCATGGATAGCCCGCTGCGGATCGGCTTGGCCGGATTGGGAACGGTCGGCGCTTCGCTCGCTCGCCTTCTTTCGACCCGTGCGCAGACCTATGCCCTGCGGGCCGGGCGTCCGATCGAGGTCGTCGCCGTATCGGCCCGCGATCGCTCGCGCGATCGTGGGATCGACATCTCGGCCATGGCCTGGTTCGACGATCCCGTCGAGCTGGCGGCGAAGGCCGAGATCGACCTCTTCGTCGAGCTCGTCGGCGGATCGGAAGGCGCGGCTCTCGCCAGCGTCAAGGCAGCGTTGAATCGGGGGATCCCGGTCGTCACCGCCAACAAGGCCTTGCTGGCTCACCATGGCGTCGAGCTTGCCAAGCTGGCGCAGAAGCGCAACGCGACGATCTTCTTCGAGGCGGCAGCGGCAGGCGGTATCCCGATCATCAAGACCATGCGCGAGGCCCTGCGGGGCAACGCGGTGCATCGCGTCTACGGGATCCTCAATGGCACCTGCAACTACATGCTGACGCGCATGGAAGCGGAAGGGATCGCCTTCGACGACTGCCTCGCGGACGCGCAGCGCCTCGGTTATGCCGAAGCCGACCCGACCTTCGACATCGGCGGGTTCGACGCGGCCCACAAGCTGGCGCTCCTCACCTCGCTCGCGTTCGGCTGCGAGATCGATCTCGAATCGATCTTCATCGAAGGTATTTCGTCGGTCACCAATGCGGACATCGAGGCAGCGGCCGAACTCGGCTACCGAATCAAGCTCCTGGCCGTCGCGCAGCGCACGGAAAGCGGGATCGAGCAGCGCGTCCATCCGACCATGATCCCCGCCCATTCGGCGCTGGCGCAGGTGAATGGTGTGACCAACGCGGTGGCTGTCGACAGCGATCTCCTCGGGTCGATCCTCCTCGTCGGACCTGGCGCGGGCGGCAACGCCACCGCTTCCGCGGTGCTTTCCGACGTGATCGACATGGCGCAGGGCGTGCGCCTGCCGACCTTTGCGGTCGACGCCAAGCAACTGACCCCGTACCGGCGTGCGCGCATGCGAGCGCACGAGGGTGGGTACTATATCCGTCTCAGCGTGCTCGACCGCGTCGGCGCGTTCGCCTCCATCGCGCGACGCATGGCCGAGAACGACATCTCTCTGGAGTCCATCGTCCAGCGCAAGCGCGAAGGCGACGACGCCAGCGATACGGCGCCGGTGATCCTCATCACACATGAGACCACCGAAGCAGCCGTGAAGAAGGCGCTGGATGCGGTATCGAAGGACGGGCACCTCAAGGAAGCGCCGCGCATGATTCGCATCGAGACGTTGGATTAAATACGCAAGGGGCCGCAGAGCGCGCGCAGGCGGCTGCGCGCGACGTCGCGCGGCGGACGGGGCGACGACATGATGGGCAGCGACGTGTTCAAGGAAGCCGATCCGCTCGACCGCATCCTGCCGGTCGAGATTGCCCGCGTCACGGAGCGGGCGGCGGTTGCCGCGGCCATGCTGCGCGGTCGGGGAGACGAACGGGCAGCCGATCAGGCAGCCGTCGACGCGATGCGCGATGAACTCCATGCCATGGCAATCGAGGGAACGGTGGTCGTCGGCGAGGGGGAGCCCGACGACGCCCCGATGCTCTTCGTCGGCGAGCGCCTCGGGCGCGGCGGGGTCGCCGTGGACCTCGCGCTCGACCCGCTCGAGGGCACGACCATCTGCGCCAAGAGCCTGCCGAATGCCCTCTCGGTGATCGCCGTAGCAGCTAAGGGCACGCTTCTGGTGGTGCCGGACGTCTACATGGAGAAGATCGCGATCGGTCCTGGCTATGCCGAGGGCGTCGTTGGTCTCGATCGCACCCCGCGCGAGAACCTGGAGGCCCTGGCCAATGCCAAGGGTGTGCCGGTGGACCGGATCACTGCCTGCATTCTCGATCGTCCGCGCCACGCCAAGCTGATCGAGGACATCCGGGCCACCGGGGCGGCCGTGCGCCTGATCGGCGACGGGGACGTCGCGGGCGTGATCCACACCACCGATCCGGAAGGCACCGGCATCGATATCTACATGGGCATCGGCGGCGCGCCGGAAGGGGTTCTCGCCGCGGCGGCCTTGCGGTGCACGGGCGGCCAGATCCAGGGGCGCCTGCAGCTCAACAGCGGCGAGAAGCGCAACCGGGCGGACAAGCTCGGCCTGCGCGACCCGGAGCGCGTCTACAGCCTGTCGGACATGGTTCGCGGCGAGGTGATCTTCGCAGCCTCCGGCGTGACGGACGGGAATCTGCTCGACGGGGTTCGGTTCTATTCGAACCGCGTCGAGACCCATTCCCTCGTCATGGATTCGCGAACCGGGACGCTGCGCGACATGCGCACGAGGCACCTCGGCTCGACCTTCTTCGAGCGCTGAACGACGCGCATCACCTCCTGATGACCGACCTGAAACGGACCTTCCTTGGCGTCGATCGCTCGATCAGCGGTCGGCGCTGGGTCCATGCGCTCGACCCGCGAGCGGAAGCCGCAGCGTCGCGCATGGCGCAGCTTTCCGGCCTGCCGGACATCGTCGGCCGCGTCATGGCTGCCCGGGGCGTGGCGCCCGAGGCAGCCGAAGCCTTTCTCGCGCCGACGATCCGCGACCTGATGCCCGATCCCTCCTCGCTGACGGCGATGGATGCGGCGGCTGCGCGCCTTGCCGACGCCATCGAGCGACGCGAGACAGTGGCCGTGTTCGGCGACTACGACGTGGACGGGGCGTCGTCCGCCGCTCTCGTTCACCGCTACCTCGCGCATTTCGGGCTGCGCTGCGACATCCGCATTCCCGATCGCATCACCGAGGGTTACGGGCCGAACCCGGCCGCGTTGCGCGAACTGGCGGAACGCGGCGCCACGTTGATCGTCACCGTCGACTGCGGCTCGACCAGCGTCGAGGCCCTGGCCGACGCGGCGGCGCGGGGCACCGACGTGGTCGTCCTCGACCACCATCAGGTCGGCGTCGATCTTCCGCCGGCGGTCGCGATCGTCAATCCCAATCGGCAGGACGATGTTTCCGGGCAGGGGCATCTGTGCGCCGCCGGCGTGGTCTTCCTCACGCTCGTCGCGGTATCACGCGAGTTGCGGCGACGTGGGACGGCACAGTCCGCTCTTCCCGATCTGCTGAACGATCTCGATCTCGTCGCGCTCGCAACCGTCTGCGATGTGGTCCCGCTCGTCGGCTTCAACCGTGCGCTGGTCGTCCGGGGGCTCGAGGTTCTGCGCGCCCGGCGCAATCCGGGGCTGCGGGCGCTTGCCGAAACCGCGCGGCTGCAGGGGCCTGTCGAAGCATTCCATCTCGGATTTCTCCTCGGGCCGCGGATCAACGCAGGCGGCCGCATCGGCGACGCCGCGCTGGGAAGCCGCCTTCTTACGCTGAAGGACGAGGCCAGGGCCAAGGAGATCGCCGACGAACTGGAACTTCTCAACGCCGAAAGGCAGGCGATGGAGCGCGAAATGCTCGCCGAAGCCGAGCAGGAGATCCGTGCCGAGATCGGTGACGGCGATGGCCCGCCGATTCTCGTGGCCGGACGGTCGGCCTGGCATCCCGGCATCGTCGGATTGATCGCGGCAAGGCTGAAGGAGCGGTTCGGCCGTCCGGCTTTCGCGATCGCCTTCGACGCGAACGGAAAGGGGACCGGCTCCGGCCGATCGATCGCCGGCTTCGACATCGGCCGGTTCGTGCGCGAGGCCGTCGCGGACGGTACGCTCCTTCGCGGCGGTGGACACGCCATGGCCGCCGGGCTCACGATCGAGCGCGAAAAGCTGGCCGACTTCCGCCTTCGCGCCGAAACGCGGGCGCGCGCCACCGTGGACGCGCTGCGCGCCGAGGACACGCTCTCGCTCGACGGCGCGATCGGCGCGCGTGGGCTGACGATCGAAATGGTCCGCACGATCGAGCGGGCAGGGCCTTACGGCGCCGGTCACCCCGCCCCGATCTTCGCCCTGCCGCGGCACCGCCTTCTATCGTCGGCTCCGGTCGGCACCGGCGGCCACATCCGCGCGACGCTGCGCGGCGCTGATGGCGCGACGACCTCCGCGATCGCCTTCCGGGCGGCTGGAACGCCGCTGGGTGATGCACTTCTCGGGCGCAGGGGTGAGGACGTCCATGTGGCGGGAAGCGTGTCGATCGACCGCTATCAAGGCAACGAGAAGGTGACGTTCCGCATCATCGATCTCGCATTGCCGACGCTTTGAGGTCGGCAGCCGGACTTGGTGGAGCGGAGAATGCTCTCGGCGGAAGGCTGTAGATCGAAGGAAAAGGAGTGGTACGCCCGAGGGGAATCGAACCCCTCTCTCCACCGTGAAAGGGTGGCGTCCTAACCGATAGACGACGGGCGCGGACGAGTGGGTCTATACGGCGAGTCGCTGGACGGCGCAACCCGGAAACGATGTCGGCGAGCAGCTTTTCAGGGATGCGCCGGCATCGCCGCCAGAAGGGTCGAGCCGGCGTATCGAAGCGGGTTCGTCAGGTCGTCTGGCGACGACGGCAAGGCCAGTTCCAGTCGCGCATCTTGCCGACGTCGATGTGGATCGCAGCCGTATGGCAGTAGGTGCCGACGCCGCCGCGGCCCGGCAGCGCGCGCACGAACCGGGCGACCTCCTGGCCGTTCACTCCCGGCACGTGCAGATCGGCCGCCTTGCAGGCCATGTGCATCGACGCCTTGGCGCCGTTGACACGACGGTTGTGCGATGGCGAGCGGAACCCGGAGGTGATGACCACCTTCTGCTTGAAACGGGTCTCGACCTGACTGATCAGCGCCATGAGGTTGGAATCGAAGCAGTTCGTCACGACGTCTTCGCGCTGGATCAGAAGACCGCTTGGTGCGAGGCGCGCGATGCCCGACAACGATGCGAGCTGATAGCTGCTGCCGATGTCGTCCATCAGCTCCGAATCGACGGATGCACGTTGCCCGATCTCGAACAGCGACTTCGGGTCGACGCCCGGCAGCGCGTTGGTGCCGTTGTCGACGTCGGCATCGGATCGCTGATGCACCACGACGCGGTTGCTCTTGCCGGCTTCCGCGTTGCGAAGCGGCGTCTTGGCCTCGGACTGGTTGTAGAGGGATGCATAGAGAGAGCGGTCGGCTTCCGCCTTCCGGGGCGCCGCGAAGGCCGCGACGGGTGGGCTGGACGTGCGCGTCAGGAAGTTGCCGGGCTTGATCCCTCCAGCTTCCGCGACCGCCACAGCCTGCTCGTCGGTTCTGGCCGGCGCATCCGTCTCGGCGATCTTCGCAGCAGTCGATGGGCTGATCTGTTCAGCGACCCGCTTTGCGGGAGATGTCGGTGGGGCGGCGCCCTCCGCGGTCTCCGTTTCCGATCCGTCCTCGGACGTCTTCGAGGCCGAGGCGTCCTGCTCGATTGCGTCCTCGACGGACTTGGGTTCCGGTGCCTGAGCGAACCCGAAGGCGTTGGTTTCGTCCACCGCCGATACGCACCCCCCGAGGAGAGGGGCGAGCGACACGACGGTCGCCGTCAGGATGGCCTTGCGCGACACCGCGCGGCGAACGGAGAAGAATCGTTTGGTCAATCGGTCGTCCACCCTCTCGACGATGGCGTCGCAATGCCCTCGTCCAAGCCATGACCGACGCCCACAATGGACGTTCGGCAGACTGCCGCCTCACTCGCGTTCGCTTCCCCAAAGCGCGGACCCGCGAAGGCCCGACCGCGAAAAAGTGATCAATTGGTTATCACTGTGTCGTTTCCGAGGCTAGTGTTGCCTCGGTTCACCATGAATTCTACCAGGTGCCGGTGTTCGGCATCGACGACCACGGCTCCGCCTGCGGCTTCGCTTCGCCGCGCTGGAGGATCTCGATCGAGATCTCGTCCGGCGATTTGACGAAGGCCATGCGACCATCGCGGGGCGGGCGATTGATCGTCACCCCCTGGTCCATCAGCCGCTGGCAGGTCTCGTAGATGTCGTCCACCTCGTAGGCGAGGTGACCGAAGTTGCGTCCGCCGGAATAGTCCTCGGCGTCCCAGTTGTAGGTCAGCTCCAGCAGCGGCGCCGCTTGCGAGCGTCCAGCGGATTCGTCGTCGCGCGCCGCCAGGAAGATCAAGGTGAAGCGCCCGCCTTGGCTCTCGGTCCGGCGCACCTCGACCATGCCCATCTTGCCGCAGTAGAAGTCGAGGGACCGATCGATGTCGGTGATCCGAACCATCGTGTGCAGATATCGCATAGGTCTTTGCTCCGAACGTCGTTCCGTTGCGACATAGTGGCGACGCCCGATCTGCCAATACGGCGCCCACTCGACCACGCCTTAAGCGCGCGCCTTTTTGCGAACCTTGCGCGGGCGCGCCGGGTGGCAGTTTTTTTCGGTGGAACGCGAAAAACGACGGGTCGAAGGATTCCCAAACTCACCATTCAAACTATTCTGAAACCTCAGGTGATCGTTTGACGAATGGCATCGGATCGCGAATGCTGACGTGTCCTGCATGGAGAAGTGGACGGCCGGTGCAAAGCCGTTCCCGTGGCGGGCCGCGGCGGCCGACGAGGCAATACGTTCGATGACAGTGCGTGCACCCACCATATCTGCTCACGAGGAAGACAGCGTTCCACAGGCGCTCGATCTCGAGACGGTGTCGGGCCGGATTAAGTGGTTCGACGTCGCGAAGGGCTTCGGCTTCATCGTGCCGGACGAAGGAGGGGATGACATCCTCCTCCATGTCACGTGCCTGCGTCGTGACGGATTCTCGACCGCGCTGGAAGGGGCCACCGTGGTCTGCGAAGTTCAGCGGGGCGAGCGGGGTCTGCAGGCGTTCCATGTCCTCAGCATGGACACGTCGACCGCCGTCGCGCCGAGCCCGGCATCCCCCGGCCGCACGCACGTCCAGGTCGTTCCGACGAGCGAATTGGAACGCGCGTCCGTGAAGTGGTTCAACCGCAGCAAAGGCTACGGCTTCATCTCCCGGGGCGAGGACACGGAGGACATCTTCGTGCACATGGAGACGCTGCGTCGTTGCGGCATGGCGGAACTGCGCCCCGGGCAGGATGTGCTCGTGCGGTTCGGGCAGGGCGAAAAAGGCTTGATGGCAGCGGAAATTCACCCCGTGTCCGGGCCGATCCGCGTGGGGACGCACTGATGGTGTCCGGTGTCACGCCGTTCCTGCGTGCCGTCGCCTTGACGCTTCCGGTAGTCCTGACCCTTGGGACCGCAGCCCAGGCGGACACGGCGACCCTCGTCACGGCCTCCGGCTCGCATGCGATCGAGGTCGAGGTTGCCGCCACGCCGAAAGAGCGCGAGATCGGCCTGATGAACCGCGAAAGCCTCGCGGACGATACGGGGATGCTCTTCGACTTTAGGGAAAGCCGTCCCGTCAGCATGTGGATGAAGAACACGCTGATTCCCTTGGACATGCTGTTCATCGACAAGACAGGGACGATCGTGCGAATCGCACGGAACGCCAAGCCGCACTCGCTCGAAACCATTCCATCGGGCAAGCCGGTTCGCTATGTCCTGGAAATCAATGGCGGGGCGGCGGCGGGCTATGGAGCGAAGGCGGGCGACCGGCTGGAGCACCCGCTGATCAAACCGTGAAACCAAGTGTTGGGCATAAGGCCGGCATCGCATTGCGCCGCTTCCAGCCTTGGTCTAGAAGCCCAGTGTTTCGGATGGTTCCGGTTCGTCGGAGCGTAGCGCAGTCTGGTAGCGCATCTGGTTTGGGACCAGAGGGTCGCAGGTTCGAATCCTGCCGCTCCGACCATTTCGGACACACCGTTGGACAACGAATTCGGAGACGGCACGAACATGGTGGCCCGCATCTATCGTCCGGCCCGCACGGCTATGCAGTCGGGCAAGGGGAACACCCGCGAATGGCTGTTTCTGTATGAGCCGGAAGATCCCAAGACCGTAGAGCCGCTGATGGGCTACACGTCCTCGCGGGACATGCGCTCGCAGATCCGCCTCTCGTTCGAGACCAAGGAACTGGCGATCGAATATGCCGAGCGCAACGGCATTCCGTATCGCGTGGAAGAGCAGCATATCGCCGGTCGACCGAAGGTGTCCTACACCGACAACTTCCGCTACGATCGCGCCCAGCCCTGGACGCACTGACCGCGGCTCAGCGCCCGCGGCCCCGTAGCTCAGTGGATAGAGCACCGGCCTTCTAAGCCGATGGTCGCAGGTTCGAATCCTGCCGGGGTCGCCATTTGCCTGCCTCGCCGGTTCCGCGGCTCCGGGTGATGCTCGCGAAAAGTTGCCGGAACTCGGCGGTCCATTCCGTCTTTGGCTTTCGAACAGCCCAGGACGGGATGAGACGAATGGACCCACTTGCGAGCGCGCTCCCTGTTCGCCACGGCGAGACGCGGTTCTCCGACGTGGAAGTGCGTAGCTACAGCCTTCCCTTGAAAGACGGCGACACGTTCCTCGGCGACCTTGCCAGCGGATCGGAGTTCCGGAAGGTGCTTCGCCGCGAGCGTCATCGTATCGACGCTACGGGGCACCCACCCTTTGGAAGCGACCGTACGCACGAGCTGACTGGTGACGATCTTGATGCCGCGCTGCGCGAAAGGAACTCGACCGCGGAAGGGCGTGTGATCGAAAACGCCATCGGCGCCTTTTCCCAGCGGTTCGCGGCCGTGCTTGCGGAGTTCCTGGAAACGGCGGAATGGCGCGGCACGCAACGCGTCGTCTGCGGCGGTGGGCTGATGGAAGGCGATGTCGGCGCCGAGCTGGTACGACGAACCCAGTCGCGACTGCGCGTGGACCGCCCCGATCTGGAGTTACGGCGCCTGCATCATGCTCCCGACGAAGCGGGAATGATCGGCTGGACCGTTGCCGCGCCCGCTGGAGCGCTGGAGGCGGGCGAGGCATTCGTCGCTGTCGATATCGGTGGCACGAACGTTCGCTGGGGCATCGTTCGGTCCGCGCACTGGAAAGACGGTCCGCGATCGGCGAGCGTCATTCGGCACGACAAGTGGTGTCACGCGGAAGAGGACGTAAGCCGCGAAGCGGTGGTGGAGCGGATCGCCAAGGGAATTCGTGGAATGGTGCGTCACGCGCAATCCAACGGCATCCGGCTTGCACCGTTGGTAGGCCTTTCGTGCCCAGGCATCGTGTGCTCCGACGGACGGCTCGCGCGCGGGGGACAAAACCTTCCCGGCGACTGGAGCGACGGCGAGTTCGAGCTGCCGAAGGCCATCGCGGCTGAAGTCGGCGCGATAGCCGGTCGGCGACCCGCAGTCGTGCTTCACAACGACGCAGTGGTACAGGCGCTGAGCGAACTGACCGAGATGCGCGATGTGGAACGGTGGGCAGCCGTGACTCTGGGGACGGGTTTGGGAAACTGCAGCTTCCAGAATCACTGACGCGCCCGGACCGGAGCGCGCTTGGAGTCGAGCCTCTACCTCAGGCGCCAGACGCGGCCGCGTTCAGCGTTCGATCACAAGGTTGCTCGTCGGTTTGGAACAGCAGAGGAGCACCATGCCGGCGTCGATCTCGCGCTGGCGGATGCCGCCCTGGTGGGTCATCTCGACGGTGCCCGACACCTTCTTGGACTTGCATGTGCCGCACAGGCCCTGCGAACACGAGGATGGAAGGCGCATGCCGGCCCGCTTCGCCGCTTCGAGCACCGTCATGGTCTCGGCCACCTCGATGCTGCGACGGGTCTTGGTGAACTCCACGGTATAGGTCTGGATCTCCGGCTCGGCCTGCGCCTCGCTTTCGAGCTGCGTTTCCGCGACCATCGCCTCGGCCTGTTCTCCAGCGGACAGCGCTTCGAAGTTGAAGCTCTCGTCATGGTAATGGCCAAGGTCGAAGCCGGCTGCGACGAGCATCTCCCGAACCGCCGTCATGAAGGGTGCGGGTCCGCAGACGAAGACCTCGCGGTCGAGGAAATCCGGCGCGACGAGATCGAGGATCCCGCGGTTCAGGAAGCCTCGCAGTCCGCTCGACGGCGACAGCGGCGTCACGTCCTGCACGATCGGCACGAAGCGGAAGGAGGCGTTCACGCGCGCCATCCCTTCCAGTTCGTCGCGGAAGATGATGTCGGCGGGGGAGCGTGCCGCGTGCACGAAGACGACGTCTTCCTGCTGGCCGAGATCCTGGAAGGTCCGGGCCATCGACATCAGCGGTGTGATGCCGCTGCCGCCCGACAGGAACAGGTACTTCCGGGCAGGGTGCGCGCTGCAGGTGAACTCGCCCATCGGTCCAACGGCACGGATGGTCATGCCGGGCTTCAGATTGTCGTGCAGCCAGTTGGAGACGGGGCCGCCGGGCACGCGCTTCACGGTCAGGGACAGCCGGTCAGGACGCGTCGGCGCGGAGGAGATCGTGTAGCAGCGGTAGATCACCTCGCCGTCGATCTCGAAGGCGTAGGTCATGAACTGACCGGGCCGGAAGCGGAAACGCCCGGGGACCGCCGGCTTCAGCACGAACGTCTTCACGTCGTGCGTCTCCTGCCAGACGGCCTGGCAGACGAGTGCGTCGTCCGCCTCGCTGTCCCAGATGCCGTCGGCCAGGTCGATGGCGGCGGGAGCGACGCTTGGGTTCTGTCCGACGTCTCCGATCGTCATTTGGAGAGGTAGTCCGACATGCGCGCCACATACCAGCGGATGAACTTCTCGACGAGCATTTCCGTGTTCGGCGAGTAGGGACCCGGCTCGTAGGCCGGGCTGAGCGCGCCCTGCTGGCACATCTCGACGAGGCTTGCATCCTGGGCGTTGGTGGCGGTCCAGACCTCGATGAGGCGGTCGATCTCGTAGTCGACGCCTTCCACCGCATCCTTGTTCACGAGCCACTTGGTGCGAACGAGCGTGCGCCCCTCGTCGAGCGGCAGCACCGAGAAGGTGACGATGTGGTCACCGAGGAAGTGGTGCCAGGAATTGGGTTGCGTCCAGAAGGACAGGCCGCCGAGCTTGGTCGTCGAGAAGCGGCCGAGCGGAATGCTGCAGGCCGCCCGCGTATCCATCGTGTGGCTTTCACCGTCGCCGTCCAGCGGCAGGCGCTCCGTGCGGAAGCCGCTGACGAGCGTATCGAGTTCCTCGATCTCCCGCGACGGCAGCCCCATGTCCTCCCATTCGGCATGGCTCGTCTGGCGCAGCGCGTCGTAACGCTGGGCATTCTCGAGGTCGATGGGGTCCATCTCCTCCGGCGAGAAGCCGAAGCCGTAAGCGAACAGCGGGACCGTCAGCTCGGGATGGTTCGCCTCGCAGTGATAGCACTCGCGATTGTTCTCGAGCGTGAGCTTCCAGTTGCCCATCTCGATCAGATCGCTCTGATAGGCGATCTTGGTTCCACGGACGTTATGGGGCGCGATGTAGGGCCCCATGCGAGCGGCGAGCTGGTCGAAGTCCGCCGGCGGGTTGTCGGCAAGACATACGAAGAGCAGCCCTTCGACCGAGCGTAGATGCACCGGCTTCAGCCCCTTGCAGGACGGATCGAAGTCCGACCCCATGTGGGGAGCGTGGACCAGCCGGCCGTCGAGACCATAGGTCCAGGAGTGATACCGGCAGACGAGGTTGCCGACGGTGGTCTTTTCCTCGTCGATCAGCCGGGCGCCGCGGTGACGGCACACGTTGAAGAAGGCGCGGACCTCGTTGTCGTCGTCGCGGATGATGAGGATCGACGCCTTGCCGATGTCGACGGTTGCGACGTCGCCGGGCTCGGGCACATCCGGTTCCACGCCGACGTAGATCCAGTGGCGATAGAAGATCGCCTCCATATCGGCCTGAAAGACGTCGGGCGACGTGTAGAAGGGCGCTTCGAGGCTATGGCCGGGCTTGCGGCCATGAACCAGCGCTTCCAGCGAGTTCACCGTGTTCAACATGATGGATCGCGACTCCTACCGCGAGGGGCAACATGCCACTTCAGGCTGGAAGAATTCTCGTTTTTGAAGGCGCTGTCTTGAAGGCGTACGACAGCTATTTTAGATTTCACGACATTGTCGCAAACAGGTGTCGTCGTGACGCGCAGTTCGGAGTCCCGGCGTTTCGGCTTCATGCTGGTCGAGCGCTTCTCGATGATCGCGTTCACGGCAGCCGTCGAGCCGCTTCGTCTGGCCAACCGGGCCGCCGGTCGCCCGCTCTACGAATGGCGCCTGTACTCAGCGAACGGTGTGGCGGCCGAGGCCTCCAACGGCGTTCGGGTCGGCGTCGACGCGACGTTCCGTGAGGCGGGGGAGCTGGAAGCCGCTGTCGTTTGCGCCGGCGTGGACGTGCAAGCCGTCGACCACCACGATCTTCTGCCCGTCCTGCGGCGGTTGACGAAATCGGGAGCGACGGCGGGCGCGGTGTGCACCGGGGCCTACGTGCTCGCGAAAGCCGGACTGCTAGACGGCTATCGCTGCACGATCCACTGGGAGAACCGTCCTGGTCTCAGGGCGGAATTTCCCGACCTCGACGTCGGCGACGATCTTTTCGAGATCGATCGCGACCGCTTCACCTGCGCCGGTGGTGTCGCGGCCGCAGACATGATGCTGTCGCTGATCAAGCGGGATCATGGCGATGCGCTCTCGCGAGCGGTGACCGAGCAGCTTATTCACAAGCGCATCCGGGATGCGGGAGAGCGCCAACGGCCCGATCCCGGCAACAAACCGGGCGTCGCGCATCCGAGGCTGCAACGCGTCCTCGGCATGATGGAAGCGTCGATCGACAAGCCGCGCAGCATCGAGGACTTCGCAGATGCCGTCGCCCTGTCCCCGCGCCAGCTGGAGCGCCTGTTCACCGAGCACCTCGGCGTGTCTCCGCATCGGCACTACGTCAACATCCGCCTGGAACACGCGCGCCAACTGCTGCGCCAGACCCGGATGACGATCCTCGACGTGGCGATGGCCAGCGGCTTCAACTCGGCGTCGTATTTCTCGCAGAGCTACCACGAGCGGTTCGGCCATAGCCCGAGGGTCGAGCGAAAGGTGGTTGGCCTCTAGGGGCTCAAGCCGGACCCAGCGTATCGAAGTCGACGATCTCCGGTTTGTGGCCGGTGGCCTCGACCACCTTCAGCAGCTCGTCGCTCGTGAGCGATACGGTGGCCGTGTTCGCGAGCGGATGCACGGTGATGCGCGGCTTGGCGAGCATGTCCTTGGCCAGCACGAGCTGAACCGCGCCGCGCTTGTCGTTGACGAGGGCGAGCGGGCTCACCGAGCCCTGCTGGACGCCGAGCGCTTCGAGCAACGTCTCGCCGCTCGCGAACGAGAACTTCTTAGCCCCGACATGTGCTGCGAGGGCCTTCAGGTCGAGGCGGCGGTCGGTGGGGACGCAGACAAGCCAGAGCCCTCCCTTGGAGCCCTTGAGCAGCAGGTTCTTCGTGTGCACCCCTTCGAGACGGGTCCAATAGGGCAGCGCTTCCTCCACCGTGTGCACCGGCGGATGGTCGATCGCGACCGGGGTAATGCCGAGTTGCGTGAAGAGGGCGTCGAGTTCGGCGCGTGGATCTGCCATGGGTACCGTCGAATAGCGGTCGACCTACGACCGTTGCAGTTGAAAGGCGGCGATCGTTGTGCCGCTGCGCTCTGCCCAGTGGGGTCGGCTCCGCAGCGGCAGTGCAATCGACGAAGCCACCGCGGAGCTACATCCGATCCCCCGCCGCGTGAAGTCTCTTCCGATGCTGGACCGCGGATACCGCCGGGATGCGCGGCCTTCAGGGCGTGACCATGGCCGAGACGACCTTCGGCAGGGTGAGGCAACCCAGCGTCGTGCCGCGACCATCGGTGACGAGGATCAGGTTCTTGCCGGAGGCGAGGAGGGCGGAGACCGCCGTTTCGAGGAGGGTGTTCGCTGGCAGCTCGATCCCGTCAGCCCCGTTTGGAACGGGCTCGCCGTCCATCACCGCGGCGAGCTGGATGACCTTGCCGCGGTTCACGTGTCGCACGAACTCCATGATGTAGTCGTCCGCGGGTGACAGGACGATTTCCTGCCCCGTGCCCTGCTGGACAACTTCGCCGTCGCGCAGGATCGCGATTCGATCGCCAAGCCGCAGCGCCTCGTCGAGATCGTGGGTGATGAAGACGATGGTCTTCTTGATCTCCTTCTGGAGGTCGAGGAGGATCGACTGCATGTCGACGCGGATCAGCGGATCGAGTGCGGAGAACGCCTCGTCCATCAGGAGGATCGGCGCGTCGTTGACGAGCGCCCGCGCCAGGCCGACGCGCTGCTGCATGCCGCCGGACAGCTGGTGCGGGTAATGGTTCTCGAAGCCTGTCAGGCCGACGCGTCCGAGCCAATGCATCGCCGTATCGACCTGCCGACCGCGAGGAACGCCCTGCAGCTGCAAGCCGTAGACCGCGTTGTCCAGCACGGTGCGATGGGGGAGCAGCCCGAACTGCTGGAACACCATTGCGGTCTTGTGGCGGCGGAACTCGCGCAGTTCCTTCGGCGTCATCTTGCAGACGTCGACTCCTTCCACCAGCACCTCGCCGACGCTCGGGTCGATGAGGCGGTTGATGTGGCGGATCAGGGTCGACTTGCCCGAACCCGACAGGCCCATGATGACCTGGATACAGCCGGCCGGCATCGAGATGTTGATGTCGTTGAGACCGAGGACGTGCTTGTGCACCTCCATGATCTCCTGCTTGCCGATGCCCTTGCCGAGGAGCGGCACGATCTTTTCCGGGTTTCGGCCGAAGACCTTCGAAAGCTTACGGATCTCGATCCCATGTCCCAGGGGTGTCGACTGGCCGATGGCGGCAGAGGGACGCTGGAGCGGCGTCGTCACATCAAGCATGCCCGTGCTCCTTGTGCCGCTGCAGCCGCTGCCCGAACGCCTGGCTGATGCGATCGAAGATGATCGCGATGCCCACGATCGCCAAGCCGTTGAAGATGCCCATCGTGAAGTACTGATTGTTGATGGCGCGCAGCACAGGCTGACCCAGGCCCTGAACACCGATCATCGAGGCGATGACGACCATGGCGAGGGCCATCATGATGGTCTGGTTGATGCCCGTCATGATCGTCGGCATCGCCAGCGGCAGCTGAACGTTCACGAGCTTCTGCCAGGACGACGACCCGAATGCGTCGGAAGCCTCCAGCACCTCTTTGTTGACCAGTCGGATACCGAGATCGGTCAATCGGATGATCGGCGGAATGGCGTAGATGACGACGGCGATGAGGCCGGGGACGCGGCCGATGCCCATCAGCATCACCACGGGGATGAGATAGACGAAGCTCGGCAGTGTCTGCATCACGTCGAGGATCGGGCTGATCACGCGGCGGACGCGGTTTGAGCGCGCCATCGCGATGCCGATCGGGATGCCGAGTACGAGCGAGATGAGCGTGCAGACGAAGATCATGGAGATCGTCCGCATCGTGTCTTCCCACATGTCGAAATAGCCGATCAGCAGCAACGTGACGATCGAGCCGATGACGATGGGCCAACGGCGGCTCGCCGCCCACGCGAGGGCGGCGATCGCAAGGACGATGACGGGCCAGGGCGTGCTCATCATCACCCATTCAGACCAGATCAGCAGTTGCCGAAGTGGTTCGAACAGCGTCTGGATCGGGTCTCCCCAGGCCCGCGTGAAAGAGCGGAACGCGTCGTCGATTGTCGTGCGAAGCAGCCGCAGACGGCTGTCGTCCATGTGTGGAAACGTCCACAGCCAATCCATCGCGTCCCCCTGTCGATTGATCTCGTCGGCGCCCCGTGGCTCTCGCGCTTCCCTTGGTCGCCGACGGTACGACGGAACCGACGGATGCGCGAGAGACCAGGGACTTCGATGGAAGCCTAGAGGGCCGCTTCGATCTTCTCCGCCGCTTCCGGCGAGACCCACTTGCTCCAGACGTCCTTCTTGTTCTCCAGGAAGTGCTTGGCGCCGTCGTCGCCGTTGGCCTGGTTGTCGGTCATCCAGGACAGAAGTTCATTGACGGTCGCGTTGGACCAGGACCGATTGCCGAGATAGGTCATCACCGGTTCACCGGCGCGCTCGGAGAACTTGGTGGTGACAACCGTCTCGACCTTGTCGGCGATCCAGTCGTTGATCTTGGGATCAGGGCAATCGGCGTTCGAATTGCAGCGCTTCCATTCGTCCGCGTCGTGCGGGGCATCGATGTTGAGCTTCACCATCGGATAGCGGCCGAGGATCGCCGTTGGAGCCCAGTAATAGCCGAGCCAGCCTTGTTTGTTCTCGTAGGCACGGGCGATCGATCCGTCGAGACCTGCGGCCGAACCGGTATCGATGAGGTCGAAGTTCTTGTTGGCGGCGTCGTATGCCTTGAAGAACTGCGTGGTGACGACCGTGCCGCCCCAGCCCTGCGGACCATTGAACACGGCGCCCTTGCTGGAGTCTTCCGGATTGGGGAAGAGCTCGGGATGCTTAAGGGCGTCGGCAATCGTCTTGATGTCGGGGTGGGCATCGGCGACGTATTTCGGAATCCACCAGCCCTGCTGCGCGCCGTCCGACAGGGCGACGCCCGGCGCCACCAGCTTCTTCTCGGACAGGCCACGGTTGATGACTTCCGGCACGAGGTCCACCCAGCCCTCGGGTGCGATGTCCGGCTGGCCGCGTTCCGCCATCGATGTCAGGGTGGGCACGGTATCGCCGGAAATCACCGAGACCGTGCAGCCGTAGCCGTTCTCGAGGATGAACTTGTCGAGGCTGGCGAGCACTTCCGCGCTCTGCCAATTCATCGCCGCGATCGTCACGTCGCTGCAGTCGTCCGCGGCGTAGGCCGCGATGGATGCGACGGAGGTCATGGCGATCGCCAGGCACGTCGATTTCACGAAACGATGGATCATCTGCATCTCCGCGGCGCTGAAACATGGACGATCCGGCGGCGCCTTCGGCCGAAATATCCACTTCTGTAAGCTGTGGTCCTAGTCGCGCACGATCGTGGTCGCGCTCTGCTTGTCAGTCGTTCAGTTCGCCGGACGGTGTCCGGTATTCGTGTGGGCCGTTCGGTTTCCGCACCCGATTGAGCCCCTATAGATCTCTCGATGCAAGCATTTTTCTGTGCTGTTCCACTGCATGCTATCGATCGTTGTATGAAACGAACGGGAAGTGGCAGATGGTTTCATCTACCATCGACTCTTATGCTTGAAGAATACCTCCGGCGCTTCGCGAAAACCGAAACTCTCGGTCGCGACGTCAAGTTTCGTGCGCAGCGTTACAGGCATGCGCAGCACTGGAAAGCTTAGCGGTGTGAAGTCCGCCAAATAGGAGATTTGCGACAGAAGGCTTGTCGTTTGGCGACGCCTTCGGCCAAGACGTGATCACCCATCTGCTTGTGATCAAACCGTAAGCAACTCATAAGAACCGATCAGAGGCAGATTCCCTCGGGACGTTGACCACCCAGCCCGAAGGATGAAACTCGCCAACGTCCCTGTGTCCGCCAGCCCAACACCTGTCGTCTCAGGCGCAGGCGGCTCTTGGAAGCGAAACGGACGAACCGGTCAGCGGCATGGCACTCCCCGGTTCGGAGGAACGCATCCCCCGAACCTTGTGCTGAGCCTTTCGGCCACAGGCGAGCCTGTACCGTCCAGGCGCTCCCGCGCCGCGCCTCAGGCCGCCAGTTCGCCGTGTGGATCCAGAACGAACTTAACCGCCGCTCCTTGGTCGAACGTCTCGTAGCCTTGAGCCGCTTGGTCGAGCGGGATGATCCGGGCATTCACGATGTCCGCAATCGGCAGGCGGTCGTGCAGGATGGCCTGCATGAGTTGCCGATTGTACTTCAGGACCGGTGTCTGGCCCGTATGGAAGGACTGTGCCTTCGCCCAGCCGAGGCCGAATCGCAGCGACAGGCTTCCCTGCTTTGCGGCGCTGTCCACCGCGCCGGGGTCCTCCGTCACGTAGAGGCCGGGGATGCCGATCGAACCGGCCGCGCGGGTGATCTGCATCATCTGGTTCAGGACGATCGCCGGCTGCTCGCCGCCGGAGTGGCCGCGCGCTTCGAAGCCCACGGCGTCGATGGCGCTGTCGACCTCGTTCGTCCCTGTCACCTCGGCGATCATCTCGCCTAGGTCGTCGTGCTTGGAAAGATCGATCGGCTCGAAGCCCATCTTCGCAGCGTGCGCCAGACGGTCCTTGTTGAAGTCGCCGATCATCACCACCGCGGCACCGAGAATGCGAGCGGAGGCGGCTGCGGCCATGCCGACGGGACCGGCGCCCGCGACATAGACGGTGGAGCCGACACCGACGCCGGCCTTCACCGCGCCGTGGAAGCCGGTGGGCAGGATGTCAGACAGCATGGTCAGGTCGCGGATCTTGCTCATGGCGCGGTCGCGATCCGGGAACTTCAGGAGGTTGAAGTCGGCGTAGGGGACCGTGACGTAGCGAGCCTGCCCGCCGATCCAGCCGCCCATGTCGACATAGCCGTAGGCGCCGCCGGCGCGAGACGGATTGACCGTGAGGCAGACGCCCGTGTCCTGCGACTTGCAGCAACGACACCGACCGCAGGCGACGTTGAAGGGAACCGAGACGATGTCGCCGATCTCGAGCATCTCGACGTCGACGCCCTTCTCGATCACCTGGCCGGTGATCTCGTGCCCGAGCACGAGGCCCGGCTCGGCCGTCGTGCGGCCGCGCACCATGTGCTGGTCGGAGCCGCAGATATTGGTCGAGATGACCTTCAGGATGACGCCGTGTTCGATGCGGCGGCCATCGGGCGCCGCGAGCTTGGCGTCGTCGATATTGCGGACCTCGACCTTGCCGGGCTCCAGATAGACCACGCCACGGTTGCTGCTCATTTCGATTTCCTCCCGGTTTTCATCCGCCTGGCGCTCAGCACTCCGGCAGATTGACAGCCAGTCCTCCCAGACTGGTTTCCTTGAATTTCAGGTTCATCTCCTCGCCCGTCTGGCGCATCGCCTCGATACAGTTGTCGAGCGGCATGAAGTGAGAACCGTCGCCGCGCAACGCGAGAGACGCAGCTGCGACGGCCTTCGTGGCGCCAATCCCGTTGCGTTCGATGCACGGTACCTGCACTAATCCCGCTACCGGGTCGCAGGTCATGCCGAGATGATGCTCCAGCGCGATCTCGGCGGCATTCTCGACCTGTTCCGGCGTTCCGCCGAGGACCGCGCACAGACCCGCGGCGGCCATCGCGGCCGCCGAGCCGACCTCGCCCTGGCAGCCAGCCTCGGCTCCCGAGATCGAGGCATTGTGCTTGATGAGACCGCCGATCGCGGCGGCGGTCAACAGAAAATCCGAGACCTTCGCCGGGTCGGCTCCGTGGCAGTTGTCGAGGTAGTAGCGCAGGACGGCGGGCACGACGCCGGCTGCACCGTTGGTCGGTGCGGTGACCACCTGTCCGCCGGCCGCGTTCTCCTCGTTGACGGCCATCGCATAGACGCTGAGCCAGTCCGAGGCGGCGTGGGGCTGGCTGAAGTTGCGCTGACGCTCGGCCTGCAGCTGCTCGTGGATGCGTCGCGCGCGCCGCTTGACGCGAAGCCCGCCGGGCAACTCGCCGCCCTGAGCGACGCCCCGGTCGATGCATCGTGTCATCACCGACCAGATATGGTTCACGCCCGCCTCGACCTCCTCGTGGCTGCGCATTTGCGCCTCGTTCGCGCGCTTCATCTGCGCGATCGACAGGCCGCTCGCGTTGGCCATGCGAAGCATGTCGGCTGCGTTCCTGAACGGGAAGGGCCAGTGCACCTTCGGATTAGCGTGGACAAGTTCCGGCCGTTCTCGCTCGGCCGCCGTCACCACGAAGCCGCCGCCGATGGAGAAGTAGGTTTCCGAGAGGATTTCCCGTCCATCCGCATCGCGGATAGCGAAGACGAGGCCGTTGGCGTGCCCGGCAAGTGGCGGACCGAAATCGAAGACGATATCGGCTGCCGGATCGAAGGCGAGGGGTGGCAGGCCTTCGAGCCGAAGCGAACGGCCCTCGCTCAAACTCCGCAGCTGCTGCTCGGCTTCGTCCATGTCGATATCGGCGGGGAGCCAGCCGAGAAGTCCGAGAGAAACGGCACGATCGGTGGCATGACCCCGTCCCGTGAAGGCGAGCGAACCATGGAGCGTCACGCGCACGCCGACCGCGTTCCCAATGGCAGGGGACTGGCGGAGAAGATCGAGGAAACGCACGGCCGCCGTCATCGGCCCCATCGTGTGCGAGGACGACGGTCCGATGCCGATCTTGAAGACGTCGAAAACGCTCAGGAACACGGGCGACAGCCTCGACCTGGAGGAGGGTGTTCCGGGGGGCCGTCCGGAATCGAGGCGGCCCCTCGTGTCAGTCAGCGGCGGATCGGAGGGCGGGCGCAGATCTCCCGCCCCTCTGCGGCCGCCGTATTACCCACCGCGCCGTTGCGCTCCGAGTGGGCCGCGTCCAGCGCCTCAATGACCCGGAGAGTTGGTGTGCCGATCCGATGCAAGGCCCGAGGCAGCGGCAGGTTCTCCGAGACGATGTTTTCCGGGGAGACGAGGTCGATCCGGTTCGGCAGTGACCAAGCTCAGGAGCGGTCGAGTTCGCCGTACTCGGCATCGTGTCCTCCCGGTACCTCTAGAGTCCCAGTTCGAACTCGCGGCAGATCCCGGCGAGAAGATGCCAGACATGATCGGCGAACGAGTGCCAGACCTCGATGCGGAAGCGGTCGTCAGCCTCGCGGATCAGGATGATCTGAACCCGGTCGATGATGGTACGGCGCGCGGAGCCCACCGGCATGGAATTGATGTCGGCTGCGATGCACGACTGCAGGGCGTTCGCGGCCTCGGGTCCTTCGACAGCGATGCCGACTTCGCGGTGCCCGACGTCCACGAGGCTGTGGACGGTGGTCTTGTATAAGTCCGCGAAGGACGCCTCGATCGCATCCTGGTCGCCCAATGGTGCGATGAGATACCATTCGTCCGGCCCGATGCAGGCGGCGATGCGTCCGGCCGACGCCGTGAACTCCCCGATCGTGGGGGGCAGCGGCGCGCCCCAGACACCGGAGGCGGCGGCGAGGTCCGCAGGAGCGATGCGGAGGCTGAATCGCGCCGAGTTGTCGATCGAGTGGATCGAGACGGGAGCGGGGTTGGCGGACGCCAGCTTGCGGCCGATGAGGGGATGCCGTTCCTGAAACATCGACGAGTTCTCCTCAGGCGCTCAAGCGCTTGTTTTCGGGATCGAAGAAGACCGTTCCGGTCACCGTCGCGCGCAGCGTCTCGCCGGGCATCGGAACGTGGACGGTTTCTCCCATCCGACCCTTGCCACCCTCGACGACGGCGAGCGCGATCGACCGGTTGAGCGCCACGCTCCAGTAGGAGGAGGTGACGTGGCCGACCATCTTCATCGGGATGGGCTGGTCGGGGTCGAGCACGATCTGTGCGCCTTCTTCCAGGATCGTCTTCGGGTCCTCGGTGAGGAGACCGACGAGCTGCTTCCGGTCGGCCTTCAGCATGTCCGGGCGCGTCAGCGAGCGCTTGCCCACGAAGTCCGGCTTCTGCTTGCCGATGGCCCAGCCGAGACCGGCGTCGTCGGGGGTCAAGGTGCCGTCGGTGTCCTGTCCGACGATGATGTAGCCCTTCTCGGCACGCAGGACGTGCATCGTCTCGGTGCCGTAGGGCGTGATGCCGAAGGGCTTGCCCGCCTCGATCAGCTTCTCCCAGATGGCCCGACCGTAGCGCGAGGGCACGTTCACCTCGTAGCCCCGCTCGCCCGTGAAGCTCATGCGGAAGAGGCGGGTCGGCACGCCGCAGATCTTGCCTTCCGCGATCGACATGTGTGGAAACGCCTCTTCCGAAAGGTCGATGCCCTCGATCAGCGGCTCCAGAAGATTGCGCGCGTTGGGCCCGTTCAGCGCGATCACCGACCACTGCTCGGTGGTGGAGGTCAGCCAGACCTTGAGATCGGGAAACTCGGTCTGGAGGTAGTCCTCCATCAGGTTGAGCACGCGGGCGGCGCCGCCCGTCGTCGTGGTCACGTGAAACCGGTCGCTCGACAGGCGCCCGATGACGCCGTCGTCGCGAATGAAGCCGTCCTCACCAAGGAGGACGCCGTAGCGCGTACGGCCCGGCTGCAGCTTGCTCCACGGGTTGGTGTACATCCGGTTGAGGAACTCGGCGGCGTCGGGGCCGACGATCTCGATCTTGCCGAGCGTCGATGCATCGAAGATGCCGACGGACTCCCGCGTCGCCTTGCATTCGCGCGCGACCGCCGCGTGCATGTCCTCGCCCGCCTTCGGGAAGTACCAGGCGCGGCGCCAGAGCGAGACGGGCTCGAAGACGGCGCCGTGCTCCTCGGCCCAGCCGTCGATCGCGGTCTTTCGTGTGACGTCGAACAGCCGGCCACGGCTGTAGCCGCAGAAGGCGCCGAACGTGGTCGGTGTGTAGGGCGGGCGGAACGTCGTCAGACCGACGGCCGGGGCAGGGCGCTGCACGGCATCCGCCGCGATGGCGAGGCCGTTGATGTTGGAGAGCTTGCCCTGATCCGTCGCCATGCCGTTGGTGGTGTAGCGCTTGATGTGCTCGATGGACTTGAAGCCCTCGCGCACGGCCAGCCGGATGTCCTTGGCCGTGACGTCGTTCTGGAAGTCGACGAAGGCCTTGGCCTTGCCGGCGTTCTGGTCCGTCGGCAGCTCGCGGCTGGTGACGCCGGTCAGGTGGCGCTCGCCATCGACGGCGTAGGTCGTCGGCGCCGCATCGAAGCCGGCGTCCTTGGCGGCCGCCGCGCCTGCCTCGGCGCCCTCCGCCAACGCCTTGGAAAGACCGAAGTCGCCATTCCCGGCGCCGACGCAGCGGCAGGCTTCCTTGTAGGTGGCCGGCACGAACATCTGTTCGCCATGGCGCCAGTCGAGCTTGCCCTGCGTGTGCGAGAAGAGGTGGAGGCTCGGCGTCCAGCCGCCGCTCATCAGGAGCGCGTCGCAGGCGATCGTGCGGGCTCGCGAGCCATCGCCGCCGACGGGCAGGACGCGGACCGACGAGACGCGCAGCCGCCCCTTGGTGCCGGTGACCGTCCAGCCGGCCAAGACCTCGATGCCGAGCGACCCGGCTTCGGAGACGAGCGAGGGATCGACGTCCGACCGCAGATCCGCGATCGCCTCGACCTTCACCCCGGCCCGGGCGAGATCGAAGGCGGCGAGCCATGCGCTGTCGTGGCCGGTGACCACCACGACGTTGTTGCCGACCTTCGCTCCGTAGCGATTGAGGTAGGTGCGCGCGGCGCCGGCCAGCATCACGCCGGGACGATCGTTGCCGTCGAACACGAGCGGCCGCTCGATCGACCCCTGCGCCAGCACGACCTGCTTGGCGCGCACCTTCCACATGCGCTCGCGCGGCGCACCCTCGGGCGCCGACGACCGGTGGTCGGTCAGGCGCTGGCAGAGCGCAACGAGGTTCTGATGGTAGTAGCCGATCGCCGTGGTGCGCGGCAGGAGCTGCACATTCGGCATCGCGGCGAGTTCGTCGACGCTCGCCTTGAGCCACGCCCAGCCCGTTCCGCCGCCGATGCCGGCGTCCGTCTCCGACAGAAGCGAGCCGCCGAGCTCGGCCTGCTCGTCCACCAGCATCACCTTGGCCCCCGAACGTCCCGCTTCCAGCGCGGCCGCCAGACCGGCGGGGCCTGAGCCGACGACGAGGACGTCGCAATGGGCGAAGCGGCTCGAATACACGTCGGGATCCGGCAGGGTCGGCGACTTGCCGAGACCTGCCGCGCCCCGGATGATCGGCTCGTAGACCTTGTTCCAGAAGGACTTCGGCCACATGAACGTCTTGTAGTAGAACCCGGCCGAGAACAGCATGTAGAGCGCGTCGTTGATCGCGCCGACGTCGCGCTTCAGCGACGGCCAGTGGTTCTGGCTCGTGGTCTTCAGCCCTTCCGAGATCTCGATCACGGTCGCGCGTGTGTTGGGCTCCACGCGGGCCGGGCCGTGGTCGATGCCGAGCAGCGCGTTGGGCTCTTCGGAACCGGCCGACAGGATGCCGCGCGGCCGGTGATATTTGAACGAACGGCCGACGAGATGGACGCCGTTGGCGAGCAGAGCCGAGGCGACCGTGTCGCCCTCGAAGCCCTGATAGGTCGCGCCGTTGAACGAGAAGGCGACGCGCTTGCCGTGATTCACTCGGCCCCGGTTGGCAATGCGGAAATCGCTCATGACCGAACGTCCTCGGAGTCAGCCTGTACGGGCCGCGGCTTGCCGGCCTCGTAGGTCGTCACGAACTTGTCGGTGACGGTGTCGCGGATGGCGTTGAAGAAGCGGCCGCAGCCATGCGTGTGCCGCCAGCGCTCGTAATGCGCTCCGCGCGGGTTGGTGCGGATGTAGAGATGGTCACGCCAGTCGTCGTCCGACAGCGTCGAGGGGTCGCCGGGGCGTTCGATATGCGCCTGACCGCCATAGTTGAATTCGACCTCGGGGCGCTCGCATTGGCAGTAGGGGCAGCGGATGAGAAGCATGGGCCGTCCCCTTAATGCGCAACGGCGGCGGCGGCCGCCTCGTCGATGAGCCGGCCGGTCTTGAACCGTTCCAGCGTGAAGGGTGCGTTGATCTTGTGGGGCTCGTCCCCCGCGATCGTGTGCGCGAAGACATTGGCGGAGCCCGGCGTCGCCTTGAAGCCGCCGGTACCCCAGCCGCAGTTGACGTAGAGGCCCGGAACCGGCGTCTTGCCGATGATCGGCGAGCGATCCGGGGTGACGTCGACGATGCCACCCCATTTGCGCAGCATCCGCATGCGCGTGAAGATCGGGAAGATCTCGCAGATCGCCGCCACCGTGTGCTCGATCAGCGGCAGTCCGCCGCGCTGGCTGTAGGACACGTACTGGTCGGTGCCCGAGCCGATCACCAGCTCGCCCTTGTCGGACTGCGAGATGTAGGCGTGCACCGTGTTCGACATGACGACGCAGGGGAAGATCGGCTTCACCGGCTCCGACACCAGCGCCTGCAACGGATAGCTTTCGAGCGGCAGGCGGACGCCCGCGGACTCCATCACGACCGACGTGTTGCCGGCGGCCGAGACGCCGACCTTCTTGGCCTTGATGAAGCCGCGCGCCGTTTCGACCCCCGTCACGTTGCCGGCGGCGTCGCGGCGGATGGAGGTGACCGGGCAGTTCTGGATGATGTCGACGCCCATCGCCGCCGCGCCGCGGGCATAGCCCCAGGCGACGGCATCATGACGCGCGACACCGCCGCGACGCTGGAGGGCCGCGCCCATGACGGGGTAGCGGGCGTTCGGCGAGATATCGAGCGGCGGACAGAATTCCTTGGCTTCTTCCTTCGTCAGCCACTCGTTGTCGATGCCGTTGAGGCGGTTCGAGTGAACGTGGCGCTTGAAGCTCTGAACGTCATGGACGTTGTGCGCGAGCATCATCACGCCGCGCTGCGAGAACATGACGTTGTAGTTCAGCTCCTGGGTCAGGTTCTCCCAGAGCTTCATCGAATGCTCGTAGAGCATCGCGCTTTCGTCGTAGAGGTAGTTCGAGCGGATGATGGTGGTGTTGCGGCCCGTGTTACCGCCGCCGAGCCAGCCCTTTTCGATCACCGCGACGTTGGTGATGCCGTGCTCCTTGGCGAGGTAGTAGGCGGCCCCGAGCCCATGTCCGCCGGCGCCGACGATGATCACATCGTATTCCGCCTTCGGCTCGGCGTCCGGCCACTGCGGCTCCCATTTCTTGTGGCCCGTCAGCGCGTTCGCCAGCAGGGACGGAAAGGAGAAACGGGTCATTGCAAACCTCAAACGACCATTGCGGAGGTACCATTGCGACAAGGGCGCCGCAGGGGACAGGACATTTGCGTCAATCGGATCGCACTTTAAGAGCACGCTCGCGGCGGAGGCTTGTGCGATGCGAAGGTCGACCCAGCACGCTCTGCGGCGACCGACCGACGGCGGTCTCAGGCGGCGTCGAACTCGGGCACCGTGCTTGCGGCCGCGGCCGCCAGGAGCGCCTGACGGCGGACTTCCTGCGGCGTGCTGTCGAAGCGCTGACGGAACATGCGGCTGAGATGCGAGGAGTCGCAGAAGCCGCATTCCACGGCGACCGCAGCCACCAGCTTGTCCGTCGTCTCGATCAGGTGCCGCGCGAAGGTGAGGCGGATCTGCAGGAAGGCGGCCTGCGGCGAAGCGCCGAGAGCCGACCGGAAGTGGCGCTCCAGCTGCCGCTTGCTGTGCCCCATACGCTTGGCCAATTCGCCCACCGACAAGGGCGCGTCGATGTTCTGCTGCATGAGGAGAAGCGCCCGCATCACCATCGGATCGCGTGTCGAGATATCCATCGAGACGCCCGGCTGCGGCTTCTCGGGCCGCATGGCGTCGTCGATGATCATGATGTGCAGGCTCTTGCTCGCCTGTGCCCGCCCCACGTGGCGCTCGACGAGATAGGCGGCGAGATGGGCGGAACTCGCGCCCCCGGAACACGTAAGCCTGTCGCCGTCGTCGATGAAGATCTGATCGGACACCGGGTCGAGCCCGTCGAACTGTTCCAGGAAGTCGGCATGGTGGAACCAGCTGACGCAGCAGCGGTAGCCCTTCATCAACCCCGCCTTGTGCAGCAGGAAGCCGCCGGTGCAGAGGCCGATCAGTGGAATGCCGGCAGCGGCGGCCTTTCGGAGATAGGCTGTATAGTTCGCCCCGAGACCCGTCAGATCGTCCATCACGCCGCCGACGACGACGATGTAGTCGAACTTCGCTGGGTCTCCGAGCCGCTCGTTCGGCTGAACCGAAACGCCGCTGCTCGACGGGATTGCGCTCATCGTGTCCGAGAGGACGTTCCAGTTGCACATGATCGGGCGACTGCGGTCGCCCTCGTCGGCCGCCAGACGCAGGACGTCGACGAAGTTCGCGAAGGCGCAGAGGGTGAACCGCTTGTCGAGGATGAAGCCGACCGATAGCCGTACGCCGTTCCGTCGCGGCCGGTAGGCACCCGACGACGTCGCGCTCGCGCGGCTCTCGCTTCTGACGTCCATCGCAATTCCCGGGCGTGAACCTCTCTTTCCGCTGTCGTACTGCTAATCCGAAATTGACGCAAACGTCCTGTGCGCAGGGCAGGCGGTGTCGCAATGCTTCGACTTGCCCCCTGAATCGAGACGCGCGATGGCCGAGAACAAGTTCATCCTCAAGCTCAGCTGCCTCGACCAACCGGGCATCACCGCAGCGCTCGCCACGGCGCTGGCGTCACGGGGCGCCAACATCCTGGAAGCCAACCAGTTCTGCGACCGGAAGACGAACCAGCTCTTCGTCCGCATCGCCGTTGCTGCCCCGGAGGCGACCGGCCAGCCGGTGCTGGATCTCGCGCTCAAACCTGCGGTCGATCGCTTCGACATGCGGCTGAAGGTCGAGGACCTGTCGCGCCGCCCCAGGATCATCATCATGGTCTCGAAGTTCGACCACGCGCTCCTGCACCTTCTCTACCAGATCAAGGTCGGATGGCTGAACGCCGAGGTCGCAGCCATCGTCTCCAACCACGAGGACTCCCGCAGAACCGCCGAACAGGAGGGGATCCCGTATCACCACTGGCCGGTGAACAAGGAGAACAAGGCGGAGCGTGAGGAGCAGCTGATCGAGCTCGTGAAGGAAACCGGCTCGGAGCTCGTGATCCTCGCCCGCTACATGCAGGTCCTGTCGAACGACCTGTCGAACCGCCTGTTCGGGATGATCATCAACATCCACCATTCCTTCCTGCCGAGCTTCAAGGGCGCGAAGCCTTACCACCAGGCGCACGAGCGCGGCGTAAAGCTCATCGGTGCGACCGCCCATTACGTTACGGCCGATCTCGACGAGGGTCCGATCATCGAGCAGGAGACCGAGCGCGTGAGCCACGCCATGACGGGCGACGACTTCGTGGCCGCCGGGCGCGACATCGAGTCCCGCGTTCTGGCGCGCGCGGTGAAGTATCACCTCGAAGGTCGCGTCATGCTCAACCATCACCGCACGGTCGTCTTCACGCCCTGATCCTCAAGCCGAGTGCACGCCGTCCTCGACGTCTCGCGCAATCTGGAGAACCAACATGGCAGCATTTCCCGAGAAGGCGCGGGTCGTCATCATCGGTCTCGGCGGGATCGTGGGTGCCTCGATCGCCCATCATCTCGTCGAGCGGGGTTGGAGCGACATCGTCGGCATCGACAAGTCGGGCATCCCGACGGACATCGGTTCCACCGCCCACGCCTCCGACTTCTGCTATGCGACGAGCCATGACTTCCTGAGCTGCTGGACGACGCTCTACTCGATCGATTTCTTCGACAAGATGGGCCACTACGCGCGCGTCGGCGGCCTCGAGGTCGCCCGCGTCGGCGACGACGAGCGCATGGACGAGATCCGGCGCAAGGTCGCCTCGGCCAAGGCCTTCGGCACCCGCGCCCGGCTGATCGAACCCACCGAGATCAAGGAACGGATGCCGCTGATCGAGGAAAGCCTCGTTCAGGGTGGTCTCTGGGATCCCGATGCCGGGCTCGTCATCCCACGCTCCCAGACGGTCGCCGGCAAGCTCGTCGACCAGGCGGTGAACGCCGGGAAGCTGCAGGCCTTCGCCAACACGTCCGCCAAGTCGCTCGTCATCGAGAACGGTCGCATCCAGGGCGTGGTCACCAACCGCGGCACGATCATGGCCGACCATGTGGTGGTCTGCGCCGGGCTATGGGGTCGCCTCATCGCAGAAATGGCCGGCGAGGACCTGCCGGTCATGCCGGTGGATCATCCGCTCACCTTCTTCGGCCCCTACAACGAGTTCGCCGGCACCGGCAAGGAGATCGGCTACCCGCTGCTGCGCGACCAGGGCAATTCGGCCTACCTCCGCGATACCGGCGATCCGAAGACCGCCGAAGGTGGCCAGATCGAGTGGGGCTACTACGAGGAGCACAACGTGCGCCTCGTCCATCCGCGCGAGCTTCTCGAGAAGCACGAGGCGCGCCTGTCGCCCTCGCAGCGCGACCTCGACATGGAGCAGGTGATCGAGCCTCTCGAGCGGGCGATCGAGCTGACGCCGATCCTCGGCGAAATCGGCTACAACGAAGGCCATTCCTTCAACGGCCTCCTGCAGACCACCACCGACGGCGGCCCTTCGATGGGCGAAAGCCAGAAGGTACGCGGTCTCTGGTACTGCGTCGGCATCTGGGTGAAGGACGGCCCGGGCATGGGCAAGCTCATCGCCGACTGGATGACCGACGGCCGCACTCCGATCGATCACAACCGGATCGACTACGCACGCTTCAGCGGCTTTCAGCTGGACGAGAAGTTCATCGAGGAACGCTGCACCGAGACGGCGCGGAAGATCTACAACCCGCCGGTCCACCCGCGCGAGCCCTTCGCCGGCGGGCGCGGCATCCGCCGCTCGCCGTTCCACGAACGGGAGAAGGAACTCGGCGGCTACTTCATGGAGCTCGGCGGCTGGGAACGCGCGCACGGCTACGCGGCCAACGAACACCTCCTGGAGAAATACGGCAACCGCATTCCCGTACGCGAGAACGAGTGGGACAACCGCCATTTCTGGCGCGTGTCCAACGCCGAGCATCTCGAGATGAGCGAGAACTGCGGCATCATCAACCTGTCGCACTTCTCCATCATCGACATCGAGGGACCGGACCACGTCGAGCTGATGGAATGGCTTTGCGCGGCCAAGATCGGGGGCGACGCCAATATCGGGAAGGGCATCTACACCCACTTCCTCGATGACGAGGGCATGGTGCGCGCCGACTTCACGGTGATCCGCATGGCCGACCGCATCCGCATGATCAACGGCGCCGATGCCGGTCCGCGCGACTTTCAGTACATGCGCCGCACGGCGCAGGACCGCGGTTTGGACGTCACGATCACGGACGTATCGGAAAAGTACATCACGATCGGCATCTGGGGGCCGAACGCGCGAGAGAACCTCGGCAGCCTTCTGGACGATGCGTCCGTGCTATCTCCCGAGAACTTCCCCTTCGCTGCGATCAAGCCGCTCACCATCGCCGGCAGGTCGGTCACCGCCTTCCGCATTTCCTATGTTGGCGAGCAGGGATGGGAGCTGCACATGGCCTACGAGGACGGGCTGGCCGTCTGGGACGCGCTGCGCTCCACCGGCGTCATCGCGGTGGGCGTCGAGACCTACGCCAACACACGCCGCATGGAAAAGAGCCTGCGTCTTCAGAACGCCGACCTGCTGACCGAGTACAATCTCATGGAGGCCGACCTAGCGCGCCCGAAGGTCAAGGACGCCGACTTCCGGGGCAGGGCCAAGCACCTCGAGTACAAGGCGCGCGATCACCAGCCCGCGATGCTCTGTACGTTGATCATGACCGACAACACGGATTCGAAGGGCATCGCCCGCTACCCCGTGGGGACCATGCCAGTTCTCTGCCCCGAGACGGGCGAGACGCTCGTCGACGAACTCGGCCGGCGCTCCTACACGACCTCGGTGGCCTACGGCCCGACGATCGGCAAGAACATCGCGCTCGCGTATCTGCCGCGGAGCCACTGCGAAGTGGGACGCGCGGTCGATCTCGAGTACTTCGGAGACACGTTCCCCGCCGAGGTCGCGAGCGTGGGCTACAAGCCGCTTTACGATCCGCAGAACGTCAAGCCGCGCAGCTGATTCCAGCGCTTCCGTCCTGGCCGGAGCGGATGGACCGGCGAATGGATGATGGTAGCAACCGCCACGGGGCCAATTCGGCTTCCGTGGCGTTTTGCAATCGCCGCCATCGTTCGTCTTTGCGCGCACCGACGCAACGACCGCTGAAGGTTGGCGGCAGTCGCGCTGACTACGGCATGTAGCGGATCGGCTCACCATCAAAAGCGCCAACTGCGTTGGGTGCCCACGGGTAGCCCATGCCGCCTACGTAACGCGGGTGGGGGCGCGTGCGCGGGTGCGGCTAGATGCTCGCGCTACGAGCCGGTTGCATGACTGTGTCGCAAATGAACCCCACGGTTTCACCGTGTCCGAATTACGGCGGACACGTTTCGGCGGGGCCACCATTCGGAACAGGGCCAACCGCTCTGGCGCCTGCAACTCGCGGCGCTATTCAAGTCGGCTTCTGGCAACCCAGCTAAACGTTTCCCACCGATTCTTCGCAGCCGCCGGTTCAACCCTTGCGGCAACACGGAAGGACGTCCCTACAGCAATTTTGTAAATAGTCGACACTTGACAATAAACTTTCCGTGCGAGCAACTCTGTCTCCAACGCGGTGGAAGACCGCGATAGGGGAGGGTCGCATGCGCAAACTAATCGTCGGCGCGTTGGTCGCCGTTCAAATCGCAACCGGGATCGGCGCCGCTTGGGCCGAACCCTACCCGCATCGCACGGTCACGCTGGTGACCCATTCCAGCCCGGGCGGGGGCAGCGACGTCTTCCTGCGCCAGCTCGTGAAGTATCTGTCGAGGCAGATCGACGCGACCTTCGTGGTCGAGAACGTGCAGGGCGGGAGCGGCGCCAAGGCCATGGCGCGGCTTGCGAATTCGCCCCCCGACGGCAGCATCTTCTACGCGACGACGCCGACCTACATCTACACCTCGCTCCTGTCGTCCTCGGCGACGAGCTATAAGGATCTCCAGCCGGTCGTGAACTTCTTCACCGACTCGGAAGTGGTCTACACGGCCGCGAGCAGCCCTTATCAAACGCTCGCCGATGTGATCGAGCATGCGCGCAACGAGCGCGGGCGCTGGGGCGCGGCCAATCCGGCTTCGCTGGAGCGCCAGGCCGCCGAGCAGCTCAAAGCCGCCGCAGGCGTCAAGGCTGCGGTCGTCAGCCACGAAGGCGGCGGCGACATGATGATCAACGTCCTGAACGGCACGCTCGATATCGGCGTCGGCGAGGTTCCCGAACTGCGATCGCAGATCGAAAGCGGCCAGATCCGGCTGCTGGCGACCTTCAATCCAGGGCGCCTCGCCGCCTTCCCGGACGTGCCCACCGTGAAGGAGAGCGGCTACGACGTCGTTCTCCAGAAGTTCCGGGGGCTGGCCGCGCCCAAGGGCCTGCCGGACGACATTGCCGCAATCTGGGACCGCGCGGCCAAGACGACGCTCGACGATCCCGAGTACCGCAAGGCCTATGAAGAGGAGAGCCTGATCGCGAACTTCATCGGTCATGAGAGCTATCCGCAGTTCGTCACCGATTTCGCCGACAAGACCGCGGGCTTCCTGCGGGCCTCGGGCGTGATCCAGTAGCCTGTCCAGGTCCGAGGATTGCGACATGAAGACGGATCTGATCGGCGGCCTCGTGCTGCTTGCGCTGGCGGCCGCCTACTTCGCGGCGACCGAAACCATTCCCTCCAGCATGCTCGACGACGACTTCGGTCCGCGCGGACTGCCGGTCTATCTCGCCACTCTTCTAGGTGTGCTGGCCCTGGTGCTGATCGTCAGGGCGCTGGCCGGCCTTCGGGCGCAGTGTGCCCAGGCGCGGCTGAACACCGGCGCCGCGGCCAACGACGAGGAGGAGGCGGGCGACGACTACACGGCCTCCCTCGGCCGTGCCTTCGGCTTCCTTCTGATCGGGGCGGGATATCTCGTTCTTCTTCCCATCCTCGGCTATCCCGTCGCGATCGCGGTCGCGATCGCCGCCATCGCGCTCTACGAGGGCGCGGCCCGCGACTGGCGCATCCCGGTCGTCGCGATCGTCGGGGGCCTCGGCTTCTGGCTCCTGTTCAACGGGCTCCTCGGCGTCGCGCAGCCGATGGGCGTCCTGTTCTAGGCGGCGATGATGGAAACCCTCACTGAGATCTTCACGCTTTCCACCACCACCATGGTGATCCCGGCAGCGATCGCCGGGCTCGTCTGGGGCATCCTGGGAGGCGCGCTGCCGGGCATCTCGGCCTCGATCACGATGGCCCTTCTCCTGCCCTTCACCTACACGATGGAGCCGATGACGGCGATCGTGCTCCTCGCCTCAGTCTATATCGGCGCGGAGTACGGCGGCTCGATTCCCGCCATCCTGATCCGCACGCCCGGCACCAACTCCGCCGCCGCGACCGTGATCGACGGCTACGAGATGAAGCGGCAGGGCCGGGCGGGCGAGGCGCTCGGCATCTCGCTCTGGTCGGGCTTCCTCGGCTCGATGTTCGGTCTCGTGATGCTGGTCACCATGACCGAGCCCCTGTCGTGGCTGGCGCTCGCCTTCAAGCCGACGAGCTATTTCGGCCTCGGCGTTCTCGGGCTCAGCGTCATCGCCTCGATGTCCGGCGGCTCGCTGGTGAAGGGGCTGGCAGCGGCCGTGGTAGGATTGATGATCGCCACCGTCGGTGCCGACCCGATTGCCGGCGTCAACCGCTTCACATTCGGGATCCCGGATCTCCTGAACGGGATCGAGCCGGTCCTGGTGATGGTCGGCGTCTTCGCCCTGTCCGAGCTCATGGTGCAGTCCGGCGCGCCGGATCTCGGCGAGTTGAAGGAGAAGGTGCGCGTCCGGCTGCCGACGCGTGCCATGATGAGCCGGCTGAAGCGCTCTCAGTTCATCGGCTGCGTGATGGGTCTGTTCGAGGGGCTGACGCCGGGCGGTGGCGGCTCGATCGCCGCCTTCATGTCCTACAACGAGGCCAAGCGCTGGTCGAAGAACCCGGCGCTCTTCGGCAAGGGCTCGGAGGAGGGCGTCGCGGCACCCGAGACCGCGAACAACACGGTGGCCTCCACCACGCTGATCCCGCTTCTCTCCTTCGGCATTCCGAGTTCGAACTCCACCGCGGTCCTGCTCGGCGGATTCCTGATCCATGGCCTCCTGCCGGGGCCGCGCCTGTTCGAGCAGAACGGCGAGGTCGTCACCGGTCTCTACATCGGCTCCTTCGTTGCGATCGTCGCACAGCTCGCCTTCGGCATTCTGCTGCTGCCGGCCTGCGTCTGGCTCGTGAACCGGCCGCGCCCGTATCTCGCGGCTTTCATCCTCGCCCTGATCCTCTCGGGCGTCTACACGCTCGATCACTCGCTGTTCTACATCGGCTTCGCGCTCGCCATGGGTGCCGTCGGCTATCTCATGCGGATCGCCGGCTTCCCCTTTCTGCCGCTGATTCTCGGCGCCGTCCTGGGGCACATGGTGGAATCCTCCTATCGACGTTCGCTTCTCCTGTCGGACGGCGACCTCGGCATCTTCCTGGAAGATCCGATCGCGATCGGATTGCTTCTGGTCGCGTTCGGCTTCGTCGCCTTCTCGCTCGGCCGCGACCTGCGGGACGGCTGGCGCGCACGGCGCGCCCCAGCCTCGGTGGAGACCTCACGCTGATGACCGCCACAGCCCATGCCGCTTCCGCCGACACGGCGCCCAGCCTCTCGCAGACGATCGCCGAGTGGGGCTCCCGTCTCGCCGTCCGCGACCTGCCCGAGCCGGTGATCGAAAAGGCCGACCTTCTCCTTGTCGACGTGATCGGCCTATGCCTCGCAGCGCGCCGAAGCGACTATGTCGGCGCGGTTCTGCGTTCAGCCGAGCCCGGGCACTCGACCGCGTTCGGCCATGCCGCGCGCCTGACGGCGGCCGATGCCGCGCTCCTCAACGGCACGGCCGCGCATGGCGAGGACTTCGACGACACGTTCGAAGGCGGACCGGTCCATTCGGGCGCGGTGATCGTGCCCGCAGTCCTGGCTGCGGCCGAGCGCGACGGACTTCCGCCCGAACGCATCCTCCTCGGGATCGCGGCCGGCACCGAGCTTCTCTGCCGGCTCGGGCTGACGGCGCCGAAGGCCATACACCGAGCCGGTTTTCACCCGACCGCCGTGCTCGGGGCGCTCGCCAGCGCCTTCGCCGTCGGGGTCGCCCTCGGCCAGGACGCTGCGGCCCTGCGCCAGGGGCTCGGTATCGCCGGCTCCACGGCATCCGGCATCATCGAGTACCTCGGTGACGGCAGCTGGACGAAACGCATGCATGCCGGCTGGGCCGCGCAGTCGGGCCTTCGCGCCGCGCGCATGGGCGGGGCTGGCTTCATCGGGGCGCGCCGCGTCCTCGAAGGCGAGCACGGATTCTTCCGCGCCTTCGCGCCCTCGATCGAGCCGCTCGTCGGCGAACTCGTAGGGGATCTCGGCGCGCGCTGGGTCTCGGAGCGCATCACCTTCAAGCCGTTTCCCTGCGGCACGATGGTCCAGCCCTATATCGACTGCGCCGCCATGCTGCGCGCCGAGGGCCTGGACTGGCGCGAGGTGCGCGCGATCCGCTGCCTGACGTCTGACGGCTACGTCCATCGTCTGTGGGAGCCGCTCGCGCTCAAGCGTCGCCCGCCCACCGACTACGCCGCCAAGTTCAGCGTTCCCTTCGGGGTCGCGCTCGGGTTGGTGCGCGGGCATGCCGACCTTCCGGATTTCACGCCCGAGACGATCGCGGATCCCGACCTCCTTCGCGTCGCCGGGCTCGTCGGCTACGAGATCGATCCGGCCGATCCTTATCCCGCGCGCTTCACCGGGCACATCGAGGTGCAACTCGCCGACGGCTCGCGGCGCGAGATGCGGCAGGATCACATGCGCGGCGGGGTGGATGCGCCGCTGTCGCGAGCCGACGTCGAACGCAAGTTCCTGCGCAACGCCGCCTATGGTGGCGTCCGCGACCCCGAGCGGATGCTCGGCCTCGTGCGCCGCGTCCTGGCCGACGGGGCACCCGCCATCGCCGCTCTCCGTGAAGACGAAGGACAAGCCGTATGACCGAACCCGCCGCCGCCGAACGCGTCGCCCTCGTGACGGGTGCCTCCCGCAACATCGGGCGCGCGATCTCCGAGCGCCTTGCGCAGGACGGAGCCGACGTCCTCGTTCACGCCGCGAGCGACCGCGCCAGCGTCGAGGAGACGGCCGGTCTCGTTCGGGCGACGGGTCGCCGGGCCGAGGTTGCCCTCGGAGATCTCACCGATCCCGCCATGGCCGAACGGATGGTGGACGCGGCGCTCGAGCGTTTCGGTCGCCTCGACATCGTCGTCGCCAACGCCGCGATCCGGCCGGAATCAACGATCGAGGAGATGAGCTTCGAGGACTGGCGGCGCGTGCTCTCGCTCGGTCTCGACAGCGTGTTCCTGCTGGTGAAGGCGGCCTTGCCCGCCCTCAAGCGAAGCCCGGCCGCCTCGATCGTCATGATCGGGGGCCTGACGGGACATTCGGGCGCCGCGCACCGGGCGCACGTGATTGCCGCCAAGGCAGGCCTCGTGGGTTTCGCGAAGGCGTTGGCGCATGAACTCGGACCCGCAGGCATCGCCGTCAACACCGTCGCGCCGGGCCTGATCGAGACGCGGCGCGCCGGCTCCGAGCCTGCCCACCACGCCGCCCGTACGAACCCGCTCGGCCGGCGCGGCACGCCCGAGGAGGTCGCGGCCGCCGTCGCCAGCCTCACGCGCCCCGACATGCGTTACGTCACCGGTCAGACGCTGCACGTGAACGGCGGTGCACTGATGGTCTGACGGAGATGAGCGCGCTTCGCACGCTCGCACTCGTCGCAGCGACAGCGCTGGCCGCAACGCTCGGGGCGCTTGCGTTTCGCGCCCTCGGCCTGCCGCTCGCCCTGATCCTCGGTGGCATGGCGGGCGGGGCGCTGGTCGCCAACATATGGGCGGCGATGCCGGGCGGCCGGCTGGTCCGGCGAGCCGGACAGATGGCGGCCGGCCTTTCGATCGGCGCGCTGCTCGACACCTCGGTCCTCGACGTCCTTCTCCGGATGGCGCCGGTCATGCTTCTGGTCGCCCTCCTGGCCAATCTCGCGGGGGCGCTCATCGCCGTGCCCGCGGCCAGAATGGCAGGCATCGACCGCACGAGCGCGCTCCTCTGCTGCCTTCCGGCGGGACTGGCCGAGATGGCGACGCTGGCCCGCGAGATCGCCGCCGACGAACAGGCGGTGACGCTCGTCCACACGCTTCGGGTCGCGATCGTGATCACGCTGATCCCGCTCTGGCTGGGCCTGACGGGCCACCCGCCTCATGGCGCCATGCCGGCGCACGGGTTCATCGCCGACGACTTCACGGTCCTCCTTCCCATGCTGGCCGCCTCGCTGCTGATCGCCTGGGGAGCGACCCGGCTCGGGCTCATCAATGCCTTCGTCCTGACGCCGATGCTTCTTGCGCTCGCGGTCGCCGCGGCCGGCATCGCGATCCCGCCCGTCCCCGACGTCGTCCTCGCGCCAGCCGAGGTCGCCATCGGCGCGACGCTCGGCCTGCGGCTGCGGCTCGAGCGTCTCAGCCGGCTTCCACGGGTCGCGCTCGCCGGCCTCGCATCCGGCACGGTCCTTTTCCTGGTGTCGTTCCTGCTTTTCGCCCCGCTCGTGCGTTGGGCCACGGGGCTGGATCCTTTGTCGTCGGTCCTGAGCGCGGCGCCGGGCGGCCTAGGCGAGATGGTCGCGTCGGCCGGCGCGCTGGGCATTCTGGCGGCGCCGATCGCCTGCTTCCAGCTATGGCGCACCTTGGTCACCAACCTCTTCGTGGCGCCGCTCGTCCGCTGGCACGCAACACGAGATCGTCAACGAACAGAATAATTGCCTTTTGTTGACAATCTTCAGATTGGCTTCTAGCTTTTGGTTCGTACCCGCCGAAGCGCGGGATGCCATTGGGAGGAACGATGGCGTTTCTGGAACTGGACGGCCTGACCAAGAACTACGGCGCGTTTAAAGCCGTGAAGGGCATCGATCTCGCGGTCGAGCGCGGCCACCTCGTCTGCCTGCTGGGGCCGTCGGGCTGCGGCAAGACCACGACGCTCCGGCTCGTCGCCGGGTTCGTTCCCGCCAATGGCGGGCAGATCCGCGTGGGCGGCAAGGTCGTGTCGGCGGCTGGATCGACGGTGCCGCCCGAAGACCGCAACATGTCGATGATCTTCCAGTCCTACGCGCTCTGGCCGCACATGACGGTGTTCGGGAACGTCGCCTATGGCCTCAAGCTGCGCAAGCTGCCGGCCGACGAAATCCGCCGGCGCGTCGAGGAAATCCTGGCCGCCACCCGGCTGTCGCCGCTCGCCGACCGCTATCCGGGCGAGCTGTCCGGCGGACAGCAGCAGCGCGTCTCGCTGGCGCGGGCCCTGGTGGTGAAGCCGGAGATCCTGCTCCTCGACGAGCCGCTGTCGAACCTCGACGCCAATCTTCGCGAGGAGATGCGCTTCGAGATCCGGCGCCTCCACGACGAGTTCCGCTACACCACCGTCTACGTCACCCACGATCAGTCGGAGGCCATGACCACGGCCGATCTCATCGTGGTGATGAACGACGGCCGGATCGAGCAGGCCGGCTCGCCGGAGGACATCTACGAGCGGCCCGAGACCGAGTTCGTCGCCCGCTTCATCGGCGGCACGAACATCCTCAAGGGTCGCCGCGGCGACGGGGCCACCGTGGTCCGGCCCGACGGCCTCGCCATCGAGTGCCGCAGCGGGACGGTGGCGGGCGATGGCGAGACCGCCGTCTCGATCCGCCAGCATGATATTCATCTGTCCGAGACCAAGCCGAACGGCATCGACACCAACACGGCGCCCGCCACCGTGGTCCGTCAGATCTATCTCGGCTCGCATCGCGACTACCTCGTCTCGCTCGCCGACGGCGAGACTGTGCGCGCCTTCGCTCCCGTCGACTTCGCCGTGCCGGCGGGCGGGCAGGTCTGGGTGCGCTTTCCGCCCGAGCGCTGCCGCGCGCTGGCCCGCTGAGGGCGACGTTCCGAACGTGCAGTCACTGCCGGGAAGCGGGCGAGAAGAGCCGCATCGGCCCATCCATCCGGATATCCAGGGAGGAAGAGCATGTCGAACCATTGGAAGCTTTTGGCCGCGGGGCTCGTCGCAGCCGTCGGGTGCGCGCCGGCGGCGCTGGCCCAGGCGCCCGAGCCCTACCAGATCACACCAGAACTCGAGACGGCCGCGAAAGGCGAGGGGCGGGTGGTCTTCTACACCGCCACCGACGTCGCGGTCGCCGAGCGCCTCGCCGGCCTCTTCCGTGAGAAGTATCCCGAGATCCAGGTCCAGGTGGAGCGGGCGGGCTCCGAGCGCGTTTTCCAGCGCATCGGCCAGGAATACACGAGCGGCATCTATAATGCCGACGTGATCGAGACCTCGGACGCCGTGCACTTCGAGTATTTCAAGCGCGAGGGCTGGCTCGAGCCCATGGTCCCCGAGGTCGTTGCCTCCCTCTGGCCAGAGACGGAAAAGGACCCGGACGGCAACTTCGCCGCCTACCGCGCGCATCTCTCGGTTCTCGCCTACCGCACCGACCTCATGCCGGAGGCCGATGCACCCAAGACGTGGACCGATCTTCTGGACCCGAAGTACAAGGACAAGATGGTCAAGGCCCATCCCGGCTACAGCGGCACGGTGATGACCGCGACCTTCGCCCTGTCCCAGGCGCTCGGCTGGGAATGGTTCGAGAAGCTGGGCGGCCAGAACGTCATGCAGGTCCAGTCCTCGACCGAGCCGCCCAAGAAGCTTGCCCAGGGCGAGCGCGCGCTCGAGATCGACGGCAACGAATACAACGTCTTCCGGCTCCAGGAAGAGGGCGTTCCGATCAAGATCGTCTATCCGGCCGAGGGCACGCCCCTGGCCGTCGGCAACGCGGCGGTGCTCGCCGAAGCGCCTCATCCCAACGCCGCCAAGCTCTTCTACAGCTTCCTGTTCTCCAAGGAGGCGCAGCAGTTGAACAGCGACTTCGGCGGTCTTCGCTCCTTCCACCCGGAAGTGGTCGAGAAGGCCGGCCGCACGCCGCTGAAGGACATCAAGGTCCTGGAGAGCGACCCCGAGGCGCTGGAGCCCGAGATCGATACGATCAAGTCGAACTACGAGCGCTACTTCGGCACCTGATCCTGCCTGACGCCCGGTCTCGCCGAACCCGGCGAGACCTTCCTGGGCCGACGATCGGCGGCCCAGGTTACCCCAATCCCGAACGGACCCGAGGGGCACGATGGCTGTTATCGCCGACACGCAGACCGTAGAGCGTCGCCGCAAGGGCTTCGACTGGTCCTGGCCGACATTCGGCTTTCTCGCCGCGCTGCTCGGCGTCCTCGTCATCCTGCCGCTCTTCTGGCTGGTCTGGTACTCGTTCCGGACCAGCGGGCGGCGCGCGACGTTCACGCTCGACAACTACACGCAGCTCGTCACCGATCCGACCATGCTGCGCTCCTATGCCATCGCGATCGGCATGGCGCTGGCCGTCGGCATTCTCGCGTGCCTGATCGCGACGCCGATGGCCTGGCTGGTCGCACGCACCGACCTGCCGGGGCGGCGCTGGATCCGGCCGCTGGTGACCGCCTCCTTCGTGACGCCCCCGTTCCTCGGTGCGATCGCCTACGAGATCATCGCCGCGCCCAACAGCGGCATCGTCAACATCGTCTACCGCTGGCTGTTCGGGCTGGAGGCTTCGGCCTATCTCGTCAACATCTACTCGTTCTCCGGCCTCGTCTTCGCGATCGCCTGCTTCACCTTCCCCTTCGTCTTCACGCTGGTCGCCAACGCGCTCGACCGCGTGCCCTCCGATCTCGAGGACGCCTCCTCGATCCTCGGCGGACGCGCGATGACGACGCTGCGACGCGTCACAATCCCCATGGTGCTGCCCGCCATGCTGGCGGGAACGCTGATCGCGATCCTGCAGGCGCTGACCATGTTCGGTTCGCCCGCGATCCTGGCGCTGCCGGCAGGCTTCCACGTCATCACCACCAAAATCTGGAGCCTGTTCCAGTTTCCGCCCAAACCCGGTCTCGCGGCCGCCGCGGCCATCCCCTTGCTGCTTCTCACTATCCTACTTCTGAGGGCGCAGAAGGCGATTCTCGGGCGGCGCGGCTACACGGTTCTCGGGGGCAAGAGCGGCACGCCGCGCGTCACCGAACTCGGCCGGTGGAAGCCTGTGGCCGTCCTGTTCGTGGTCGCGATCCTGTCGCTGACGATCTTCCTGCCCTACGCGGCGATCCTGAAGACGGCCTTCACGGGCACGGTGGGCGACGCGCTCAACTTCGACACGCTGACGCTGCGCCACTGGAACTTCGTGCTGTTCGAGTTTTCCGCCACGCAGCTGGCACTGCGCAACACGTTCCTGCTTGGTCTGATGACGGCCACGATCGTCACCGCCATCGCGCTGGTCGTGTCCTATCTCGTGACGCGGCGCTCGCTGCCGGGCGCCCAGTATCTCGGGGTCCTGGCGACCGCGCCGGTCGCCATTCCGGGCATCGTGCTCGGCGTCGCGCTCTTTCTTGCCTACGCCAACCCGACGTTCCAGCTCTACGGCACGATCTGGATCCTGCTCATCGCCTTCATGACGATCGAGCTGCCCGCCGGCTACCAGCAGATGTCCTCGGCCTTCCAGGGCGTCCACCCCGAGCTGGAGGAGGCGGGCCGGATCCTGGGCGCCTCACGCTTGAAGACGCTCTGGGACATCACCGCGCCGCTCCTGCGAACCAGCGTCGTGGCAGCCTGGTGCTTCGTCTTCGTGGGCACGATCCGCGAGCTTTCGGCGACGATCCTCCTGACCACGGCCAACACCAAGCTCGTGTCGGTGATCATCTACGATCTCAACGAGAGCGGAGATCTCGGTGCGATCTGCGTCCTCGGCATCATCCTCCTGCTCGCCTCCTTCGCGGTGGTGTTCGTGGCGAACCGCGTGCCGGTTCTGGGTGGCGAGCGCGTGGGGCCGCGCGCCTGACCGGGCGAGGCGGGGGCGACCGCCGGGATCGCGTGCCAGACGAGGTGCGCCGGACGCGGAATATTGCTATGCGGAGCGGTCGGCCATCCGGCCATCCGTCTTCCAGTTCAGGCCCCAGCACGATGTCGGACAGCTCGAACCAGCAGCCCCATCTCGCCGCGATCGACTTCCTGCGCACGCGCTCACTCGCCAACGTGGTTCAGGCCGAGATCGAGCGCATGATCATCGATGGCGAGCTTAAACCCAACGAGCGCGTCAACGAGAACGCACTGTCCCAGCGCTTGGGCGTCAGCCGCGGGCCGATCCGCGAGGCGTGCTCGGCACTCGCCGCCATCGGCCTCATCGAGATCATCCCCAATCGCGGCTTCTTCATCCGTGCGCTTACCAACGACGAGGCGCTGGACCTTTCGGAAGCACGCGCCAGCGTCTTCGGCTGCATCGCCATGATGCTGGCCGAGCGCATCACCGATGCCGATCTCGCCGAGTTGCGAGCGCTGACCGACCGCATGGACGCCATCGTCGAGCTCGGCGACGTCCACGTCTACTATCCCGTCAACCTCGAATTCCATCGGCGTATCGCGCAGATGGCCGGCAACAAGCGGCTGGAGCTTCTCTACCAGAGCTTCGTGCGGGAGTTGCACATACAGCGCTACCGCGCGCTCGCGAGCCCCGACGTTCTGCATATCTCGAACGAGGAGCATCGCGCGATCGTGGCCGCCCTCGAGCAGCGTGATCCGTTGGCCGCCCTTCAGGCCGCCCGCAGCCATATCATGAACGGCATTCTGCGCACCCGGCAGGCTGGACAGCCGGGCGACGAGGCCGCCGAGAAGCCGAAGGCTCGTCAGCGCGGACGTCCCTCTGACGATTGAAATTACAAACTGTTGACAATCGACAGATAAACTCGCAAGGCTTTCCCGTCACCATTGGGAGGGAAGGCCATGAACCAGACCATGCCGGTCGACGTCGAACTGACGAAGTATGTTGCCGAATTCGTCGTGGGGGCTCGCTACGAAGACCTTTCGGCGGAGCTTCTGGCAGTCGGCAAGAAGTCGATCCTGGACGGCTTCGGCCTTGCCCTGTCCGGCTCCGTCGCCAAGAGCGGCGAGCTGGTGCGCCAGCATCTCGACAGCCTCGGTCTGGCGGACGGCGTCGCCACGGTGATCGGTGGCGGGCGCCGCGTCGCGCCGCGCTTCGCCGCCTTCGCCAACGGCGTCGGCATCCATGCCGACGACTACGACGATACCCAGCTCGCCGTCGCCAAGGATCGCGTCTACGGGCTGCTGACCCACCCGACCGCTCCGGCCCTGCCGGCCGCCTTCGCGATGGCCGAGGTGACGAGTGCCTCGGGCCGCGACTTCATGCTGGCCTACCACCTCGGCGTCGAGGTCGAGTGCAAGATCGCCGAGGCGATCGCGCCGCGCCACTACCAGACCGGCTTCCATGCCACGGCCACCTGCGGACCATTCGCGGCGGCATCGGCGGCTTCAAGCCTCTCGCGCTTCGACGTCGAGACGACGCGACGGGCGCTTTCCATCGCGGGTTCCCAGTCAGCGGGCCTACGCGAGAACTTCGGTACGATGACAAAGCCGTTCCACGCTGGTAAGGCGGCCGAGAACGGGGTGGCGGCCGCCCAGTTCGCCGAACTCGGCTGGACCGCGACCGGTCGCATCCTGGAAGCGCCGCGCGGCTTCTTCTCGGCGGCGGGCGGGGGCTACGACCTCGGCGCCATCCACGGCAAGCTCGGCAGCCCCTGGACCTTCCTCGATCCGGGCGTCTCCATCAAGCCGCACCCGTCCGGCTCGCTGACCCATCCCGGTATGACCGAGATGCTGCGCCTCATCGCAGAGAACGGCATCAAGGCCGAGGACGTTCGCCACGTTCGCGTCGGCACCAACTCCAACATGCCGAACGCGCTGATCCACCATCGTCCGAGCGACGAGCTCCAGGCCAAGTTCTCCATGGAGTTCTGCATGGCGATCCTGCTCCTCGATGGGCGGGCTGGGCTGAACGAGTTCACCGACGAGGCGGTCGCGCGCGAGGACGTCAAGCGCATGATCGAGCAGATCGACTTCGTGGTGGACGACGAGGCCGAGGCCGCCGGCTACCACCTCATGACCACGATCATCGACATCGACCTTGCGGACGGCCGTCGCATCTCGGGTCGCGCCGACTTCGGCAAGGGCTCGCCTGCGTTCCCCATGAGCTACGACGAGGTGGCGGGCAAGTTCCGCGAGAATGCCGAGTTCGCCGGAATGAGCACGGCTCGCGCCGACGAGATCGTCGATCTCGTGCACCGCCTCGAGGACCTGCCGGACCTCTCCGCGCTGGCCCGGCGGCTCGTCACCGTCCGTTGAACGCGCGCTCCGAAAGCCGATCCATGACCGATACCGACATCACCAAGCGCCTCGCCGACTGGACCGTGGGCCTTCGTCCCGGCGACATTCCCGCCGCTGTGCGGCGGGAGGGCGTGCGCACCTTCGTCAACTGGCTGGGTTGCGCGCTCGGCGGCGCGCGACACGAAACGGTGGATCGCGCCATCGAAGCGCTCGCCCCGTTCTCGGGCCCCGCGCGGGCGCAGGTTCTGGGCCGCGCGGAACGCCTCGACGAACTCCACGCCGCGCTCATGAACGGCATCTCGTCCCATGTGCTCGACTACGACGACACGCATCTGAAGACCATCATCCATCCCGCCGGTCCCGTCGCCTCGGCGATCCTGGCGGTGGCGGAGGCGCGGCCCGTCACGGGCGAGGAGTTCCTGGCGGCGCTTGTGGTGGGCGTCGAGGTCGAGTGCCGGATCGGCAATTCCGTCTACCCCGAGCATTACGACAGGGGCTGGCACATCACCGGAACCGCGGGTGTCTTCGGTGCGGCTGCCGCGGTGGGGCGGCTCCTGCGCCTCGACGAGCGGCAGATGAGCTGGGCCTTCGGCATCGCGGCAACGCAATCTTCGGGCCTGCGCGAGATGTTCGGCACCATGACCAAGAGCTTCCATCCCGGACGCGCCGCGCAGAACGGGGCGGCGGCGGCCTTCCTGGCCAAGGCGAACTTCGATTCCTCGCTGCGCGGCATCGAGGCGCCCCGCGGCTGGGCGAACGTCCTGTCCACCAAGCAGGACTACGGTGAGATCGTGGACGGTCTGGGGACGCACTGGGAAGCGGGGCTCAACAGCTACAAGCCCTATGCCTGCGGGATCGTGATCCACCCCACGATCGACGGCTGCACGCAGCTGCGCGAGCGCCTGGGCGACCGGGTGAAGCGCATCCGTTCGGTGGAGCTCGGCACCCACTACCTCGTCCTGGAACTCACCGGCAAGCGCACGCCGCAGACGGGGCTCGAAGGCAAGTTCAGCGTGTATCACGCGGCAGCCGCCGCGCTTCTTCATGGCGACGGTACGCCCACCGCCTTCACCGACGAGATGGTTCGCGATCCCGAGATCATCGCCCTGCGCGACCGTGTGTCGGCCAAGGTCGAGCCCGGCATCGAGGAGGACGCGGTCAGGATCGTCGTCACGCTCGAGGACGGCGAGCGGGTCGAGCTCCACGTCGAGCATGCGCTGGGCAGCCTTGAGAGGCCCTTGTCGGACGAGGCGATCACGGAGAAGTTCCGCCGCCAGGCCGAGCCGGTGGTGGGGGCCGACACGACCGCGCGAGCGATCGAGGCCGGATGGGGTCTCGCCGAAGCGTCGGACGCGGGCGCGATCTCGCGCCTCTGCGCCGCCTGAGCCGGGAGGAGGACATGGCGGACCAACACCTGACGATCGGCATCCTCGACGGCGACGACATCGGCCACGAGATCGTGCCGGCGGCGGTCGAAGTCGTGCGCGCGGCTGCCGCGCGCACCGGCCTTCGTATCGACTGGCGTCCCATGCCGATCGGCCGGCGCTCCCTCGACATGCATGGCTCCACCATGCCGGACGGAACGCTGGAGGCCCTGTCGAAGCTCGACGGCTTCATCCTCGGTCCGATCGGCCATCAGGCCTATCCGAAGGGACCGGGCGCGATCAATCCGCACCCGATCCTGCGCAAGCATTTCGACCTCTTCGCCAATGTGCGGCCGACCCGGAGCTTTCCGGGCCTCGGGGCGATCTACGACGACGTCGACCTCGTGATCGTTCGCGAGAACAACGAGGGCTTCCAGCCGGATCGCAATGTCGTTGCGGGCTCCGGCGAGTTTCGCCCGACGGAGGACGTGACGATCTCCGTCCGGGTGATCACCCGGCGCGGCTCCTCGCGCGTCGCCCGAGCGGCCTTCGAGATTGCCCGCCAACGGCCGAAGAAGCATCTGACCTTCGTACACAAGGACACGGTTTTCAAGCTCGGCTGCGGGATGTTCGCGGAGGAGTGCCGACGCGTGGCGCAGGAGTTCCCGGACGTTCGCTGCGACGAGGTGATCGTCGACACGATGGCCATGCGCCTCGTCCGCGATCCCCAGAGTTTCGACGTCATCGTCACCACCAACATGTTCGGCGACATCCTCACCGACGAAGCGGCGGGCCTCGTGGGTGGTCTCGGCATGGCGCCGGGTCTGTGCATCGGCGAGGGCAAGATCGCCATGGCGCAGGCGACCCACGGTTCGGCGCCGGACATCGCCGGGGCCGGCGTCGCGAACCCCTATGCGATGATCGAGTCCGCCCGCATGATGGTGGAATGGCTCGGCCACGACCGGGGCGTACCTGAGGCCGTGGACGCGGCGCGACTGATGAGCGAGGGCATCGGAGCAGCCCTTGCCGACCCCGCGACCCGGACCCGCGATATCAAAGGAACCGGCGGCACCGCCGACATGACGCGCGGCATCCTGAGCGGCATGGAGGCCGCAGCGCTCGCTACCGCCTAGGGCGTGCGGGGCTCGATGCCCGAGAAGAAGTCGAGGAGCGCGGGCGCGACCAGATCGGGCCGCTCCTCGGCCGGGTAGTGGCCCGTTGGGATCGCGTATCCCCGATAGTCCGTCGTCCAGCGCCCCCATGCCTCGTCGGGCTTGAGATGCCGGCCCACGTGGCTGTTGGACCCCCACAGCGCCAGAACCGGACAGGCGATGCGTCGTCCCGCCTCGTGGTCCGCCTTGTCCATCGCGAAGTCCAGGGTGACGGTCGCGCGGTAGTCCTCGCAGACCGCATGGATCTGTTCGGCCGTGGTGCAGCGGGCGTATTCGGCGAAGGCACGCGGATCGAAGATTCCGAGCCCGACGCCCCGCTTGTTGAGCTTGTAGTGGATGTAATAGTCGAGATCGGCCCCGATCAGCTTCTCGGGGAAGGGCGCTTTCTGCGCCATGAAGAACCAATGGTAGCTCTCCAGCCCCCAGCCCATCGTGACGTTGGACAGGAGCTCGTAAGTCGGCACGATGTCGAGAGCCGCCATTCGCTCGATGCGGTCCGGATGGTCCAGGGCCATGCGGAAGGCGACGCGCGCACCTCGGTCGTGGCCGGCCACCGCAAAGCGTTCGAAGCCGAGCTGCCTCATCACGTCGACCATATCCTCACCCATGGCACGGAACGAGTAGGCGGCATGGTCTTCGCCGCCGTCCGGCTTGGAGCTGTCGCCGTAGCCGCGAAGATCGGGCGCGACGACCGTGAATCGCTCGGCAAGCTGCGGTGCGACACGGTGCCAGCTGATGTGGGTCAGCGGATTGCCATGGATCAGGAGGAGCGGCGGGCCGGAGCCGCCTATCGCGGTATGGATCGATGCGCCCTTGGTTTCGATCCGCTGGACGCGGAAGCCCGGCATCAAGGCCTCCGTCGCGCTCGATACGCTTTCAGTCGTCGACATCGCATGGTCCTCCCGACCGCAGTCATGGGTCGGTATCTGTAAATTGTCAACAATAATGGTTGACATCGATGGCCGCGCTGCCGCAGCCTCCGCCGAAGCACGAGGGGAGGATTGCATGCGCCAGTACCGGATCGCCGTCATACCGGGCGATGGCATCGGCATCGAAGTGGTGGCTGCCGGTTGCCGCGTTCTGGAAGCCTCGGCGCAACGCGACGGCGGGTTTGCGCTCGATCTCCAACCATTCGACTGGGGTTCGGAGCGCTACCGTCGGACCGGCGCCTTCATGCCCGCCGACGGGGCCGACCAGCTTCGTGCCTTCGACGGCATCCTCTTCGGCGCCGTCGGCGCTCCCGACATTGCCGACCACCTCACGCTATGGGGCTTGCGGCTCGCCATCTGCCAGCCGCTCGACCAGTACGCCAACGTCCGGCCGACGCGTATCCTGCCGGGCATCCGTTCACCGCTCGGGGACATCGAACCCGGCGACCTCGACTGGGTGATCGTGCGGGAGAACTCGGAAGGCGAGTATGCCGGGCAGGGTGGACGCTCGCACAAGGGCTTGCCGGAGGAGGTGGCGACCGACGTCTCGATCTTCACGCGGGCCGGGGTCCAGCGCATCATGCGCTTCGCCTTCGAGACGGCGCGCGCACGCCCGCGCAAGCGTCTGACCATCGTCACCAAGTCCAACGCCCAACGCCACGGCATGGTGCTGTGGGACGAGATCGCCGCCGAGGTGGCGCGGGACTTTCCCGACGTCACGCACGACAAGATGCTGGTGGACGCCATGACGGTGCGCATGGTGATGAAGCCGCAGAGCCTCGACACGATCGTCGCGACGAACCTGCATGCCGACATCCTGTCGGATCTGGCGGCAGCGCTCGCGGGGTCGATCGGAATCGCGCCCACAGCCAATCTCGATCCCGAGCGGCGCAGCCCGTCCATGTTCGAGCCGATTCATGGCTCTGCCTTCGACATCACCGGGAAAGGGATCGCGAACCCCGTCGGTACCTTCTGGTCGACTGCCATGATGCTGGATCACATGGGCGAAACCGACGCTGCCGCACGGGTCATGCGCGCGGTGGAGCGCATCACCGCCGACCCCGCGCTTCATACGCCCGATCTCGGCGGCACGGCGACGACGACCGACGTGACGGAGGCGGCTGTCGCTGCCATCCTCGGCGACAACGCATAGGGGAGATGGTGATGCGCATTGCGGTCATACCGGGGGACGGAATCGGGACCGAGGTCATGCCGGAAGGCATCCGCGTGCTGGAAGCCGCGGGCAGGCGCTTCCGGCTGGACCTCGACTTCGACTTCTTCGACTTCGCTTCCTGCGACTACTATCTCGAACATGGGCGCATGCTCCCCGAGGACTGGAAGCAGCAGATCGGTTCGCACGACGCACTCTTCTTCGGCGCGGTCGGATGGCCGCAGAAGGTGCCCGACCATATCTCCCTCTGGGGTTCGCTCCTCCAGTTCCGGCGCGAGTTCGACCAGTACGTGAACCTGCGCCCCGTGCGTCTCATGCCCGGCGTGCCGTCGCCGCTGGCGGGACGCGAGCCCGGCGATATCGACTTCATGGTGGTTCGCGAGAACACGGAAGGCGAGTATTCCTCGGTTGGCGGACGCATGTTTCCCGGCACCGAGCGCGAGATCGTGCTCCAGGAAACGGTGATGAGCCGGATCGGCGTCGATCGCATCCTGCGCTTCGCCTTCGAACTCGCTCGGGCACGGCCGAAGCGACACCTGACATCGGCCACCAAGTCCAACGGCATCTCGATCACCATGCCCTACTGGGACGAGCGCGTGGAGGCGATGGCCGCCGCCTATCCGGACGTGCGCTGGGACAAGGACCATATCGACATCCTCTGCGCGCGCTTCGTGCTTCAGCCCGACCGATTCGACGTCGTGGTCGCCTCGAACCTCTTCGGCGATATCCTTTCGGACCTTGGTCCCGCCTGCACGGGCACGATCGGCATCGCGCCTTCCGCCAACATCAATCCCGAGCGCCGCTTCCCGTCGCTCTTCGAGCCGGTTCACGGATCGGCCCCCGACATCGCGGGCCGCGGCATCGCCAATCCGATCGGCCAGATCTGGACCGGCGCGATGATGCTGGAACACTTCGGGTACGTCGAAGCCGCCGATGCGATCGTGCGCGCCGTGGAGCGGACGCTTGCCGACCCCGCCACCCGCACAGCCGACCTGAAGGGCACCGCCGATACGGCAGCCTGCGGACGAGCGGTCGTCGACGCTCTGGCCGATGCCTGAAGGAGACACCGATATGAACGACCCCGTCATCGCGGTGACCCCGGGCGACTGCACCGGCATCGGCCCCGAAATTCTCGCCAAGGTCCTGATGAACCCGCGCGAGGCAGGCGATCCGCGCCTCGTGGTCGTCGGCGACCGTCGGGTCATGGACCGCGCCTGCGAACAGACCGGCGCGTCCCTTCGCTTCCATAGCGTTTCCTCGCCGTCGGAGGCGGCTTGGGACGACCCGGACGTCGTGCCGATCGTGGACCTCGGCAACACCGACCCCGCTCTCTTTCCGCAAGGGGTAGCCTCGGCCGAATCGGGACGTTTGACCGGTGATACGTTGGCGCGCGCTGTGGCGTTCTCCCAGCGTGGCGAGGTCGACGCCGTCTCGTTCGCTCCCCTGAACAAGCGGGCGATGTTCGACGGCGGATGGCGGTTTCCCGATGAGCACAAGATGTTCGCGCATCTTCTCCGCCACACGACGTATTTCAGCGAGATGAACGTCCTCGAAGGCTGGTGGATGTCGCGCGTCACCTCGCACGTCTCGCTGCGCGAGGCGCTGGACGGGGTGACCGGGCCTGCGATCCGGGACGCGATCCGACTGTGCGACCGGATAATGCGGCAGGCCGGCTACGAGCGCCCACGCATCGCAGTGGCGGCGCTCAACCCCCACGGCGGCGAAAATGGTCTTTTCGGAATGGAGGAGATCGACGTCATTCGTCCGGCCGTCGAAGCCGCGGCGCGCGAAGACGGGATCGACTGCGAGGGCCCGTTTCCCGCAGACACGGTCTACGTGAAGGCGTTCGGCGGATCTTACGACGGGGTCGTGGCCATGTATCACGACCAAGGCCAGATCGCGACAAAGCTGAAAGGGTTCAATCGCGGCGTCACAGTCACGGCCGGACTCGACACCGTGTTCACGACCCCTGCGCACGGGACAGCGTTCGACATCGCGGGACAGGGCTTGGCCGATCCCGGCGCGCTTCAGGCCGCTATCCGGCTGGCCCAGCGCCTTGCCTCCTCAAATCGGCGCATCTGAAACGATCGAGGCTTAGTTTTCCCGGTCCGAGGAGAGCGACGCGAGGCGTCCACGTCCATGCTAGCGCCGGCGCCGATCGCACTGGCACTTGCGGCGTCCCCGTTTTCAAAGGCGGAGCACCCATTGCATCGAAGCGATTGGGTCTTGTTAGGGACATGACGTTCGGTCCCGCCTCGACGGCAGCGCTTCCAGCGAACCGAGAACCTATTCCGCCAAGCGCGGTAGAGACGTTGGGATCGACGCTGCCTCGGTTTCCAACCGTGCCACGCAAAAGGGGCTTGGAATCGGCTCCCAAGCCCCTGGTTCTCGCACGAGATGATTTGGTGGGCGATGACAGGCTCGAACTGCCGACATCCTCGGTGTAAACGAGGCGCTCTACCAACTGAGCTAATCGCCCTTCAGGCCTGCGGCTTACGCGGTTCGTATATCTCCGGTCAAGGGCCGAGCAGTTTCCACCGGGGCTTGCCTTGAAGAACCCGAGGATTCGCGAGGGGAGCTATCCGAAGAGGTGCAGCCGTCCGATTTTCGGGCGGCGATCCCTCAGGCCTGCCACCCCAAGCCACTGTTCCCAAGTCGTTTTCAAAACCAGTGCGAAAGCGCGTTGACAGACGGGGAGGGAGCCCGTAAACGACCGCTCATGCCGCTGACGGACACGCCAGCGACACAATGCGCGGGTGTAGCTCAGTTGGTTAGAGTGCCGGCCTGTCACGCCGGAGGTCGCGGGTTCGAGCCCCGTCACTCGCGCCAGCGCATTTCTTGGACTACGTTGCCAGTTGGCTTCCAACGGCGACGACAAGCGCGGGTGTAGCTCAGTCGGTTAGAGTGCCGGCCTGTCACGCCGGAGGTCGCGGGTTCGAGCCCCGTCACTCGCGCCATCTTCTCCCTTCGGAGCAGGCTTCCCCATCTCTTAGACTGGCATTCCCGAAGTCCGCTCGACCCCCGCCTTGGCCGCTTCCGGACGGGCATTCCGAAGTTTGTTCGGACCTGTCCAAAGCGCTGGGGAAGCTTCTTGCGTCCACATTAGGAAGGGTCTAATCCTCGCCGCAATGCGAAGGGCGTTTGCCGTGGCTGTTGGACGCATTGAAGCCGTCCATGAACCACTTACGTCCCCGTCAGGTCTCAAAGCCGCACCGCCGCGGCCGGTGCGCCGCGTTGGCGCACCCGGCTCAGAGGAAGACCCGCTTGTGAACGAGCTTCTCGGATCCTACCTGCCGATCGTCATCTTCGTCGGCGTCGCGCTCCTCATCGGAGTCGCGCTTCTCGTGTCTCCGTTTCTCCTGGCCTTCAAGGCTCCGGACGACGAGAAGCTGTCCGCCTACGAATGCGGCTTCGACGCGTTCGACGATTCGCGCATGAAATTCGACGTCCGGTTCTACCTGGTGTCGATTCTCTTCATCATCTTCGATCTCGAAGTGGCATTCCTCTTTCCCTGGGCCGCCTCGTTCGGCACGCTCGGGTGGGCGGGTTTCTGGTCGATGATGGTGTTCCTCGGCGTTCTGACCGTCGGGTTTGTCTATGAATGGAAGAAAGGTGCCCTCGAATGGGATTGAACCCCGGTACCGCACCCTTCGCCGAGCGGTCCGACTTGCAGGTTGCGCCTGCGGCCGATCCGTTCGTGGCCGAGGTCAACAACGAGCTGGCCGACAAGGGCTTCATCGTCACCTCCACGGAGGATCTGATCCAGTGGGCGCGCACCGGCTCGCTCATGTGGATGACCTTCGGCCTCGCCTGCTGCGCGGTCGAGATGATGCAGATGTCCATGCCGCGCTATGACGGCGAGCGGTTCGGCTTCGCGCCGCGCGCCTCCCCGCGCCAGTCGGACGTGATGATCGTCGCCGGTACACTGACCAACAAGATGGCTCCCGCGCTCCGCAAGGTCTACGACCAGATGCCGGAGCCGCGCTACGTCATCTCGATGGGGTCCTGCGCCAACGGCGGCGGCTACTACCATTATTCCTACTCGGTGGTCCGTGGCTGCGATCGCGTCGTGCCCGTCGACATCTACGTGCCGGGCTGTCCCCCGACCGCCGAGGCCCTTCTCTATGGCGTTCTGCTTCTGCAGAAGAAGATCCGGCGCCTCGGAACGATCGAGCGTTGAGGACGCAATGAACGAGCTTGCGGAATATCTCGGGCCGTTGCTTGGCGAGAAGATCGTTCGGTCGGACATACGGCTCGGCGAACTGACGCTGACCGTCGCGGCGAAGGACCTCGTCGAGGTCGTGACGCTGCTGCGGGACGATCCGCAGTGCCAGTTCAAGTCGTTCGTCGACCTGTGCGGCGTGGACTATCCGGCCCGCGTCGATCGGTTCGAGGTCGTCATCCATCTCCTGTCGCCGTACCTGAACCATCGCGTTCGGGTGAAGGTCTCGACCGGCGAGGACGATCCCGTTCCCTCGATCACCGGCGTCTTTCCGGGCGCGGACTGGTTCGAGCGCGAAGCCTACGATCTCTACGGCATTCTGTTCACGGGCCATCCGGACCTGCGTCGCATCCTGACGGACTACGGGTTCGAGGGGCACCCGCTGCGCAAGGACTTCCCGCTGACCGGCTTCGTCGAGGTTCACTACGACGAGCAGCTGAAGCAGGTCGTCTACGATCCCGTCGAGTTGCGGCAGGAGTTCCGTCAGTTCGACTTCCTGTCGCCGTGGGAGGGGACCGACTATGTCCTTCCGGGCGACGAGAAGGCCAAGGCGAACTGATATGACGGGCGAGGGCGCGGCACGAACCGGAGGCTGCCTCTGCGGCGCCGTGCGTTTCGATGCGGTGCCGGAGAAGCCCGAGATCGACGCGTGCCATTGCAGCCGATGCCGGCGGTGGAGCGGCGGCGTCTTCCTGTCGGTGCCGTGCGGCACGAGCCTCGATGTGCGGGGCGGCGATGCTCTCGGCGTCCACCGCATGTCCGACTACGGCGAGCGCCTGTTCTGCCGGACGTGCGGCTCCAGCATCGCATGGCGGATGCAGGACGGCTCGATGTCCGCCGTCGCATTCCAGGCCTTCGACGACCAGAGCGGTTTGGTCTTCGCCGAGGAAATCTTCATCGACGACAAGCCGCCGCATTATTCCTTCGCGAACGAAACCCGTAAACTGACGGGGGCGCAGGTGATGGCGCAGTTCGCAAACGAGCAGGGTGCCTGACCGTGGCCGAGATCGACGTCCGCAACTTCAACATCAATTTCGGCCCGCAGCACCCGGCCGCGCACGGCGTGTTGCGACTGGTGCTCGAACTCGACGGCGAGAACGTCGAGCGTGTCGACCCGCACATTGGCCTGCTGCACCGCGGCACCGAGAAGCTGATCGAGCAGAAGACCTACCTTCAGGCGATGCCCTATTTCGATCGGCTCGACTACGTCGCGCCGATGAACCAGGAACATGCCTTCTGCCTCGCGGTGGAGCGGCTCGCCGGCGTCGAGGTGCCGATCCGGGGCCAGCTGATCCGTGTCCTCTACAGCGAGATCGGCCGCATCCTCTCTCACCTTCTCAACGTGACCACGCAGGCGATGGACGTCGGCGCGCTTACCCCGCCGCTCTGGGGCTTCGAGGAGCGCGAGAAGCTCATGGTCTTCTACGAGCGCGCATCCGGCGCTCGCCTCCATGCCGCCTACTTCCGCCCCGGTGGCGTCCATCAGGATCTCGCGCCGCAGCTCGTCGACGACATCGGCGTCTGGTGCGACGAATTCCTGCCGCGCCTCGCCGACATCGACGAACTCCTCACCGGCAACCGCATCTTCAAGCAGCGCAACGTCGACATCGGCGTCGTCAGTCTGGAAGACGCATGGGCCTGGGGCTTCTCCGGCGTCATGGTTCGCGGATCGGGCGCGGCGTGGGATCTGCGCAAGTCGCAGCCTTACGAGTGCTACGACGAGATGGAATTCGACATTCCGATCGGCAAGAACGGCGACTGCTACGACCGCTATCTCATCCGGATGGAAGAGATGCGCCAGTCCGTCGCCATCATGAAGCAGTGCGTCGAGCGTCTTGCGGGACGAGACAGGGCAGGGCCGTTCGCTTCCACCGAAGGCAAGGTCGTGCCGCCGAAGCGCAGCGACATGCGCCGGTCGATGGAAGCCCTGATTCACCACTTCAAGCTCTACACCGAGGGCTTCCACGTGCCCGAAGGCGAGATCTACGCGGCCGTCGAGGCGCCGAAGGGCGAGTTCGGCGTCTACCTCGTGGCGGACGGCACGAACAAGCCGTATCGCTGCAAGATCCGCGCCCCGGGGTTCGCCCATCTGCAGGCGATGGATTTCCTGTGCCGCAACCACATGCTGGCCGACGTCTCGGCGATCCTCGGGTCCTGCGACATCGTGTTCGGCGAGGTCGATCGCTAACCGCGAGCGGCCATCCGCGTCCGTCGCCGCGCGCGGTTTCGACGCGCGCAAAAATCGAGACCACACGGTGTCCGGCAAGGGGTCGGGCGCTGGTCTTTCATGCTTAATGTGCTAGAACGCGCCGCAACACGGGTGTGTTGGAACCGTTCTGAAGTCGAGGTCCGATGTCCGTCAGACGTCTTGCGGAAGATGCCGTTCAGCCTCAAGGTTTTGCCTTCTCGGCACAGAATGCCGAGTGGGTCGAGGCGACGATCCGCAAATATCCCGAAGGACGCCAGCAGTCCGCCGTGATCCCCCTTCTCATGCGTGCGCAGGAGCAGGATGGATGGGTGACGAAGGCGGCGATCGAGCATGTGGCGCAGCGCCTTCGCATGCCGATGATCCGCGTCCTCGAGGTCGCGACCTTCTATACGCAGTTCCAGCTCGCTCCGGTCGGTACGCGCGCCCACATTCAGGTGTGCGGCACGACGCCCTGCATGCTGCGCGGGTCGGACGACCTGAAGCGCGTCTGCCGCGAGAAGATCCACGAACATCCGTTCCATCTCAACGAGAGCGGGACGCTGTCGTGGGAAGAGGTCGAGTGCCTCGGCGCCTGCGTCAACGCGCCGATGGTCATGATCTTCAAGGACACCTACGAGGATCTGACGGGCGAGCGCCTCGGCGAGATCATCGACGCGTTCGATCGCGGCGAGGGTGCGGCCGTGAAGAAAGGGCCGCAGATCGACAGGCACCTGTCGGTGCCGACCGGCGGACTGACGACGCTGAACACGTTCGACGACGAGGACGACGCGGGTCCGGACGAGGCCCGCAAGGCGCCGCAGACCGGCGGGACATCAGCCGCGAGTTCCGGTGGCGCGGGCGTCGCGCCGTCGCAGGCGGGGCGCGTCGATACGCATGCCGCTGAAACGGACCCGACCATCAAGGGACCCGAGGGGGCACCGAAGACCCATCCGGCCTCCGAAGAGGCCACCAGCGTCGACCTGACCGAAGGCCGTACGGCCGGCAGCACCGGTGGTACGCGCCAGGGCCCGACCGACGCGGCGTCGACGGATGCAGCCGCCGAGCAGAAGAAGGCCGAGACCACGGGCGGCCAAGCCCGCACCGACGGTCCGCTCAAAGCCAAGGGCGCGGCGGCCGAGGACGCGGTGGTGCAGGCGCACAAGCGGGTGGACGATCAGGGTCGTCTGTCCCCGGCATCCGGCACCGAGGACCTGTCGGGCAAGGATCAAACCGCGACCGGCACGCTGGAAGGCCAGCGGACGGACACGGACGACGTCACCCCTGGCCCTGATGTGGGCAAGGGCGAGCCGGCCAAGGGGCGTCGGGGCACGAAGCCCAAGGCGTCGGAATAGGCGAGGATCGGAACATGCTTCAGGACAAGGACCGGATCTTCACCAACATCTACGGCCTTCGGGACAAGAGCCTGAAAGGCGCGATGAAACGCGGCCATTTCGACGGCACGGCCGACATCATCGGCAAGGGTCGCGACTGGATCATCAACGAGATGAAGGCTAGCGGCCTGCGCGGACGCGGTGGTGCGGGCTTCCCCACTGGCCTCAAATGGTCGTTCATGCCGAAGGAAATCGGCGAACGTCCCCATTACCTCGTGGTCAACGCCGACGAGTCGGAACCCGGTACCTGCAAGGACCGGGAGATCATGCGCAACGACCCGTTCACGCTGGTCGAAGGCTGCGTGATCGCGGCTTTCGCGATGGGGGCGCACACCGCCTATATCTACGTCCGCGGCGAGTATGTCCGCGAGCGCGAGGCGCTCCAGCTCGCCATCGATGAATGCTATGAGGCAGGGCTTCTCGGCCGCGACAACAAGTGCGGCTGGGATATGGACATCTTCGTCCATCACGGCGCGGGCGCCTACATTTGCGGCGAAGAGACCGCCCTTTTGGAAAGCCTCGAGGGCAAGAAGGGGCAACCGCGCCTCAAGCCGCCCTTCCCGGCGAACATGGGCCTCTACGGCTGCCCGACGACCGTCAACAACGTCGAGTCGATCGCTGTCGCCCCGACCATTCTGCGGCGCGGCGGTGGTTGGTTCGCCGGCATCGGACGGCCGAACAACACCGGCACCAAGCTCTTTTCGATCTCGGGTCACGTCAATCAGCCGTGCACGGTCGAAGAGTCGATGGGCATCCCGTTCCGCGAGCTGATCGACCGCCATTGCGGCGGCGTCCGCGGCGGCTACGAGAACCTTCTGGCGGTGATCCCCGGCGGTTCGTCCTGTCCGCTGGTGCCCGGCGAGCAGATCCTCGACGCGCCGATGGACTTCGACGGCATGCGCGAGGTGAAGTCCTCGTTCGGTACGGCGGCCGTGATCGTCATGGACAAGTCCACGGACATCGTCCGCGCGATCGCTCGGCTCGCCTACTTCTACAAGCACGAGAGCTGCGGCCAGTGCACGCCGTGCCGCGAGGGCACCGGCTGGATGTGGCGCGTCATGGAGCGCATGGTGGTCGGCAACGCGCAGAAGCGCGAGATCGACATGCTGCTCGACGTGACGAAGCAGGTCGAAGGCCACACGATCTGTGCGCTCGGCGACGCCGCCGCCTGGCCGATCCAGGGTCTCGTGCGTCACTTCCGCCCCGAGATCGAGCGCCGCATCGACGAGTTCTCCCGCAATGCCGACATGGATCGCAAGCCGGTCCTGCAGGCGGCGGAATAACGCCCGTGAGCGAGGACGGAACCAGCTTGATCCTTTCTATGCCTCGCGACATCCGCGGGACGCAGGACGGGCACGCAGCTGCGCCTTCCACGCTCAACATAAAATTCGACGACTGGCAGGAAACGACGGCCACCGGATTCGGCCGCCCGATCCTCGCCAACCTCCGCAATACGGCCATCGCGGCCGAACTCGAAGCCCTGAAGCGCCGCAGTGAGGCGCTGGAAGGCTCGCTGCGCCCGACCGGGCACTGAGAGAAGCCAATGGCAAAGATCAAAGTCGACGGCAACGAGATCGAGGTTCCCGACCACTACACGCTGCTGCAGGCGGCGGAGGAGGGGGGTGCCGAAATTCCGCGCTTCTGTTTCCACGAGCGCCTGTCGGTCGCCGGCAACTGCCGCATGTGCCTGATCGAGGTGAAGGGCGGCCCGCCCAAGCCTGCGGCGTCGTGCGCCATGGGGGTGCGCGACCTGCGTCCCGGCCCGAACGGAGAGGCGCCCGAGATCTTCACCAACACGCCGATGGTGAAGAAGGCCCGCGAGGGGGTCATGGAATTCCTGCTCATCAACCACCCGCTGGATTGCCCGATCTGCGATCAGGGCGGCGAGTGCGACCTGCAGGACCAGGCGATGGCCTTCGGCGTGGATAGTTCTCGCTACAAGGAGAACAAGCGCGCCGTCGAGGACAAGTATATCGGCCCGCTCGTCAAGACGATCATGACGCGCTGCATTCACTGCACGCGCTGCGTCCGCTTTACCACCGAAGTCGCCGGCATCTCTGAACTCGGTCTCGTCGGTCGTGGCGAGGATGCGGAGATCACCACCTATCTCGAGCAGGCGATGACGTCGGAGCTCCAGGGCAACGTGATCGACCTCTGCCCGGTCGGCGCCCTGACCTCGCGCCCCTACGCCTTCCAGGCCCGTCCGTGGGAACTGTCGAAGACCGAATCCGTCGACGTGATGGATGCGGTCGGCTCGGCCATCCGCGTCGACACGCGCGGCCGCGAAGTGATGCGCATCCTCCCGCGCGTCAACGACCTCGTCAACGAGGAGTGGATCTCGGACAAGACCCGCTTCGTCTGGGACGGCCTGCGCACGCAGCGTCTCGACCGTCCCTACGTGCGCCGTGACGGCCGTCTGCAGCCGGTTTCCTGGCCGGAAGCGTTCGAGGCGATCCGCCAGAAGACGTCCGGCGTCGGCGCCGACCGCATCGGCGCCATCGCCGGCGATCTCGCCGCGGTCGAGGACATGTGGGCGCTGAAGCGCCTCATGGGCAACCTCGGTTCGACGAACCTCGACTGCCGCCAGGACGGCGCTAGGCTCGACCCTGCCGATGGTCGCGCCTCGTATCTCTTCAACACGACGATCGTCGGCATCGAAGAGGCCGATGCGCTTCTCATCATCGGCGCCAACCCGCGTTTCGAGGCGCCCGTCCTCAACGCGCGCATCCGCAAGCGCTGGCGTCGGGGTGACTTCCCCGTCGGCTTCATCGGCGAGAAGGTCGACCTTCGCTATGCTGTCAGCTACCTCGGGGCCGGTCCGCAGACGCTGTCGGACATCGAGAACGCCAACGGCGAATTCTTCGACGCGCTGAAGAATGCCGCCAAGCCGATGATCATCGTCGGGCAGGGCGCCATCTCGGGCGAGAACGGCGCGGACGTTCTGGCGAGCGTCGCTGCACTGGCGCGCGAGATCGGCGCCGTCACCGAAGGATGGAACGGTTTCAACGTCCTCCACACCGCGGCGAGCCGCGTCGGCGGCCTCGACATCGGCTTCGTGCCAGGCGAGGGCGCGAAGACGGCGGCCGAAATGGCGGCCGGGGGCGTCGACGTCCTCTTCAACCTCGGCGCGGACGAGATCGAGATCGCGCCGGGCGCCTTCGTGGTCTATGTCGGCACGCACGGCGACAAGGGCGCGCATCGCGCCGACGTGATCCTGCCGGGCGCTGCCTACACCGAGAAGTCGGGAACCTGGGTCAACACCGAAGGCCGGGTCCAGACCGGATCGCGCGCCGGCTTCCCGCCGGGCGACGCGCGTGAGGAATGGGCGATCTTCCGTGCGCTTTCCGCCGTGCTCGGGCAGGCGCTTCCCTTCGATTCGCTCGGCACCCTGCGGCGCGACCTCGTGGGGGCGCATCCGATCTTTGCGGGCGACGCTCTCCAGACTTCGGATGCCGCGGCGATCACGCATCTCGCTGACCGTGCGGGCACCCCGTCCGGCGCTGCGTTCCGCTCCGGCATCGGCGACTTCTATCTGACCAACCCCATCGCCCGGGCCTCCAAGGTCATGGCAGAGTGCTCGCGCCTCGCACACGCCGAGCATCTCGAAGCGGCCGAGTAAGGACGGTACGAACCCATGGAGCTGTTCTCCGCCTATATCTGGCCAGCGCTCGTGATCATCGGGCAGAGCCTCCTGTTCCTGGTGGTCCTGCTGGTCCTGATCGCCTACATCCTTCTGGCCGACCGCAAGATCTGGGCAGCCGTGCAGATGCGCCGCGGCCCCAACGTCGTCGGGCCGTTCGGCCTGTTCCAGTCCTTCGCCGACCTTCTGAAGTTCGTGCTGAAGGAGCCGGTCATTCCGGCCTCGTCCGACAAGGTCGTCTTCCTTCTCGCGCCGCTCGTCGCGGTGACGCTGGCGCTCGCCACCTTCGCGGTGGTGCCGGTGGCCAACGGCTGGGTGATCGCCGACATCAACATCGGCATCCTCTACATCTTCGCGATCTCGTCGCTGGAGGTGTACGGCGTCATCATGGGCGGCTGGGCGTCGAACTCGAAATACGCCTTCCTCGGTGCGCTCCGTTCCGCCGCGCAGATGGTGTCCTACGAGGTCTCGATCGGCTTCGTGATCGTCACTGTGCTGCTCTGCGCCGGGTCGCTGAATCTCACCGATATCGTGCTTTCGCAGAACACCGGTGTCGGCACCATGGTCGGTCTGCCGTCAAGCTTCCTCGACTGGCACTGGCTGTCGCTGTTCCCGATGTTCGTGATCTTCTTCATCTCCGCGCTCGCGGAGACCAACCGCCCGCCGTTCGATCTTCCGGAAGCGGAGTCCGAACTCGTGGCCGGCTTCATGGTCGAGTACGGCTCCACCCCGTACATGATGTTCATGCTCGGCGAGTACGCGGCCATCACCCTGATGTGCTCGCTGATGACGATCCTGTTCATGGGGGGCTGGCTTCCGCCGTTCGGGTTCGCGCCCTTCACTTGGGTGCCAGGCGTCATCTGGTTCCTGGCCAAGGTCGCTCTCTGCTTCTTCATGTTCGCGATGGTGAAGGCCTTCGTGCCGCGCTACCGCTACGATCAGCTGATGCGCCTGGGCTGGAAGGTGTTCCTGCCGCTGTCGCTCGGCATGGTGGTGCTGGTGGCGCTCGTGCTGCAGCTGACGGGTTGGGGCGATGCCCCCAACGTCCAGGCCGCTCACAATGCGCTCGCTGCCTGGTAGGCCGTGTCAACATAACGAGGGCGGCCGCCGCGCCGCCCGAACCCTCCGTTAGCGGAGATCGGATCCTTCGATGAGTGCTCTGACGCAGTCCGTCAAATCGCTGTTCCTGGTCGAGTTCCTGAAGGCGTTTCGCCTCTCGATGCGCTACTTCTTCGCGCCGAAATCGACCGTGAACTACCCGTTCGAGAAGGGACCCGTGTCCCCGCGCTTCCGCGGCGAACATGCGCTGCGCCGCTATCCGAACGGCGAGGAGCGGTGCATCGCTTGCAAGCTCTGCGAGGCGATCTGCCCGGCGCAGGCGATCACGATCGAGGCCGGCCCGCGCCGCAACGACGGCACGCGCCGCACGGTGCGCTACGACATCGACATGGTGAAATGCATCTACTGCGGCTTCTGTCAGGAAGCCTGCCCGGTCGACGCGATCGTCGAAGGCCCGAACTTCGAGTTCTCGACGGAGACGCGCGAGGAACTCTACTACGACAAGGAAAAGCTGTTGGCGAACGGCGACCGTTGGGAGCGAGAAATCGCTCGCAACATTGCGCTCGACGCACCGTACCGCTAATCCGCACATCGTGACGGCGGGGTCCGTCGTCACGCTCCGAACCGAATCTGCCGGCGGCGAAGGGCTCCACCCTTCGTCCGCTGCTTGATGCTACCGCGATTTCAGGGGGAGCCCGACATGTTGGGGCTGCAAGCCTTCTTCTTCTACGTCTTCGCCATCATTTCCGTCGGCTCGGCGATGATGGTGGTGCTCTCCCGCAATCCCGTTCACTCGGTCTTGTTCCTCATCCTCACCTTCGTCGCGGCGGCCGGGCTGTTCCTGCTGACCGGCGCCGAATTCCTCGCGCTGATCCTGATCGTGGTCTACGTCGGCGCCGTGGCGATCCTGTTCCTGTTCGTGGTCATGATGCTCGATCTCGACTTTGGGCGGATCAAGCAGGGCGCCCTGCAGTATGCTCCGATCGGCGCGGTGATTGGACTGATCCTCCTCGCGCAGCTGATCATCGCCGTCACCGGCAACTACTACGATCCGCAGCTGAGCGCGCAGACCGTCCTGCCGACGCCGCCGCTCGGACAGCTGTCCAACATCGAAGCGCTCGGTCAGGTGATCTACACGCGCTACGTGTTCTTCTTCCAGATGGCGGGCCTTGTGCTCTTCGTCGCCATGATCGGCGCGATCGTCCTCACGCTTCGCCACAAGCCGGGCCTCAAGCGACAGTCGATACCGACCCAGGTCGCCCGCAACCCGGCCACCGCGATCGAGATCCGCAAGGTCGAGAGCGGCAAGGGCATCTGAGGCAGATAGGAAATACGAACCATGGCTGTCGGCCTCGGACACTACCTCACGGTCGCCGCGATCCTTTTCGTTACGGGGGTCTTCGGCATCTTCATGAACCGCAAGAACATCATCACGATCCTCATGTCGGTCGAGCTGATCCTCTTGTCGGTGAACCTGAACCTCGTCGCGTTCTCGGCCTTCCTGAACGATCTGGCGGGACAGGTCTTCGCGCTGTTCATCCTCACCGTGGCGGCCGCGGAGGCCGCCATCGGTCTGGCGATCCTGGTCGTCTTCTTCCGGAATCGCGGCTCCATCGCCGTCGATGACGTCAACACGATGAAGGGCTGAGCGCGCGGCGATGTACACTCTGATCGTCCTACTGCCGCTGGTCGGCTTCGTTGTTGCCGGTCTCTTCGGCAACCAGATCGGCGCCAAGGCGTCCGAATACGTCACCAGCGGTCTTCTGATCGCGGCGGCGCTCCTGTCGTGGATCGGATTCCTGTCCTTCGGCGGCGAGACGCTCCACATTCCGGTCCTGCAGTGGATGCAGGCCGGAAACCTCGACATCTCCTGGCAGCTGCGCATCGACCGCCTGACCCTCGTCATGCTGGTCGTCGTCAACACCGTCTCGGCGCTCGTCCACGTGTACTCGATCGGGTACATGCACCACGACGACTCGCGCCCGCGCTTCTTCGCCTACCTGTCGCTCTTCACCTTCGCGATGCTGACGCTGGTGACGGCCGACAACCTGGTGCAGATGTTCTTCGGCTGGGAGGGCGTCGGCCTCGCGTCCTATCTCCTGATCGGCTTCTGGTACCAGAAGCCCTCGGCGAACGCCGCGGCGATGAAGGCCTTCGTGGTCAACCGCGTCGGAGATTTCGGCTTCCTTCTCGGCATCTTCGGCCTGTTCGTCGTGTTCGGCTCGGCCAACCTCGACACGATCTTCGCCGGCGCCGCGCAGATGGTCGGCACGATCTATCCGGAAGGCGGGGAGGCGGCCGCGACGGCGGCCGCACCGATCCTGAATTTCGCGGGCTACTCGCTGTCGGCCGGGGGCGCGATGACCGCCATCTGCCTGCTGCTCTTCATGGGCGCCATGGGCAAGTCGGCGCAGATCGGTCTCCACACTTGGCTGCCGGACGCGATGGAAGGCCCGACCCCGGTGTCGGCGCTGATCCATGCGGCGACGATGGTCACCGCCGGCGTCTTCATGCTGGCCCGCCTGTCGCCGTTGTTCGAACTCAGCCATTCGGCACTGACCTTCGTCACCTTCATCGGCGCAACGACGGCGTTCTTCGCGGCCACGATCGGCCTCGTTCAGAACGACATCAAGCGGGTCATCGCCTATTCGACCTGCTCGCAGCTCGGATACATGTTCGTGGCGCTCGGCGTCGGTGCCTACGGCGCCGCGATCTTCCACCTCTTCACGCACGCCTTCTTCAAGGCGCTCCTGTTCCTCGGCGCCGGCTCGGTCATCCATGCCGTCGATGGCGAGCAGGACATGCGCAACATGGGTGGTCTCCGGAAGCACATCCCGATTACCTACTGGACCATGATGATCGGCACGCTGGCCCTGACCGGGTTCCCGTTCACCGCCGGCTACTATTCCAAGGACGCGATCATCGAGAGCGCCTTCGCGGGCGAGAACGCCTTCGCGATGTACGGCTACATCATGACGGTGATCGCGGCCGCGCTCACGAGCTTCTACTCTTGGCGCCTCGTCTTCCTGACCTTCCATGGCAAGCCGCGCGCGAGCCACGAGGTCATGCACCACGTGCACGAGTCTCCGCCCGTGATGACGACGCCGCTCTTCATCCTGTCGGCGGGTGCGTTGCTCGCGGGTATCGTGTTCTATCCGTTCTTCCTCGGCGACAGCTACGAGACCTTCTGGCACACGGCGCTCTTCGCCGGGCCGGAGAACCACATCCTGCACGAGGCCCACGAGGTCCCGGCGCTCGTCGTCTACTCGCCGACGATCGCCATGATCCTCGGCTTCGTCATCGCCTACATCTTCTACGTCCGGCAGCCGCAGCGCCCGGCGCAGATGGCCGCGCGCAACCCCGGGCTCTACCAGTTCCTCTTGAACAAGTGGTACTTCGACGAACTCTACGACGTTCTGTTCGTGCGCTCGGCCAAGTGGCTCGGCCGCTTCCTCTGGAAGAAGGGCGACGTCGCGGTCATCGACCGCCTCGGTCCCGACGGCATCTCGGCGCGTGCGCTCGATGTCACCGGCTGGGTCGTGCGCCTGCAGACCGGCTACCTCTACCACTATGCCTTCGTCATGCTGATCGGCGTCGCCGCGCTCGTCACGTTCATGATGTTCGGGAGCATCCGCTGATGTCCGGCTGGCCGATCCTATCGACCATCACTTTCGCACCGCTCGTCGGCGTGCTGATCATCCTGTTCACACGCGACGATTCCGAACTCGCGCGCCGTAACATCCGCAACGTCGCGCTCCTCGTCTCGATCTTCACCTTCGTCCTCTCGCTCTTCATCTGGATCGGCTTCGACAAGTCCGTCGCCGGCTTCCAGTTCGTGGAGGAGGCGGAGTGGCTGACGGGCGGCATCGCCTACCGCATGGGCGTCGACGGCATCTCGATGCTGTTCGTGATCCTGACCACCTTCCTGATGCCGATCTGCATCCTCGCCAGCCGCGATGCCATCACGGTTCGGGTGAAGGAGTACATGATCGCGTTCCTGGTGCTGGAAACGCTGGTGGTCGGCGTCTTCTGCGCGCTCGACATCGTGCTCTTCTACCTCTTCTTCGAGGGCTCTCTGATTCCGATGTTCCTGATCATCGGCGTCTGGGGTGGCAAGCGGCGTGTCTACGCGTCCTACAAGTTCTTTCTCTACACGTTCCTCGGCTCCGTCCTGATGCTCGTCGCCATCATGGCGATGTACTGGACCGCCGGCACGACCTCGATCCCCGAGCTTCTCGCCTACCAGTTCCCGGCGCAGATGCAGACCTGGCTCTGGATCGCGTTCTTTGCCTCGTTCGCTGTGAAGATGCCGATGTGGCCGGTCCACACCTGGCTGCCGGACGCGCACGTCGAGGCGCCGACGGCGGGCTCGGTGATCCTGGCGGGCATCCTCCTGAAGCTCGGCGGCTACGGCTTCCTGCGCTTCTCGCTGCCGATGTTCCCGCTGGCTTCGGCGGACTTTGCGCCCTTTGTCTTCGTGCTCTCCGTCGTCGCGATCATCTACACTTCGCTGGTGGCGCTGATGCAGGAGGACATCAAGAAGCTGATCGCCTATTCGTCGGTCGCCCACATGGGCTTCGTGACCATGGGCATCTTCGCGGCTAACGAGCAGGGCGTGCAGGGCGCGATCTTCCAGATGCTCAGCCACGGCCTCATCTCGGGCGCGCTGTTCCTGTGCGTCGGCGTCGTCTACGACCGGATGCACACGCGCGATATCGCGGCCTATGGCGGCCTCGTGAACCGCATGCCCGCCTATGCCGCGATGATGCTGCTGTTCACGATGGGCAATGTCGGCCTTCCCGGCACGTCGGGCTTCGTCGGTGAGTTCATGACGCTGATGGGTGTCTTCCGGGTCAATTCCTGGGTCGCCATCTTCGCCGCGACCGGGGTCATCCTCTCCGCCGCCTATGCACTGTGGCTTTATCGGCGCGTGATCCTCGGCGCGCTGGTCAAGGAGAACCTCAAGTCGATCCTGGATCTGACGCCGCGCGAAAAGACGCTGCTCTATCCGCTGGCGGTGCTGACGGTCTTCTTCGGCGTCTATCCGATGCCGGTCTTCAATGTGACGACGGCGTCCGTGGAACAGCTCCTGTCGAGCTACACGGCGGCCATCGAGGCGGCGTCCAGCGTCGCTTCGATCCAGAACTAGAGAACGGGCAGGGCGAACCGATGTTTTCGCAATTCGTGGCGCAAAGCCTTCCCATCGTCGGACCGGAGCTGATCCTCTCGATCGGCGCCATGGGTCTCCTGATGATCGGAACCTTCCTCGGCGAGAAGAGCGCGGGTCTCGTCACGTCCCTGACGGTCGGAACGCTGCTGTTCGCCCTCGTCTGGTTGCTCTTCGCAACCCCGCTCGGCGTGGCGTTCGGCGGATCGATCATCCTCGACCCGTTCGCCCGCTTCATGAAGGCGCTGGTGCTCATCGGGGCTGCTGCGGCGGTGCTGATGTCCACGGGCTACGCCCAGCGCGAGCGCTTCGCCAGTTTCGAGCTTCCCGTGCTGATCGTGCTCTGCACGACCGGCATGCTGGTCATGGTCTCTGCGGGCGACCTGATCGCGCTCTATATGGGCCTCGAGCTCCAGTCGCTCGCGATCTACGTCATCGCCGCGATCCATCGCGACCATGTGAAGTCCACCGAGGCGGGCCTGAAGTACTTCGTGCTCGGCGCCCTGTCCTCGGGCATGCTCCTCTACGGCGCCTCGCTCGTCTACGGCTTCACCGGTCAGATCGAGTTCCGCGCGATCGCCGAAGCGGTGGCGGTGGACGGAGCGCGCTCGCTCGGCCTGATCGTCGGGCTCGTGTTCGTGCTGGCCGGCCTCGCGTTCAAGATTTCCGCGGTGCCGTTCCACATGTGGACGCCGGACGTCTACGAAGGGGCTCCGACGCCGGTCACTGCGCTCCTCGCCGGCGCGCCGAAGGTCGCCGCGGTCGCGCTGCTCACGCGCTTCACTGTCCAGAGTTTCGGCCCGATGACGCCGGACTGGCAGCAGGTCGTCGTCTTCCTGTCGATCGCCTCGATGCTGTTCGGTTCCTTTGCCGCGATCGGCCAGCGAAACATCAAGCGCCTGATGGCCTACTCGTCGATCGGCCACATGGGCTACGTCCTGGTCGGTCTCGCCGCGGGAACGGAAGCCGGCGTCCAGGGCGTCCTGATCTACATGGCGACCTACATCACCATGACCCTCGGCACCTTCGCTTTGATCCTCGCGATGCGCCGTCGTGACGGTATGGTGGAGGACGTCTACGAACTCGCCGGCCTGTCGCGGACCAATCCGCTGATGGCGCTCGCCATGACGGTGCTGATGCTGTCGCTTGCCGGTCTGCCGCCGTTGCTCGGCTTCTGGGGCAAGTACTACGTCTTCATCGCGGCGGTCGGCGCCGGTCTCGTGCCGCTGGCGGTGATCGGTGTGATCGCCTCGACGATCGGCCTGTTCTACTACCTTCGCATCGTGAAGGTCATGTGGTTCGACGAGCCGTTGGCAGGCTTCGAGCCGATGAGCACGGAGCTGAAGCTCGTGGCAGGTGCCGCGACGCTGTTCATCTTCCCGGCCTATATCGTGCTGGCCGGTCCGCTTTTCGCCGCCGCAGCTGCAGCCGCCCACACCTTCTTCTGACCGGAGAGTGATGCGACGTCCCCAAGGCGCACGTCGGCATCTGGCGCTCGATGAGGTCGGCTCCACCAACGCCGTTGCGCTGGAAGCCGCCCGGGCCGGCGACCCCGGTCGGCTCTGGATCACTGCGGCTCGCCAGACGGCGGGCCGTGGCCGTCGTGGTCGCTCCTGGTTGTCGGAACGCGGCAATCTCTACGCGACGCTGCTTCTGATCGACCCATCCTCCGATCAGCACGTCGTGGATCTGCCGCTGGTGGTCGCGCTCGGCGTGCGCAACGGTCTGGCGGAACTGCCGGGGCTCGATCCCGACCTCGTGCGTATCAAGTGGCCGAACGACATCCTGATCGCCGGCGCGAAGACGGTCGGCATCCTCCTCGAGAGCGAACGAGGCCTGGACGGTCGCCGTGCGGTGGCGATCGGCTGCGGGGTCAACGTGGAGAGCGGTGCGACACAAACGCCCTACGCCGTGACGAGCCTGCGTTCCAGCGGCTACACGGGTACGCTCGACGCCGTGTTCGACAAAGTCGCCGCGGGTGTCGAGGCGGCACTGGAATTGTGGGACGCGGGTCGCCAGTTTGACGAGGTCCGCGCCGCCTGGCTCCGGCATTCCGTGGGACGCGGCGAAACCTGCCGCGTTAACCTGCCGGACGGCACCGCCGTGGAAGGCGTCTTCGCCGACCTCGATGCGGGGGGACGGCTCGTTCTGGATCTGGGACCGAACGGTCGGCGCCATTTCTCCGCTGGCGACCTGTTCTTCCTGCGAGCCTCACCCGGCGCTTGAGCACGGCTCGCGCACAACCGAATTCCGGGTGATCCCCGGCTGTGAATGACGAGAAGACCGCATGCTTCCGCATGCCAAAATGAAAGAACGACGACTTTGAACGAACTAGTTTTCGTGCCGCTGGGCGGCATCGGCGAAATCGGTATGAATTTTGGCCTCTATGGCTATGGCCCTCCCGGCCAGCGGGAGTGGATCGCGATCGATTGTGGCGTGTCCTTCGCCGGGCCGGAGTTTCCCGGCATCGATCTCGTGATGCCCGACCTGTCCTTCATCGAAGCGCGCCTCGACCGCCTGAAGGCGATCATCATCACGCACGCCCACGAGGACCATTACGGCGCGGTGCTGACGCTCTGGCCGCGCCTTAAGGCGCCGGTCTACGCCACGCCCTTCACCGCAGCCCTGCTGCATGCCAAGCGTGAGGGCGAGCCCGGGGCGCCCAAGGTTCCGGTCCAGATCTTCAACGCGGGCGATCGCTTCGACATCGGGCCGTTCTCGATCGAGGCGATCAACGTCACGCACTCGATCCCGGAGCCGGTGGCCCTGGCGATCCGCACCCCGGCCGGAACCGTACTCCATACGGGCGACTGGAAGATTGACGCGACGCCGGCGCTCGGCGATCCGACGGACGAGAAGCGCCTGCGGGAGATCGGCGACGAGGGTGTGCTCGCCCTCGTGTGCGATTCCACCAACGCCATGCGTGAGGGTGTGTCGCCGAGCGAGCAGGATGTGACGCAGTCGCTGACGCAGATCATTCGGGAGTCCAAGGGACGGGTCGCGATCGCGACGTTCTCGTCCAACGTCGGCCGCGTGCGCTCGATCGCCACGGCGGCGGCGGAGGCCGAGCGCCAGGTGCTGCTCCTCGGCCGTTCGATGAAGCGGGTGGCCGATGTCGCGGAGGAACTCGGATACCTGGAAGGCATTCCGCCCTTCGTCAGCGAGCAGGACTTCGGCTATCTGCCGAGCGACAAGGCTGTGATCGTGCTGACCGGCAGCCAGGGCGAACCCCGCGCCGCGTTGGCCAAGCTCGCCCGCGACGACCATCCCACCGTGGCGCTTTCGAAGGGCGATACGGTCATCTTCTCGTCGCGCAGCATTCCGGGCAACGAGAAGGCGATCCTCGACATCAAGAACGCGCTGATCGAGCGGGGCGTCCGCGTGATCGAGGATCATGACCAGCTGGTTCATGTGTCCGGCCATCCGCGGCGTAGCGAGCTGCGCCAGATGTACGAATGGATCCGTCCGAAGGTCGCGGTTCCCGCGCATGGCGAGGCGGCGCACCTCATGGCGCACGCCCAGCTCGCGCGCGAACTTGGCGTGCCGGAGGTCGTCACCATTCGCAACGGCAAGCTGCTGCGTCTGGCGCCGGGCGCGGCGACCGTGATCGACGAGGTGCCGGTTGGCCGCATCTACAAGGACGGGCATCTCGTCGGCACCGCCGACCAGATGGGGATTGGTGAGCGTCGTCGCCTGTCGTTCGCCGGCCACGTCTCGGTGCTCGTGGAACTCGACGAGAAGCTCGAGCTCGACATCGACCCCGAGGTCGTGGCGATGGGACTTCCGGAAAAGGACGAGGAGGGCGAGGAGTTCGTTGACGTCCTGATGGAAGCGGCTGCAGGCGCTGTCGAGAGCATTCCGCGCGGACGCCGCAAGGATCTCGAACTCGTGCGCGAAGCGGTCCGCCGCGCGGTGCGTGGCGAGGCCTACGATGTCTGGGGCAAGAAGCCGGCCGTGACGGTGTTCGTCACGCGCGGTTGATCAAGCCGCCTCGCTGCGGCCGCATGGTCGTCCTAAGCGTTCGGGCGAGATGGCCCGGACGCTAGGCCGGCAGGGCAGGACAGGAGGAAACGCATGGGCATCCTGACAGCCGTCGCGATCTACTTCGTGATCTGGTGGACGGTTCTCTTCGTCGTGCTGCCGATCCGCATGCGCTCGCAGGTGGACGAGGGCGAGATCGTCCTCGGCTCGGCGCATAGCGCGCCGGCTCGTTTCAGCCTGGCGCGAGTCGCCTTCTACAACACGTTGCTCGCGACCGCTGTCTTCGCGCTCTTCTATGTGGTGACGGAAGTCTGGGGCATCGGCCCGAACTCGTTCCCCCACATCGTTCCCGGCACGTGACGCCGAACGATGCACAAAAAAAATGCGAAGCTCGCGCTTCGCATTTTTAGTTACCTGGTCCGGGTTTTGCTCCGATTTCTAGACCGGGGCTGCGCGATGAGCGCGCCGAAAACCACGTCCTCCCATGACTGGACCAAGCGGTTCACGCCGTTGGGGCGCTTGTCTTAGCGGTTTGTATCTAGGCCCGTGCAAGGGCGCTTGTCGACTCGAATCGTCACTTCTGTGACATTTTTTCGTCAGACTGCCCGCTTTTTTGGCAGCATCGTTTTTTAGCTTCGCCTTGCATGAGGCCTGCGGCGTGAGCGGCGAGGCGAGGGGTTCGCTTCCCAAGCCCTGAACGAGTGGTTAAGAGCAACACGACGTCCCGTCCCATTGTCCGAACGCGAACCCCAGAGTTCCCATGCGCCTGTCACGTTACTTCCTTCCGATCCTCAAAGAGACGCCCAAGGAAGCCGAGATCGTGTCGCATCGCCTGATGCTGCGCGCGGGGATGATCCGCCAGCAGGCCGCGGGGCTCTATTCGTTCCTGCCGCTCGGCAAGCGCGTCCTCGACAAGGTGACGAAGATCATCCGCGAGGAGCAGAACCGGTCCGGCGCGATCGAGCTCCTGATGCCGACCATCCAGTCGGCCGATCTCTGGCGCGAGAGCGGGCGCTACGACGACTACGGCAAGGAGATGCTGCGGATCCAGGATCGCCACGAACGCGATCTCCTGTTCGGTCCGACCAACGAGGAGATGGTCACCGATATCTTCCGGTCCTACGTGCGGTCCTACAAGGACCTGCCGCTGAACCTCTACCACATCCAGTGGAAGTTCCGCGACGAGGTGCGCCCGCGCTTCGGCGTGATGCGCTCGCGCGAGTTCCTGATGAAGGACGCCTATTCCTTCGACATCGACTACGAATCGTCCAAGACCGCCTACGACCGCATGTTTGTGGCCTACCTGCGCACCTTCGCGCGCATGGGGCTGAAGGCGATTCCGATGCGTGCCGACACCGGCCCGATCGGCGGCGAACTCAGCCACGAATTCATCATCCTCGCCTCGACGGGCGAGTCGGAAGTCTTCTGCCACAAGGACTATCTGGAAATGGCGGTGCCTGGCGAGGAGGTCGACTTCTCGGATGCCGGTGCCCTGGCGTCCACCGTCCAGAAATGGACCACCCCTTATGCGGCGACGGAGGAGATGCACGACGAGGCCGCCTGGAACGAGGTGTCCGAGGGCGATCGCCTCGCCGCGCGCGGCATCGAGGTCGGCCACATCTTCCACTTCGGCACCAAGTATTCCGAGCCCATGGGAGCGACCGTCACGGGCCCCGACGGCAAGGACGTCCCGGTGCAGATGGGCTCCTACGGCATCGGACCGAGCCGCCTGATTGCTGCGATCATCGAGGCGAGTCATGACGAGAACGGCATCATCTGGCCGAAGGGCGTCGCGCCCTTCGACGTCGGCCTCGTCAACATGAAGCCAGGCGACGCCGACTGCGACGCCGTGTGCGAACGTCTCTACGCCGAACTCGAAGCCGCCGGCCACGACGTCCTCTACGACGACGAGGACACGCGCGCCGGCGCGAAATTCGCGACGATGGACCTGATCGGCCTGCCGATCCAGGTGATCGTCGGCCCGCGCGGCGCCAAGGCCGGCGAAGTCGAGATCAAGGACCGGGCCACCGGCGAGCGCCAGACGCTGCCCGTCGGTGACGTTCTGGCGCGACTGTCCGCGTGACGAAGGCCGAGACCCTGGAAGCTGCGGTCCACGGCGCGGATGCGGCAGTGGGCGGAACCCGTCCGTTCTCGCGCTTCGAGTGGATGATCGCCGGCCGCTACCTGCGTTCGCGCCGCCGTGATGCGGGCGTCTCGGTAATCGCCGGGTTCTCCTTCATCGGCATCATGCTGGGCGTCGCCGCCCTGATCATCGTCATGTCGGTGATGAACGGCTTTCGCGGCGAACTTCTCACGCGGATCCTCGGCGTCAACGGCCATGTGATCATGCAGCCGATCGACACGCCGCTGACCGACTACGACGAGGTCGCCAAACGCGTCGCGGGTGTCGCCGGCGTCGCCTACACGATGCCGCTGGTTCAGGGGCAGGTGCTGGCCACGGGCGCCGGCTCGACCTCCACCGGCGCGCTGGTGAAGGGCGTGCGCGGAGCCGACCTGCAGAAGCTGACGCCGGTTTCCAGCAACATCCAGCTCGGCTCGATCGAGCATTTCGACACGAGCCAGGGCGTCGCCATCGGGTCTCGGCTGGCCCAGTCGCTTGGGCTGGGGCTCGGCGATTCCATCACCCTCGTCTCGCCCGAAGGCGACGTCACGCCGCTCGGGGTGACACCGCGCGTCAAGGCCTATCCCGTGGTCGCCATCTTCGAGATCGGCCTGTCCGAATACGACGCGTCCTATGTCTACATGCCGCTGACGGAAGCGCAGCTCTTCTTCAACTCGGAGGACAAGGCGCAGTCGATCGAGATCTTTCTCGACAACCCCGATCAGGTCGTCTCGCTCCAGGGGCCGATCGAGCAGGCCGCCGGACGCCCGAACTACACGGTCACCTGGCAGCGCATGAACGAGAGCTTCTTCTCGGCGCTCGAGGTCGAGCGGAACGTCATGTTCATCATCCTCACGCTGATCGTGCTCGTTGCCGCGCTCAACATCATCTCCGGTCTCTTCATGCTGGTGAAGGACAAGGGCCGCGACATCGCGATCATGCGCACGATGGGCGCGACGCGTGGCTCGATCATGCGCGTCTTCCTGATCACAGGCGCCTCGATCGGCATCGCGGGAACGCTGGCAGGCTTCGTGTTGGGCACGCTGTTCTGCCTCAACATCGAGAACCTCCGGCAGTTCTTCTCGTGGGTGTCCGGCACCACGCTGTTCAATCCGGAATTCTACTTCCTCTCCCGGCTGCCGGCCGAGATCGACCCGAGCGAGGTCGCGACCGTGGTCGCCATGGCCATCGGCCTGTCGTTCCTCGCCACGATCCTTCCGTCCTGGCAGGCCTCTAAGCTCGATCCGGTCGAGGCGCTGCGCTACGAATGAGCATCACGTCCTCCCTTCGCCTCGCGCAAGTCGAGCGCCACTACCTGCAGGGCGAATCCCGCCTCACGATTCTCGACCACGCCGACATGGAGATCGCCGCCGGCGAGATGGTCGCGCTCGTCGCGCCGTCCGGCGCCGGCAAGTCGACGCTCCTTCACATCGCCGGGCTCCTGGAGAAACCGGACGGCGGCGACGTCTTCGTCAACGGCACGTCCTGCGCGGGCCTCGACGACGCCGGTCGCACCGATATGCGCCGTTCCTCGATCGGCTTCGTCTACCAGTTCCACCATCTCCTGCCGGAGTTCTCGGCGCTGGAGAACGTGATGCTGCCGCAGATGATCCGCGGCTTGTCGCACAAGGTGGCCGCCGACCGGGCGAAGATGCTGCTCGAGTACATGCGGCTCGGCCAGCGCGTCTCGCATCGTCCGGCGGAGCTCTCCGGCGGCGAGCAACAGCGCGTCGCCATCGCCCGCGCGGTCGCCAACAACCCCTATGTGCTGCTGGCCGACGAACCCACCGGTAATCTCGACCCGACGACCTCGTCCTACGTCTTCGAGGCGATGACGGCGCTCGTCCGCCAGTCCGGCGTCGCTGCCCTCATCGCCACCCACAACCACGACCTCGCCAGGCGCATGGATCGCGCGGTGACGCTGAAGGGCGGAAAGATCGTGGATCACGTCCTGGGGTAGGGCGGCATGACGCGGGGGATGGGCATGGACCGACGTCTCGGCGTGAAGTGAGCTGTCATCGGCGAGGAAAGGTCACACCATTGTCCGAGATGTCGCTGCCCGACGTCTACCGTGCCTGCATCGCGTGCCTCAACCGGCAGGACTGGGCGAACCTCGGGCGATACGTCGCCGAAAACGTCGAGCACAACGGGCGTGCGTTCGGCCTGTCGGGTTACCGCCGGATGCTCGAGGATGACTTCGCCGCCATCCCCGACCTCGGCTTTCAAATCGACCTCCTCGTTTGCGAGCCGCCGCGCATCGCCGCCCGTCTCTGATTTCGCTGTTCGCCGAAGAGTGAGTTCCTCGGTCTGCGGATCGACGGCCGCACTGTCGGCTTCGCCGAGAACGTCATCTACGAGTTTCGCGACGGAAGGATCGCGACCGTCTGGTCCGTCGTCGACAAGCCGGCGATCGAGGCGCAACTCGACGGCTGACGCCCCTCGGCCGTGCGCGTGCCTTGCTCCAAGATCCGCAGCCGATCTTTCAGCCGAATGTCCCCATACCGCGGGGCGTACACTAACCTTCCTCCATCGCCGGCCCATTCTGGATGGGCGCGAATGATCACCGGGATCGTTCGGAGGGGCTGGCGAGCGGTGTCCGCGATGCGTTTCCTGCCGGAGGAAGCGTGGCCCGGACGGTTCCTGGCATAGGGGGTTGGCTGCCCAAAACGAGGTGGCTCCTTGGAAAACTCGGCGCTGGAGAAAGCCCCCGTCCACCGGTGAGAGCGGTTGGACCGATCGGGCCGAGGCGCCCTCCGTAACCCCCATCGAAGGCGCATGGGCCGGCTTCGCACGCCGGTCCGGAACTGGACAACACCGCGCGGGACGCTGGAGGCGGACCACACCAACAACAACCAACGGAGGTTCGCCTCCGGCGTCCCGTCGCCCATCTCCGAACCGAGGCGAGGCGGCATCCGCCTCCCTATCGACCCGGCCGCGAAGCGGTGCGGGCGCTTCGGCGCGTCCCGTTCGATTTTAGGAAATCTTTCACCATCCCGATCTCTGCCCCTTGCGCCCCACAACGAAATGGAACAAAAAAGGAACACCAGAACGAAAGGGGAACGACATGCTGATCCTGAAGGAACTCGCTTCGCTGACCGCGCTTTCGCTCTTCTTCATGAGCTTCGCGCTGATCGTCCACATTCTCTGATCATATCTGGGGATGGCCCTGCGGGGGCGGGCCGATCCCAAGATCCAAGGCTGGACTCTGCCCCGTGGATTGGAACACTGACGAATCTTCTGATGCCGAGATCAGCCTTGAGTCGTTCTACGACGACATCGGCTATCTCCGGCCAGTCGGCGAGCTGTCCGAGGACGACGCGCCGACGATCGAGGAGATCGCCGTGTCCGAGTCCGTCGAGCCGATTGCCCCGCCGCGTTTCATCCATCTGCGCGTGCACAGCGCCTTCTCCCTTTTGGAAGGGGCACTGCGCACGGACCAGATTGTGAAATTTGCAAAGGGCGACGGCGCTCCGGCCATCGGAATCGCCGACACGAACAATCTCTTCGGCGCCCTGGAATTCTCGGAGAAGGCGGCTAAGGCCGGTATCCAGCCGATCATCGGCTGCCAGCTCGAGGTCGATTTCGCGGATGCCGAGGTCAATCCGCGCGATCGATCCGGCTTCGGTCCGGCCGCACCGATGGCCTTCATCGCAGCGAACGAACGCGGCTACGAGAACCTCGTCGAGATCGTTTCCCTCTCCTATCTCGCCCATGACGGCAATGTGCGCCCGCATGTGCCCGTGGCGTGGCTGGAAGGGCGCACCGACGGTCTCATCGTCCTCTCCGGCGGTCCGCTCGGCCCCATCGGGACGGCCATCGCAGCCGGGCAGGCGGGCCTTGCGCGCGCCCGGCTCCAGACGCTGGCGGCGCTCTACGGCGACCGGCTCTATGTCGAACTTCAGCGACATGGCGGTCGCGAGCGTCGTACCGAGCCGGATACCGTCGCGCTGGCCTACGAACTCGGCCTGCCGCTCGTTGCGACCAACGAGCCCTTCTTCTTCTGCGACGAGGATTTCGATGCGCACGACGCGTTGATCGCCGTCGCATCCAACCGCCTCGTCAGCCACGAGGACCGGCGCCGCCTCACCAGCGACCATTGCCTCAAGAGCCAGAACAAGATGGCGGAGCTCTTCGCCGATCTGCCGGAGGCCCTGGAGAACACGATCGAGATCGCGCGGCGCTGCTCCTATCGCGTGCGCACCCGCAAGCCGATCCTGCCGCGCTTCGCCGGCGCCGATGCCGACGCGCTGGAGGCGGAGCGGGCCGAGGCCGGCGAGTTGCGCCGGCAGGCGGAAGAGGGGCTGGAGGCACGCCTTGCGGCACATGGTCCCGCGCCGGGTCAGACGGTCGAGATCTACCGCGAGCGGCTGGAGTTCGAGCTCTCCGTCATCGAGCGCATGAAGTTCCCCGGCTACTTTCTGATCGTGTCGGACTTCATCAAGTGGGCGAAAGCCAACGGGATCCCCGTGGGGCCGGGGCGCGGCTCTGGCGCGGGTTCGCTCGTCGCCTACTCGCTCACCATCACCGACCTCGACCCCCTGCGGTTCGCGCTGCTCTTCGAGCGCTTCCTCAACCCGGACCGCGTGTCGATGCCCGACTTCGACATCGACTTCTGCCAGGACCGTCGCGAGGAGGTGATCCGCTACGTCCAAGAGAAGTACGGCCGCGAGCAGGTCGCGCAGATCATCACCTTCGGTTCGATGCAGGCGCGCGCCGTGCTGCGCGACGTCGGCCGCGTTCTCGAGATGAGCTACGGCCATGTCGACAAGCTCTGCAAGCTGGTGCCGCAGAACCCAGCGAACCCCGTGACGCTCGCGCAGGCGCTCGAGGACGAGCCGCGGCTGCAGGAAGCCCGCAAGGCCGAGGACGTCGTCGACCGCCTCCTGACGATCTCGCTGAAGCTCGAGGGCCTTTATCGCCACGCCTCGACCCATGCCGCCGGCATCGTCATCGGCGACCGGCCGCTGTCGAAGCTGGTTCCGATGTACCGGGATCCGCGCTCGGATATGCCCGTCACCCAGTTCAACATGAAGTGGGTCGAGCAGGCGGGGCTGGTCAAGTTCGACTTTCTCGGCCTCAAGACGCTGACGACGCTGAAGACCGCCCTCGACCTGATCGCCCGGCGGGGCATCGAGATCGACCTCGGTGCCCTGCCGCTCGACGACGAACCGACCTATCAGCTCCTTACCCGCGGCGAGACGGTCGGCGTCTTCCAGGTGGAATCGATCGGCATGCGCAAGGCGCTGATCGGCATGCGGCCCGACTGCTTCGAGGACATCATCGCCCTCGTCGCGCTCTATCGTCCCGGCCCGATGGAGAACATACCCGTCTACAACGCGCGCAAGCACGGCGAGGAACAGGTCGAGATCATCCACGAGAAGATCGAGCCCATCCTGCGCGAGACGCAAGGCGTCATCGTCTACCAGGAACAGGTAATGCAGATCGCCCAGGTCCTGTCGGGCTATACGCTGGGCGAAGCCGACCTTCTGCGCCGCGCGATGGGCAAGAAGATCCGCGCCGAGATGGACGTCCAGCGCGTGCGCTTCGTCGAGGGCTGCGAGAAGGGCGGCATCAAGAAGGCGCAGGCCAACACGATCTTCGATCTCCTGGCCAAGTTCGCCGACTACGGCTTCAACAAGAGCCACGCCGCCGCCTATGCGCTGGTCTCGTATCAGACGGCCTATCTCAAGGCGAACCACCCGGTGGAGTTCCTGGCCGGGTCGATGACGCTCGACATGGGCAACACGGACAAGCTCAACGACTTCCGCCTCGACGCCAAGCGCCTCGGCATCGAGGTGGTGCCGCCGTCGGTGCAGACGTCGTTCCGCGCCTTCGAGGTCGAGGACGGCAAGATCATCTACGCCATGGCCGCCATCAAGGGCGTCGGCGAGCAAGCGGTCGAGCATATCGTGGAGCGCCGCACCGAAGGCGGGCGGTTCGCGAGCCTCGAGGACTTCTTCGCCCGGATCGATCCGAAGATCGTCAACAAGCGCACGTTGGAGCACCTGATCTGCGCCGGTGCGCTCGACTGCTTCGGTCACGACCGGGCGCGCCTGTGCGGCAACCTCGAACGCCTGGCGGCTTATGCCGCGCTGGCGCAAACCGGTCGCACATCGGGACAGCACGACATGTTCGGCGGTGCCAATGCCGGGCCCGAACCGCTGCGCCTTGCCGAGGTCCAGGGCTGGACGAGCGCCGAACGGCTCCTGAAGGAGTTCCAGGCGATCGGCTTCTATCTCTCGGCGCACCCACTGGACGAGTACAAGGCGGCGCTGAAGCGACTGAAGGTCCAGTCCTACGCCGAGGTCGTCGCCGGGGTCCGACGCGGCCAGACCGCGGGGCGGCTTGCCGGCACGGTGACCTCGCGCCAAGAGCGCAAGACCAAGTCCGGCGGCAAGATCGGCATCGTCCAGCTTTCGGACGCGACGGGTCAGTACGAGGTCGTCCTCTTCACCGAGACGCTGATCCACTTCCGCGACATGCTGGAGCCCGGCGCTTCGGTCATCGTGACCGTCTCGGCCGAGGATCGGCCGGAGGGCATCTCGCTGCGCGCCTCGGCGGTGCAGTCGCTGGAGGGGGAGGCGGAAAAGATGCAGAAGGCGCTGCGCGTCTTCCTCCGCGATGCGGGCCCGCTGTCGCATGTCCGCAGCCAGCTTCGGCCCGGTGGCGACAGCGAAGTGTCTCTGATCCTTGTCCGTAACGACGGGGAACGCGAGGTGGAGATCGATCTTCCCGGCCGATTCCGCGTCTCGCCGCAGATCGCGAGCGCCATCAAGGCGGCGCCCGGCGTGGTCGATGTGGAGCTGGTCTGACGCGCAGGCACCTCGCGCCCGAGCCGTGGGGCGACAGCGCTAAGGGACCTGCGCGTTCGGGCCCGCGTCACCGCGAACGATCCGTCGAAGCGCGCCTTCCGCTTCCCCCCAGTCGGAAGCCTGAAGCGTGCGCTTGGGCATCGCGGGAAGATGCGGTCGGAAGTCCGCGTTGGCCATGAGGTGCACGAGGTGGACCGCCGGCACGCTGCGGCGAACGCCCTCGAGATTGGGCGGCAGGTCGTCGGCGAACGCGATCGGTCCTTGCCAGCGCTCGGCAAGCTCTGCGACGACCCCGCCTTTCGAGCGCTCCGTGGCGATCATCGGGTAGGGCAGGCCTGCAGCGTCCAGAAGGCGCCTGCGTTCGTCGAAGAACGCGGGTGTCATCGCCGTCAGGAACACGATGTCGGCTTCCGCCGACAACCGTGCCAAGGCCTCGCCGACGCCCTCCACCGGTTTCTGTCGCTGCTCCTGCTCGGCATAGAGGCGTTCCGTCACGCCATCCAGCTCGTGCCCGGTCAGCGCCGAACCCGTCGCGATGGAGCGGACGTTGCCGGTCAGCCGGAAGCTGTCGAAATGCAGCCTCGCTCCGTATTCCTCGAGGAGTTCACAGAACGGGGCGATGAAGTGCAGCACCACTTCGTCCACGTCGAGCACGAGAAGCGCACCGTGGCGGCATGGCAAATCCGCGACCCGGGGGCCGCGCGTCGTCGCCTTCGATCCCGTCACGAGAACGATTCGGCGTAATCGGTGCCGAAGGCCCGGCGTGCCGCCGCGACATCCTGAGGACGCACCCCGGCATGCGCCGCGAACTCCTCCAGGGTCGTTTCGTCGCCTATGATGAAGTCCAGGACACCCGCAAGGAACGCGGGCTCGCCCGCCGCGTCGCGAAGGTTCTCAAGTTCCAGTCCGGTGAGGCGAAGGAAGCGATTGAAGAGTACCGTGTCGGACGCCACGAACGACAGCCCTTCGATGGCAAGGGACGTCGCTTGGTCGTCGATAGTGGCGTCGGTTTCGAAGCCTTTTTTAACCATGATCGCGTCTCTCACGGGCGGTTGATGCATTTCTACCTTTGTTAAATCAAATTGCGGGTACTTTTGCGAACCGACACAGGAACGGAAGCTATTGGATTCCGCGGGGAAGGTTGCGTCAATGACCAAGACCGTCATGATTGTCGAGGACAACGAGCTCAACATGAAGCTCTTCCGCGATCTCATCGAGGCGCATGGCTACCGCACTGTCCAGACCCGTAGCGGCCTGACGGCCATGGACCTGGCACGAGAGAGCCAACCCGACCTGATTCTCATGGATATCCAGCTTCCCGAGATCTCGGGACTGGAGGTCACGCAGCTCTTGAAGGCCGATCCCGACCTGCGCCGCATCCCGGTCATCGCCGTCACCGCCTTCGCGATGAAGGGCGACGAGGAGCGCATCCGCCAGGGCGGGTGCGAGGCCTATATCTCGAAGCCGATCTCGGTCACGAAGTTCATCGAGACGATCAAGTCGTTTCTGGGCGACGCGTAGCCGAACCCTGACGTCGTTCCCTTGGGAGCCGACCGCGCGCCGCAAGGTTAACCATTCATGAAAAGATCACGGACGGAATCAGTCCACCGGATTGATTCCCGGACGATTCTCGGCAAGTCTCTGAGCGTGGGAAAAAGGGCGCAGGCAAGCCGCTCCCTTCGAGTTTCCCCATGGAATGCTCAGGTCCGCCGCATCTCCTGGGTCCCGTGGGGCGGTCGGCCGGCATCCGGTTTCCAGCGGTTTCCTCGTACCGCTTCCGGATCGCCGGCCGACCACAGATCCCGCCCTCACGACGCGCGCATCGCCCGACTGCAGCAAACCATCCCCAAACGCAAAACGCCGCCCCAGGGGGCGGCGCTGCATCGATCGGTCAACCCGGAAAGGTTTACTTGATCTTGGTCTCGCGGAATTCGACGTGCTTGCGCGCGACCGGGTCGTACTTGGTCTTGGTGAGCTTGTCGGTCATCGTGCGGCTGTTCTTCTTCGTCACGTAGAAGAAGCCGGTGTCCGCCGTGCTCAGCAGCTTGATCTTGATGGTCGTTGCCTTGGCCATGGTCTTCGGTCCGTCCGTCTATCAATTGTCGTGTCCTGCGCGGGGCGGAGCGATGGGCGACCGTCGCACGAGGCTTGCAGGACTTCAGGTTCGAGAGGATTCGAGTACCGGACCGGGTTCAGGCTCGATGCTCGACGGGGCGGACGAGCCGCCTCGACTATCGCGGCGGACACTACGCATGGCGGCGCTCAAGTCAAGAGGGACGCCGCAGCGTGCGCGTTCCGATCGTCACGAGATAAGCGGCGAAGAACGCGGCCAACGTGTAGGCGAAACCTTCCGGCCCGAACAGATCGATGGAGAGACCGAGGCTTTGCGGGCCGATCAGCATGCCGAGTGAGTAGCAGAAGATAAAGGCCGCGTTGGCAGCCGCGAGGTCGGTTCCCCGCAGCCTCGAGCCGAGGTGTGCGAGGCCGACCGTATAGAGCCCTGCCACCACGCCGCCCCACAGGAAGAGGACCGCCGCCAGAAGGATCCAGTTCCCTTGCAGAAGAGGCAGAAACAGGGAACCAGCCAGACCGATGGCGGCGAACGCCAGAAGGAGGTGTCGCCGATCTCGGACGCGGTCGCTGAGAAGGCCGAGCGGGATTTGAAAGGGCCACGCTGCCAAGACCGACCGCCGTCAGAAGTCGGGCCGCACCGCCCTCGGTGAAGCCGATGGAGAGGCCGTAGATCGGGAAAAGGGCCAGACCTCCGGACTCAACCGCGCCGAAGACGAGAACGGCGCAGGTCGCGCTCGGTACCGCCAGGAGGTAGCCATGGAAGGGCGCGCTCTGGCCTACATCGAAACGAGGCTGCGATCGCCCCGCTGAGACCAGTGGGATCGCCGCAAGCAGGATCATCCCGGCGCCGAGCCCAAACGGCAAGAATCCTTCGCTTCCGACGAGGGAGAATAGGAAGGGCCCCAACGCGAAGCCGAGCGCGAGAACCGTCGCATAGATGCCGAGGATCAGGCCTCGACGGCCCGGCGGCGAAACGGAGCCGATCCAGAACTCGGACAGGATGAACATCAGCGTCACCGAAAAATGGAACATGAGACGCAGTGGGAACCATGTCCAGAACGGCTGAAACACATGGAAGCCGACATTCGCCGCCGCCGCGGCGGCTATTGCCAGAAAGAGCGTACCGCGAACGCCGAACCGGCGCGCGAGCGGACTGACAGCCGGCGCGGCCAACAGGGAGGCGACGCCCGCGACCGCGGTGTTGAGGCCGATGAGGGTGGTGGAAACGCCGCGATTCTCGAGCACGACGCTGAGCAGCGGCAGGCCGAGCCCCAGCGCCAGCCCGACCGCAGCTATCGAGGCTATGGCCGCGAACGCACCTCGCCAGTCGACGCGCTCGGTTGCGTCGATGGCGGACCGGTCATCATGGAAAGGTGCCGTCATAGGTACTCGGTGGCGTGGCCTTCCCTACGTCGGCGGAAATAGGCGATCGGGGCGTCGGCATCCCGATCCGTTCCGTTGTCGATTCGCGCAAAGGCGGCCTCGAGAACGAGTTCGGTGACCGGAGCGACGCGGTAGTTCCTAAGCTCCGTCGATCCCACCCATATGACGGTTTCGAACTCGTCGGTCGGCGGGACGATCGGCTTGGTGTGCTCGAGGACGCTTTCCGCGGGGGCCAGGAAGAACCGTGCGTCGAAACGGCGGGGAAGGCCTGGCGGCGTGACCGCACGGGCGAAGGGAACGAGCCGGCGCGGGGAGGGCACGGCTCCCGCGGTGACAAACGCCGCCCAGGCATCCGGCATTGCAGGCAGGCTTCCGCGTTCGGCAACGAGAAGGCCGGTTTCCTCCTGCGTCTCCCGTATCGCCGCCAGCGCCAGCGCCGATGCGCGCCGGGATGAGGAGAGCCTCGGGCTGCCGCACATCAGGCGCTGCGCCACGGCATCTTCCACCGGCAACCGACGCGCCAGCGCGACGTCCGAGGGCTCCAGACGCCCGCCGGGAAAGACGAGGTGGCCGGGCATGAACAGGTGGGTCGCCGCTCTGACGCCCATCAGGAAGCGCGTCTCGCTGCCGCTCCGATCGAACAGGACGAGCGACGCCGCGTCCCGGGGGCGAAGGCGCGGAGCCGCGGTGGTCAATGGTCGGCTTCGGCCGGCTCTCCGCCGAAGCCGTGCATGCGGACCGCCCACTGAAGGCCGATCGTCGCGCCCTTGAGCGGTTGGAGAAGAACGAGCGAAAGGATCAACGTTACGGGAATCCAGATCGCGAGATGCGCGGCGAGCGAAAGATCGGCCCATTCCTCCGCGCCCATGAACAGGGCCACGACGATGTGACCGACGATGAAGACGGTCAGGTAAGGGGGCAGGTCGTCAGCGCGATGGTGGTGGTAGGTCTCGCCGCAGCGCTCGCAATGGTCGACGCTTTTCAGGAACCCCCGGAACAGCTTGCCCTCGCCGCAATGCGGACAGCGCATCCGGAAACCACGCCACATGGATTGGAGCACGTCGCGGCGTTCCGGCCCGGCGCTGATGGGCTTTTCGCTCATCGCTTCTTCCTCACCTTGCCGGCCACGTTCTTCGCGCGGGGCGGGCGCCCCGGTCGGCTGCTGCGCGGGCGGACTTTGTGGAACGATCCGGTCGTGCCGGGCAGTTCGCGGGGCTCGGTCAGCATCTCGAAACGCATCGATCCCTGAAGCGGGGCTGCCTCGACGAGCTTCACTTCCACCGTGTCGCCCAGCCGGTAGCCAAGCCGCGTCCGCTCGCCCACGAGCGTATGGGCGGCTTCGTCGTAGTGGAAGTAGTCGCGCCCCAACGTCGAGATCGGCACAAAGCCGTCGGCGCCGTAGGCCGGCAGCTGGACGAAGAGGCCGGCGCGCGTGACGCCGGTGATGCGTCCGTCGAACTCTTCATTCAGACGACTGGCCAGATGTTGAGCGATCAGGCGGTCCACCGTATCGCGCTCGGCGGCCATGGCGCGGCGTTCGGCCTGGCTGATCTCCTCGGCGGTCCTTTCGAGATCGACCTCTTCCTCCCGCGTGATGCCGCCGGGACCCAGGCCCAGCGCGCTCACAAGCGCCCGGTGGACGACGAGATCGGCATAGCGCCGGATCGGCGAGGTGAAGTGCGCGTATCGCATGAGGTTCAGCCCGAAGTGGCCGATGTTCTCCGGCGAGTAGTTGGCCTGGCTCTGCGAGCGCAGCACGACCTCGTTCACGAGGCTCTCGTGCTCGGTACCTCGCACCGCCTTCAGGATGCCGTTGAAATGCGCCGGCCTCAGGTTCCCGCTCTTGGCGAGCGGCAACTCCAGCGTACGAAGGAAGTCGCGCAGCGACTCCATCTTGGCCATCGAGGGTGCGTCGTGAGCGCGGTAGATCAACGCCTGCTTGCGCCGCTCGAGGGTCTCGGCCGCCGCAACGTTGGCCTGGATCATCATCTCCTCGATGAGGCGATGGGCGTCGAGGCGATCGGGCACGATCACGCGGTCGACGCGGCCGTCCTCGTTCAGCAGGATCTTGCGCTCGGGCAGATCGAGATCGAGCGGCTGGCGCCCCTGTCGCGCGGCAACCAGCGCACGGTAAGCGGCCCAGAGCGGACGCAGAACGGTTTCGACGATGTCGGGCGCTACGGTGTTGGGTCGCCCGTCGATCGCCGCCTGCGCGTCCTCGTAGGCAAGCTTGGCGTGACTGCGCATCATGATGCGGAAGAAGTCGTGCTTGCGCTTCTCGCCAGTCGCGTCGAACACCATCCGCACGGCGAGGGCGGGGCGATCGACGCCCTCGCGGAGCGAGCACAGATCGTTGGAAATGCGCTCCGGCAACATCGGCACGACGCGGTCGGGGAAATAGACCGAGTTGCCGCGCAGCCGCGCCTCCGCGTCGAGCTTGGTTCCCGGCCGCACGTACCAGGACACGTCCGCGATCGCGACGGTGACGACGAAGCCACCGGGGTTCGACGGATCCTCGTCCGGTCTCGAATGCACGGCGTCGTCGTGATCCTTCGCGTCGCGCGGGTCGATGGTCACCAGTGGGAGATCGCGCCAGTCCTCGCGGCTCTCCATCGTCGCCGGCCCGGCCTTGTCCGCTTCCGCGATCACACCCGCCGGAAAGACGTGAGGAATCGAATGGGCATGTAGCGCGATCGTGGAGATCGCACGCTCCGTGGCCATCGCGCCGATGACTTCGGCGATGGCGCCGGTCGGCAGGCTTCGACGCTGGTGCTCGGACGGCTCCACTTCGACGAGATCGCCGTCCTGAGCGTCGCGGGTCGACCCCGGCGGGATCGTGTATTCGAGTTGGCGGCGCTCGACCGGCTCGACGCGCCCGCCACCGCCAGGCGTCTCGCGGAAGATACCGATGGCGCGCGCGGTACGCCGCTCCAGCTTGCGGATCACCTTGGCGCTGGGCGATTCGTCGCCATCGTAGGTAAGTTGCGCAAGGACCCGGTCCCCGATCCCGACCGCAGGGCCCGAGGCGTTGCCACGAACGGCGAAGCGTGGGCGGAGGCCACGCTCCTCCTCGTCCCAGCCGACGGGATCGGCCAGGAGACCACCATCCTCGTCGCGGGCACGGATCTCGAGCACGCCCACGGTCGGCAACTCGCCGGGGCGGCGATAGCTCTTGCGGCTGCCTTCCAAGACACCTTCGGACTGAAGGTCGGCAAGGATGTCCGTCAGAACGTATCGCTCGTCGCCCTTGACGCCGAAGGCCTTGGCAAGGTCGCGCTTGGTGGCGCGGCCCGGGTTCTCGGCGAGGAAGCGCAGGACCGCCTCCCGGCTCAGCGAGCGTGTGTCTCCATCGGGTTTCGCTCGCCTTGCCATGTCGCTCAGTCCATCTTCAACTTTGCCTTGGCAGCCGGCTTCTTGGGGGCGGCGGGCTTCTTCGCCGCGCCCGCCTTGGCTGTCGTCCTCCGTGTGGCGGGCTTGGCAGCCTTCTCTTCGCCGTCCGCCTTCACGGCCTTGGCCGCCTTCTTGGCGGGCGCCTTCTTGACCTTCGTCCCGGTCTTCTCGGCCCGCTCGTTGAGGATCTGGATCGCCTCCTCCAGCGTCACGCTCGCGGGGTCCTTGCCACGGGGAAGGGTGGCATTGACCTTGCCGGCATTGACGTAGGGTCCGAAACGGCCTTCGCGCACCGTGATCGGACCGCCGATCGTGGGATGCTCGCCGAGCGTCGCGAGTGCCGCCGGCGTGCTTCGTCCGCGCGGTCCACGCTCCTTCTTCTCGGCGATCACCGTGACGGCGCGGTTGAGACCGATCGTCAGCACATCCTCGATCGTCTCGAGATTGGCGTAGGCGCCGTCATGCTGGAGGAACGGCCCGTAGCGACCGAGACCTGCAAGGATAGGCTTGTTCGTTTCCGGGTGCATGCCGACCTCGCGCGGCAGCGACAGGAGCTGGCGTGCCTTTTCGAAGTCGATCTCGGCGACCTGCCATCCCTTGGGCAGCGACGAGCGCTTGGCCTCCTTGCCGTCGCCGCGCTGAACGTAGGGCCCGAACCGGCCCGAACGCAGGGTGACGGGCTCGCCCGTCTCCGGATCGGTGCCGAGGTCCTTGGGTTCGTTCAGGCCACCGTCGCCTTCGACGCCTTCGGCCTGCAGGTTGGAGCCGAGCTGCCGCGTGAAGCCGCATTCGGGGTAGTTGGAGCAGCCCACGAAGGCGCCGAACTTGCCGAGCTTCAGGCTGAGCTTGCCGTTGCCGCAGCGAGGGCAGACGCGCGGGTCCGTTCCGTCGCCCTTGTCGGGGAAAACGAGCGGTGCGAGTTCCTCGTTGAGAGCGTCGAGGACGTCGGTAACGCGAAGCTCCTTGGTCCCGTCGACCTGGGCGGAGAAGTCGCGCCAGAACTCGCGCAGCACGTCCTTCCACGACAGCTCGCCAGCCGAGATGCCGTCGAGCTTGCCTTCGAGGTCGGCGGTGAAGTCGTACTCGACGTAGCGCTCGAAGAAGTTGTGCAGGAAGGCCGTGACGAGCCGCCCCTTGGAGTCGGGGAAGAGCTTGCGCTTGTCCTGGACGATGTATTCGCGGTCCTGCAGCGTCTGCAGCGTCGCGGCATAGGTGGACGGACGCCCGATCCCGAGCTCTTCCATCCGCTTGATGAGGGAGGCTTCGGAATAGCGCGGCGGGGGCTCGGTGAAATGCTGGGTCGGATCGACCGAGAGGCGCTTCAAGGGATCGTTGGCCGCGATTTCGGGCAGGCGGGCGCTTTCGTCCTCCTCCTCCGGCCCCTCGGTCGGCGCTTTGGAGTCGTCGCGGTGGTCCTGATAGGCGCCGATGAAGCCGTCGAAGCGGATGACGGATCCGGTCGCGCGCAGCATCGCCCGCCGACCGCCGCCCGTCGCCTCGATGTCCGCGGTCGTACGTTCGATCTCGGCCGAGGCCATCTGGCTGGCGATCGCTCGTTTCCAGATCAAATCGTAGAGGCGCGCCTGGTCGCGATCGAGGAACTTCTCCATTTCCTTCGGATGGCGGTCGAAGCTCGTCGGACGGATGGCTTCGTGCGCCTCCTGGGCGTTCTTCGCCTTGGTCGAGTAGACGCGCGGCTTTTCAGGCACGTAGCGGCCACCGAACGTCTTGCCGATCGCACTCCGGGCGTCGTCGATCGCCTCCGGCGCCATCTGCACGCCGTCGGTTCGCATGTAGGTGATGAGACCCACTGTCTCGCCGCCGATGTCCATGCCCTCGTAGAGCCGCTGCGCGATTTGCATGGTGCGGGAAGCACCGAAGCCGAGCTTGGCGGAGGCCGCCTGCTGGAGGCTCGACGTGGTGAAGGGCGGCGAGGGGTTGCGCCTCGTGGGCTTCGCCTCGACCGACACGGCCTTGAAAGTGGCGCCGTTCAGCATGTCGCGCATCTCGAAGGCGCGCGCCTCATTGCCGACCGACAGGCGTTGCAACTTCTCGCCGTCGAACGCCGTCAGACGCGCGGTGAAGTCTTCTCCGCGCGGCGTCGAAAGGCGAGCGGCGATCTGCCAGTATTCGTCGGTCTTGAAGCGCTCGATCTCGGCTTCGCGGTCGCAGACAAGGCGCAGCGCCACCGACTGGACGCGGCCAGCCGAGCGCGCGCCCGGCAGCTTGCGCCATAGGACGGGCGACAGGGTGAAGCCGACGAGGTAGTCGAGGGCGCGTCGGGCGAGATAGGCGTCCACCAGCGGGACGTCGATCTCGCGCGGGTTGGCCATCGCGTCCAGCACCGCCTTCTTGGTGATCGCGTTGAAGACCACACGGCTGACCGGCTTGTCTTTGATGACCTTCTTCTGCTGGAGCACCTCCAGCACGTGCCAGGAGATCGCCTCGCCCTCTCGATCCGGGTCGGTCGCCAGAATCAGGCCGTCGGCGCTCTTCACCGCCTGCGCGATCTCGGTCAGGCGCTTTTGCGAAGGCTTGTCGACCTCCCAGTCCATCGCGAAGTCGTCGTCCGGGCGCACCGAACCGTCCTTGGGCGGCAGATCGCGCACATGGCCGAAGGAGGCAAGCACCTTGTAGTTGCTGCCGAGATACTTGTTGATCGTCTTCGCTTTGGCCGGCGATTCGACGATAACGACTTCCATGAGCGAACGGTCCTGGGGAACGGGGCGGGCGCGAACGGGGACCGCCGAAACATCTAGGCTTCGCTCACATGGACAGCCCGGACGCGCCGGTCAACCCCGCGTCGCATCGCGGCACTCCCCTGCTAAGGGAGCAGACTCAAGCGTCCGCCGCTGTGGCGCTCCAGTCGCCCGGCCAGATCGAGTTCGAGCAGAACCACCTGCGCGGCGCTCCATTCGACCTCCGCATGCGCCACGAGATCGTCCAGCGAAATCGGCGTGGTGCTCATCGATCGCAGGAGGCGGGCGCGGTCTTCGTCGCGCGGCTCCTCGAATCGTTCCGCCTCCAGAGTCTCTTCGAACAGGCCGGTCGGACGCAGGGCGCGCGCATCGAGCGGAGCGAGTGCGGACAGTATGTCGCCCGGTTCCGTCACCAGCGTCGCGCCGTCCTTGATGAGGGCGTTGCAGCCGGCAGACTTGGCATCAAGCGGCGACCCGGGAACCGCAAAGAGCAGCCGACCCAGTTCACCGGCGAGGCGGGCGCTGATCAACGTACCGGAGCGCATCGCCGCTTCGACGACGAGGACGCCGAGCGAAAGGGCGACCACGACCCGATTGCGCCGCGGGAAGTCGACGGCACGCGGCTCCCAGCCGAAAGGCATTTCGGTGACGAGGCAGCCGCCGCCGTCGACGATGCGTCGCATCAAGGGACGGTTCTCAGGCGGGTAGGGCTTGTCCAGGCCGCCGGCGAAGACCCCGATCGTGCCGGTGGCAAGACTGGCCTCATGCGCCGCCGTGTCGATGCCGCGGGCAAGCCCCGAGGCCACACAATAGCCCGCCGATCCAAGGCCTTCCGCAAAAAGCCGTGCGAGTTTCGCTCCGGCTGCCGTCGCGGACCGCGCGCCGACGATTGCGACGGCCGGCCGGTCGAAAAGGGAGGGTTTTCCCATCACAGCCAGCACAGGCGGCGCAGCGTCGGTCCGCGTCAGCATCTCGGGATAGTCCGCTTCGCCGCGGATGACGAAGCGCGCTCCCATGCGGGTCGCGGCGGAGAGTTCGGCATCGATCGACGCATCGGAAGTGATGGTCGCTCGCTTTCTCGCGCCGCCCCGCGCGGCAAGATCCGGCAGGGCCTCCAGCGCGGCTAGGGCTGAGCCGTAGAGGCCTACCAGCTTTCCATAGGTGACGGGGCCGACGTTCTCGCTGCGGATCAATCGGAGCGCGGCCAGACGTTCCGCTTCGTCGAGGATCGGAGCGGGGATCGCCGGCGCCGGATTCACCCCTTCGATCCGATCTTGCTTTCCGTCCCTGCCGCGAGGCGGCGGATGTTGGGTACGTGCTTGATGTAGACGAGAAGGGAGAGGATCGCAGCGAGCCCGGCCGCCATCGTGTTGCCGAGAAGAAGATAGGCGATCGGCACGATGAGAGTGGCGAGGAGCGCGGCAAGCGAGGAAAACTTCCAGATCTTCGCCGCGCCGAGCCAGACGGCGGCGAAGACAAGGACGCCGATCGGGGCGAACCCGAGAAGGACGCCGATATAGGTGGCGACCCCCTTGCCGCCCTTGAAGCCGAGCCAGACGGGAAAGAGGTGGCCGATGAACGCGCCGAACCCGGCAACTGCCGCAGCCTCGGCGCCCCAACGCCAGAAGATCAGGACCGGCACCGTGCCCTTGAGCAGATCGCCGAGCAGCGTGAGCGCTGCGACCTTCTTGTTGCCGGTGCGCAGCACGTTGGTGGCACCGATGTTGCCCGAGCCGATCGAGCGCAGGTCGCCGAGGCCGAAGAGCCTGGTCAGGATGAGGCCGAAGGCGATCGTGCCGCAGAGGTAGCCGACCAGCAATGCGAACAGAAGGATGGTCGGTTCGATCTCCACGCTCATGCTCTCAGTGCCCTTCGCGTTGCAGGGAGAAAACCTCGCGACCGGAAACGAAGGTCTTCACGACCTCGCCCTGGAAGCGTGCATTCTCGAAGGCCGTGTTCTTGGAGCGTGACTGGATACGGCTCTTGTCGAACAGATAGGGAGCATCGAGATCGACCAGCGCGAAGTCCGCCGGGCGACCCACCTGCAGCGTTCCGCGATCGAGTTTCAGCAACCGTGCAGGAGCGATCGTCAGGGCCTCGACGATGCGGGCAAGGTCGACCTGTCCGGCGTGGTGCAGCCGCAGGGATGCGGGAAGCAGGGTTTCCAGACCGATCGCGCCAACCTCCGCTTCCGCGAAGGGGCGCCGCTTGCCGTCGGCATCCTGCGGGTCGTGGGCGGAGCAGATGATGTCCACGGTGCCATCGGCGAGGCCCGCGATCATCGCCTGCCGGTCGTCCTCGTGCCGCAGCGGCGGCGAGAGGCGGAAGAAGGTGCGATATTCGCCGATGTCATTTTCGTTCAGCGACAGGTGGTTGACCGACACGCCGGCGGTGGCGTTCACGCCGCGATCCTTGGCGGCCCGGATCGCCTCGACCGAAGCGCCGGTCGAGATCTGCGCCGCGTGATAGCGCACGCGGGTCAGCGCTGCGAGGCGGAGGTCGCGCTCGAGCGGGATCAGTTCCGCCTCGCGCGGGATGCCGGGGAGACCGAGCCACGAAGCCAGCAGACCCTCGTTCATGACACCGGAACCGACGAGATCGGCGTCCTGCGTCTCGTGCGCGAACAGGGCGTCGAAGTCGCTGAGATAGGTCATGATGCGGCGGATCAGGCCGCTGTCGCGAAGCGTCCGCCGGCCGTCGGTGAAGGCCCGCACGCCGGCATGGGCAAGAAGGCCGATCTCGGTCATCTCCTTGCCTTTGAGCCCCTTCGTCAGGGCCGCCGCCGGAAACACGTTGACGGATGCAGTCTCACGGGCCGTTCGCATCACGAATTGCACGAGCGCGACGTCGTCGATCACCGGATCGGTGTCGGGCATGGTCAGGATGGAGGTGACGCCTCCTGCCGCGGCCGCGCGGCTGACCGAGCGGATGGTCTCGCGATGCTCGGTGCCCGGTTCGCCCATGTGGACGCACACGTCGACCAGCCCGGGAATGAGAAGAAGACCCCTAGCGTCCAGGACCTGCGCACCGTCCGGCGCGCCCTGGCCAGCCGCCGAGGCGCCGACGGCTGAAATCGCCCCGTTCTCCACGAGGAGGTCGCCGCGCTCGTCGAGCCCCTGCGAAGGGTCGAGAATCCGGGCGTTGCGGACGAGAAGCGGGGGAGCGTCGAGGCCGGTCACGATGCGGTCTCCTCGTTGCCCATCATCCATTCCATCACCGCCATCCGGACGGCGACACCCATCTCGACCTGTTCCTCGATCACGCTCTGGGGACCGTCGGCCACCTCGGAGGCGATCTCGACGCCCCGGTTCATCGGGCCGGGATGCATGACGAGGGCGTCCGGCTTTGCGCGCGACAGTCGTTGCGCGTCGAGGCCGAACAAACGGAAATATTCACGGACCGAGGGCACGAACGAGCCTTCCATCCGCTCACGCTGCAGGCGCAGCATCATCACGACATCCGCCCCCTCCAGGCCACGATCCATGTCGTGGAAGACGCGCACGCCCATCTGCTCGATGCCGTTGGGCAGGAGCGTCGAGGGCGCGACGACCCTGACGTCGGCGCCCAACGCGTTCAGAAGCAGAATGTTGGATCGGGCGACCCGGCTGTGGAGGACGTCACCGCAGATGGCGACGGTCAGGCGTGCCACGCGTCCCTTGCGCCGGTGGATCGTCAGCGCGTCGAGGAGTGCCTGCGTGGGATGCTCGTGCGCGCCGTCGCCGGCATTCACCACCGAGCAGCCAACCTTCTGGGAGAGAAGCGCGACCGCGCCCGCCGCATGGTGGCGAACCACGAGGATGTCGGGCCGCATGGCGTTCAGCGTCATCGCCGTGTCGATGAGCGTCTCGCCCTTCTTCACGGAGGAGTTGGCCACCGACATGTTCATGACGTCGGCACCCAAGCGTTTGCCCGCAAGTTCGAACGACGCCTGCGTGCGGGTGGACGCCTCGAAGAAGAGGTTGATCTGCGTGCGCCCCTTGAGCGCCGCCTTCTTCTTGTCCCGACCCAGGCTGACGGCGACCTCGCGCTCGGCAAGTTCCATCAGTGTGTGGATGTCGGGAAGCGACAGGCCCGCGATGCCCAGTAGGTGGCGACGCGGAGCGGCGGTGGGGGGCGAAATCGCTGTCATGGCGAGCATGGCCTATAGGAGAAACGGGCAGGGGCCACAAGCGCGACGACCACTGTATCGGGCGCCGGGTTAACCATCCCGACGGGTTCACGTTGCGGGCAGGGAGCGAAGCGGGGATGTTGGCGTTAAGTTTTCATTAACCGTCCGGAGGGCTGGCCCGTGAAGCGCATACCCACGACCTTCGCACTCTCGACCTGGGCCGGCTTTCTCGCGGTGACCGGCGCCAACGAGATCCTGCATCTCAACGGACATTTGGCGGTCGGCGGGGTGCTTCTCGAGTCGCCGGTCGGTATCGGCCTCGTCGGTCTCGGTGTCTCGCTTCTGTGCATCGGCACGGCCGCGCTGCTCGCCGTCGCGTTGATCCGTATCCACGGCGGCACGACTGCCGAAGTGCGCCAGGGCGAACTCCTGAGCTTTGCCGGTATCGGCGTGTGCTCCGCCATGGTGATCGCGGCAACATTGTTCGGCGTGCCCTTTGCCGCCGTGTTCGATCGACTGGATCTCGCGTTCTGGTCCCTCGGCCTCAGCCTGCTTGCTCTCGCTTTCGACGGCTGTATCTTCGCGCCCGACGAGGAGGACGAGTTGGACGAGATGGCCTTCCGCCGCACCGTCGCCGCCATCAACGCTTCCATTCCGCGCCAGCGCGACGAGCGTCGGGAAGGCGACCGCTGATGCGTTGGCTTCTCTCACTCTGGTTCCTGCCGATCGGCTTCCTGGTTCTCTGGCTGACGCTCGCGTCGAACGACTGGGGCTTCGGGATGCACTTCTTCTCGCGCGACATGTACGACACCGTCTTCGGTGTCTATGCGGCGGTGCTGGGAGTGCCGGCCGAGTCCCTGCCGCCACTGGTGGTGCGGGCTCTGATCCTGGACAGCCTGATCGTTCTGGCGCTCTACGCCTTTCGCCGGAGAAAGCCGATCCTCGCCTTTCTGCGGGAGCGCTATTCGCGCGGTTCGGCCAGCCTGGAAAGCCTGTCCAAGGCGCCTTGAAGGATGAAGGACGCCGCGGCCGAATCGATGCGTTCGGCCCGTTGGCGTCGCGAGACGTCCATTTCCAGAAGGCCGCGCTCGGCTGCCACGGTCGAGAGCCGCTCGTCCCAGAAGACCACGGGACGCGGATCGATCCGCTGGTAGTTGCGCACGAAGGCACGGGTCGACTGCACGCGCGGACCTTCGCTCCCGTCCATGTTGAGCGGGAGCCCCATCACCACGATACGTGCGTCCATCGCACCGAGAAATGCTGTCAACGCAACGGCATCGGCCTGGAACTTCGCTCGGCGGATGACCTGGCGAGGGGTCGCGAAGCGCCAGCCCAGATCCGACACCGCGACGCCGATCGTCTTGGTTCCGAGATCGAGCCCCACGGCCGTACCGCCAGCCGCTCGCAGCGGCAGCAGCTCGGAGAGATCGGCGATCACCATGTCACGTCCTTGATGTGTCGCCTTCGGCGCTAGCTTCTTCGACCGAGCGGCATCATCGTCGATCGGTGAACGAGGAGACCCCTAGCATGAAGATGACCTATTTCGGACATTCGGCGTTTCGCATCGACACCGGCCGATCCGTGATCCTGATCGACCCGTTCCTAAGCGGAAACCCGCATTTCCATGGGGACGTGGCCAAGGCGTCGGAAGGGGCGACGCATATCCTCCTGTCGCACGGCCATTCGGACCACGTGGGCGATACGGTCGAGATCGCGAAGCGAACGGGCGCGAAGGTCGTCGGCACCTACGAGCTGGTGAGTTGGCTGAAGTCCAAGGGCGTCGGGAGCATCGAGCCCGCCAACACCGGCGGAACAGTCAAGTTCACCGACTTCTCGGTCACGCTGACGCAGGCGTTCCACTCCTCGGCGAGCGTCGAGGAGAACGGAACCGTCACGTATCTCGGGATGCCGAACGGGCTCGTCATCCACTTCGACGACGGCAACAGCGTCTATCACATGGGTGATACCGACATTTTCGGCGACATGGCGCTCATCGAAGAGCTGCACCAGCCGAAGATCGGTCTCGTGCCGATCGGCGATCGCCTGACGATGGGCGGCGCGGTGGCGGCGCTCGCCTGCCGGCGCTATTTCAATTTCAAGACCATCGTGCCGCTGCATTGGGGCACCATGCCGATCCTCGACGCGGATCCCCACCGCTTCCTGGAGGCGATGGAAGACGAGGCGTCACGGGTGCTTATGCCTGAGATCGGCCAGCCTTTCGACATCTGACGCGACGCTCCCGAGATGTTCGACGGCGTTGCTTCCGGGCAACCCCGTCGATATAGCACCGTCTCATCCAACAGTCCGGGAAAGCGCATGTCCGTCGATACCGCCACCGTTCGTCGCGTCGCCCGTCTCGCCCGCATCGCGGTGTCCGAGGACGACGTCGCGACCATGCAGGGCGAACTGAACGCCATCCTCGGCTTCGTCGAGCAGCTCGGCGAAGTCGACGTCGCGGGTGTCGAACCCATGACGTCGGTGACGCCGACCGAGATGAAGAAGCGCGAGGACGCCGTGACCGACGGACACAAGGCAGACGACATCGTCGCCAACGCCCCGGTGACGGAGGCGCATTTCTTCCTCGTGCCGAAGGTCGTGGAATGACGGACGGCGACGTCGAGATCCGGATCGAGACGCCGCTCCAGGATGACCTCCGGGCGCTGATCGCCGAGCTGAACGACGCAATCGACGAGCAGGATCCGGATACGCCGGACGAATTCAAGTTCCGCATGACGGCGGACGAGATGGCGCGCCCGGACACGACGACGTTTCTGGTCCGGATCGACGGCGAGGCCGTCGGCTGCGGAGCGCTGAAGCGCCACGACGATCGCCTCGGCGAAGTGAAGCGGATGTACCTTCGCCCCGCCTTTCGCGGACGAGGGCTGGCCGCCCGCCTTCTCGCACGGATCGAAGCCGAGGCGCAGTCGCAGAACCTCGGCGAACTCGCGCTGGAGACAGGCATCGGCTTTGCGGCTGCCCGTCGTTCCTACGAGCGCGCGGGTTTCGAAGCTTGCGGTGCCTTTGCGGACTACCCCGAGAGCGGCTACGCCGCCTTCTATCGAAAGACGCTCGCGCGACGCGACGCCGAAACGGCCGCGTCCCGACCCCTCGACGTAGCGAGACCATGACCGACCTCACCGAACTGACCATCGCCGAAGCCCGCGACGCCCTGAAGGCGAAGTCCTTCAAGGCCACCGAACTGACCGACGCGTATCTCGGTGCGATCGACACGGCGAACGGCGCGCTCAACGCCTATGTGGCCGTGACGCCCGAGAAGGCGCGTGCGATGGCCGCTGCGTCGGACGCGAGGCTTGCCGCCGGACAGGGCGGTGCGCTGGAGGGCATTCCGCTCGGCGTGAAGGACCTCTTCGCGGTGGAGGGCGTCCGTACGCAGGCTTCCTCCCGCATCCTCGACGGTTTCAAGCCACGCTACGAGTCGACCGTGACGGCCAATCTCTGGTCCGATGGCGCGGTCATGCTCGGCAAGCTGAACATGGACGAGTTCGCCATGGGCTCGTCGAACGAATCGAGCTACGACGGTCCGGTGGTGAACCCGTGGCGGAGGGAAGGCTCCGACGTCGCGCTCGTGCCCGGCGGCTCGTCGGGCGGCTCGTCCGCCGCCGTGGCCGCGCGTCTGTGCGCCGGGGCGACGGCGACCGATACCGGCGGATCGATCCGGCAGCCGGCGGCCTTCACCGGCACCGTCGGCATCAAGCCGACCTATGGCCGCTGTTCACGCTGGGGTATCGTTGCCTATGCGTCGTCTCTCGATCAGGCCGGACCGGTGGCTCGCGACGTGCGCGACGCGGCGATTCTCCTGAAGTCGATGGCCTCGGTCGATCCGAAGGACACGACCTCGGTGGACCGTCCGGTTCCGGACTACGAGGCGTCGGTGGGTCGATCCGTCAAAGGTTTGCGCATCGGCATCCCGCGCGAATACCGCGTCGAAGGCATGCCGGCCGAGATCGAGGCGCTTTGGCAGAAGGGCATCGCGACCCTGCGGGAAGCCGGCGCCGAGATCGTCGACGTCTCGCTTCCCCATACGAAATACGCCTTGCCGGCCTACTACATCGTCGCTCCCGCCGAAGCCTCGTCCAATCTCGCGCGCTACGACGGTGTGCGCTACGGGTTGCGCGTCCCAGGCAAGGACATCGCGGAAATGTACGAGAACACCCGCGCTGCCGGTTTCGGTCGCGAGGTGAAGCGCCGCATCATGATCGGCACCTACGTGCTCTCCGCGGGCTACTACGACGCCTACTACCTGAAGGCGCAGAAGGTCCGCACGCTCATCAAGCGCGACTTCGAGACGGTGTTCGCCGAAGGGGTGGACGCGCTTCTGACGCCGACGACGCCGTCCGCGGCCTTCGCCATCGGCGATGCCGCGCTCGCAGCCGATCCGGTCGCGATGTATCTGCAGGACGTGTTCACGATCACGGTCAACCTCGCCGGTCTGCCCGGCATCGCGGTGCCGGCAGGCCTGTCCAGCGAGGGAACGCCGCTTGGGCTGCAACTCATCGGCCGACCGTTCGATGAGGAAACGCTGTTCGCCACCGCCGCCGTGATCGAAAAGAGCGCGGGCCGCTTCTCGCCGAAACGCTGGTGGTAAGCTCCCGACTTCCGACGCGTCGCGACGCTTCGACCGAATGACCGCAATCCGTTTGCGCCCCGAGATTTACGAGTTCGCCCGATGACCCTCGTCGATACCCGCACCCCCGATCCGAAGAAGCTGATCCCCGGCGCGACCGGGGATTGGGAGATCGTGATCGGCATGGAAGTCCACGCGCAGGTTCTGTCGGAATCGAAGCTCTTCTCCGGCGCGTCGACGCAGTTCGGCGCCGAGCCCAACGACAACGTGTCGCTGGTCGATGCGGCCATGCCGGGAATGCTGCCGGTGATCAACATCGAGTGCGTCCGCCAGGCGGTGCGCACGGGCCTTGGCCTCAAGGCCGAGATCAACAACCGCTCGGTGTTCGACAGGAAGAACTACTTTTATCCGGACCTGCCGCAGGGCTATCAGATCTCGCAGTTCCTCCAGCCGATCGTCGGCGAGGGCACCGTGATCGTCGCGGTCGGACCGGACTCGAAGGGGCAGTTCGAGGAGATCGAGGTCGGCGTCGAGCGCCTGCATCTCGAGCAGGACGCCGGCAAGTCGATGCACGACCAGCATGCGACCATGTCCTTCGTAGATCTCAACCGGTCGGGCGTGGCGCTGATGGAGATCGTCTCGAAGCCGGACATGCGTTCGGCCGACGAGGCGCGCGCCTACCTCACCAAGCTGCGCACCATCCTGCGTTATCTCGGCACATGCGACGGCAACATGGACGAGGGCTCCATGCGCGCCGACGTGAACGTGTCGGTGCGCCGTCCCGGTGGCCCGTTCGGCACGCGCTGCGAGATCAAGAACGTCAACTCGATCCGCTTCGTCGGCCAGGCGATCGAATCGGAGGCGCGGCGTCAGATCGCGATCCTGGAGGACGGCGGATCGATCGATCAGGAAACGCGCCTGTTCGATCCCGCGAAGGGCGAGACCCGCGCCATGCGCTCCAAGGAGGACGCGCACGACTATCGCTACTTCCCCGACCCCGACCTCCTGCCGCTGGAGTTCGACGACGCCTTCGTGGAGGACCTGCGCGCCGATCTGCCTGAACTTCCGGACGACAAGCGCCTGCGACTGATGAACGAGGCGGGCCTTTCCGCCTACGACGCGTCGATCCTCGTCTCGGAAAAGTCGATCGCCGACTTCTTCGAGAAGGTCGCCAAAGGCCGCGACGCCAAGCAGGCGGCGAACTGGGTAATCAACGACCTCCTCGGCGCCTTGAACAAGAGCGGCAAGGCGATCGAGGACACACCGGTCTCGGCCGAACAGCTGGGCACCGTGCTCGACCTGATCCGCGAGGGCACGATCTCCGGCAAGATCGCCAAGGATCTTTTCGAGATCGTCTGGACCGAAGGCGGCGACCCGCGCGAGCTGGTGGAAAGCCGCGGCCTACGCCAAGTGACCGACACCGGCGCCATCGAGAAGGCCGTGGACGAGGTGATCGCCGCGAACCCCGACAAGGTAGCGCAGGCGATCGCCAAGCCGACGCTTGCCGGATGGTTCGTCGGACAGGTCATGCGGGCGACCGGCGGCAAGGCCAACCCGCAGGCCGTCAACGACCTCGTCAAGGCAAAGCTCGGGCTGGAATGAGCGTCTACTTCGTCCGCACCGCGACGGCGCGCGACATGGCGGCGGTGAGCAGGCTCCTCGCCGAGACGTGGCAGGCGACCTACGGTGCCATCCATGACCCGGAGCGCGTGTCCGCGATCACGGGCTCGTCCTACAGCGAGGAGGCACTGCGCGCGCGTCTGGCTTTGCCGGACTCGGAGTTCCTGGTGGCTGACGACGGGACGCGGCTCGGCGGCATGGCGTTCGCCCGCGCGGCCAGCGACGATCGGACGCTCCTCGTTCTGCATCAGCTCTACGTTCGGCCCGACGTGCAGGGGCAGGGCATCGGCACCGACCTGTTTTCCGAGATTGCCGGGAGCTTCCCCCAGGCGACGCGCATTCGCGTCGAGGTCGAGGAAGCCAACGCCAGGGCCCTCGACTTCTACATCGCGCTCGGCTTCGCGCGCGTCGGCGCCTCGGATGGCGGCCTGGGCCTTGCCGCCGTGGTTCTCGAGCGACCCCTCGGCGCCTTCGACGCCTAGACTTTTCCCGGCCGCGGCAGCATAACCGCCGCCAAGGCCCAACGGACATGATGCGATGAAACCCTGGCTGCTGCAGATCTTCACCTGGTGGAACGGCCAGACGATCGGGACGCGGTTCCATACCTGGCGCTTCGGAAAGCGTGTGGGCGAGGACGAGCGCGGCAACGTCTACTACCAGTCGGCCGACGGCAAGCGCCGCTGGGTGATCTATGCCGGCGAGGCGGAAGCCACGCAGATCGGTGATGGCTGGCACGGCTGGATGCACCACAGGGTGGATACGCCGCCGGTGGACGAGAACTACAAGCCGCGTGAGTGGCAGAAGCCGCACTTGCCGAACCAGACCGGCACGCGTTTCGCCTACCGGCCCAAGGGTTCGCTTCTCAACACGGCGGAACGGCCGCGCGTGACGGGCGACTACGACGCCTGGACGCCCTGATCGGGCGGGATCGCTACATGAGCGTCGGATTGTTCGCTGCGCGCGTCGCTGCGGTGCTGGCCTTGGCCTTCGCCCTGCCGTCGATCGCCTCAGCCGCGCGGGTCGAGAACGAGACAGCCGTTTTCTCCGGTCTCGACAAGATCACCGGCCGGATCACCACGTTCGACGTGCGGATCAACGAGACCGTGCAGTTCGGCGCGCTGCAGGTGACGCCGCGCGCCTGCTTCACGCGCACGCAGGACGAGGCGCCCAAGACGGACGGTTTCATCGAAGTGGACGAGATCACGCTGGAGCGTGAGATCCGCCGTATCTTCACAGGGTGGATGTTCGCGGATTCGCCCGGCCTCAACGCCGTCGAGCACCCCGTCTACGACGTCTGGCTCAAGGACTGCAAAACCGACTCCGTCGTGCCGCCGGCGCAGTGAAAGTCCGCATCGCGGACGATCGCGTCGGCGAGGAGTTCCTTGTATCGCACCCGACGGATCTCGACCGCGCCGAAGCGCTGGAGATGACCGGTGAGGAACTGGGTGTCGAGCAGCGTGAAGCCGCTGCGGCGCAGCCGGTCCCATAGGTAGACCAGCGGCACCTTCGAGGCGTCGGTCCGCCGCGAGAACATGCTCTCGCCGAAGAAGGCCGCCCCCAGACTCACCCCGTACAGGCCGCCCACCAACTCGCCGTCTGCCCACGCCTCGACCGAATGCGCGTGACCCATCCGGAACAGGCCGAGATAGAGCTCGCGTATCTGCGCGTTGATCCAGGTCTGGTCGCGGCCCGGCGCAGGCTCGGCACAGGCGTCCACGACGGCGGCGAAGGCCGTGTCGAAGCGGATGTCGAACGGCGCCTGCCGGATCGTCTTGCGCAGCGAGCGCGGGACGTGAAATCCGTCGAGCGGCAGGATCCCTCGAAAGGTCGGGTCCACCCAGTGGATGGACGGGTCGTCGGCATCCTCCGCCATGGGAAAGATGCCGGCAGCGTAGGCGCGCAGCAGGAGTTCGGGCGTGATCAGCGGCTCGTTGCCGTCCCGACTGCCGCGTGCCAATGGGGTCTCAGGCCGCCTTCGCGGCAGCGGCGAGATACTGCTCCAGCCAATGGATGTCGTAGTTGCCGGCCTGGATGTCCGGGTTCTCCACCAGGTCTTGGAACAGCGGCAGCGTCGTCTTCACGCCGTCCACGACGATCTCGTCCAGCGCCCGGCGAAGACGCATCAGGCACTCATTGCGGGTGCGTCCATGAACGATGAGCTTTCCGATCAGCGAATCGTAGAAGGGCGGGATCGTGTAGCCTTGGTAGACGCCCGAGTCGACGCGCACGCCGAGCCCGCCGGGGGCGTGGTAATAGCTGATCTGGCCGGGCGACGGCGCGAAGGTGCGGGGATCCTCGGCGTTGATGCGGCACTCGATGGCATGGCCGTTGAACTTGACATCATCCTGCGTCACCGAGAGACCCAGTCCGGCCGCGACACGGATCTGCTCGTGCACGAGGTCGAGGCCCGTGATCGCCTCCGTCACGGGATGTTCAACCTGAAGTCGCGTGTTCATCTCGATAAAATAGAACTCGCCGTTCTCGTAAAGGAACTCGATCGTGCCGGCGCCGCGGTACTTCATCTTGGCCATGGCGTTTGCGCAGATTTCGCCGATCCGCTGGCGCTGGGCATCGTCGAGCGCGGGAGAACGAGCTTCCTCCCAGACCTTCTGGTGGCGGCGCTGCAGCGAGCAGTCGCGCTCGCCGAGGTGCACGGCCTTGCCCATCCCGTCGCCGAAGACCTGAACCTCGATGTGGCGCGGCTTGCCGAGATACTTCTCGAGATAGACCGCATCGTCGCCGAAGGCGGCGCCAGCTTCCGCCCGGGCGGTGGAAAGCGCCATCGACAGGTCCGCCGCGGTATGGGCGACCTTCATGCCGCGTCCGCCACCGCCCGCCGACGCCTTCACGAGGACCGGAAAGCCGATCTCGTTCGCGACGCGCAACGCCTCGCCATCGTCGGTCACCGCGCCGGCGGAGCCGGGCACGACCGGAATGCCGAGCGCCTTGGCGGTGCGCTTGGCCTCGATCTTGTCGCCCATCACGCGGATATGCTCGGCGGTCGGACCGATGAAGGCGATGTTGTGCGCCTCGAGGATGTCGGCGAAGCGCGCGTTCTCGGACAGGAAGCCGTAGCCGGGATGGACGGCGTCGGCACCGGAGATCTCGCACGCCGCAAGGATCTGCGGGATGTTGAGATAGCTGTCGCGCGCGGGCGGCGGGCCGATGCACACGCTCTCGTCCGCCAGGCGGACGTGCATTGCCGCGTTGTCCGCCGTGGAGTGCACGGCGACAGTCGCGATGCCGAGTTCCTTGCAGGCCCGCAGGACGCGAAGCGCGATCTCGCCGCGATTGGCGATCAGTACCTTGTTGAACATGAATGCCCTTCCGATGCTCGTCCGCCCGTCAAACCGCTTCGTGCCGAACCGTCGGCGATCAACCGATGACGACCAGCGCCTCGCCGTACTCGACCGGCTGGCCGTTATCGACGCAGATGCGCTTGATGGTGCCCGAGCGCGGTGCAGGGATCTGGTTCATCGTCTTCATCGCCTCGATGATCAGGAGGGTCTCGCCCTCGCTCACCGTCTGACCGACCTCGACGAACTGCTTGGCGCCGGGCGCGGAGGCCAGATAGACCGTTCCGACCATGGGCGAGGGCACCGAACCGACTTCGGGGCCGCTGGAAACCGCCGGAGCCGGGGAGGCTGCAGGCGCCTGCGGAGCCGCCGACGGCATCTGCATCGGAGCAGGCATGGCGTGAGCGTAGCTGGGAGCCGGCATGTATTCCTTCTGCCGCGAAACACGAATGCGCAGCTCGCCCTGCTCGACCTCGATCTCGGTGAGATCCGTATCGTTCAGGATATCGGCCAACTCGCGCACCAGCGAACGGTCCACAGTCGAATCCTTTTCCATAATGGTCCTTCGAACTCGCCGAGCGTGCGAAACGGAATGTACCGGTCGCTGTCGGTCAGTCATGCAACGGAGAGCCCGGACCACATGGATCCCAGCCCGGGAATGGGCAGGCGTCAGCCTGCCGGGCAGCTATTTGACGGATCGAACGCCGAAGCGGCGCATCCGTTCGATCCGTGCCCTATAAACACTTGGCGAGCCACGCGCAAAGCAGGGATGACGGGCAGCGGCTGCGAAGTTCAGTTGGGGGTCGGCGGGCAGGTGGCCGAACCGCAGGCGCGAACGCTTGCGATCTTCTCCGCCAACGCGTCCGCACCCACCGCGCCGGGCACGAGCTCGTCGCCGACGACGTAGCTTGGCGTGCCGGTGATGCCGAGCGCGCTTGCGAGTTCCGCGCTTTCGCCGAGCGCCGCCGCGACGGTGCTGCCGCCCATCAGCGGACGCAGTGTTGCTTCGTCGACGCCCATCTCGGACGCTACCGCAAGGGCCCGCGCCTCATCGACCTGAGCCCGCGAAGCCAGCAGTTCCTTTTGGAAGGCCGGATAGCTCTGCGGCTTGGCTTCGCGAAACGCCAAGCTCACACGGGCGGCCGCCTCGGAAGGGGGACCGAGGACGGGGATTTCCTTGTAGACGACCCGCAGCTTCGGATCGCTCTCGAGGAGCACCTTCAGGTCGCTGGCAGCCCGGCGACAGTAGCCGCAGTTATAGTCGAAGAACTCGACCAGCGTGACGTCGCCGTCCGGATTGCCGGCGACCGTGCCGACCGGCGACGACAGGAGGCGATCTTGCAGGCGTGCGATCGTCTCGCTCTGCCCGGCTTTCGCCTCGGCGGCGCGCTTCGTCTCCAGCGCCTGCAGCGATTCGAGAAGCACCTCGGGATGCTCGATCAGGTAGTTGCGCACGATCGTCTCGATCTCGCCTGTCTGCTTGTCGTCGAAGGCTTGAGCCTGCGGTGCGAACAGCGTCGTTGCGACGAGGAGCGGAGCGGCCAGCTGACGAAGACGCTTCTGGAAGGAACCGGACCGTTGCCGTTCGAAGCTCATTTGCGGTTCACTTTCGTGGTGATGATGTCCTGGGCCTGCCGCCACTGGGGCGAGTTCGGACGGAATTTCTGCTGGGCGCGCGCCGCGAAAACCTTTGCCTGGCGGAAGTTGCCGCCTTCCCAGTAGCCCTCGGCCGTGGCGAGCTCGGCTGCGCCGATGTCGCCCGTCTTGCCATAGGCCATCGCCAGGAACTGGTAGGCGGTGGAGTTGCCGGGATCGCTCTCCAGGCCCTTGCGGATCTGCGCGATCGCATCCTTCATCCGTTCCGGCTTTCCGCCGGTGACGAGCGCCTGCCCGACGGCGGCCTGGAGAATGCCGGACTTGGACGGATCGAGCTTGGCGGCCTTCGAGAACGCTGCAGCCGCTTCGTCGGACCGCCCAGCCGCCATAAGAATCTCGCCACGTACTTCGTGGAACCACGGCGTGGACGGCGATTCGGCGATCAGGGCGTCGATCTTGGACAGGGCCAGGCGCGGCGAGCCGGCGAGATGCGTCGCGATCGCATCGCCGTAGCGGGCAGGCAGGCTGGTCAGGTTGCGGCCGAAGGTGCGACGGACCTGCGAGGCGCCGCCGTTGTAGGCGGCGATCTTGGCACGCGCGAGATCGTGCCGCAGTTGCAGGTCCGGCGGGTCCTTCTTGTCGAAATAGGGGCTCTCCTTGGCGGCTGTCTGAAGGAATCCGATGCGGTCCTGCGGAGCCGGGTGGGAGGTGACGTAGCGGTCTGCCGAGATGCCGGACAGCATGTTCTTGCGCATCAGTCCGGCAAAGCTGTCGAGCAGCCCCTTGGGCGACTGCTGCGTCTTCAGGAGGTAGGTGAGGGCGGAGCGATCCGCCGTCGTCTCCTCCGTCCGCTGGTAGGCGAAAAGGCTGCGTTGGGCGATGCCGCCGCTGCTACCCAGAAGCCCGCCGCCGAGGCCCGCCACGGAGCCCGATCCTGTAGCAGCGCCCGCTGCGGCGACGCCGGCGCCGAGAAGACCCGCCACTACGGCGATCGTCTTGGCCCGTTCGATCTGGTCTCGCAGTCGTTCCTGATGGCCGCCGGCCAGATGGCCGACCTCGTGCGCGAGAACGCCGATCGTCTCGTTCGGCGTCTCGGATTCCAGGATCGTCCCGGTGTTGATGAAGATGCGGCGACCCGCGACGAAGGCGTTGAAACCAAGGTCGTTGACGAGCACGATCTCCACGCGGGACGGAGACAATCCAGCCGCGCGAAGGATCGGTTGCGAATAGTCCTTGATCAGGCCTTCGATCTCGGCGTCGCGTACGACCGGCAGCGAGGATCGACGCGCGGTCTGCGCATGGGCCGGCGGCAGCGCGACGACGAAGGCAAGAGCGGTGGCAACACCCCTGGCGATCATGCCCTTGAACAAAAAATCCACCCCAAGTCTTTCCAGGCTTGTCCGCGCACTCTTAGAACGCGGGTTTCCGGTCGGCCATCCATCATAGCTGGAAGGTCACTCTTTTCCGGCGTTTATGAGGCTTCCATGTACGACACCCCGCCGAGCAAAGCATCCCGGCGTTCCGACGTCGATCCCTTCCGGGCGATGGATGTGATGGCCGCAGCGAATCGAATGATCGCCGCCGGCCGGGACGTCATCTCGCTGGCGGTCGGCCAACCGTCCGCGCACGTGCCACGCGTCGTAGCCGACACCGTGAGTGACTTTCTCGGCAAGGGACGGGTGGGCTACACCGACGCCCTCGGACGGGTCGGCCTGCGCACGCGCATTGCGCGCCACTACGCGGAGACCTACGGCGTCGACGTTTCCCCAGACCGCGTGATGGTGACCACGGGTTCCTCGGCGGGGTTCAACCTGGCCTTCCTGACCGCGTTCGATGTCGGCGATCGTGTCGCGATCGCGACACCCGGCTATCCCGCGTATCGCAACATCCTGAAGGCGCTGGGGATCGAGCCCGTCGAAATCCCCGTGGGACCCGAAGACGACTATATCCTCTCGGCCGGAGCTCTGGCCCGCGTCCATCGCGAGACGCCCATTCAGGGCGTCCTCATCGCCAGCCCGGCCAATCCAACGGGAACGGTGACGCCGCCCGAAGAGTTGAAGCGACTCGTCGAGTTCGCGGACGAGGGCGGGATCGTCTTCGTCTCCGACGAAATCTATCACGGGCTGGCCTTCGGCCCTGAAACGAGCTCGGCCCTACAGTTCACCAACCGGGCGATCGTGGTGAACTCGTTCTCCAAATACTACTGCATGACCGGATGGAGGATCGGCTGGCTGGTGCTTCCGCCGCATCTCGTGCGTCCCGCCGAGCGCGTCGGGCAGAGCCTCTATATTTCGGCACCCGAACTAAGCCAAGTCGGCGCGGAGGCGGTGTTCGGCGCAACCGAAGAGCTCGAGGGCATCAAGCTCGGCTACGAGCGCAATCGCGCCCTCCTGAGCGAGGCGCTGCCGACGCTCGGTTTCCGCGACATCGCCCCGATCGACGGCGCCTTCTACGCCTATGCAACGATTCCGGACGGGTTCGGCGATGCCAGCGAGTTCGCCCGGCATCTCCTGGAAACCGCGCTCGTGGCCGCGACGCCGGGGCTCGACTTCGACCTGCAACGCGGACACCGGACGATGCGCCTGTCCTACGCCGGGGACCCCGCGGAGATCGCCGAGGCGGTCAACCGGCTTCGCGCGGTACCCGGCCTCGGCGGATAAGGACCATCGCCGGCCGCATACAAAAAGAGCGGCCTTTCGGCCGCTCTCAGCTCTCTTATTCCGCGGTCTTGCGCGACCACCAGCCGCGACGCTTCGGCTTCTCCTCGGCGCCCTCGTCCGACGCTTCTTCGCCATTGGCGATCAGACGAAGGCCCCGACGCACGGTGACCGTCTCCTCCTCGACGGATGCGTCCTCGGAAAGGGACGTGTCGTCTTCAGAAGGGAAGACGGCGTCCAGCGGGGGATTGCCGTCCAACGCGGCGCCGGCTTCAGCTGTCTCGGACATGACTTCGTTTTCGTCCGGTACGGCGACATCGGCGATGGTCTGCGCCCCTTCGGTCTCCGAAAGGTCGCCTTCCACCGCGTTTACGCCGTCGGTCATTTCCGGCTCGAACGAGTTGTCGATGTCGGCTTCGGCCAACATGGGAAGTTCAACCGCCGTTTCCTCGCCGACCTCTTCCGCGACGACATCTTCGCTCTCGCCATCCGTGGACGCTTCGCTTCGCGTCTCCTCGTCGCGGTTGCGACGACCGCCGCGACGGCCACGGCGGCGACGCTTCCGGTCGCCCCCATTGCCATCGTCGTCTGCTGCATCTGCCTCGGCGACCGGTTCGGCAGAGGCGTCCGCCTCGGCTTCGGCACCGACCTGGCCCTCGGCATGATCTTCCGACGCAACAGCAGACGATTCGTTGCCGTTGTCGTCACTCTTGCGACCGCCGCGGCGACGGCGGCGGCGGCGGCGCGAACCGTCGCGCTGATCGTCGCTGTCCGATCCGTTGGCGCGGGCCGGAACCGCATCGCCCTCTTCCGCGACGTCGGTCTCAACATCGGCCTCGACCACGACTTCCTCGATCTCGACCGCGTCCGGCGTCACGGATGAGAGCGTCGTGATCGCCTCCGGCTTCACGCGACGTGTCGCCTCGGCGCCGTTTTCGATCGCGACGTGCTGGTGACCGAAGCCCTCGACCGCCTCGAGCAGGATGCGCAGCCCGTAGTGCCGTTCGAGTTCGTCCAACGTCCCGCGCTTCTCGTTGAGCACGTAGAGCGCGGTCGCCGTCGGCACCTTCACGATCAGGTCGTGCGTGCCATGCTTCTGCAGGTGCTCCTCGATCGAGCGAAGTACGTGAAGCGCCAGCGACGACGACGAACGGATGAAGCCGTTGCCGCTGCAGATCGGGCAGGTCTGCGTCGTGGACTCCAGCACGCTGGCGCGGATGCGCTGGCGGCTCATTTCCAGAAGGCCGAAATGCGAGATCCGGCCGACCTGGATGCGCGCCCGGTCGTCCTTCAGCGAATCCTTGAGGCGCTTCTCGACGTTCCGGTTGTTGCGCTTCTCCTCCATGTCGATGAAATCGACCACGATGAGACCCGCGAGATCGCGCAGGCGGAGCTGGCGGGCGACCTCTTCGGCCGCCTCCAGGTTGGTCTGGTAGGCCGTGTCCTCGACCGAATGCTCACGCGTCGAGCGGCCGGAGTTCACGTCGATGGCGACGAGCGCCTCGGTCTGGTTGATGATGATGTAGCCGCCGGACTTCAGCGTCACGTGCGGCTGCATCATCTTGTCGAGCTGCGCCTCGATGCCCTGGCGCGCGAAGATGGGGCTCTGCTCGCGATAGGGCTGCACGACCTTTGCCTGGCTCGGCATCAGCATGCGCATGAAGTCCTTCGCCTCGCGGTATCCGGCTTCGCCGGCCACGAGGATCTGGTCGATATCCTTGTTGTAGAGGTCGCGGATCGACCGCTTGATCAAGCTGCCCTCCTCGTAGACGAGGGCGGGGGCGGTGGACTGCAGCGTCAGCGTGCGCACCGTCTCCCACAGGCGCATCAGATATTCGTAGTCGCGCTTGATCTCGGGCTTGGTGCGGTTGGCGCCGGCCGTGCGTAGGATTATGCCCATGCCGCGCGGCACTTCCAGATCGCGAACGAGGTCCTTCAAACGCTTGCGGTCGGCGGCGTTGGTGATCTTGCGGGAAATGCCGCCGCCGCGTGCGGTGTTGGGCATCAGAACCGAGTAACGGCCGGCCAGCGACAGATAGGTGGTGAGCGCGGCGCCCTTGTTGCCGCGCTCTTCCTTCACGACCTGAACCAGAAGAATCTGGCGGCGCTTGATGACTTCCTGGATCTTGTACTGCTTGCGGGGCGCGCGGTTGCTGCGAACCGGCACCTCCTCCATCGCGTCTTCGCTGCCGAGATCGTCCACCTCGTCGGCCTCGTCGGCCGCGGGCTCTTCCTCGGTGTCGCGCGAACGACGCGAACGGCGACCCCGCCGCGGCTTCTCGTCCTCGTCGGCCTTCGCTTCGGCCGGTTCGGAACCCTCATCGTCGGATGCCGCTTCTGCGCCTTCCAGTGCAGCCGGCTCCTCCTGCGTGTCGCCAGCGCCAGCCACGACGCTTTCGTCCGCCGTGTCGCCGGGAGCGGTGTCCTCGGCGGCCTCGACCTCGACGATCTCCGAAACGCTGTCGTCCGCCGAGTCGGCGGCCTTCGCCTCACCGGAGCGGGGGCGGCGGCTGCGCGAGCGCCCGGCCTTGGCCGGCTTGCGCTCCTCCGCTTCCTCGTCCTCTTCGGCCTGCGCGAGGTCGTGCTCGATCAGCGCCTGACGATCGGCGTGCGGAATTTGGTAGTAGTCGGGATGGATCTCGTTGAAGGCGAGGAAGCCGTGGCGATTGCCGCCATACTCGACGAAGGCGGCCTGGAGCGACGGCTCGACGCGCGTCACCTTCGCCAGATAGATGTTTCCCTTGATCTGCTTCTTGTGTTCGGACTCGAAGTCGAACTCTTCGACCCTGTTACCCTTGACGACGACGACCCGGGTTTCCTCCGGGTGGGCCGCGTCGATCAGCATCTTGTCTGCCATGTGATCTCAACTCCGGGACCCGCGGCCGCCCGGATCGCGCGACCTCGAAGGTCCGCCGTGGGGCTGGCATGATGGGGTCCGCAATGGTGCGTTCAAACCGCGGCGAGGCAAGCATCCGCGACGCAGGAGCGTCCGGCCCGAAGGGGCGGGGCGCAGGCGTCGATGGGAGCTGGTATGCCAATGACACGCGTGAACGACCTGCAACATAGGATGGCCGCTTTCGCGACCGACGAGAACGCGAGTTCGGCGGACTTTCAATCCATGCCTCGTTCGCGAAGAGACCGGTGGGCGTGTGAGACCCTGCCGGCGCAAATCTGTGCGAGTTTCCAGCGTCGGACGGATTGTGCCGACGTCGAGGTGGTCGGCTCGATAAAGCCGATGACCTTGACGACGCACCCGTGCCGATGACGCGAGAGCCTCAATTATGCTTGTAAGGCTGTATAGTCGTGCAAACAAGGGGAGAGCCTGTCAAAGCGGCAGTTGCGACGATTGCCGTTATCCTGTTCGACCCAGCAACCAATTGCGAACCCCAGCATTCGACGGCCGCCAATCGTGACCATCATCCGCTTCGTGCTTTTCGCGCTCGTCCCGTTGTTCCTCGCGGCAGCCGCCCATTCTGCGCACGCCGCTGGCGATCCGTCGATCGTGACCGCGATTACGCAGTCGCCCGGCAAAGAGGGATTCGGCCTCGATATCGACGTAGAGGGACCGGCGAAACCGCGGCTGGTGCTTCTGCGCAACCCTTACCGCGTCGCCCTCGATTTCGACGAGACGCTAGCGGCCGCCAAGCTTCCAGACATCGCGGGCGATAAACTGGTCAAGGATCTGCGGCATGGGCTTGTCGGAGCCGATCGCTACCGGTTGATTCTCACGCTTACACGCGCCGTTCGCCCGGAGATGACTGTGACGCCGGACGGGCGCGCCTCGCGTGTCGCCTTGCGCCTCAAGCCGGGGGACGACGACGCCTTTGCGCTCCCGCAGGCAACTGTGACCGCTTCCGTGGCGACGAAGACGAACGAAGCGACAAGGCCGTTCGTGGTCGTCCTCGACCCCGGCCACGGCGGGATCGACAATGGCGCGACCGGCGAGAAGGGCACCGAGGAAAAAGCCGTCAATCTCGCCTTCGGCAAGGCGCTGCGCGACGCGCTGGCGAAATTCTCCGGCGTGAAAGTCGTCATGACGCGAGAGGACGACACCTTCATTCCCCTCAACGAGCGCGCGGCCATCGCGCGGCGGGCGGGCGCAAACCTGATGGTATCGCTGCATGCCGACTCGATTCGCTACAAGGACTTGCGCGGCGCGACGGTCTACACCTTGTCGGAGAAGGCATCCGACAGCCTGTCGCGAGAGCTCGCCGACGTCGAAAACTCCGCCGACCGTTTTGCTGGTCCCGAATGGGACCAGGACGCGCCCGAAATTCACGACATTCTGGTCGATCTGGTCCGACGCGAGACGGAAGCGCTGTCCGAGCATTTCGCTCTGCAACTGGTCGCCGACATGCGCAGCGGCGAGATCAGGCTCATCAACAACCCCAAGCGCTCCGCGGGCTTCCGAGTCCTGCGGGCGCCGGACGTTCCGTCGATCCTCTTGGAAATGGGATATCTGTCCAATCCCGACGACGAGCAGGACCTGAAATCGGCCGAGTGGCAGCGTCGTCTGGCGGCCATTCTGGCTCGCTCGATCGCGGAGTTCGCGGGCCGCACGCCGGCAGCCGCCAATCCGTGAACGCCGAACCGTTGCGATTTCGCAACAGTTAGGCCGACAAGACCCCAGCATCATTCGCCCGCCGCATTCTCCGCGCATGAACGATGCGTTAGGAATTCGTACAATGCGGGGCGGACCCGTCTTGCCCGGCTGGCCAGGCCGCGCGGCACTCGGTGCGCCGCGAGAGCGGTAGTCCATGGAGACACGATGTTCAGACTTCTCGGCTACCTGTTCGGTATCGGCACCGTCCTTGCGCTGATCCTGGCCGGCGGCGTCGCCTGGTACGTGGCGGATATGAGCCAGGACCTGCCGGACTATCAGGTGCTCGAGAAGTACGAGCCTCCGGTGACCACGCGTCTCCACGCGGCCGACGGTTCGCTCATGGCGGAGTATGCCAAAGAGCGCCGGCTCTACCTCCCGATCCAGGCGATCCCGCAGCGGCTGAAGGACGCGTTCCTCTCGGCCGAAGACAAGAACTTCTACAACCACCCGGGTGTCGATCTCGAAGGCATCGGACGCGCTGCGCTTCTCTACGTGCGTGGCGGACCTATGCAGGGCGGCTCGACCATCACGCAACAGGTCGCCAAGAACTTCCTCCTCACCAACGAACGCTCGATGGAGCGCAAGGTAAAGGAGGCGATCCTTTCCCTCCGCATCGAGCAGGCCTATTCGAAGGATCGCATCCTCGAGCTCTACCTGAACGAGATCTATCTCGGCATGGGCTCCTATGGCGTCGCCGCCGCATCGCTTGCCTATTTCGACAAGTCGGTGAACGAGTTGGAGATCCAGGAGGCGGCCTATCTCGCCGCGCTTCCGAAGGCACCGGAGAACTACAATCCGTTCCGCGACCCGGACGAGGCGATCGGTCGCCGCAACTGGGTCATCCAGCGCATGGCCGAGAACGGCCTGATCTCGCAGGACGAAGCCCTGGCCGCGATCGCCAAGCCGCTTGGCGTCAACCCGCGCCCGAGCGGCACGTATCTCGCATCGGCGGAATACTTCACGGAGGAGGTCCGTCGTCAGGTCATCTCCCGCTACGGCATGAAAGCGCTCTACGAGGGTGGTCTTTCCGTGCGCTCGACGCTGGACCCGCAGTTGCAGGTCGAGGCGCGCACGTCGCTGCAGCACGCGCTCGTACAGTACGATCAGACGCGCGGCTACCGCGGTCCAGTGGCGACGGTGGAACTTGCGGGCGACTGGGGCCCGGCGCTGAACAAGATCGAGCCCTATGCCGACGTTCCCGAGTGGCGTCTCGCCGTCGTCCTGTCCGCAGATGCGAACTCCGCGAGCATCGGCCTTCAGCCGGCACGTGAGGTTTCCGGCCGTCGCGGCGCCGAGCGGGATATCGCGACGCTGACCCAGGCGGACATGAAGTGGGCGATGCGGCAGGATCGCGACGGCAAGCGCGCGACGGCGCGCTCGGTCGACGATGTGTTGGCTCGTGGCGACGTCGTCTATGTCGAGCCGAAGGCGAACGGCGAAGGCTACGTCCTGCGTCAGCCGCCGAAGGTTCAGGGCGCTCTCGTGGCGATGGATCCGCACACCGGCCGCGTGCTCGCGATGGTCGGCGGGTTCTCCTATGCCCAGTCCGAATTCAACCGCGCGACGCAGGCGATGCGTCAGCCGGGCTCGTCCTTCAAGCCGTTCGTCTACGCGGCGGCGCTCGACAACGGCTATACGCCGGCATCCGTGATCCTCGACGCGCCGGTCTCGATTCCCGATGGCCGCGGGGGCTTCTGGGAGCCCAAGAACTACGGCGGAGAGTCGGCGGGTCCCTCGACCCTTCGCCTCGGCATCGAGAAGAGCCGAAACCTGATGACGGTCCGCCTCGCGGACGACATGGGCATGAAGCTCGTCGCCGAATATGCCGAACGCTTCGGCGTCTACGACAAGATGGCTCCGTATCTGCCGATGGCGCTGGGCTCCGGCGAAACCACCGTGATGCGTATGGTCTCCGCCTATTCGGTGATGGCGAACGGCGGACGCTCGATCGAGCCTTCGGTGATCGACCGCGTTCAGGACCGCTACGGGCGCACGGTGTATCGCCACGACAACCGCAAGTGCGACACCTGCAACGCCTCCGGCTGGGACGGGCAGGCGGAGCCAGAGCTGGTGGACGAACGCCAGCAGGTGCTCGATCCGATGACCGCCTACCAGATCACGTCGATGATGGAAGGCGTCGTGCAGCGGGGTACCGCGACGGTCGTCAAGCAGCTCGGTGTGCCGGTTGCAGGCAAGACCGGCACGACCAACGACGAGAAGGACGCGTGGTTCGTCGGCTTCACGCCGAACCTCGTGGCCGGAGTGTACCTCGGCTACGACAACCCGCAGCCGCTGGGACATGGCGGCACCGGCGGCGGTTTCGCCGCACCGGTGTTCAACGAGTTCATGAAGCAGGCTCTCGCGGGAAAGCCCGTCGTCGACTTCCGCATTCCCGACGGGATGACGCAGGTGGCGGTGAACCGTGCGACCGGCATGGCTGCGTCGCCCGGCGCCGACGGTTCGATCATCGAGGCGTTCAAGCCGGGCACCGGTCCTTCGGACCAGTATCAGGTGATCGGCGGCACCTATGCCAGCGCTCCGGCGCAGCAGTCGATTTCCCCGGAAGCGGCTCAGGCGATCGCGAGCGGCGCAGGCGGCCTGTTCTAGTTCCAAGCCTTTCTTCCACGCCCCATCGTCCGGCCCCGGCGGTTCGTACCGTTCGGGGCCCGTCCGCTTTACAGCCTGGCGTGCCGTCCCTATGGTCCGCCCCATTCTCTCAGGATCATCACGCGGGGTATGCCGGCATGCGTGCCGAAATCGAATCCATTGTCTCCGACATCAAGCAGGCCGTAAGCCTGCTGAGGAGGCATCTTTGACTGGGATCAATCGGTCCGAGAACTCGATCGCCTGAACGCGGCCGCCGAGGATCCGTCTCTCTGGAACGATCCCGCCGAGGCGCAGCGCCTGATGAAGGAGCGTCAGCGCCTGGAGACGGCGATCACCGGCATCCGTGCGCTGGAGCAGGGACTTCAGGACAACATCGAACTCATCGCCATGGGCGAGGAGGAGGGTGATGCCGAGGTCGTTGCGGAGGCCGAGAACGCCATCCGGGCGCTGGAAAAGGACGTGGCCGAGCGCCAGATCGAGACGTTGCTCTCGGGCGAGGCGGACGGCAACGACACCTATGTCGAGATCCATTCGGGCGCGGGCGGCACGGAAAGCCAGGACTGGGCCTCGATGCTCCTGCGCATGTACATGCGGTGGGGCGAGCGCGCCAAGATGAAGGTCGACGTGCTGGAGCACAATTCCGGCGACGAAGCCGGCATCAAGTCGGCCACGATCCTGCTGAAGGGCCACAACGCCTACGGCAAGATGAAGGTCGAATCGGGCGTGCACCGATTGGTCCGCATCTCGCCCTACGACAGCCAGGCGCGTCGTCACACCTCCTTCGCGTCCGTCTGGGTCTATCCGGTGGTGGACGACTCGATCGAGGTGGACGTCAACGAGGGCGATGTTCGCATCGACACGTATCGCGCATCCGGCGCCGGCGGCCAGCACGTCAACACGACGGATTCGGCGGTGCGCATCACCCATCTGGCGACGGGCATCGTGGTGCAGTGCCAGGCCGAGCGTTCGCAGCACAAGAACCGCGCTACCGCGTGGAACATGCTGCGCGCGCGCCTTTACGAGGAAGAGTTGAAGCGCCGCGAGGATAAGGCGAACGCCGAAGCCGCGTCCAAGACGGACATAGGCTGGGGTCACCAGATCCGCTCCTACGTCCTGCAGCCCTATCAGATGGTCAAGGATCTTCGGACGGGCATGGAAAGCACCGCGCCCGACGATGTGCTCGACGGAAAGATCGACCCGTTCATCGAGGCGGCGCTGGCCCAGCGCGTCTTCGGTGGCGACGTGGACGTTGCCGACGTCGACTGACCCGGCATGACTTCCCGAACGCACGAGGCCGCCCCGCAAAGGGCGGCCTCTTGTGCTTCGTGACGATCAGAGCGCCGCCCAGCGATGGCCGGCATCGATGTAGCGCTGCGGATTAACTGGCTCGCCGTTGATGCGGACCTCGTAGTGCAGATGCGGGCCGGTGCTGCGACCCGTCGAGCCGATCAATCCAAGCCGAGTCCCTGGCGTGACGGACTGGCCGACGCCGACGTCGATGCGCGACAGGTGGCCGAAACGGGTGGTCACGCCGTTGCCGTGGTCCACTTCCACCGCAAGACCGTAGCCGCCCTGGTCACCGGCGGATATGACGCGACCCTCACCGGTTGCCCGCACGGGCGTGCCTTGCGCGCCGGCGAAGTCGATCCCGGTATGCATCGCCGCGCGTCCGAGAAACGGGTCCGAACGCACACCGAAGGTCGAGGTGCGCACCGTACCGGGCGGCTTCGGATCGGCGAGCGGCAGACGCTCGGCGGTGCCGCGAAGATCGTCCATGCGCTCCAGCATATCCTCCAGGCGCTGCAACTGGATTTCGAACGACGCATCCGCCGGAGGATCGACGAAGATGCCCCCTTCGCCGGCTTCAAGGCCGAGGGGACGCAAGAGGTCGCTCATGCGATCGACCTTGGCTGCGGCGTCCTCCGAGAGTTTGGCGACCCCAGCGGCCTGCTGTCCCTCGACGAGGCCGACGCTCTCTCGGATCGAAGGCAGGACCACGTCGCGGATGTGATCGACGGGATCGACCTGCGTCGCTTTGGACGCCGTGAACGCGTGACCGATGCGACCGACCACGTCCCAGTGAGCGGAAACCGGCTTGGTCGAAGCGGTCGGCACCGGATCGATCAGGCCCTCGTTGGCGGCCAGATCGAGGAGGGGCTCCATCTTCTCGAACCGGCCCACGAGTTGGGCTTGCTGCGACAGAAGAGCCTCGAGCTCCTTGGCGATCTGGTCCCGATCGATGTGCTGGCGGGTCGTGAGCTTATCGAGTTCCTGCCGCAGACCGCTGATCCGCTTCTCGTAGACGGTCGTGGTTTGCACTTCGCGATCGAGCATCAGACGAACGACGCTGTCGCCGGACAGCGACAGGGCGATCGCGCCGATCCCGCCGATCACCCCGACGATGGTACCGAGCGCTGCCGTGCCGAGAAGCCAGGATGGGACGGTCCAGTGACGCACGCGGTCGCCACGGGCCAGGACGATCGTATGGGATCTCGCTCGGTTTCCGAAAACGGAACCGCGAAGCTGCGAACTCATGCACTCGCTCCACGCGGGCCGGACGGTCGGCCCCATGGAGGAATTAGAAACCGTTAAGGTTAAAGGGGCGTTGACGCCGGGTTGCCGCTACTGGGAAAGCGAAGAGAGGCTTCGGTAGAAGGTCGGTGTGAGGCCTGCTTCCGCCCGTGCTCGATCGTTGAAAGGCGGTTTGACTTCGCCGCGGAAGCATTCGCGCACAAGCTCCCCGAACCGTCGGGCCGGATCAATTCTCTGGCGTGCGCACAGGAACCGAAACCATTTTGCGCCCACCGCCACGTGGCGCTTCTCGTCGTTGTAGATGACGTCGAGAATTTCGGCCGTTTCCAGATCGCCGACCTCGTGAAGCTTGGACAAGAGCGAAGGGGTGACATCCAGTCCTCGCGCCTCGAGGATCAGCGGCACGATCGCAAGCCGTGCGGCGAGATCATGCGCGGTCGCATCCACGGCCTGCCACAAGCCGTCATGCGCCGGCATCGCGCCGTAGCGAGAGCCAAGCGCTGACAGCCTGTCGGACAGGAGACCGAAATGGCGGGCCTCGTCCGTCGCGACCATCATCCAGCCGTCGAAGAAGGACCGCGGCACGGGCTGTCCGCAGAAGCGTGCGACGATGTCGAGCGCGAGATCGATGGCGTTGAGTTCGATATGGGCGAGGGCGTGGATCATCGCCACGCGGCCCTCGACCGTATGGACGGACCGGCGCGGCACGTGGCGCGGGGAAACGAGAGGTGGCTCCGCCGGACGACCCGGGCGTGACGGCAACGGCGGGTCCGATGGTGCAGAGAGACCGAGGGTTCTCGCGGCCCACCGCTCTCCCGCCAGACGCGTCAGCCGTCGCTTCTCGTCGAGATCGGGCTCGCGAAGAGCCTCGATCGCAAGCCCGCGCAGGGTCGGCGTCGCCAAACGACTCACGCGGCCACGCCGGCGAGCTTGCGCGCCTCGTCGAGAACGATCTGGGCGTGACCGTCCACCTTCACCTTCGGCCACACGCGGTGGACCTGCCCCTTCGCATCGACGAGGACGGTTGTGCGTTCGACGCCCATGTAGGTCTTGCCGTACATGCTCTTCTCGACCCAGACACCGGCCGCTTGCAGAAGCGCATGCTCCGTATCCGCGAGCAGCGGAACCTGAAGCCCATGCTTGTCCCGGAAACGACAGTGTTTCTCGATCGGGTCCGGCGATACGCCGTAGACCGGCACGCCTGCGGCGGCGAAGTCCTTGGAAAGGGCGGTGAAGTCGAGGGCCTCGAGGGTGCAGCCCGACGTGTCGTCCTTCGGGTAGAAGAAGGCGACGAACGGCTTGCCTTCGAGCTGTGCGTTCGTCACGCGATGTCCGTCGTCGGACGGGAGATCGAAGTTCGGAAAAGCCTGTCCCGTCGTCAAGGTCGCCATCCGGCCCTCCTTTCGGCCAATTGCACTGACACCAGATTCGCGCCTTGGCGCGACATACCGGCGCGCGAGAGAGATGCGCGCACCCCGTTGGCCTTCTATCATAGCGCCGGCAAGTCGAAGGCAAGCTATCGCCGTATTGTTGGGACCTTAAGGGTGGCAGTGCCATGAGGGCGCTTCGCCCACCCTCGGGAGACGATCGAACCTGATGAGAAGAATTCGACGTCTCGTCGGAGCGATCCTCGGCCTGTTCCTGCTTCTCGTTGCGCTCGGCGCTGGAGCGGCGGTGTTCCTTCTCGGCACCGAGACGGGCGAGCGCTTCGTACAGTCTCAGACCACGGCGGCGCTCTCGCGACTCCTCGGGCCTCGCTACGAGGCCACGCTCGGCCGTCAGCAGCTCGAGCTGCGCGGCGACGGCACCCTGGCGCTGAACTGGTACGACGCAGCGCTTCACCGGAAGGATCGACCGGACCGCGAGTCGCGTGTCGAGCGCGTGTCCGTTGCGCTGCGCTTGATGCCTCTTGTCGGCGGCTCGCTCGAGTTCGGCCGACTGGAGATCGCCGGCGCCGAGCTCGATCTCGCGGCATTCGCGGGCGGCGGCTCGCGGTCTCCCGCTCCTGCGGACGTGCAGGGCGACGGGCGTTCCGCTCTCGCCCGCACGATCGACGACGGCGTCGCCGCTCTGGAGCGTCAGCTCCAGGCGCTTCAAGCGTTTCACTTCGACACGCTGAGCCTCCAGGATATCCGGATCGTTGGCTTGCCGGCGGCGGTAGGGCCCGTGGCGGATCTGGCGCTGAAGCGCGTGGAACTGCACCGCGCGCTCGATGGGACGCTGCGGCTCGTCACGAATGTGCAGGCCGGAGACCTGCCGCTCCTCCTGTCGGGAACCGCCGAGTTCGATCCGCAGTCGAACCACCTGACGCGGCTGGAAGCGCATTCGGGTCGCGTCGGTCTCGGCGCTATCGCGCCTCCGGCGGACGAGGCCGACGAAAAGGACGAGCGTCCGTTCGGAAGCGATTCGGACGTCTGGTTCGACATGTCGCTCGATCGGGAGCGGGCCGACCAACCAGCGGTCGTTCGGGCAAGCGCGCATATCGGCGCCGGTCATCTGCAGCTTGGCCTCAACCGGACACGTGTCGAAAGCGGCCGCCTCGATCTCGTCTACAGGCAGGGCGAAGAGCGCCTCGTGATCGAGCCGAGCCCCTTCCGCTTCCGCGACGTGGCGTTCGACATGTCCGGTTCCGTCGAGCAGACGAACCTGGGATCGTCCGGCGAACCGCCCGTCTATGGTTTCAAGGTTTCGGTACCGGACATCCGCTCCCTGGTCGGCCTTGAGGAAGTCGCCGACGCGAAGCCCCTGTCCGCCGATCTGGAGCTAGCCGGACGTCTCTCGCCGTCGGGTCGCCGGGCCGAGCTCACGCTGGCGTCTCTGCGCACCGACACCGGCTCGCTGGCGGGGACGGCCGCCTTCGATGCTTCCGCGCCGGACGCGCGCACCTTTCTCGATCTGACGGCGAACTCGCTGTCGGCGGCATCGGTGAAGGCGTTCTGGCCGTTCAACATCTCCGGGAAGGCGCGGCGATGGGTGCTCGCGCATCTCGACGACGAGGGCGTCGTACCGACCGGGACGATCGCGATCGATATCGAGCGCGACCGGATCCACGACGCGTTCAAGATCGGCGGTACGCCGGGCGACACGGAGCTGCGGCTGGACGTTCCCGTGCGCGGCGTCGCCCTGGCGACGGTCGGCGACCTGCCGGATCTCCATCGGGTCGACGGAACCATCACGGTTCGGGGCATCCGTACCGATATCGCCGTCGAGAAGGCCGATGTGGTCGGCGTCGACAACGTAGCCATCGGCCCGTCGACGCTTGTCCTCCAGCGGCCACCCGAAGGAAATCCTCGCAACCTCGGGATCGAACTTGACCTCGCCGCATCGGGCGAAGCGCCTCAGTTGCTGGCGGTGGCGGATCGCGAGCCCATCCGCGCGTTCCGAAACCTTCCCTTGAAGATCGATCCGGTGAAGGGAAAGGCGAAAGCCAAGGTCGGAGCCAGCCTCCTGTTCGGCGATGACGTTCCGCGCGATCGCCAGGTGACCGCCTGGAATGTCGAAGCCGATCTCGACGACGTCGATCCCGGACAACCAATAGAAGGGCGCCAGTTCGCCAATCTGCGAGGTGTGTTCCATGCCATCCCTGGACAGGCGAGCGGCTCGCTCGACGGCTCCATGGACGGCATGCCGGCCAAGCTCGCCTTCGCCTTGCCGTTCGGGGCGACCCCGGTCGGGACGCGAAGCCTCGAGGCGGACCTGAAGGTGCCCGCGGCGAAGGTCGTGGATCTCGTTCCTGCACTCGATGGCGTCCTCAAGGGCCCGATCGCGGCGCGTATCACGGACGACACCGACGGCATGCGGGCCAGCCTCGACCTCGGACAGACCGAGCTGGATCTGCCGGCCGTCGCCTGGAAGAAGGGCGCAGGGGTCGCCGCGGAACTCACCTTCGATGTCCGACGCGACGGGGATACAACCGAACTCAGGGATCTCGACCTCAAGGGAGAGGGATTCCGGGCGAGCGGCACGATCGCGGTGGACAAGGGCGGCCTTCGCCGCGCGAGCCTCAAACGCGTCGCGCTCAACCCCGGCGACTCGGTAGCGGTCGACGTCGAGCGGCACGGCGACGGGTTCGGCATCCAGGTCAAGGGAGACCGGTTCGACGCGCGTCCGATCCTTGCCGAACTCAAGGCAGGCGTGGGACGCGACAAGAAAGGTCGCGTCGGCGGCGGCACGTTCGACGTCACGATGGATGTCGGTCGTCTGGATGGTTTCAACGGTCGTGCGGTCGACGGGTTCTCGCTGAACTACGCATCGGCAAACGGGCGCATGGCGGCGCTCGCGCTCGGTGGGTCGATCGGCGGTGCGAACCTCATCGGGGACCTTGCGCCGCGCAACGACCAGCGCCGGATCCGTATTGCCTCCGACAATGTCGGCGGCCTCCTCGGTTTCGCGGGTCTCTATGGGCATATGGAGGGCGGGCAGGGCGCCTTGGCCCTCATCGGATCGAGCGACGCCGGTTACACCGGGGACGTGAAGCTGACGAACTTCAACCTCGTGGACGAGCCGCGTCTGTCACGGATCGTCGGCTCGTCGCCCAAGCCTGGAACCGCGAGCCTGTCGCAAGCGATCGGGCAGGAGTTGCGCACGGAGCGCGCCTACTTCGACCACGCGTCGGCCAAACTCGCCTACGACAAGGGCATGTTGCGCGTGGCGGAGGGGATCGTCCGGGGACCCATCTTCGGGTCCAGCTTCGCGGGCGTCGTCTACGATCCGAGCGGGCAGATCGACGTGTCCGGCTCGTTCATGCCGGCCTACGGCATCAATCGCGTCTTCGGAGCGATCCCGATCCTGGGACAGATCCTCGGAAACGGTCAGGAAGGCGGTTTGATCGGCATCACCTACCGTCTGAGCGGGGCGATGGCTTCGCCCACGCTCGTCGTCAATCCGATCTCGGCCATCGCGCCCGGCATCTTCCGCCAGATCTTCGCCTTCGACTGAGCGGTCAGGCGTCCGTCTTCACGAGGACGTGCCGCTTCTTGCCGAGCGAGAGCTTCGCGACGCCGTCGGTGAGCGCGGAAGCGTCCACGGTCAGGCGTTCGTCGGAGATCGGTTGATCGTTGAGCCGCACCGCGCCCCCCGCGATGTGCCGCCGTGCTTCGCCGTTGGACGCGGCAAGGCCGGCCTTCACCACCAGCGACAGAATCCCGACGCCCGCCTGTAGCTCGGCCTTCGGTAAGAGGATGGTCGGCAGGGTATCGGCCAGCGCCCCCTGCTCGAAGGTGGTGCGGGCGGTCTCTTCGGCCTGCGTCGCCGCAGCCCGTCCGTGGACGATCGCGGTCGCTTCCGTAGCGAGAACCTTCTTGGCCTCGTTGATCTCGGCGCCACCGAGCGCGGCGAGCCGGGCGATCTCGTCGAGCGGGAGACGCGTGAAGATCTTCAGGAAGCGACCGACGTCGGCATCTTCGGTGTTCCGCCAATACTGCCAGAAGTCGTAGGGGCTGAAGAGGTCGCCATTGAGCCAGACAGCGCCGGACGCCGACTTGCCCATCTTCTCGCCGGACGACTTCGTGAGAAGAGGCGTCGTCAGGGCGTAGAGCTGCGGCCCCCCCATGCGATGACTGAGGTCGACGCCGTTGATGATGTTGCCCCACTGGTCGGAGCCTCCCATCTGCAGCACCGTGCCGTAGCGCCGGTTGAGCTCGGTGAAGTCGTAGCCCTGCATGATCATGTAGTTGAATTCGAGGAAGCTCAGCGACTGCTCCCGGTCGAGCCGCAGCTTGACCGAATCGAAGCTCAGCATGCGGTTGACCGAAAAGTGGCGCCCGACGTCCCGCAGGAATTCGACGTAGTTCAGCTTCAGGAGCCAGTCGGCATTGTTGACCATGATGGCCGCGTTCGGGCCGTCGTAGCGCAGGATGTTGCCGAAGACGCGCTGTATGCCGTCGATGTTGGTCTGGATCTGCTCGGCCGTCAGCATGCCGCGCTGCGAATCGCGGAAGGACGGGTCGCCCACCATCGACGTGCCGCCGCCCATGAGGCTGATGGCCTGGTGGCCCGTTTCCTGAAGCCAGTGAAGCATCGTGACGGAGATCAGGTTGCCGATGTGGATCGACGTCGCGGTCGCGTCGTAGCCGACGTAGCCGGTGATCCGCCCCTTGTGCGCGAGCGCGTCCAGTCCCTCGGGGTCGGAAACCTGGTGGATGAATCCACGCTCGTCGAGAACGCGCAGGAAGTCGGATTTGAAGCGGCTCATGTTCACACTGTTCCGTCGGGAGAGCGGGCGGCGCGCGTATCACGCGGCCGCCGGCGATCTGGATTACTTCAGGCGTTTGGGCCGGGCGTCGGACAGCTCACCCGCGAGGCGACGGTCGAGATACTCGGCGCATTCGGCCAGCAGCTCGTCCGTGTGCTCGCCATAAAAGTGGTTCGCCCCGGCCATCGTCTTCTGGGTGATCATGATGCCCTTCTGGGTCTTCAGCTTGTCCACCAGTCCCTGGACGTCCTTCGGCGGCGCAACCTTGTCCTTGTCGCCATGGATGATCAGGCCGGAGGACGGGCAGGGGGCGAGGAAGGAGAAGTCGTAGGAGTTGGGCTGCGGCGAAATCGACATGAAGCCCTCGATCTCCGGGCGGCGCATCAGGAGCTGCATTCCGATCCACGAGCCGAACGAGTAGCCTGCCACCCAGCAGTGTTTGGAATCGGGGTGCAGCGCCTGGATCCAGTCAAGCGCGGCAGCCGCGTCGGACAACTCGCCCGCGCCGTGATCGAATTCGCCCTGGCTGCGCCCGATGCCCCGAAAATTGAAACGCAGCGTCGTAAAGCCGCGCTCCACGAACATGTAGAACAGCTTGTAGACGATCTGGTTGTTCATCGTGCCGCCGAAGCGGGGGTGCGGGTGCAGAACGATCGCGATCGGCGCGTTCTTCTCCTTCGCCGCCTGATAGCGACCTTCCAGCCGGCCGGCGGGTCCGTTGAAGATGACTTCGGGCATTGCAAAACCTCAGGGGCTAACGTGCCTGGGCAGACCCACGCACCTTGACGAAGGATCGGCAGCCTCTTAAAGTTCTTGCTTAGAACGATTCAAAACTACACGGGTCCTATAGGGGCGCTATGTAGTCCGCCGAGCGCTCCAAACACAAACATTTTCGAGTGTCGGCCCCAGAGCGAACCATCGACGGGCCAACCGGAAAATCGCGAAGGTCGGCAGTGCGCGAGACGCGGCTCTATCTAGATCACAATGCGAGCGCACCGCTTCTGGACGAGGCGCGGGACGCGCTGATCTCTGCGTTGGCCATTTCGGGCAACCCGTCGTCGGTTCATTCCGAAGGCCGCGCCGCCCGTGCGCTGCTCGCAAGGGCCCGCGCGGACGTCGCGACGCTTGTCGGCGCCGAGGCCGATGCGGTGGTCTTCACGAGCGGCGCCACGGAGGCCGCGGTCACCTGCCTCACGCCGCATTGGACCGAGAGCGGCCGGGACGTCGTCCATCCACGCCTTGCAGTGATCGACACCGATCATCCCTGCATCCGCGAAGGGGGGCGGTTCCCGTCGGCCGACGTGACACGACTGCCAGTCGATGCCACCGGCGTCGTTCGCCTGGATGCGCTGGAGCTGTGGCTGGCCGAGCAACGCCCGGGCATCGTCGCCTTCTGTGCGGCCAACAGCGAAACCGGTGTGTTGCAGCCGGTGCGGGAGATCGTCGAGCGAGCGCATGCCGCCTGTGCGATCGTGGTCTGCGACAGCGTACAGGTGGCCGGCCGCCTGCCGGTCGATGCGCTGGCGCTTGGCGCGGACGCCGTGATCGTCTCCGCGCACAAGATCGGCGGACCCAAGGGCATCGGTGCCTTCGCACTGCGTACGACCGCGCTCCGACCCGCACCTCTGCTCACCGGCGGTGCGCAGGAAACGCGGCAGCGTGCCGGCACGGAGGCAACGGCCTTAGTGGCTGCTTTCGGCGCCGCGGCGCGCGAAGCCCTGGCGAAGACGGGCCAGCGCGAAGCGATGTTGATGCTGCGCGATCACTTGGAGCGCGGGATAACGGCACTATCCCCGGAGTTTTCCATCCTGGGAAAGGGCGCCGAGCGGCTGCCGCAGACGGTCATGTTTCACCATCCCGACCGGCGCGCCGAGACCGTTCAGATCGCCATGGATCTTGCAGGCATCGCCGTGTCGGCCGGCTCGGCCTGCTCGTCGGGAAAGATCGGCGGATCCTTCGTGCTGGAGGCGATGGCTCGTGGCGGCGCCGATGTGGAGCCGAGCATGGGAGGCCTGCGCGTCAGTTTCGGGGCGGAGACCGACGCGGCCGCAATCAATCGTTTCCTTGCCGCCTTCAGCGTGCACTGGGCTCGGACGGTGCCGAATGCCCGGGAGCGACATGTCGCATGAGCGGCCGCAGCTAATCTGGTCCGGCGCCTTCAACTTTTAGGGCCGGACCCCCATTTGAACCGTTGTGAACTGCCGCTATAGGGCAGTCCACAGGCCAACCACCGGACTTTGAATCCGGCGAGTGTGGAGAGATACGATGCCAGCAGTCCAGGAAACGATCGATCAGGTTCGCCAGATCGACGTGGACCAATACAAGTACGGCTTCGAGACCGTCATCGAGATGGATGTCGCCCCGAAGGGGCTGAACGAGGATACCATCCGTCTGATCTCGGGCAAGAAGAACGAGCCGGAATGGATGCTGCAGTGGCGTCTTGACGCGTTCGAGCGCTGGAAGTCGATGGAAAGCCCGTCCTGGGCGCGTCTCGATTATCCGCCGATCGATTTCCAGGACATCCACTACTACGCCGCGCCGAAATCCATGTCGGGCCCGGCTTCGCTGGACGAGGTGGACCCCGAGATCCTGCGTACCTACGAGAAGCTGGGCATCCCGCTGAAGGAGCAGGAGATCCTGGCCGGCGTTCGCCGCCCGGACGAGCCGTCGCAGTTCGAAAGCGAGGACGATTCCGGCGTGCCGCCTTCCGAGGGTAGCTATGGCGGGCGCGTGGCGGTCGACGCCGTGTTCGATTCGGTCTCGGTCGCCACCACGTTCAAGAAGGAGTTGTCGAAGGCTGGCGTGATCTTCATGCCGATCTCGGAAGCCATCCGCGAGCATCCCGAACTGGTGCGGAAGTACCTCGGCTCGGTGGTCCCGGTGTCTGACAACTTCTTCGCCACGATGAACTCGGCCGTCTTCACCGACGGGTCGTTCGTCTACATTCCGCCGGGCGTGCGCTGCCCGATGGAGCTCTCGACCTACTTCCGCATCAACGAGCGCAACACCGGCCAGTTCGAGCGCACGCTGATCATCGCCGACAAGGGCTCCTATGTCTCGTACCTCGAGGGCTGCACGGCGCCCCAGCGTGACGAGAACCAGCTGCACGCCGCCGTCGTCGAACTCGTCGCGCTCGACGATGCCGAGATCAAGTACTCCACCGTCCAGAACTGGTATCCGGGCGACAAGGAAGGCAAGGGCGGCATCTACAACTTCGTGACCAAGCGCGGCGACTGTCGCGGCGCGAACTCGCGTATCTCCTGGACACAGGTCGAGACCGGCTCGGCGATCACGTGGAAGTACCCGTCCTGCATCCTGCGCGGCGACGGCTCGCGCGGCGAGTTCTATTCGATCGCGGTGTCCAACGGGCGCCAGCAGATCGATAGCGGCACCAAGATGATTCACATCGGCAAGAACACGTCGAGCCGGATCATCTCGAAGGGCATCTCGGCGGGCAACTCCAACAACACCTATCGCGGCCAGGTCACCGCGATGCGCAAGGCCGCCAACGCGCGCAACTTCACGCAGTGCGACTCGCTCCTGATCGGCGAGGAATGCGGCGCGCACACCGTGCCCTACATCGAGGCGAAGAACGCGACGGCGCAGTTCGAGCACGAGGCGACCACCTCGAAGATCTCCGAAGATCAGCTCTTCTACTGCATGCAGCGCGGCATCCCCGAGGAGGAGGCCGTGGCGCTGATCGTCAACGGCTTCGTCAAGGACGTGATCCAGCAACTGCCCATGGAGTTCGCCGTGGAAGCGCAGAAGCTGATCGGGATTTCGCTCGAAGGCAGTGTCGGTTGATCGCCGACACGCCAACCCATCGCCCTATCCGACCGCGCCCGCGACCGCGGCGCCGACCAACGCTTTAGAAGAACCGAGATGCTGGAAATCAGAAACCTGCACGCCCGCGTGGCGGACACCGACACCGAAATCCTGCGCGGCCTCGACCTGACGGTCGCGGACGGCGAGGTGGCGGCGATCATGGGGCCGAACGGGTCGGGCAAGTCGACCCTGTCCTACATCATCGCCGGCCGCGAGGACTACGAGGTCACCGAGGGCGACATACTCTACAACGGCGAGTCGATCCTGGAGATGGACGCGGCCGAGCGCGCGGCGTCCGGCGTGTTCCTGGCCTTCCAGTATCCGCTGGAGATCCCCGGCGTCGCCACGATGACCTTCCTGAAGACGGCGCTCAACTCGCAGCGCAAGGCCCGGGGCGAGAGCGAGCTGACGACCCCCGACTTCCTGCGCCGCGTCAAGGCATCGGCCGCCGATCTCAAGATCGACGCCGACATGCTGAAGCGCCCGCTCAACGTCGGGTTCTCTGGCGGCGAGAAGAAGCGTGCGGAGATCCTCCAGATGGCGCTTCTGGAGCCGAAGCTCTGCGTCATGGACGAGACGGACTCCGGCCTCGACATCGACGCGCTGAAGATCGTGGCGGACGGCGTCAACGCGCTGCGCGGACCCGACCGCTCGTTCCTCGTCATCACGCACTACCAGCGCCTGCTCGACTACATCGTGCCGGACAAGGTCCATGTCCTCTACAAGGGCCGGATCATCAAGTCGGGCGACAAGTCGCTGGCGCTGCAGCTGGAGAACGAGGGCTACGCCCAGATCATCGGTGAGGCGGCCTGATGTCGGCGACGACCCAGCCCCGTACCAAGGCGGAACTGGCGCTGATCGAGCGTGGCCAGACCGCGGTCGCAACTGACGCGCAGCGCCGCGCGCTCGACGTTCTGGCGAGCGAGGGCCTGCCGAGCCGGCGTGTCGAGGCGTGGCACTACACCGATCTGCGTGTGCTGCTCGGCCGTCAGGCCGAGGCGGTCCGCGATGGCGCCGAGCCGACGTTCCTGACGCCTTTCCTGCCACATAGCGTGGTGGTGGAACTCGGCACGGCGGGTGCGGGCAACGACCCGGCCCCCGTCGTCTCGGTCGAGACCGGAGCGCAGCCCGCAGCCTTCGACGAGGTGGTGAATCATCTCGATCGCTCTGTCGATACGGTGCGTCTCGTCAACACGGCGATGGGCGCGAAGGGTTCGCGTATCCGCGTGTCGAAGTCCGAAGGCGCGCAGAGCGTCACCGAATTGCGGGCCCAGCCCGGCGCGGGCGGCAGCCACTCGTTCTCGATCGTCGAGGTCGGTCCGGGGGCGCGGGCGACGCTGGTGGAGCGTGCGCCGTCGGGCGCCTCGGGCGATCTCTCGTCTGCAGTCCACCATCTCGACATCGGCGACGGTGCCGATGCGTTGTGGATCGTCGTGCAGGAAAAGGGCTCGGCCGAGACCCATCTCGGCCAGCTCAACGTGCGCCTCGGCGCGGACGCGAAGCTGCGGCTCTTCGTTCTCAACGCCGGCGGCGCCGTCGTGCGGCAGGAAGTCCATGCGGTGACGGTCGGCGAGGGCGCCGACATTCAGATCCGCGGCGTGAACCTTCTGGAAGCCGGACAGCACATCGACGTCACGACGACGCTGAATCACAACGTCGCCCATACGACCTCGACCGAGATCTTCCGCAACGTGGTGTTCGGCGGGCACGGCGTGTTCCAGGGCATGATCCGGGTTGCCAAGGGCGCTCAGAAGACCGACGCGCGCCTTGCCTGCAACACGCTGCTCCTGTCGGACGAGGGCGACTTCTCGGCCAAGCCCGAACTGGAAATCTTCGCCGACGACGTACAGTGCGGTCACGGCGCGACGGCGGGAGAAATCAACGCCGATCACCTCTTCTACCTCATGAGCCGCGGTATTCCCGAGGCGCCCGCCCGCGCGCTTCTCGTGAAGGCGTTCGTGGACGAGGTCGTGGAGGATCTCGAAGACGAGGCGCTGGTCGAGGCCCTGGAAGCGCGGATCGACGACTGGCTGGCGCGGGACCGATAGTCCCGCGAATCATCCGAGCCGGCTTGCCGCCGGCAACCCGGAGAGCGGACCGATGAACATTCAGACCGTCGCCACAGAGCGATACGACATCGAGGCGATCCGGCGCGACTTTCCGATCCTCTCGCGCGAGGTGCACGGCAAGCCGCTGGTCTACCTCGACAACGGCGCTTCGGCACAGAAGCCGCGGCAGGTGCTGGACGTGATCCAGTCCGCCTACGCGAACACCTATTCCAACGTGCACCGCGGACTGCACTTCCTGTCGAACAAGGCGACGGAAGATTTCGAGGCGGCCCGGGAGACCGTGCGCAGCTTCCTCAACGCCGCCAGCCACGACGAGATCGTGTTCACACGCTCCGCCACCGAATCCATCAACCTCGTGGCCTACGGCTACGGGATGAAGGAGATCGGAGAGGGCGACGAGATCGTGCTCACGGTGATGGAACACCATTCCAACATCGTGCCCTGGCACCTCCTGCGCGAACGCAAGGGCGCCAGGCTGGTGTTCGTGCCGGTGGCGGACGACGGGTCGATCGCGCTCGCGGACTTCGAGCAGGCGATCACGCCGCGCACCAAGCTCGTGGCGTTCACGCATATGTCGAACGTCCTCGGCACGGTCACGCCCGCGAAGGCGGTGACGGAGCTCGCCCACGCGCGCGGCATCCCGGTGCTGATCGACGGCAGCCAAGGGGCGGTCCATCTGCCGGTGGACGTGCAGGACATCGGCTGCGACTTCTATGTCTTCACGGGCCATAAGGTCTACGGCCCGACCGGGATCGGTGTCCTCTACGGTCGGTACGACATGCTCGATCGCATGCAGCCGTTCAACGGCGGCGGCGAGATGATCGTTGAGGTGACGGAGGAGGGCGTGACCTACAATGCGCCGCCACATCGCTTCGAAGCCGGTACGCCGCCGATCGTCCAGGCGATCGGCCTGGGCGCCGCGCTCGATTACATGCGTTCCATCGGCCGCGATCGGATCGCTGCGCATGAGGAGAGCCTGCGCGCCTACGCCCATGAGCGGCTGAAGGCCGTTCCGACGCTGCGCATCTACGGCGAAGCGCCGGGCAAGGGAGCGATCGTCGCGTTCGACCTCGAGGGTATTCACGCCCATGACGTGTCGATGGTGATCGATCGCGAGGGCGTCGCGGTGCGAGCGGGCACGCATTGTGCCCAACCGTTGCTTAAGCGATTTGGCGCCACATCCACTTGCCGCGCCTCGTTCGGCATGTACAACACCCTGGCCGAGGTCGATCGCCTCGCCGAAGCGCTGGAAAAAGCGCACCGCTTCTTCGCCTGAGGAGCCATCTGATGGCCGATATCTACGACACGACGGCGGCACAGCCGTCCGGGACAACCGAGGCGGAACGCGTCGGCGCGAACATCGAAACGGCGGGCGCCGCGAAGGCATCGGCCATTCCAGCGGACGAGCTCGCGCGCCTGACGGACGACATCGTTGCCGCACTGAAGACGGTCTACGACCCCGAAATTCCCGCCGACATCTACGAGCTCGGTTTGATCTACAAGATCGACATCGATGACGATCGAAACGTCGACATCGACATGACGCTGACGGCGCCCGGTTGCCCCGTTGCGGGCGAGATGCCGGGTTGGGTCGAGAATGCCGTGGGCACCGTGGAAGGCATTCAAGTCGTGAAGGTGGAACTCGTCTTCGATCCGCCCTGGACACCGGAGCGCATGAGCGAGGAAGCTCAGGTCGCCGTCGGCTGGTTCTGATCGAACGGAAAAGGCTTGCGCGAACGCGCGAGCCGTCCCACCTTTCTTGTCGAGACTGCTTCGAAGGATCCTGCAATGGGCCGCTTTTCCGTTCTCTCCATGTCCGATGCCGCAGCCGATCGCGTCCGTGCGATCGTGCAGTCGCGGGGTGACGATGCGCTGGGCATCCGCGTCGGGGTGAAGAAGGGCGGCTGCGCGGGTATGGAGTACACGATCGACCTCGTCACCGAACCGAAGCTCGGCGAGGACGTGGTCGAGCACGACGGTGCGCGCGTCTTCGTGGCTCCGGAGGCCGTGCTGTTCCTGCTCGGCACGCGGATGGACTACGAGGAAACCACCCTTCGTTCCGGTTTCACGTTCACCAACCCGAACCAGACGTCGGCCTGCGGTTGCGGCGAGTCCATCGAACTGAAACCGGCAGACAGCGCTGCCATGGCCGCCGCCCGGTCCGAGGCCTAAGCCGTTCCTAGGACGACGAGACGCTCCACGAACTCTTCGCGTCCCTGCATCCGATCTCGATCCGCCGTATGTTCGGTGGAAAGGGCATCTATGCCGAGAGTCGCATCGTCGCCATCGTTCTCCAAGGCGAACTCTTGTTGAAGACCGATGCCGAGACCGCCCCCCGTTTCGAGGAAGCGGGTTCCCGGCGCTGGACATACCAACGCGAGGGACGGAGGCCCGTGGAGATGCCCTACCATTCGCTGCCCGACGAGGCCTGGGATGATCCCGACGTCATGGCGGTTTGGGCGCGGCTCGCTCTTGAGGCCGCGATCCGTCACGGCATGGAAAAGCCGCCGGGACGCAGCAGGCGTCCTCCGGCGGCTCGTGGGAAGGCCGATGCGAAGCGAGGGGTCAGGCGCCCGTCTGGATCAGCATGAAGGCCGGAATGTCGTCGCCGAAGCCGACAGGTGACGCTTCGTCGCGGCCGGAACCTCCGCGATCGGAAAAACGACGTCCGCTGCTGGGCTGAGGCCGTTCGTTGCGGCGCTGTGAACGGTCCTCGCGCGGCTCGGCGCGCTTCGCCGGCTCGGCAGGGATCGAGGCAAGCAACTCGGTCGCAACCGCTTCCACGTCGTTGCCGCTCTCGTCATCGACGATGGCTTCCACGGCGGGCTCCTTGCTGCGACGCGACGTGCGGCCCGAGCGCGACGACGAGCGCTTGCCGTCGGTCTCTTCGCGCTTGCTGCTACCGCGGCGGCGAGTGGGCTTCTCTTCCGTCTCCTCGACGGCCGGGAGGCTCGATACGTCGCCGTCGAGCCACTCGATCTGTTTGCCGATCATCGTCTCGATGGCGTCCAGATACTTCTTGTCGGCCTTGGCGACGAGCGTGAATGCCTTGCCCGAACGACCGGCACGGCCCGTGCGTCCAATCCGGTGGACGTAGTCCTCGGCATGGATCGGCACGTCGAAGTTGAAGACGTGGCTGACCATCGGGATATCGAGACCGCGCGCCGCTACGTCTGAGGCGACGAGAAGCGTGATCTTGTTGTCGCGAAAGGCCTGCAGCGTCATCGTGCGCGCGCGCTGGTCCATGTCGCCGTGTAGGGCGCCCACGGAAAAGCCGTGCTTCTCCAGCGAGCGGAAGAGCAACGACACGTCGCGCTTGCGGTTGCAGAAGATGATGGCGTTGGTCAGTTCGTCGCCCTGGTCGCGGATGACCCGGCGAAGCGTCTCGCGCTTCTCGTAGTCCTCCTTGCGGGTCGCAACCAGGCGCTGTTCGACCGTCAGGGCCGTCGACGAGGCCTTGGCCACTTCGACGCGAACGGGATTCTGAAGGAACTGGTCGGCAAGACGGGTGATCTCGGGCGGCATGGTGGCCGAGAAGAACAGCGTCTGCCGCGTGAACGGGATCATCTTGCAGATGCGCTCGATGTCCGGGATGAAACCCATGTCGAGCATGCGATCGGCCTCGTCGATGACGAGGATCTCGACGCCCGTCATCAGAAGACGGCCACGCTCGAAATGGTCCAGCAGGCGTCCCGGCGTCGCGATCAGCACGTCGACGCCGCGCTCGAGCTTCTTGTTCTGCTCCTCGAACGACACGCCACCAATAAGCAGCGCAACATTCAGCCGCTGATTGACGCCGTATTTGACGAAGGATTCCTCGACCTGCGCCGCGAGCTCGCGCGTCGGCTCGATGATCAGCGTGCGGGGCATGCGCGCGCGAGCGCGACCCTGCTCCAGCAACGTCATCATCGGCAGCACGAACGACGCCGTTTTGCCCGTTCCCGTCTGCGCGATGCCCAAAACGTCCCGCCGCTGAAGAGCATGAGGGATCGCTTGTTCCTGGATCGGCGTCGGTTCCGTGTAACCGGCCGCCTCGACAGCGGCTAGAACCTTCGCACTCAGACCAAGATCGGAAAAGGGCATGAAATCGGATGTCTCTTGCTGCCGGACTTGGGAGCAAGTCCGAAGGAGCGTCGTATCCCGAAATGGGCGATAGGCTTCCAGGTGCTATCTGTCAACCGCAGAACAACGCCGCACGCCTGTTATCCTCCGCCGAAGAGTAATCCGGCGGAGGGGAATGTTTCTGGGACGTTCGGCCCCGAACTACTGAACGAGAGGAAGCGACGTACGGCTCGGTTTGCTGTGCCGCGCCACCGATCGACCAATCAGTTCGAAGCAGGCCCGAACCGGTATGGTTGGCCGGGTGCCACGAAGAGCTCGTAGGTCTCCGAGATTTCGCCATCGAGCGGCACGATGTCGAAGAACAGCGTCAGGTTGCTTTCCTGACCTTCCGCCGGCGCATCCGCACGATATCCGACGATCGCCCCGTCGACCTCCGCGATCTCAGTCACTTCCGTGCTGGCGACGACGACCGGTTTGCCCTCGCGTTCTTCCACCTGCTGGAAGAAGAACCGGCTTCCCTTCGTCTCGCCGAGTGCCTGCGTCATGATCGTACGCCAGACGCCGTTACGCTCGCCCTCGACCCAGGGACCGACGATCTGAACGTCGCCGATGATGGGCGACAGATTGGAGATCGCGCTCATCACTTCGGCGTTCTGCTCGGGCGTCGGTGCAGGCTTGGCAGCAGCACCGGGCTGGGTGACGTCCGGGGACGCCGGGGCAGGGGGCGCGGGCGCCGGGGCGCTATCCTGAGGGGCAGGAGCTGCCGGGGCGGGTTCCTGCGCCAACGCCGGGAGCGATGCGATATAGGTCATCGCGATAGCGGTGCGGATCATGCGGTTCATGGTCGTCCCTCCAACTGTCGGCACTGCGTGTCTAGACGTCGAGATCCCGAACGAAGGCCGCTCGGTCCTGAATGAACCGGAATCGCGCTTCGGGCTTGTTGCCCATAAGGGCATCCACCGCACCAGCCGTGCCGGCTTCCGGAGAAGCATCGATTTCGACGCGAAGCAAGGTGCGCTTTCGCGGATCCATCGTGGTTTCCTTCAGCTGCGACGGCAGCATTTCCCCGAGACCTTTGAAGCGGCTGACCTCGACCTTCCCCTTGCCCTTGAAGTCCCGCGCGACGATGCGCTCGCGGTCCGCATCGTCCCGGGCGTAGATCGTCTTGCCACCCTGCGTCAGCTTGTAGAGCGGAGGGACCGCGAGGAATAAATGACCGCCGCGGATCAGTTCGGGCATCTCCTGATAGAAGAAGGTAATCAGCAGCGACGCGATATGGGCTCCGTCGACATCGGCGTCGGTCATGATGATCACCCGCTCGTAACGCAGGTCGTCGTCGCGATACTTACCCCGCGTGCCGCAGCCGAGCGCCAAAGTCAGGTCGGCAAGCTGCTGGTTGGCGCCGAGCTTCTCCCGACCCGCCGAGGCGACGTTGAGGATCTTGCCCCGCAGCGGCAGGATCGCCTGCCGCGCGCGATCCCGGGCCTGCTTGGCGGAGCCGCCGGCCGAGTCACCCTCGACGATGAAGAGTTCTGCGCCCCCCGCACCGGTCTGCGAGCAATCGGCGAGCTTGCCGGGAAGGCGCAGCTTTCGCGTCGCCGTCTTGCGGCTCACTTCCTTTTCCTGCTTGCGCCGGAGCCGTTCGTCCGCGCGCTCCACCACCCAGTCGATGAGGCGGGAGGCGTCCTGCGGCGAAGAGGCGAGCCAGATGTCGAAGGAGTCGCGGATCGAATTCTCGACGATGCGCTGCGCCTCGGCGGTGGCGAGCCGATCCTTCGTCTGGCCGACGAACTCAGGCTCCCGGATGAAGACCGAAAGCATTGCGGACGCCGTGATCATCACATCGTCGGCCGTGATGCTGGCGGCCTTCCGGTTGCCCTGAAGCTCCGCGAATGCCTTCAGCCCGCGCAGGAGGACGGCGCGCAGGCCTGCTTCGTGGGAGCCACCTTCGGGCGTCGGGATCGTGTTCACATAGGAACGCACTGCGCCGTCGTCCTGCGTCCACGACACGGCCCATTCGACAGCGCCATGGCCCGAGACTTTCTCGGAACGGCCTGCGAAGATCTGCGAGGTGACACGCGTCTGTCCGTCCAGCGACGCTTCCAGATAGTCCTTCAACCCGCCGGGGAAGTGGAAGCTCGCGCGGGCAGGGACCTTGCCGTCCACTGGGAGCAGCGACGGCGCACAGGCCCAGCGAATCTCGACGCCACCGAACAGGTAGGCCTTGGAACGGGCCATGGCGAACAGGCGAGCCGGAAGGAACTTCGCGCTCTCGCCGAAGATCGTCGTATCCGGCCGGAAACGGATGCGCGTGCCGCGCCGGTTCTGGACCTCGCCGACTTCCGCAAGACCCGAGGTTGGGATACCGCGCGAATAGGTCTGGCGATAGAGCTTGCGGTTGCGCGCGACCTCGACCTCCAACGCGTCCGACAGCGCGTTGACGACCGAAATGCCGACGCCGTGCAGGCCGCCGGAGGTCTCGTAGACCTTCGAGTCGAACTTGCCGCCCGCGTGCAGCGTCGTCATGATCACTTCGAGGGCCGACTTGTCGCGGTACTTCGGATGCGGGTCGACCGGGATGCCGCGACCGTTATCGGTGACCGCGAGGAAGCCGTCCTCATCCAGAGAGACCTCGATGAAGTTGGCGTGGCCCGCGACCGCTTCGTCCATCGAGTTGTCGATCACCTCGGCGAAGAGGTGGTGCAGCGCCTTCTCGTCTGTCCCGCCGATATACATGCCGGGCCGACGCCGGACGGGCTCCAGCCCCTCCAGCACCTCGATGTCGGCCGCAGTGTAATCGGCAGCCGGTGCCGGTGCGGCGACGGGCTGCGTCGCCTGCCGCGGCAGGCGCTCGGCGGTGGAACGGGACGGGCCTCGGGCCGGAGCGCGGGCGAAAAGATCCTGACTCATATGTTCATCCGGCCTCGGACAGGCCACTCGCGAGCGTGCTGCGGCATGCTTTCGAGGTAGCCTTTCCGCCAATGTTCTACAAGTGTTCTCACTCGAGGCGCGCCGCGCAGCGGGTGTTCGAGGGCGTTTATCCCGCACATGACGCATCGCCGCAACGCCTCAGGACGCTTCGCTCCGCGTATGGTGACGATGAACAACGAATGCGAATGGGGTTTCATGATGCGAACGGCGAGTGGGTTCTTGGGCGCTGTGGTCGCCCTCGCTTGCATCGCCACGGCGTCGGCCGAGCCGTTCGCACCCTTCAAGGACGGTCTCTTTTCCTACCCCGAGCCGGTCGCCAGTCTCGACGGCGGGCAGCGCCTGGACGTGCCGTACAGCGAAGCGCGGGACATCGACGACCGGGACGACATTCCTGAACGACGCGTGAAGCGTCGCTATGTCGATCTGAAGGCGATCGGTCGGCCGGAGGACCGGGAAATCGCGACGCCCGGCGGTCCGCTTCGCTATGCGACGGTTGGCTCAATTTCACGGACCGGACCGATACTCGTCTTCGTGCACGGCCGAAACGGGGATCGTCGGCTCGGGCTCAACGACTGGTCCTTCGGCGGTAACTTCAATCGCCTGAAGAACCTGCTGGTCCGCAACGACGGCATCTATGTCACCGTGGACGGCGGACGGTTGGGCGACGCGGACGCCGCCAGGATCGGCACGCTGCTCCAGCAATTGAAGCGTGAGCATGCATCGTCGCGGCTTATTCTGGCTTGCGCCTCGATGGGCGGACAGATCTGCTGGAGCATCGCGTCCGGCTCCGACGCGCCCGCAGTGGACGCCATGATGCTGCTTGGATCGGATTCGAGCTCCGACCGCTTCGCCGCGATGCGCCGCGCGCACAAGGCGAGGATGCCTCTGTTCCTGGCTCATGGTACGCGCGACAAGGTGTATGCGTTCGACCGTCAGGTGGCCTTCTACAGCTCCGTGCGAAAGGGCGATCCGACCTATCCCATCCGGTTCGTCGGCTTCGAGGACGGCAACCACGGCACGCCGATCCGGATGATCGATTGGCGCGACGCTCTGAACTGGATCGATACCAAGGTCGGCCCTTCTTCGCCGCGGTAAACGTGGTGGTCCACATCGCCCGACGCTTGCAGCGGAGTCTTTGATGATCACTGGTTCGGAACTTCAGTCCCTCGTCACGGACATTGCGGAAGAGATGCGCGCGCGTCCCGAGCGCGGCCGGGTCGCGGACTACATTCCCGAACTCGCGCGTGTGGATCCCGCCTTCTTCGGAATGGCGGTGGCGCTGCCGGACGGCACGGTCGCTGCGGCTGGCGACGCCGACATGCCGTTCTCCATCCAGAGCATCTCGAAGGTCTTCACGCTGACCCTCGCGCTCGGGATTGCGGGTGATCGACTGTGGAAGCGGGTGGGGCGGGAGCCCTCGGGCACGGCCTTCAATTCGATCGTGCAGCTGGAAAGCGAGAAGGGGGTGCCCCGGAACCCCTTCATCAATGCCGGCGCCATTGCGGTCACGGATGTGATCCTTTCCGGTCACAAGCCACGCGAGGCGCTCGGCGAAATCCTGCGCTTCATGCGCTTCCTGTCGGACGACCAGGGGATCACGATCGACAAGGCGGTCGCCGAGTCCGAGCAGCGTACCGGCTTCCGAAACATGGCGCTCGCTAACTACATGAAATCGTTCGGCGTAATCGAAAATCCAGTCGAATATACGCTCGGCGTCTACTTCCACCACTGTGCCATCGCTATGTCCTGTCGCCAGCTCGCTCTTGCGGGACGCTTCCTCGCCCATTCCGGGCGCCACCCGGCCACCGGGCTTTCGGTCATCCAGCCCGAACGAGCGCGTCGCATCAACGCGATCATGCTCACCTGCGGCCACTATGACGGCTCCGGCGAGTTCGCCTATCGGGTCGGATTGCCCGGCAAGAGCGGGGTGGGAGGCGGCATCCTGGCGATCGTGCCTGGACAAGCGTCGATCGCGGTCTGGTCGCCCGGGCTCGATGCGGCCGGCAATTCGCACCTCGGTCGCATTGCGCTCGAGGCCTTCGCCAAACGTTCCGGCGTATCGATCTTCGGCACCTGACGACCGTCAGGCGTTGCCGTGCGGTTTGTCCTCTTCGACCGCGGCCTGATGGTACCAGGCGTCGCAGTCGACGATCGTCGCCTGGGGCAAGAGGCTTTGGGGAGGTTCCACACCCCAGGCCCGCGTGTCGCGTCGACCGGCATGGGGGAAAGCCAAAATGGTGGCGCTTTTGATCGTGGCGGTCTGATCCATCGTCGCATCCTCTTCGAGGAATTGCAGAGCGTTTCGCACGCGTCTCGTGCTCATTCCATACTCAATATGCACCTTATTTCAGCAGGTGGAAGGCCTCGACCGTTGGAGCCTTGTAGGGTCCTGCGCGGCCTATGGTGTCAGAAAAGGTAAATCCTTGGATTGTTCGCCACAGGCGAGGCGCTGAAACCGCTATCGCGTCGGGATTCGAGGGCGACGAGCTGCACGGTGTTGGAAGCGCCCGAGCTAGTTCGCTGCCGCTGTTCGTCACTCGTGCGAAAAGTGGCATGAGAAATGCATGTCAAAGGTCAGGCAGGTTGTGGACGCGCGCCATGAGAGGTGCGTGAGAACCGGCCGACGCTTTGGAGAAGTGGGATGACGAAATACAAGCTCGAATACATTTGGCTCGACGGCTACACCCCGGTGCCGAATCTTCGTGGCAAGACGCAGATCAAGGACTTCGCCGAGTTCCCGAAGCTGGAAGAGCTGCCCCTCTGGGGCTTCGACGGTTCCTCCACGATGCAGGCCGAAGGCCGCAGCTCCGACTGCGTGCTGAAGCCGGTGGCCGTCTATCCCGATCCCGCACGCACCAACGGCGTCCTCGTCATGTGCGAGGTCATGATGCCCGACGGTGTCACCCCGCATGCCTCGAACGCCCGCGCGACGATCCTCGACGACGAGAACGCCTGGTTCGGCTTCGAACAGGAGTACTTCTTCTACAAGAACGGCCGTCCGCTCGGCTTCCCCGAAAGCGGTTACCCGGCGCCGCAGGGCCCGTACTACACGGGCGTCGGCTATTCGAACGTCGGTTCGGTCGCCCGCAAGATCGTCGAGGAACACCTCGACCTGTGCCTGTCCGCCGGCATCAACCACGAGGGCATCAACGCCGAGGTGGCGAAGGGTCAGTGGGAGTTCCAGATCTTCGGCAAGGGCTCCAAGAAGGCCGCGGACCAGATTTGGATGGCGCGCTATCTCCTGCAGCGCCTGTGCGAGACGTACGAGATCGACATCGAATGGCACTGCAAGCCGCTCGGTGACACCGACTGGAACGGCTCGGGCATGCACTGCAACTTCTCGACCGCGCACATGCGCGAAGTGGGCGGCAAAGCCTACTTCGAGGCGCTGATGGCAGCGTTCGAGCGCAATCTCGATGACCATATCGCCGTCTACGGCCCGGACAACCACCTGCGCCTGACCGGCAAGCATGAGACGGCGCCCTGGAACAAGTTCTCCTACGGCGTGGCCGATCGCGGCGCGTCGATCCGCGTGCCGCACTCATTCGTCAACAACGGCTACAAGGGCTATCTCGAGGATCGCCGCCCGAACTCCCAGGGCTGCCCCTACCAGATCGCGAGCCAAGTCCTGAAGACGATCTCCGAAGTGCCGGTTTCCGCAGAGGTCTCCGCAGCCGCCTGAGCTAAGGCTAGGTCGAAACCAACAACGAAAGCCCGGCCGAGCGATCCGCCGGGCCTTTTTGCGTCAGGTGCCGAATTTCGCCGGATGGGAGCGGCTGCGTATCGCCGCGCGCCCCTTGGCCTCGGATTGTTGGGCGGGATGGGCAGGTGCGCCGATCCCGTCGCGGGCGAGGACATTTCAGAGTTTCGGCGACGCCGCGTCCGTCGCGAGACTCCGTCAACGAAAAAGGCCCCGGCGCCGAAGCGCCGAGGCCTGTCATGCGGATGAGTTCGAAACCGATCAGACCGAGTAGTACATGTCGAACTCGACCGGGTGCGGGGTCATCTCGAAGCGCAGAACCTCGGCCATCTTGAGGTCGATGAAGGCGTCGATCTGGTCGTCGTCGAACACGCCGCCGGCCTTCAGGTAGTCGCGGTCGGAATCCAGGCTCTCCATCGCCTCGCGGAGCGAACGGCAGACGGTCGGGATTTCCTTCAGCTCCTCGGGCGGCAGGTCGTAGAGATCCTTGTCCATGGCGGCGCCCGGATGGATCTTGTTCTTGATGCCGTCGAGGCCCGCCATCAGCATGGCGGCGAAGGCGAGGTAGGGGTTCGCGGTCGGATCCGGGAAGCGGACTTCGACGCGCTTTGCCTTCGGCGACTGGCCGAACGGAATGCGGCAGGAGGCCGAGCGGTTGCGAGCCGAGTAGGCCAGCAGCACCGGCGCCTCGTAGCCCGGCACCAGGCGCTTGAACGCGTTGGTGGACGGATTGGTGAAGGCGTTCAGCGACTTGGCATGCTTGATGATGCCGCCGATGTAGAACAGCGCGTTCTCGGAAAGGCCCGCGTATTCGTTGCCGGCGAAGGTCGGCTTGCCGCCCTTCCAGATTGACTGGTGCACGTGCATGCCCGAGCCGTTGTCGCCGAAGATCGGCTTCGGCATGAAGGTCGCCGTCTTGCCATAGGCATTGGCGACCTGATGGATGACGTACTTGTAGATCTGCATCTTGTCCGCGTTGCGGACGAGCGTGTCGAACTTGATGCCGAGCTCATGCTGCGCCGCGGCCACCTCGTGGTGGTGCTTCTCGACCGACACGCCCATCTCGGCCATGACCGTCAGCATCTCGGACCGCATGTCCTGGCAGCTGTCGACCGGGGGAACCGGGAAGTAGCCGCCCTTCACGCGGGGACGGTGGCCAAGGTTGCCGGTCTCGTACTCGGAGTCGTCGTTGGACGGCAGCTCGGTCGAATCCAGCTTGAAGCCGGTGTTGTACGGATCGGCCTTGTAGCGGACGTCGTCGAAGATGAAGAACTCGGCCTCAGGGCCAAAATAGGCCGTGTCGCCGATGCCCGACTGGTTCAGGTAGGCTTCGGCCTTCTTGGCGGTGCCGCGCGGGTCGCGGTTGTAGCTCTCACCCGAGACCGGATCGAGAATGTCGCAGTACAGGACCATCGTCGACTGCGCGAAGAACGGGTCCATGTGGGCGGTTTCGGGATCCGGCATGAGCGTCATGTCGGACTCGTTGATCGCCTTCCAGCCGGCGATCGACGAACCGTCGAACATCGTGCCTTCCGAGAACATGTCCTCGTCGACGATGGTCTGGTCCATCGTGACGTGCTGAAGCTTGCCCTTGGGATCCGTGAAGCGCAGGTCGACGAACTTGACGTCGTTGTCCTTGATCTGCTTCAGAATATCGTTGCCCGAAGTCATGAGTGTCCTTTCTGTCTGGACGACTGAACTCGTTTGGCTGACCGGAATGCTGCCGGAAATCAGATCGCGTCGACGCCGCTTTCGCCGGTGCGGATGCGCACGGCTTCCTCGACATGCGAGACGAAGATCTTGCCATCGCCGATGCGCCCGGTCTGCGCCGCTTTGCGGATCGCCTCGACCGCTGCTTCCACCGCTTCGTCGGCGAGAACGATCTCGATCTTCACCTTCGGCAGGAAATCGACCACGTACTCGGCGCCGCGATACAGCTCCGTGTGACCCTTCTGGCGACCGAAGCCTTTGGCTTCGATGACGGTGATGCCCTGGAGACCAACGTCCTGAAGGGCTTCCTTCACTTCGTCGAGCTTGAAGGGCTTAATGATCGCTTCGACCTTCTTCACCGAAGTCCGTCTCCCCCTACGTACCCGCGCTCGGGCGGATAATCGTCTGCTCCCGGCCCTGCAGCGTGTAGCCGCTTGAACCGGCCGAGTCGATGCGGCGAATGCCTGCGCAATGTGTATCGGATGAGTGACGCGAAAACCAGCGAACTGCGGGGAGCGTCTGACCACCCAATTGGCAAATTCTGCCTTCTTTTAAGGCAAATGATGAAGGTTTCATCGGAATGCATCACGCGGCGTCGCCAACTGCTCTTCTCGATGGGGCGGGAGTTAAAGCAGCGGACGCGCTCGCGATTGCGTCCGGCATCCCTCTGGGCGATCTGATCGATCGGGCTGGCGAAGCCGTTGCGGCCCGTGCGGAGGAGGGGTTGAGCGAGGGATCGAGGATCGCGGTCTGGGCTGGCCCCGGTTCGAATGGAGCCGACGCCAGGGTCGCTGCCAAGCGCCTCAGCGAGAGACACCGGGTGACCGTATTCACGTTCGGACAGGGGGAATGCGATGACGGGTCGCGGCCGCTTGGCACCTTCGATGACCGTCGATACGACCTCGTCATCGATGGACTGTTCGGAACCGGGCTGAAGCGTGCGCTCGATGACGAATGCGCGGGCGCCGTGCGGCGGCTCGCAGCGGGAGGCTCACCTGTCCTGTCGGTCGACGTGCCGAGCGGCATCGATGCCGGTACGGGCAATGTGCTTGGGGAGGCGGTCAAGGCCCAGCGAACCGTGACCTTCGAGCGACGTCGCGCCGCGCATCTGCTGATGCCGGGACGAGAGTACTGCGGGCAGGTGATCGTTGCGGACATCGGCATTCCGCAAGACGTATGGGCCAGGGTGCCGGCGGTTGCCGTCGCCAACGAGCCGGCATCCTGGATGCGCAGTCTCGCGCATCCGTCCATGGCCGGACACAAATACGATCGCGGGCACGCGGTCGTCTTCGCCGGTCCGATCGAAAAAGGCGGTGGCGCGCGGCTTTCGGCGATCTCCGCCCTTCGCGGCGGCGCAGGTCTCGTCACACTCGCCGCACCCCACGATGCGCTCGCCGGCCTGTCCGTGCAGGTCACTGCCCTGATGCTACGGGGATGTGGAAGCAGCGACGATCTTCGCACGCTTTTGGAGGACGAACGCTTCAACGCCTTCGTACTCGGACCCGGCTTCGGCGACGCCGATAGGGCGCGGGCCTTCGCGGAGCTGGTCCTCGAACGAGATCGTGCGATCGTTCTCGACGCGGATGCCATCACCGCCTCCGCGGGTGCGCCGGAAAACCTGTTCCGCCTTTGCAGGGGCAGGCCGGGCAGGGCGGTGCTGACGCCCCATGGCGGCGAGTTTCGACGATTGTTCCCCGATCTGGCCGAGGATGCCTCGCTGTCGAAGCTGCAGGCCACGCAATCGGCGGCCGAGCGCGCCGGCGCGGTCGTCGTTTCCAAGGGCGCCGACACAGTGATCGCGTCTCCCGACGGACGGGCGGCGATCAATGCGACGGGCACCCCTTGGCTGGCGACAGCCGGCACCGGAGATGTGCTGGCCGGCATCGTCGCCGCGCAGCTTGCGCAAGGCACACCCGCATTCGAGGCGGCCTGTGCCGGCGTCTGGATGCATGGTCGCGCCGCGGAGAACTTCGGACCGGGTCTCATTTCCGAAGACCTGCCCGAAATGCTTCCGCGTGTTCACGCGGAACTCGCGGCACTTCGCGACGCCTGAACCTATTCGGCGGCTTCGGCCTTCGCCATCGGTCGACGCTGTAGAAGATCCTTCAGGAAACGGCCTGTGTAGGAGCGCGGCACCTTGACCAGATCTTCCGGCGTTCCCGCCGCTACGATCTCGCCGCCGCCGTCACCGCCCTCCGGGCCGATATCGATGACCCAATCGGCCGTCTTGATGACCTCCAGATTGTGCTCGATGACGACCACGGTGTTGCCCTGCTCGACGAGCTCGTGGAGCACTTCGAGCAGCTTGGCGACGTCATGGAAATGAAGGCCCGTCGTCGGCTCGTCGAGAATGTAAAGAGTGCGGCCGGTCGCACGGCGTGACAGTTCCTTCGCGAGCTTCACGCGTTGGGCTTCGCCGCCGGACAAAGTGTTCGCCTGCTGGCCGACCTTGATGTAGCCGAGACCGACCTCGTTGAGCGTCACCAGCTTGTCGCGCACGGCCGGAACAGCCGCGAAGAACTCGACGCCTTCCTCGACCGTCATGTCGAGGACGTCGGCGATCGACTTCTCCTTGAACGTCACCTCGAGCGTCTCGCGGTTGTAGCGCTTGCCGTGACAGACATCGCAGGTGACGTAGACGTCTGGCAGGAAGTGCATCTCGATCTTGATGACGCCGTCGCCCTGGCACGCCTCGCACCGGCCGCCCTTCACGTTGAAGGAGAAGCGGCCCGGCTGGTAACCGCGCGCCTTCGCTTCAGGCAGGCCAGCGAACCAGTCGCGGATCGGCGTGAAGGCGCCCGTGTAGGTTGCCGGATTGGAGCGCGGCGTGCGTCCGATCGGCGACTGGTCGATATCGATGACCTTGTCCAGAAGCTCGAGCCCATCCACGCGGTCGTGATCGGCCGGCACGTCCCGCGCGCCGGATATCCGGCGGGCCGCCGCCTTGAACAGGGTCTCGATCAGGAACGTGGATTTGCCGCCGCCCGAAACGCCCGTGACGCACGTGAAGACGCCCATCGGCACTTCGGCCGAAACGTTCTTCAGGTTGTTGCCACGCGCCCCGACGACCTTGATGGCCTTGCCCTTCTGCAGCTTTCGGCGCTTGGCCGGGAGAGGCACGCCTCGGGTGCCGGAAAGGTAGGCGCCGGTCAGGGATTCCGGATGGGCCATGATTTCGGCCGGCGTGCCGGACGCAATCACTTGGCCTCCGTGGACGCCCGCAGCGGGCCCGATGTCCACGACATGGTCCGCCATCATGATGGCATCCTCGTCGTGCTCGACGACGATCACGGTGTTTCCGATGTCCCGGAGGTGCTTCAAAGTTGCCAGAAGCCGCTCGTTATCGCGCTGATGCAGGCCGATCGACGGCTCGTCGAGGACGTAGAGTACGCCGGTAAGCCCGGATCCGATCTGGGACGCGAGACGAATGCGCTGGCTCTCGCCCCCTGAGAGGGTTCCGGATGCCCGCGAAAGGGTGAGGTACTCGAGGCCGACGTCGTTGAGGAACCGGAGGCGCTCGCGGATTTCCTTGAGGATGCGGACCGCGATCTCGTTCTGCTTCTGCGTCAGCTTCTCCGGCAGCGCTTCGAACCAGGCGCCGGCATGGCGGATCGACTGCTCGCTGACCTCGCCGATATGCAGTCCGCCGATCTTGACCGCGAGCGCCTCCGGCTTCAGCCGGAAGCCCTTGCAGGCGGGGCAGGGTGTGGCCGACATGTAGCGCTCGATTTCCTCGCGCGACCATGCCGAGTCAGTCTCCTTCCAGCGGCGTTCGAGATTGGGCACGATGCCCTCGAACGTCTTGGTCGTGGAGTAGGACCGCAGCCCGTCGTTGTAGCGGAACTCGATCTTGGTCTTGCCGGTGCCGTTGAGGATCGCGTTGCGCGCCGCCTCGGACAAGGCCGACCAGCGTTCCGTCTGTTTGAAGCCGTACTCGCGGCCGAGGGCCTCGAGCGTCTGGCCGTAGTAGGGCGATGTCGACTTCGCCCAGGGCGCGATGGCGCCGCCCTTCAGCGTGCGGTTCTCGTCGGGCACGATCAGTTTCGGATCGATCTGCTGCTGCGACCCGAGGCCGTCGCAGCGCGGGCACGCACCGAACGGATTGTTGAAGGAGAAGAGGCGCGGTTCGATCTCCGGGATCGTGAATCCGGACACCGGACAGGCGAACTTCTCGGAGAACAGGATCTGGCGTGGCTTGCCATTGTCGTCGACGCCATCGGCAAATTCGGCGACAGCAAGACCCTCGGCGAGCCTCAGCGCGGTCTCCAGCGAGTCGGCCAGCCGCGCCTTGATGTCGCCGCGCACCACCAGACGGTCCACCACGACATCGATGTCGTGCTTGTACTTCTTGTCGAGCGCCGGCGCGTCGGCGATGTCGTGGAACTCGCCATCGATGCGGACGCGCTGGAAGCCTTTCTTCTGGAGCTCAGCCAGCTCCTTCTTGTACTCGCCCTTGCGGCCTCGGATCATCGGCGCCAGGAGGTAGAGGCGCGTGCCTTCCTCCAACGCCAGGACGCGATCCACCATCTGGCTCACAGTCTGGCTTTCGATCGGCAGGCCCGTCGCCGGCGAATAGGGCACGCCGACACGCGCGAACAGCAGACGGAGATAGTCGTAGATTTCCGTGACCGTACCGACCGTGGAACGCGGGTTCTTCGACGTCGTCTTCTGCTCGATCGAGATGGCCGGCGACAGGCCGTCGATCTGGTCGACGTCCGGCTTCTGCATCATCTCTAGGAACTGGCGGGCGTAGGCCGACAGCGACTCGACGTATCGGCGCTGCCCCTCTGCATAGATCGTGTCGAAGGCGAGCGACGATTTTCCCGAACCGGACAGCCCGGTCATCACGATCAGCTTGTCGCGAGGAAGGTCGAGATCGACGTTCTTCAGATTGTGCTCGCGAGCACCACGGATCGAGATGACGTTCTTCATGGAGTTCGCCGCGCTGTGTCGAGTTCGAAGGCTTGAATGAAATGGCGCCGGGATCGGTTCGGCCGCTGGGGTCCAGATTTTTTCGGGACACCCCCGCCCATATCGGAGGAAGCGCCCGAAGAATCAAACCGTGGCGGATCCGATTGGCACACTCGATATTGTTCTTACTTTGTTCTAGACAAGAATCATCAGTCGGGCAATCCGCGCGACCGGGGGATCGAATGGGCCCGGGCGCGAAGAGTTGGGGATCGCGCGCGGCGGGCGGTATCGAAGTTGCCGCCTTGGCATTAGGGTCCGCGCGACGAGCGTTCATACGGAGAAGAAGAATGGCGGGTAGCGTCAACAAGGTCATCCTCGTCGGAAATCTGGGTGCCGATCCCGAGATCAAGCGGCTCAATTCCGGCGACGCGATCGCGAACCTTCGTATCGCGACATCCGAAACCTGGCGCGACAAGGCCTCCGGAGAGCGCAAGGAGCGCACCGAATGGCATAGCGTCGTGATCTTCAACGAGAACTTGGTGAAGGTCGCCGAGCAGTACCTGAAGAAGGGCTCGACGGTCTACATCGAGGGCCAGCTCCAGACCCGCTCCTGGGACGACCAGCAGTCCGGTCAGAAGCGCTACACGACCGAGGTCGTGCTTCAGCGCTTCCGCGGCGAGCTTCAGATGCTCGGCGGACGCGGCGAAGGCGGCGGCGGCTCGCCGTACGAGGGCGGTGGCGGCGAACGCTCCGGGGGCGGTTCCCGCGGCGGTGGCGGCGGCGACTATGGTCGCGGAGGCTCGGGCGGCGGCGGCGGACGCGGTTCCGGTGGTGGCGGGTACGGCGGCGGCGGCGGTGGTGGCCGCCCGTCCGACGATATGGACGACGAAATCCCGTTCTGACCGCTCGCTGAGACGTCAGCCGGCGGGGGCGAGGAATAAGGCCTTGATCCCGTCGCTGACGAACTGAACGGCCAGTGCCGCCAGGAGGACGCCGAGAAGGCGCGTGACGACGGCGCGCCCGGTCTGGCCCATAAGCCGCTCGAGCCTGTCGGCGAGCGACAGGAACAGGTAGGCGACAAAGATCGTGATGGCCACGACCGCCAGGACGCTGCCCTGACCCGCGGCGCTCGGCAGCTCGCCCGACAAGAGAATGACGGCGGATATCGCCCCGGGGCCTGCCATCAACGGGATGGCGAGCGGCACCGCCGCGATCTCGCCGACCTCGTGCTCGGTCATCGCCGTCTGGGCATCCTTCTCCTTGCGCGTCTTACGCTTCTCGAACACCAGTTCGAACGCGATCCAGAACAGGAAGAGTCCGCCCGCGATGCGGAAGGCGCCGAGCGAGATGCCGAGCGCCGTAAGGACGCTGAGACCCGCGAGGCCGAACACGGCCAGGATCGCGAAGGCAATCAGACAGCCGTTGCGTGCGATCCGCCGCCGCTCGGCCTTTGACAGGCCGGCCGTCAGCCCGAGAAAGATCGGGGCGAGCCCGATCGGGTCGATGATCACGAAGAGCGTCGCGAAGCCGTTCAGCAGGGTTTCAAGCATGCGCAGGCCTTCGAGATCACGGGCGAAGGAGCCTTCTTAGCGTCGCGGGAAGCGGCAGGCGATGCCGGTTTGCGCTCGGACGAGCGCAGAACGCATGCGAAAAATACGAAGGGTGCGCCAAGCCGTTGTTTTGACTAGAATAATCTTGACGCGTCAATTTGCGTCCGATGCCTGACTCCTTATATAAGGGCAGTACATTCTGCCCAGGGTTTCATATTGTCCGACCTTCCTCCCGATTCTATCCAGCCCGAACGTCCGACCGGAATCGAGCCGGTCTCGATCGTCGAGGAAATGCAGCGCTCGTATCTCGATTACGCGATGAGCGTGATCGTCAGCCGGGCGCTGCCCGACGTGCGCGACGGACTGAAGCCCGTCCACCGCCGTGTCCTGTACGCGATGAGCGAGATGGGGCTGGTCTACAACAAGTCCTATCGCAAGTCGGCCGGCGTGGTCGGTGAGGTGATGGGCAAGTACCATCCGCACGGCGATGCCTCGATCTACGACGCGCTGGTGCGCATGGCGCAGGACTTCTCCCTGCGCGCACCGCTGATCGACGGGCAGGGCAATTTCGGCTCGATCGACGGCGATCCGCCGGCGGCCATGCGCTACACCGAATGTCGGCTGGAGAAGGTGTCGGACGCGATCCTCACCGACATCGACAAGGAAACGGTCGATTTCCAGGAGAACTACGACGGCCGCGAGCTCGAGCCCGTCGTGCTGCCGGCCCGGGTGCCGAACCTCCTTCTGAACGGCTCCGGCGGCATTGCCGTCGGCATGGCGACCAACATTCCGCCGCACAACCTCGGCGAGCTGATCGACGGCTGTATCGCTTTGATCGACAATCCGGCGCTGCAGTTGCCGGACCTCATGGAGATCATTCCGGGACCGGACTTCCCGACGGGAGCGATCGTCATCGGTCGAGCCGGAATCCAGAGCGCTTATTCGACCGGCCGCGGCTCCATCCTGATGCGCGGCAAGGTGCATGTCGAGGAGATGCGCGGCGACCGGGAAGCGATCGTCATCACCGAAGTTCCCTACCAGGTGAACAAGGCGACCATGATCGAGAAGATGGCCGATCTGGTGCGCGAGAAGCGCATCGAGGGCATCTCCGACATCCGCGACGAAAGCGACCGCGAGGGTTACCGCGTCGTGATCGAGTGCAAGCGCGACGCCTCGTCCGATGTCATCCTGAACCAGCTCTACCGCTTCACCCCGCTGCAGACGACGTTCGGCGCCAACATGGTGGCGCTGAACGGGGGCAAGCCCGAGCAGATGACGCTGCTCGACATGCTCTCGGCCTTCGTGGCGTTCCGAGAGGAAGTGGTTCAGCGCCGCACGAAGTTTCTGCTTCGCAAGGCGCGCGAGCGGGCGCATGTCCTCGTTGGCCTCGCGATCGCGGTCGCCAACATCGACGAGATCATCAAGCTGATCCGTCATGCGCCGGACCCGAGTTCTGCGCGTGAGCAGCTGATGGAGCGCGAATGGGAGGCGAAGGACGTCGCGCCGCTCATTCGGCTCATCGATGATCCGCGTCATCGCATCAGCGACGCGGGCACCTACCGCTTGTCGGAGACGCAAGCGCGCGCCATCCTGGACCTGCGCCTTCAGCGCCTGACGGCGCTCGGACGCGACGAGATTGGCGACGAGCTCAACGCGATCGGCGCCGAGATCCGTGATTACCTCGAGATCCTGTCCTCGCGGGTTCGCGTACGCGACATCATCAAGGAGGAACTCACGGCGGTTCGCGACGAGTTCGCGACGCCCCGTCGGACGCAACTTCTGGAAGGCGCCGCCGACCTCGACGACGAGGACCTGATCCCGCGCGAAGACATGGTCGTCACCGTGAGCCACGGGGGCTACATCAAGCGCGTGCCGCTCAGCGTCTATCGGGCGCAGCGTCGCGGCGGCAAGGGCCGCTCGGGCATGTCGCTGAAGGACGAGGAGGACTCGGTCACCCGGCTCTTCGTCGCCAACACGCATACGCCGGTGCTGTTCTTCTCCTCGCGCGGTATCGTCTACAAGGAGAAGGTCTGGCGGTTGCCGCTCGCCACGCCGCAGTCGCGCGGCAAGGCGCTCGTGAACATGCTGCCGCTCGAGAAGGGCGAACGCATCACATCCATCCTGCCGCTTCCGAACGAAGAGGCCGCGGCCGAGCGGCTGAACGTGATGTTTGCGACCACCAAGGGCACGGTTCGTCGCAACAAGCTGTCGGACTTCACCCAGGTGAACCGCAACGGCAAGATCGCCATGAAGTTGGAGGAGGCGGAGGACGAAATCCTCGCCGTGGCCGTTTGCGGCGAGGACGACGACGTCCTGCTCGTCTCGTCCTCCGGGCTCTGCATCCGCTTCCCGACGACCGATGTCCGGGTCTTCACGGGACGCAACTCCATCGGCGTGCGCGGCATGGCGCTTGGCAAGAACGATCGCCTTATTTCCATGGCCATCCTGCGCCACGTCGACGCGACGCCGGCGGAGCGCGCGGACTACCTGCGCAAGCGCCGGGCCGTTGAAGGGGAGGTCGCCGAGGAACCGCTCGACGAGGAAGCCGCGGAGAACGTGTCGATCTCGCCGGAGCGCTACGCCGACCTCGGCGCGCGGGAAGAATTCGTCCTCACGCTCAGCGAGTTCGGCTACGGCAAGCGGTCATCGTCCTACGATTTCCGGACGAGCGGTCGCGGCGGCAAAGGGATACGCGCGACCGATATCGGCCGGGTCGGAGATATCGGACAGCTGGTGGCAGGCTTTCCGGTCGAACCAGGCGATCAGGTCCTGATGATCTCGGATCGCGGTCAGATGATTCGGGTGCCGGTCGAAGGCATCCGCATCGCCGGACGAGCGACCAAGGGCGTGACCATCTTCAATACGGCCGACAACGAACGCGTCGTTTCCGTCGAGCGCATTCCAGATCAGGGAAGCGAAGAAAGCGAAGTGGGCGACGTTTCAGCGGGTCCGGAGGAAACGTCTCAGGAGTAACGTCTGGGAGGAGAAGCGGCATGACAACTCGTTGGAGGCTCATGCCGCGCTTATCCTCAGCCCAGGATCTTCGGCTTGCGCGCAAAGGCTCGTGCCCGCTGCTTGCTCGCTTCGTTATGCATGGCGATGACCGTCGCGGTCGAAAGGGAAGCGACCATTGCGAGCGACAAGGCGAGGAACAGCATGGATTTCTCTCCTGATAACAGCACCATAACGATATGCTTGACGAAACGTTCCGCGGATGGGTGTCGCTGATTCTCGTCGTTGCGCAGCGCTCGGCCGAAATCGAGTTTGCGTCTCGAATGCTTTGCAAAATCATATCGGCGGGGCGCGCTGGAAGCGTCGGCCGATCGATCGGTCCGCATGGTTAGGAAACGATGATGGCGAGGACTGCTCTCTATCCCGGCAGCTTCGATCCGCCGACGCTTGGACATGTGGATATTATCCGATCGGCGTGCAATCTCTTCGACGAGGTGGTGGTGGCGATCGGTGTGCATCTGGGCAAGACGCCGCTCTTCGAAGCCGAAGAGCGCGCGGAACTCGTTCGAATGTCACTCCCCACAGCCGCCGGGTCCGGCAACACGGTTCGGGTTTCGTTCTTCTCGGACCTCGTGGTGGAGGAGGCGAAGCGGCAGGGCGCTGTGGCGCTGGTGCGCGGACTTCGCGACGCCACGGATTTCGACTACGAGATGCAGATGGCCGGGATGAACGGCGTCCTCATGCCCGACCTGACCACGGTGTTCCTGCCTGCTTCGCCCAGCACGAGGCCCATTACGGCCACATTGGTCCGCCAGATCGCCAAGATGGGTGGGGACGTATCCTCCTTCGTTCCGGAGCACGTCGCCGCCGCCCTGAAACGCAGGCTTTCCGCTTCATGAAAGCTGTCCGGAGTTCGACGATGAAAGTTCTTCCGACCCTCGGCCTCCTTGCCGCCGTCGCAATCTCGGCGCTGTCACCCGCGCACGCGCAGACCGCCGGGGCCGGCGACACGCTGGTGGTCGAAACCAACAAGGGCGAGATCGACATCAAGCTCCGACCCGACCTCGCGCCCAAGCATGTCGAGCAGATCGAGGCGCTGGCGAAGGAAGGGTTCTACAACGGCGTCGTCTTCCACCGCGTCATCGACGGATTCATGGCGCAGACCGGTGATCCGACCGGCACGGGCATGGGTGGCTCGGACAAGCCGGACCTGAAGGCGGAGTTCACCGACACGCCCTTCAAGCGCGGTACAGTCGGCATGGCGCGGTCGCAGGACCCCAACTCCGCCAACTCGCAATTCTTCATCATGCTCGCCGACGGCGACTTCCTGAATGGCCAGTACACAGTGGTCGGCGAAGTGACCAAGGGCATGGATGTGGTCGACAAGATCAAGAAGGGTGACGAGGCCAACAACGGCACCGTCGAGAACCCCGACAAGATGGTGAAGGTCGAGACCCGCTGACATTCGTCTTGCAACTGCAAGACGCTTCATTCATTCAGCGAAGCAGACGGGCGGGCCGATCCAGTCGGATCGCCCCTATTCATTCACAAGGAGACGGCTCATGGCCTTCGAGGATCCCGAAAACACGCTGGTTCTGGAAACGACGAAGGGACAGGTCGTGATCAAGCTGCGCCCTGATCTGGCGCCCGGTCACGTAGCTCGGGTGAAGGAACTGGCCCGCGAAGGGTTCTACGACGGCGTCGTGTTCCATCGCGTGATCGACGGCTTCATGGCACAGACCGGCGACCCGACGGGGACTGGCACGGGTGGTTCGGACAAGCCGGACCTCAAGGCCGAGTTCTCCGCCGAGTCCCACAAGCGCGGAACGGTTTCGGCCGCGCGCACTGCCAACCCGAACAGCGCGAACTCGCAGTTCTTCATCTGCTTCGAGCGCGCCCCCTGGCTGGACCGGCAGTACTCGGTCTGGGGCGAGGTCATCGAGGGCATGGATGCCGTCGACAAGATCAAGCGCGGCGAGCCTGTCCGCGACCCCGACTCGATCACCACCATGCGCGTCGCCGCGGACGTCTGATCGCAGCACCGTGCAGGTCGATCTCTTCGACTTCGAACTTCCGGAAGAGCGGATCGCGCTGCGGCCCGCTCTTCCGCGCGAATCGGCCAAGCTTTTGCGTGTCGGCGCCGCCGGCCCTTTCGAGGACCACCGTGTTGGAGACCTTCCGGGCCTCCTGCGCGAGGGCGACGTCCTGGTCTTCAACGACACCAGGGTCATTCCCGCCCAACTTTCGGGCCAGCGCGTCCGCCAGACGTCGCAAGGCGCCTCGCGCATCGACGTGGACGCAACGCTGCACATGCGCGTTGCGATCGACCGCTGGATGGCTTTCATGCGCCCCGGCAAGCGCATCAAGGTCGGAGATGCGATCGAGTTCGCTTTCTCGTCCGACGCCACCGCGCCGCTCCGTGCGGATGTCGTCGCGAAGGGGGAGGGTGGTGAGATCGAACTCGTGTTCTCCGCGAGCGGGCCCGCGCTCGACGCGGCGATCGCCGCCGTCGGCCGCCTCCCCCTGCCGCCTTATATCGCCTCGAAGCGTGCCGTCGACGAGGCGGATCTGCGGGACTACCAGACCGTGTTCGCTCGCGAAGACGGCGCGGTCGCCGCACCGACGGCCGGTCTCCACTTCACGCCGGATCTCCTCGCCGGGCTCTCTGCGCGCGGGATCGCACAGGAGTACGTAACCTTGCATGTCGGGGCGGGAACCTTCCTGCCCGTGAAGGCCGAGGATACGTCCGAGCATCGGATGCACAGCGAGATCGGGGTCGTCACCCCGGACACCGCGATGCGGCTGCAAACGGCTCGGGACGAAGGGCGCCGCATCGTGGCCGTCGGAACGACGTCGCTGCGGCTTCTCGAGAGCGCGGCCCGGAAGACGGGTCGTATCGAACCCTTTGCGGATGCAACGGACATCTTCATCACCCCGGGTTACGCGTTTCGCGCGGTCGACGGGCTGATGACCAATTTCCACCTGCCGCGCTCGACGCTGTTCATGCTTGTGTCTGCGTTCAGCGGCCTCGACCGAATGCGGGCCGCGTACGACCATGCCATCCGCGACGGCTACCGTTTCTATTCCTACGGGGACGCGTGTCTTCTGGAGCGAACCGCTTGACCGACTTTTCCTTCGAAGTGTCCGCGACCGACGGCAAGGCCCGTCGCGGCACGATCACGATGCCGCGTGGGACGGTTCGCACTCCGGCCTTCATGCCCGTGGGCACCGCCGCGACGGTGAAGGCCATGTATCTCGATCAGGTGCGAGACCTCGGATCCGATATCATCCTCGGCAACACCTACCATCTGATGCTGCGTCCCGGCGCCGAACGCGTCGGACGTCTCGGTGGTCTGCACGAGTTCGCACGTTGGCCCTACCCGATCCTCACCGACTCCGGCGGCTTTCAGGTCATGTCCCTGGCGAGCTTGCGAAAGATGTCGGAAAAGGGCGTCACGTTCCGATCGCATATCGACGGCTCGGTGCATGAACTCACGCCCGAGCGTTCGATCGAGATCCAGGGTCTCCTCGACAGCGACATCCAGATGCAGCTCGACGAGTGCATCCGCCTTCCAGCGGAACGGCCCGAAATCGAGAGAGCGATGGAGCTCTCGCTTCGCTGGGCAGAGCGCTGCGCGGTGGCCTTTGGCGATCAGCCGGGAAAGGCGATGTTCGGCATCGTCCAGGGAGGCGACGATGCGGATCTACGTGTCCGGTCGGCAGAACGCCTGCGCGAAATGAACCTGAAGGGCTATGCCATCGGAGGGCTTGCGGTCGGCGAGCCGCAGGATGTCATGCTGGCAATGCTGGGCGAGACAGTTCCCGTTCTTCCGCGGGACAAGCCGCGCTATCTGATGGGCGTCGGAACACCGGACGACATCCTCCAGTCCGTCATGCGCGGGGTCGACATGTTCGACTGTGTCATGCCCACGCGGGCAGGGCGCCACGGCCTGGCCTTTACCCGGCACGGGCGGATCAACCTCAAGAACGCCCGTCATGCCGAGGATGCGTCCCCGCTGGACGACCGTTCGGACTGCCCGGCGTCTCGGGACTATTCGCGAGCCTACCTCCACCATCTCGTGCGAACGCAGGAGGCTCTGGGCGCCATGCTGCTCACCTGGAACAACCTCGCCTACTACCAGCACCTGATGGCAGGGGCCCGCGAAACGATCGAACATGGGCGTTTTGGGGACTTCGTAGCGGAGACGATGGAAGGCTGGACCAACGGGGAAGCGGAGAGGGGCTCTCACCGCGGCTGAACACCGCTCCGCAGCCCCGCCGGGGGTCGCCGAGCGCCTTTCTCGGTTTTTTTGAACTTTTCCGCATTTTCCCTGTTGACCACCCGCCCGGTCGCCCCC
>NZ_BBWJ01000043.1 GCF_001463745.1 Aureimonas sp. AU22 | reverse complement strand
CCGTCGTCGCGGCGGCCGCGGGGGCGGTGGGAGTGGCGGTTTCGCTCAAAGGTGGCTTCGGTGACTCGGAAACGGGAGGGGTCGATACGGGTGCGGCCTCGGCCGCCGGCGCGGACGGCACTTCCGCGACGGGCGCTGCGGGCTGTTCGGCGACTGCCGGCGCAGGCTGCGGCGCGGCGGGCGCCGCTTCCGCGACCGGGGAGGCCGGAGCAGCAGGCGCGGCCTCGGGGGCCGCCGCAACCGGTGCCGGCTCGGCGGGCGCTGCCGGACGATCGGGCGCGACCGGGGCCTGCGGGTTCTTGGCCGCATGCTCCAGAGCCGCGATCTGTGCCGGCGTCAGGGCCGGACGGGGGGCTGCCGCCGGCGCCGGTGCCGGAGCAGCGGGCGCCGCTGCGGCCGGCTCGGGGGCCGCCGCCACATCCTTCGCGGCCTCGCCGGGGACCGAGAACTTGCGTTTCTTGGTCTCGACGACGACGCTCTTCGTCCGCCCGTGCGAGAAGTTCTGCCGCACCACCGACTGCGAGACGTTGCCGCTCGGCTTGAGGGACAAGGTCTTCTTCGGGGTGACGCTCAGCGTCTTGTCGTCGCCGGATTTCGTATCGCTCATTAACGCTTCCGCTTCCTGCGCGGGTTTTTCCCCCGCGCCACTATCCGTGCCTAGAGCATTTCGCAACCGTGCTCTGCCGTTGATCTTAATTGTGGCTTCATGGACCCGGGTTCCCGGTGTCCGCTTCAGTCGATGTCCCGGCGCTTGCGCCCCGGTAAGTCTCCAGCGCCACGAGGCGCTCGATCAGGGCCACTCCAGCTCCACCGGGCAGGATGGCCGCGTGTATCACATTATGGTCGCCCATGGCCAAACCGATTTCGGTCGCGGTGAGCGTCTGATAGGCCGGGACGGGCCGACCGCCCGTCTCATGGGCGCGCGCGTGTCGCGCACCGTCGAGCTTTCGCACGCCGTCGGCGGCCCCGTCCGCCGCGTGCAGCACGGCCAAGGCCTTGCCCGCTCGCAGCGCGATGTCCACCTTGGCCGCCCCCGTCGTCACCTGCCCGGCCTTCCGGGCGAGCGCCAGGGCCCCCGCGGCCGAGCGAACCAGAAGTGCTTCCAGATCGTCCGCCAGCGTCTCCGTGCCGGTCAGCTCGCGCTTAAGGGCGCGCGGCAGAAGCTTGCGCTTCAGTGCCGTCTCCAGCACCGCGCGCCGCGCCTCGACGTGGGCGCCCCGGCCGGGAAGCCGGCGCTTCAGATCGGGCACGACCTGCCCGTCCGGAGCGGCAACGAAGCGGATCAGGGCATCGGCCGGAAGCGAGCGGCGCGACACGATGCACATGCGTCCGTTCATCACCGCCTCCTCCAGTTCCCGGTCCTCGTCGCCGTCCATACGGTCCATCGTGTGCCTCAGGCCTCCTCGGCCTCCTCGTCGGTCTCGGTCGCGGGCTCCTCGGGCTCGACCCAGCCCGCCATGACGCGGGCCTGCATGATCATCGCCTCGGCATCCCCGCGGCTGACCTCGAACGAGGAGAGCGCGCCGGGGAACCGCTTGGTCTCGCCGTCCTTGCGCTCGGTCCAGCCGACGAGATCGTCGGCGGCGCAACCGGCGAAGTCCTCGATGCTCTTCACGCCGTCCTCGCCGAGCGCCACCAGCATGGCGGTGGTCAGACCGTCGATCTGGCGCAGATCGTCCTCGACGCCCAGCGCCTTGCGCTTGTCGTCGAGCTCCTGCTCGCGCCGGTCCAGGAACTCCTTGGCGCGGTTCTGGATCTCGCCCGCCGTATCCTCGTCGAAGCCCTCGATGGCCGCGACTTCGGAATTGTCGACATAGGCGACTTCCTCGACGCTCGCGAAGCCTTCGGAGGCGAGGAGCTGGCCGACCATCTCGTCGACGTTCAGCGCCTCCATGAAGAGCGCCGAACGCTCCACGAATTCCTTCTGGCGGCGTTCGGATTCTTCCTGCTCGGTCAGGATGTCGATGTCCCAGCCCGTGAGCTGCGAGGCGAGGCGCACGTTCTGTCCGCGGCGACCGATCGCAAGAGACAGTTGGTCATCCGGGACCACGACTTCAATGCGCTCGGCGTCCTCGTCGAGCACCACCTTGGCGACTTCCGCCGGCTGCAGGGCGTTGACGAGGAAGCTCGCTGCGTCCGGCGACCAGGGGATGATGTCGATCTTCTCGCCCTGCAGCTCGCCGACGACGGCTTGCACGCGGCTACCGCGCATACCGACGCAAGCGCCGACCGGATCGACCGAGGAATCGCGGCTGATGACCGCGATCTTGGCGCGGCTGCCGGGATCGCGGGCGACGGCCTTGATCTCGATGATGCCGTCGTAGATTTCCGGCACTTCCATGGTGAAGAGCTTGGCCATGAACTGCGGATGGGTGCGGGACAGGAAGATCTGCGGGCCCCGCTGCTCGCGGCGCACATCGTAGACGAAGGCACGCACGCGGTCGCCGTAGCGGAACAGCTCGCGCGGAATCTGCTCGTCACGGCGGATGATGCCCTCGCCCTTGCCGAGGTCCACGATCACGTTGCCGTACTCGACGCGCTTCACGGTGCCGTTGACGATCTCGTTCACGCGGCCGATGAACTCTTCGTACTGCTTGTCGCGCTCGGCTTCGCGCACCTTCTGCACGATGACCTGCTTGGCCGACTGGGCGGCGATGCGGCCGAACTCCATCGGCGGCAGCTGCTCGGCGATGAAGTCGCCGGGCTCGGCGTCGGGGTTCTTGTCGCGCGCCAGCTCCAGGTAGATCTGGGTGTTGGGATCCTCGACCTCATCGACCACCTCGAGAAGCCGCTGAAGCTTCATCTCGCCGGTCTTGGTGTTGATGTCGACGCGGATGTTGGTTTCCTGGCCGTAGCGCGAGCGCGCGGCCTTCTGGATGGCGTCGGCCATCGCGGCGATCACGATCTCACGATCGATCGACTTTTCGCGCGCCACGGCATCCGCGATCTGCAGAAGCTCGAGCCTGTTCGCACTGACTGCCATGTTCACGTCTCCTGTCGAAAGCCGCCGGGCAATCCAAGCTCCGGCCCTTCGGGATGGAAGGCGGAAGCGCCGCGGGGCGCCGCCCTCCGTCGTCACATCAATGCGCGTCGGGCGCGCCGGCTCCGTCCAAATCGTCGCCTTCGTCCTCGGCCGGCAGCCCCCGCGCCTTGCGGGCGGCCTTGTCGGCCTTCAGCGAGGCGGCGATGAGATCGTCGGTCAGGATCAGCCGGGCCTCGGCGAGCGCGTCGAACGGGATCTCGACGACCTGCTCCTCGCCCTCCCCGACGGCATCGCGATCGAGCTGGAAGCTGTCCGGGCCGACGCTCACGATCCGTCCCCGGAACCGCTTGCGGTTCGCAAGCAGGCGGTTCGTCTCCAGCTTCATCAACTGGCCTGTCCAGGCCTCGAAATCGCCGACGCGCACCAGCGGCCGGTCGATGCCGGGCGAGGAGATTTCGAGATGATAGGCCCGATCCATCGGGTCCTCGACGTCCAGCACCGGCGAGATGCCGCGCGACACCGCCTCGCAGTCCTCGACGCTCATCGAGCCGTCCGGCCGCTCCGCCATGATCTGCAGCGTGGTGCCGTTGAGGGCCGAGACCCGGATCCGCACGAGGCGGTAGCCGAGTTGCTCGATCACCGGCTCGAGAAGCGTGGCGATCCGGGCCTCGAGCCCCTGTTCGATGATAATGCGCTTGTCCGTCACGAAGTCTCCGGTCGTGCCTCGAGGTCTGCCCCTCGGGCGGCCTCGCCTGCGGCGATCGCCGGGTTCCTTGCCGGGGCTATGCCCCTAACAAAAAAGAGCGGGACCGGGAGGACCCACTCTCACGATCGCATCGCAGAGAATTTGAAGCCGATATACATCCGCGCGCCCCGATTGGCAAGGCACCCGGCCTTTTCCACAAGGGAAGCGTAGCGGGGGCACTCGCCGATCAGAGCCGGAGGAAGGTCAGATAGGCACCCTTGCGCCCCTCGCGGTGCGCCTTCGCCTCGTAGCGCGTACCCGGCCAGCCTTCGTAGGGCGTGTGCCAGTCCGCCGGGCCCTCCGCCTGCCAGCGAAAGGCCGGATGACGCTGCAGGTGTTGGAGCGTCCAGTCGACGTAGGTCTCGATGTCGGAAGCGAAACGGAACCGCGAGCCGGGTCGCAGCACGCGCGCCATGCGGGCCAGCGTGCGATCGTTCACGAAGCGGCGCTTCCAGTGCTTCCGCTTCGGCCATGGGTCGGGATAGAACAGGTCTACCCCTGAGAGCGAGGCGTCGGGCAGCCAGTCGAGCAGCAGCGTCGCGTCGTCGCCATAAAGCCTGAGGTTCGAGCGCGGGTCGTCCTCCAGAGCCACCAGCATCTTGGCCATGGAGTTGACGAAGGGCTCCACTCCGATGAAGCCGGTGGCGGGATGGCGCCCCGATTCCAGATGCAGATGCTCGCCGCCTCCGAACCCGATCTCCAGGCGCACGGTCTCGACCGGCGCCGCGAACAGCGAGCGCAGGTCGGCCGGGGCAGGCGTGGCGAGATCGAGCGCGAGGGCGGGCAGCGTCTCGCGCAGGAGCCCGGCCTGGAGCGGGCGCAGCGTCTTGCCGCGCGAGCGGCCGAAGAAGTTCTCCCGGACGCGCGTGCGCTCGCCGTTGGCGCGGCGCTCAGCGGCCAAGTCTGGCCTTCAGCTTGGAGACGAGGTCGGTCCGCTCCCACGAGAACGAACCGTCGCGGCCGGGCTTGCGGCCGAAATGGCCGTAGGCGGAGGTCTTGGCGTAGATCGGGCGCGCGAGGTCGAGATGCTCGCGGATGCCGCGCGGCGTCAGGTCCATCAGCTCGCGCAGCGCCGCCTCCAGCGCCGCCTCCTCCACCTTGCCGGTGTCGTGCAGGTCGACATAGACCGAGATGGGTTCGGCGACGCCGATCGCATAGGAGAGCTGGATGGTGCAGCGATCGGCAAGGCCTGCCGCCACCACGTTCTTGGCAAGGTAGCGCGCGGCATAGGCGGCGGAGCGGTCGACCTTGGTCGGGTCCTTGCCGGAGAAGGCGCCACCGCCATGGGGCGCGGCGCCGCCATAGGTGTCGACGATGATCTTGCGGCCGGTCAGGCCGGCGTCGCCGTCCGGCCCGCCGATCACGAACTTGCCCGTCGGGTTGACGTGCCAGACGCACGCCTCCTCGATCGGCAGACCGCTCGTCGCCTCGCGCACGAAAGGCTCGACGAGACGGCGCACGTCCGCCGAGGTGAGGCTCTCGTCCACATGCTGGGTCGACAGGACGATCGAGGAGATCGACACCGGCTTGCCGTCCCGGTAGCGCACCGTGACCTGGCTCTTGGCGTCGGGGCCCAGAACGCCGGCGCCGCCCTCGCCCGAGCGCCGCGCTTCTGACAGGCGCTCGAGGATCTTGTGGGCGTAGAAGATCGGGGCGGGCATGAGCTCGGCCGTCTCGCGGCAGGCATAGCCGAACATGATGCCCTGGTCGCCCGCGCCCTCGGTGTTCTTCGGGCCCGCGTCCACCCCTTGCGCGATGTCGGCCGACTGCTCGTGCAGGAGGACGTCGATCCGGGCGGTCTTCCAATGGAAGCCGTCCTGCTCGTAGCCGATCGCCTTGACGGCGCGGCGGGCGGCGGAGCGGACCTTCGAGCGGAGCTTGGCCGAATCGAGCGTCGAGCGGACCTCGCCGGCGATCACGATGCGATTGGTGGTGGCCAGCGTCTCGCAGGCGACGCGAAGCTGCCAGGCGTCCGACTGCCCCTTTCGCGCCTCGCGGTAGAGGAGGTCCAGGACTTCGTCGGAAATGCGATCGCACACCTTGTCGGGATGGCCCTCCGAGACGCTCTCGGAGGTGAAGAAGTACTCGCCGCTGCGCATCCGTCTATGGTCTTTCGCTGGGGGACGTCGATCGCGATGGTCGTCCTTAACAAAGGCGACCCGTAGCGCAAGGTTTTTCTCGATGGGCGGAGATCGGGCGGCGCTACTTCGGCTCGCCCACCTCGGCCTCGGTTTCGGCCAGCGAGCGAACGAGATCGAGGATGCGGCGGCGCACCTTCGGGTCCTGGATCTTGCCGAAGGCGCGGTTGAGCTGGATGCTCTCGGCGGACACCGGATAATCGTTGACGAACTCGGCGTCGGCCTCGCGCAGGCCGGCGGGCTGGGCGTCCTCGCCCTGATACCCTTCGAAGAAGAAGGACACGGGAACCTGGAGGACTTCGGCGATCCTCTGCAGCCGGCTGGCACCGACGCGATTGGTGCCCTTCTCGTATTTCTGGACCTGCTGGAAGGTCACGCCGAGGGCTTCGCCGAGCTTCTCCTGGCTCGTTCCCATCATCGTGCGCCGAAACCGCACCCGCGCGCCGACATGGACGTCGACGGGGTTCGGTTTCTTGCTTTCAACCGCCATGGACTCGCCCCTCGAAAGCCGCTGCTCCTGTGCGGCTCCCCTAGCCCGAACGGCCCCCGCCGTTCCAGCTCTATAAACATATGTCGTTATCTAGATGATACGACTTTGACGAGCAATCCTGCCCCGTCAGCGCACGCGGCCGGAGCGAACCGACGCAACCAGGGCGACGAAGCCAAAGAGACCGAGGATTACGGCGAACGCAAGATTTCCGATGCGCGAAAAAGGCGTAGGCGCACCCGCGACGGGCAGCATCGTGTCCACCGTCCCGCCCTCGCCCAGTGCCAGCCCCGCGACCGGACGGCCGACGCTGTCGGTCACGACCGAAATGCCGGTGTTGGCGGCGCGCACCAGCGGCAGTCCGAGCGCGGCGGCGGTCATCTGCGCCTGTCGCATGTGCTGGTAGGGGCCCGGCGTCAGGCCGTACCAGGCATCGTTGGTGACGTTGAGGAGGAAATCGGGGCGCACGGCCAGATCGCCGAGAAGCTCGTCGGGAAAGATCGCCTCGTAGCAGATCAGCGGCAGGAAGCTCGGGCCCCCTTCCCCCGCTCGCATGATCCGGCGGGACGAGCCGGCGGAGAAGCCGCCGGGCAGCTGCGTCAGCTGGGTGATGCCGAAGCTCTCCAGAAGCGCTTGGAACGGCAGGTACTCGCCGAACGGCACGAGATGCAGCTTGTCGCCCGCCTCGCGCACGGCGCCGGCCGAATCGATCACGTAGAGCGAGTTGTAGAAGCGGGCCGACGGGTCCGCGGTTTCGCCCTCGACGCGCGTCGCACCGGCCATCAGCGTATCGGAGGGACCGAGCGCATCGGCGAGCCGCGTCACCGCGTCCGGACGGTCGGTGAGGATGAAGGGGAAGGCGGATTCCGGCCAGATCACGAGTCGGCGTTCGCTGTCCGGTGCGGCCGGGCCGCCGCTCGTCAGGGACAGGAGCCTGGCGAAGTTCCGCTCTTCCTCGGCCGGATCCCATTTCTGCGACTGGAGGATCGCCGGCTGGACGATGCGCAGGGTCACGCCCGGCACCGTCCCTTCGGGCGCAGCGGCGAGGCGCCAGGCGCCGAAGCCCGCATGCGCGACGAGAAGAACCAATCCGAAAACGGCAACGGCGGCGCGGCCCTTCGCCGGACCGGACAGGAGCGCGGGCAGGCTGAACACGAAGATCGCCAAGAGCGTGAGCCCGTGCAGGCCGACGAGGGAGAGGCTGCCCATGAGCAGGGGAACGGGCGCCGCCAGGACGCCGATCTCGTTCCAGGTGAAGCCGGTCAGAAGCGTTCCGCGCAGCCATTCGAATGCGGCGAGCGAGGCCGCCAGGGCGAAGATGCGGCCGACGCCGTCGCTCCACGCGAGGCGCGCCGTCGCTGCCGCCAGCCCGTGATAAAGGCCCAGCACCATCGGCAGGCCGAGGACGGCGAAGGGCAGCGCCCAGAGGAAGGTCGTGCCGTCCACCAGAACTGCGGCGCCGAGCCACCAGAGCCCGCCGAGGAAGTATCCGAAGCCGAAGCACCAGCCGACGCGGAACGCCGGCAGGACGCGACGGACGAGCCCGCTTCCCGGCCGACCGCTGGCGCCATCCAGCAGCCAGACGAGAATGGGAAAGGCGACGAAGCCGACGGCCGGCACGTTGATCGGCGCGAGCCCCAGGGTCGCGACGAGGCCGGCACCGAAGGACAGCGCCGCCCGTCGCCAGCCATGGAGAAGCATGATCCGTCCGGCCAGTCGTTCCAAGGTTCCCTGCCCTCATCCGCCCCGGCTCGTTCCGGCGCCCGTCGTCCGCTTTACGGACGCACCCTTGGAGGTTCTTAGAAGCCGGGACTTTCGCGAAACCGGACGCGCGCACGCGCGTCAGCTGTCGACGGCAGCGGCCGCTCCTTCGGGAAAGCGCACGATGCGCAGACGCTTCACGCGTCGCGGGTCGGCGTCCATGACTTCGATCTCGAACCCTGCGACCGCCTCGACCACCTCGCCGGGCGCCGGCATCCGTCCGAGGGCGTTGACCACGAGCCCACCGATCGTATCGGCATCATCCTCGTGCCCGCGGACGTCGAAATCGGCGCCGACGACCTCGCGGACCTCGTCGAGATCGGCCCGGCCGTCTGCATAGAACACGCCGTCGCCGGAATGGGTGACCAGCGCCTCCTCGTCGTCGTGCTCGTCCTCGATGTCGCCGACCACCATCTCCAGGATGTCCTCGAGCGAGACGAGCCCGTCGGTGCCGCCGTATTCGTCGATGACCAGAGCCATCTGGATGTGGCTCGCCTGCATGCGCTGCATGAGTTCGGCCGCGTGCATGGAGGGCGGCACGAAGAGGATCTGCCGGAGAAGGCCGAGGTCGGAGATCGTATGGTCGAGGTCGACGCGCGAGAGATCGAGGCTCGAGCGCACCGGCCCGTCGGCCTCGCCCTCCGTGTGGCGGAAGCAAAGCGCAGCGCGGGTGACGTGGCCGATGACGTCGCGGATGTGGACCATGCCGAGCGGATCGTCGAGGCCATCGCCGTAGACCGGCATGCGCGAATGGCCCGTTTCCTCGAACCGCGCCATTAGTTCGGCGAGCGTTGCGGAGTTGGCGATGCCCTGGATCTCGGTCCGGGGGATCATCACGTCCTCGACGCGCACGTCGTGAAGCTGGAGGATGTTGCTAAGGAGCAGGCGCTCGTTCGGCGTGAAGCCGGAGGCCTCCGTCTCAGGCCGGGTCAGCGCCTCGGCGATCTCCTCGCGCAGCGAATGGGAGACGCGGGGCCGCAGGAAGGCGACGAGGGACTCCAGGAATCCCGGCTCGGCGGCCGCTTCGGCGCTGCGCCGGGGCTGGCGACTTCGCGCCTCTGCCGGGGTTTCCGACGAAAGGGGCTCCTGGCCCGTCTCGTCGCCGTAGGGGGGCATGCTCATGTGGTTCACCAAAGGTCCCTTCTAGGATCTGTCGTCCGGCGCGCCGGGTGCATCGGCATAGGGATCGGCAATGCCGAGCCCGGCCAGGATCGCGATCTCGAGCGCTTCCATCGCGTCCGCGTCCTCGTCGGACTCGTGGTCGTGGCCGAGAAGATGCAGGACGCCGTGCACGAGGAGATGACGGAAATGGTCGTCAGCCGATTTGCCTTCTCCCTCCGCCTCGCGCGCCAGCGTCTGGCGGGCGAGAATGAGGTCGCCGAGCATCGGACCCGGCGGATCGCCCGGCTGGAGCGCCGCCATGGGAAAGGACAGGATGTTGGTCGGCTTGTCCTTGCCCCGCCATTCGGCGTTGAGGGCGCGCACGTCCTCGTCGTCCGACAGGGTGACGGAGACCTCGGTCTCGACGTCCGGGGAAAGGCCCGCCGCGTTCGCGGCCGCGAAGATCGCCTCGCGCACGAGGTCGTCGACGGGGCGCGACAGGAGCGAGCCCCAGGCATCGTCCTCCACCGAAAGGAGGATCCGCGGCCCAGTACGGGCCGCGCCGGGAGATCGCCCGTCGCTCATGTCGCGGCCTTGGCGCGCGCGTCGCTCGCATCCGCCTCGTAGGCTTCCACGATCGCCTGCACCAGGCGGTGACGCACGACGTCCTTGGCTTCGAAGCGCACGGAGACGATGCTGGAGACACCTTCCAGGACGCGCAAGGCCTCGACAAGCCCGGACTTCACGCCAGCCGGCAGATCGATCTGCGAGGGATCGCCCGTCACGACCATGCGCGCGTTCTCGCCGAGGCGCGTCAGGAACATCTTCATCTGCATGGTGGTCGTGTTCTGCGCCTCGTCGAGGATGACGGCGGCGTTGGCGAGCGTGCGCCCGCGCATGAAGGCGAGCGGCGCGATCTCGATGGCGCCGGCGGTCAGCGCGCGCTCCACCTTCTCGGCCGGCATCATGTCGTAGAGCGCGTCGTAGAGCGGGCGCAGGTAGGGATCGACCTTGTCCTTCATGTCGCCCGGCAGGAAGCCGAGACGCTCGCCCGCCTCGACGGCCGGACGCGACAGGATGATGCGTTCGACCTGACCGCGCTCGAGAAGCTGCGCGGCATGGGCCACCGCCAGGTAGGTCTTGCCCGTGCCGGCCGGGCCGATGCCGAAGACGAGCTCGGCCCGCTCCATGGCGCGCATATAGGCGTCCTGCGTCGGCGTGCGGGCATAGATGGTCTTCTTGCGGGTGGAGATCTGGGCGAGCGCGAGCCGGCCCTTCTTCTCCATGGTCGGCAGCACGAGCTGGTCGTCCTGCGCCACCGCCATGCGGATCGCGCCCTGGACGTCCGAGCCCTGCAGCTCGTGGCCGGACTGGAGGCGGGCATAGAGGATGTCGAGCGTGCGGCGCGCCTGCTCGGCGGCCGTTGGGTCGCCGCGAAGCTCGACCTTGTTGCCGCGCGCGCGCGCATCCACCGACAGTTTCTGCTCGATCATCGCCAGATGCTCGTCGAACTGACCGAACAGGGCGCTCGCCAGCCGGTTGTCGTCGAAGGTCAGCACGAGGTGGGCCATGTCCGAGGCGCCGGAGTTCGGAAGCATGCCGCGCGCTGCCTTCATGCGATCTTCCTCAACTGGGGCTCGGCTTTGGCCGGAACGCCGTAGGCCGGCTCGGCGCCGGCGGCCATCAGGGAGTTTGGACGGGTATCGGCGACGCGCACCGTGACGATGTCGCCCACCGCACCGGCGGACGACGGCACGACAACCGGCAGAAGGAACGGCGAGCGGCCGATCATCTGGCCGGGATGGCGCCCCGGCTTCTCGATCAGGACCTCGGTGTCGCGCCCGACGAAGGAGTCCTGGAAGGCCACCTGCTGCTCGCGGATCAGCGCCTGAAGTCGCTCGAGACGCTCGGTCTTCACGTCCTCCGGCACATGGCCGCCCATCGTGGCGCCCGGCGTGCCGGGCCGGGGCGAATACTTGAACGTATAGGCCGCCGCGTAGCCGACGGTGCGCACGAGATCCAGCGTCGCCTCGAAGTCGGCATCGGTCTCGCCGGGGAAGCCGACGATGAAGTCGCCCGACAGCGCGATGTCGGGACGAGCCGCCCGGATGCGGTCGAGCAGGAGAAGATAATCCGACGCCTTGTGGCGCCGGTTCATGGCCTTCAGGATCGGGTCCGAGCCCGACTGCACCGGCAGGTGGAGATAGGGCATCAGGGCCCGGAGATCGTGATGGGCGGCGATGAGCGCGTCGTCCATGTCGCGGGGGTGCGAGGTCGTGTAGCGCAGGCGCGCCAGGCCCGGCACGTCGGCCAGTCGGCGAAGCAGCCCGGCGAGGCCGATCGGGCGGCCGGCATCGTCCGTCCCCGCCCAGGCGTTGACGTTCTGCCCGAGCAGCGTCACCTCGCGCACGCCGGCTTCCGCCAGGCGTCGCGCCTCGTCCATGACGGCGGCAAAGGGGCGCGAGACTTCAGAGCCCCGCGTATAGGGCACGACGCAGAAGGTGCAGAACTTGTCGCAGCCCTCCTGCACGGTGAGGAAGGCGGTGACGCCGCGCCGGGCGATCGCGGCCCTGCCCGACTTCGGCAGGTGGTCGAACTTGTCCTCGACGGCGTAGTCGGTCTCGACCACGCGCTCGCCCTTGGCGACGCGCGCGAGCGCCTGGGGAAGACGATGATAGGTCTGCGGCCCGATCACGAGATCGACGACCGGCGCGCGCTCGATGATCTCGGCGCCTTCGGCCTGCGCCACGCAGCCGGTGACGCCGACGCTCAAGCTCCGACCTTGCGCCGCACGCTCGTTTTTGAGCACGCGGATACGCCCAAGCTCGGAATAGATCTTCTCGGCGGCTTTCTCGCGGATATGGCAGGTGTTGAGGAGCACGAGATCGGCGTCCTCGATCACGTCCGTCTGCGCGTAGCCATCGCGCTCCAGCGCGTCGCCCATGCGCTGCGAATCGTAGACGTTCATCTGGCAGCCATAGGTCTTGATGAAGACCTTGCGTTCGCCCCGCGCGTTCTCGTCCGGTGTGTCCATGCGTCCTTTGCGGGTCCCGCCCGTCCTGCCGAACGGCCGAAGGGAACCCATGCGCCAAGTCCTCGACTTCGCCGCACCGCCACGCAACGCCCGCCGGTCCGGCCTTGTCTTCCTATATCGGCCGCCAGCCCCGCCGACGCAAGCGACGTTTTCGCGTCACGGGCGCACACACAGCCTCAGGCCGCATCCGGAAAGCCGAGGCTCGAGCGCAGCATTCGGCGCACCTCCGCCTCGCAGGCGCGCGCCACCGCCTTGCGGTCGCTGCCGGGGGTCACGCGGATCGGCTCGCCGAACGAGATGTCCACATCCACCGCGCCTTCGCGCAGGAAGGCGGCGAGATGGGGCATCAGCGCGACGTCGCCCGGCCAGGCGGCGAGCGGGCGCCCGAAGCGGCCGAGCGCGATCCCGTTGGCGCCGACATAGGCGATCGACACCGGCTGGACGAAGACCGCCTCGGCCCCGGAGGCGCGAAGGGCGGCCTGCGCCGCGCCGAACAGCGCCGTCTTGAACGGCAGGACGCCGTTCCCGTCCGACGTCGTTCCTTCCGCAAAGAGCACCATCGCGTCGCCCGCGCTCAAGCGGTCGGCGATGGAATCCGTCTGCTTGCCCGTACGCCCGCGCGCGTTCCGCTCCACGAAGACGGTGCGCTGAAGCCTCGCCAGGAGACCGAAGACCGGCCAGCCCTCGACATCCGACTTGGCGATGAACGACAGCGGCATCACGGAGCCGAGCGCCATGATGTCGGCCCAGGACTGGTGATTGGAGACGAGAAGCAACGGCCGCCCCGCCGCCGGCGCCCCGCGCAGGGTCACCCGCAGCCCGGCAACGCGCACGGCGACGCGCTGCCACAGGAACGGCAGTCGTCCGGCGAGCCTCCAGCCGAAGCGGATCGCGGCAAGCTGCAGGGGCGCGAGCGCAAGCGTCATCAGCGCCAGCACCAGCGCGATGCCGGCAAGGCGCAGGCGCGCCACCGGATCGCGGCCGCTCGCGAGCGACTGCGCCTCGCCGGAACCCGCGCTCTCAGTAAGGGCCAAGGGTCCGCTTCAGGATCAGCGCGTTCTGGCGCTGGCCGTCGGGTCCGACGTAGTAGGCCGGCCGCCGGCCGACCTCCTCGAAGCGCAAGTGGCGGTAGAGCTTGAGCGCAGGCGTATTGGTCTCCTCCACCTCGAGAAACAGCGAGGCGGCGCGCTCGGCATGAAGATGCTGGAGCACGTGGTCCATCAGGAGACGGCCGAACCCCTTGCCCCGCGCGCTCTTGTCCACGACGATGGTGAGGATCTCGGCCTCGTCGGCCGCAAGGCGTGCCAGAACGACGCCGACCGGGCGGACCTGTCCGGTGCGGCGCACGACATAGCCGAAGGTTCCGGCTTGAGACAGGAGCGCGGCGAACTCGTCGCCCGACCAGGGCTGCGAGAAGGCCTGGCTATGAAGCGCGGCCGCCCATTCGACGTCGTCGGGCACGAGCGGCTCGGCCACATGATCGGCCGGCGCGACGATGCCTTCCCAGAAGGACAGGGTCCAAGCCCATGGCAGATACCAGTACATGCCCTGCTCCTCCTCCCAAGGATCGCGCCCCGAACCGGAACGACCGGCCTGCGACGACTATCGGCCTCAAGGATTAACGGTGCCTATCCCGCGTGCGCCGCGCAAGCCGGACGGCACCTGTGCCTTGGCGTCCGCCCCTCTCAGGTAGAGCGGAAGCGGCGGCGCCGAGACGGCGCGACCGGCGGCGATGCGAGCGAGCGCGCGAATTGGCGCACAGCCCTCGCTGCCCGCGATACGCCCCGCATCGAACCCCATCGCGTCGGCAACGATCGCCGAACCGGAACCCACGAGCCGGAGCGCGCCGGGCGCTCGTGCTGCCAGGGCGGGCAGCGCGTCGGGCGCCATCGCCTGCGGCTCGACCAGCACCGCGCCACCGATGCCGAAGAGGGCGGCATAGACCTCGCCACGCTTGGCATCGTGGACGGCGAGCACGGGCCCTTCCGACCAAAACGGCTCGGCCTGCGCCTCCAGCGTGGTCACGCCGACGCTCGGGACGTCCAGGGAAAGCTCGAAGCCGCGCGCGGCGGCCACCGCCACGCGAATGCCGGTGAACGAGCCCGGCCCGATGCCCACGCCGAGCTTGCCCACATCGCTCCAGGCGGCACCGGCCGCCCGCATCGCCTCGGCCACCGTGCCCATCAGCACCTCGGCATGGCCGCGCCCGATCACCGGATCGACGACCGACAGGAACGCCCCGTCGTCCAGGCGAAGAACGGCCGCCGAGCAGCGCTCGCCCGCCGTGTCCATCGCCAGAAGAAGCCCGCCGCCCATCGCGAACGCTGCCCCGGTCAGGCCGCTTCCATCGCTTCCACGGCCTCGACCTCCGGCACGAAGTGGCGCAGGAGGTTTTCGATGCCGTGCTTCAGGGTCGCGGTGGAGGACGGGCAGCCGGCGCAGGAGCCGCGCATGTTGAGGAAGACGACGCCGTCGCGGAAACCCCGGAAGGTGATGTCGCCGCCATCCTGGGCCACCGCGGGGCGCACTCGCGTTTCCAGGAGCTCCTTGATCGTCGAGACGACGGTCTCGTCGCCCGGCTCGAAGAACTCCTCGCCAGAATCGTCGGCCTGGCCCCCGCCGGCGGCGCCGGCCGCCATGACCGGCTCGCCCGACAGGAAATGCTCCATCAGGCCGGCGAGGATCGCCGGCTTCAGGTGCTGCCAGCCCGTGTCGTCCTTGGTGACGGTGACGAAGTCGTAGCCGAAGAAGACGCTGCGCACGCCCTCGATGCCCATCAGCTTGGCGGCGAGCTTGGAGCGCGCGGCCGCATCCGCCGCATCGAGGAATTCCGCCGTGCCGTTTTCGAGGACGACCCGGCCGGGCAGGAACTTCAGCGTCTGCGGATTGGGGGTGGATTCGGTCTGGATGAACATCGGCGGGCCTCGCGGGAGCGGGGGAAAATCGTCTGCATGAGATAAGCGCAGCGAGCCTGCATCGCAAGCAAGACGCCCGGCGACGCAGCGTTCGCGCCAACCCGCGGCTTGCGCCCGGCCTTCCTTCGCGCGATGGGACGGCTCGCCCATCGCCTCGCAAGGACGCGTCGCCCGATGCCCTCGTTTCTTCGCCGCCTCCTGCCCGATCTGCCGGCCGTCAGCTGGCGGGAGCGGCTGCGCGTGACAGTGGGGGCCCTGATCGGGCTTCTCGTCACCGCGTTCGTCTGCCGCGCGGCGGTCGGACCGGGCTCCGCCCTGCCGATCCTCGTCGCACCGATGGGCGCGTCCACCGTGCTCCTCTTCGCCGTGCCCGCCAGCCCACTTGCCCAGCCCTGGTCGATCCTCGGCGGCAACGTGGTCGCCGCGCTCGTCGGCGTCACGGTGCAGCGGCTGGTGCCCGATCCGCTTCTCGGGGCGGCGGTCGCAGGCGCGACTGCCATCCTCGTGATGCTTCTTCTGCGTTGCCTGCATCCGCCGAGCGGCGCGGTGGCGCTCACCGCGGTCCTCGGCGGCCCGGCGGTCTGGGATCTTGGCTACGGCTTCGCGCTCTGGCCGGTCGGGGCGAACTCGGCCCTCCTGCTTCTGGCGGCGCTCCTCTTCAACAACCTGACGGGCCGCCCCTATCCGCACCGGCCTCCCCGGCCGGCCCATCCCCACGCGACGCAGGACCCGCCGGCGGCCGAGCGCGTCGGCTTCTCGCCGGACGACCTCGACGCCGCGCTCGCCGAATCCGACCAGCTTCTCGACATCTCTCGTGCCGACCTCGAAGCGCTCCTGCACCGCGCGGAACTGCATTCGTTCGCGCGCCGGGCACGAGCGACGCGCACATCCGAGATCATGTCGCGCGACGTCGTCGCCATCTCGTCCGACGCCTCGTTCCGCGAGGCGTTCGAGACCTTGCGCCGCCACCACATCAAGGCGCTGCCGGTGACCGACGACGGCGCGCGCGTCGTCGGCATCCTGACCCAGACCGACCTCCTCGACAAAGCGGCATGGGACGGACACGGCCCGCGCCTCGGCACGCGCGAGCGGGTGCGGTTTGCGATGCGGGGCGGCCGGGCGCCCGGCGCGCGCGTCGCCGACATCATGACGTCGCCGGTGAAGACCATACGGCCGGAGGATCCGATCGCCGACGTCGTGCCGGAAATGTCGGCACTCGGCATCCATCATCTGCCCGTCTGCGGGCCGGACGGGCGGCTCGTCGGCATCGTGTCGCAGACCGACCTCGTGGTGGCGCTGCTGGCGGACGCCGGACGCCGCGCCGAGCCCGCTCCCTGACGTCGCAGGCACGCCGCGGCGTTCATGCCGCGCGAGGCCGATCCGCTCTTCGTGAGGAGCCTTGCGGAGCGAACCGCAGGCCTCAGCAGAGGCTTTCGATGTCCTCGTCGCTGAGGGTCGCCGGCACGATCGTGACGGGGATCGGGAAGGCCGAGCCCGAGCCCGCGACGGCCGAGACCAGCGGCCCCGGCCCCTCCGCCGCATCGCTCGCCGCCAGGACCAGGATGGCGATCTCGCGGTCGGCCTCGATGAGGGTGCGGATCTCCGCCACCGTCTTGCCCTCGCGCACCAGCGTCTCGGGCTCGAGGCCGACGGTCTCGCGGATCTCGTCCGTGACCCGCGCCATGCGCGTCTCGGCCTCCTCCATGGCCTCCGCGCGCATGATGTCGCCCACCCCCAGCCACTGCTGGAAATCGGCCCCGTCGATCACGTAGAGGAACACCACCGCGCCGCCCGACGCCTTGGCACGCCGAGCCGCGTAGGCGGCCGCACGGCCGCATTCGGGCGTTTCGTCGATGACGGCCAGAAATTTGCGGCGGCCGCCTTCGCCCCGCCCGAGTCGCTTCGATACCATGGCCGGACCATGCCAGCCCGCCGCCGGAGCGGCAAGCGGGCGGGATGGCAGGTGGGGCTGCCGCCCCGCCCCTGCCCTCAGCCGTTCAGCAGCCCGACGATGGACTTGACGTCGGCGAGCGTGCGGCTGGCGATCGCGCGGGCGCGTTCGGCGCCGTCCTTGAGGGTGCGGTCGATCTCGGCGGGATCGTCGAGGATGCGGCGCATCTCGGCGGCGATGGGGGCGAGCTTCTCGACGGCGAGGTCCGCGAGCGCCGGCTTGAACTCGGAGAAGGGCCTGCCGCCGTATTCGGACAGGACGTCGGCCTTGGTGCGATTGTCGAGCGCGGCGAAGATGCCGACGAGATTGTCGGCCTCGGGCCGCCCGGGAAGGCCCGCGGTCTCGGACGGCAGCGCGTCGGGGTCGGTCTTGGCCTTGCGGATCTTTCGGGCGATCGTTTCGGCGTCGTCGGTGAGGTTGATCCGGCTGAGGTCGGACGGGTCCGACTTCGACATCTTCTTCGAGCCGTCCTTGAGGCTCATGACGCGCGTCGCCGGCCCCTCGATCAAGGGGTCGGTGAGTGGGAAGAAGCCCTGCACGGTCTCGTCGCCCATCGCAATGGGATGGCCGAGCCCCTTCTCGGCGATGCGGTCCTGGAAGTCGTGGTTGAACTTGGCGGCGATGTCGCGCGTGAGTTCGAGATGCTGCTTCTGGTCCTCGCCCACGGGCACCAGCGTCGCGCGATAGGCGAGGATGTCGGCGGCCATGAGGCTGGGATAGGCGAAGAGGCCGAGCGAGGCGCGCTCGCGGTCCTTGCCGGCCTTTTCCTTGAACTGGGTCATGCGCTCCATCCAGCCGAGGCGCGCGACGCAGTTGAAGATCCAGGCGAGCTCGGCATGCTCGGGGACCCGGCTCTGGTTGAAGAGGATGTGCTTCCCCGCGTCGATGCCGCTGGCGATGAAGGCGGCTGCGACCTCGCGGATGGAGCGCTCGAGCTCGACCGGTTCCTGCCACACGGTGATGGCATGCAGATCCACCACGCAGAACAGGCAGGGGTGCTCGTCCTGCAGGGCCACCCAGCGGCGGATGGCGCCGAGATAGTTGCCGAGATGAAGGTTTCCGGTCGGCTGGACGCCGGAGAACACGAGCGGCTGGAACGCGGCCATGGGACAGCTCCGAAGGGCATGCCGGCGAGGGGCGCCGGTCGCGCGCTTATGGCGAAGCGGGGGACGGGCCGCAAGTCGGGCCGGCGGGATGGGGAACAAACAGCGCGAGCCTTGCGTCTTCGATCCACACCCGCCGCGCCCCCTTGCGGTGGCACAGGAGAGAGGAGACCGCTCATGAGCTTCTTCGACCGGATCAAGTCCAAGATCTTCGGCTCGGCCCACGCCGAGACCCCCGCCGCGGAAGCCGCGCCGCAGGCCGGCACGGGACCGGCCTCGACGCCGGCCTCCACGAACATCGGCGGAACCGCGGCGCCGGCCGGCAACGCCCCGACACCGAGCCCGCAGATCACGGCGCCCGCCAGCGGAGCGCCCGGAACCTCGGAGGTCGCATCCCCGGCAACGGCGGGAACGTCGAGCCCAGTCGGCAGCGTACCCGGTGCATCGAGCATTCCCGCTTCCGCGCCGACCGGTTCGGTGGACGTCGCCGCGATCCTCGACGGCAAGGCGAAAGGTGCCGGCCAGACGCTGAACTGGCGCCACTCGATCGTCGATCTCCTGAAGCTCCTCGATCTCGATTCCAGCCTCTCGGCTCGCCAGGAGCTGGCGAAGGAACTCGGCTACAGCGGGGACCATAACGACTCGGCCGCGATGAACACCTGGCTCCACCGGCAGGTGATGACCAAGCTGGCGGCCAACGGCGGCACGGTACCGGCCGAACTGCGCGACTGAAGACGGGAACCGGGCGGCCTCACCCGGCCGCCCGCTTCCGCCGCACGAGCTTCATGACGAGCGACCGGTCCGCCGCCCCCGTGGCGAAGGCCAGCGCGAAATAGATCAGCATCGCGACGCCGGCGAGCAGGAGAACGGCGAGCGACTGGTGGATAACGTTGGGGTCGGCGCCCATCCAGCGCTCCAGCGCTTGCAGCATGACAAGCAGCGCCCCGCCCATCAGACCCGCCGACACGAGGACGAGGAGGACGCGGCGCACGAGCTTGCCGTCGAGGTGCCAGAGTCCCTGCCGCCGCAGCCCTTCGAACAGGAGAAGGGCGTTGATCCATCCGGCCAGCGTCGTCGCCATCGCGATGCCGCGTTCGGCGAAGGACCAGAAGAGCAGCACCGAGAGCGCCGTGTTGGCCAGCGCCGAGATGCCGGTGATGATCATCGGGGTCTTGGTGTTCTCGCGCGCGAAATAGCCGGGCGAGAACACCTTGATCAGCACGAAGGCGGGCAGCCCCAGCGCATAGAGGCCGAGGACGGCCGCGACCTTTTCCGTGGTCTCCGGCCCGAAGGCGCCGCGTTCGTAGATGAGGCGGATGATGGGCTCCGGCATCACGAAGAGCGCGACGGCGGCGGGCACGGTGAGGAACAGGGCGAACTCGAGCGAGCGGTTCTGCGTGTGCTGCGCTTCCTCCAGCCGCCCAGCCTTCAGGGCACGCGCGAGCTCGGGCAGGAGCACGACGCCGATCGCCACGCCCACCATGCCGAGCGGCAGCTGGTAGGGCCGGTCGGCATAGGTGAGGATGGATACAGCGCCCGGCTGGTAGGAGGCGATCGCCTGCCCGACGAAGAGGTTGATCTGCGTGATGCCGCCGATCAGCGCCGCGGGGCCGGCGAGCACCAGCAGGCGCTTCAGCCCCGGCGTCCAGCGCGGACGCCCGAGCGAGACCGAGAAGCCGGCCAAGCGCATGGCGATCGTCACCATCGCGAGCTGGCCGATGCCGGCGGCCAGCACGCCCCAGCTCATCAGGAAGCCGATCGTTCGCTGGTCCGCCCCCCGCCACCATGCCCAGGCGAGGACGCCGATCAGGATGAAGTTGAGAAGCGTCGGGGCGGCGGCCGCCGCGAAGAAGCGGCGGAAGGCGTTGAGGATGCCCGACACCATCGCCAGGAGCGACATGCAGGCGAGATAGGGGAACATGATCCGCGAGAAGGCGACGGTGATCGCGAAGCGGTCCTCGCAGGACAGCTGCTGCCTCAGCGTTTCCGGGTCGTCGATGCAGGCGGCAAGGCCCGGCGCGATGATGGTCTTCACCAGCGCCGGCATGAAGAGCATGGCGACGACGGTGAGGCCGGTCAGGACCACGAAGAGGGTCGCGAAGATCTCGGACGCGAACCGCCGGGCCCCCGCCTCGCCCTCTTCCTCCAGCGAGCGCGCGAAGAGCGGGATGAACGCGGCGTTGAACGCCCCTTCCGCGAAGAGCCGGCGGAACAGGTTGGGGAAGCGGAAGGCGAGGTTGAAGGCGTCCGCCACCGGCCCGATGCCGAGCGCGGAGGCCATCATCATCTCGCGGGTGAAACCGAAGACGCGGCTGACCAGCGTCGCGCCGCCGACGGTGGCGAACTTCTTGAGAAGGCTCAACTGACGAATCCGAAGGCGACCGGGGTGGGTTTGACGGAGGGCGAGGACAGTTCGCCGTCCGGGTCCTCGAAGACGGCGAGAAGCCGGCGGCGGATGCGCTCGCCGCGCCCCTCGCCCGTCACCTTCATGCCGAGGAGGTCGGTGACGTAGAAGACGTCCACCACCTTCTCGCCGTAGGTGGAGATGTGGGCCGAGCGGATGTCGAGCGAAAGGTCCGAGATCGCCCCGGTGAGGTCGGCAAGGAGACCCGGGCGGTCGAGCCCCTCGACCTCGAGGACGGTGAGCCGGTTGGACAATTCGTTGTGGATGTCGATCCGCGGCGGAAAGGCGAAGGAGGGGCTGGTGCGCGGGGCACGGCGGCGCGCGATGAGGGCCGGCATGGCTTCGCGCCCGTTGAGCAGGCTCTCGATGGTGCGCGCGATCCGCTCGGCCCGGCGCAACTCGTCGGCGTCTTCGGCGAACTCGCGGTTCAGCGTCACGATGTCGAGCGCCCGCCCGTCCGTCATGGTGAAGATCTGCGCATCGGCGATGTTGGCGCCCGCCGAGGCGCAGCCACCCGCGATCAACGACAGGAGGCGCGGATGGTCGGCGGCCAGGACGGTGATCTCCGTCACGCCCCGGAAGCGGTCGGTGTGCGCCATGGTGGCGAAGCTCCGCCCCGCCGCGTCGGACGCGCGCACGAACTCGGCCTGTCGCGCCTGCTCTTCCAGGGGAACGGAGAGGAAGTAGTTCTGGTAGTGTTGGTCCACCGCCGCATCGCGCTCGGCGGCGTCCCAGGTGGACAGACGCGCGCGCAGTTCGGCCTTGGCGGCTTCCGTGCGCTGCGAGCGCGAGGACTCCGAGTAGCCGCCCGTGAGCATCGGCTCGGTCTCGGCGTAAAGCGTGCGGATGAGCTGGCCCTTCCAGCCGTTCCAGACGCCCGGCCCGACGGCGCGGATGTCGCAGACGGTGAGGATGGTGAGGAGCTTCAGCCGGTCCAGCGTCTGCACGCGCGCGGCGAAATCGCGGATCGTCTTGCGGTCGTTGAGGTCGCGCTGCTGCGCCACCATCGACATCACGAGGTGGTCGCGCACCAGCCAGGCGACGAGCTCGGTCTCGCCGGCGTCGAGCCCGAGGCGCGGGCACAGCTCTTCGGCGATCTCGGCGCCCGCGATCGAATGGTCCTCCGGCCGGCCCTTGGCGATGTCGTGGATCAGGAGAGCGACATAGAGCGGCACGCGGTCGCGGATGGTCGAGATGAACCCGCTCGTGACCGGCAGTTCGCCGCCGAGATTGCCGCGCTCGAGCTTCGTCAGCTCGGCGATCGAGCGCAGGAGATGCTCGTCCACCGTGTAGTGGTGGTACATGTTGAACTGCATCATCGCGACGATCTTGCCGAAATCGGGCACGAAGCGGCCGAGCACCCCGGCCTCGTTCATCCGGCGCAGATGGAAGGCGGGATCCTCGCGGTCGGTCAGGACGTCGATCAAAAGGGAGTTGGCTTCCCGGTTGTTGCGCAGGTCGTTGTCGATGAGGCGCAGCGAGCGACGGATGAGCTTCAGGGCGTCCGGGTGGTATTCCAGGCGGTGGACGGCGGCGAGCTTGAAGATGCGCAGGAGGTTGACCGGATCCTTCGCGAAGACCTGCCGGTCGGCCACCGTGATGCGACCGTTGTCGACGAGGAAGGACAGCGTTCCCGGAATAGCGCGCGAGCGCCGGCGAAGGCTCTGCACGAAGCCGCGCAGGCCCGGCACGTCCTTGGCCTTCTCCTCCTCGAGGGCCGCGCAGAAAATGCCGGTGAGGTCGCCGACGTCCTTGGCGATCAGGAAATAGTGCTTCATGAAGCGCTCGACGTCGGTGAGGCCGGGATGGGACGTGTAGCCGAGGCGCGCCGCGATCTCCGGCTGGATGTCGAACGACAGGCGCTCCTCGGCCTTGCCGGTGAGGAAATGCATGTGGCAGCGCACGGCCCAGAGGAAGTCCTCGGCCTTGCCGAAGATCTGCCCCTCGCGGCGCGAGAACACACCGGCCGCCACGAGCGCGTCGCGTGTGTCGACGCGGTAATGGTCCTTGGCGATCCAGAACAGGGTGTGGAGGTCACGCAGACCTCCCTTGCCCTCCTTGACGTTGGGCTCGACGAGATAGCGGGTATCGCCGCCCTTGGCGTGGCGCGCATCGCGCTCGGCGAGCTTGGCGGCGATGAAGGCGCGACCCGTGCCTTCCACCACCTCGGCGTCGAAGCGCCGGCCGAGCTCAGTGAAGAGTTCTGCGTCGCCGCAGACGAGGCGACGCTCCAGGATCGCGGTGCGGATGGTGAAGTCGGTTTCCGAGAGGCGCACGCTTTCCTCGACGGACCGCGTGGCGTGACCGACCTTCAGCCCGAGATCCCACAGGAGATAGAGGAGGTACTCGGCGACCTGCTCGCCGAGCGCGGTCTGCTTGTAGGGCAGGAGGAACAGGAGATCGATGTCGGAGCCGGGCGCCAGCGTGCCTCGGCCGTAGCCGCCGACGGCGAGGATCGCCATGCGCTCGCCCGCCGACAGGTTGGGTGCGGCGAAGCGGTGCTGAAGGGCGAAATCGTAGATCGCGCGGATCAGTTCGTCCTGGAGCGCCGAGATCCGTGCCGCGCACAGAAGCCCGCCGCCATCCTCAAACAGCATCGCCTCGGCCGCCTTGCGCCCTGCCGCGTTGGCCGCCTTGAGGACCGCGAGGACCTTAGCGCGCACCTCCGGCGTTGCGCAGGCGCCGGGCCTTTCGGAGGGAACGAGAGCCCAGAGCGAGGCGCGCAGCGCGTGCGGATCGACGATCTCGGAGAGGCGCAGGTCCTCGCCGTCCGTCGGGTGACGCGCGGCGAAACGGATGCCGGATTTCTGGGAAACGCTCATCGGACTGCCTCATGCCGGCTCGGAGCCGCCGCCGGCGGACGGGTCCATCAAAACCCACCCGGCCGGCGGCGGCGCTCTAGCATGGGCGCGCGCGCCTGACAAAAGGTTGCGCCGGACAGGGGTTGCCCGGCGCGCGCTGGGTCAGGCTCCGACGATCGTTCCCCCGTTCGGGTGCATCACCTGTCCGGTGAAGTAGGAGCCGTCCTCGGACGCCAGGAACAGTAGCGCCGAGGCCACCTCGTTGGGCTGGCCCGCCCGCTTCATCGGCACCTGGCTTCCGAAGCTTGCGACCTTCTCCGCGTCCATCGACATGGGGATGAAGGGCGTCCAGATCGGGCCCGGCGCGACGCCGTTCACGCGGATGCCCTTCTCCACGAGGTTGGAGGCCATCGACCGCGTGAAGGCGGTGATCGCACCCTTCGTCGAGGAATAGTCGATCAGGGTGTCGTTGCCCTTGTAGGAGTTGACCGACGTCACGTTGACGATGGCCGAGCCCGGCTTCAGGTGATCGAGCGCCGCCTGCGTCATGTAGAAGTAGGCGTAGATGTTGGTCTCGAAGGTCTTGGCGAGCTGCTCCTCGGAGATGTCCCTGACATCCTCCGCCTCCGCCTGATGGGCGGCGTTGTTGACGAGGATGTCGAGCCGGCCGAACTCGGCGGCGGCCTTGTCGACCGCTTGCTTGCAGAAGGCCTTGGAGCGCACGTCGCCCCGGATCAGCAGCGCCCGGCGGCCCTCCTTCTCGATCGCCGCCTTCGTCTCCTCGGCGTCCCTGTCCTCTTCCAGATAGACGATCGCGACGTCGGCCCCTTCGCGTGCGAAGAGAACGGCGGAGGCGCGGCCGATGCCGGAGTCACCGCCCGTGATGATCGCGGCCTTGCCTGCCAAACGCCCGGAACCTGGGAAGCGCGGCTCGTAGTCGGGCCGCGGCGTCATCTCGTGCTCTCGGCCGGGCTCCTCGGTCTGGTGCTGGGGAGGAAAGTTCGACATGGGCGATGGCTCCTTCATGCGGCCGCGCCGGATGCGGCCCGCTTCAGCGAAGGAAGTCGTCAGCGCCGGGGCCGTTCCCCAGGCGGGTGCCTCAAAACATGGCCATGCAAACACCCGGCCAACGGGTCAGGACTTCGCCGTCGCGAGCCCTTTGAGGCGGTAGAGCGCCTCCAGCGCCTCGCGCGGCGATAGGGCGTCGGGATCGATCGCCTTCAACGCGTCGAGTGCGGGGGATGTGGCGGGCGGCAGGGCTTTGGCCGCCTGCGAGAAGAGCGGCAGATCGTCCAGGAAGGCGGTGCGCTTCTCGCCCTGGGCGGCGCGTTCCAGCTCGGCGAGGATCTGCCGCGCCCGCTCCACCACGGCCGGCGGCAGTCCGGCGAGGCGCGCGACCTGCACGCCATAGGAGCGGTCCGCGACGCCCGCCGTCACCTCGTGGAGGAAGATCACCTCCCCTTCCCATTCCTTCACCCGCACCGTGGCGTTGCGCAGGCGCTTCAACCGCCCGGCGAGCGCCGTCATCTCGTGGAAGTGCGTGGCGAAGAGCGCTCTGGCGCGGTTCACCTCGTGCAGGTGCTCGACGGCGGCAAACGCGATCGACAGGCCGTCATAGGTCGAGGTGCCGCGCCCGATCTCGTCCAGCACCACCAGCGTCCGCTCGGTCGCCTGGTTGAGGATCGCCGCGGTCTCGACCATCTCGACCATGAAGGTGGAGCGCCCTTCGGCGAGGTCGTCGGAGGCGCCGACGCGGCTGAAGAGGCGGTCCACCACGCCGATACGCGCGCTCGACGCCGGCACGAAGGCGCCGATTTGCGCTAGCACCGCGATCAGCGCGTTCTGGCGGAGGAACGTCGACTTGCCGCCCATGTTCGGGCCGGTGATGAGCCAGATCGCGCCCGCACTCCCGGCCTTGCCCGAGACGCCGTTCGGCGGGGATAGGTCGCAGTCGTTGGCGACGAAGCTCTGGCCGCCCGCCGCCTTCAGCGCCGCCTCGACCACCGGATGGCGCCCGCATTCCACGAAGAAGGCGAGCGAGCCGTCGACGACCGGGCGCACCCAGTCGCTTGCGACCGCGAGTTCGGCAAGACCGGCCGAAACGTCGATCGCGGCGAGCGCATCGCTCAAGCGCCGGATCGCGTCGATCTCCGCCAGCACCGCCTCGCGCAGTTCCGCAAAGAGGCCGAGCTCGATCGCCAGCGCCCTGGCGCCCGCCTCCGTGATGCGGGCCTCGAGGTCGGCGAGTTCCGGCGTGGAGAAGCGCGTCGCGGACGCGAGCGTCTGCCGGTGATGGAACGCGCCGCCCGCCAACAGCGCGGGTCCCTGCGCTTCCGGCACCTCGACGAAGTAGCCGAGAACGTTGTTGTGCTTGACCTTGAGGGAGCGGATGCCGGTCTCGCCGGCGTAGCGGGCCTGAAGCTCGGCGACGACCCGGCGCGAATGATCGCGAAGCCCGCGCGTCTCGTCGAGTTCGGTGCTCGCGCCCGCCCGCACGAAACCACCGTCGCGGCGCTGCAGAGGCAGATCGTCGGCCAGCGTCTCGGACAGGCGCACGGCGAGATCGCGGGGCGCCGCCGCGAGCGCCTGCAGCGCTTCCGCAAGCTCCGCATCGAGGTCGGAACCCGCCAGTTCGGCCGCGATCGCGTCGGCGCGGCGCAGGCCCTCCGCCAGGGCGCCGAGATCGCGCGGACCGCCCCGGTCGAGGCCAAGGCGCGACAGGGCCCGGTCGATGTCCGGCAGGCCCTTCAGCCCCTCGCGCAGGCGCTTGCGCAAAGTTCCCGCGCCCGCGAGAAGCGCGACGCTGTCCTGGCGCGCGTGGATCGCTGCGGCGTCGGTCAGCGGCAGGGCGAGGCGGGCTCCCAGAAGCCGCGCGCCCGCGCCCGTCAGGCATCGGTCGATCGCGGCGAGAAGCGATCCCTGGCGCTTGCCCGAGACCGTGCGCGTCAGCTCGAGGCTCGCGCGCGTCGCCGGATCGATACGCAGGTACGACCCCGCCTCGACGCGGCGCGGGGCCGAGAGCGGAGGATGCGCCTTCAGCTGCGTGCGCGCGAGATAGGCGAGAAGCGCCGCGCCGGCCGACAGCTCCGCCCGGCCGAAGGCACCGAAAGCATCCAGCGTCGACACGCCGAAGAACCGGCAGAGGCGCTCCGCGGCGGTCGCGCCGTCGAAGAGCACGGACGGCTCGAAGCGCAGGCGGCGGCCGAGGCGCGACATCAGGGGCCCGAGCGCCTCGTCGCCGGCCAAGGTGTCGGCGATCACCACCTCGGAAGGCTCCATCGCAAGGACGTCGGCGGCGATCTGATCGGCTCCGCTCGGCGCGATGCGGAACAGTCCCGTGGACAGGTCGGTCCAGGCGATCGCGTAGGAACCCGCGGCTCCGCCGACGCGCGAGACGCACATCAGGTAGTTCGGCCGGCCGGGTTCGAGCAGCGTTTCCTCGGTGATCGTGCCGGGTGTGACGAGGCGCACGACGTCGCGCCGCACCACCGACTTCGCCCCGCGCTTCCTCGCCTCGGCCGGATCTTCGACCTGCTCGCAGACCGCCACCCGGTAGCCGAGCCCGATCAGCTTCTGGAGGTAGTCGTCGGAGGAAACGACCGGGACGCCGGCCATCGGGATGTCGGCGCCCAGGTGCTTGCCGCGCCGGGTGAGTGTGATGCCGAGCGCCGCCGAGGCCTCCACCGCGTCGTCGAAGAAGAGCTCGTAGAAGTCGCCCATCCGGTAGAACAGGAGGCAGTCGGCGTGACGCTCCTTGATCTCCAGGAACTGCGCCATCATCGGCGTCGGGGCGGCGTCGCCTGCCGCGCCGGCTCCGGCGTCAGGGGCCTGTCGCGGCTCGCGGTCGGGTCGCAGGATCTCCAGCATGGGGCATGGATAGCGGGGCGGGGGTCCGCGCGGAAGCGCCGGGCCGGTCATCGTCCCCAGGATTCACCGGGGAACACACAGCGTTCATCGGGCATTCAACGTCGGCATGCGAAACTGGTATGCAACGAGCGTCCATGATTTCGCCGAAGGCGAATGCGACAGGACGGCGAACGACGAGATTTGCTCGATCCGCGCCCCTCGGGGGCCGCGGATCCGGGAATAGGCGGTGACGGTGATCAACAGGATGTCGATGATCGGCAGGAATTCGGGTGCGGTGCTCCTGGCGCTGCTTCTGGCGGGCGCTGCGGGTTCCGCGGTGGCGCAGGAGCAGCAGGAGCGCGTCGATGTCTACCAGTACGCGGTGGACCATCCGCAGGCGGATGCGCGCATGAACGTCGCCCCCAGCCTCGGCGCCTCGGTGCCGCAGGCGGTGACGCTTGCGCAGGTCGAGGGCAACAAGGACTTCGGCTACTTCTATTTCGACGGGCGGCCGGTCCTGGTGGACATGCGCACGCGCTCCGTGGTGCGCGTCGATCAGTGACGGCTCCCGACCGGACGGGAGGCCTCGCGGCCACCCGCCCGACCTGCGAAACGCCGGCTCGCCTCAGGCGGCGAAGCGACCGGCGTCGGCGCCGTAGTGGCTGACGTAGCGCGGGTTGATCCGCGACACCGGAAGCACCACGAGAACGTCGGTCGTGCCGAACTGGTGGTCCACCACCGCATCCTCGCCGACGTAGCCGCCGATGCGCAGGTAGCCCTTCAGGAGCGGCGGTAGCGCACCGAGCGCGCGCTTGGGGTCGGCACAGACCGCATCGGCCGCCAGGGCCGCGCGGCGCCCTTCGAGCGCGCGGACGCGCCATTCCGTGGGCGCGGGCGCGCTGTCGCGCAGGAGCGCGAGCGCATCGGAAAGCTTCGTCAGATCCGTGCCGGCAAGCGAGGCGCAGCCGAACAGGACGTCGATGCGGTGCTGGATGACATAGGCCCAGATGCCCTGCCAGAGCAGCTCCACCGTTCGCTTGCCGCGATAGTCGGGAAGCACGCAGGAGCGGCCGAGTTCCAGGAAGCGCAGCCCGGGATGGCGTGCGACGAGCCGGTCGATCTCGAACTCGCCCGCCGTGTAGAAGCCGGGCGAGCGACCGGCCGCGCTCTGGCGCAGGAGGCGATAGGTGCCGACGATCTGCGCCGTGCCCTCGCCCGCCTTGGCGCGATCGAACACGAGGAGATGGTCGCAGAACCGGTCGAAGCCGTCCGCGTCGCGCCGGGTCACCTTCTGAAGTGGCGACGGCTTGGCGCTCATCTCCTCGTAGAAGACGTTGTAGCGCAGTCCCTGCGCGGCGCGGATCTCGGCCTTGGTGCGCGCCAGGCGCACCTCGAGGCCGCCGAGCCGCCCGAGGATGGGCGCGCGCGGATCGAGCGGCGCGGTGAAGCCGCGCGGCGCGGACGGGATCAGCGACAGCATGCGCTTGGTCAGGGGCTCGCCCGTTCGGGCGGTGAGCGGACTCAAGGTGGCGACAAATCCCATCATTGCGTCTCCTCGGGACGATCGGAGCGTCTCGTCCGCGTCCGATTAGCGGACGGGGGCGACGGTTTCGTGACGAACGATCCAGCCTCGGATCTCTTCCGTCAGCGCCGTCGGCCTCCTGTTTCCGCCGCTTTCACGAAAGCGTCAACTGTCTGCGGGTTCCCGGCCGGCTTCGGTCCGCTTCCTTCGATGCCCCACGAATTCGTCGAGAAGGATCAGCGCGGCACCGACCGAGATGAAGGCGTCGGCGAGATTGAAGACCGCGAAGCTCCAGACCGGCGTGTGGAACAGGATGTAGTCCACGACATAGCCGAGGGAGACGCGGTCGATCAGGTTGCCGATGGCCCCGCCGACGATGATCGCGAAGCCGAATTGCGTCAACCGTCGGTCGGCGGGCGTGTTCCACCACAGCCAGCCGACGAAGCCGAGGACGATCAAGGAGATCGCCGCGAGACCGAGGCCATGAAAGCCGTCGAGCAGCGAGAAGGCGATGCCCTCGTTCCGCGCATGGAAGATGGCGAGGAACGGCAGGACCTCGATCGCCTCGCCGAGCTGCATGGTGCCGACGACGAGGTGCTTGATCGCCTGGTCGAGGGCGACAGCCAAGGCGACGACGGAGAGGGCGGACAGGAGGCGGGCCATCAGAGCGTCAGGCTCGCGCGCCGCGCCTCGAAGATCATCAGCCCGGTGGCGACGGCAAGGTTCAGACTGTCGGCCCGTCCGACCTGCGGAATGCGCACGAGCGCATCGCACGCCTGTGCCAAGGCGTCGGTGAGGCCGGCCTGCTCGTTGCCCATGAGAAGAAGCGTCGGCTTCTCCCCATAGGCCGGCTTCCGGAAATCGGTGTCCCCGCGCATGTGCGTGCCGACCACGAGGCCGGGAAAGCCCTTCCGGAAGGCGAGGAAGCCCGCCTCGTCGACCCGCGCGACCGGCACGGCGAAGATCGAGCCCATGGTAGCGCGGACGGCTTCCAGCGAGAACGGATCGACGCTCTCGCCGACCAGCACGACGCCCTTGGCACCCGCCGCATCGGCGGTGCGCAGGATTGTGCCGAGATTGCCGGGATCGCGCACCCGGTCGAGCACCACGAGGAGCCCGTCGCGGCCGAGATCGATCCGGTCGATGCGCTGCGTCTTCTGGCGGAACACGCCGATGGCGCTCTGCGGGTTGTCGCGGCGCGAGATCGCGGCCAGGACCTTGTCGCTCGCTTCCAGGACGTCGGCGCCGGACGCCACCGTGCGCGCCGCGGTCTTGGCGAGGAGGTCGGAGTGCAGCTGCGACTTGGCGGCGATCAGCGTGTCGAGGGTCCACCCCGCGTCCAGCGCGTCGATCACGAGCTTCAGACCTTCGGCCAGGAACAGCCCGGTTTCCTCGCGATGCTTCTTCAGAGCGAGGTTGCGGATGTCCTTGACGATCGGGTTGGAGACGCTCGTCACCTCCTTCACCCGGCCGGGCGCGGCGGTCGCGGGGCGGCGGGGGGTTTCGCGGTCGGTCAAGCGGACACCCATCTGGAAAAGAGCGAGGTGGACAGGTGGCGGGCGTCCTCGCCCTCCTCCCGGATGACGAGTTCGCCCGATTCCACCGTGCCGCCCGAGCCCCGCATCGCCTCGCCCATCAGAGCGGCGAGCGAATAGAAGGACGAGCGGATGGAATAGGCGGTGAGCACGAGCGCGAGCGGCCTGTCCGACAGGAGCCGGCGCATGAGGACGAGAAGATGCGGCAGATCCTCGAAGAGCTGCCAGACCTCGCCCTTGGGGCCGCGTCCGAACTTCGGAGGATCGAGAAGAATGATGTCGTAGGTCGAGCCGCGCCGCGCCTCGCGCTCGGCATAGCGCACGGCGTCCTCGCAGATCCAACGGATCGGCCGGTCGACAAGGCCGGCGAGTTCCGCGTTCTCGCGCGCCCAGCCGATGGCGCGCTTGGAGGCGTCGACATGGGTCACCTCGGCGCCGGCACGCGCGGCGAGCAGCGAGGCGAGGCCGGTGTAGCCGAAGAGGTTGAGGACACGCACGGGCCGTCCCGACTGCGCGCGTTCGCGCGCGATCGCCTCGGTCATGAAGCGCCAGTGGACGGTCTGCTCGGGAAACACGCCGACATGGCGGAACGAGGTGAAGCGACCGAGATACGAGAGCCCGTCCTCGCGCATCGGCCAGGTCTCGCCGAGCGCCTCGCGCGGGAAGCGCCAGCGGCCGGCACCCTCCTCGTCCGTGTCGCCGGTGAAGATCGCGTCGGCACCGTCCCAGCGCGAGGGCGCGAGGCGCCGCGGCCAGATCGCCTGGTTCTCCGGGCGGCGGATCACGAGGGGGCCGTAACGCTCCAGTTTCTCCCCGTCGCCGGAATCCAGAAGCGCGTAGTCGGGCCCGGGCTCGACCTCGAGGATCACCGGCGCGGCGAAACGGGGGCGCAGCCCTTCCGGCCATTCCACGGCCGGGCGGTCACGTCGGTTCTCGCGCGCGATCTCCTCGACGCTGTCGCGCCGCACGGGGGCGGGCTCGTTCGCCGGGGTCGCCGATGATGGGCGCCTCGCCGCGTCGGGCGTCTGGCCGGCCCGTCCTGCAGAGCGCTCGCGTCGCTCGGGCCGCCCCGGCCCCTTGGTTCTGTCGTTCCTCATGAGCGGGTCCATAGCGTATCGCGGGGGCGGACGGCAAACCGCAGCCGCTTGGCAAGGCGGGTCGCCCTTCCCATTCTCCCGGACGGGCCGGACGCCGGTCCGATGGAGAAGGACAAGGCATGGAAATCAGGGGCGAATACCGCCTGCCGGCACCGCGCGAAACGGTCTGGGCGATGCTGAACGATCCGGCGGCGCTGCGGGCCTGCATTCCCGGATGCCGCGACATCGAGCCCGTCGGCGAGAACGTGATGGCGACCACGATCGCGATCGCGTTCGGCGTGGTGAAGGCGACCTTCGCGGGGCAGATCCGGCTTGTCGACATCGTCGCCCCGGAAAGTTACGTGATGCTCGGCGAGGGCAAGGGCGGCCTTGCGGGCTTCGCCAAGGGCCGCGCCGACGTGCACTTACGCGAGGACGGGTCCGAGACGGTGCTGACCTACAGGCTGGACGCCGACCTCGGCGGCGGGATCGCGCGGTTCGGCGGTCGGCTGGTAGAGACCTCGGCGCGGAGGCTCGCCGAACGGTTCTTCGAGAACCTTGCGGCGCAGAGCGGCGGAACGCACTCCGCCGACCCTTGAGAAGCCGGCGCGCCGATCAGGCCGCGGCAGGACCCGCGAGAGCCGGGCGCGTCTCGCCGGAGGTGCCGATCGCCGGCCCTGCGCTCGTGCGGATCTGCTCCTCGCGCAGCCGACGCAGGCGCTCGTTGGAGACCTCGACCTCGTGGCGCAGGTTCTCCACCTCGTTGCGGCGGCGCGCCGCCCTCGCCCGGTAGTGGCGCTGGGTGATCCAGGTGCCGAAGCCGCCGAGCAGCAGGCCCAAAATCACGGCCCCGATCAGGAGAACGAAGAGCGGCACCTCGTAGACGAACTGCGGCAAGGTGCCGATCGGGTCGAGCGACACCGGCACCGGCGCCCGGTTGGCGACGCAGAACACCACGAGCAGGATCGCCAGCGGTCCGAGCACGAGGAAAGTGAGGATCTTCGAGATCATGGTCTGTCCGTCTGATGAGGCGCGAGGCGGCGAAAGCCTCCCGGCCGGACGCCTGACGTCCTCAGGCATCGGAACTAGGTATGGAGGGCCCGGCCCTCGTCAATCGGCGGGCGCCGCTTCAGGCGTCGTTGAGGCGCTCGCGCAGTTCCTTGCCGGTCTTGAAGAACGGCACCCACTTCTCTTCAACCTCCACCGCCTCGCCGGTGCGCGGGTTGCGCCCGGCACGCGGGGGACGGTTCTTGACGGAGAAGGCGCCGAAGCCGCGTAGCTCGACCCGGTTGCCGTCGCACAGCGCCTGGGTGATCTCGTCGAAGATCGCGTTGACGATGGTCTCGACGTCCCGCTGGTAGAGATGCGGATTGCGGCCGGCGATGATCTGCACGAGTTCGGACTTGATCACGGTATGGTTCCCCGAAGCGCAACCCTTGAGGCCTTCCAGGCTCGCGCCGCTCATGACGCGAATCCGAAAGACCTGTTATTTCAATTGGATGAACGGAATGACCGTGCCCGTCCTCAGTGCGCCGGAGGCTGCCAGAGCGACACCATCCCGTCAAGGTGACCGGCCGCACCGGCGACCGCCTGCGCGAGCCCGGCCGCGGCCGGATCGAAGCCGAGGAGGTTGGTCGCCAGGGCGTGCGTGGCGGCTCCCAGGCCCCAGGTCCCCTCGCGCTTCGGCTCGCGCTCGACGATCTCGAGCCCCTTCGGCACACCACGCTCCTCTTCCAGCCACCGCCGGATCTCGGCCTCGCCGCCCAGCGCATCGACCAGTCGATTCTCGAGGCCCTGCTCGCCCGTGAACACGGAGCCGTCCGACAGCGCATCGGTCTGATCCGGCGTGAAGCCGCGTCGCTCGGTGACCAGCCGCTTGAACCAGCCGTAGGAGCTGTCGACCAGCCGCCCGATCATCTCGCGCGCTTCCGGCGGCGCGGGGTCGAAGGGCGAGGGTTCCGCCTTCAGCGGCGAGGACTTCACGGCCGCGACGTCGACCCCGATGCGTCCGAGAAGCACGGAAGCGTCCACGTACTGGAACAGGACGCCGATCGAGCCGACGATCGAGGAATGGTGCGCCACGACGCGGTCCGTCGCCATGGCGACCATATAGCCGGCGGAAGCGGCGAGCTGACCGACCTCGGCCGCGACCGGCTTGGCTTCGGCCAGGCGCCGCACGGCATGGAACAGCGTCTCGCCGCCGACGGTCGTGCCGCCCGGCGAGTTCACCCTGACGATCACGGCTTTCACGGCGTCGTCCTCGGCGAGATCGTCGAGGAGGTCGAGCATCTCGCGATCCTCGGTGATGAGGCCGGTTACCTCGACGCGGGCGATCGTCGGCCCGAGCGCGGCACCCGGACGCCAGCCGGCAGCCAGCGCCGCCAGGACGAGGCAGAGCGCCACCACGAGCAATGCCGCCACGCGCCAGAAGGACAGTTTGCGGCGCAGCCGCCGACGGTCGATGATGCCTTGCGCGTCCATGCCTGCCCGCCTGTCCTCGAAGTTCGGGGCGAGCGATAGACCGGGCGGGCCGGCTTGCCAAGCGGGCGGACAATCCCCTTGCAGGCTCGGCTCGGCAGGCCCTCGCGCGCCGTGGCTTTACCATGTAAAAACCCTATATCCCGCATAAGGGAAGCGGACGGAGCGCCCCAGCCGGCGCCGCCCCGCATTTCCATGCGAATCGTTTCGGAGCCGCATTCATTCTCGACGCACCCAACAGGCAGGACGGCCAAGCGATCACCACGCGCGACGAACTGGCCATCGGCAACGCTGCCGAGCGGCCGGCGGACGCGTTCAATCGTGCACGCACCCACTCGCGCCGCGTCCGCTGGCTGAAGTTCGGCCTGCCGCTGATCGCCACCGCCATCGTCCTGGCGGGCGTCGTCGCGACGTGGCTCGCGCGCAGCCTTCCCGCCGACATCGCCTTCGCCTCGACCTCGATCGAGGACGGACGCCTGGTGATGCGCGATCCGCGCATGTCGGGCGTCGACGGCAACGACCGTCCCTTCTCCATGGTCGCCGATCGCGCGATCCAGGCGCTCGGCGGCACGGGCATCGATCTGGAGGGCGTGCGCGCCAACCTGACGGTGGACGCGGGGACGACGGCCGAGCTCGTCGCCGCCAAGGGGCGCTTCGACACGCGCACCAACGTCCTGCGTCTCTACGATCAAATCTCCGTGGACACGACCAGCGGCATCCGCATCCGCATGCGCAGCGCCGACGTCGCGCTCGAGGGCGGCACGCTGACCGGCACGGGGCCGGTCGAGATCGCCACCACCGACCAGCGCCTGGAAGCTGGTAACGTATCCATCTCGGACGGCGGCAAGACGCTGTCCTTCGGCAACCGCGTCAAGCTGACCCTTCTTCCGCAGTCCCTTTCCAACGGGGGCGCCGCCCCCTCGAGCGAGCCCGGACCATGACATCGACCCATCGCCTGCCCGTCGTGCTGGCCGTCCTCGGCGCCCTGTCCCTCACCGGCGTCGCCGGCGCGCAGGAACAGTCGCAAGGCTTCGGCAATTCCTTCGGCGGGCTCCAGGTGCAGGGCGACCAGCCCGTCGCCATCGAATCGAACCAGCTCGACGTCGACGACGGCCAGTCGCTCGCAACGTTCTCCGGCGACGTCAGCGTGCGCCAGGGCCAGACCTCGATGAACGCCGAGAAGCTGCTGGTCTACTACGTGCGCAACCAGGAGGGCGGCGCCCAGCCGGCCGCCCAGCGCTCCAACATGCCGGGCGGCTCGGGCGACATCAGCCGCCTGGAAGCCACCGGCAAGGTGACCATCCGCTCGGCCGATCAGACCGCCACCGCCAACAAGGCCGAGTTCGACATGAAGACGCAGGTCGCTCTCCTCACCGGCGACGTCGTGCTCAGCCAGGGCAAGAACGTGGCGACCGGCTGCGTGCTGCGCATCCAGATGGATACGGGCGTCGCGCGGCTTCAGAGCAACAATTGCGGCGGCGCCTCGGGCGGCGGCGGCCGGGTGCGCATGCTCCTGTCGCCGGGCGCCGGCGGGGCGCCGGGCACCAACTAAGCTTCTCCCCGCTTCCTTCCTCGGGCGGGCCGGCCGGTCGCCGGTCGCCCCGACCCCGGACGTTTCGTGGCCGCACCGCTCGACACCCTTCCCATCCGCCCGACGCACGACCCGCGCGCGACCGCCATGCCCGGCGAGCCGCGCGCCCACCCGTCCAGCGGCACGCTGGTGGCGCGGGGCATCACCAAGACCTATCGCGGCCGCCGCGTCGTCGACAGCGTCGACGTCGCCGTACGGCGGGGCGAGGCCGTCGGGCTCCTCGGGCCGAACGGCGCGGGCAAGACCACCTGCTTCTACATGATCACCGGGCTCGTGCCGGTGGACGGCGGGCGCATCGAGCTCGACGGGCACGACATCACGGGCGTTCCCATGTATCGGCGCGCGCGCCTCGGCATCGGCTACCTGCCGCAGGAGGCCTCGATCTTCCGCGGCCTGTCGGTGGAAGACAACATCCGCGCCGTGCTCGAGATGGTCGAGCCGTCGAAGGCGGAGCGCGAGCGCCAGCTCACCGCGCTCCTCGAGGAGTTCCACATCGGGCACCTGCGCAAGCAGCCCTCCACCGCGCTGTCGGGCGGCGAGCGGCGGCGCTGCGAGATCGCAAGAGCGCTCGCCTCTCGCCCGACCTTCATGCTTCTCGACGAGCCCTTCGCGGGCGTCGACCCGATCGCGGTCGCCGACATCCAGGAACTCGTGCGCCACCTGACCCGGCGCGGCATCGGCGTCCTGATCACCGACCACAATGTGCGCGAGACACTCGGCCTCATCGACCGGGCCTATATCATGCATGCCGGCGCGGTCCTCACGCACGGCACGCCGCAGGACATCGTCGACAATCCGGACGTGCGGCGGATCTATCTCGGCGAGCAGTTCACCTATTGATCAATTCGCGCATCGCTCTAATGCGGCGCCTTGACAAGCAAGATGCGGACCAGTTTCTTCCGTAGGGATGCCCAAGGCTTGGCCGGGCGTGCCGGGAAGGAGGATCGCCGTGAACTTGTCGATGAACCTCCACGTGCGTCAGAGCCAGTCGCTTGCGATGACGCCCCAACTCCTGCAGTCGATCCGCCTCCTGCAGTTCCACCATGTCGAACTCCTCGCCTTCCTGCAGCGCGAGGCCGAGGGGAACCCGCTTCTGGAACTCGTGGCGCCGGCGGAGCCCGCCGTGCCGGCCCCCGCCGATCGGGTGCCGGAGCCTGCCGCCGGCGATCCCTCGCCGCTGTCCGGACGACAGGACGACGGCGCGGCGTTTTCCGACGGAACGGGGCTCGAAGGCGAGCGGCACCCGGACGCGGCCGAGCGGCTCCTCGATCTCGCCTATGCAGGGCCCGGCGGATCCGGCGCGGAAGCGTCCTCCTGGGAGGAGCGGCTCGGCGACGGCCTGCCGTCGCTCCATGCGCATGCTCTCCGCGAGATCGCGGACGTCTTCGGCAGCCAGGACGAGCGCCGTCTCGCCGAACTCTGGCTGGCCGATCTCGACGCCTCCGGCTTCCTCTTCGCCGATGCGGATCTCCCGCCCGATCTCCTGCCCCTGCTTCGCCGCCTGCAGGACGAGGCCGAACCCGCCGGCCTTTTCGCCCGCTCTCTCGAAGAGTGTCTCGCGATCCAGCTCCGGCGGCGCGACCGGCTCGACCCGGTGATGACCAGCGTCCTGGCCAATCTGCCTCTCCTGGCGCGCCGTGACTTCGCCGCGCTGTCGCGCCTCACCGGCGAAAGCGAGGCGGAACTCGTCGACATCCTGGCGGAGATCCGCGCCCTCGACCCGCGTCCTGGCTCCGCCTTCTCGCTCGATGCGCCGGTCGCAGTCGTGCCCGACGCGGTGGTGACGCAGGACCGCGCTGCACCGGGCGGCTGGCAGGTCGCCCTCAATCCGGACGCCTTTCCGCGGCTGCGCATCCGCCTGGAGAGCGTACCGGCGGGCTCTGCGAACGGCGAGGAGCGCAGTTTCCTCGCGCATTGCCGCCAGTCGGCCGGTTGGCTGCAGCGCTCGCTGGAAGGGCGCGCACGCACGATCCTGAAGGTGGCGGACGAGATCGTGAAGCGCCAGGGCGCATTCCTGGCGCATGGAGGGGGCCACCTGCGTCCGATGACGCTGATGGACGTCGCCGGCGCTGTCGGCATGCACGAATCGACGATCAGCCGCGTGACGGCCGGCAAGTATCTGGCGACGCCGCGCGGGACGGTGGAAATGAAGGCGTTTTTCTCCGGCGCTATCGCGGCGAGCGACGGCGGCGAGGCGCATTCGGCCGAAAGCGTGAAACTGCGCATCCGCAACCTCGTTGCGGCCGAGAGTCCTGGCGGGGTCCTGTCCGACGACGACATCGCCGCGCGGCTTCAAGGCGACGGGGTCGAGCTCGCCCGGCGCACCGTCGCCAAGTACCGGGAGGCGCTCGGCATCCCCTCGTCCGTGCAACGCCGCCGCGAGTTCAAGGCGCGCCGTCTCGCCGGTTGAGCCGAAGGGATCGGGTCCGTCTCCCTTTTCCCGATGGGGGACCTTGGCCCGGCCGCCGAATTGGGGTCGAATGATTCCCCCGGCGAGCCGGAACGAAATGGTCGCACCAAGTCTTCGATAAGACGGCGACCACGCCTTCGAAGGCCAGTCGCCGGACGAATGGAAGGAGACACGAATGGGACTTCGCGTATCGGGCCGACACATGGACGTCGGCGAAGCCTTTCGCTCGCGAATCGAGGATCGGCTGAACGACTTGGTCGCCAAGTACTTCGACGGGAATTTCTCCGGTGCCACCGTGCTGTCCAAGGAGGGCGCGCGCTACTGCGCCGATATCACCCTCCATCTGGACAGCGGGGTCGACTTTCAGGCCACCGCCGATACCCATGACCCCGAGTCGAGCTTCATCGAAGCCTCCGAAAAGATCGAAAAGCGCCTGCGCCGCTACAAGCGCCGTCTGAAGGATCACAAGGCGAACGCAGCGGGATCGCGCGAGATCGCCTACACCGTCATCTCGGCGGTTCCCGACGAATCGGACGACGTGCCCGAGGATTTCGCGCCGGCCGTGATCGCAGAAACCTCGCTCGTGATGGGCACGATGAGCGTGGCCAGCGCGGTGATGGAACTCGACCGCCGCGATGGGCCGGTCGTGGTGTTCAAGAACGGCGCCACGGAGGAGGTCAACATCGTTTATCGGCGCCCGGACGGAAATGTCGGCTGGATCGACCCCTCGACATTGCGTGCCAGGGTCTGATACCCGCCGCACGGGAAACCGGCCGGGGCGTCCACGCTCCGGCCGTTGCCCTTCGGCGTGCCCGGGGAGGGCCGCGCAAGGTTTGTCCGGCACGCTCAGCCCGATCGGCTGCGCGCATCGGTTGAGCGGAAGGCATTGACGACGTGGAGCTGTCCGATCTGATCCGGGAGGAAGCGATCCTTCCCTCCCTCAAGGCGCATTCCAAGAAGCAGGTCCTGCAGGATCTCTCGGAGCGCGCCGCAAGCCTCAGCGGGCTGGAAGCGCGCGATATCTTCGACACCGTGATCGCGCGCGAAAAGCTGGGTTCCACCGGCATCGGCCACGGCATCGCCATTCCCCACGGCAAGCTCGGCGGTGTGACACGCATCCAGGGCGTCTTCGCACGTCTGGCCAAACCCATCGATTTCGAATCGCTCGACGATCAGCCGGTGGACCTCGTCTTCCTGCTGATCGCGCCCGAGGGCTCGGGCGCGGACCATCTCAAGGCCCTGTCCAAGATCGCGCGTCTCCTGCGCGACCCGCGAACGGTGGACGAGTTGCGCGCTTCGCGCGATGCAAGCTCCCTTCACCACCTGATGACGCGCAAAGCGCCCACGCACGCGGCCTGAGCCATGAAAAGGCCGGCCCGGAACGGAGTTCCGGCCGGCCTCGATCGCTCGACGGTGTTCTTTCGGTTCAGTGAATGCTGACCGTCAGCAACTCGTTCTCGGTGGCGCTCGCCAGGATCGACCCGCGATCGTCGGACACCGCCAGCGGCGTGCCGTCGGCCGAGAACAGCGCCCAGAGCTTCAGGCCCGGTCGGATCGACTGCGCGGACGGAAAACGGGCGCGGATGTCGTCGGACGACATGCGGCGCAGATAGGCCAGATGCCCCTCGCCGATGGAAGCGAGGTCGGACTCTGTAACCGGGTTGATCGAATTCGTACGGGTCATGTTGCGTCTCCTGTAGAGGCAAACGGGAGATCGGGGCCGAGGTTTCAATCCTCGACGGTGATCTCGATCTTTTTCACCACGCGTTCGGGCTCGGGCTTGACCAGATCGATCATCAGAAGACCGTTCTTCAGCTGAGCGCCGAGGATCCGCATGCCGTCGGCGAAGAGAAAGCTCTTCTGAAACTGGCGGGCGGCAATGCCCCGGTGCAGGAAGTCCCGCTCCTCCCGGTCGCTCTGCGAGCCCCGGATGGTCAGCTGATTGTCTTCCGTGGTGATCTCCAGATCGTCCGGCTGGAAGCCGGCGACCGCAAGCGTGATGCGGATGGCGGGTTCGACACCCGATCCGTCGCCTCCGACGCGGATGCGCTCGATGTTGAACGGCGGATAGCCATCGCTGGCCTTCCCCATCCGTTCGAGCATCCGCTCCACCCCGTCGAAACCGAGGAGCAGCGGACTGGAAAACGGCGTCATCCTGTTCATGTCACGGCAAGCCCTTGTCTCAAGCGACTTGTCGGTCGGGGCCCTGGTGCGGCACCCCGCTCGACCTGTTCGAGATATGGCGACCCGAAGGGCTCCGTTCAATGTGCGCGCGACCCTTCCGGCCCGACCACCATTCAGCGCCGCAAAGATTGACGAAGCCTTGCGCCTCTCAGGTCACCGGACCCGGCTTGAACTGCAGCGCGACGCCGTTGATGCAGTGGCGCTTGCCGGTGGGCGGGGGACCGTCATCGAAGACATGGCCGAGATGGCCGCCGCACCGGGCGCAGTGGACCTCGGTGCGTGGGTAGACCAGAAGGTAGTCGGTGCGGCTGCCGATCGCGCCGGCGACGGGTGCCCAGAAGCTCGGCCAGCCCGTTCCCGAATCAAACTTCGTCGCCGAGGAATAGAGCGCGTTGTCGCAGCCGGCGCAGTGAAAGAGGCCGCTGGTCTTGATCGCGTTGAGCGGGCTCGAATAAGGCCGCTCCGTCGCCTCCTGGCGCAGGACGGCATACTGGTCGGACGACAGGCGACCGCGCCAGTCGGCATCGCTCAAGGTGAAGGGATAGGTCTCGGCGCGGGCGGCGCCGACCTTCAGCGCGAGGCCCGACACCGCAAGGCCGAGAAGGAACTGTCTGCGATGCATGGCATGGCTCCCGGGGGGAATGGAACGAACACGAACGGCCTCGCTCCCATATGGAGGCGAGGCCGTCCGCAATCCATGGGGATGGATCAGGGCATCAGAACGGTGTCGATGACGTGCACCACGCCGTTCTTCTGCATGACGTCGGCCTGCGTCACGGTCGCCACGTTGCCCTTGGCGTCGGTGATCGTCAGATTCTTGCCCTTCATGGCGAGCGTGAGGTTCTCACCCTCGACCGTCTTGACGACATGCTTGCCGCCGTCGTCCTTGATCATCTTCATCGCGGCTTCGGCCGTCGCCTTGGCCGGGACCACATGGTAGGTCAGGATCTTGGTGAGCATCGCCTTGTTCTCGGGCTTCACCAGCGTCTCGACCGTGCCCTTCGGCAGCTTGGCGAACGCCTTGTCGTCCGGCGCGAACACGGTGAAGGGGCCCGCCCCGTCCAGCGTCTTGACAAGGCCCGCCGCCTTCACGGCCGCAACCAGCGTCGTCAGATTCTTGGCGTTCGGGGCATTCTCGGCGATCGTCTTCGACGCATACATCGGTGCGCCGCCGACCTCGACGCTCTTGCCCTGCGCCAGCGCGACACCGGCCGAGCCGACCAGAAGCGAGGCGACGACGGCACTGCGGAACAGCTTGGAGATCATGGGTTCGTTTCCCCTGTTGGTTCACCCCGCGTGATCGGGGGACAAGGGCAGCTACGAAGCCACGGCGCGCGCGGATGCGGGGAAAAAGCGCGCGATCGAACTTTTCTCAGTCGCTCACGCGCCCGCGCATCCGCTTGACGTTCGAGCGACCCTTCTTGGCTTCGAGCCGCCGCTCGACGGAGCCGCGCGTCGGGCGCGTCTTCTTGCGAGGCGGTGGCGGCGGAACCAGGGCCTCGCGCACCAGGGCGACGAGCCGCTCGCGCGCGTCCTCGCGGTTGCGCTCCTGCGTGCGATGGCGCGAGGCCTCGATGAGGACCTCGCCGGCCTTGGTGGCGCGCTGGCCGGCGAGGCGCAGCAGGCGGGCCTTCACCTCGTCGGTCAGGACGCTCGAGTCCGCTGCCACGAAGCGCAGCTGGACGGCGGTCGCGACCTTGTTGACGTTCTGGCCGCCGGGACCGGCCGAGCGGATGAAGCTTTCCGTCAGCTCGTCGTCGGGAATGGTGATCCGGGCGGTGACGGGCAGGCCCTTGGTCGGTGCTGGCTCCGCCACGGCGCGGGCTCCTCGTACGGTTCCGGCCGCGACGCGGCCCTTCGCCCCGTGGTTGCCGCAAACCAAAGGGGCCCGCAACCCGAAGGTCGCGAGCCCCAGCCTCCTCCCAGAGGTCAGGATCGTTATTCGGCGGCCAGCGCGACGGCGGGCGACGCCTCGATCACGCCGGCATCGACATGATCCTCGAACTTTTCGAAGTTCGCCCGGAACATGCCGACGAGCTTGTTGGCCTGCGCGTCGTAGGCCGCCGGGTCGCTCCAGGTCGAGCGCGGGTCGAGGATCGCGGCGTCGACGCCGGGCACCGCGACCGGCACCTGGAACCCGAAGTTCGGATCGGTGCGGAACTCGGCCTCCTTCAGCGAACCGTCGAGTGCGGCGGCCAGGAGCGCGCGCGTCGCCTTGATCGGCATGCGCCGGCCGGTGCCGTAGGCGCCGCCCGTCCAGCCGGTGGAGACCAGCCAGCAGTCGACGCCGTGGCGCGCGATGAGGTCGCGCAGGAGGTTGCCGTACTCGGCCGGATGGCGCGGCATGAACGGCGCGCCGAAGCAGGTCGAGAACGTCGCTTCCGGCTCCGTCACGCCCTTCTCGGTGCCCGCGACCTTGGCCGTGTAGCCCGACAGGAAGTGGTACATCGCCTGTTCGGGGGTCAGCTTGGCGATCGGGGGCATCACGCCGAAGGCGTCCGCCGTCAGCATGATGATGTTCTTCGGATGGCTCCCAAGGCCCGTGTCGCTGGCGTTCGGGATGAAGTGCAGCGGATAGGCCGCACGCGTGTTCTCGGTGAGCCGCCCGTCGTCGAAGTCCGGCACGCGGCTCTCGTCGAGGATGACGTTCTCCAGGACGGTGCCGAACATCTGCGTAGTGGCGAAGATTTCCGGCTCTGCCTCGGCGGAGAGGCGGATCGTCTTGGCGTAGCAGCCGCCCTCGAAGTTGAAGATGCCGTTCTCGCCCCAGCCGTGCTCGTCGTCGCCGATCAGGGTGCGGGTCGGGTCGGCCGAGAGCGTCGTCTTGCCGGTGCCCGACAGGCCGAAGAACACGGCGGCATCGCCGGATGCCCCGACGTTGGCCGAGCAATGCATGGGCATGACGCCCGTTTCGGGCAGACGGTAGTTGAGGACGGTGAAGACCGACTTCTTCATCTCGCCGGCATAGGTCGTGCCGCCGATCAGGATGATGTTGCGGGTCAAGTCGCAGGCGATCACCGTTTCCGTGCGACAGCCGTGACGCTCCGGGTCCGCCTTGAAGGACGGCAGGTCGATGATCGTCAGCTCCGGCACGAAGCCTTCCAGCTCGGCGCGCTCGGGGCGGATCAAAAGGTTGCGGATGAACAGCGAGTGCCAGGCGAACTCGGTGACGACGCGCGCATGAACGGCGTTGCCCGCATCCGCGCCGCCCACGAGATCCTGCACGAAGAGGTCGCGCCCCTCGGCATGGGCCTTGAAGTCGGCGTAGAGACGATCGAAGGCGTCCGGCGCCATCGGCTTGTTGTTGTCCCACCAGATGCGGTTCTCGGTCGTCTCGTCGCGCACGACGAACTTGTCCCGGGGGCTGCGGCCGGTGTGCTGGCCGGTGGTGACCACCAAGGCGCCATGGGCCGTCAGCTTGCCTTCGCCGCGACGGATGGCCGTCTCGACGAGTTCGCCTTCGGTGAGGTTCCAGCGCAGGGACGACAGGTTGGCGAGCCCGGTCGTCTCGATACCGCGCTCAAGATTGCGGAGCCCGTACTCTTCCATGTCTCTGTTCCCTTGACCGGCGGGGACACCCCGAATGGCCAAGCAAATATCGCCTCTCCTTCATGGCAGCAACTATCCAAAACTCCGAGAAATACATCCTTTCGTCTATGCAAACCGATTTAGACCATTCGAACGTCCGGTTAAATCGGTTCAATGCACCGGTTCAATCGTATTAACCCAAGCAAAATAAATTTGGCGGTCGCGCCGTTGAGATCCTCGCATCGGTCCGTGCGCTCGGCGGGCACCTTTCGCGCGGTGCTGCGTTGTCCCGGCGCAATGGTTTCACGAAAGGACGAGACATGGCCGAGTCGGCAACCGAGAAGTTCTGGGACATGATCGGCGACTTCCAGACCTGCATGGTCACGACGCGCGACGGGGGCAAGCTGCGCTCGCGTCCGATGGCGCCCAAGATCTCGCGCGAGCGGGGCGAGATCCTCTTCGTGACCGACCGCGACTCTCACAAGGTCGAGGAGATCTCGGCGGACGATCAGGTCGCCTGCTCCTTCGTGCAGAAGGAAGAGTATGTCGCGGTGTCGGGCACCGCGAGCCTGTCCACCGATCGCGCCCGGATCGACGAGGCCTGGGATCCGCAGGCCGAGGCCTGGATGCCGGGCGGCAAGGACGGGCCCAACACCGCCGTTCTCGTCATTCGTCCGGACCAGGCCGAGATCTGGGACGTGACGGCCAACAAGATCACGCAGGCCTGGGAATTCGCCAAGGCCTATGTCGGCGACAAGCCGCGTCCCGACACGACGGAGAACGTCAAGGTCGATCTCTGACCCCTTCGGCGCCGGCTCCGAAGGCGCCGCGAAACGCGAAAGGCGTTGCAAAAGCGTCACGAACGCCACATTTCCCTTCCAGAAGGGAATCGAGCCCGCGCCGGTGACGGGGCGGGCATCAAGCGTTCCGGCTTGACGCTGGGGTTTGAAGGCGTGCGTTGCCCGCCGGACAGGAGTTGAAACGCAATGCCCACGATCGCGCTGGTGGATGACGACCGCAACATCCTGACGTCCGTATCGATCGCGCTCGAGAACGAAGGCTACCGGGTCGAGACCTACACCGACGGTGCGTCGGCGCTGGAGGGCCTGTCGGCGCGCCCTCCGCACCTGGCGATCTTCGACATCAAGATGCCGCGCATGGACGGAATGGAACTCCTGCGCCGCCTTCGCCAGAAGAGCGACCTGCCGGTGATCTTCCTGACTTCCAAGGACGAGGAGATCGACGAGCTCTTCGGTCTGAAGATGGGCGCGGACGACTATATCCGCAAACCCTTCTCTCAACGTCTCCTCGTGGAGCGCGTGCGCGCGATCCTGCGCCGTGGGGCACCGCGCGAGGTGACCGCGGGCAAGCCGGGCACCCTGCCCGAATCGTCCCTGGAGCGCGGCCAGCTCGTGATGGACCAGGAGCGTCATACCTGCACCTGGATGGGCCAGCCGGTGACGCTGACCGTCACCGAGTTCCTCATCCTCCATTCGCTGGCGCAGCGGCCCGGCGTCGTGAAGAGCCGCGACGCTCTGATGGACGCGGCCTACGACGAGCAGGTCTATGTCGACGATCGCACGATCGACAGCCACATCAAGCGCTTGCGCAAGAAGTTCAAAGCGATCGACGACGACTTCGACATGATCGAGACGCTTTACGGCGTGGGCTATCGCTTCCGCGAAGTCTGACGGGCCGGGGCCTTTGTCGGCGACCGACACCAGCGAAGTGGGACGCGCCGCGGCAGCGCGCAGGCGCGTCACGCGCTGGCGGCGCAAGCCGATCGTGCGCCGCCTGCTGGTCCGCCTGCGACGCGTTCTCGGTCATTCCGTCTTCTCGTCGCTGACGCGCCGCATCGTCTTTCTCAATCTCGTCGCGCTAATCGTCCTCGTCTCCGGCATCCTGTATCTCAACCAGTTCCGCGCCGGCCTGATCGACGCGCGCGTCGAGAGCCTCCTGACCCAGGGCGAGATCATCGCGAGCGCCATCGCCTCCTCGGCGACCGTCGAGACCGATTCTATCACGGTCGATCCCGAACGCCTCCTGGAGCTCCAGGCGGGCGCGACGCTGCAGCCCAATCCCGACCAGTCCGAATCGCTCGATTTCCCGATCAATCCCGAGCGCGTCGCCCCGCTCCTGCGACGGCTGATCTCGCCGACGCGCACGCGCGCCCGTCTCTACGACCGCGACGCCAACCTGATCCTCGATTCGCGGCACCTTTATTCGCGTGGCCAGATCCTGCGATACGACCTCCCCCCGGTGGAGGGCGAGGAGGAGACCGGCATCTTCGCCTGGATCAGCCGCGAAACGGGGCGGCTCCTCGGGCACGGCGACCTGCCGGTCTACAAGGAAACGCCGGGCGGCTCCGGCTCGACCTATCCCGAGGTGATGAGCGCGCTGACCGGCGGGCCCCGCGCCCTCGTGCGATCGACGGAGAACGGCGAGCTGATCGTTTCCGTCGCCGTTCCCATCCAGCGGTTCCGAGCGGTTCTCGGCGTCCTTCTCCTGTCGACGCAAGGCGGTGACATCGACAAGATCGTCCAGGCCGAGCGCATGGCGATCGTGCGCACCTTCGCGGTCGCCGCGATGGTCACGGTGATCCTGTCGGCGCTCCTCGCCTCCACCATCGCGTCCCCGCTGCGCCGCCTTTCGGCGGCCGCGATCCGCGTGCGCCGTGGCGTCACCGCGCGCGAGGAGATCCCGGACTTCGGCGACCGGGCCGACGAGGTCGGTCACCTCGCCTCGGCCATTCGCGACATGACCAATGCCCTCTACGCGCGCATGGACGCGATCGAGAGCTTTGCCGCCGACGTCAGCCACGAGTTGAAGAACCCCCTCACCTCGCTCCGCTCGGCGGTCGAGACCCTGCCGCTGGCGCGCAACGAAAGCTCGCGCGAGCGCCTGCTCGCCGTGATCCAGCACGACGTGAAACGCCTCGATCGGCTCATCACGGACATCGCCGACGCCTCGCGCCTCGACGCCGAACTGGCGCGCGAGGTGGCGGGCGAGGTGGATCTCGCCGGCCTCGTCGGATCGGTGGTGGACGGAGCGCGCGGCCATCTGAAGCCCGAGCAGCACATCGCGATCGACCTCACGGTAGCGCCGCCCCCGCAGGGGAAGACCTACAAGGTCGCGGGCCACGACCTGCGCCTCAGCCAGGTCTTCACCAACCTCATCGACAACGCCCGCTCCTTCGTGCCCGAGGACGGCGGACGGATCACGGTCCGCCTCCAGCGCCGTCCGCGCGCCACGACGGTGACCATCGAGGACAACGGGCCGGGCATCCAGGCCGAGAAGATCGAGCGCATCTTCGAGCGCTTCTACACCGATCGTCCCGGGCCGGAATCCTTCGGGCAGAACTCCGGTCTCGGCCTGTCCATCTCGCGCCAGATCGTCGAGGCGCATGGCGGTCGGCTCAGGGCCGAGAACATCCTCGATCCGGCCGCCCCGGGCGGCGTCGCCGGCGCGCGCTTCACCGTCGAACTTCCGGCAGACACGTGAGCGGGCCGTTCAACGTCCATGGAACGGCTCTGCGCCTGCGCGGTCGCGGCATCCTCCTGCGCGGCCCGTCGGGCAGCGGCAAGTCGTCGCTCGCCCTCAGCGTCCTGCGCCGGGCCGAGGCGGCGGGCGTCGACGCCGCGCTGGTCGCGGACGACCAGGTGTTCCTGACCCGGGACGGCGATCGGCTGCGCGCGCACGCTCCCGCAGCGCTCGCCGGTCTGATCGAGCTGCGCGGCATCGGCATCCTGCCCGAACGGCATGTGCCGGAGACGTTCGTGGAGCTCGTCGTGGACCTCGTGCCGCGCGGCGAGGTCGAGCGGATGCCACCGGCGACGGCGTGGATCGAGATCGCGGGAATGAGCGTGCGCGCCGTGCGCCTCGCTGAGCGCGACCCCGCCTTCGGTGCCGACGTTCTCCTGACCCTGGCTGCCGCCGCGCCCTTCTGGGACCCGGACAAGCGGGCCTGATACCGCATTGCAGCAGATCCATCTCAGGTTCGTGAAAACGCCTAAGGTCCGGCATCGCAAGGCTTTCGCCGTGATCTGGAAAGATTCCGGCTGGTGTGACTTGCTGCGTCTTGCAGCAATCTGGCCGCAAGCGCACAATCGATTGCTCAAACAAACGGCGGAGCCCGGAGTGGTCGACGTATGATTGGTCTGGTGCTGGTGACGCATGGCCAGCTCGCGCGTGAATTCAAGCTTGCCGTCGAGCATGTGGTCGGTCGCCAGGAGGCGTTCGAGACGATCTGCATCGGGCCCGACGACGACATGGAACAGCGACGGCTGGATATCCTCCAGGCGGTGCGCGACGCGGAGCGCGGCAAGGGGGTCATCATCCTCACCGACATGTTCGGCGGCACGCCGTCCAACCTTGCCATCTCGGTGATGGACGAGGGGAACATCGACGTGCTCGCAGGCGTCAACCTGCCGATGCTGATCAAGCTCGCGAGTGTCCGGGGCGAGAAGCCCATGGCCGACGCGCTGGTCGCCGCCCAGGACGCCGGCCGCAAGTACATCGCCGTCGCCAGCCGCATCCTCAGCGGCAAGTAGCCCTCCTCGCACCACGGAATTTCGTCGGCCGAGCCATGGACAAGACCGGACCCTCCTCCTCGCCGACCGATACGTCCATGCCGAGCCCGTTGTCGGACGAGGCGGTCGAGCGAACGCTCACCATCGTCAACCGCAAGGGCCTTCATGCCCGCGCCTCGGCCAAGTTCGTGCAGCTCGCCGAGCGGTTCGAATGCGAGATCACGATCTCGCGCGAAGGCCTCTCGGTCGGCGGCCAGTCGATCATGGGGCTGATGATGCTCGCCGCCGGACAGGGCACGACCATCGACGTGCGGGCCGAAGGACACGACGCGGGCCAAGCGGTCGACGCGATCGCCGATCTCGTCGCCGACCGGTTCGGCGAGGAGTGCTGAGCCCGACCCGTTCGCCCCGTCGCGGGCAGGAGCCCGACCGAACGGGCGGCGGGATAACCATATAAGGATTTCCTTATATCTCCTGGACTGCTAAGGGAGTGCCGGATCGGTCCGCCACGCCGCCCCTGCGGCGCGGGCCTTTGTTTTCGGCACCAAGGCCTAGGAGCCCGCCTCATGTCCGCCACGCATGGTGATTTCGTCGTCAAGGATCTCTCGCTGGCCGACTGGGGCCGCAAGGAACTCGACATCGCCGAGACCGAGATGCCGGGCCTCATGGCCTGCCGCGCCGAGTTCGGCGCCGACCAGCCGCTTCGGGGCGCGCGCATCACCGGCTCGCTCCACATGACCATCCAGACCGCCGTCCTGATCGAGACGCTGCAGGCGCTCGGCGCCAAGGTCCGCTGGGCCTCCTGCAACATCTTCTCGACGCAGGACCACGCGGCCGCTGCGATCGCGGCCACCGGCACCCCGGTCTTCGCCGTCAAGGGCGAGAGCCTCGAGGAGTACTGGGACTACACCGACCGGATCTTCCAGTGGTCGGATGGCGAGCCCTCCAACATGATCCTCGACGACGGCGGCGACGCCACGATGTACATCCTCACCGGCGCGCGCGCCGAGGCCGGCGAGGACGTGCTGTCGAACCCGGGCTCGGAGGAGGAGGAAGTCCTCTTCGCGCAGATCAGGAAGCGCCTCGCGGCAACGCCGGGCTTCTTCGCCCGCCAGCGCGACGCCATCAAGGGCGTGACGGAAGAGACCACGACGGGCGTCAACCGCCTGTACCAGCTCCAGAAGAAGGGGCTTCTTCCCTTCCCGGCGATCAACGTCAACGATAGCGTCACGAAGTCGAAGTTCGACAACAAGTACGGCTGCAAGGAGTCGCTGGTCGACGGCATCCGCCGCGCCACCGACGTGATGATGGCCGGCAAGGTCGCCGTGGTCTGCGGCTATGGCGACGTCGGCAAGGGCTCGGCCGCCTCGCTCCAGGGCGCGGGCGCCCGCGTCAAGGTGACGGAGGTCGACCCGATCTGCGCACTCCAGGCCGCGATGGACGGGTTCGAGGTCGTCACGCTCGAGGACGCCGCTCCCACCGCCGACATCATCATCACGACGACCGGCAACAAGGATGTCGTGACGATCGACACCATGCGCACCGTCAAGGACATGTGCATCGTCGGCAACATCGGCCACTTCGACAACGAGATCCAGGTCGCCGCGCTCAAGAACCTCACCTGGACCAACATCAAGCCGCAGGTGGACATGATCACCTTTCCGGACGGCAAGCGCATGCTGCTGCTTTCCGAAGGCCGCCTCCTCAACCTCGGCAACGCGACCGGCCATCCGTCCTTCGTGATGTCGGCATCCTTCACCAACCAGACGCTGGCGCAGATCGAGCTCTTCACCAAGGGCGAGCAATACCAGAACCAGGTCTACGTGCTGCCGAAGCACCTCGACGAGAAGGTGGCGCGCCTTCACCTCGACAAGCTGGGCGCCAGGCTCTCGACCCTGTCGGAGAGCCAGGCCGCCTATATCGGCGTGACGCCGCAGGGTCCGTTCAAGGCCGAGCACTACCGCTACTGACGGCCGCGCCCTCCTGGAGGGGCGCCCAAAGCAAAACGGCGCCGGAGGCAAGCCCCCCGGCGCCGTTTCTTTTTTCCATATCGTGTCCGATCGACGCTTTGCGGACGGTTATCCACCGTTTAGATTCTCCACCTGGCCTGCCGTTGGGGAGCGGTGGGCGCTACGGGGACACTCGCCTCCACGGAGGGGCGGCTGAAAGGACGCGATGCGGACGCGCGAATCGGTGCAGAGAGTGGGTCGGGGGATCCGCTCGATGAAAGCTTGCGGAACGGGTCTAGGGTGCATCGCGCCGACCCGCGCGGCGGGCCTCGTTCTTCTGGGTCTGGCCCTCGGGGGAGGGCCGGCGCAGGCGCAGGGGACCGATGGTCCGGTGGCCGCCGAGCCGCTTCTCTATCTCGCGCTCGTCGCCCTCACGATCGGCGCGGCGATGATCACCGCCGTCTGGCTGATCCGCCAGCAGGCCGCGACGGCCGAGGAGAACACGCGTCTGCGCGCCGAGCTCGCCGACGCGCTGACCGAAGCGGATCGCCGGGCGGGGCTGCTCGCCGACGACCACCAGCGCCTCGTCGTCTATGCCGGCCCTGGCGCCCCGGACATCGTCGGCACCCTTCCCAAGAACCTCGGCGTTCCCGCCGATCCCGCCGCCTTCCTCGCCTTCTCCACCTGGATGGATGCCGACGAGGCGCGCCGCCTGGATGCGGCGGTCGCGCAGTTGCGCAGCCGGGCCGAGCCCTTCCGCCTGGAGATCGAGCGGCCGGACGGGCGCCTGATCGAGGCGAGCGGGCGCACCGTCGGGGCGCTCGCGACCGTCCGCTTCACGCCCCTTTCGGGCCTGCGCGAGGAACTGGCCGCGCTGAAGGTGGAGCACGCGCGCACCAACGGCATGATCGAGACGATGCAGGCCCTGTTCGATGCCGCCCCGGTGCCGATGTGGGTGCGCGACGAGGACGAGCGGCTGATCTGGGTCAACGACGCCTATGCCAAGGCCGTCGACGCCTCCGGGGTGACCGGCGCCGTGACGAGCCAGGTCGAGTTCCTCAACGAGCATGACCGCGCCCGCATCGCGGCCAGTCGCCGTCAAGCCGGCCATTTCTCCGACCGCCTGAGCGCCGTGGTCGAGGCCGACCGCCGCAACTTCCATGTGGTGGACGCCTCGGGCCCCTTCGGCTCGGCGGGGCTCGGTGTGGACATCTCCGACGCGGAGGCGATCCGCCGCGAGCTCGACGAGACCGTGCGCTCCCACTCGGAGACACTCGACCAGCTCACCACCGCCATCGCCCGCTTCGACGACAAGACGCGGCTTCTCTACCACAACGCCGCCTTCGCGCGCCTCTTCGACCTGTCGACGACCTATCTCGAGACCGCGCCCGACCACATCGGGATCCTCGACCAGCTCCGCTCGCGCGGGATCCTGCCGGACGACCGCCCCTTGCGCGACGTCAAGGCCGACATCCTGGCCGCGCACCGCGCGACCCAGCCGACGGAAGCCCTCTGGCATCTCACCGACGGGCGCACCCTGCGCGTCTTCGCCAGCCCCGAGCCCCGTGGCGGCGCGAGCTGGGTGTTCGAGGACCTGACCGAGAAGCTGGCGCTCGAATCGCGGCTCAACTCCCTCGTCCGCCTGCAGGGCGAGACGCTGGATTACCTGCGCGAGGGCGTTGCCGTGTTCGGCCAGGACGGGCGCCTACGCCTGTCCAACCCGATCTTCGCCGATCTCTGGGGCCTGTCGGCCGAGTTCCTCCAAGCCAAGCCCCATATCCGCTCCTTCGCGGCCACCGCCGACGTCTCCATCCGCGCCGTGCAGGGCGAGGCGGGGCCGAGCTGGGCGACGTTCGCCCATGCCGTCACGGCCTTCGACGAGGGCGCGCGCGAGGCCGAAAGCGGCGAGATCGAACTGTCCGACGGCCGCGTGCAGGCCTACGGCGTCGTCCCCCTGCCCAACGGGCAGACCATGCTGACCTTCACCGACATTTCCGATGCGCGCGAGGCCGAGCGCATGCTGCGCGAGCGCAACGAGGCGCTGGAGAACGCCGCGCGCCTCAAGAGCGACTTCGTCCAGCACGTCAACTACGAGCTGCGCTCGCCGCTCACCAACATCATCGGCTTCTCGGCGCTCCTGCGCTCGGCCGAGACCGGCCCGCTCAACGACCGGCAATCGGAATATCTCGACTACATCGGCACCTCGACCTCGTCGCTCCTGACCATCGTCAACGACATCCTGGACCTTGCGACCATCGACGCCGGCATCATGGATCTCGACCTCACCGACGTCGACGTCTCCGGGACGGTGGGCCATGCGGCGGACGCGGTGCGCGACCGGTTCCGCGAGAACGACATCATCCTCAACATCGACATCACGCGCGCGGGGTCGGCCTTCCGCGCCGACGGGCACCGTGTCACGCAGATCCTGTTCAACCTCCTGTCCAACGCCGCAAACTTCGCGCCGGCCGGCTCCGTGGTGAACCTCAAGGCGGTGCGCGCCAACGGCGAGATGATCTTCAGCGTCGCCGACGGGGGACCGGGCATCGCGCCGAACGAGGTCGCGCGCCTGTTCGAGCGGTTCGAGACCAATCCGTCGGGCGGACGGCAGTCGGGTGCCGGCCTCGGCCTTTCGATCGTGCGATCCTTCGTCGAGCTGCATGGCGGACGGGTCGAGATCCAGTCCGGCCCGAAGGGCGGCACGACGGTCCTGTGCCGTTTTCCGTTGGCCCGTGACGACCAGGACCTCGCCGCCGAATGACGACCGAACCGGCCGGCGCCTCGCCTGAGACGCGGACCTTCTTCCTCGAACTTCCCGACGAGGCCGCGACGACGCGGCTGGCCGCAGTCCTCGCGCCTCTCCTCGGAACTGGGGACGTCGTCGCTCTTTCGGGGCCACTCGGCGCGGGCAAGACGACGCTGGCCCGCGCGCTGATCCGCGCGGTGGCGGGAGACCCGGCGCTCGAAGTCCCTTCGCCCACCTATACGCTCGTCCAGATCTATCCGGCGCGCCCCCGGGTCACCCATTTCGACCTCTACCGCCTTTCCGATCCGGACGAGCTCGTCGAGCTCGGGTTCGACGAGGCGGCGGAAACCGGCGTGGTGCTGGCCGAATGGCCGGAACAGGCGCCCGAGGTCCTCGAGGCCGCCAACCTGCATCTCACGCTTGCCGACAAGCCGGGCGGCGGGCGGCACGTCGCGATCGCGGCCCTGCCGGAGGCAGCCGTGCGCATCGAGCGCCCTTTGGCGCTTCTGGCCTTTCTCGACGCCGCCGGCCAGGGTCATGCCGAACGCGTGCCCTTTCCGGGCGATGCCTCGGCGCGGCGCTACGAAGTCGTGACCGCGCAGGACGGGCGAGCGCTGATCCTCATGGATTCACCCGATCTCGTGCTTGGCCCCCCGGTGCGTGACGGTCGCGCCTACGCCGAGATCGCCCGCTCGGCTCGCAACACCGTGCCTTTCGTCGCGATGGCCGAGGCCTTGCGCGCGCGCGGCCTCGTGACGCCGCGCATCGAAGCCTTCGACACCCGCCGCGGTTTCGTGCTGATGGAGGATCTCGGCCGCGACGGCGTGCTCGACGCCGATGGGCGGCCGATCCCCGAGCGCTACGAGGCGGCGATGCTGGCGCTCGCCCATCTCCATGCGACGCCGTTCGATCCGAACCTGCGCTTGCCGGACGGCCGCTCCTACGAGGTGCCGCCCTTCGACCATGCCGCCATGGGGATCGAGGCGAGCCTTCTTCTCGACTGGTACGTGCCGCACGTCTTCGGGCGGCCGGCGACGGACGCCGAGCGCGCCGGTTTCGAGGCCGTGTGGGAGCGCCTGTTCACCCGCCTCGATAGCGCCGAGCGCCATGTCGTCCAGCGCGACGTCCAGGCGCCGAACCTCCTCTGGCGCGCGGGCGAGAGCGGCATCCGAAGGATCGGCTTCCTCGATTTCCAGGACGCCATGGTCGGCCCGTCCGCCTACGACGTCGCCGCGCTGGCGCACGACCCCCGCGTCACCATCGGGCCCGAACTGGAGCTGCGGCTGCGGACGGCCTACGTGAGCGCCCGGCAATCCGTCGATCCCGGCTTCGACAAGGCCGGCTTCGCGGCCGCCTATGCGATCATGGCGGCACAGCGCCAGACCAAGATCCTCGGCATCTTCGTGCGTCTGCTGGCGCGGGACGGCAAGCCGCAATACCTGCGTCACATTCCGCGGATTAAAGCGTACCTCACGAAAACGCTTTCCCATCCGGCGCTCGACGAACTGGCACGTCTTTACCAAGCGTGGCAGATTCTCGTCGACGAAGACGCCTCATCCGATACGAGACCGACGTGAACGCCCGTCCCATCGCTGCCCGCCCGCCCCGCTCGCAGAAGCCCAAGACCGCGATGATCCTCGCCGCGGGCCTCGGCAAGCGCATGCGCCCCATCACCTCGACGATCCCGAAGCCCCTCGTCGAAATCCGCGGCAAGGCGCTGATCGACTACGGGCTCGACGCGCTCGCCCGCAACGGCGTCGAGCGCGTCGTCGTCAACGTCCACTACATGGCCGACCTGATGCGCGCGCACCTGCGCAAGCGCCGCGACATGGACGTGCTCGTGTCCGACGAGACCGACAAGCTCCTGGAATCGGGCGGCGGCATCGTGCGCGCCCTGCCGCTTCTCGGTGACGATCCGTTCTACCTCATCAATTCCGACACGTTCTGGATCGACGGCTACCGCGACAACCTCGACCTCCTCGCCGATCTCTGGAACCCGGACGAGGCCGACATCTCGCTTCTGATCGCCGAAATGCGTCAGGCCACCGGCTACGAAGGGCGCGGCGACTTCACCATGGACCGCGAGGGCCGCCTGCGCCGCGTCGCCGAGCGCGACATGAGCCCCTTCATCTATGCCGGCGCCGCGATCCTGAAGCCCGATCTCTTCCGCGACCTCCCCGAAGAGACCTTCTCCCTCAACCGCGTCTTCGACCGCTCGATCGAGAATGAGCGCCTCTTCGGCGTGCGCCTCGACGGCCTCTGGATCACCGTCGGCACGCCCCGCGCCATCGCCGAGGCCGAAGCCGCGTTTGCCGCCAGCGCGACACGAGCGGAGCGCGCGTAGATCAGTGGGCCTGGCGCCTCCCCCAACAGTGGAGGGGTCCAGGGGAAATCATTTCCCCTGGCGGGGTGCGGGGTGGAACCCCGCCATCCCCTTCGGCTAGGGTGCCTGCGATGCCGTCGCGTGTTTTCTCCATCGCCCCCGCCCTGCCCTTTTTGCCGACGCTGGCGCGCGGCGTCCTCGACGGGCGCTTCCTGCCGGGCGAGGACTTCACCGCAGATCCGCTGGCGCTGGCCGGGCTGACGATCCTGGTGCCGACACGGCGCGCGGCGCGCTCGCTGGCGGGCGAGTTCGCCCGAGCGATGGGGGGCGGTTCGGCAATCCTGCCCTCGATCCGCACGCTCGCCGAAGCCGACGAGGGCGCGGCCTTCGTGGGGCTCGAAGAGACACTCGCACCGGCCATGGACCCGCTGGAGCGCCATCTCCTCCTCGCACGGCTCGTGCGCTTCTGGAAGGACGGCCTGAACCGGCATGCGTTGCGCGTGCTGACGGACGAGGAGATCGTGCTTCCGGCCTCAGCCGCCGATGCCCTGTATTCGGCCGAGGACCTTTGCGTCTTCCTCGACGAGGTGGTGACGGAGGAGGCGGGCCTCCACAAGCTGACGGGTCTGGCGCCCGACCGCCTCGCCGAATGGTGGCAGCTGACGCTGACCTTCCTGTCGATCCTGTCGGAGCAGTGGCCGGCGATCCTTGCGGACCGCGGCGTGGAGGACCGGGCGACCCTGCGCAAGCGCTGGTTCGATGCCGAGGCCAAGCGCCTGACGACAAGCGGCTCGCGAGGGCCGATCATCGTGGCGGGCTCGACCGCAACGGCACCGTCGACGCTGCGCTTCCTGCGTGCGGTCGCGGGCCTGCCCAACGGGGCGGTGATCCTGCCGGGGGTCGACTGCCATCTCGACGCGCCGAGCTTCGACGCGATCGACCGCTCTCGCTCCATTGCGGCGCCCGGCCACCCGCAGCATGCGCTGAAGCGCATCCTGCAAGGGCTCCTGGTGGAGCGGGCCGGCATCGAACTCCTGTGCCCCGACAAGGGCCACCCCCTTTTGGCGCGAGAAAAATTCCTGTCGGACGCGCTGCGCCCGGCCGAGACCACGGACGTCTGGGCCGAGGCGAGCCGTCGCCATGGCGGCGAGGCCCTGGACGGGCTCGAACTGATCGAGGCCGCGGACGAGCGGGAGGAGGCCCTGGCGATCGCGGTCGCGATCCGCGACGCCCTCGCGGACCCCGCCGCCACGGTGGCGTTGACGACGCCCGACCGCAACCTCGCCCGACGCGTCTCGGCCGAGCTGGAGCGCTTCGGCGTCGCCGCCAACGATTCCGCCGGCCGTCCGCTCCATGCGACGGCGCCCGGCACCTTCTGCCTCCTGGCGCTCTCGGTGGCGCTCGAGCCGGGCGATCCGATCACGCTTCTGTCCCTCCTCAAGCACCCCCTCCTCCGGCTCGGGCTGTCGCCGGGACGGGCGCGCGAGGCGGCGCGCACGATCGAGCTGATCGCGCTGCGGGGCGGTTGTGGCGTGGCCGACGGGGCCAAACTCGCCGCCCTCTTCGCAGAGCGTCGAACGGCGGCGGAGGCCGTCGATGGCCGGGCACCGCGTCCGGTCCGGCTTGTGCCGGAGGAGGATCGCGACGCGGCGCAAAGCCTCGCCGAACGGCTGGAGGCGGCGCTCCGACCGCTATCGGGTCTGCGCGACGGCGGCGAGCAGGAACTGGCCGACTACGCCATCTGCCTGACCCGCGTCCTGGAAGCGCTGGCGAGCGATGAGGACGGCACCCCGACGCCGCTGTATTCGGAGGAAGCAGGCGTTGCGCTGCGCGACATGCTGCGCGGCTGGGTGGCCGCGCCCGAGACCGGCTTCGCCTTCCGTGCGCCCGAGCTGCCCGACGTGGCGCTGGCACTGATGCGTTCGATCAACGTGCGCCCGCGCGGCGGCCTTTCGCAGCGCGTCTTCGTCTGGGGCGCGCTGGAAGCGCGGTTGCAGAGCGTCGACGTGATGATCCTCGGCGGCCTCAACGAAGGCACGTGGCCCGGCACCGCGCGATCCGACGCGTTCCTGTCGCGGATCATGCGTTCGGAGATCGACCTCGATCCGCCGGAGCGGCGCATCGGACTGGCGGCGCACGACATCTGGATGGCGCTCGGCTGCCGGCGCGTGCTTCTGGGGCGCTCGCACCGGGCGGGCGGCGCGCCGGCCATCCCCTCGCGCTGGCTCCAGCGCATCCTCACGCTGGCGGGCCCGGACGGGGCGAAGGCTCTGCGACAGCGAGGCGAGACCTATCTCCATCACGCCCGTCGCCTCGACGAGCGGCCCGCGGAAGCCCCCGCCCCCCGCCCGGCCCCCCGCCCCCCGCTGGAGGCGCGCCCCGTGCGCCACTCGTTCACGGAGGTGGAGACGCTGGTGCGCGACCCTTATGCGGTCTTCGCCCGGCGCGTGCTCCGCCTCGACCCGCTGCCCGAGATGATCCGCGCGCCGGGCGCGCCGGAACGCGGCGATCTCTACCACGCCATCCTCCATCGCTTCGTCGCCGAAGGAAGCGATCCCGCGGCCGCCGAAGCGCGCGACGCGTTGCTCGCCATCGCGCGCGAAGAGTTCGACCGCGCCGCCCTGCCGCCCGAGATCGAGGCCATCTGGTGGCCGCGCATGGAGACGCTGGCCACCAACATGATCGCGTGGGAGCGCGAGCGCGCGCCGGGTGTGGCAGAGCGGCTGACGGAGGTTCAGGGGCGCTACGACCTTCCGGCGCTCGGCGTCGGCTTCCATGGCTATGCCGACCGCATCGACCGGATGCGCGACGGCTCGGTGGAAATCATCGACTACAAGACCGGCACCAACCCCTCCGTGAAACAGGCGCGCACGCTGCTCAGCCCGCAATTGCCGCTGGAAGGGGCGATGGCCAAGCTCGGCGGTTTCGACAAGCTCGGACCCGCCGCCTCCGTCCGCGACCTCCTCTACGTTCGCCTGCGCGAGCGCGAGTTCTACGAGGAGCGCCTTGCCCACAACGGCGGCCGGACCGGCGAGCCGCAATCGGGGGACGATCTCTCCGACGCCGCCCTTGCCGCCTTCCGCGGCCTGGCGTCGGCCTATCGCGACCCGAACCGGGGATACCTGTCGCGCGCGCGGCCCTTCCAGGCAGGCGATTTCTCCGGCCCCTACGACCATCTCGCCCGCGCGCGGGAATGGACGGCCGCTGGTGCGGGCGACGACGAGGCGGCGGAATGAGCGAGGTCCTTCCCGCCACGATCGAGGCGCAGCGCATCGCCTCCGACCCCGCGCGCTCGGTGTTCGTGGCGGCCAACGCCGGATCCGGCAAGACGCACGTCCTGACCGAGCGCGTCGTGCGCCTGCTCCTGGCCGGTGCCGAGCCATCGAAGATCCTGTGCCTCACCTACACCAAGGCAGCGGCGGCCGAGATGCAGACGCGCGTCTTCGGGCGCCTGTCGCACTGGGCGGTGACGGACGAGGAGACACTCTCGAAGGCCATCGAGGCGCTGGATCGGCGCCGCCCGTCGCGCGAGCGCCTCGCCGAGGCGCGCCGCCTCTTCGCGCGCGCGCTGGAAGCGCCGGGCGGCCTCAAGATCCAGACCATCCACGCCTTCTGCGAGGCGGTGCTCCACCAGTTCCCGCTGGAAGCCAACATTCCCGGCCATTTCGAGGTGATGGACGAGACGGAAAGCGCCCTTCTCCTTGCCGAGGCCCGGCGCATTCTGATCTCGGGAGCGAGCACTCGCCCCGACGACCCCGGCGGCCAGGACGCGGAGGACGCCGCGATCGCCCGCGCCTTCGCCGATGCCCTGTCCATGTCGGGCGAGTGGGGCCTCGACGCGCTGCTCTCGGAAATCGTCGGGCGCCGCGACCGGCTACGCCGGCATCTGGAGGCGACGGGGGGGCGCGAGGCGGCGGAGGAGCGCCTTCGCCGGGCGCTCGGCCTCAGGCCGGGCGAGACGGAGGCCGACGCGCTCGCAGCCGCGATCGATCCGCCGGGCTTCGAGGAGAGCTTCCGCGAGGCGCTCGCCGAGGCCGCCACCCGGAGCGGCAAGGCGACCGACGCGAAGCTCGCGGCGAAGATCGCCGATGTGGACGGGGCCGAGACGCCGGACGCGCGTTTTGCCGCCCTGTGCTCCGTCGTCTTCAAGGCCGATGGCGGGCGCTACAAGGCGTCAAGCGTCGCCACCAAAGCGGTTGCCGGCGCCTTCGCCGACTTCGAGGAACGCCTGGAAACGCTGGCGGAGTTTCTCGAGGAGCGGCGCGAGCGACTGGCGACCTTGCGGCTTGCGCGCGCCAGCGGCGCGGCGCTCACGATCGCCGAGAAGCTGGAGGCGGACTATGCGAGCCTCAAGCGGCGGCGGGGTCGGCTCGACTTCGAGGACCTGATCGTGCGCACCGCCGATCTTCTCCTGCGGGCGGAAGCCTCGGCCTGGGTGCATTTCAAACTCGACCAGGGCATCGACCACGTACTGGTCGACGAGGCGCAGGACACGAGCCCCCGCCAGTGGCAGGTCGTGCGCCAGCTTGTGGAGGAGTTCTTCGCCGGCGCCTCGGCTAGCGTCCGGCCGCGCACAGTGTTCGCCGTCGGCGACGAGAAGCAGTCGATCTACTCGTTCCAGGGCGCCTCGCCGGAAATGTTCGCGCGTGAGCGCGAGTACCTGCGTTCGCTCGCGGAAGGAGGAGAGCGTCCCTTCGCGCGCGTCGAGCTGCACCAGTCCTTTCGCTCGGTGCCCGACATCCTCCGCGCCGTCGATCAAGTCTTCGCCGACCCCGCCGACCGGCGCGGCCTCCAGTCGGAGGAAGGCCCGCCCGTCCACGTTTCCACGCGATCGGCCGATCCCGGCCTGATCGAGGTCTGGCCGGTGGTCGCGCCCGCTACCGTGCCGCAGCACGAGGACTGGCTGACGCCGGTCGATCTTCAGCCCGAATCTTCGCCCGCCCATCGCCTGGCCGCCCGCATCGCCGCTCGCATCGGCGAATGGCTTGGCCGCCCGATCCGGGTGAAGGGCACGGTACGCCCGCTCGATGCCGGCGACGTCCTCATTCTCGTGCGCAAGCGCTCCGGCTTCGTCGCGGCCATGGGTGCCGCGCTGCGCAAGGCCGGCATCCGCGTCGCCGGGGCCGACCGGCTCGTGATCACCGACCATATCGCGGTGGCCGATCTCGCGGCCCTCGGCCGCACCGTTTCCAACACCGAGGACGAGCTTTCGCTGGCGGCATGCCTCAAGAGCCCCCTCTTCGGCTTCACCGACGACGAGCTGATGGCGCTCGCCCTGTCGCGTCGCGGTGCCAAGCAACCGGAAGCGCTTTATTTTGCGCTCCGGCGCCTCGCCCGCCCCGGCGGGGCCGAGCGCATCCCGGACTTCGTCCCAGGGCCCGCGCGCGAGAAACTCCGCGAGAAGGCGGCGAAAGCCTTCGACCGGCTGGAGGAACTGCGCCGCCGCGCGGGCTTCGAGACCGTGTTCACCTTCTTCGCCCGCATCCTCGGCCCCGAGGAGGGCCGCGCCCGGCTCGTCGCCCGGCTCGGTCGCGACGCCGGCGACGTGGTGGACGCGTTCCTCGATCTGGCGCTGGCCGAGGAGCAGGCCGGGCGCGGCGGGCTGGAGGCGTTCCTTGCCGATCTCGCCGCCTCGCCCCCCGAGATCAAGCGGGAGATGGAGCACGGTCGCGGCGAGGTCCGCATCATGACGACGCACGCCTCCAAGGGGCTGGAAGCGCCGGTCGTCTTCCTGGTCGACCCCGGCTCCGCCCCGTTCAGCCATTCGCACGGCGCCAAGCTGATGGAATGGACGGACATGCCGGGCCTGCCCCCCGGCATGCCGCCGGGCTTCCTCTGGTGCCCCGACACATCGGCGCGAGAGAGCGCAGTCAGCGCCCTGCGTGAGGCCGAGCGGGCGCGCGCGGAGGATGAATACCGCCGCCTCCTCTATGTCGGCCTCACGCGCGCGGCCGACCGGCTGGTGGTCTGCGGTCTCTCCGGCGTGCGCGGCCCCGACGAAGCGTCCTGGCTGCAACGGGTGGAAGTCGCCTTGAAGCCCCATGGGCGCGAGATCCGGGACGCGGCAACCGGGGAAACGCTGGGCTGGCGGCTCGGTGCGGAGCCGGAAGGCGAGGCCCTCGCGCCCGCACCGCCGCCGGAGGCACCGGTGTTCCGGGCGCTCGACCTGTCGAAGCTCGATCCCGAGGAACTGCCTCCCCGTCCGCTCCAGCCCTCGACGGCCTCGGGCGGAAGCCGGATCGAACTCGCGGCGATGGACGAGGCAGGCCCCCTGTCGTCTTCGCCGGTTCTCGGCGCCACCGCCCGGCCGGGCGCGGGCGTCCGGCGCGGCCTTCTTCTCCACCGTCTTCTGCAGGCTCTGCCCGATCTGGATCCCGCCGAGCGCGAGGCGGCCGCCCACGCCTATGCGCTTCGCGAAGGACGGGCGCTGGGCGAGGAGGACGCCATGGGGATCGCCGCCCAGGCGCTCGGCATCCTGTCCGATCCCGCCTATGCCCCCTACTTCGCGCCGGGCAACCGCGCCGAGGTCGCGGTGGCCGGCGAGATCGAGCTTGGCGGACGACGCTATGCTGTCAGCGGCGCGATCGACCGTCTGGCGGTGACGGCGGAGACCGTCCACATCCTCGACTACAAGACGAACAGACCGTTTCCCGAAACGCTGTCGGGCGTTCCCGCCGCCCATGTCCTTCAGCTGGCGCTCTACGCCGAAATGGTGCGCCCGCTCTTCAAGGGCCGGCAGATCCGGGCCGCGCTCCTCTACAGCGAGGGGCCGCGGCTGATCGAGGTGACGCAGGACGCCATGACCGAGGCCCTCGCCGAGCGGGCGGCGCGCAGCACGGCCGGCGGGGGCGGCGCTTGAACCGGCCGCTCCTCCCTTCTACCTATGGTGCACCCGGAGCCCGCACGGAGCGATTCTAGCTTCGCCGGCTCTTTCTCGAACCATCGCGCGAGGTGTCCGCACGGAGCCTTGCGGCACCGGAGCGTTCCATGGCCACCAAGAAGACCGACAATTCCTCGTTCCAGACCGATGTGCTGCAGGCCGGCAAGCCGGTCGTCGTGGACTTCTGGGCCGAATGGTGCGGTCCCTGCAAGATGATCGCGCCGAGCCTCGAGGAGATTTCCGAAGAGACCGACAAGGTCGCGATCGTGAAGGTCAATATCGACGAGAACCCGGATCTCGCCGCCCAGTTCGGCGTGCGCTCGATCCCCACCCTGATGCTGTTCAACCCCGGCCAGGAGCCGGTGGTGAAGGTGGGTGCCGCCGCCAAGAGCCAGATCCTCGCCTGGATCAACTCGAACGCGGCTTAAGCGTTTCCCGTCTCGAAACCTGAAAAAGCCCGCGACCGTCCGTCGGTCGCGGGCTTTTTCATGGTCTCAGCGTGGGGCGAGGTCGCTTTCTGCGAGGACGTCGCCAGCCAGATACAGCGAGCCGCAGATCAGGAAGCGTGGCGCGGGCCCGCCCTGCCAATGGGAGGCGACGCGCCGGATGGCGGCCGAGACGCCCGCCGCCGGTTCCGCGTCGAGCCCGGCCTCGAGCGCGGCATCCGCCAGCGTCACCGGATCGATGCCCGCATCGGACGAGCGGATCGGCACGGTGAAGACATGGCGCGCCATGCCGGCGAAGGCCTCGAAGAAGCCGCCCGGCTCCTTCGTGTTCAGCATGCCGGTGATCAGCACCAGGGGGCGCGGCACGCGCTCCTCCATGTCGGCCATGGCCTCGGCGATGACGACGCCGGCGCCGGGATTGTGACCGCCGTCCAGCCAGATTTCGGCGCCGTCCGGCGCCAGCGCCACCAGCGGGCCGGAGGTGATGCGCTGCAGGCGTCCCGGCCATTCGGCGGACGCGATGCCGCGCTCGATCGCGCCTTGCGTCGGCGCGAAGCCGCCCGCTCGCAGCGCCGCGATAGCCGTTGCGGCATTGCCGATCTGGTGCCGGCCGGGAAGGCGCGGCAGGGGCAGGTCGAGGAGACCGTGGTCGTCCTGGTAGACGAGGCGTCCGCGCTCGTTGATGGCGTGGAAGTCCTGACCGTGGACGAGAACGGGCGCACCGGTGCGCGCGGCCTTGTCGCGCAGGACCTCCAGGGCCGTCGGCTCGGTCTGGGGACCGATCACGACGGGCGATCCCCGCTTGAAGATGCCGGCCTTTTCCGCCGCGATCAGCTCCACCCGGTCGCCGAGATAGGCCTGGTGGTCGAGAGACACGCTGGTGACGGCCGTCACCGCCGGCTGTTCCACGACGTTGGTCGCGTCGAACCGCCCGCCGAGGCCGACCTCCAGAAGCACCGCGTCGGCGGGATGCTCGGAAAAGAGCAGGAAGGCGACAGCGGTGAGGAGCTCGAACACGGTCACCGCGTCGTCCCCGTTGGCGAGGGCGGCCCGGCGCACGGTCTCGGCGAGGAGATCGTCGGCCACGAGCGCGCCCCGTCCGCCCCCCGTCCCGGCCAGCCGGTAGCGCTCGCGCCAATCCACGAGATGGGGCGAGGTGTGGACATGAACGGCCCGGCCGGACGCTTCCAGGATGGCGCGCGAGAAGGCGACGGTGGAGCCCTTGCCGTTCGTGCCGGCGACGTGGATCACCGGCGGGAGCTTGCGTTGCGGCTCGCCGAGCGTCGTCAGGAGGCGGCGGATGCGGTCCAGCCCGAGGTCGATGCCCTTCGGCAGATGCTCCAGAAGCCGTGCGATCTCGGCCGCGGCAAGGCTCGTCTCGCTCATCGCGGCGCTTAGGCGACCGGGACCGGAACCGGCTCCGGCGCGGCCTCCACCGGCGCCGGCAGGGCCGGCAGCGGCGCCTTGGTCAGGACCTTGAGGAGCCGCGCGATGGTCCCCTTCAGCTCGTGCCGGTGGACCACCATGTCCACCATCCCGTGCTCCATCAGGTATTCGGAGCGCTGGAAGCCCTCGGGCAGCTTCTCGCGGATCGTCTGCTCGATGACGCGCGGGCCGGCAAAGCCGATCAGCGCACCGGGCTCGGCGATATGAACGTCGCCGAGCATCGCGTAGGACGCGGTGACGCCGCCCGTGGTCGGGTTGGTGAGGACGACCATGTAGGGAAGCCCCGCCTCCTTCACCATGTCGACCGCCACCGTGGTGCGCGGCAGCTGCATCAAGGAGAGGATGCCTTCCTGCATGCGCGCGCCGCCCGAGGAGGCGAAGAGCACCAGGGGCCGGGCGCGCTCCACCGCGACCTCGGCGGCGGTCACGATCGCCTCGCCCGCCGCCATGCCGAGCGAGCCGCCCATGAAGGCGAAGTCCTGAACGGCCGCCACGATCGGCAGCGCCTCGATCTCGCCGCAGGCGACGAGGACGGAATCCTCCATGCCGGTCTTGGTGCGCGAGTCCTTCAGACGGTCGACGTAGCGGCGCTCGTCGCGAAACTTCAAAGGGTCCAGCGGCACCTTCTCCAGCCCGATCTCCTCGAAGAGGCCACCGTCGAAGAAGCTTGTCAGCCGATCCCGCGCGCCGATGCGCATGTGGAAGCCGGAGGACGGGATCACGAACTGGTTGGCTTCCAGATCCTTGTGGAACACCATCTCGCCCGTCTCCGGGCACTTGATCCACAGGTTCTCCGGCACCTCGCGCGGCTGCTGGCCGAGAAGGCTCGAGATCTTCGGGCGGACGTAGTTGGTGATCCAGTTCAAGGGCCGGGTCCTTCGGAAACGGAAGCGGCCGGGGGCGCTACGCTGAGCGGCCGCGCCGGCCTTTGAAGCTTAAGTGGCAGCCGATTCAGGCGGCCGCAAGTCGGGCTTGGGCAAGACCGCCGGCAAGCTCGCGCACCAGCGAGGACACGGCCTCGACCATGGCGGGCGTTCCCGCCTCGCGCGCGTCTTCCATCGCGGCGACCAGCGCCGAGCCGACGACGACGCCGTCGGCATGCCGGCCGATCGCGGCGGCCTGTTCGGCGGTGCGCACGCCGAAGCCGACGCAGACCGGAAGCGGCGTCTTGGCCTTGATGCGCGCGACGGCGGCGGCGACCGCACCCGTATCGGGCGCTGCCGAGCCGGTAATGCCGTTGACCGACACGTAGTAGACGAAGCCGGACGTGTTCGCGAGAACCGCCGGAAGGCGCTTCTCGTCCGTCGTCGGCGTTGCGAGGCGGATGAAGCTCAAGCCCCCCTCGATCGCCGGCAGGCAGAGTTCCCGGTCCATCTCGGGCGGCAGGTCGACCACGATCAGCCCATCGACACCGGCGGCTTTCGCGTCGGCGACGAAGCGCTCGACGCCGTAGATGAAGACCGGGTTGTAGTAGCCCATGAGGATGATCGGCGTCGCCGCGTCCTCGCGCCGGAAGGCGCGCACGGTGTCCAGGGTGCTGGCCAGCGTCTCGCCGCCCTGAAGAGCGCGCAGGCCGGCCCGCTGAATGGCGGGACCGTCGGCCATCGGATCGGAGAACGGCATGCCGAGCTCGATCACGTCGGCGCCGGCGCCCGGCAGCGCGCGCAGGACTTCCAGCGTCGTCCCCGCATCCGGGTCGCCCGCCATGACGAAGGTGACGAGCGCCGGACGCCCTTGCGCCTTCAGCGCCTCGAAGCGTGTCTCGATGCGTGTGGTCATGGTGTGATCCCGGCCGTTCGTCATGAAACTGCGATACAGGCGTCCGCGATCCATCTCAAGGTCGGCGCGTCGGCCAGGACGGCTTGAGCCGTGACGGCCGGCACCTCGTAGGGATGGAGCTCACGGATCGCCGACGCCACGACGTCGAAGAGACCGTCATGGGTCTTCAGCACCAGGACGACCTCCCGCGCGCTCTCCAGCGTGCCGTTCCAGCGGTACCGACTCTCGATCGGGGCGGAAAGCTGGGCGCAGGCGACGAGCCGACGTCCGAGGAGCGAGTCGGCGATCTCGCGCGCCGTCGCCTCGTCCGGACAGGCGACGGTGACGTCGAGAGCGCCGGCCGGCATCTAGAGTTCCAGCCCCATCCGCCCCGCGATCGTGTGGACGTCCTTGTCGCCGCGACCGGACAGGCAAAGCACGATGGACTGCTCGCGCGTCATCGTGGGGGCGAGCTTGGCGACATGGGCGAGGCCGTGTGCGGATTCCAGCGCCGGGATGATGCCCTCGAGGCGCGTGCAAAGGTGGAAGGCGTCCACCGCCTCCTCGTCGGTCACCGGAACGTAGGAGACGCGGCCCGTGTCGCGCAGCCAGGAATGCTCCGGGCCGACGCCGGGATAGTCGAGGCCGGCCGAGATCGAATGGCCCTCCATGATCTGGCCGGCCGCGTCCTGCAGGAGATAGGTGCGGTTGCCGTGGAGGACGCCCGGCCGTCCGCCGCTCATCGAGGCGGCATGGCCGTTCTCGATGTGGATGCCGTGGCCGCCCGCCTCCGCCCCGTAGATCGCGACGGTGGGATCGTCGAGGAAGGCGCGGAACATGCCGATGGCGTTGGAGCCGCCGCCGACGCAGGCGACGACCGCGTCGGGCAGCGCGCCGGTCTCGTCCAGCATCTGCTGGCGCGTCTCGTCGCCGATCACCTGCTGGAAGTCGCGCACCATGGCGGGATAGGGATGCGGGCCCGCTGCCGTGCCGATGAGGTAATAGGTGTCGGCGACGTTGGTGACCCAGTCGCGCAGCGCCTCGTTCATCGCGTCCTTCAGCGTCCCCGCTCCCGCGGTCACCGCCCGCACCTCGGCGCCCAAGAGCTTCATTCGGAACACGTTGGGCTTCTGGCGCTCGACGTCGGTCGCGCCCATGAAGACGACGCAGGGCATGCCGAAGCGGGCGCAGACGGTGGCGGTCGCCACGCCATGCTGGCCGGCGCCCGTTTCCGCGATGATGCGCGTCTTGCCCATGCGGCGCGCGAGCAGGATCTGGCCGAGGCAGTTGTTGATCTTGTGCGAACCGGTGTGGTTCAGCTCCTCGCGCTTGAGATAGACCCGCGCGCCGCCGAAATGCTCGGTCAGCCGCTCGGCGAAGTAGAGCGGGCTCGGGCGGCCGGTATAGTGGGTCTGAAGATCGCCGAGCTGCGCGCGGAAAGCCGGATCGTCCTTGGCGGTGCGATAGGCCTCCTCGAGGTCGAGGATGATCGGCATCAGCGTCTCGGCCACGAAGCGACCGCCGAACTGGCCGAACAGACCATCCTCGTCGGGCCCGAGGCGGAACGAATTGGGGGTCGGTATCTCGGTCATGCGAACCTGCGCTTCCGGTCTTCTTGGTTGAGGGGGCCCGCCTCGATCGCCGCCTCGAAGGCGTCGAAGAGGCGGTGGATCAGGCCGTCGTCCTTGACGCCGGGCTCGCGCTCGACGCCCGACGACACATCGAGGCCGCGCGGTGCCACGCGCCGTACGGCCTGCGTGATCGTCTCCGGGTTGATGCCGCCCGACAGCGTGAAGTCGCGGTTCTCCACCGCGTCGAGAAGGCCCCAGTCGAAGGAAACGCCGTTGCCGCCCGGAATGTTCGATCCCTTGGGCGCGCGCGCATCGAGGAGGATGCGATCGGCGACGGGCCGGAAGCGCTCGATCTCGGATAGGTCGGCGGCGCCGGCAATCGGGATGGCCTTCATCACGGTGGTCCCGGTCAAGGCGGACACCTCGGCGACGCGTGCGGCGGTTTCCGAACCGTGCAGTTGAATGACGTCCGGTCTCACCCGCGTCGTCAGGCGCTTCAGCACCTCGTCGTCGGCATCCACGGTGACGACGGTCACCAGCGCCCGGCCGCCGACATGGGCGCGCAGGCGGATCATGTCCTCGACCGACAGATGGCGCGGGCTGCGCTCGAAATGCACGAAGCCGACCTCCGAGCCGCCGCGCGCGAGCACCGTGTCGATATGGCCTTCGGTCTTGAGGCCGCAGATCTTGATATGCGGGCGGATCACGCTTGCAAAAACTCTTCGGGGATGAGGAGATCGGACATGGACGACTTATCGCGCCGATAGCTCTCCGGGTAAAGCGTTGGCAGACGTCGGTTCATGGACCGAAGTCGTAGGCGTGCAGCCCCGGCCCCTTCTCCTTCAACCATCGCCGACCGGTCTCCGTTTCCGGACACAGGCTGCGACATAGCGCCCAGAAGGCCGGTGCATGATTCATCTCGCGGAAATGCGCCACTTCGTGGGCGGCGAGATAGTCGAGGACGCCGGGCGGCGCCATGACGATGCGCCAGGAGAAGGCAAGCCGGCGGTCCGCCGTGCACGAGCCCCAGCGGCTCACGGTGTCCTTCAGGGTCAGCGAGCGCGGCAGGAGGCCGACGGCGGCGGCATGGCGGTCGACGGCGGCCTGGAGATCGGCACGCGCCTCGCGTTTCAGGAGATCGCGCACGCGTCTGGCAAGGTGCGGCGCCTCGCCGCCGACGCGCAGGATCGGCTCGTCCGCGTGCCGCTCGAAGCGGACGCCGCGAACGGCGGGGTCGTGGACGAGGCGCCAGGTTTCGCCGCGCAGCGGAAGGTGGATGCCGGGCACGATCGCGATGCGCCCCGGCGCCCCTTGGAGCCGCTCCTCCGCCCAGCCCCGATGGCGTTCCAGAAAGGCAAGGACGGTGCGCACCGGCGTGCGGCGGGGAACGGTGATGCGCAGCGCGCCGCCGCCGGGGGCCAGCCGCATCACGATTCGCCGCGCGGTCGGATGTTCCCGCACGTCGAGGCGCACCGGGCGGCCGGCGAGGACCAGCGTCTCGGGCAGCACGGGCCTTGCCGCCCGCCCCGTCAGCCGCTCCAGAAATCCTGCCCCCATGGTGATCCGCGTCCGTCCCGTCCCGTCCGCCGCTTCTTAGGCCGAGCAGGCAGATCGCCGCAACGCGGCCACGAAAAAGGCCGCCGGCGTAATGCCGGCGGCCCGAAGCTTCAACGCACGGATGCCTTAGCGGACGTCGACATACTCAGCGTCCACGACGTCACCGCGGCGCTTGCGGTTCGCCATGAAGCGGTCGAAGTCCTCCTGGTCCTTTGCCCGGCGCAGTTCGCGCGCATAGGTTTCGAACTCGGAGCTCATCTGCTGTAGGCGGGCGCGTTCCTCGTCGAGGCGCTTCAACTCGGCCTCGCGCCAGTCATCGAAGGCAACGTTACCGGTGCGCTCGGCGGCGAACGGCATGCGCGCGCCCGAGCGGCGGAAGGTGGCCGCCACGCTGTCGGTGGCACGGCCGACATCCCGGCGGAAGACCTCGAGGCGGTCGCCCCAGAGGATATAGGCGATCATCGCAAGGCCGAGCGGCCAGTACGTGATGAAGCCCAGAACCATCAGCGCGATCGTGGCCGGCGTCCAGGCGGGACGGATCAAAGCTTGTGACGTCATGTTGGTGTCCATCAACCATAGCCCATGGGAAGCGGGCGAGGATCCCGCTTCCTGAGATGGTGACGGTTTCGATGGGCTGCAACGTCTCTGAAGGAGACGTTACCGCTCGCTCTTCTTCGACTTGCGAACGGCGTCGAGAAGGATGGGCGCCCCGGACAGGCCATCATCCTCGCCCACGGCGGGCGGCGGTATGAAAGACGGTACCGACGCGTCGGTCGCAGGGTCCTCGAACGGGGACGAGGCGCGCGCACCCGCGTCCAACGACACGTCGCCCGACACGGCCACGGCCGAAACCACGGCGTCCTCGGGCAGGGACGCGCCCTCGAGCGCGGGCGGTGGCTGGAGGCCCGCCTCGTCCCTCGCCTCGTGCGCGACATCCGCCTTCGGCGCGGCGCGGTGGCCGTGGGTCAGGGCGAAGTCGACGATGCGCGGGGCGATTTCGGCGCGGAAGCGCGAGCCGTTGAAGACGCCGTAATGGCCGACCTTGGGTTGCAGGTAGTGGACGCGCATGTCGTCCGGGATGTTGCGGCAGAGATCGTGGGCGGCGCGGGTCTGGCCGACGCCCGAGATATCGTCGTTCTCGCCTTCGACGGTCAGGAGGGCCGTCCGCCGGATCTGTCCCATGTCGAGGCGCTTGCCGTGATGGGTGATCGTGCCGCGCGGCAGCGAGTGCTTGATAAAGACCTCCTCCACGGTCTGGAGGTAGAATTCGGCGGTGAGGTCCATCACCGCGTTGTACTCGTCGTAGAAGGTCCGGTGCTTCTCGGCGGAGTCCCCGTCGTTCTCGACGAGGTGCCAGAAGAAGTCCTTGTGGGCGATGAGGTGCCGGTCGAGGTTCATCGACATGAAGCCGGTGAGCTGCAGGAAGCCGGGATAGACCTCGCGCATGCAGCCGGCCTGCGGAAACGGCACCTTCATGATGACGTTCTGGCGGAACCAGTCGATGCCCTTGGCCTCCGCCAGCTTGTTGACGGCGGTCGGGTTGACGCGCGTGTCGATCGGGCCGCCCATCAGGGTCATGGTGGCGGGATGGCAGGGATCGCCGTCCTCCTCCATGCGCGCCACCGCCATCATCACGGGCACCGCCGGCTGGCAGACGCCGATGACGTTCACGCCGGGGCCGAGGAAGCGCAGCATGTCGATGACGTAGTCGACATAGGAATCGAGGTCGAAGCGGCCGGCGGAGACGGGCACCGTGCGCGCGTCCTGCCAGTCGGTGATGTAGATCTCGCCGTAGGGCAGGAGCGCCTCCACGGTGCCGCGCAGGAGCGTGGCGTAGTGGCCCGACATCGGCGCGACGATCAGGAAGCGCGGGTCGGGCTTGCGCCCTTCGGGCAGCGCGCGCTCGAAATGGAGGAGTTCGGCGAAGGGCTTCCGCCAGACCGGCTTGTCGATCACCGGCACGCGCATGCCGTCGACGAACGTGTCGTGGAGATCGAAGGACGGCTTACCGTAGACGCGGGTGGTGCGCTCGAACAGCTCCGCCATGGCGGCTACCGTGCGCCCCATCTCGGTGTGCGCCATCGGGTTCATCGGGTTCTGGTAGATGGCCTTGGTCGCGTCCGCCACCGCGCGGAAGGGGGCGAGAACCGCGTGGTTCCACTCGTAGAATTCGTACAACATGCACTCCCACGACTGGCGGAACGAGTGAACCGGAACGGCCTGTTCCCAAGAAGATGGCACCGGAATGGTGCCGCGCAAGTTAATTGTCCGACAAACGCACTTGGCGGTCTCGGATCACAGCCAACGAACCATGACCGTCCGGGACCCCGGCAGTGCGCCGGCGGGCCATTCCATATCGCGGCGCTGGAGCAGGGCTGGCGTCAGGTCCGCGTCGGCCACGCGCACGAAGCGGCGCCGTTCGTAGAAGCGCTCACCGAAGGGGAGGTTCCCGGCGGTGGACAGGCCGACCGCACGATGGAAGAACCATTCGGCGCGCCGGCACACCGCCGCCAGCAGGGCGGAGCCGATCCCACGTCGACCGTGCGCCGGATCGACCGCGAGCCCCGAGATCCAATAGCAGCCGCTCGCGGAGGGGTCGCCCGTGAGTGTCGCAAGGTCCGCGGCCGCGGCAAAGCCCACCGCCGCGCCGTCCTTCTCCTCGGCGACGAAGACTTCGTGCGCCAGGAGGAACGCGACGAAGGTTTCGAGATCCGCCGGACCGACGTCGGCGATATGGCCGGCCTCGATCAGCAGCCGGTCGGCCGCGGCGTCGATCGCGCGCAGGCGTTCCGTCTCGCCCGGCTCCATCATGCGGATGCGATAGCCGTCGGGAGCCATCCCCTTGAACGCCTTGCGCCCGTTCACTCAGGGCCGAAGCCTTCCACGATCACGATGTCTGCGTTCGACACCGCCTCGCGGATCGCCTTGGCGGCCTGGTATTCCGGTGATTCGTAGCAGGCGAGCGCTTCGGCCATCGAGGGGAACTCGATCACCACGTTGCGCGTCCGAGACGAGCCCTCGACGGCGGTGAACGGCCCGCCGCGCACCAGAAACCGTGCGCCGTGCCGCTGCATGGCGGGCGCCGCCGTCGCGACGTAGTCGGGGTAGCGCTCGGGGTCGTCCACATCGACGCGGGCGATCCAGTAGGCTTTGGGCATCGGGTTCTCCGGGTCTCAGGCGCCCTGCATCTCGGCAAGGATCGCACGCGCGGCCGCCAGACGATCGCCCGCCCCGATGATCGGCCGCGCGACCACGAGATGGGTCGAGCCGCCCTGCAGAGCCTCGGCCGGTGTCACCACGCGCTTCTGGTCGCCGGCCTGCGCGCCCGCCGGGCGGATGCCAGGCGTCACCAGCGCCATGCCGGGCGGAAGGAGCTCGCGCACCAGCGCGGCCTCCTGCGCCGACGCGACGATGCCGCCGATCCTCGCGTCCGCCGCCTGGCGCGCGCGCAGCTCGACGAGGTCGGAGACCGACCCGCCGTAGCCGGCCTCGCGGATGTCCTCGTCGGACAGGGACGTGAGGACCGTGACGCCGAGGACGCAGAGGTCGGTGCCGGCGGACGCCTTTGCCGCCGCGCGCATCGCCTGCGGATAGGCGTGGATCGTTGTCATCGCGGCGCCGAGGCCGACGATGCTCTCGATGCCCTTCTCCACCGTGTTGGCGATATCGAGGAGCTTGAGGTCGAGGAAGACCCGCTTGCCCATGCGCGCAAGTTCGCCGACCAGCGGCAGGCCGCCGGCAAAGCCCAGCTGGTAGCCGATCTTGTAGAAGCCGATCTCGTCGCCGAGCTCGGAGACGATCGCCTCGGCCTCCGCGCGGGAAGACACGTCGAGGCCGACGATCAGCCGGTCGCGGGGGAGAAGCGCGTTCATCACGGACATCTCAGTGCGCCTCGTCCCAGTTGCCGGCCGCGCGCGCATCCACCACCAGCGGCACCGCTAGCTCGACCACCGGATCGGCCGCGCCTTCCATGACGCGCTTCACGATCGGGATCGTCGCCTCCACTTCCTCGTCCGGCACCTCGAAGACGAGTTCGTCGTGGACCTGGAGCAGCATCCGGGCCGACAGCCGTTCGGCGTGCAGGGCGTCCTCCATCCGAATCATCGCGCGGCGGATGATGTCGGCGGCCGTGCCCTGGATCGGGGCGTTGATCGCGGCCCGCTCGACGGCCGCGCGCACCTGCGGGTTGCTCGATCGAATGTCGGGGTAATGGGCGCGCCGGCCGAACAGCGTCTCGACATAGCCCGTTTCCTTCGCGAAGGCCTTGGTGCGGTCCATGAAGTCGCGGATGCCGGGGAAGCGCTCGAAGTAGCGCTTGATGTAGCTGGCGGCCTCGCCTTGCGGGATCGCGAGCTGGGCGGCGAGACCGAAGGCCGAGATGCCGTAGACGATGCCGAAGTTGATCGCCTTGGCGCGGCGCCGCACCTCGGCGGGCATACCCTCGACGGCCACGCCGAACATCTCGGACGCCGTCGTCGCGTGGATGTCCTGGCCGGCCTGGAAGGCTTCCACGAGTTGCGGAATGTCAGCCATGTGGGCGAGGAGGCGCAGCTCGATCTGGCTGTAGTCGGCCGACAGGAGCTTGTGGCCGCCGGCCGCCACGAAGGCGGTTCGGATCTCGCGGCCCTCCTGCGTGCGCACCGGAATGTTCTGGAGGTTCGGCTCGGAGGACGACAGGCGCCCCGTCGTGGTCGAGGCCATCGCATAGGACGTGTGGATGCGCTCGGCCTCGTCCATGTAGGTCGGCAGCGCGTCGGTATAGGTGCCCTTGAGCTTGGTGATCTGGCGCCAGTCGACGATGCGACGCGGAAGCTCGTGGCCCTGGCTTGCGAGATCCTCGAGAAGCTTGGCGTCGGTCGCCCACTGGCCGGTCTTGGTCTTCTTGCCGCCGGGCAGGCCGAGCTTGCCGAACAGGATCTCGCCGAGCTGCTTGGGGCTGCCGATGTTGAAAGGCTCGCCGGCGAGGATATGGATGTCGGCCTCGAGGCCCGCCGCCTTCTGCGCGAAGCGCCCCGAGAGGCGCGACAGGATCTGCCGGTCGGCGCGGATGCCGCGCTCCTCCATGCGCGCCAGCACGGGCACCAGGGGCCGCTCCAGCCGCTCGTAGACGGCCGTCATGCCGTCTGCCGCCAGACGCGGCTTCAGAACGCGCCAGAGACGGAGCGTCACGTCGGCGTCCTCGGCGGCGTATTCGGTCACCTTGTCGATGGCGCATGCGGCGATCGGCCGGGCGGACTTTCCGCTGCCGCAGAGCTCCTTGTAGCTGATCGGCTTGTGTCCGAGCAGCCGTTCGGACAGTTCGTCCATGCCGTGCCCCTCGAGCGAGGACGAGGCGTCCAGCGCGTAAGAGATCAGCATCGTGTCGTCGAAGGGCTGCAGCGCGATCCCGTGCCGGAGCATGACGAGGTAGTCGTACTTGACGTTCTGGCCGATCTTCAGGATCGCGGGATCGGTCAGGATCGGCTTCAGAAGGTCGAGCACCGCACCCAGCGGGATCTGCGCGCCGACGCCTTGCCTGGCGTCGGCGCCCGACAGGAGGTCGCCCGCCCCCTCGCCCACATGCGCGATCGGCACGTAGGCAGCCTCGCCCGGCGCGACGGCGAACGACAGGCCGACGAGATCGGCCTTCATGGCGTCGAGCGAGGTGGTCTCGGTGTCGAAGGCGAGGATGCCGGTCTCGTAAGCGCGTGCGATCCACTGTCGGAGCGTGTCCTCGTCGCGGATCGTCGCATAGCGCGACCGGTCGACGGGTTGCGAGGCCGGCTCGGCAAGGCGCGCGGCGGCCAGCGCCTTCGGGCTGAGCTCGCCGTCCGCAGCGGCGGTTGCGTCCGCATCGAGGTCGGGGCCACGGGCGGGCGCCTTCGTGTCCACCTGCGCCGGCGCGACGTCGGCAGCGTCGGTGCCGAGCCTGGCGGCGACACGGCGCGTCAGCGTCGTGAACTCCATCGCCTTCAGGAAGGCGACGAGCTTCTCGCCATCCGGCTCGTGGATGAAGAGCTCGTCGAGCGACACGTCCAGCGGCGTCTCCTGATCGAGGGTCACGAGGCGCTTGGACAGGCGCGCCTGCTCGGCATTGGCGATGATGGATTCGCGGCGCTTGGCCTGTTTGATCTCGCCGGCACGCTCCAGCAGCGCTTCGAGCGTGCCGAAGGTCTCGAGGAGTTCGGCCGCCGTCTTCGGCCCGATGCCGGGGATGCCGGGGACGTTATCGGAACTGTCGCCGACCAGCGCCTGCAGGTCGATCATCTTGTCGGGGTAGACGCCGAACTTCTCGCGCACCTCTTCCGGTCCGAGGCGCTTGTCCTTCATCTGGTCGTAGAGGATGACGCCCTCGCCGACGAGCTGCATCAGGTCCTTGTCGGAAGAGACGATCGTCACGTCCCCGCCCGCCTCGCGCGCGAGGCGAGCATAGGTGGCGATCAGGTCGTCGGCCTCGTAGCCCTCCTTCTCGACGCAAGGCAGATCGAAGGCGCGCACCGCATCGCGGATCAGCTCGAACTGGGGGCGCAGGTCCTCCGGGGGCGCTGGCCGATTGGCCTTGTAGCCGTCGTAGAGCGCGTTGCGGAAGGTCGTCGAGGAATGGTCGAAGATGACGGCGAAATGGGTGGGCGCGACGCCGACCGAGGTGTCGCGAGATTCCTCCACGAGCTTCCACAGCATGTTGCAGAAGCCGGACACCGCACCCACCGGCATCCCGTCGGACTTGCGCGTGAGCGGAGGCAAGGCGTGGTAGGCCCGGAAGATGTAGGCCGAGCCGTCGACGAGGAAGAGATGATCGCCCTTTTGCATAAGGTCAGGGTCGTATCGTGGGCGGGCGGCCGTGTCCATCGGGAGCGCCGGTCGGGACCGCCAAAGCCCCTGCATCGCAGACCATGCGCAGAGATACGCATTACAAAGGTTTAATGCTTCCGATCACGCGTTCGTGATCGAAACCCATTGAACTTAAACCTGTCAAGGCGCATTTTCTGGACAACGACGCACACGATGACGTCGTGGTTCGGCCTCAAGCTCGTCCCCCGCTTTGAGCCGAATGTCTGGAGCGGATGATCCCATCCCCCCTCACGGGAATCCGCTCTACTGAGAAGGAGCCGTCGCGACAACCCCCCTCCAGTCCGCGACGGCTCTTCTCTCCTTCTCTCCTTCGGTTTCCATCTCGTTTCGGCTCGAACTGTTGCATCCTGGCGACAGAGTTTCGGTGCGCGATGTTTTGCGTCCCTCCGCCAAGCGCGCTATCGCAGGCACCGGATCTGTCCGGGGCGAGAACGCCTCGCGACGCCAGCGAAAGGGCGCCCCATGGCCGACCTCGACAGCGTGCTCGCCTGTCTCGACCTCAACCTCGACCGCTCCGTGGAGCGGCTGCAGGACCTCCTGCGCATTCCCTCGATCTCGACCGATCCGGCCTATGCCGCCGACGTCCGGCGGGCGGCCGAGTGGCTTGCCGGCGATCTCGACGCCATCGGTTTCGAGGCGCGCATCGCCCAAACGGCCGGCCACCCGATGGTGATCGCCAAGCGCGAGGGGCCGGAGGGCAGCCCGCACGTCCTGTTCTACGGTCACTACGACGTGCAGCCGGTGGACCCGATCGAGCTCTGGGATGCCGATCCGTTCGACCCGGAGGTCGTCACCATGCCCGACGGCACGCGGCGCCTGACGGGCCGGGGCACGTCGGACGACAAGGGCCAGTTGATGACCTTCGTCGAGGCCTGCCGCGCCTTCATCGCCGAGACCGGCGGCCTGCCATGCTCGGTGACGATCTTCCTGGAGGGCGAGGAGGAATCCGGCTCCCCCTCGCTCCTGCCCTTCCTCGACGCCAACCGCGCGGAACTCACCGCCGACGTCGCCTTGATCTGCGACACGAACATGTGGGACCGCGAGACGCCCGCGATCTCGACGGGCCTGCGCGGCCTCGTCGGCGAGGAGGTGACGATCCGCGCCGCCTCCATGGACCTCCATTCCGGCTATTTCGGCGGCGCGGCGGCCAATCCGATCCATGTGCTGGCCCGGATCCTCGCCGACCTCCACGACGATGAAGGCCGCGTCACGCTGCCCGGTTTCTACGACGGCGTGCCCGAGCTTCCCGACGACATCCGCAAGGTGTGGAGCGAGCTGCCCTTCTCGGAGGCGGAATTCCTCGGAGCGGTCGGCCTGTCGGTCCCGGCAGGCGAAAAGGGCCGTTCGGTCCTGGAACAGACCTGGTCGCGGCCGACCGCCGAGGTCAACGGCATCGAGGGCGGCTATACCGGCAAGGGCTTCAAGACGGTGATCGCGGCGGAGGCCCATGCCAAGGTCTCGTTCCGCCTCGTGTTCGACCAGGATCCGGCCGCGATCCGCGCGAGCTTCCGCGCCTTCGTCGCCGAGCGCCTGCCGGCCGATTGCAGCGTGGAGTTCCACGAGCACGGCGGCTCGCCGGCGATCCAGCTTCCCTTCGATTCCAAGGTCCTGCAGACGGCCCGCGAGGCGCTCTCGGACGAGTGGCCGAAGCCGGCCGTGATGATCGGCATGGGCGGCTCGATCCCGGTGGTCGGCGAGTTCAAGCGGCGCCTCGGCATGGCCTCGCTTCTGATCGGCTTCGGCCTCGGGGACGACCGCATCCATTCGCCCAACGAGAAATACGAGATGAGCTCGTTCGCCAAGGGCCAGCGGTCTTGGGCCCGCGTCCTCGCCGCGCTCGGCGCCAAGGGCGCCGTCTGACGCTTCGGATCGGCGATCGGCCACCCCTGTCCGGGCGGCCGATCGCACTAGATGCGCCGGCATGGACACGAGACACGACCCGATGGACCAGCTTCGCCTCAATGCCCTCGACGCGGACGATCTCGCGGTCGTCTCGGCCCATTGCCAGGACGCCGCCCTGCGCGTCGGCGACCTGCGGCTCGACGCGCGGGCGGGCCGCCTCCTCGTGCCGATGAACCGCTTCGTCTGGGAACGCGCCAAGCCGCGGGGATGGTTCGGCAGGTCCGGCGACGACGAGCGTCGGCGCAGCGTCCTGCGCTTCGACCGGGTCGTCTCGGCCAGCCGGGTCGGCATCGATCCGGGGGCGCCCGAGGACGTGCTGTCGCTGCTCGCCCTGCGCTGGACGCCAAGCGACGAACCGTCGGGCTCGATCGAGCTTGTCTTTGCCGGGGAAGCCGCGATAAGGCTCCAAGTCGAATGTATCGAGGTTCAGCTGACCGATCTCGGCGCGTCCTGGAGCACCTCGTCACGCCCCTCGCACCGGGTCTGACGGCGCACCCGGCGCTCCGAGCGGGACGGCTCCGAGGGAGATCCGCGCCTTGCCCCAGAGGCTGAACGCCGACGAGCCGGATTTCGAGCGCCGGTTTCGCGACCTCCTCTCCGCCAAGCGCGAAGTTTCGGCCGACGTCGAGGCGACGGTGCGCGACATCATCGCCGCCGTGCGCCGGGGCGGCGACGCGGCCCTGATCAGCTATACCGAGACATTCGACCAGCTGTCGCTGCGGCCCGAGACGCTGCGGGTCGGCGAGGCGGAGATCGAGGCGGCCTACCAGGCGACGCCGCCGGAGACGCTGGAGGCGCTCACCCTCGCCCATCGGCGCATCACCAGCCATCACGAGCGCCAGCGTCCGAAGGACGACCGTTACGAGGACGAGATCGGCGCGGTTCTCGGCAGCCGCTGGACGGCGGTGGAGTCGGTCGGCCTCTATGTGCCCGGCGGAGCGGCGAGCTACCCCTCTTCCGTCCTGATGAACGCGGTGCCGGCCAAGGTCGCCGGCGTCTCGCGCATCGCCATGGTCGTGCCCGCCATGCGCGGCGTGCTCAACCCCCTGGTGCTGGCGGCCGCGCGCATCGCGGGCGTCGACGAGATCTACCGCGTCGGCGGCGCGCAGGCGGTGGCGGCGCTCGCCTACGGCACGGCGACGATCGCGCCCGTCTCGAAGATCGTCGGCCCCGGCAACGCCTATGTGGCGAGTGCCAAGCGACAGGTCTTCGGCACGGTCGGCATCGACATGATCGCCGGCCCGTCCGAAGTGCTGGTCATCGCCGACGCCGACAACGATCCCGACTGGATCGCCGCCGACCTTCTGGCCCAGGCCGAGCACGACCGGTCGGCGCAGTCGATCCTCCTCACCGATGCGGCCGCGTTCGCGGACGCGGTCGAGGCGGCCGTCGAGCGCCAGCTCGCCCGCCTGTCGCGGGCGGAGACGGCGCGCGCGAGCTGGGAGGAGTTCGGAGCGACGATCGTGGTCTCCGATCTCCTGCGCGACGCACCGCCGCTCGCCGACCGCCTGGCCGCCGAACACCTGGAGATCGCGACCGCCGACCCGGATGCCCTGTTCGCCCGCATCCGCAACGCCGGCGCCGTGTTCCTCGGGCGCCATACGCCCGAAGTCATCGGCGACTATGTCGGCGGCTCGAACCACGTCCTGCCGACGGCGCGCTCGGCGCGCTTCTCGTCGGGTCTGTCGGTTCTCGACTTCGTCAAGCGCACCTCGATCCTCCAGCTATCAGCCGAGGCGCTGCGCGCGCTCGGCCCTGCCGCGATCGAGCTGGCCCGGGTCGAAGGGCTCGACGCGCACGGCCGCTCGGTCGCCGTGCGGTTGAACCTCTAGGGACGCGGCGCGGCGATGGCGGGAGCGGGAAAGCTGATCGCGGTGGAGCTCGACGAGACGGTCGGGCGCGCCTCGCCCGACATCGAGCACGAGCGGGCGGTCGCGATCTTCGACCTGATCGAGGAAAACCTCTTCCAGCCCGAGGGTCTCGAGGCCGAGCGCTACCGGCTGAAGCTGGCGCTGGCCGACCGGCGCCTCGTCTTCGACATCGCCGACGAGGACGGTCGTCCGCTGACGGCCCATCACCTGTCGCTCACCCCGTTCAAGCGCGTGATCCGGGACTATTTTCTGATCTGCGACAGCTACTACGAAGCGATCCGGTCCTCGACGCCCTCGCAGATCGAGGCCATCGACATGGGCCGGCGCGGCATCCACAATGACGGCTCGGACCTCCTGCGCGAGCGGTTATCCGGCAAGATCACGCTCGACAAGGACACGGCGCGGCGCTTGTTCACGCTGATCTGCGTCCTGCATCGGCGCAACTAAGGACAGGGGGCTGTCATGAACCACGGACAAAACAGCCGCTCCAGCTCCAGAGGCCGCCCTTGAGCGAGGCCGGCGCCACGAAACGTCCCGGCTCGATCCTGTTCGTCTGCGGGATGAACGCGATCCGCTCGCCGATGGCCGAAGCCATCGCGCGCGACGTCCTGCCCGGGACCTATGTCGCCTCCGCCGGTGTCAAAGACGGGACGCGCGATCCCTTCGTGGACGTGATCCTCGCCGAGGAAGGCCTGTCGCTCGGCGACCGCAAGCCCCAGAAGTACGAGGACCTCGCCGACGGGTTCTTCGACCTGATCGTGACCTTGTCGCCCGAAGCCCACCACGCCGCCATGAGCGCGACGCAGACCGAGGCGACGGCGGTGGAGTTCTGGCCGATGCCCGACCCGTCCGCCGTCACCGGCAGCCGGGGCCAGATCCTCGACGCCTATCGCGACCTCTTCCGGCGCATCAAGGCCCGGCTCGACGACTTCAGCAAGCGCTGAGCCGCACCGCCCTCGACGTCAGTGCGCGTCGACCTTCACGCCCGTCTGCGGACGCTGCACGAAGACGCACAGGACGCAAAGCGCGACGAAGAGGCCGGTGAGGAACAGGAAGACGTCCGAGAACGCCATCACCGAAGCCTCGCGACGCACGAGACCCACCATCTGGCTGATCGCGGCCTGGCTTCCGTCGATGCCGGCCGCCGAGAGATTGCCGGCGATCTCCGCCATCCGGTCCTCGGCCACCTGGCTGCCCCAGCGCACCCGCTCGGCCAGCCGGTCGTAGTGAAGCGCCGTGCGGTCGTTGATCATCGTGTTGATCAGGGCAAGGCCCACCGCACCCCCTAGGTTGCGCGTCAGGTTGTAGAGGCCCGATGCGCCCTTGATGACCTGCGGCGGCAGCGTGCCGAGCGCGATGTTGTTGATCGGCACCATCGCCATCATCAGGCCGAACCCGCGCAGGATCTGCGGGATCAGCAGCTCGTAGAAGTCCCAGTCGTGGGTGAGCCCGGTCATCAGCCAGGTGCCGAGGCCGAAGGACGTGAAGCCCATCACCATCATGGCGCGCGGATCGAGCTTGGTGGAGAGCTTGCCGGCGATCGGCGCGGTGAAGAACATGGCCATGCCCGAGACGAACATGGTCTCGCCGATCATCAGCGAATCGTAGCCGCGGATGCGCCCGAGGTAGACGGGGTAGAGGTAGGTGAGGCCGTAGAGGCCGACGCCCATGATGAAGGAGAAGAGCGAGCCGAAGGCGAAGTTGCGGTTTCGGAACGCCGTCAGATCCACGATCGGCTCCTTGGCGGTAAAGGCCCGCCAGAAGAACAGGAGCCCGCCGAGGACAAGCACCACCGTCATCGCGACGATGACGTCGTCCTCGAACCAGTCGTCGAGCGGCCCTTCCTCCAGCACGTATTCGAGCGCGCCGAGAAAGGCACCCATGCCGATGAGGCCGTACCAGTCGAACCGCGAGAACAGGGACAGGTCCGGCTTGTCGAAGTCGACGAGGTTCCAGACGGCCAGGGTCACGACGATGCCGAAGGGCACGTTGATGAGAAACAGCCAGTGCCAGCTCATGGCATGGCTGAGATAGCCGCCGACCGTCGGGCCGATCGTGGGTGCCAGCGTCGCCACGAGGCCGATCATCGGTGAGACGACGGCGCGCTTGGAGGGCGGGAAGATCGTGAAGGCGGCCGCGAAGACGCTCGGAATCATGGCGCCGCCGATGAAGCCCTGCAGCGCGCGGTAGAGGATCATCTGATCGATGTTGGTGGCGGTGGCGCACAAGGCCGACGACGCCGTGAAGCCCGCGGCCGCCAGGGCGAACAGGACACGCGTCGACAGCATCCGGGCGAGGAACCCGGAGAGCGGGATCATAATCACCTCGGCGATCAGATAGGCCGTCTGGACCCATGCCACCTCGTCGGACGAGGCGGACAAGCCGGCCTGGATCTCGGCCAGCGACGCCGAGACGATCTGGATGTCGAGGATCGACATGAACATGCCGAAGACCATGGCCATGAAGGCCAGGACGCGGCGGAGGGGAACCTTGTCCGCATCCGCTTGGGTCAGGGGCGGCTGGGCTGTGATCGACGACATGGGCGTTCTGCCTCGCCGACCCCGAAGGGGCCGGCCGTGACGAAGGGGGTTGGTTAGTTCGCTTGCGCCAGGGCGTGCGAGCCCGCCGGAGCGGTGCGCGTGTCGACCTTAGCCGTCACCGACAGGCCGGGACGCAGGTTGCCCTTGGCGGCCTCGGCGGGATCCACCGCAATGCGAACGGGCACGCGCTGGACGATCTTGGTGAAGTTGCCGGTCGCGTTGTCGGCCGGCAGCAGCGAGAAGACCGAGCCGGACGCGGGAGCCAGCGAGACCACCGTCCCCTTCACCTCGACGCCGGGCAGCGCGTCCACCTCGATGCGCACGCTCTCGCCGACCTGGATCTCGTGCAGCTGGGTTTCCTTGAAGTTCGCGTCGACGAAGACCTTGTCCAGCGGCACCACGGAAGCCAGCCGGCGGCTGGGAGACACGAGATCGCCCTCCTGCACCGACAGGTTGCCGACGACGCCGGCATAGGGCGCGCGCAGCGTCGTGAAGGACAGATCGCGGGCCGCCTGATCACGGGCGACGGCCAGGCCTTCCAGCGTCGTCTTGCCCTGGCGGATCTGCGCGTCGAGGACACCGACATTCGCCTCTGCCGACGTCACCGCCGCCTTGGCACCGGCAAGCTTGGCGTCCGCTTCGGCCTTGGCGGAGCGTGCCTGGTCGAGCGGCGCTTGGGCGCCGGCGCCCGTGCGGGCCAGTTGCTCGGCGCGCTTGAGATCAAGCGCCGCCTGCCCCACCGTCGCTTCGGCGACCGTGACGTTGGCTTGCGCCTCGCCGACCTGACCGACCGCCGCCTCGCGCTGAGCCTCGATCGAGCCGATCGCCGCCTTTTGCGAATCGATCTTCGCCTCGGCCGAGCGCAGGGCCAGTTCGTAGTCGCCCGGGTCGATCTCGACGATCGCATCGCCCGCCTTGACCGGCTGGTTCTCGACCACCGGGACGGAGCGCACGTAGCCGGTGACCTTCGGCGTCATCACGGCCATGTCCGCGCCGACATAGGCGTCGTCGGTCGAGACCAGGAAGCGGCCGTCGACCCACCACTGATGACCGTACCAGGCGCCGCCGCCCAGCGCCGCGACGACGATCAGCGGCAGGAGAAGCCTCTTGCCGATGCCGCCCTTCTTCTTCGCGGGAGCCGCTTCCGCCGGCTTGGCGGCAGGCGGCGCCGCCTCGCCGGTCTTGCGGGCGACGACCTCGAGCTTGGGCGCCTCGGGAGCGCGCTCGGACTGCACAGAAGGGTTTGACTTTTGCGATGCGGACTTCGACATAGTGGCAGTACCCAAATCGAACCGAACCGTTCGGTTCGACGTTGACATAGACGTGATGACAAGGCAGGGCAAGGGCGACACCCGATCCCCGATGTGATTATTTTGGCATCCTTAGCAAAAAGCGCTTCCCAATCCGTGACCGCCGCCCCGTCGCCGGATCCCTCGTCCGCGCTGTCCTTCGACCGTCGCACGGGGGCCGGCGAGGACCCTGTCAAGCGACGCCAGATCCTCGATGGCGCGCGTCGGGCCTTCGTCGGGCTCGGCTTCGACGCGGCATCGATGAACGATGTCGTCCGCGAGGCCGGCGTCTCGAAATCGACGCTCTACGTCTACTTCCGGTCCAAGGAGGACCTCTTCCGCGCGCTGATCGAGTGCGAGCGCGAGGCCTATCTCGCCGAGGTCGAGGCGCTTCTGACCGATCCGGGGGAGCCGGCCGACACGTTGCGGCGCTACGGCCGAAGGCTCGCGCGGCTCGTCATGTCGCCGGAGGCCATGCATGCCAAGCGCACGGTGATCGCGGTTGCCGTGCGCATGCCCGAGCTTGGCCGCGAGTTCTACAGGCATGGGCCGCAGCGGGGCCTCGCCCTCCTCTCGGCCTATCTCGAAAAGGCCTGCGCGGCCGGAACGCTCGCCATCGACGACGTGCCGCTGGCGGCGGCGCAATTCGTCGAGCTCGCCACGGCCGGCGTGCTCCGCCGCCGCTTCTTCGACGACGAGGCGCCCCCGCCGGACGATGCCGACATGGCGCGGATCGTGGATTCCGGCGTGGCCCTGTTCATGGCGGGATATGGCGCGAAAGCGCGATGACAAGGATGTCCCTCGAGGCGATCCGCCCTGCCGGGACCGCCATGCGCCGTTCTGCGCGGGCCAGGACCCGGCGTCGATAGCCCGCACGGCACATGGCGCGGACGCGAAAGCCGACCCGGCTTTCGTCGGGAAAGACTCTACGGCGCGACCTCTGCGAAACTCGCGATCGCCGCCTGAACCTCCTCGATGCCGAAGCCCTTCTCGGACGAGGTCGCGATGATCGCGGGATAGGCGGCGGGACGCTTTCTGATCGCCTCGCGGGTCGCCGCCTCGAGCTTGGGAAGCGCGAGCGCCGAAATCTTGTCGGCCTTGGTCAGGACGATCTGGTAGGAGACCGCCGCCTTGTCGAGGAGGCTCATCACGTCGGCGTCGTTCTTCTTGATGCCATGGCGCGCGTCGATCAGCAGGAAGACCCGTTTCAGGGTGGCGCGCCCGCGCAGGTAGTCGAAGACGAGCCGCGTCCAGGCATCCACCTGTTCCTTCGGCGCCTGCGCGTAGCCGTAGCCCGGCATGTCGACCATCGCGATCGGCGGAAGCTCGCCCCGTTCGCCGGAATAGCCGTCCGGCACGAAATAGTTGAGCTCCTGCGTGCGGCCCGGCGTGTTGGAGGTGCGCGCAAGGCCCTTCTGCCCGACGATGCCGTTGATCAGGGACGACTTGCCGACATTGGAGCGGCCGGCGAACGCGATCTCCGGCGGGCCTTCGGGCGGCAGGAACTTCATCGACGGCACGCCGCGTATGAACACCCAGGGCCGCGCGAAGAACAGGCGACGCTCTTCTCCTGCGCCTGCCTCGGCGCCTTCAGTTCCCTGGGTCTCGTTCATACCGCCTTCTCCAGCGCGTCGATGTCGGCGCCGCGAATGGCGGCAAGGTTTCGCCCGATCGTCTCCGCCGGCCAGTCCCACCAGCGAACGGCGAGCAGGCGCTCGATCACGGCGGGCTCGAAGCGCAGGCGACGGGTCGCGGCGGGGTTCCCGGCGACGACCGAATAGGGCGCGACGTCGCGAGAGACGACGCTGGAGGCCGCCACGATGGCTCCGTCCCCGATCGTGACGCCCGGCAGGATCAGCGCATCGGCGCCGATCCAGACGTCGTTGCCCACCGTGGTATCGCCCTTGAGCCCCGCCGTGATGGACGCGAAATCGAACCCCTCGTCCCATCCTTCGCCGAAGATGTTGAAGGGAAAGGTCGAGAAGCCCGTCATCGCGTGGTTCGCGCCGTTCATGACGAAGCGTGCGCCGGTCGCGATGGCGCAGAACCGTCCGATCACCAGCCGGTCGCCGAGGAAATCGTAGTGGTGGAGGATGTTGCGCGAGCCGAAGAGGAGCGCCGCCTCCGGGTCGTCGTAATAGGTGTACTCGCCGATCTCGACGTTCGGTGCCGAGACGACGTTGCGCAGGAAGACGATGCGCTGGTGGGCGGGCACCGGGTGCACCGCTCTCGGGTCGGGACCAAGGGACATGGCCGCTTCTTACGGCCTCGCCGTCCGTGCGTCCACCACCGCAACCAGCTGGAATGAGGCGGGCGGGGCTCGATGGCCCCGCCCGCCCTCCATCGGTGTGCCCGACCTCAGCTCGTCTTCTTGCGCCGGAACGTGTCCCGGAGGTTGTCCCAGAGCTCGATCTTGGCGCCGTGGCGCTTCATGATCAGGGTCTGCTGGGTGATCGAAAGCGTGTTGTTGCAGGTCCAGTAGATCACCAGGCCCGCCGGGAACGAGGCCATCATGAAGGTGAAGATGATCGGCATCCAGGTGAAGATCATCTGCTGAGCCGGGTCCGGAGGGGTCGGGTTCAGCTTCATCTGGATGAACATCGTGATGCCCATCAGGATCGGCCAGATGCCCACCATCAGGAGGTGCGGCAGGGTGACCGGGACCAGCCCGAACAGGTTGAAAAGGCTCGTCGGATCGGGCGCCGCCAGATCCTGGATCCAGCCGAAGAACGGCGCATGCCGCATCTCGATCGTGACGTAGAGCACCTTGTAGAGCGCGAAGAACACGGGGATCTGGACCAGCACCGGCCAGCAGCCTGCCGCCGGGTTGATCTTCTCCTCCTTGTAGATCCGCATCATCTCCTGCTGCTGCTTCACCCGGTCGTCGGCATACTTCTCGCGCAGCTCGACGATCTTGGGCTGCACGTTCTTCATGCGCGCCATCGAGCGGTACGACTTCGAGGCCAGCGGGAAGAAGAGGAGCTTCAGCGAGACCGTGACGAGAATGATCGCGATGCCGAAATTGCCGGTGAAGCGATAGAGCCAGTCGATGTAGTGGAACATCGGCTCGGTGATGAAATAGAACCAGCCCCAGTCGATCAGCTGCCCGAAATGGGCGACGCCGAGGGTCTCCTCGTAGCCGTTGATCGTGTCCACCACCTTGGCGCCGGCGAAGGCGCGGGTCGTGGTGTCGAGGCTCGCGCCCGGCTGGATGGTGATCGGGTCGGCCAGATAGTCCGACTGGTAGAAGGCGCGCCCGTCGGCCGAATAGCGGAAGTTCGGCTGGAACGTGCCGATGCCGGTGGTGGGCACGAGCGCCGTCGCCCAGTACTTGTCGGTGATGCCGAGCCAGCCGACCGACGTCTTGGCGGGCGAGACGCGCGCGTCGTCCTCGATGTTCTTGTAGCTGACCTCCTGGAGGCCGTCCTCGCCGAGATGCCCGATCAGCCCTTCGAAGATCACGAAGGCGGCGGCATGCTCGGGCTTGGAGAAGCGCACGGAGCGGCCGTAGGGCGAGAGGGTGACCGGTGCGGCGCTCTCGTTGCGCACGCTGTCCTCGACCGTGAACATCGACTGATCGTCGACGGAGATGCGGCGCGTGAAGGTGACGCCGGCGTCGTTCGTCGCCGTCAGCGTCACGGGGGTCTGGGCGGTGAGCGTCTGGTTGCCCTCGGCCTGCCACAGCGTCGCGGGGCCGGGCAGCGCGCCTGCGCCCTGGCCGGAATAGCCGAACTCGAGGAAATAGGCGTTGGAGCCGATCGTCTCGGGCGACAGGAGGACGATCGTGGGCGACGCGTCGTCCACCGTCTCGTGGTAGTGCTTCAGCCTGAGGTCGTCGAGGCGCGCGCCCTGCAGGTTGATCGAGCCCGACAGGGAGGGCGTGTCGATGGCGATGCGCGGGCTGGCGGCGAGCGCCGCCTCGCGCGTCAGGCCGGTCACGGCCGGGGTCTGCGTCGTCGGCACCACGCTCTCGCGACCGGCGGGCGAGACCTCCCCCTGCTGTTCGGTGCCGGCCGGCGTCGTCGGCGTCTGCAGCGTCGCCGGCGCGCTCTGCGCGGCGAGGCGCTCGGCCTCCATGCGCGGATTGACGACGAGGAACTGCCACCCGACCAGAACGGCGATCGAAAGCGCCATGGCGATCAGGAAATTGCGGCTGTTTTCCATGGAAGGTCAGATCCCCGAAGGAGGCATTGCGGGCGGTTGCCTGGACGCCTTCGGCGCCGTACCGGTCGCCACCTTGGCGACGCGTCTCGAAAGCTCGCCCGTGAGCGTCTCGAACGGCAATGTGAGTAGCTCGCGGCGGGCGACGATCACATAGTCGAAGCCGGCGGCCATGTCAGCCCCGCACACGGTACGGATGGCCTCACGAAGACGTCGGCGGATGCGATTGCGCTCCACCGCGTTTCCGACCTTGCGCGTGACGGTGAGGCCGTAGCGGGCCGAGCCGCCGTCGGCGCGATCCAGGGCCTCGATCAAAAAGAAAGGGCCGTTCAAGCGACGGCCCCGTCTTGCGGCCAGAAACTCGGCACGCTTGGTCAGTCTGGAGATCGTCGGTCCGCCGGGGCCTGAAGCCCTGGCACTCAAGCCGACAGGCGCTTGCGGCCACGCGCACGGCGGGCGGCGATCACCTTGCGGCCGCCGGTCGTGGCCATGCGGGCGCGGAAACCGTGGCGGCGCTTGCGGACGAGCTTGGAGGGCTGATAGGTGCGCTTCATGGACGTATCCCGCGGTAAGCCCGCGGACCTCTTGATCTTCTATGGGTTCAAATCGAACGTCGAACGCACGAAAGATCCGCATGGGCAAGCCCCATCCGACCCGGCATCCGTCTGTGGGCGCGCTTATAGGTTTGAAGCGGGGGATAAGTCAATCGCCCTCGCCCGGAACCGGAACGGCCACCCCGTCGGCGGCCGCGCGATCGTCCCGAGGGGCCGCCCCCGATGCCTAGGAGCGGCCTTCCTCCCGCCATCCCGTGAACGCGCGGCGGGCCGGGCACCCCGAGGCTCCGTTAGGCACTTTCGTCGATCCCACCTGGCGCCTTCCCTTTGCGCGTGACCCCGGCCCGGCGATGGCCTAGGCTTGACGCTACGTCCTTCCTATCTCCTGCGCCGGCCCATCCTGGCCGGCGGAACCGCGATGACACAGCCCATTCACGACGCGAAGCCGAGGGAGGGTTCGCGTCCTCCCTTCGCCAAGCGCCTGTCCTCGCGCCTCTTCGCCCTCACGGTGCTCGCCGTGATGGGGGCCGAAATCCTCGTCTTCGTTCCGTCCGTCGCGCGGTTCCGCCTCGACTGGCTTCAATCGAAGCTGGAGACGGTCTCGGTGGCGACCCTGATGTCGGACTTTGCAGAAGGCGGCCTTCTCCTGTCGCCCGAACAGGAGAGCGAGCTTCTCCACGCGCTGGACGCGCGGCTCATCGCCATTCGCCGGCCGGGCACGACGCAGCTTCTCGCCCGGGTGCCGGATCTTGCGACCGTCGACGAGCAGGTGGACCTGACGCAGGAGACGGGCGTCGATTCGGTGCTTGCCGCCTTCGACACCCTGTTCAGCCACCGCCCCCGGACGATCCGACTGGTGGGCGAGATCGGCGACGGCACGATGACGGGCGAGATCGTCTTCGACGAGGCACCGCTGCGCCGCGCGATGTTGCTGTACTCCCGCAACATCCTCCTTCTGTCGCTCGGGATCGCGAGTTTCACCGGCCTTCTGGTCTTCGGGGCGATCAGCCTGTTCCTCCTGCGCCCCGTCCGCGCGCTCACCCGCGCGCTCGTCCGGTTCGGGGCCGATCCCGAGGATCCCTCGCTGATCCTCAGGCCCAGCGAACGGACGGACGAGCTCGGCATCGCCGAGCGCGAGCTCGCCGGCATGCAGCACGTGCTCGCCGACACGCTGCGCCAGCAACGGCGCCTGGCCGATCTCGGCCTCGCGGTCTCCAAGATCAATCACGACCTGCGCAACATCCTGGCATCCGCCCAGCTCATCTCCGATCGGCTCGCCGACGTGCCGGACGCGCAGGTCCAGCGCTTCACCCCCGTACTGATCCGCAGCCTCGACCGGGCCCTCCATTATACCCAGTCGGTTCTCGCCTACGGGCAGGCGGCCGAGAGCCGCCCCGTGCGCCGGCGCACCCTCCTGCACCGGTTGGTGGAGGAAATCTTCGAGACGCAGCTCGTCACGCCCGAGCAGGGGATCGAACTCGTCAACGCCGTGCCGCCGTCCTTGGAGGCGGACCTCGACCCGGAACAGTTCTTCCGCGCCCTGTCGAACCTCGTGCGCAACGCGGTACAGGCGATGGAGGGAGAAACCGACGATGCCGTGGTTCGCCGCGTCGCCGTCCGGGCGGAGGCACTCGGCGACACGCTCCTGCGCCTCGTGGTGGAGGACACCGGGCCCGGCCTCGGCCCCGCCGCACGCGACCATCTGTTCCAGGCGTTCCGGGGCTCGACACGCGCGGGCGGCACCGGGCTCGGCCTCGCGATCGCCGCCGAGATCGTCAAGGCGCATGGCGGCCAGATCCGGCTCGCAGCCTCCAGCATGCCCGGCACCCGGTTTGAGATCGACCTGCCGGGCGCCCTCCCCCCGACGACCGCCTGAGAAGCCGACGACGCGTCCCAAATCCCTGTGTCTCCAAGGGCTTGCGATAAACCTGGCCGCTCGCGCGTGGAATCGCTTGCAATCCCGCCGCGACTTGGCTAGTTACCGCCTCACGAACGGCCGCGGCTTGATCCCGACGTTCTAGGCGCCCGTAGCTCAGCTGGATAGAGCACCAGACTACGAATCTGGGGGTCAGAGGTTCGAATCCTTTCGGGCGCGCCACTTCCGTACAGATCTGCGAACACCGAACATGCCGGCGGATGCATCTGCCATGGTGCCCGCATGCCCGGCAATCGCCTGTTCGAGCGTAACGGTATCGCCAACGATGCGGACGGTCGCATCCCCGACTTCAACGCGGTCGATGACGGAGCGCAGATAGGCCTTACGGAATGGCACGTCGCCCGAGCGAATGTTCTCGCGCATCGCCCGACCAAACTGTTTGAAGATCTCCGGTGGGATGGTCTGGCTCGACACCATCTGAGCGCGCACGCGGTCGAGAGCCGCTTCAGCTTGTCCTTTGCGTCCGTCGCCTCGCGTTAAAGGGCGATGATTCGCCCATCGACTTCCGTCGCCTTCTCGGCGCGGTTGCCGACGATGGAGGTAAGGAGTTCCGTCAACCGCTCGGTTGTGAACAGACGATCAGTCAAATGCTCGACCACTAGGGTCAGGACTCATAGTTTTAGAGCCAGAACAGGACGGTGGCTACCAGCGCGATGGCGGAGAAGAAGACCGTTGGGCAACGGTCGTAGCGGGTTGCGACGCGGCGCCAATCCTTCAGCCTCCCGAACATGTCTCGATGCGGTTGCGTCGCCGGTAGCGGCGCTTGTCGTGGCGTACGTGTGCATCGCGGACTTCCGCCCTGGAATGCAGGGCTTGATGCTTTTCGCCTCAAGAGCGTCCCGGAACCAATCGGCATCGTAGCCCCAATCGCCGAGCAACCATTGCGCCTTGGGCAGATCGTCCGGAAGCGCCGTTGTCCAGGTGTAGTCGCTGACGGGCCCGGCGGGCAGGACGAAGCTCAGCGGGCGACCGTCCGCATCCGCCACGGCGTGGAGCTTGGTGTTCATGCCGCCCTTGGTGCGGCCGGTCAGGCGGCCAAGCCCCACTTTTTGACCGCCAGGCTCGATGCCGTGCGGTGCGCCTTCAGGTAGGTCGCGTCGATCATGATTGTTCGGGGATCGGCACCGCCTGCGGCCAATCCTTCCATCACCCGGACGAAGACACCCGCTTCACCCCAACGCTTCCAACGGTTGGTGAGCGTCTTCGCGGGCCCATAGTCCCGTGGTGAATCGCGCCGGCGCAGACCGTTGCGATTGCCGAAGATGATGCCGCTGAGAGCCCGCTGATCGTCGACACGTGGCCTGCCGTGGCTTTTGGGAGAGAATGGACGAAGCCGCTTCATCTACTCGTCCGTCAGCCAGTACAGGCCGCTCATATCCAGTCCCCACAGCAGAGCCTGAGTCAGACGGCACGCCTCAAATCAATGGGTCCTGACCCTAAGGGTGTGCTACATCAACTGACGGATATCGGCCGATCGCAAACGACCCACATCGGTCGGCCATCGACCTGCTCAACCTAATCGGAAGCGGACGTAGATGCGTTCGGCGGAAATACGAGCTCCTTTGACTGGGAATGCTACTGGCATGTCACATCCGGCTCGCTCGGCTCGTCCTGCCTTCGAACGTCGATCTTCGGCGTTCGGAGCAAAAGGACGAGACATGAGCGAGAACAAGCGGCTGGCCTGGAACGAAGTGGCGCCGCAGGGCGCCAAGGCGCTCTATGGCATCCACCACTACATCACCACGGGTACCAATCTACCGAACGAGCTGATCGACCTCGTCTTCCTACGGGTGTCGCAGATCAACGGTTGCGCGCACTGCATCGACCTGCACACCCGGGACCTACTGAAGACGATGCCGCTCGATAAGGTGGTCCTAGTTCCGGTGTGGGCCGAGGTGCCCCACCTGTTCTCCGAACAGTATCGCGCCGCGCTTGCCTGGGCGGAGGAGGTCACACGGGTCAGCGAGACACACGCCTCCGACGCAGCCTATGCGGCCGCCAGTGCGGCCTTCGCGCCCAAGGACCTCGTCGACCTCACGATCACCATCGCTGCGATGAACGCGTTCAACCGTCTCGGCGCGCCCTTCCGCCTCCCGGTCCAGGCGAAGCCCTAGCCCGTTCTACCGCTTCGTCAGGGACGGCGCCGATGCCGTCCCGCCCGCCGAGGTCGATCGATCCCTCACCGGCAATTCCGCGTTTCACGTCGCTAATTTTTCCCAAGGCATGTCACATCCGGCCTAACCCACCTCGTCCTTTGTCTGACGGACGCGAGAGCACGGCATGGAGCCGCCCCGTCCGTTCTCGAACAAAGGAGAAGGGCAAGATGAAGATCGTGGTGATCGGCGGCAGCGGGCTCATCGGTCGGCACCTGACAGCCGAACTCTCGCGGCAAGGGCACGAGGCTATCGCGGCTTCACCGAGCAGTGGAGTGAACGCGCTGACGGGCGAAGGCCTTGCGGACGTCCTCCACGGAGCCGACGTCGTCGTCGACGTGTCGAACTCGCCTTCTTTTGAGGACGCGGCGGTGCTCGACTTCTTCGAGCGCTCAGGCCGCAACCTCCTCGCCGCCGAGCGCGAGGCGGGTGTGAAGCACCACGTCGCCCTGTCCATCGTCGGCACGGACCGCGTCGAGGGGAACGGCTACTTCCGGGCAAAGGTCGCGCAGGAGCAGCTCATCAAGGACTCCGGCATTCCCTTTACCATCGTACGCGCGACACAGTTCTTTGAGTTTGTCGCCACCATCGCCGAAGCCTCCGTCGCTGGCGACCGCCTCGTCGTGCCCGATGCAGACTTCCAGCCCATCGCCGCCGTCGATGTCGCCGCAGCACTCGCCGATGTCGCGCTCGCTCCGGCGCGCAACGCCATGATCGAGATTGCCGGGCCAGAGCGTCTGCCGTTCCGTGACTTCGTTGCCCACCATATCGCCGCCAATGGCGACCCTCGGGAGGTGCTGGCAGACAGGGCAGTGCTCTACTTCGGCGCGGCGCTCGAGACGGGGACGCTAGTTCCCGAGCATGCGGAAGCAGTGCGGCTCGCGCCGACGCGGTTTGAGAGTTGGCTCTCCGCCGCCTGAGCCCGATGCACTTCTCCCATCCACGAAGAAAGGCCTCATCCATGTTCAGGGCAATCCTGCTGGGCACCTTCCTTGCCGTCTCTGCCGTCCCCGTCATGGCCGCGGATGTAGCGAGGGGCGAAGCCCGCGTTACGACGATCTTCGACTACCCGCTGCCTTCGGTTCCCGGCAAAAGCCTGCGTGGCGTCCTTGTCGAGTACGGCCCGGGCGGCTCCTCGCCGTCCCACACCCACGCCGCCTCCGCCTTCATCACGGCGACCGTGATCGAGGGCGCGGTGCGCAGCCGGATCAATGAAGGGCCGGAAAAGGTCTTCCGTGCTGGCGAGAGCTTCGTCGAGATGCCAGGCGACCATCACGGCGTCAGCGCCAACGCGAGTGACGACGATCCCTCCAAGCTCCTCGCCGTCTTCGTCGTGGATACGGACGATACCAAACTGACGACGCCGGACCGTCCGTAGAGAACCCATGTATTCTGGCGGCGGGGTCATCTCCGGCCATCACCGTTGAGGCAACCGAAACTACCGTCGAGGACGCGCACATGCGGCAGGCAGACGACGCCACGGTCATCTTCGAGACGCATCGGGCGCGGCTCCTGCGCATCGCCTATCGCATGCTCGGCTCGCGCAGCGAGGCCGAGGACATCGTGCAGAACGCATGGCTGCGATGGGTCGGCGCCGACCGGAGCGGGATCGCCGCCCCCTATTCCTTCCTCGCGCGCGTCGTCACCCGGCTCTGCCTCGACGAGATGAAGTCGGCCCGCGCCCGACGGGAGACCTATGTCGGCGCCTGGCTGCCCGAGCCGCTGGTGGAAGCCGAGGACGATGGCGTGGACGAGGACGACCTGACACTCACGTTGATGATGGCGCTTGAGCGCCTGTCGCCGCTCGAACGGGCGGCCTTTCTGCTCCACGACGTCTTCGGCGTGCCGCTCGGCGAAGTGGCGGACACGCTTGACCGGGAAGCCGCAGCCGTGCGCCAGCTCGCTGTCCGGGCAAGGCGGAACGTTCAGGCCGCACGCCCGCGCTTCCCGATCGAGCGCAAGGAAGGCGAGCGGATCGCGCGTGCCTTCTTCGCGGCTTCGACCAGCGGCGACACCGCAACGCTGCGGACACTTCTTGCCGAGAACGCGGTCTTGCGTTCGGACGGCGGCGGCAAGGTGCTGGCCTTCATCAATCCCATCGCGGGACTGGACCGCCTCTTACGTATGTTCGAGGGCGTGCGCCGCAAATGGGGGGAAGGCTGGGCGCAGATGCTCGAGCCCGTCTGGATCGACGGGCTTCCCGGCTATGTCAGCCGCGAGCGGGGCGACGTCATCCAGACGACAGCGCTCGCTATCGAGGATGGCCAGATCACCGAGATCTACATCACCCGCAATCCCGACAAACTTCGCCACGTCGCGCAGGCTCTCGCGGCCGTTCCGGACCCGACCTCGCGGACACAGTGATCGCATAGCGAGCGACCAGCGGGTCGCCTCACGCCAAACCCAACCTCTCAAAGCGCTCTCTGCTTCCGCTGGACGCGCCCAACCACGCAGGACAGCAGCATGACCCGGCAAACACCCATCGGTTCCGGCTTCGGTGCTGCCAGCACGGCAATGGAGGTCGTCGCCGGAATCGATCTCTTTGGGAAGCTTGCCGTTGTGACCGGAGGAGCCTCGGGGCTCGGACTCGAGACGACGCGCGCTCTTGTTCACGCTGGGGCCGAGGTGATCGTGCCAGCGCGCAATCCCGAACGGGCAAGAGCCGCGTTGCTCGGGCTCGCCAGCACCACGGTCGAGCTCATGGATCTCGCCGATCCGCAGTCCGTCGCCGCCTTCGCTGGTCGGGTCGTGTCCGCCGGCCGGCCCGTGTCGATCCTCGTCAACAGCGCGGGCATCATGGCGACGCCGGAAACGCGAGATGCCGACGGACACGAGGCGCAGTTCGCAACCAACCACCTCGGCCACTTCCGGCTCACGCTCGGCCTATGGCCAGCTCTCGTCGCCGCCAAAGGGGCACGCGTTGTCAGCGTCTCATCGCGCGGCCACCAGATCGCCGGGGTCGATTTCGAGGACATCGACTTCCGGGTTCGTCCTCACGACAAGTGGCTCGCCTACGGTCAGTCGAAGACGGCCAACGCGCTCCTTGCGATGGCGCTCGACCGGCGAGGACGAGGCCATGGCATCAGGGCCTTCTCGCTGCATCCCGGCCAGATCTTGACCGATCTGGCCCGGCACCTCAGTGCCGAGGAGATCGCCTCGTTCGACGCACTGGACGAGGCAGGCCGTCCTGTCGTCGATCCGGCGCGTGGGATGAAGACCGTGGAGCAAGGCGCTGCCACGAGCGTCTGGTGCGCGACGAGCCCGCAGCTCAACGGCATGGGTGAGGTCTACTGTGAGGACTGCGACGTGGCGGTCGTCAACGAGCCGAGCACGGGAAGGAAGGGTGTCAGTTCGTGGGCATGCGATCCGGAATCGGCCGAAAGTCTGTGGCAAGTGTCCGCGGCGCGGACAGGGTTGGACACAGTTTGAACCCGGGTGCACTCGCAAAGGAAGACGCCCCCTCTTTGGATGATTACTCGCCGCGAGTGGCAGCTTTCATGCTTCAATGTGCCGGAAGCGGCAGATCCCTTTCCACCCTGCCAAGCCGATCAGTACCGGGGAAGCGGACACCCGGAAGCGGTCCATCCGCAAACGACCCTTCTAAACCATTCTGAAGTTCACTAACGCACCCCTGAAAGCCGACCTTCCAGCCTGCGATTACGCCAACTCCGTCGGCATGAGATTACCCATATGCCGGGACTCATCCTCTAGGACGCCGATCTGGTTGGCTCGACGCCTCGAACCTTGCCTCAGGGAACGATGTAGCCGACCGCAAGCAGGGCGATGAGGCTTAGTCCCAAAGCGACCCGGTAGTAGACGAACGGCATGTAGCTCCGGGTCGAAACGAGCTTCAGGAAACCCACAATGACGAGGTATCCGACGACAAAAGCTATCAAGGTGGCAAGAGCCGTTGCACCCGGGGCGACGGGCGTATCCTGGCCTATGCTTTTGGCAAGCTGGTAGAAGCCTGACCCGAGGACCGCCGGGATCGCAAGAAGAAACGAGTAGCGCGCTGCCGCTTCCCGCGTGTAGCCCATCAGAAGTCCAGCGCTGATGGTGCCCCCGGAGCGCGAAACGCCGGGCACGAGTGCCATTGCCTGGGCGAGTCCGAACAGGACGCCGTGACGCCAGGTCAAGCGCTCCAGCGGGATCACCTTGCGCCCGAAATGATCGGCAAGTCCAAGGACGATGCCGAAAGCGATCAGCATCGTCGCTGTGATATAAAGGTTTCTCAGGCCGTGCTCGATCTGATCCTTGAAAAGGAGGCCAAGGACGACGATCGGAAGCGAGCCAATCATGATCAGCCAGCCGAGGCGAGCTTGGTCGGCTTCATGGGGCCTGCGTAAGATTGCCTGGGAAATCCAGGCATTCGCGATCCGAAAGATGTCCTTCCGGAAGTAGACGAGCACGGCAGCTTCGGTACCGATCTGGGTGATGGCGGTGAAGCCAGCGCCTGGATCAGCCCCTGATGGCAGGAATTCTGCAGCGATCCGGATGTGGGCGCTTGACGATACGGGCAGGAACTCGGTCAGTCCCTGAAGCAAACCAAGCACGGCGGCGTCGAACCAACTCACCGTCATGCGCCGGCGTCCTGTCCTGCATTGCCGCGGGATTGCGAAGACGCTTTCCGCCAATCGAAACTCGCCGGCCCCGCCGCTTGCGCTCTCAGCAGAGTCAAGGCCGCGAGCGCGATGGACGCTGTCGTGAAGCCAACGGCCAGACAGATAAGCAAGCCGATCTGGAAGTATTCCGCGAAACTGTCGACGTAGAGGAATCCGTCGAGATAGGTCGGACGCATGAGGACGTAGAGGAGATTGCAGATGGCAATCAGCGGGCATGCCAGGATGATAATCGAAAGCATGCGGCCGATCGCGATGGAGCGCCGACGTTTCCGGAAAGTTCGACGCTCGCCGGCGGTATCGTGCGTATGCATTGAATCAAACCCAGCTTCGATCGGACGAATGCGGCCGCATCTTTTGACATGCGACCGAAGGGGGTCTCCTAACGAACGAAGCTGCGCTCGGCTAGCACCGATCGATTGACGACGATGCGGCGCCGTTGAGCGCCTCGCTGGTTGGTAGGATCGACGGCGCACGTCTGAAGGTCTGGCGGGCCGTATTCAGGGCCGTTCAGCCCATCATATCTTCCACAGTGGTGCTACCGCACAGGTGTGCGGACAGATGGCGAACGCACGGATGCAATCGGTATCGTTCCCTTGCGCCTTCCTCTAGCAGCTGCCTGGCTCGGACCGCTTGCAGACGTGCGCTTCGGGACAGAGCCATTCCACAAGCAAGCGTCTGGGTAATTTCGCGCGCGAGTTGAATGGAAAGGCCTATCGGCGGCGACGAAGCTCGCCGCCGCCGTCTTGAAGATCAGAATATGAGCTTCAACAACCCGACCACCACTGCCAGGCCGATCAAGAAGATGATCAGTCCGATAATTCCAATTCCCTTAAGCATGCCGTCTCCAAAGCGTGTGGCGAAACCGTTGAGTATGCACAATGGGACAAGAGGCCGACGCGTTCCAACGCCAACGGGATGCGCAGTAGCCGACGAAGGGGACGTCGAGTACCGCGCGATACTCGGATCGGCATGATGCTCGACGTTGCTGGTACGGACAGGATGACACCCAGGGGACCAGGCCGAATGGCTGTATCAGACCTCGCGCGGCTGTGCCCTGAACGATCTTACTGGTTCTGACCGCGATAGTTGCGGATGGCCTGCGCGACCTCTTCCCGAGCCGCCGACGCGTCGCCGAAGCCGTAGAGTTCGACGACCTTGCGGCCCGCGGGAAGCTGCTTGTAGACCCGGAAGAACGCCTCGAGCCGCTCCGTCTCGATCGTCGGTAGATCGGCTACCGTCTGCACCTTGTCGTAGGTCGGATTCACGTCGCTGACCGGAACGGCGACGATCTTGTCGTCGGTCTCGCCGCCGTCGATCATCTTGAGGACGCCGATGGCCCGCACCTTGATCATGGCACCGGGCACGATCGGCTCGCGGGTGTAGACGATCGCGTCCAAGGGGTCGCCGTCCCCCCCACGCGAGCTCGGGATCGACCCGTAGTTCGCGGGGTAGACGACCGGCATCGACTGATAGCGGTCGACGATGACGTGGCCCGTCTCGGCGTCGATCTCGTACTTGGTGAAGCTGCCTTGCGGGATCTCGATCATGGCGAAGAACTCGGTCGTGTCCTCCGGCTGCGGATAGGCGTAGGGCGAGACGTATTCCTGCGCTCCGGCAGCGCCGGCGGTCATCATCAACGCGATCAGCGCGGCGGTCTTGGTTCGCATATCCGGATCCTTCCTTCGACGGGTGCTCGCCTGTCGAGCGATGGGCCGGATAGGGACCTCGCATGACAGGCCGGTGACACAGTCGGTTCAGGGTTCCAGGCCGCCTTGGCGAGGGCGCCATCTGCGGCAAGCGCCGGGAATGCCTACGCTGAACGGGCTTGGTTCGCTTCAAGGACGTCCGTGCCGACCCGTTCGCGACGCGTATCCGGACCGTTGGACGAAATATATTTTTAGGCAGGGATAGAAGGCGGCCATGCTCCGTCTATGGGGGATGACGGACTCAAAACGCGACCTCGACGTGGTGGGAGAACTGACGCCGCTTCGGCGCTATGCACTGACCCTGACGCGTGATCCGCACGAGGCGGAGGATCTCGTTCAGGACACCCTCCTGAAGGCGTTCGAGAAGCGCGACCAGCTCCGCACCGCCCAAAGTCTGCGCGCCTGGCTGATGTCGATCCTCCATAATCGCTTCCTCGACAGGGAGCGGTCTCGCCGGGCCGAGACGGTGCGCTATGCCGAAGTCGGCATGCGTCTCGACCGCACGGTCGCGGCCTCGCAGGACACCTCGCTGCGCCTGGCGGATGTCCGACGTGCCTTCATGTCCCTTCCGGTGGATCAGCGAGCCGCGCTGCACCTCATCTGCCTCGAGGGTCTGTCCTACGAGCAGGCCGCGGCACAGCTCGGCATCCCGGTGGGCACCTTGGTCTCCCGTCTGGTTCGTGGCCGCACCCGCCTGAAGGAGATCGAGAACGGCACGCTCTCCGTTGTACTGCCCTTCCGCGCTCCCGGAGTCCCCGATGCATCCTGACAGTGATCGCGTCCTCGATGCCGACCTCATCGCCTACGTCGACGGGCAGCTCGACGCCGTGCGCCGGGTCGAGGTGGAGCGGTATCTGTCTCATCATCCGGACATGGCCGTGAAGGTTCTGGCGGACCTCCACGTCAGGAACGAACTGCGACTGGCGCTCTTGGACGCGACGGGAATCGAACAGGCCGGCACCGCCATCCTCGCCGACCAGCTTCGACTGAAGCTCAAGCTCCTCTCGTATCGCCGACCCGCGATGCAGGCGGTGGCCGCTGTTCTGATCCTCTGTGGCGGATTGCTGGCCCAGAGCCAGTTCGATGTCTTCGGGATCAGGCGGAGCAACGCGTCCGCCCCGCCCCCGGCCTTCGTTTCGGAGGCGCTCGAGTCCTACACGACCACGACCTTGCGGAACGGCATGCCGTCTCAGCTCGAGGTGAAGCGCTACGACCGGGGAGAACTGCGAGCGGCCACGGCCATCGCCATGCCGGCCCTACCGGAGGAATGGACGATCGACGACGTGCAGGTGTTCCCCTCGACGTTCGGCCCCAGCGTCAGCGTCGCCATGGAAACACACGACATCGGCCGGGTCGCGCTCTATGCCGCGCGGCCCGGCACGTCCGTGAACCTGCCGATCACCACGGCGGGCGGCGGCGAGGTTTCGGCTGCGTTCTGGCAGGAAGACGACGTCGCCTACGCCCTGATCGGCTCGAACATCGACCACGGCCGGCTCCTGCGCGAGGCCGGGCGGGTCGAGCGCAGCCTGCCCTGACGAGCACAGGTCAAACTGACGCTGACGGCGTTGGGCAAACCCGACGCCCTCGTCGTTTGATGCCCGACATCCAAACACGCAAGGAATCATGGAAGCGCTTTTCGCCGATCTCGGCACATTCATTCAGGACAACCGGGCCTGGGCGGGACCGATCGTCGCCCTCATCACGTTCGGGGAGTCCCTCGTCATCGCCGGACTGCTGATCCCGGCAACTGCGTTGCTGCTGCTTGTCGGCGGTCTCGTCGGATCGGGCGTCCTCGATCCGGTGACCGTGCTCGTGTGCGCCATCGTCGGCGCCGTTCTCGGTGATGTCGTATCCTACATTCTCGGCAAATGGCTGGGTCCTGGTATCGTCTACCGCAGACCGCTGCGCCGCTACCGGCACGCGGTGGCTCGCACGCGCCTGTTCTTCCGCAAGTACGGCTTCGCCGCCGTGTTCCTCGGGCGGTTCCTGGGCCCGATCCGATCCACGGTTCCCCTCGTCGCGGGGATGATGGCGATGAACCAGACGCGTTTCCAGATGGCGAACGTCCTGTCTGCCATCGTGTGGGCTCCGCTGATGCTGGCACCCGGCTGGCTCGCCGCGCAGGGCATGGGACAGCTTCCCGACCTGTCCGCCAAGCATGCGATCGGCGGCCTCGTCGCCGTGCTGGTGGTGACCGCTCTCGCGACCCTCGTCGGCGGCCGCAAGCTGTTCGCGAAGTCCCCGTCGCGGGCAACGCTCCGCGAGCAGCGGCGCCGGGCATCCGTCGCCCGTCTCGCCGACACGCGCTGAACCACCTCACACAGGATCAACATCCCTATGGAATGGATTGCAGACCCGAACGCATGGATCGGGCTTGCGACGCTGGTCGTGCTCGAGATCGTGCTCGGCATCGACAACCTCGTCTTCATCGCCATCCTCGCCGAGAAGTTGCCGCCCGAGCAGCGTGACCGGGCCCGGCTGATCGGACTCAGCCTCGCACTCGGCATGCGCCTCGTGCTGCTCGCGTCGATCTCCTGGATCGTGACATTGACCAACCCGCTGTTCTCGGTGGGCAGCCTGTCGTTCTCGGGCCGGGACCTGATCCTCATCGTCGGCGGCGTCTTCCTCCTTGCGAAAGGAACGATGGAACTGCACGAACGGCTGGAGGGCCACGAGGCGAAGTCCGGCGGTGGACAGGCCAACGCCGTGTTCTGGCAGGTCATCGCGCAGATCGTCGTCCTCGACGCGGTGTTCTCGCTCGACAGCGTCATCACCGCCGTCGGCATGGTCGAGCACCTCATGGTCATGGTCATCGCCGTCGTCGTCGCCATGGCGATCATGATGCTGGCGTCCAAGCCCCTCATGGCCTTCGTCAACAGGCACCCCACGGTCGTGATCCTGTGCCTCGGCTTCCTCTTGATGATCGGGTTCAGCCTCGTCGTCGAGGGCTTCGGCTACCACTTGCCAAAGGGCTATCTCTACGCCGCCATCGGCTTCTCCGTCCTGATCGAGGCGGCCAACCAGTTCCGCGGCCGCAACAAGGACCGCGAGTTCGCGGGGATGGACATGCGCGAGCGAACCGCCGCCGCCGTGCTCAAGCTTCTGGGCGGCCGCCGCCGCGGCGAGCCGCCGGCACCCGCATCCCTCGACAGGTCCGCCGACGATGCCGGTTCGGCGGTGTTCGCTCCTGAGGAAACCGACATGATCCAGGGCGTCCTGACGCTGGCCGAACGTCCAGTGCGGACCATCATGTCGCCTCGCTCCGAGATCCAATGGATCGATCTGGGCGAGACGCAGGAGGAAATCCGCGCCGACATCCTGAAGCTCACGCACTCCATCGTGCTTCTGTGCCGGGACGGCCTCGACGGGTTCGTGGGTGTCGCGGCGACCACCGACCTCCTGCACACGCTGGCGCAGGGCACGGCAATCGATCTCCAGGCGAAGATGCGCCAGCCCGTCATCGTTCACGACGGAGCGAGCGTGCTGCGCCTGATGGAAGAGTTGCGAAAGGCCTCGACCCCGCTCTCCATCGTCGTCGACGAGTACGGCGCCGTCGTCGGCGTCGCCACTCCGACCGACATTCTCGAAGCGATCGCAGGCGAGTTTCCGGACCGTGACGAAGTTGCCGCCGAAGTGACGCTTGCCGAGGACGGCTCGTGGACCCTCGACGGCTTCGTCGACGTCCACCGCGCAAGCTCGGTCCTGGGTGCCGACCTCGTCGACGAGAACCATCGCTACACGACCCTGAACGGCTACATCGTTCGCGCGCTCGGCGACATTCCCGCCGCCGGACAGCGCCTCGCTGCCGACGGTCTGGAATTCGAAGTCGTCGCCATGAACGGGCGCACGGTCGACAAGGTGCGTGTGCGCCGGCCGGTTCTCGAACTGTCCAGCCAGACGGTGGGATAAGCGTCGCTTGGACCGCATGCTGGACCATCATGCGGGGAACACGGGCCTTCGCATCGACGTATAGCGCCTGTCGACGTCCGACGACCGGGCAAGGGTCGCTGGCGCCATGCACCATGTCTCGTCCAGCGGTCGTCCGGGCGAGCCGATCGGGGATGCAAGCGATCAACGAACCTTTGGAGCGTCCGGCTGCGTCCCGTTCCACGCCATCGGTGCGACGACCGACAACGAGGTGGCCGGCGAGCCATCGATCAGGCGCGTCGTTCGCGCGACGTAGACGATGCTGCCGTTCGCCTCGTCGAAGAGGCGATCGATCTCCAGCGACTTGAAGATCAGGGAGCGGCTTTCGTCGAAGACCTGCTCGCCCTCCTCGTCGCCGCTGATCGTGTCGTTGTAGACGATCGGGCCCGTCTGGACGCAGGACACGCTGGCGACGGACGGATCCTCAGCCAGCCCGACCGCACCCTTCAGGCCACCCGTTCGCGGACGGGCGACGTAGCAACTGATGCCACCGATCTTCGGATCCTCGAACGCCGTCACGACGATCTTGTGGTTCGGCCCGATCAGCTTGAAGGCCGTCGACACCTCGCCGATGTCACGGGCGGAAGCTTGAAGGGGAGCGAGCAGGACGGTGAGGGCGAGCACATACTTCATGGAATGACCATCCAGATGGGAAGTAACTGGAAAGGTAAGACAACCTTTTCCGCGATCAGCGTTCCGGCTGAAGCATCGGTGTTGCGGGGAACGTCCGTTTTTTGCTTCTGAAAGCAGAAAACTGACAGGCGGGTTCCCACCCCGTCCGGTCTCCGGCGGCTGGGAAAGCCGCCGCCCGAAAGCGGTCCAGCCGCTTCCGACACCTTTCATCCGCTCTCGTAGGGTTGGCCTTCACCCGGAAGCGGACATTCGCAGTCCGGAGGGGCGCGGCGGACCTTCGGGTCTGAGAAGGGCGAGCGCTCCCCGGCGGAACCGGGGAGCGCTCGTGCGTCAGCCCTTGGCCGCCGTTACGAAGCGCGGATCGAAGGTCTGCGCGAAGGTCAGGTCGGCGCTGCCGAACTCGTCCGGCTCCAGCGTCTTCAACATCGACAGCATCGACTGGAAGCCATCCTCGGTGATGACGCCGTCCGGCGAGTACATCGGACGCGCCTTCTCGAAAGCGGTCTTGTAGAACTCGCGGTCGCCGAAGAGGTAGTCCTCCGGCACGGAGTCCGCGACCTGATCGGGCGTCGCAGTCTGCAGCCAGGCGAGCGACTTGAGGAAGGCGTTGACGATCCGCTGCGTCGTCACCGGATTGGCTTCCACGAAGTCGTGGCGCAGGTAGACGGTGGCGGCCGGATTGGTGCCGCCGAAGAGTTCGCGCGTGCCCTCTTCGGTGCGGGTGTCGATGAGGGGCACGATGTCGCCGTCCACTTCGAGCCGCGAGGTCACGGGGTCGAGGTGGGAGAGGCCGGCGATCTCGCCGCGCTTAACGGCCGCCACCGCGCTGGTGCCGCCGCCGATGCCGACGAGCGACACGTCGTCGGGCTTCAGGCCGGCCTTCACCAGCGCGTATTGCAGCATCAGCGCCGTCGACGAGCCGGGCGCGGTGACGCCCATCGCGCGGCCCTTGAGATCGGCAATCGTCTTGATCTCGTCCTTCAGGGCCGAGCGCACCGCGATGGTGATGCCGGGGAAGCGCCCGAGATCGGCAACGGCGCGGATGTCTTGGCCGCGATGCTGCATGCGCAGCGTATGCTCGTAGGCCCCCGTTACGACGTCGACCGATCCGCCGACCAGCGCCTGGAGCGACTTCGCTCCGCCGCCGAAGTCGTTGATCGCGACGCTCAGGCCTTCCTGCTCGAAGAAGCCCTGCCGCTCGGCGATGGTCAGCGGCAGGTAGTAGAGGAGCGGCTTGCCGCCGACGCCCAGCGTCAGCGACGGCTTCTCGATTGCGGCCGCAGCATCCTGCGCGAAAGCGGGCAGCCGGGCGGACAGGGCGGCCAGTGCGGCAAGGCTGCCGCCGGCGATGAGGAAGTCTCTGCGTTTCATGGAATAGGGCCCCTCCCAAGGCCGGTTCGAGGATGTCGTCGAGGGTTCAGGCGGTCGCGACCTGCGCCTGCGGGCGCCAGACCAGAAGGCGATCCTCGACCAGTGTGACCACGGCGTCGATCACCAGCACGAAGGCCATGAGGACGAACATGCCGGCAAAGACGCCGGTGACGTCGAAGACCCCTTCCGCCTGCTGGATGAGATAGCCGAGCCCCGCCGAGGAACCGAGATACTCGCCGACCACCGCGCCGACGACCGCAAAGCCGACGGCCGTGTGCAACGACGAGAACATCCAGCTGAGGGCGGACGGCAAGTAGACGTGGCGCAAGAGCTGGCGCTCGGTCATGCCGAGCATGCGTGCGTTGGACAGCACCGTCTGGTTCACCTCCTTCACGCCCTGGTAGACGTTGAAGAAGACGATGAAGAAGACGAGCGTGACGCCGAGCGCCACCTTGGACCAGATGCCGAGCCCCAGCCACAAAGCGAAGATCGGCGCCAGCACCACGCGGGGCAGGGCGTTGGCCGCCTTGACGTAGGGGTCGAAAACCATCGCGAGCAGGGGTTTGCGGGCGAACCAGAAGCCGATCGCGACGCCGCCAAGCGAGCCGATCGCGAAGGCCAGCATGGACTCGGCCAGCGTGATGCCGAGGTGGTACCAGATCGAGCCGGAGACGAACCACTCGACGATCCGCTCGCCGACATCGATCGGGGTGGCGAAGAAGAACTTCGCGTTCGCCGGATTGCCGAACAGGCTCGTCGCCGTGAACAGGTGCCAGATCACCAGCACGACCACCGCGACGGAAACCTGGAGAAGGATGAGAACCGGCCTCGTCATGCGGGCAGCCCGTTGGTCTGGCGATAGCCCTTCACGACCTCTTCCTTGAGGGCGTTCCAGATCTCGCGATGGATGTCATGGAAGAGCGGGTCGAGGCGCACGTCGGCGATCTCGCGCGGGCGCGCGATCGGAATGACGTAGTCGCCGATGATGCGCGCGCGCGGACCGGCCGACATGATCACCACCCGGTCGGACAGCGCGATCGCCTCTTCGAGGTCGTGGGTGACGAACATCACCGCCTTGCGCTGCGCCGACCACAGGTCGAGTAGGAGGCCGCCCATGATGACGCGCGTCTGCGCATCCAGCGGACCGAAGGGCTCGTCCATCAGAAGGATGCGCGGGTTTCTGATCAGGACTTGCGCCAGGCCGACGCGCTTGCGCTGACCGCCCGAAAGCATGTGCGGATAGCGGTCGCCGAAGGCCGAGAGGCCGACGCGCGCCAGCCATTCGCGAGCCCGCTCCTCGGCCCCGCGTCTGGGCGTGCCGGCGATGGTCAACGGGATCGACACGTTGTCGAGCACCGTCTTCCACGGCATCAGCGAATCCTGCTGGAAGAGGTATCCGGCTTTGTCGTTGAGGCCGGACAGCTCTTCGCCGAAGATGCGCACGCTGCCCGCCGAGGGTTTGAGAAGGCCGGCCGCCGCGTTGAGAAGCGTGGACTTGCCGCAGCCCGTCGGGCCCACCACGGCGACGAACTCGCCCTCGCGCACCACGAGGTCGGTTGGGGCCACAGCCTCGAAGCGGCCGCCATTGGCGAGGCGGAAGGCGATCTCGACTCCCGACAGGCCGATCGCCTGCGCGGCTGCGGACGAGACCTGCGTCTGCGCGGCCGGTGCCGGCTGCACCGCCGTCAGCATGATGGTTTGCCTCGGCGCGGAGACGGCATCCGCCCCCGTCCAGCGCCAGGCGCTTCGTTCGTTGTCATCGGCGTCCTCCCCGACGTCGTTGGTCTTCAAGACTAGATGATGCCCGGCGCCACCTAACATGCGTTAGGCCGCAACGGGTGTTTCCCATTCGCGAACGCTCAAGCCCCACAGAGTTCCGGCCGCGAACGAAGGGCGTCTCGGACGCGCCCACCGGCCTGCGCGCCCGGCAGGCGCGCGGCGTCTTCCGCGACCGTTCTCAGCGCCTCGATGTCGATCCCGGTGGAGATGCCCATCCGCTCGAACATCCAGGCGACGTCCTCGCTCGCCGTGTTGCCGGTCGCGCCCGGTGCGAAGGGGCAGCCACCGAGACCGCCCGCCGCCGCGTCGAACACCCGCACGCCCTCCTCATAGGCGGCAAAGACGTTGGCAAGACCGAGCCCGTAGGTGTCGTGCCCGTGCATCGCCCAATGTCGCATGTCCGGAAACCGCGCCATCGCCTCGCCGAACATGCGGCGCACCTGATCGGGCACGGCCCGGCCGGTCGTGTCGCACAGGCAGATCTCGGCGTCGGGACGCGCGGGGATAAGGCGTTCCAACAGGCCCATTACATCCGTCGCTTCGATGCGGCCTTCGAACGGGCAGTCGAACGTGGTGGCGAGGCTGAGGCGAAGGGGGGTCCCCGTCGGCACGGCTAAAGCGAAGCGCTCGTAGTCGGCGGCCGATTCGGCAGGCGTGCGGCGTACGTTGTTGCGGTTGTGCGCCTCCGACACCGATAGGACGTAGGCCACCATCGGCGCACCGGCCGCCAGCGCGTCGCCCCCCCGCCGTTCCGTCGGAACCAGGAGCTGCGGCAGGAGGGTGGCCTCGCCGCGCACCCCATCCAGCACCGCCGGCGTGTCGGCCATCTGCGGCACCGCCGACGCGCTGACGAAGGAGCCGATCTCGATCCGCCGCAGGCCCGCCGCATGGAGGCGGCGCACGAAGTCGATCTTGGTGGCGGTCTCGATGAAGGGCCCGATCGGCTGGAAGCCGTCGCGCGGGGCGACCTCGACGATCTCGACGTCGGTACGGCGATCCAGGGGGCTCATCGCACGACACCTTCCTCGCGCAGCGACTGGATCTCGGCCTCCGCGAAGCCCGCTTCGCCTAGGATCTCGTCGGTGTGGGCGCCGATCTCGGGGCCGGTCCAGCGGATCATGCCCGGCGCTTCCGGCACGTGCGGCACGATACCGGCGTGGAGCACGCGGCCGATCTGCGGGTCGTCGAGCTCCTGCACCATTCCGCGCGCGCGATACTGCGGGTCGGCAGCGATGTCGGCGGCGTTGAAGCAGAGGGTGGAGGGGATGTCGGCTTCCGTCAGAATGCGGTCGGCCTCCGCCGCGTCGAAGCCGCGCGACCAGTCTGCGATGATCGCGTCGAGCCTGGCGACGTTGCGCAAGCGTCCGGGATTGGCGGAGAAGGCCGGGTCGTCGGCAAGTTCTGGTCGCCCGATCACGCGCGCAAGGCGGCGGAACAGCGGGTCGGAGTTCGCTGCGATCAGGAGCCACTTCCCGTCATGCGTCGGATAGGCATTGGTCGGCGCGGCCGTCTTGATGCGCGAGCCCTGCGGCTCTCTGATGGTGCCGAAGACGCCGTATTCGGGCAACGTGCCCTCCATCATCGACAGCATCGCCTCGGTCAGCGCGACGTCGAGCGTAAACGGTCCTGGTCTGCCGTCGGGGCGATCGCGCTGCCACAGCGCCGCCATCACGCCAAACGCGGCGTACAGCCCGGCGATCGAATCGCCGATCGAGATGCCGACGCGCGAGGGCGGCAGGTCGGTGTCCTCCGGCGGATGATTGGTGAGGTAGCGCAAGCCCCCCATCGCCTCACCGATCACGCCGAATGAAGCGCGGTCGCGATAGGGCCCGTCCTGCCCGAAGCCCGAGATGCGCGAGATTACGAGACCGGGGCGCGCCTCGCGCAGCGCGACTTCCGACAGTCCCAGCTTGTCGAGCTGGCCCGGCCGGAAGTTCTCGACCAGGGCATCGGCACCGCTCGCCAGCCGCAGAACCACGCCGCGCGCGCCAGGATGCTTGAGGTCGAGCGCGATGCAGCGCTTGTTGCGCGCGTGCATCGACCACCAGGGCGACTGGCCGTTGGCCTGCTCGCCCCATTGCCGCACCGGGTCGCCGCCGGGCGGCTCAATCTTCACGACGTCGGCGCCGAGATCGGCGAGGAGGCGCGTGGCGAACGGGGCCGCCACGAAGTGTCCGAGCTCGAGGATACGCAGGCCCGCGAGCGGGCCTCCAGCCAGCCTAGTTGCTGTCGCCGATTCATTCCAGGTGTCCATGCCCGCCTCCCGCCGTGCATTCGTCGTCGGAGGCGATAGAAGGGCGGGGCGGGCCCAGGGGTCCAGTCGTCTCCGGTCAACCCTCGTTCGCCGGCGGCGAACCTTCGGGGCGAAGGAGATGCTCGCGCAGGAGGCGCGTCGCCTGCGGTAGGGCGGCAGGGTCGCGCGACACCAGCTTCAGCTCGCGATGCGCCCATCGATCCATCAGGGGGATCGCGACAAGATCCATGCCGCGCGCGACGACCGCAAAGGCACGGTCCGGGATCAGGCCGACGCCGAGCCCGCTTTCCACCATGCGCAGCACCGCGTCGAAGCCCGGCACGTGGATGCGCAGCTTCACGTCGCGCGCAGCGTGCGCGGCCTCCACTGCCGACCGGCGATAGATCGCGCTGTCCTGATGAAGGCCGATATGCTCGTAGTCCAGCGTATCGAGGAAGCCGACGCGCTCGCGCCCGGCCAGCGGATGGTCGCGCCGCACGGCGAGCACCAGCCGGTCGCGGCGGTAGGGGGCAGCCGTGAGATCGCGGCTGTCGACGCTGGAAACGCAGAGCCCGATGTCGCCGACGCCCTCCTCGATCCCCTTCACCACAGCGTAGCTCGTCCGCTCCTCCAGTTCGATGCGCACGCGCCCGTTGGCCCGGTAGAAGTCCGACAGATCGTCGGGCAGGAATTCGACGATCGAGGAAATGTTGGCGAGGATCCGTACGTGCCCGAGCAGCCCCTGGGCATGATCGGCCAGCTCCGCGCCCATTTTGTCGACCGAGCGCAGGATCGAACGCGCATGATGGAGCAGCGTGTCGCCGGAGGCCGTCGGGGTCATCCCGCGGGCATGGCGCAGGAACAGTTCGGTGCCGAGCGTCGCCTCGAGTTCAGCAAGGCGTTTGGACAGAGCAGACGGCGCGATCCCGGCGCGCTCCGCCGCCCGCGTCAGGTGTTCCTCCTCGCACACGGTCACGAAGAGCTGGAGGGTGACGAGGTCGACGCGCCGGACGAGCGAGGAGGGAATCATGGCTGGGTCGGAATGGCCGTCTGCATTCTTCCCTTGTGTGCGGCACGAGCCGACAGGGCAAGAGCGGGCGCGAAGTTTCGTCTGCGCACGCAACCCATGCTCCTAAGCGCGTGAAAACGCGCGAGATCGACGTACCGAGCCCACGGTCTGCGAGCGCGCGGAACCGCCACATGACCGGCAGCTATTCTATCGGGCTGGTTATCGTCTTGGCGCTTCTGGCCTGCGGTGCCGCCAGCTTGCTGCTCGTCGCCCGCATGAAGGCGCCGGTTTCTAACGTCCAGAGCCGCGCGTGACGAGCCGTTCGCCGAGAACAAGAGCCATGAACTCGCAGCGCTCCCTGAAGCCCGGGGGAGCGCTTATCTGCCTTCCGTCGTCGGGCCGCCGCGCGCAAGCTTCCCGACCTTCCAATCGGATTTCGCTTTGTAGCGCACGACTTATGTTCCTCCGACTTTAGCGCTCATCTCCGAACGAGGTCGAGTTTTTATTGCTGTTGTATGCGTGGCAATGCGCGTCTGCTCTGCTTTGCGCAATCGGCCAGGGCTGGCTTTCACCGCCTTGAATGGGGATGGCAACTTTTTGCTATTTCTCAGTTAGAATTCACTGCAAATAAGATAACTATTTATCGACCACCTCTGATTCGAGATTATTTATTTAAATACCATCGTTCAATCAACCCCATTCGATCAACCGTTGCTGCAATTACCGTCGACAACGATCAGCATCCATGTGCCTGCCTCGATGTCGTGTTAGAGCTTGGCATGCTGCCATTCGCATGCCTCCCCCTTGAATAGAGACCAGCGCACAGGAGGAGGCAGATCGGTTCCGCGTATCGGCTTTTGCTCAGATTGAGCGTCTCGACAAACCTGTCCCCATCTTGAACGTCGACCTTCTCTACTTTCTTTCCTGACGTACGCTTTGGCCCGGTATACCGAACGTCGCTTTGCTCGAATTCAGCTACCGTACCGCCGCGCGAATCCTGCAGAATGCCAAGGGCTTCCAAGCGGACCGCTCGCTCTATCGCCCCCTCCGTCGTCCCCGGAGCATGTTCGCGCATAGCGAAAATTGAGGCACTCCGATAAAAGCGAAACGTCGAAGCTTTGAGTTCAGATCGGCGTCCAATCAGCCAGTTCACGTAGGCAACGCAACTCGCGGTGTGCGTGTCAGTCTCCACTTCGCACTGTCTCTAGAGACGTCAATAGCGCTCGCGGTATTGTGCCTCGCTTTTCTCATCGCGGGATGGATCTGGATCCAACGAAGCCGCCATGACCTGGCTCGCGCGACGGTCGGCTGTCACAGCATCACCTCGATTTGCCAGTGCCCAGTTTCATTCTGTCGGGTGTGCCGGAAATTCCACCGCTCCGGTACAGAACTGCGAACCCTTACGACCGATGATGGACATCTGACGCCATGGCTGCAACGGCGGCATGTGCGGGTATGGCGGAGGTCGTCATCGCCTCCGGTCGATCGCTGATTTCCTATCCCATCAATGAGTTCGCCACATTGGTCGCTCTCTGCCCGACGCTTTAGATCGTGTGGAAAGGGGCTGAAGGACATCTCCCAGCTTTTACGACTTTGTTGTCTCGGAACATCCATCACGGGGAACACGAGGTCGCCAGTGAGCGGCTGGCGAACTCTGCTCCGGCTGCGGCGAAACAGCGAGCGTCCCTGCCTTCCATTCCGCGGCACGGGGCACGACGATCAAGTCTAGCGGCACAGGGCAGACATGATCGGAGGCCCCGGCATCCCGCTATTTCAGCTGGAGGGCCGCCATGGCGAACGCGATGAGGCTGCGGATGTGGGCGGCGACGCTGTCCCGCGTGGCCTGCGCGTCCGAAGCCTGTATCGCGTCGATGATCTTGAGGTGCTCCGAGGAATCGGGAATCAGCCGTTCCTTGAGTTGATCGATCTCGAAGAGCCGTGTCGCGGCCCGAAGGTCGCGCAGCACGCGGGCCATGACCGCGTTGCCGCAATGATCGATGATCATCCCGTGGAGATGATCGTCCGAGAACCAGTGCTGATCGGTGTGGTAGGTCTTGGCGTCGAGCAGTTCCATGATCTCCAGACGCACGGCAAGGAGCGTCCGGCGGGGAATGTTGTCGAGCGCCAGGACCGCCGCCTCCGGTTCGATCAGGAGCCGCAGCCTCAGGCTTTGGAGATATTCGCCGAGGTCGACGCGGCGCACGACGTAGTTGCGCCCCTCGCCCTTGTGGACGAGCCCCTCGCCCTCCAGACGCTGAAGGGCCTCGCGCATGGGAGTTCGCGACACGCCGAGCGTCGTCGCGAGCTTAGCCTCCACGATGACGTCGCCGCCGCGCAGGCGGCGGCTGCGGATCATTTCGGACACCGAGCGGTAGACGAGATTGGCAAGGTTCGGGCTGCGATCGGCGGCGGAGGCCAAGGCGATTTCATCCTTTGAACTCATGGCTCCCTCGCTTCCGGCCGCTTTCGCCTATCGCCTATACACGACTGGTATGCCACTGCTCCGCCGTGCGAAAGCAAACAGTCGAGCTCCAGATGGCGAAGCACCCGGCCCCGGCGGAACCCAGCAATCTCTCCGAGAAGGCCTACCGCCATATCCTGTCGGCAATCCTCGACGCCCGCCTCGCGGCGGGAACGCCCATCCAGGAACGGCGTATCGCCGAGGAGATCGGCGTTTCGCGGTCCCCCTTGCGCGACGCCCTGGGCCGCTTGGCCGGCGAAGGTTTGCTGGTGCGCAGCAACACCGGCGTCCTTGCGGTTCGCGCGCTGAGCCTTCAGGACTACCTGCAGACCCTCGAAATGCGCGCGCTCGTCGAGCCGGCTGCGGCATCTCTCGCCGCCACGTCCGTGAGGGCCGACGATGTCGCCCGCCTCGAGGTCGACATGGCGCGGTTGGAAGCGACGGACGATCTCCAGGAATCCGATCTCCTGTCGTTCGACGACGATCTCCACGCACTGATCGCGACCCACTGCGGCAATCCCTTCATGACGCGCTACCTTCAGGACATGCGTCGCTACACCACGCTCTACGAACGCCAGACCAAATGGCGGGCGACGCTGCATGTCGACAATGGTGAGCACCGCGAGATCCTCTCCGCGTTGACCTCGCGCGCTCCCGAACAGGCCGCGGACGCCATGCAGCGTCATCTTTCCGGCATCCGCCGACGCGTGCTCGAACGCTTCTGACGATCTCGAAAAATCCACCTTGCACACCACGAGCGTTCATCGCATAATACTGGTATACCACTAGCATGCGCATTTCCTCCCGATCTTGCCAAGAGGTTTCACCATGCCCACCCGGTTTTCCCTGATCCTCGGCCTCGGCGCCCTCCTCCTCGCCACGACCGCGCAGGCGCAGGACTGCAAGCCCGCCGTTGCCGACGCCGAGCTGATCCAGCCGGGCAAGCTCGTGATGTCGACGAACCCGACGCTGCCGCCGCTCCAGTTCGTCGACGCGTCGGGCGAGTTGAAGGGCATGCGCGTCGAGCTCGGCAAGGAGATCGCCAAGCGCCTGTGCCTCGAGCCCGAATACATCCGCATCGAGTTCTCGGCGATGGTGCCGGGCCTTCAGTCGGGCCGCTGGGACCTCATCAACACCGGCATCTTCTACACGCCCGAGCGGGCGGCGATGATGCAGATGATCCCCTACGAGAACCAGGCGATCAGCATCTCCACGGCCAACAATTCCGGCGTCGAGGTCAAGTCGCTCGACGATCTGGCGGGGCGCTCCATCGGCGTCGAGATCGGCGGCTTCGAGGAGAAGCAGGCCAAGGCGATCGACGCGCAGCTGCGCGAGAAAGGCCTCGAGGGCGCCACGGTGCGGACCTTCGACAACTTCGCCCTCGCCTACCAGGCGCTGCGGGCCGGCCAGGTGGATGCGATGGTCTCGATCGACGGCGTGGCGGAGGAGTATGCCAAGCGCGGCCAGTTCCATCGCGCGCTGCACGGGATCGGCCCGACGCCGGTGGCGCTCGCCATGAAGAGCCGCCCCCTGGCGGACGCGGTGGCCAAGGTGCTGGCGGACATGAAGGCCGACGGCTCCTTCGACAAGCTCTTCGCCGAATACGGCGTCGAGCCGGTGTCCGGCGAGCTCGCCGTGAAGGGCCCGGCGGGCTGAGCCCCGAGCCTCCCATCCCGCCACGGCGACGATCCGGCGAAGGACGACACGCATGCTGAACTGGAACTGGTCGGGCTTCTTCGGCTACCTCGTGAACCCGTTCATCCTCCAGGGCGTCTTCACGACCCTCTGGCTGACGGTCGTCGCCATTCTTGCCGGTCTCGTGCTGGGCTTCGGCCTCGCCCTGATGCGGCGCTCGTCGTCGCGGATCCTGGCCGTGGCGGCGGGCGGCTACATCTGGCTGTTCCGCGGAACGCCGCTGCTCGTCCAGCTCATCGTCATCTATACGGCGCTGCCCGAGCTCGGCCTCCGCTTCAACGTGTGGCAGGCGGCCCTGATCGGATTGTCGCTGAACGAGGCGGCCTATCTCGCGGAGATCATCCGCGCCGGCATCGAGGCGGTGCCGAAGGGCCAGGTCCGGGCCGCGCGCGCGCTCGGCATGCGCGAGCCGCAGATCATGCGCTCGATCGTGCTTCCGCAGGCGCTCAAGATCATCGTGCCGCCGCTCGGCAATTCGGTGAACGGCCTTCTGAAGACGACGTCGGTCACCTCGGTGATCTCGATGGAGGAACTCCTGCGCCGCACGCAGGTGCTCATCCAGGAGCGCTTCGAGGTGCTCGAACTCTTCACCGTCGCGGCGATCTACTACCTCCTCCTGACCACCCTCTGGGACGTCGTCCAGCGCCGGATCGAGCGGCGCTTCGGACGCTCCGACCAGCCGCTTGCCGCCGGCGAGCAGCGCTGACACCCCGCCTTCAACGGACCCAACGCCATGCAGAAGCCTTTCCGCGGTGTCTACACCGTCATGATCACGCCGTTCGACAAGGCCGGTCGCCTCGACGTCGAAACGCTCGAGACCTTTACCGACTGGCAGATCCGGGAGGGCATCCACGGCCTGATCCCGCTCGGCTCCACCGGCGAGTTCCTGTCCCTGTCCGAGGAGGAGCGCATCCAGGTCGCCAAGACGGTGATCGATACGGCGGCGGGCCGGGTGCCCGTCCTCATCGGCACGGGCGCCGAGGACACGCGCGAGGCCGTTCGCCTCACCCGCCAGGCCGAGGAGCTCGGCGCCGACGGCGTGATGATCATTCCGCCCTTCTACTCGACGCCGACCGACGACGAACTGGTCCACCACTACCGCACGATCGCCGCCGCCACCCGGCTGCCGATCATGGTCTACAACAATCCGGCGACCGCCAACGTGGACCTGAAGCCCGATCTCGTCGCGCGGATCGCCGAGATCGAGGGCTGCGACTACATCAAGGAGTCGACCCTGGAGGTGACGCGCGTGCGCGACATCATTCGCAAGGCCGGTCGCAACATGACGGTCTTCGGCGGCATTCTCGGCTTCGAGTCCTTCGTGGAAGGGGCAGAGGGCTGGGTCGCGGTCGCGTCCAACGTCGCCCCCCGGCAGATGGCCCGCATCTTCGAATTGGTGAAGGACGAGAACCGCGTCCCCGAGGCGCACGCGCTCTATCTCGAATGGCTGCCGCTGATCGAGGCGGTCGGAGGCCATCTCTATGTCGGCGGCACGAAGGCGCTGCTCGGCCACATGGGGTTTGCCGTCGGCCAGCCGCGCCCTCCCCGCCTGCCCCTGCCTGCCGCCGACGACGCACGCATGAAAGCGCTGGTCGACCGCTTCGGCCTCGCCCGGGCGCTCGCCGCCTGACATGCCCATGGCGCCTGCCCCCAGCCCCCGCGCCGGCGCGACGGCGACCATCGTGTTCGATGGCCGCGCATTGCCGGCCGTGCCGGGCGAGAGTCTGGCGGCGACGCTGATCGCGGCGGGCCTGAAGGCGCAGTCCACCGGCAAGGACGGGCGCCCGCGCGGCCATTACTGCGGGATGGGCGTCTGCCATGAATGCCTCGTGGTCGTCGACGGGCGCGCGGGTCAGCGCGCCTGCCTGAGCAGGTCGGAAGACGGTCAGGACATCAGAAGCCATCCCGCGCGGATCGACCTTCTGGATCCCGAACTCGTCGATCTCGCCGAGCTGCCGCTCGACATGGCCGAGACAAGCGTCGACGTCCTCGTGGTGGGCGCCGGGCCGGCCGGACTCGCCGCCGCGGAAGCGGCAGCCCGGCTGGGCGCAAGCGTGACGGTGCTCGACGAGCGCCCCGGCCCCGGCGGACAGTTCTACAAGCAGCGGCAGGGGATGGCGGCGCGCGACGGCCAGATGCGCGACGGCGCGACCCTCATCGAGCGGGTGCGCGACCTCGGCGTCGCCATTCGTGGCGAGACGCTGGTCTGGGGAGCCGAGCGGGATAAGGAAGGCCGTCTCGTTCTCGGCACCCTGTGCCGGGGACGGGCCGGCCGCTGGAGCCCGCGCGTGCTCGTGGTCGCGACCGGCGCCTTCGAGACGCCGCTCGCCGTTCCGGGCTGGACCCTTCCGGGCGTGATGACCACCGGCGGCGCCCAGACGCTCGTCCGCTCCTACGGCGTTCCGGCCGGGCGGCGTGTCCTTGTTGCGGGCAACGGCCCGTTGAACCTGCAGGTGGCGCTCGAGCTCTCCGCGGCCGGGTCGACGGTGGCCGCGGTTCTCGACCGGGCGCCGGCTCCCCATGCAAGGCCGCGCGAGGCAGGCCGCCTTGTCATGAGCCATCCCGCGCTCGCCGTGGCCGGCATGCGGCAGATGGCCCGGCTGCGCACCTCCGGCATCCCGCTTTCCTGGTCCTCCGGGCTTCTGCGCATCGAAGGGGACGGCCGGGTCGAAGCCGCCGTCTTCGCGACGCCCGCAGGCGAGCGACGCGTCGAGGTCGACGCCGTGGTCGTCGGCAACGGCTTTGCCTCCGCCAGCGAACTGTCGCGCCTTCTCGGCTGCGCCCATCGCGACGCGGGTGGCCGGTTGGAAGTGGAGCGCGACGAGACCGGCCGGACATCCCAGTCGGACGTCTTCGTGATCGGCGAGGCGGGGCGCTTCGCCGGAGCCCATGTGGCGCTTGCGCAAGGTCGTCTCGCGGGGCGCGCCGTCGCCCGCAAGCTCGGCTTCGATGCGGCGATCGAGGCGGACGAAGAGCGGGCTGACCGCCGCCGCCTTGCCCGGCACGAGACTTTTCAGGCCGCGCTCTGGACGCTCTTCGACGCATCCGATGCGGCGCCCCCCTCCCCCGACACTCTCGCATGCCGATGCGAGGCGGTGAGCTTTGCTGCCCTGTCGCGGGCGCTGGAAGACGGGCCTCACGGCGACACCGCGAGCCTGAAGCGACTGACGCGCGCGGGCATGGGCAGGTGCCAGGGCCGGTATTGCGGCCCGGTGCTCGCGCGTGCGGCCGCGCGCGACCCCAAGGCCCGCGCCGTTGTGCCTAAGCTTGCAGCACAGATGCCGCTCCGGCCGATCCCGCTCGCCGCGCTTGCGCTCGAGAAGCCGGAATGGGGCGGTCATCGCCGCGCTCTCCTGCCCGATCGGCCGGCTGCCGACGCCGAGCCGCTGCCGACACTCTCGGTCGGCACGCTCGTGATCGGCGCGGGGATCGCTGGCCTATCCACCGCGCTGTTTCTGGCCCGCGCGGGCGAGGACGTCGCCGTGGTCGAGCGCGGCGTTCCCAACTCCGGGGCGTCCGGCGGCAATGCCGGGAGTCTTCATGCCCAGCTCCTGTCCTTCGACTACGGCGCACGCGCGGAAGCCGGTGGTGGCCCCGCCGCGCGCACCCTTGGCCTGCAACGCGACGCGATCGACCTGTGGCGGGCGCTGGAGCGCGAACTGGAAGCCGACTTCGAGATCAAGCTGACCGGCGGCCTGATGGTCGCCGAAACCGAGGAGCATCTTCGCTTCTTGGAAGCGAAGACCGCCGTGGAACGCGCCGAGGGCATCGACTGCCACCTGATCGACGCGGCGGAACTCCGCCGCCGGGAGCCGGCGCTCTCCGAGCGTTTCCTGGGCGCCGCCTTCTGTCCGCAGGAAGGCAAGATCAATCCGCTCGTCGCGACCGAAGGCATCCTGCTGGCCGCGCTGGCGGCGGGGGCCCGCCTCTACGCGCAGGCCGAGATCCGCGCGATCCGGCGCGACGGCGATGCCTATGCCGTCGAAACCTCGCGGGGCACCATCCGGGCGCGCCGCATCGTGAACGCGGCGGGCGCGTTCGCCTCGCGCATCGGCGCCATGCTCGGGCTCGACGTGCCGGTCTTCGGCGCGCCGCTCCAGATGGTGGTGACCGAAGCCGTCGCCCCGCTCGTGTCCTGCCTCGTCGCCCATGCCGGCCGGCACCTGACGCTGAAGCAGGCGGCCAACGGCAACATCATCATCGGCGGCGGATGGACGGCCGGGCTCGATCCCGTGAACCAGCATCCGCGTCCGCTCTTCGACAGCCTGGAAGGCAATCTCTGGGTGGCGCAGCATGTCGTGCCAGCGCTTCGCAAGGCCCACGTCATCCGAAGCTGGGCGGCGATGAACATCAACATCGACGGCGCGCCGATCCTCGGCGAGCACCCCGACGCTCCCGGCTTCTTCAACGCCGTGACCTCCAACGGCTACACGCTCGGGCCGCTCGTCGGCCGCATCACCGCCGATCTCGTGGCCGGAAGGCCCGCGACGCACGACATCGGTCCCTTCTCCGTCACGCGCTTCGCGAAAGGCCGCCCATGATCGAGATCGAAGGCGTCAACAAGTTCTACGGGAAGTTCCAGGTCCTGAAGAACTGCTCCACCCATGTCGGCAAGGGGGAAGTGGTCGTCGTCTGCGGCCCGTCGGGTTCGGGCAAATCCACCCTGATCAAGTGCGTCAACGGGCTCGAAGGCTTCGACGAAGGCTCGATCCGGGTCGAGGGCGTCGAGGTCGGCGATCCCAAGACCGACCTGCCGAGCTTGCGCACGCGCATCGGCATGGTGTTCCAGAACTTCGAGCTGTTCCCGCATCTGTCGATCATCGAGAACCTCACCATCGCCCAGGAAATGGTGCTGCAGCGCAAGCCGGACGCCGCCAGGGCCAAAGGGATGGCGCTCCTCGACCGGGTGGGTCTCGTCGATCACGCGGCCAAGTATCCCGGCCAGTTGTCGGGCGGTCAGCAGCAGCGCGTCGCGATCGCCCGTGCGCTCGCGATGGACCCGATGGCGATGCTGTTCGACGAGCCGACCTCCGCGCTCGATCCCGAGATGATCGCCGAGGTGCTCGACGTCATGGTGAGCCTCGCGCGCGAGGGCATGACCATGATGTGCGTCACGCACGAGATGGGCTTTGCCCGAAACGTCGCGACGCGGGTCGTCTTCATCGACCAAGGCGAGATCGTCGAGGACCGGCCGACCGAGGCGTTCTTCTCCGAGGTCACCAACCCGAGGACGCAGACCTTCCTCGGCAAGATCCTGCGCCACTGAGGGCCGCAGAGGCGCCGGGCGCTACAGGCCCCGAAGCGTTTTTCCGCGTTCCGCCCGAACGAAGCTTGCCCCCCATCCATCAGGAGACCTTGATGAGCGAACTCATCGTCGAGATCGACGGCCACTCGTTTCCCGCGCGCTTCGAAAGCGAGGCCGCGCCCAGGACCGTCGCCGCCTTTCGCAATCTGTTGCCCTACTCCGAACGGGTGATCCATGTTCGCTGGTCGGGCGAAGCCTGCTGGATCCCGCTCGGCGACAGGGATTTCGGCCTCGGCTACGAGAACGCGACCAGCCATCCCCATCCCGGCCAGATGATCCTCTATCCCGGCGGCGTCTCGGAAACCGAGATCCTCCTCGCCTACGGCCCGGTCGCCTTCGCCTCCAAGGCCGGACCGCTGGCAGGCAACCACTTCCTGACGATCACCGACAAGCTGGACACGCTGGCCGAACTCGGCCGCGGCACCTTGTGGACGGGCGCGAAGCCGATCCGCTTCCGGCTGGACTGAGCGGCGAAGGGGGTAGCGGCGGTCCGGACATTCGGACGGACGGCCGTCGAACAAGATCCATCGTCCCATTGGGAGCCGCATTCCATGACGACCTCTCTAGCCGCCCCCCCCGGCCATGGCGACCTTTCCCCGGAAGAGCTCGACCTTCTGATGCGGCTCGTCGTGGCGGCGAAGGACGAGACGACCTTTGCAGGCCTCGTCGCGGAGGCGATGGAAGCCGTGGGTTGCGAGGTCGAGCCTCTCGCCTACGATCCGCGGGCCGTCCCCTTGATCGAAGAGTTCGCCTCCGGCGTCGATGTCGTCTCCAGCGAGCAGACATGCCTGATCGGCCGGATCGTGCCCTCGACCTCGACGGCCGATGCCCGGAGTCTCCTTCTCTTCGCGCATCCCGACGTGGAACCCTGCCCGGTGGATCACGGCTGGCCCGGGGATCCGCACACGCCGCGGATCGAGAACGGCCGCCTGATCGGATGGGGCGTCGCCGACGACATCGCCGGGATCATGATCATGGTGGCGTCGCTCGCGCGGTTGCGGGCCCGCGGCTGGACCCCGCCCGCACCGGTCACCCTCGTATCGGCGCCCTCGAAGCGGCATCGCCGGGGAATCGCCGCAGCGCTTGCCAGCGGCCTCACCGCGGATGCCGCGATCTATCTCCACCCGGCGGAGTCGGGCGCCGGTCTCGACGAGATCAAGGCCTTTGCTCCGGGACAGATCGAGTTCGCGGTCCGGATCGAGGGAGTTCCCCCGCAGACCGACGAGCCTTCGCACGCAGCCTTCGCCCATCTCGCCCGTCATCCGCTGGATGCGATGCGGGCCGTCCTCGACGCGCTGGCGGCCCTCGACCGCATGCGAGGGGAAAGCGTCCGGCACCCGCTCCTGCAAGAGGCGGTCGGCCGCTCCACCAACCTCCTCGTGACGCGGATCGAGGCCGGGGAAACAGGCGCTTCGGCGCGCGTCCCCGCCTCCTGCCGGATCCAGGCGGTGATGTCGCTGGTGCCGGACGAGACCCTGGCGGACGCAAAGGCCCTCGTGGACAACGCCGTATCGGGCGCCTTGCGCGAGTTGGAATGGCCTTCGGCGGGAAAGCCCGTGTTGGAATGGCTCTCCGGGGTGTCGGCCGCCGAAACGGACGTCGAGGGGCCGCTTTACCGCCTGGTCCGCGCGACGCTGCAGGATGCCGGAGCGAACCCGAGGGTGAACCCGCTCCATACGTCGAGCGACATCCGCAACCCTCTCGTCCAGCGCTCCATGCCGACCGTCGGTTACGGTCCGGCATGCGGCGATCTGACGATGGCGAAGGGGATCGGCGAATGGGTCGACCTTCGAGATCTCTCGCGTACCATCGATGTGACGGCCACGATTATTCATTCATGGTGCAAGGCTCCAGCGCCGGCAGCGCGGTGATCACGCTCGGCGAAGCGTCGCTGGACCAGCGTTCAGAAGCTTCGGTGGAGCGCCATTCGGGATCAAACGCTGACACGCGTACGGTGTCGAAACGTGTGCGTTCCCACGCACCTCGGCGTCCAGCCACACTTCATCTGGCCATGCCGTCGGCAGCGGTTGGCCTGCCCCCACCAGGTAGCCCGGTTCAAAACGAATGCATGGTGGGCTCGGCGGCGATGTTTGAGGTGGCCGGCGAAGCGGGTTGGGGTGGCCCAGCCGGCCACGGCATAGCGGCAGGTGCTGGCGGACGGTAGCCCAGGCTCGAGTGTGGACGCCTGGTGTTGTAGTGGCAGCGCCAGCTCTCGATCATGATCCGGGCCTCGGCAAGACCATAGAAGGTCTCCCCGTCGGAGCGGGTCGCGGCGATCAGTTCAAGCGGATGCCGCTCGTCGGATCGAACATGTGGACGTGCTCTGGCCGGCCGGCGACGCACACGCGCTGGCCGACCGCGACCTCGCTCGCCCGCGGGAATTCCACCGTGATCATGCGGTCTCGACCGATGTCGAGATAGCCGAAAGTCTGGCTTCCCAGCCGCTCGACGACGGAGAGTTCGCCCGTGAACCAGGCATCGTCCGGCGCGCAGACTTCGAGGTCTTCCGGCCGGATGCCGAGCGTCACACGCTTGAGGTCCGTCGGCGCACCCTCCAGCGGCAGCGCCACCTCCCCTGCGGGAAGCCGGAGGCGGACGCTCGCCTCCGCCCGGCCGGCCACCTCGCATTCCAGCGTGTTCATCGTCGGACTGCCGATGAACTTGGCGACGAAGAGCGTCTTCGGGCGCCGGTAAAGTTCGAGCGGCGGGCCGACCTGCTCCATGTTGCCGCCGTTCATGACCACGATCCGGTCGGCCAGCGTCATCGCCTCGACCTGATCATGGGTGACATAGACGGTGGTGGCCTTGATGCGGCGATGGAGCCTGGCGATCTCGAGGCGCATCTCGACGCGAAGCGCCGCGTCGAGGTTGGACAGCGGCTCGTCGAACAGGAAGGCCTGCGGATCGCGCACGATCGCGCGCCCCATCGCCACGCGCTGGCGCTGGCCGCCGGACAACTGAGCCGGCAGGCGGGCGAGGAAGGGGTCGAGTTTGAGGATGCCGGATGCGTCCTTGACCTTGCGCGCGATTTCGGCGGAATCCGCATCGCGCATCTTGAGGCCGAAGGACATGTTGTCCTCGACGCTCATGTGCGGATAGAGCGCGTAGTCTTGGAACACCATCGCGATGTTGCGCTCGGCCGGCGGCAGATGGCCGATGCTGCGCCCGCCCATGACGAGATCGCCGCCCGAGATCTCCTCCAGGCCGGCGATCATGCGCAGAAGCGTCGACTTCCCGCAGCCGGACGGTCCCACAAGCACGACGAACTCTCCGCTCTCGATCTCGAGATCGATCCGCCGGATGACGGTCACGGTGCCGTAGTTCTTGCGGATGGCCTTCAACGAGATGGCTGACATGGGTCCTCCCAGACCGCTTGATCTTTCCCGCATTATCAATAATGATATCGATAATGGCAAGTCGGGAGTGTGTCGTGAACGAGCCTCAGGCAGGAGACGAGCGTCGGCGAACCTCGACCCGCCGCGCGCCGTCGGGCAAGTCGGCCGCCGCCTTCGTCTCCTTGAAGCGCGAGATCATGCTGGGGGAACTTCAGGCCGGGCAGCCGCTGGTGGAGCTCGAACTCGCCACCCGCTTCGGCTGCAGCCAAGGGACGGTCCGCGAAGCGCTGCTCCAGCTGCAGGACGAGGGACTCGTCCTGCGCAACGGCTATCGCGGCACGCAGGTCTCTGCCTGCACCACGGAAGAGGCCGTCGAGCTGTTCCGGATCCGCCAGTCCATCGAGTGCCGCGGCATCGTCCACGTCCTCCGGCATCCAAGCCGGACGCTGGCGAGTGACCTCCAGGCGCTCCTCGCCGACATGACCGTCGCTGCCCGGAAGGGGGACGAGCTGGAACTCGCCTCCATCGACCGCGAGTTCCACGGCCGCATCTTCGCCGACGCCGGACTGCCCGCCCTCGACCCGATCCTGCGCCGCTGCCTCATCCACAACCACCGCTTCAAGATCTCGCGCTCCATCGGAACGCGCGATCTCCTGCAGACGGCGCAGCGCCACGAGCCGATCATCGCAGCCATCGAGGCTCGCGATCTGAAGGCCGCCTCCGCCGCACTGTTCCACCACATCGCGACGATCGTCGACTTCGGCCCGAACGTCTTCCCGGATCAGGTGCAATGAGCGCGCCCGACTTCGCAACGGAGCTTGCCCCCGAGATGGCGGCCCTCGCCGCCCGGGTCCTCGCCGAGGACGGGCCGCAGCCCGACCCGACGCTGATGGCCCCGGCGGACGGGCGGCGCGCTGCCGAAATCGGCAACCGGCGCTGGAACGTCGCACTGCCGGCGATGGAGCGCACCGGGACCGCTGAGGTTCGGGCCGACGACGGCCTCGGATCGGCCAAGGTGCGGCTTCTGGTGCTCGTCCCGCCGGACGCGCGCGACGGCGCGATCCTCTTCGTCCATGGCGGCGGCTTCGCCTTCTGCAGCCCGGAAACGCACGAGCGCTGCGCGCGCATGCTCGCCGCCGAGACGGGGCTGCCGGTGATCCTGCCGGACTATCGCCTCGCGCCCGAGCATCCCTTTCCCGCAGGCGTTCTCGACGTCGTCGCCTCCTGGCGCGCGGCCTTCGAGGCGACGGCCCACCTCGGCGTGCGCCGGGGGCCGCTGATCCTGGCTGGCGACAGCGCGGGCGCGGGTCTCTGCGTCTCCGCCCTGCTTCACGAGGCAGGTCGGACGGAAGCCGACGCCGCCCTCCTCTTCTACGGCGTCTACGACGCCGATTTCGATACCCCGTCCTACAGGGCCTTCACGGACGGACCCGGCCTGACACGGGCCAAGATGCAACGCTACTGGGACTTCTACGTCGCGGACGCGGCGGCGCGGGCAACGCCCCTCGTCGCCCCGCTTCTCGCCTCCGACGCCGCGCTGGCCGCCCTGCCGCCCTTGCACCTGATGGCGGCGGGCATCGACCCCCTCCTCAGCGACACCTTGAACCTCGAGGCGCGGCTCGCCGCGCTCGGCCGGCCGGAGCGCACCCATGTGGTGCCGGGCGTCGTCCACGGGTTCCTGCAGATGACGAACGACCTGCCCCAGGCGCGGGAGGCGCTGGGGCAAGCCGCCGACTTCGTCAAAGGCCGCATCTAGACAACAACAAGACCGGGAGGAAACACCATGACCCGCCTCAAGACGCTCGCCGCCTCGCTCGCCCTCGTCACTGCGCTCGGCGCCTCGGCCGCCAACGCCGAGACCGTCCGCTTCTGGTACCATTTCGACAATCCAGAAAATCCGATGTCGGCTCTCGTCCAGAAGTTCGAGGCGGCCAATCCCGGGATCGAGATCGAGGCCGAGAACGTTCCCTGGAACAGCTACTACGACAATCTCTACACCGCGCTCGTCGGCGGCAACGCGCCGGACGCGGCGATGGTCAAGCTCTTCGCGCAGCCGCGCCTTCTCGAAATGGGCGCGCTGGAGCCTTTGAAGGAGCGCATCGACGCCTGGCCGGGCAAGGCCGAGCTTCTCGACAACCTCCTGACGCTGAACGCCGCGCCGGACGGGGGCAACTACTACCTGCCGATCCAGTACGTGGTCCTCTACCTCTACTATCGCACCGACCTCTTCGAGGCCGCCGGCCTCCAGCCGCCGAAGACCTGCGAGGAGTTCCGCACCGCCGCCAAGACGCTCACCAAGGCGCCCGACACCTACGGCTTCGGCTTCCGGGGTGGCAAGGGCGGCTGGGACCAGTGGGGCACGTTCGTCTTCTCGCGCGGCGCGGAATTGAAGCCCGGCGGCCTCGACAACCCTGAAGCCATCGCGGCCAACGAATGGCTCGTCGACATGTTCGCCAAGGACAAGTCGATCCCACCCTCCTCGCCGAACGACGGGTTCCAGGAGATCATCGGGGCTTTCAAGTCCGGCAAGACGGCGATGACGATCCACCATATCGGCTCGTCCAAGGACCTCGTGGCCGCGCTCGGAGACAAGGTTTCGGCGGTGCCGGTACCGGCCTGCCACGGCAAGGCGTGGACCTCCTACGGCGACGAGTCGCTGGCGATCTTCTCGGCTTCCCAGGCCAAGGACGCGGCCTGGAAGTGGATCTCCTTCCTCGCCGAGCCCGAGAACAACGTCGAGTTCGTGAAGGCGACCAACCAGCTGCCCGTGACCAGGAGCGGCTCGGCGAACTGGACCGGCCACGAGAAGCGCTTCGTCGACGCGACGCTGCAGTCCCTGCCCTTCGCGGCCGTGCTGCCGCAGTCCTCGGCGACGGCCGACTTCGTCAACACCGAGTGGCAGGCCAACATGCAGCAGGCGATGACCGGCCAGATCACCCCGGCCGAGATGATGAAGAAGCTGCAGGCGCTCTTCGCACAGTAGACCTCCGCCCGTTCGACGGGCGCCGGCTCATCACCGGCGCCCCCTCCTCTCGGCGAACCCGAAGGCACGGCTCTCCATGTCCACCGTCGAAGACCTCGCAGCGCTGGAAGGCGCGCCCCGGCGGCGCGTCTCCCGCGCCCGGCTCATGCCCTATGCGCTCCTCGCGCCCGCCGTCCTCGTGGTCGCGGTCGTCGTCTTCCTGCCGATGGCGGAGGCGGTGGTCACGAGCTTCTACGAGTTGATCCTGTTCCGGCCGAACGCCAGCCGGTTCGTCGGGCTCGCCAACTACGTCAAGCTCTTCGCCGATCCCGTCTTCTGGGAGGCGCTCAGCCACACCGCTCTCTGGATCGGGCTCACGGTTCCACTGCAGATGGGGCTCGGGCTCCTCGCCGCGATCCTCCTCAACCGCGAGTTCGCCTGGCGGGGCCTCGCGCGTGCGCTCGTGATCATCCCCTGGGCACTGCCGAGCGTCGTGATCGCGCTGATGTGGCGCTGGATCTACGACCCCAATATCGGCGTCCTCAACGACCTCCTCCTCTACCTCTCCGTCATCGCGACGGCCGTGCCCTGGCTCGCCGACCCCGACGTCGCGATCTACGCAATCATCGCGACCCTCACCTGGCAGGGCTTCCCCTTCTTCGCGGTGATGATCCTTGCCGCCCTCCAGGGCATTCCGAAGAGCCAGTACGAGGCGGCCTCGATCGACGGGGCGAGCGCCTGGCGCCAGTTCCGCCACATCACGCTCCCCGGCATCGCGCCGGTGCTCGCCACCGCAGGTCTCCTGCGCGTCATCTGGGTCGCCAATTCCATGGACGTGATCTTCGTCATGACCGGGGGCGGCCCTGGCTATGCCACAACGACGCTGCCGCTCTACGCCTTCGTCAAGGCGCGGCAGAACCTCGACTTCGGCTACGGCTCGGCCATCGCCGTCACCTTCACCCTGATCCTGGGCAGCTTCGTCGCGATCTACATCGCGCGCACCATGCGGGAGGTCGAACGATGAACAAGTCCAGCTTTCTCAAGCGCCTCCTGACGACGCATATCCCCGTAGCGCTGATCGTGCTGCTGGCGATCGGTCCCTTCGCCTGGATGATCCTGACCTCGCTCACCCCGTCGGCCGCCATTGTCGCCCAAGGCGTCTCGCTTGGGGTCTCTGGCTGGAGCGCGGACAACTACACGCGCCTACTGCGCCAGACCTCGTTCCTCGACAACATGGGCCACAGCTTCATCGTTGCCGTGGGGACAGTCATCCTCGGCCTCCTTGTCTCGGTCACGGCGGCCTACGCCTTCTCCCGCTTCCGTTTCGCCGGGCGGCGCGCGTTCATGCTGCAGTTCCTGCTCGTCAACATGTTCCCCGTCGTGCTCCTGATCCTGCCGCTCTTCGTCATGATGCGCCGGTTCGGCATCCTCGACACCCATATCGGCCTCATCATCGCCAACGCCACGACCGCCATCCCCTTCGCGGTGTGGATGCTGACGAGCTATGTCGGCGCGATCCCCAAGAGCCTCGACGAGGCCGCGATGATCGACGGCTGCTCGCGGCTGACGGCGATGCGCCGTGTCGTCCTGCCCCTCGCCCTGCCCGGCATCATCTCGACCGGCATCTACATCTTCATCACCGCCTGGAACGAATACCTCTACGCCCTGACGCTCGGTGGGCGGAACGTGCGCACGGTCACCGTCGCCATCCAGACCCTCATCGGCGAGTTCCAGATCGAATGGGGGCTGCTCGCGGCCGGCGGCGTCGTCGGCGCCCTGCCCGTCACCATCCTCTTCCTCCTCGTCCAGCGCCGGCTCGTCGGCGGCCTCACGCAAGGGGCGGTGAAGGGCTGACCCGGCCCCACCGTCCAACCCCTCTTAGCCATAGGAACACTCGTCCCATGAACCCAGTCGGGTTAATCTCGATGCAATATGCCAGGCCCTTCACGGCCGAGCATTTCCCGCTCTTCTCGAAGATGAAGTCGCTCGGCTACGACTTCGTCGAGCTTCTCGTTCCCGAGCCCGGCGAACTCGACCCGCGCGAGACGGCGAAGGCGCTGAAGGATGCCGGCCTCGACGTCGTCTTGGCCGCGCGCGTCAACCTCCAGCGCAACCTGTCGTCGGCAGAGCCCGATGCGTGGCAGGGCGGCGTCGATTATCTCCGCTACGCCGTCGACTGTGCGGCGGAGATGGGTGCGCCGATCGTCGGCGGACCGCTGACGGGCAACCCGCTCGTCTTCGCCGGCAGGCCGCCCGCGCCCGTGGCCGAGGACGAGCGCCTTGCCCGCAAGGACCGCTGCGTGCGCGGCCTCCAGGCGGCGGGCACCCATGCGGCCGGAAGCGGCGTCACGCTCGCCGTCGAGCCGCTGAACCGCTTCGAGAGCGACGTCCTCTGCACGACACAACAGGCCATTGAGCTTCTGGACGCGGTCGATCATGGCAGCGTGCAGCTCATGCTCGACACGTTCCACATGGCGATGGAGGAGGCCTCGATCGCCGAGGCGATCCTGCTAGGGGGTGCGCGCATCGCCCACTTCCAGGCCAACGAGAACCATCGCGGCTTTCCCGGCACCGGCTCGGTCGACTGGGTGTCAGTATGCCGGGCCCTGCATGCGGTCGGCTATCGCGGCCCCGTCTCGCTGGAGCCCTTCCGGCGCAACGACGACCGCTTCGGCGTGCCCTTCGCGCACTGGCGCGCGCCGCACGAGGACGAGAGCGAGCGGCTGGCCGCGAGCGCGCGGTTCATCAAGTCCCACATCGCATTGACGGAGTTCAGACGATGACCCTTCGGATCGGCTGGATCGGCTGCGGCATCCACGCGACGCAGATGCTGCTGCCGCAACTGCTGCGCCACGACGTGGAGATCGTGACTATGTGCGACATCGACGCCGCGCGCCTCGCGCAGGCCGGCCGCCAGTTCGGCGTGTCGCGCCTGACGACGGACGCACACGATCTGATCGCCACGCCCGGCCTCGACGCCGTCGGCATGGCCGTCGGCCCCGACCAGCATCTCGCCTTTGGCGTGGCGGCGCTGGAGAAGGGCCTGCCCGTCTTCATGGAGAAGCCGCCGTCGGGCTCGGCGGCCGGCGCGCGCCAGCTCGCCGACGCCTCGCGCCGCTCCGGCAAGCCGCTTCTCGTCGGCTTCATGAAGCGCTATTCGGTCGGCAACAAGATCGCCCACAACGTCCTGAAGTCCGGCCGCTTCGGCGACGTTCTCGGCCTCACCGGCTACTACATGACGGCGCCCGGCTATTTCGCGGGCAATGTCGACTACACCGGCTTCCTGCTGCACCACTGCGTCCACTACATGGACCTCGTCTCGCACCTCGTCTCGCCAGTGACGAAGATCGCCGCACGCAAGGTCGAGAAGACGCCCGGCCGCATCCTCTTCCACGTCGGCTTCGACTTCGAATGCGGCGCGATCGGCACGGTCGTCATGGGCACGGTCCAGTCGCGGGGAACGCCCGTCGAGCGCATCGAGATCATGGGCGACCACCAGCGCCTCGAGGTCGAGGACGTGGTCGAGGTGCGTTGGCACCGCAACCCTCCTTTCAAGGTCGCCGACCCCGCCGCGACGCTTCTGGACGCCGAGGACTCCCTCACCTGGAAACCCAACTTCACGGCGGCTGCCAACGAGGACTACAAGGGCTACCACGCGCTCCTTGCCGACGTCGTGCCCGCCCTCATGGGCGAGACGACGCCGGCTCCGACCATCCATGACGGCGTGGTGGCGATGGAGCGCCTGGAGACGATGCGCCGCCAGCTCGATATCTGAACGAGCGACTGGCACGACCTGAGCGCCCCTGGGCGCCGGCCGTGCCACCTTGTCGAGATATCGGGCCCGTGACGACCGGCATCATCCAGTTCGGAACCAGCCGCTTCCTTCAGGCCCATGCGGACCTCGTCGTCCACGAGGCACGCGAGGGGGACCAAGCGATCGTCCCCATCGCGGTGATCCAGACCTCGGGGGTCGGCCGAGCGGGCGGCGCGCGTGCGCGCCTTCGGCCGCACGGAGGGCTATCCCGTCATCCTGCGCGGGCTCGAGAACGGCGCGGCGCTGTTCGCGACGGACTGCGCCTTCGTCATTTCGAACACGGGCCACCGGGGCTGCGAGGTCGCGGCGAAGGATCGCAGAGCGGCGCTCCTGTCCGACCGCCGCGATCCTTTCCGGCCAAGCTCGCCGCGCTCCAGCCAAGCAAGGAGGCTCGTTCGCGCTGCCTCCATGAGCTCGAACTGAACGGGCTTCTTCGTTTTGCGCTGCACGACGATCGCTCGGGCATGGACGCGGACGCCCGATACCAGGTCGCCGATCTCGACCTTCGCCACGTCGCAGCCTCTCAGCTTCCTGTCGATGGCGAGATCGAAGAGGGCTCGGTCGCATTCGGCCTTCATGGTCGAGCCAGAACCGAATAGCCCGGACCTGCGGGCGGCTTCTGCGGCCGCTCGGCGCCGATGGTGCGGCCTGCGTTCCATGCCCTACGTGTGCCCGTCACCGGGTCGAAGTGTGAGCGTCTCACCGTCGTTCTCCCACAGCCAGGGTGGCCGAGGGCGGGCCGACAGCGGAAAGTCAGCTTCTTCGTGACACGGGAAGAAGCAGGCACCCTGCAGATGTCAGGTCCCACCTACGCCAGTATGCGACGACATGCTGCTGGTTCGTCGGCAGGAGGACGGTCTCGAGCAGATGTCTGCGAAGCTCGTGAAAGCTTGCGGACCCGCAGCCGACGCATACGAACGTATCGGCTCGATCTCCATCGAGTTGGACAGCCTCTCCTGCATCCGGGAGGCGGCCATTCTCGTCGGCGCAGTAAGTCTCATTCAGGCGCCAACGGCGTAGAACCGCGCGGCGTTGCCGCCGAATATCTTGGCCATCTCGTCCGGCCCGAAATGGCGTCCGAGAAGGGCCCGCGCCGCGTGGGCGACCTCGCCGTATTCGGCAGCGAGCGTCGCGACCGGCCAGTCCGAGCCGAACAGGAGCCGGTCCGCGCCAAAGCAGCGGGCGACATGGTCGACATAGGGCGCGAGGTCGTCGAGCGCCCAGTCGGCCTTCGCCTCCGTCACCATCCCGGACACCTTGCACGAGACGTTCGGGAAGGCCGCGACCGCCGCGATGTCGGCGGCCCAGGGGTCGAGGTCGCCGGTCGCGATCGACGGCTTGGACAGGTGATCCACCACGGCGCGCAGGCCCGGCACCGCCTCCAGCGCCTTGGCGACGTTCGGCAGATGGCGCGGGAAGGTCAGGATGTCGAAGGCGAGACCGCTGTCGGCCACGCGCCGCAAGTTGTCGAGGACGCGCGGGCGCAGGATGAAGGCGTCGTCCTCGAGATCCTGCAGCATCGGCCGCAGCCCGACGAAATACGGGTTCGCCCGGTAATGCGCGAGGCGCTCGGCAAAGCCATCCGCATCCATGTCGAGCCAGCCGACGACGCCCGCGACGAAGGGCGTGCGGGCCGCGATCTCGAGGAGGAAGTCGGTTTCGGCTTCCGTCTCGGCCGCCTGGACGAGGATCGTCCGATCGATGCCGGCGCGGCGCAGGAGGGTCTCGAGATCCTCCGGCATGAAGTCGCGCAGGAGCGGCTTCACATGGTCGCCCATCCAGCCGTAGTCGCCGCGCGAGGTCAGCCAGAAATGCTGGTGGCTGTCGATGGCACTCGGCCGGATGGTGGATGTCATGGACGCAGCACGCCTTTGCGAAGCACGACATTGCCATACAGCCGCCGTTCGCCGCTGGCGATCACGGCATAGGCGCGGCGGGTGCGCTCGACGAACTCCGCCGGGTCGATCTCGGCGATGGTGATCGCGCGCCCTTCCGCCCTGTCGGCGCTTGCCTGGAAGGCGTCGTACATCGGTCGCGTCTCGTCCGGCGCCTTCATCACGGCCATCGGATCCTCGACGAAGTCGTCGAGCGGAAACACGGAGAGGATCGCGTCGACCAGCGCGGTCGCGGTCGTGCCCGGCAGGTCGACCAGACGCTGCGCGACGTTGGCCGCGCCGAAATTGGCGTCGGCGATGACGATCTCGTTGCCGTGGCCCATGTCGTCTAGGATCGCGAGAAGCTGGCCGTTGAGGAGCGGATCGATGGTCTTCAGCATGGATGTCTTTCGAAATGCGGTGGGTGAGGTTCGGCGACCGTGCGGCCGCCGATCGAGGGGCGACCGGGCTCCGCGTCAGAGATGCGCGCGGGTCTTGCGGCGGGTCCAGACGACGAGAGCGACGCCCGCGATAAGGAGCGCGGCGCGCACGATCTGGCGCTGCGAGTCGGTCCAGCCGAGGAGCGCGGCGCCCGACAGGAGGACGGCCAGCAGCATCACGCCGACCAGCGTGCCGATCATGTTCGGCTTGCCCATCTTCAGCGCCATGCCGCCGAGCAGCACCGCCGTCAGCCCGTCGATGAAGTAGGACGTGCCGATATAGGGCTGACCTGACGAGAGGTCGGCAGCGAGAAGCACGCCGGCCACCGCCGACAGCGTGCCCGACAGGACGTAGAGCATGAGGAGGATGCGGTTCGCGCGCACGCCTGCCTCGACCACGGCGCGGCGGTTTTGCTCCATGGCGTAGATGTAGTGGCCGAAGGTCGTACGGTCCTGCAAGAACCAGGCTACGGCGTAGAGCGCGGCGACGATCAGCGCGATCAGCGGCACGATGCCGACATCGGCATCGACGATCGGGCCGACGAAACCGGTCGTCGCCATCGGGATCGAGGTGCCCTTGCCGATCGCCGCCGCGATTGAACCGGCAAGGCCGCCGGTCGCGATGGTGATGACAAGGGCCGGCAGGCCCATGCCCGCGACGAGCAGCCCATTCAAAAGTCCGACCACGACGCCGGCGCCGAGCGCGATCAGCACCGCCACCGGCCAACCGAAGCCGGCGGAAACCAGCCCGGCGATGATCATGGTCGAGAGTGCCGCCACCGACATGAAGCTGACGTCGATCTCTCCCGCCGCGATGATCCAGGTGAGGCCAAGGAACATCACGGCCGAGATGGAGGCCGAGCGCAGCATGTCGGTGATGTTGCCGACGCTCGCAAAACTCGGCCGCAGCCAGGAAAACACCACGACGAGGACGGCCAGCAGGACGAACAACCCGTAGCGCACGATGAGGCGGCGGAGGTCGAAAGCCTGGGCCGGCGCGGAGCGGGACGCGGTGGGCATGACAGCGCTCATGAACGAGCCTCGCGCAAAGCGGGTTTGCCGGCGTCGCGGAAACGGCGGAGGCCTTCCGCGATCTTCGGGTCGAAGAGCGCGATGGCGCTGATCAGCACGATCGAGACGATGGCGTCGGAGTAGTAGTAGGGCACGGCGAGCAGCGTGAAGCCGTTCAGCATGGCCGACATCAGGAACGTTCCGGCGACCGTCGCCGGCACCGAGGGGGCGCCGAAGAGCGCGGCGCCAAGATAGACGGCCGCATAGGCCGGCATCAGGAGCTGCGCGCCGGCCGTGACGTTGGCGGCGCCCGAGGACGCGACGAGGAGCGTGATGGCGAGGCACGAAAGCATGCCCGACAGGGCGAAGGCGGCCAGCACGTAAAGCCTGACGCGGATGCCAGAGAAGACCGCCGAGGTGCGGTTCTCGCCCGTCGCGTAGAAGGCCCGTCCGAAGCGCGAGGCATGGAGGACGACGGCCGAGAGGATCGCGGCAAGAGCCAGGATCGCCACCGGCGCGTCGAGCCCGAGATACTTGGCGTCGTTGAGGTCGAGGATCCCCGAGGAGAAGAAGTTCTTCGAGATCGAGGTGCCGTTGGAATAGAAATAGGAGAGCCCGACGGCCGCGCCGCCGGTGGCGATGGTCGCGACGATGTCGGGCAGGCGCAGGTACGCGACCGCGAAGCCGTTGACGAGGCCGCAGAGGAGGCCGACGGCGAGCGCGCCCGCGACACCCATCCCGAGCCCGTAGCGTCCCGCGATCAGCCAGCCGAGCGTCATCGCGCCGAGCGAGGCGACGCCGGGAAACGACAGGTCGAACTGGCGCACGACGATCACGAAGGTGAGGCCGAGCGCGGCCAGACCCTGCACCGCCATGTGGCGGAAGAGGCCGTGGAGGTTTCCCGCCGAAAGATAGGCCGGGCTGAGGCTCGCGAACACCGCGGCGACGATGGCCAGAAGCATCGCGAAGGCGAGGATGCGCGGGAGAAGCGGGTTGGTGCGTCGTTTCATGCTGCGCGCGCTCCCATGATGCCGGCGGCGAGAAGTTGGTCGCGGGTGGGCTCGGCGCCGCCCGGATGCACGGGGCGGCCCTTGTAGAGGGCGAGCACCCGGTCGGCGAGGCCGTGGACCTCGTCGCAGTCCGACGAGACGACGATCACGGCGGCGCGCGATGAGAGCTCGCGCATCATCGCATAGAGCTTGGCGCGCGCCCCGATATCGACGCCGACCGTCGGCTCGGCGAAGATGTAGATGTCGGCGTCGCGGAAGAGGCCCTTGGCGATGACGATCTTCTGCTGGTTGCCGCCCGAGAAGGCGCTGACCGGACGGTCCAGCTCGAAGGGCTGGAGGCCGACGTCGCGCGCAAGCCGCTCGCTCGCCTGCCGGTTGGCACGTATGCGCAGGAGCCCACCAAGCCAGGAGGCGCGGCCGAGATGGGCGACGGTGGTGTTGAAGACGACGTCCTTGGTCATCGTCAGCCCTTCCGTCCGCCGGTCGCCCGGCACGAGGAAGATGCCGGCGGCCAGGCCGTCATGAGCGCCGCGGAAGGTGCGCTTCTCGCCCTTCACGACAAGCTCGCCCGCATCGTGGCGCATCGCGCCGTAGAGCACCTTGGACAATTCGTCGACGCCCGACCCGACGAGGCCGAAGATGCCGAGGATCTCGCCGCGCCGCGCGACGAGGTCGACGCCGGAGAAGTGCGCACCGCAGCCAAGGCCCCTCGCTTCGACGAGCACGTCGCCGTCGGAGCGACCGTCGCGGGCGGGATAAAGGTCGCCCGCCGCCTCGTCGAGCATGAGCTCGGGGATCGACACGCCCGTCCGGCGCGCCTCACTGAGCGTCATCGTCGCGACGTTGCGCCCGCCGCGAAACACGGTGAACCGGTCGGCGATCTCGTAGACCTCCTCCAGTCGGTGGGTGATGTAGATGATCGAGATGCCGCCCGCCTGGAGGGCCCGCATCATCTGGAAGAGCGAAGCCTTCTCGCGCTCCGTCAGCGTCGAGGTCGGCTCGTCGAGGATCAGGACCTTGATATGGTCGTGGCGCAGGGCGTGGAGGATGGCGACGATCTCGCGGTCCACCGCCGGCATCTCGCCCACCCGCGCGTCGAGATCGATCTCGATCGGGAATCGTGCGAGCAGCTTCTGCGCCTTTTCGCGCATCGCGGCGCGGTTCATGCGGCGGAAGAGGCCGGGCGCGGCGCCCTCGCCGCCGAGGAAGATGTTCTCGACGCCGGTGCAGTCGGGCACGAGCTCGGGATGCTGCTGGACGGTGGCGACGCCCGCATCGATCGCCGCGCGCGGGGTGCCGAGCTCGACCGCCTCGCCGTCGATCGAGATGGTCCCGTCGTCCTTCACGTAGACGCCGGAGAGGATCTTGATCAGCGTCGACTTGCCCGCGCCGTTGATGCCGAGCAGCGCGTGGATCTCGCCGCGGTCGAGGTCGAAATCGACGCCGCCAAGCGCTTGAACCGGCCCGAACCGCTTGGCGATGCCGCTCATGGTCAGGATCTTCGACATGGCCTCCCCTCCTCTCGACACTGGAGGGCGGGGACCGGTCCCCGCCCTCCTTGCGTTACGTCGGCGTGATCAGAGCACGCGGTTCCAGCCGAGCTTGGCGGCCTCGCCGGGCTGGTCGTAGGTGTCGGGGATGTCGATGTCGGCGAGGCTTTCCTGCGTCACCGCGTAGGACGGGGTGATGACGAAGCGCGGCGCCTTGCGCCCGGCGATCACCTCGTGCGCGAAGAAGGCGTTCATGTAGGCCATCTCGTAGAAGCTCTGCGCCATGGTGAGCGCGAAGGGCGAGCCGGCCTGGATGTACTCGAAGGACTGCGCGCCGCCGTCGATGCCGGTGATGAACACGTCGCGGCCCGAGGCCTTGATGGCCAGCGTGCCCTCCGAGGCCGCGCCGTCCCAGGCGCACCAGATGGCGTCGAGCTCGGGATTGGCGGTGAGGATGTTGTCGACCACCTGGCGCGGCGTCGTCGTGCCGCCGAGCGCGAACGCGATCTCGGACACGACCTCCAGGTCGGGATAGCGCGTGAAGATCGATTTCGCGCCGAGCGTGCGCTGGTCCCAGGACTCGTTGGAGGGCAGGCAGACCATGGCGACCTTGCCCTTCCCCTTCAGGCGGTCGGCGATGTACTGCGCGCCATAGGAGCCGAGGCCGAAATTGTTGGACATGGCGGTGGAGGTCACCGTCGTGTTGGGCACGTAGCTGTCGCCGCAGAAGATCGGGATGCCGGAGGCGACCGCGGCCTGTACGGCCGGGGCGATCGCGGCGGCGTCGGCGGGCGTGATGAAGATCGCCGCGGGCTTCGACGCCACGAAGGCGGCGATCTGGTCGGCCTGCTTCTTCACGTCGTAGTTGGCGTCGGCGATCGTCAGCGTGCCGCCGAGGCGCTTCACGGCGTCCTCGTAGCCGGCCACGATGTGACGGCCCGATTCCCAGACCGTCCAGCCGAGCGAGGCGCAGAACTGCGCGTCCTGCGCGAAGGCGAAGTTCGGACGGGCGAGCGCCGCGGCCACGGTGAGCGCGGCGGCCCCGCTCAGGAACCCGCGGCGCGTCAGGCGCAGGCGGGCGGCCTCAAGGCTGTTGTCGTCGAAGTCGGTCATGTCGGTCCTCCCAGTGATCGGTGGACGAGGCGGCCCCCCGCCGCCCCGCTTGGAATGGCGCCGCCGCCCTCAGGCGGACTGGCGAAGCAGTTCGAGGTAGTCCTCGCGGGTCGGGATCCGCGGGTTGGTGCCGTGGCAATGGTCCTTCAGCGCCTCGCCGGCGACGCGCTCCATCATCTCGTCGGTGACGCCCATGGCGCGAAGGCCGGACGGCATGCCGATGTCGCGCACGAGGTCGGCGATCACGGCGTCCGGCTCGCCGCCGAGGATGTCGGCCAGAACCTGCCACTTCGCGCCGATCGTCTCGCGGTTGAACCGGAGGACCGCGGGCATCAGGACGGCGTTCAGCGTGCCGTGGTGAAGGTTCAATTCGCGCACCGCGCCGAGCGGATGGGTCAGCGCGTGCACCGCGCCGAGGCCCTTCTGGAAGGCCATCGCGCCCTCCAGCGCGCACATCATCATCTCCCAGCGCGCACGCGGGTCGGAGCCGTCGCGCACCGCCATCCGGATCGCGCCCATGCCGCGCTTCAGACCGTCGATCGCGATGGCGTCGGCCGGCGGGTTGACGGACGGCGCCATGAAGGTCTCGAGACAGTGCGAGATCGCGTCCATGCCGGTCGCGGCCGTCAGGAACGGCGGCAGGCCGTAGGTCAGCTCGGGATCACACAAGGCGACCGAGGGCAGCATGTGCGGGCTGACGATGCCGAGCTTGCGCCCTTCTGCCGTGATGATGACGGCGGCGCGCCCGACCTCGGAGCCGGTGCCCGACGTCGTCGGGACCGCCACCAGCGGGCAGATGCGAGCGTGGATCCGGGCGGCGCCCCCCTCGACCGCGGTGTACTGAGCGAGCGGCCCCTCGTGGCCGCTGAGGAGCCGCACGGCCTTGGCGAGATCGATCGACGAACCACCGCCAAGACCGACGATCCCGTCGCAGCCTTCGGCGCGGTAGAGCGCGAAGGCTGCCTCGGTCGCCGCTTCGGTAGGATTGGCAGGCGTGTCGGAGAAGACCAACGGGCGCTCGGCGAAGAGGGAGAGCACCCGTTCCACAAGGCCGCTCGCGACGAGCCCCCGGTCGGTCACCACCAGCGGGCGCGCCACGTTCAGCCCTTCGAGGATGGAGGGCAGCTTGGCGATGGCGCCTTCGTCGAACTCGATGCGGGTGAGATAGGTGATCAGGGCCATGGCCGGCACTCTCGTACTTGTCGACATATGGGATGCGCGGCATCGTCCACGGCCAGGGGGCTGGCCGCGCCGATCGGGCGCGATGGGTCTCGTCGGGGCGGGCCGCAGCGCCGCCGGCATGGGCCGGCGCTCGCCCGGATGCGCCACGCGATCAGGACTGCGATGATGGTTCGGATGGGGCGGACCGGCCGGCCGGTCCGTGGCGGCCTCCTCCGCCGCGGTTCGATCTCGTATCGGATTGCGCCTTGCGCCGTCAACCGATATATGAGTTATTGAAGCCAGACCGGTTCCAGGTTGTCAACACCCCATCAGATCCGTCGGATTATGCAATGATTGCAGGGACTAGCGCTGTGAAAGACAGGCGCTCGCCGGCGGAAAAGCCGACGCTGAAAGCCGAACAGATATATGAGATGCTGCGCCACGCCATCGTGCGGCTGTCGATGGTCCCTGGCTCGGTGATCTCCGAAAAGGAACTGTGCCTCGCCTATGGCGTCTCCCGCACGCCGGTGCGCGAGGCGATCAAGCGGCTCGCCGACGAGGACCTCGTCGACGTGTTTCCGCACTCGGGGACGTACGTCTCGAAGATTTCCTTCGAGGTGGCTGAGGAAGGCTTCGTCATCCGCCGGGCGTTGGAGATCGAGAGCATCCGGCGCGCCGTCGCCTTTGCCACCGACGAGGACATCCGCCGCCTCGAACGGTTGATCGACGAGATGCGCGACATTCTCAAGCGCGGCGCGCTGCACGAATATATCGAGGTGGACGACGCCTTCCATGCGGCGATCGCCGACATCAGCCGCTATCCGCGCATCTGGAAGTTCATCAACCTCGTGAAGGCGCATCTCGACCGGATGCGCCAGCTGTCGGCGCCGGTACCCGGGCATCTCGCCGAGGTGACCGAACAGCACGCCGCCATCGTGCGCGCGCTCGGCCGGCGCAACGCCGACCAGGCGGAGCTCGCCATGAAGATCCACCTGGAATCCTCCTTCGCGGTGATGAGCGCGATGTACGAGGACGGCCGCTACTTCAAACGCAAGGAGATCTGATGCCGGGCTCCCTGAGAGGCCTCTCCCCGCCGATCCGCATGAGCGACGACGCTGTTGCCGTGACGGCGGGTGACGGGACGGCGGAGGCGGCGGATGCCCGCATTTTGCCGAGATTCCGGCAGCTGCTTCCGGCGAGCCGGCGAGCGCCAGAGCCTTCGACGACGACAGCGAATTCACGCCCCGACAGGCCGGCGCGATGATGTGAGGACGGGACGTCGCGCCAGCGCGCTGGGAGGCGAGCGGCCGGGTGTTCGGGAGGAACGGGACAATGAGCGAACTCAAGAATAACTACGACATCGTCATCATCGGCGCAGGCGTCGGCGGCGGCGCGCTGGCGAACGCCTTGGCCGCGCCCGGCCGCGAGATCCTGATGATCGAGCGCGGCCCCCGCCTTCCGCGCGAGAAGGACAACTGGAGCGTCGACGCCGTCTTCCACAGGAAGAAGTACGCCACCAAGGAGGAGTGGCGCGACCGCGACGGCAAGCTCTTCAACCCCTCGACCTACTACTATGTCGGCGGCAACTCGAAGTTCTTCGGGGCAGCCACCGTGCGCTTCCGCAAGGAAGATTTCGAGGACCTGCAGCACGAGGCGGGCGTCGCGCCTGCCTGGCCGGTCGGCTACGACACGTTCGAGCCCTACTACGCCCGCGCCGAGAGGCTGATGGGCACGCATGGCGAGGCGGGCGTCGATCCGATCGAGCCGCCGCGCTCGGGGCCAATGCCCTACCCCGCGATCGGCCACGAGCCGGAGATCGCCTGGTTCGAGCGGAAGCTCCGCCAGAAGGGTCTGCGCCCCTTTCCGCTGCCGATCGCGATCGACTACCACGACGGGGGCGCCTGCGCGCGCTGCCGAACCTGCGACGGGTTCGCCTGCAAGATCGGCGCCAAGGGCGACGCGGAAGTGCGCCTCGTCAACCCCGCGCTTGCCAAGGGTGGCGTGACGCTCATCACCGAAGCCTTCGTCCATCGGCTCGTCACCGACCCGTCGGGCGGCCGGGTCACGGCCGTCGAGCTCGACTACCAGGGCGAGCGCCGCACGGTCTCGGCTGACATCTTCGTCTCGTCGGCCGGCGCCATCAACTCCTCGGCGCTGCTCCTGCGCTCGGCGAACGACAAGCACCCGCGCGGCCTCGGCAACAACACGTCCGATCAGCTCGGCCGCAACTACATGGCTCACAACAACACGGCCATGATGGCGATCTCGCCGTTCAAGAAGAACCGCGTCACCTTCCAGAAGTCGATGGCGATCAACGACTTCTACCTCGCCAATTCCGAAAGGCCCTACCCGCTCGGCAACATCCAGGGCCTCGGCAAGCTGCAGGCCGGCATGCTGACGGCGAACGCCAAGTGGGCGCCGGAATGGGCGATGGGCCTGTTCGCCGAGCGCTCGGTGGACTGGTGGCTGATGTCGGAGGACCTGCCCGACCCGGAGAACCGCGTCAGCGTCGATCCCGACGGCCGTATTCGCCTGTCCTATACATCGAACAACCTGAAATCGCACGGCGAGCTGGTGAAGGTCTGGTCGAAGGTGATGCGCTCGCTCGGCTATCCCCTGATCATCACGCAGAAGATGGACATCAAGGTCTCGATGCATCAGTGCGGCACCGCGCGCTTCGGCAAGGACCCTGCAACCTCCGTCCTCGACACCAACTGCAAGGTCTGGGACGTCGACAATCTCTACGTCGTCGACGCGTCCTTCCTGCCGTCCTCGACGGGCTTCAACCCGTCGCTGACCATCGTGGCGCAGGCGCTGCGCACCGCCGAGCACATCGAGCGGGAACTCGGCGAGCCGATGGCGGTGCCCGTCCCACTGGCGCGGGTGGCCGACACCGTGCCCGCCTGACGCCGCATCGAACGACAGAAGACTTTTCAAGGGAGGGGGACCACCATGGCGCCCAAGCGTGACTACGCGCGGATGTTCGACCTGACCGGCCGCAAGGCCATCGTGACCGGGGGCTCGCGCGGCATCGGCCGGGCGCTGACGGAGGCGCTCGCCGCGCACGGCGCGGACGTGTGCGTCGTGGTGCGCTCGACGCTGCCCCAGGCCGGGGAACTTGTGGCCGAGCTGAACGCCGGCGGCGGCGACAGCTTCGCGATCCAGGCCGACGTCGCCGACCCCGCCGACGTGGAGCGGCTGGCGACGGAAGTCGAGGCGCGCTGGGGACGCGCCGACATCCTCGTCAACAACGCCGGCACCATCTATCCCGGCGACGCCGAGACCTATGCGCTTTCCGACTGGCGCGCCACGATGGCGGTGAACCTCGATGGCGTGTTCCTCGTCAGCCAGGCGATCGGGCGCCTGATGATCCGCCAGAAGTCCGGCTCGATCATCAACATCGGCTCGATGTCCGGTCGCATCGTGAACTGGCCGTTCAAGCACTCCGCCTACAACGTGTCGAAGGCGGCGGTGCACATGCTGACCAAGTGCCTCGCCACCGAGTGGGCCGAGCACAACATCCGCGTCAACGCGCTCGCGCCCGGCTACATCCTCACCGAACTGACGGAAGAGGTGCTGCGCGAGAACCCCGACGTCGTGAACAACCACTGGGCGAAGAGCGCGGTGCAGAACCGCATCGGCACGGTGGACGAGCTCGCCGGCTCGGTCGTCTATCTCGCGAGCGACGCCGCCTCCTTCACCACCGGCGAGATCCACACCGTCGACGGCGGCCTGACGCTGCGCTGAACGCCATCAAGGATATATCACGATGACACAACGCGGATACGGCGGACCGCTTCGCTACGTCCAGGGCCCGGGCGTGGCCTCCGATCTCGGCTGCTACGTCGCCCCGCTCGGCGACAGGGCGCTGGTGGTGATCGACGGCTTCTTCTGGGACACGCTGCGCCCCGAACTCCAGTCGGCGCTGGCCGGGGCGGGGGTCGCGGCGGAGTTCGTGCGCTTCGGCGGCGAATCGTCGGACGCCGAGATCGAGCGCTGCGTGGCTGCGGGCCGCGAGGCCGGCGCGACGTCGGTGGTCGGTATCGGCGGCGGCAAGGCGCTCGACACGGCCAAGATCACCGCCTTCCACATCGGCGCGCGGATCGTGACGATGCCCACCATCGCATCGACCGATTCCCCGACGAGCTCGCTCGGCGTGATCTATTCTCCGCAAGGCGTCTACGACCGCGTCGTGCGCTGCGGGCGCAACCCGGACGTGGTGCTGGTCGACAGCGAGTTGATCGTGAAGGCGCCGGCGCGCTTTCTCGCCGCCGGCATGGGCGACGCGCTCTCGACCTTCTACGAGGCCCGCTCCAACGTCGAGTCGCGGTCCAAGAACTATATCGGCGACAGTTACGCCACGACGGTCGGCGGCTACCAGATCGCCCGCGCCTGCCACGACACGCTGATGCGCGACGGACGCGCGGCCTATGTCGCGGCAAGGGATGAGCGCCTGACGACCGCGGTCGAGAATATCATCGAGGCCAACACGCTCCTCTCGGGCCTGGGCTTCGAGAACTGCGGTGTATCGGGCGCGCATGGTATCCACGACGCGCTGACCGTCCTCGAGCCGACGCATCACTTCTTGCACGGCGAAAAGGTCGCCTTCGGTGTCCTCTGCCTCTTGGTGCTGGAGAACCGGCCGCAGGCCGAGTTCGCCGAAGCCTTGTCCTTCTGCCGCGATATCGGACTGCCGACGACCCTGGCGGATCTTGGGCTAGGGGATGTCACGGCCGCCGAGATGGCCCGCGTCGGTGAAGCCGCGATGATGCCGACCAACGTCATCCATTCGGTTCCGGTGACGCTATCGGCCCGAGCGATCGCGGACGCGATCTGGACCGCGAGCGCGCTTGCGAGCAGCGTGGATTCGCTGGGCCGACCGGCCTCCAGTCACTGACAAAGAAGACCGGGTAGGGTTTCATCGCCTCGCCCGGTCGAACGCATCGTCGGCGCGACGAGGCCTACCACTCCCCAAGCGGCACGAAAGGACGTCAACGAATCGATTGGCGGTTCGATAGGGGAGACCGACGGTTCTAGAGAGCGACAACTCAGACCGCCCCCCACTTTCCGACGCATCGATGGGCGGCAAGCTGACTGTCCACTCTTATGATCAGGTACAGAACCTCAATGGCGGCGCGATGTCTCTGGTCGACATGAGCGCCCGGGTCGTGTTCGCTAAGATCCTGACGCTCTGACGGGCAAACGGTTCGTATCGCGGGAAGCGAAAGGATCGGCGATCGCGGTCTCAACCGCATGGACATGCCGGCGGCGGTCGTCCACGACGACCCATCGCGTACAGAGTTTCGGACAAGTAGCTCATGCAGCCGCCTACCGCCTATCCCATCGGCATGCTTCCGGCGCTCACCGGACGTTCGCTGTCCCGCTGCCTCGAGATCGTCGAGGCGGGGCTCGTTCGCCGGATGGAAGTGCCCTTCGGGGACAAGGCCAAGGACGACGGCGGGCGCCGGAAAGCCATGCTCGTTCCGGCGGGTCGTGTGCGTGCCATCACCCAGATTCCGGAAGGCGAAATCACGCCCGATGCGGAAGAAGACGACGCCGACCGCATCGCGCGGATCGCCACATCGCGCGCCGGCGAGGTGGTCCGAGCTCGCCGAGCCAAGGACAGCTCCTTCCTCGCCTTCGAGGTCGAGGTCCCGGTGTTCGTCTCGATCTTTCCCGTCGAGCGCGAGACTCTTCTCATGGCCTTCGTTCGGGTTCGCGCGCCCGCGGACGTACGCCGGCGCTTGGCCGACGACGTGCTTCTGCGCGAGGACGAGGTCGAGGCGACCGTCGAGTTCGTCGCCGCCGATGCGACCGCGACGGCCGAGCGCATGCGGGTTGCTCTCGCGTGGGTCGGCCAGGACTACGCGCGTCGTTTCACCGAGGCGACGCATGATCTCGGCGACCCGGCGTCGTTCCTGAAAGCCGCTGTTCAGGCCGACCTCGAGCGCTTCGTCTTTGCGGCACAGTCCGCCTCCGAGGAAGAGGTCCGGGGCGCGGCGGACAAGTGGTTCGACAAGGTGCTGGGGTCGGTGCGGTCCTTTCGCCGCCAGAGCCGTCGACGCACGAGCTTCGCCGAAGCGTCCGGCTACGACCGCTATCCCAACCTCTTTCCCCTCGCCCGCTCGATCGGCCGGAAGCTCCTCTTCCTCGCGGGCCCGACGAACTCCGGCAAGACCTACGAGGCCATGCGCCTGGCCATCGACGCACCGACCGCCGAGGTCCTGTCGCCACTGCGCCTGCTCGCCCACGAGCATCGCGAGACGCTGGCCGCTGGCGGCGTGCGGGCGGGTCTCGTCACCGGCGAGGAGCGCGACACAGGCGACGATGTCACCCATTATGCCCGCACCATCGAGACGATCGATGTCGGGCGGCGCATCGATGTGGCTGTTATCGACGAGATCCAGATGCTGGCCGACGGGCAGCGCGGCTGGGCCTGGACGCAGGCGCTCTTCGGCGTACCGGCCGACCTCGTCGTGATGACCGGCTCGCCGGACGCCGTCCCCATGGTGGAGCGCCTGGCCAAGGTGCTCGGGGAGCCGCTGGAGGTGCGAACCCTCGCCCGCAAGAACGAGCTGGACGCCTGGCCGAAGCCGATCTCCCTGAAGGATCTTCAGCGCGGCGACGCGGTTGTCGCCTTCTCCCGTGCGGCGGTTCACGAACTCCGCGAGCAGATCGCCCCCCTCGGCCTTTCGGTCGCGACCGTCTATGGCGCTCTCAGCCCCGAGGTGCGCCGGGCGGAGGCCGCCCGCTTCCGCAGCGGCGAGGCCGACATCGTCGTCGCCACTGACGCGATCGGCATGGGACTCAACCTTCCCATCTCTCGCGTGTTCTTCTCGGCGCTCGACAAGTTCGACGGCACGAAGCGCCGCGCCCTCCTCCATTCCGAGATCCGTCAGATCGGCGGGCGGGCGGGCCGATTCGGCATGTTCGAGAAGGGCTGGGTCGGATCGATCGGCGGCGGCAACTACGGGGTCGAGAAAATCCGCGCCGCGCTCTCGACACCGCCGAAGGAACTCGCGGGTCGCGCCTTCGTGCGACCCAACCGCGACAGCGTGGCACTCGCCGCCGAGTTCCTGGAAACGGACGCCCTCGATCAGGTTCTCGCCTACCTGCGCTCGCGGCTCGTGCTCGATCATCCCGATCTCAAGATCGGTGACATGGACGAGGAGATCGAGAAGGCACGGCGGCTGTCGGGCATCGGCCTGCCGCTCCTTGACCGCCTCGCCTATGCCGTGGTGCCGGTCTCGCTGCGCCACCCTTGGTTCATGGACACGGTCGTCACCTGGGCAAGAGCACATGCGGCCCGGAAACGGGCGCCGCTCCCGCCGCTGCGCTCGGGCGACCTCCAGCGTCTGGAGGACGGCGTGAACCTCGCCACTGCCTGGCTCTGGCTGTCGCAGCGGTTCCCCGATGTCTATGTCGACGAACCGACCGTGCGACAGGGTGTTGCCACGCTGAACGAAGAGATCGAGCGCAACCTGACGAAGCTGTCGGTGAAGCCGTCCTCGAAGTCGAGGCCCCTTGCGGAGAAGGGCCGTCCCCGTCGCGGGCGCAATCGGCGGGGCCAAGCAAATGAGGCGATCCAAGATTGAGGAAGCGCGCAAACGGTCAGCGGACGGCGCAATGAAGGACGCTTTGAAGGGGCGCGGCTGTCGCTGGTCGGACGGGTCGAACGGTCGCGACAAATGCTGATGGCGCGATGTCGACGAGACTGCCTTCGACGAAGAGGACGCGCTCCCTTCCGAAAAGGCCTACGGCGGCCACTCGAAAGCGATCGTACAACGCATCACAGCGACCGAACGGTTCAAGGCCCGACACCGGATGTGGCTCGAGAGCGCAGTCAGGCGGACCGGGCCAGCGGTGCAGGTTCCGCGACGGGGCCGAGCCCAAAGTGCGCGCGCAGCGTCGAACCCACGTACTCCTGCCGGAACAGGCCGCGTCGGCGCAGGATCGGCACCACCTCGGTCGCGAACAGCTCGAACTGGCTGTGCATGATCGGCGGCATGACGTTGAAGCCGTCCGCGGCTCCCGTCGTGAACCAGTCCTCGATGATGTCGGCAACCGCCTCGGGCGTCCCCGTTGCCGTGAAATGTCCCCTCGCGCCTGCGAGCTTGCGCAGGAGCTGGCGAAGCGTCAGCCCCTCGTTCAAGGCGACGTCGGCGTAGCCCATGGCGCGGCTTTTGGAAGCCTCGACCTTGGCGGGATCGGGAAAGTCCCCGGCCCGGAGCGGCCGGTCGAGCGGCACGCCGGTGAAATCGTGTCCGCCGAAGCGGGCAGACAGGCGCGAGAGGCCCACTTCGGTGCTCGTCAGGTCGTCGAGCTCCTCCCAGACGCGCTCGGCCTCGGCCTGCGTCGACCCGATCGCCGGGCTGATGCCGGGCAGGACCACGATGTCCTCGCCCCGGCGCCCGTAGGCGGCCGCCCTGCCCTTGACGTCGCCATAGAAGGTGCGCGCCGACTCCTTGTTGATGTGCGCGGTGAAGATCGCCTCCGCCCAGCGCGCCGCGAAGTCCCGACCCGTGTCGGACTGCCCAGCCTGAATGTAGACCGGACGCCCCTGCGGGCTGCCCGGCACGTTGAGCGGACCGCGCGTGCGGATGCGCTCGCCGCGGTAGTCGGCGGGCACGACGCGGGCTGGATCGAGATAGCGGCCCGACGCCTGGTCGTCGAGGACGGCATCGGCCGGGAAGGAGCGCCAGAGCGCGTCCACCGCCTCGACGAACTCCTCGGCGATGGCGTAGCGATCGGCATGGGGCACGTCGTCTTCCAACCCGTAGTTGGCGCCGACCAGCGGTAGCCAAGAGGTGACGATGTTCCAGCCGACACGCCCGTGCGACAGGTGGTCGAGCGAGGCGAACTGGCGGGCCAGCGTGTAGGCGTGGCTGTAGGTCGTGGATGCCGTTCCGATCAGGCCGATCGTTTCGGTCCGCGCCGCAAGCGCCGACAGGAGCGTCAGCGGCTCCAGCGCCCCGCTCGCCACAAGGCCTCCATTGCCGGGGGCCACGAGGGCGTCGGCGAGAAAGACCGCGTCGAACCGCGCGTTCTCTGCGATCCGCGCCGCCTCGACGTAGAGCTCGAAGTCGGTCAATGCGCGCCGGGTCGCGGTCCGATGACGCCATGCGGCCTCGTGGTGGCCACGGGGCATCAGGAAGAGGTTGAGGTGAAGCTGACGCGTCACGGGCGTTCTCCTTCTACAAGGCCGGCCTCGACGCCGAGGCTCGCGAGCAGGCGCTGGCGTAGAGAGATGAAGTCGGGATGGTGAGCAAGGCGTGGATGGCCGAGACGCACAGGGTGGTCCTCGGCGATCCGCCCCTCCTTCAGGACAAGGATGCGGTCTGCGAGCAGCAGGGCCTCGTCGACATCGTGGGTGACGAGGACGACGGTCGGGTTGCGGCGCCGAACGAGGTCGCGCAGCAGGCCCTGCATGCGGATGCGCGTGAGCGCGTCCAGGGCCCCGAAGGGTTCGTCGGCAAGGAGGAGGTCCGGCTCCCGCAGAAGCGAGCGTGCGAGAGCGGCGCGCTGCTTCTGGCCGCCGGACAGGGTGTCCGGCCAGACGTCCGCCTTGTCGCCGAGCCCGACGGCATCGAGCAGCGTCATTGCCTTCTCGCGTGCGGCGGCGGCTCGGTACCCGAGGACGACGTTGTCGAGGACGCTCATCCAGGGCAGCAGACGGGCGTCCTGGAACAGGACCGAGACCTCGTCCGGCACGGCGAACTCGCCTTGCGTGTCGGCGTCCTCGTCGAGATCGGCGAGCGCCCGCAGGAGCGTCGTCTTGCCGGAACCGGATTCTCCGAGCAGCGCTACGAACTGGCCGTGCGGAATCTGGAGCGACAGGCGGTCGAGGACAGTCTTGCCTGCAAAGCCGCGCGACAGTTCGCGCAGCGAAACGGCCGGTGGCGGAGCCTGATGGAAGGTCATGCGCCGAGCCCCCTGCGGTAGCGCAGCACGCGGCGCTCCACAGCGCGGACCACGCCATCCGAGGCGAGCCCCAACGCGGCGTAGATCAGGATGCCGACGACGATGATGTCGGTCTGGCCCCAGTCGCGGGCGCGGTTCATGAGATAGCCGATGCCGGTCTGCGTGTTCACGAGTTCGAGCACCACGAGCGCCGTCCAGCAGAGGGCGACGGCGAGGCGCAGCGAGACGAAGAAGCCCGGCAAGGCTCCCGGGAGCGCCACCTTGCGGATGAACTCCCAGCGCGTCAGCCGCAGCGTTCGCGCCAGCTCGATATGGCGGATGTCGATGCCGCGGAGCGCCGCGTGGGTGTTGATGTAGACGGGCACGAGGACGGCCGTGAAGATCAGGAAAACCTTCATCGCCTCGCCGATGCCAAGCCAGATGATGGCAAGCGGGATGAGCGCCAGCGTCGGCACGGCGCGCTTCACCTGGACCAGCCCGTCGATCAGCGCCTCGCCGCTGCGGGTCAGGCCGGACAGGAGCGCGAGCACCACGCCGGCCGTCACGCCGAGCGCGAGGCCGGAGTAGGCGCGGGCGGCCGAGGCCGCGAGATGCGGCAGGAGCGATCCGTCCGCGATCAGCGCGTAGCCGGTGGCGAGCGCGGTCGAGGGCGCCGCCAGCGTATAGGGCGAGATCAGGCCGAGCCGCGACGCCGCCTCCCACACGAGGAGCAGGAGAATGGGGCCGAGAAGCCGCATGCCCTTCGGAAGAGGTGCGGGGGTGAGCCTGCGGGCCGGGCCGGAGCGCCGGCTCCTCGGACCAGCCGCAGGAACGAGATCCACCGCGTGCCGCGGTGGCGCATGGTGCGCCGCGGTTCGGATCGCCAAGTCGGACATCGGATGCCTCCGGGTCGAAAGGGATAAGGTCAGCGGCTGGCCACGATCACCGGATCGAACGTGTCGACGAAGGAGCCCGCGGCGTCGAAGCGCTGGGGAAGCGACCCGGCCTGGTAGAGGATGTCGATCAGACGCTGATGGTGCGGGATCGCTTCCGCCGAGGTCTGGAAGGAGACGGGCGCCTGGGCGGCAAGGATCGACGCGGTGTCCTCCGGCGGAAGACGCTGGAAGCCGGAGTAGTAGTGCTCGCCCCAAGCGTCCCGGTTCGCGTTGGACCAGTTGCCCGCCCGAACGAACGCCGACAGGAACGGACCGATCGCGGCCGCCTTTGGGGGATCAGCCAGCACCTCCGGCCGGGCGTAGATATAGCTGGTGCTCGGCAGGAGGCGACGCTCTTCCGGGTCGCGCACCTGGGCAGCGCCGACCTGCTTCGTCAGACGCGTGACGAACGGTTCCTGCAACACCGCGACGTCCACCGCCCCGGTGCGGATCGCGTCCGGCAGGTCGGCGACGCGAAGGTTGACCCTTTCCACGTCGTCGAGCTTCAGGCCGGCGCGGTTCAACGCCTCGATCAGGAAGGCCTGCCGGCCCGAGCCCTCGACGTAGCTCACCTTTTTGCCCTTCAACTCAGCGAGCTTCTCGATGACCAGACCCGGCCGGCTCGTGAGACGGTACTCGGCGACCGGCCGCGTGAAAGTCGCAACGATCGGCAGGAGGGTGCCGGACGCTCGCGCTTGGATCGGCGGCGTGTCGCCGACATAAGCGAGGTCGAGCGCCCCGGCGCGCATGGCCTCCAGGATCGCTGGACCACCCGCGAAGTTCGGGAAAGCAACCGGCGAGCCCAGCTTTGCGGCCTCGCCGCTCGCCTCGAACAGGTTGCGCAGGAGCTCGCTCTGGTCGGCGACGGTCAGCGGAGCCGCGGCAGCCTCGCCGACGGCGAACGCGCGTCCCGGGATCGAGACGCTGACGACGGCCAGCGTCGACAGGATGAATTGGCGGCGATCCAGCATACGGTCCCCTCGTCTCACCACGCAGCCCGAAGGCCTAATATATCTACACAGTCGATATATAAATATGTTCGACGGGCGATCTGAAGGCAGGGATTTGCGTTCGAAGACCCCAAGGGGGAATGATCGTTCGGTCGTCAGCCGCGAACGCGGGAAGTGCCGCCGGCGCCTAGCCGAACGCGTCGGATACGGCTGATCGTGTAGTCGTCCGAACGAGTGAATACCGCTCCGGGACGCAGGCGCATGGAAAGACGACGACGTTGATCGCCAACGACGTCGCGACCAACGCATCACACTCCTGCGGAGTGCGTCGAACTGGACGCTCGACACCACCAACCGTAGGCTGCTGCCAGCAGAATCACGTGGCATAGGGCGGACGGAATGGCGTTGGGCTATCGGACATCACGGGTTGCGATCGGTATCACTTTGGCCGTCGCAGCAACGCAGGCGCTCTCTCAGGAGATGCCATCCAAATCGCGGCTCGACGAGGTGCTCGAGCGTAAAATCCTGAACGTGTGCACGACGGGCGACTACCGCCCGTTCTCGTACCGCCCGGACGGCGCCAACGACTTCGTGGGCATCGATATCGACCTCGGCCGCTCGCTGGCCAAGTCGCTCGACGCGGAAGCCGTCTTCATCCAGACGAAGTGGTCGGACCTGATGGCCGACTTCAAGGCGAAGTGCGACGTCGCGATGAGCGGCATCTCCGTGACGCTGCCGCGTCAGCGCGAGGCGTTCTTCAGCGAAGGCTACCTCGTGAACGGCAAGGCGCCCATCGTGCGCTGCGACGACGTCTCGAAGTACCAGACCGCCGAGGCGATCAACCAGCCGGCGACGCGGGTCGTCGTGAACCCCGGCGGCACGAACGAGAAGTTCGCCCGGGCCAACCTCGCGAACGCGCAGATCCAGCTCTTCCCGGACAACCGGGTCATCTGGCAGGAGATCGCCGAGAACCGCGCCGACGTCATGGTCGCCGAGTCCGTCGAGGTGAAGCTTCAGGAGAAGCTGCATCCCGGCTTGTGCGCGGTGAACCCCGACCAGCCACTCCAGTATGGCGAGATGGGCTTTCTGCTGCCGCGCGGCGACGTCGAGTTCAAGGCCTACGTCGATCAGTGGCTGCACCTCGCCAAGGCGACGGGCGAGTTCGACCGGATTTTCGAAGCCAACATGAAGTAGCGGGGACCCCGTTGTTGACCGGGTCATCCCATGGGATGACCCGGTCACCTACCGTTCGAACGCGGAGCCATTCTCCCTTCCGTACGGGACAACGGTGTCATTGCCGTCTCCGGCGTTTCCCTTGCGAATTTCCGCCGTCCGGTGGATCCGCTCGATCGCCTCTTTCCACCCCATGTCGTAGCCCTGGCAGACCATATCCGCTCCTGTCGACGAAACGATACGTTGCACCCTCCCGATGCGACATCCGCTTTCCACCATTTCGAGATCATGCCCCCTGATCCTCATCGCCGGGCCTTCGGGGCTTTGAGCGTTTGAAGCCGGTCCTCATGTCGCTGGCTTTTCCGATGAGGGAGAGTGCAGATGCCGGGCGACGAGCGATGGTCTGATCTGGAACCGCTGATCGAAGCGTTCCGCCCGCATGCGACGGTTCCGAGCCCGCGCCTTCGCCGAACCATCGAGGCGATCTTCCGGCGTCACCAGAACGGGGCGATGCGGCGATCGCCGCCGGCCGAGTTCGGCCCAGGTGGATGGCGGCGCAGACCTTCATCCGCTAGTTGCGGCTCGGCGTCGGGGAAAAGCGGCTGCCACTGGTTCAGGAGCGCGGCGTCAGGCTCGGCATGGTATTCCCGGACGGAACCAACGTCCGCGCCCACAGACAAGCGGCGGGCGCCGGCCGAAAGGGGGATCTGCAAGAGTGCGAGACGGCCGTGAAGCGCTTGGCCGATCTCGGCGTCCCCTGCCTCGCCGCAGCCCTCGACTGGATCAGGCGCTAACAGCCTCTAGATCGTTCACCTCTTCGAAGCTGCCGCCGAGCGATGCCCCGTCGTGTTACGCGCGACCAAAGGGCCGTCGATCTTGATGAGATGCGGGCGAGCAGGCTTGTTGGCATTGGCGAGGCGGATCAGCGTCTCGACGGCACGGCGGCCCATCTCGTAGTTCGGAAGAACCACGGTGGACAAAGGTGGGTTGGTGTAACGCGCCAGTTCCTGGTTGTCGTAGCCGAGGATCGACACGTCGTCCGGTACCTTCAGGCCCAGCTCCACGGCCGCCTCCAGCGCACCGACCGCCATCTGGTCGCTGGCGCAGAAGATGGCCGTCGGCCGGTCGGCACGCGTCAGGAGTTCCTTCGCGTGCTGGTAGCCGCTCGTCGGATACCAGTCGCCATGGCGCACGAGGCTTTCGTCGAATGGCAGGTCCGAGGTCGCCAGCCCCTGGCGGTAACCGACCAGCCGGTCGGCGGCCGCGTCCATCCACGGCTCGCCGTTGATGAAGCCGATCCGGCGATGCCCGAGTTCCGTCAGATGGGTGGTCGCGGTGAAGCCGCCGATGACTTCCGCCGGCAGCACGGCCGAAAGAGAGCGCTCCTCATCGTAGCAGTTGAGAAGGACGCTCGGCAGACTGCGCAAGGGCTCGGGCGGGGTTATCCGGCGCGTGAAGATGGTGGAATAGACGATGCCCAGAACCGACGGATCGGCAAGGATGGCTGCCAGCGTCGTCGCCTCCAGCGCCGGGTCCGATCGCGTCACATGGGCGCTGACCAGATAGCCCTGTTCCCAGCCTGCGTCGCGCGCGCCATCAAGATTGACGACGGGATGCGGGCTGGTCGAGATCTCGTCCACCAGATAGGCGATCGTCCGCCGTTCCAGGTCCCGGTGTCGAAGCCGGCGGCGGCCGGGCAGTTCGTAGCCAAGCGTGCGGGCCGCCTCCTCGACACGCTGGCGCGTCGCATCCGTGATCCGCGCGCCCTCCATGCGGTTGAGCACCATGGACACGCTGGACTGCGAGACGCCCGCGAGCCGAGCGACCTCGATCATCGTCGGGCGCCGCTCGGAAGCCTTGGCGTCCTGGACCCGCCGGATGCGATCTTCATCCGGTTTTCTCTGCACGTCAGTCTCCTTCGTCCGGCCGAAGCGGCTTGGCACACCATCCCCTTGTGTCAGCCTTCGCGTCAAAAGCCATCTCGTTGCGTGGCTGATAAAATTATCGATTGACTGATAATATTATTATCAGCTTCTCTGTACCCGGGCGGCGGGAGATCCCAAGCGGTCGCCCTTCCTGGGGAGGAATCATATGTTCGCACCGACACGCCGTGCCGTGCTTCTGGCATCCACGCTGTTTGCCGCCATGTCGCTGGCCGCCTCGCTGCCGGCCGGCGCGCAGGAGCTGCCGAAGCTCGAAAAGAAGGACAGCTACAAGGTCGGCTTCGCCCAGACCGAGAGCAACAATCCCTGGCGCATCGCCCAGACGCAGAGCATGCAGGACGAGGCCAAGAAGCTCGGTCACCAGCTCGTCTACACCGATGCCGCCGGCTCGGCTGCCAAGCAGGTCGCCGACGTCAATTCCATGATCGCACAGGGCGTAGATCTCATCTTTCTCGCCCCGCGCGAGGAAAAGCCTCTGATTCCGGCCGTGCGCGCCGCCGCCCGTGCCGGCATTCCGGTCATCCTGCTCGATCGCAACGTCGATCCCGCCCTCGCCAAGGCGGGTCGCGACTACGTGACCTTCATCGGCTCGGACTTCGTGGACGAGGGACGGCGCGTTGCGGAGTTCCTGGCCAAGGAAAAGCCGGACGGTGCCAAGATCATCCAGCTTGAAGGCACCACCGGCTCCTCGCCGGCCAACGACCGCAAGAAGGGCTTCGAGGACGGGCTGGCCGGCAAGGCCAACTTCACGGTCGTCGCCTCCCAGTCCGGCGACTTCGCCCGCGACAAGGGCCGCCAGGTGGCAGAGGCGCTGCTTCAGGCGCATCCGGACGCCGACGTCGTCTATGCCCACAACGACGAGATGGCGATGGGCGCCATCGCCGCCATCGAGGCAGCCGGCAAAGTGCCGGGCAAGGACATCATGGTCCTGTCGATCGACGGCGGCAAGGAGGCCGTGCAGGCGGTCGTGGACGGCAAGATCGCCGCCGTCGTCGAGTGCAACCCGCGCTTCGGCCCCAAGGCCTTCGAGACCTTGAACCGCTATGCGGCCGGCGAGACGATCGAGCCCTGGGTCAAGAACGTCGATGCCTTCTACGACAAGTCGAACGCCTCGACCGAAGTCGCCAACGCCTACTGACCTCCAGGGTTCGCACCGACCTTGCTGCCCGGCTCCGGCCGGGCGCAGACCGAACAGTGGAGACCAAGGCCATGGCGCTCGTTTCGATGCGCGAGATCGAGAAGTCCTTTTCCGGCGTGCCGGCCTTGTCCGGCGCCTCGCTGGAGATCGAGCCCGGCGAAGTCATGGCCCTGATCGGCCAGAACGGCGCGGGAAAATCCGCCCTCATCAAGATCCTGACCGGCGCCTATCGGCGTGATGGCGGGGCGATCACGCTCGACGGCAAGCCGGTGGACTTTGCCAGCCCCGGTGCGGCGCAGGGGTCGGGCATCGCCACGATCTACCAGGAGATCAATCTCGTCGCGCAGCGCTCGGTGACGGAGAACATCTTTCTCGGCCGCGAGTTGACCCGCTTCGGCCTCACCGACCGCCGCGCCATGGCGCGCGAGGCCGAACGGCTGCTCGCCGGCTTCGGCTTGGCCGTCGACGTGTCCCTGCCGCTCGGGCGCTTCAATGCCGCCACGCGCCAGATGGTGGCGATCGCCCGCGCTCTGTCGATGCGCGCGCGCCTCGTCATCATGGACGAATCCACCTCGTCGCTGGACGAGCGCGAGGTCGAGACCCTGTTCGCCACGATCCGCAAGCTCACGGCGGAAGGCGTTGCCGTTCTCTTCGTCAGCCATCGCATGGACGAGCTCTACGCCGTCTGCGACCGCGTCACCGTCATGCGCGACGGCCAGACGGTCGGCGTCCACCGCATGAGCGAGATCGCCAAGATCGACCTCGTCACCGCCATGCTCGGCCGCACGCTGGCGGAAGCCGAGAGGCGGCTCGGCGGGTCTCAGGACGGCACGGGGCGCGAAGCCCTCCTCGACGCGCGCGACCTCGTCGCCGGACGCCGGCTGAACGGGGCCAGCGTCTCCGTCGGGCGTGGGGAAGTGGTGGCCTTGGCCGGACTCCTCGGCTCGGGGCGCACGGAGACCGCCCGCATCGTCTTCGGCGCCGACCGGCCCGATGCCGGAACGCTCCATCTTGATGGGAGCCCGCGCGTCTTCTCCGGCCCGGCCGAGGCGATCGCCGCCGGCTTCGGCTTCTGCAGCGAGGATCGCAAGATCGAGGGGATCGTGCCCGACATGAGCGTCGCCGAGAACCTGACGCTCGCCCTGATGCCGCGCCTTGCGAAGGCGGGCCTGGTGGATGAGGCGGCGCAGCGGGCCGTGGTCGATCGCTTCGTGAAGCGGCTCGGCATCAAGCTCGCCTCGCCCGACCAGAAGATCCGCGAACTGTCGGGCGGCAACCAGCAGAAGGTGCTGCTCGCTCGCTGGCTCGCCATGAACCCGCGCCTCCTGATCGTCGACGAGCCGACCCGTGGCATCGATATCGGCGCCAAGGCGGAAATCCTGACCCTCCTGCGCGAACTATCGAAGGATGGGCTCGGCGTCCTGATGATCTCCTCGGAGATCGAGGAAGTGCTGAGCTTGGCTGACCGCGTCACCGTGCTTGCCGACGGGCAGACGGTCGCAGAACTGTCCGGCGACGGCATTTCGGAACCCGCGATCCTTTCGGCCATGGCAGCCGACGCACCACGAGCCGTGCAGGGAACCACCGCGCGATGAGCCACCCGACCCTCGCAGCAACCGCCCCGGCTCGCAGCTCCCGCGCCCGCCCCAACACGGCCGAGCTGGTGCGCCGCTACGGCGTCGTCGTGGCGCTGCTTCTGCTTCTCGCCTTCAACGCCGTCTTCACGCCGAACTTCCTGTCCTGGCAGACCCTGAACGTGAACCTGACGCAGGCCTGCGCGATCGTCATCGTCGCGGTCGGCATGACGCTGGTGGTCGCATCCGGAGGCATCGACCTCTCGGTCGGCTCGCTGATGGCGATCTCCGGGGCACTGGCACCGCTCGTCTTCACCGGCGCCCTGTTCCCGCTGCCCTCGCACGGGGTCGGCATCGCGCTCGCCTTCGTTCTGCCGGTTCTCGTCGCAGCGCTGCTCGGCCTCTTCAACGGCTGGCTGGTGACGCGCTTCTCCATCCAGCCGATCGTCGCGACCCTTGTTCTCTTCATCGCAGGGCGCGGCATCGCGCAGGTCGTGACCAACGGCAATCTCCAGGTCTTCCGCGAGCCGGGCTTCCAGGCGATCGGGCTCGGCCGCATCGCGGGCGTGCCGATCCAGGTCGTGCTCATGGTGCTGATCGTCGCCGTCGGCGCCTTCGTCCTGACGAAGACGCTGTATGGGCGCCAGCTCATCGCCGTCGGCGGCAATGCGCGCGCGGCCCATCTTTCCGGCATCTCGGTGCGGCGCGTGCGCGCCCTGGCCTATGTGGCGAGCGGCGCGCTTGCCGGCCTTGCGGGCCTCGTCGTGATCGCCCGCAACGGAGCGAGCGACGCCAACCTCGTCGGCCTCGGCATGGAACTCGATGCCATCGCGGCCGTCGCGGTCGGCGGCACGCTTCTGTCGGGCGGCCGTGCCTCGATGGTCGGCACGTTGCTCGGCGCTCTCGTCATCCAGCTCGTACGCTACACGCTTCTGGCCAACGGCGTGCCGGATGCCGCAGCCCTCGTCGTCAAGGCGGCGCTGATCGTAACCGCCGTCTGGATCCAGCAGCGCTCCCTCGGAAAGGCCGGCTGATGTCCCTCAACCCATCCGCCTCGCCCCGCACGCCCTTCGCCTCGCCGCAAGACATCGCCAAGGTCGGCGTCGTCGCCGCCCTCGTGCTACTCGTGCTCTTCGGCTGGGCGCGCTACGACAACTTCCTGTCGGAATACAACATCCTGAGCTTCCTCAGATACAACGCGATGTTCGCGCTGATCGCGCTCGGCATGACCTTCGTGATCATCACCGGCGGCATCGATCTGTCCGTCGGCGCCGTCGCGGCGCTCGCCAGCGTCGTGGCGGCTCTCGCCTCGCCCTACGGCCTCCTTGCCGGCGTGGTGGCCGGCACCGCGACGGGTCTCGTCGCCGGGCTCCTGAACGGCGTCATCGTCACGCGGCTCGGCATCGCGCCCTTCATCGCGACGCTCGCCACCATGCTGGCGGCCTATGGGTCGGCCCTTTTGCTGGCCGACAACCAGTCCGTGTCGGCTTCCTACGACACGGCCTTCACCGAGTTCGGCCAAGGCGATCTGTTCGCCCTGCCCATGCCGGCGCTCGTCATGGTCGCGGCCTATCTCGTCGGATGGGTCGTCCTGGAGCGGACCCGCACCGGCCGCCGGGTGCTCGCCGTCGGCGGAGCGGAGGACGCCTCGCGCCTGATGGGCCTGAACGTCGACCGGCTGAAGCTCGGCGTTTATCTCGCCTCCGGCGCACTGGCCGGTCTTGCCGGCGTCATCCTCGCCGCTCAGTTCGGCGCGGGTCAGCCGACGGAGGGCGTGGGCTGGGAGCTCTTCGCCATCGCTGCGGTCGTGGTCGGCGGCACCCTTCTCACCGGCGGTTCTGGTTCCGTCGGTGCGACCTTCGCGGGCGCCATGCTCCTTGCGCTCCTCTTCAACCTCCTCAACTTCGAGAACGGCAAGGGCTGGATCTCCCTCTCGGCCTACTGGCAGTCGGTGATCCGCGGGCTGTTCCTTCTCCTCTTCGTCCTCCTTCAGGCGAAGATCGCCAAGACCTCCGACGACTTCTAAGCAAAGGGAATGGTCATGTCCGCACTCCAGAAATCCCATGAACTGCCGAGCTTCGATATCCGGGCGAGCGTGGACACGCTCTATCGCGACGGCATCACCGGCCTGAAGGGCGCCTTCTCGCGGGAATGGACCGAACAGATGCGCGAGGACATGATGACCTCGTTCTGGGAGGCGATCCAGCGTCCGGGCGGCGCCGTGACGCGCGGTCCCCGGCGCTGGTATGTGGAATTGCACCCGGAGGCCATCTCCGGTTTCACGGACCTCGTCACCCACCCTTGGGTCGCCGGCATGTGCGAGGCGGTCTGCGGACCGGATTACCAGATCGTCGAGATCGGCTTCGACACGCCCTTCCAAGGCGCCGAGAACCAGCCTTGGCACCGCGACTTCCCCTCCCCCCAGGACTCCTGGCAGAACAAGAAGATCACCTCGCTCGCGTTCAACCTGACGGGTGTCGACGTGACCCAGGACATGGGCCCCTTCGAATGCGCTCCCGGCACACAGTGGGACGACGGGCGCGAATGGAAGCACGAGATGTTCCCGGACCGCTCGCTCTGGGGCCGTTACGAAGAGCGTGCGACGCGCAAGTATCCCTCGATGGGTGACATTTCCTGCCGCTCGGCTCTGATGATGCACCGGGGCACGGCGCATCCATCGCCGATTTCTCGCCCTGTCCTGGTGCTTGGGGTCGATGCACCGGGCGCTGGCCACGCGGAGCTCCACGACATGATGGTCACCCGTGCCTTCTACGATGGACTGCCACAGTCGGTGCGAGACCACCTCGTCTGCCGCGTGGTCGAGGAACTGGTGCCAATCACGCAGAAGCATGACATCGAAGGTCTGGTGATGGGTTCTGAATAGCTCCCTCACATGGAGGCTCGCTCGCCATCTGAGCGGGCGGGCCTGCCGGGTTGTACGCGGTGAGATGGGATCGCAGGAGCGAAAAAACCGGTAAGCGAGCTTCCGGAAGAGACAGGATCGGTGCTGGACCGACGTTGGATAGCTCCTGCTTCAACGAGCCCTCCGGGCAACTGTGCAGCCTCTTCTATGCTTGAAGGTCGACGGAGGGCCGAAAGCGGGCCGGCAGCTATGCGACTTTCTGTTTAATATAGCTGCCCTTCCGCGCTCGACTCCGTGGCGACAATGCGCTTGCCCGGGGGTTTGCCTGATTGCGGACGGTCCTCCGCTTCCCTCATCCACCATGACCCTGATCCCGCTCGACGGCCGGCAATTGGGTGCGGCTCCGGTTACGACCCGCACCGCGTGACCGACGCAGTTCTCATGCCGTTTCCCTCCGACGCTAGCAGATGATGCGCGTCTTCGTGCAAACGTCGACATCGCGCTCTTCGGCGTCGCGGCGTCTCAACTCATTGGTATGCGCCTCGCGGGTGATGATGTTCGTCCCCGCTATGAAGCTGCAGGAGCTGCACGCCGTGCCGACAGCGCTACGGAAAAGCGATCGCCGAACCCGCCACACCCTACCCCCAGCCCAACGTCCGGCCGCACAGTCTGCGCCAGCGCAACGACAGCGAGTTGGACGGCGAGGCAGGGCGAAGCTCCACCCCGCCATGACTTCCAGGCGCCCGATCACGCGCTCGTGCCGGACTCCAAGTGGAACCTGTAGCGATCGGCCCGGAAATGCAGGACGACATATTCGACGGGCGATCCATCTCCCTGATGGGAACGGCGCCTGACAATAAGAACAGCACTGCCCTTCGGGAATTGAAGAGCCGCGGCCATCTCATCCTCCACGATGGCCGCTTCAATGAACTCCTTGGCGCCCGCGATGCGCACCTGGCAGTGATTGGCCAGCCAGGCATAAAGCGACCCTTCCCGCAGTTCGCTCTCGGATGGCGGCTTGCGGCCCTTCAGGAGCGCTGGGGAGAGCCACGAGACCGCGCATCCGATCGGCACGTCGTCCGCCTTCAGGAGCCTGCGGGACTGGAAGACCGGGCTGCCGGCGCGCACGCCGAAAGCCTCCGCCACCTCCGGCGTCGCGCGCACCTTGCCGGCGGACAGCGTCTCGTAGGACGGCTTCAGTCCGCGGCGATGCATGTCGTCAGCAAAGCCCAGCATCTCGTTGGCCGGCTGGTCGACGCGCGTCGCCAGCACAATCGATCCCTTGCCGGAGCGGCGCACGACGAGCCCGTCCTGTTCCAGCGCGTCGAGCGCGGCGCGGGAGGTGGCGCGGCTGATGCCGAACGTCTCGTTCAGCTTCGCTTCGGAGGGCAGCGCTTCGCCCGATTTGAAGACGCCGTCGGCGATCGCTCCCCGCAATCGCTCGGCCAGTTGAAACCAGAGCGGAAGGGGGCTGGACTTCGTCAGCGGATCGTACCAAGCTCCAGTCATGACGTCCGAACGTCATGACATTTGAGGAGATCGTCTCGATCGTCTTGTCCGTGCACGTCGGCCTCCCGATGACGCCCTGTCCTTAACCCGGAGAAGGCGCATCGAACAATACGGGGAAGGCCGGCCCGCAACCGGGAGAGCGTCGTGGCGAAGCATGGGGTGATGCCTTTGGCTGATGCGATCAGACTTCTCTTCGCCGGCGAGTCCTGGGTGACGCGAAGCCTCCACATCAAGGGTTTCGACTCCTTCGAGATGTCGTCCTACCACGAGGGCGGGACGGAGATGATCGCGGCCCTGCGCAACGGCGGCGTGGAGGTGACCTATCAGCCGAGCCATATCGCCGCGAACGCCTTCCCGACGACGGCCGAGGAACTCGGCGCCTTCGACGTGGTCGTCTTGTCCGACATCGGCGCCAACACCCTGCTTCTTCCGGAGCGCACCGCCGTGCGCTCCGAGCCGACCGCGAACCGCCTGGAACTGATCGCCGACTTCGTGCGCGGCGGCGGCGGACTCCTGATGGTCGGGGGCTATCTCACCTTCCAGGGCATCCAGGCCAAGGGCAACTACTTCCAGAGCCCGGTGGACGAGGTCCTGCCCGTCGCGCTCCAGGCCTCGGACGACCGCAGCGAGCAGCCGCAGGGCATCCATCCCCGCATCCACGACGCGGCACATCCGATCGTCGCGGGGCTCGGCGAGTGGCCGCACTTCCTCGGCTACAACAAGTCGACGCTCCGCCCCGACGCCCGTCTCGTCGCGAGCTTCGGCGACCATCCCTTCATCGCGACGCGCGAGGTCGGAGGCGGCCGCAGCGCGGTCTTCGCCTCCGACTGCGGCCCGCACTGGGGACCGCCCGCCTTCGTCTCCTGGGAGGGTTACCCGAAGCTCTGGGTCAACATCGCGACCTGGCTCGCCGGGCGCTGACCCCGAACCCATCGACGCGAACCATCGTCCCGCACGGCGGGGCGAAGAGACCGACGAGGACTTTCCGCATCTCCAACGGCGATCTGCCGCCATCGTGAAAGGGCCGCCCGCATGCTCAGACGTCTTTCCCTCGCCGTCTCCTTCGCCGCGCTGCTTGCCGGCGCTGCCCATGCGCAGGAGGTCCTGCCCGTCTCCGGCAAGACCTGCGAGACGCTGCTCGCCGGCTACGACAAGCTGCCCTTCAAGGACATCCTGCCGCTGCCCGAAGGCCCGGTGCTCGTCGGCGGCGACGAGAAGAAGCTGACGATCGGCTTCTCCCAGACCGCCTTCAACCATCCCTGGCGCGTCTCGATGCTGGAGTCGCTGCAGGCCGAGGCCTGCCGCCACAAGAACGTCGAGCTCGTCGTCCTCGACGGCAATGTCGACGTCGCCAAGCAGAGCAACGACCTCCGCGACCTTCTCACCCGCGGCGTCGACGCGGTTCTGCTCAGCCCGGTGGAGTCGGCCGCGCTCGTCCCCGCCGCCCGCGCGGTCAACGATGCCGGCATCCCGCTGGTCGTGATGGACCGCGACGTGCCGGCCGCCAAGACGCTCTTCATTGGCCAGAGCAACGTCACCATGGCCGAGCAGGTCGCCGAGCGCATGGCCAAGGACCTCGGCGGCAAGGGCAACATCGTCGTCATCACCGGCCTCAAGGGCTCTTCCGCAGCCGTCGACCGCGACAAGGGCATGAAGAACGTCCTCGCGAAGCACCCGGACATCAAAGTTCTGGCGACCGGCGACGGGCAGTGGATCCGCGAGCCCGCCGTGCCGCTGATGGAGGACTTCCTGACGGCCAACTCGGACATTGCGGCCGTGTTCTCCCACGCCGAGGAGTCGTCCTGGGGCGCCCAGCTCGCCATCGCGCGCGCCAACCGCTGCGGCGACAAGATCCGCCACTACACGTTCGACGGCTCGAATGCCGGCTTCAAGTCGGTCAAGGCCGGCACCTTCGGCGCGGATGGCAACTACACGCCCTTCATCGCCGACATCGGACTTCGTGCGGCCCTCTACACGCTCATGGGCCAGGCGATCCCCGGGCAGGAAAGCTACGACCAGCCGGGCCAGCGGCTGCTTCTCCCGGACTCCCCGACCGTCGTCGCTGAAAATGCCGATGAATGGATCGGGCGCGGCTGGGGCGACTTCGAGCCGACCCCCGATCCCTGCAAGTAGGCCTCGCGCGGCCGGCCATCCGATCGGCCGCCCCTTCCTCCCTCGCATCAAGGTCAGCCGGCTCGATGACCACGTCCACGGCGCGTCTCGAAGTTGAGGCCCTGCGCAAGGTGTTCGATGGGAACACCGTCCTCTCAGGCGTCGACCTCGCCGTCCACGCCGGCGAGGTCCATGCGATCGTCGGCGAGAACGGCGCCGGCAAGTCGACGCTCATCAAGGCGCTCGGAGGGATTCACCGGCCGGACGGCGGCACGATCTCGATCGACGGGACTCCCGTGCAGCTCCGTTCGCCGCGCGATGCGATCGGTCACGGCGTGATCGTCATCCACCAGGAGCTCTCGCTCGCGCCTCACCTGACCACCGCCGAGAACATCTTCCTCGGCCATTTCCCCCGTACCGCCCTCGGGGTCGTGGACCGGCGGCGCATGCGCGCCTTCACCGCCGACCTTCTCGCACGGCTCGGCATCTCGATCGACCCGGAGCGTCCCGTCGGCGAGCTCTCCATCGCGCAGCAGCAGATGGTCGAGATCGCCAAGGCTATCTCCTTCGACGCCAAGGTGCTGATCCTCGACGAGCCGACGGCGGTTCTGGACGAGGATATGGTCGCGATCCTCTTCCGCCTCATCGAGCGCCTCAAGGCGGAGGGCCTCGCGATCGTCTTCATCTCCCATCACCTCGAGGAGATCTTCCGCATCGCGGACCGCGTGACGGTCCTCCGGGACGGGACGCGCACCGGCACGGCGGCGGTCCGCGACATCGACCAGGAGTGGCTCGTCGCACACATGATCGGACGCGGCTTCCCGGCCCATTCCGCTGGGGCGAGACCGGGCGGCGAGCCGGCGCTGGAAGTCGAGGGGCTGACCGTCCGCGGCATCTTCGAGAACGTCTCCTTCGTCGCCCGTCGGGGCGAGATCGTCGGCCTCGCAGGCCTCGTCGGGGCCGGCCGGACGGAGGTGGCGGAGGCGATCCTCGGCATCCGGAGCCTCGGCGCCGGGTCGATCCGCCTCTTCGGCAAGCCCGTCCGCATCAGGGGTCCCGGCGCCGCGGCAAGGCACGGGATCGCCTATGTCAGCGAGGACCGCAAGGCGCTCGGCCTCCTGCCCAATCGCTCCGTGCGCGAAAACGTCGTCGTCTCCGCCCTTTCGCGCTTCCGGCGCTTCGGGCTGCTGAGACCCGCGCTCGAGCGCCGGCACGTCGCCGGGCTGATCGGGCGGCTCGATATCCGCCTCGCCGGAATGGAGACCGAGATCCGCCTCCTCAGCGGCGGCAACCAGCAGAAAGCGCTGATCGCCCGCGCGCTCAGCGTCGAGCCGCGCATCCTGATCTTCGACGAGCCGACGCGCGGCGTCGATATCGGTGCCAAGAGCGAGATCTACGCCCTTATCGAGGAACTCGTCGCCGGCGGCATGTGCGTGATCCTGATCTCCTCCGAGATGGAGGAGATCCTGCGCCTGTCGGACCGCGTCGTCGTGTTGCGCGGCGGGCGGGTGGCCGCGACGCTTTCCCGGGCGGACGCCAGCGAAGCCACCATCATGAGGGCGGCCGCGATCGCGGCCTGACGACGGATGAGCCTGACCATGCAGAACGTTCCGAAGAGTTCGAGGATCGACGGCCGGTCCTTCATGAGGGCCTGGCGCCGGGTCGGCGTCCTCGCCGCCCTCGTGATCCTCGTGATCGCGGCCTCCTTCCTGTCGGACCGCTTCCTCACCCTGCCGAACCTCCTCAACGTCCTGCGGCAGGTCGCGATCGTCGGCATCCTCGCCATCGGCATGACCTTCGTCATCCTGACGCGCGGCATCGACCTGTCGGTCGGCTCGATCCTCGGCATCTCCGTGGTTCTCTACGCCGGTTTCCTGGAAAGCCAGCCGATGGCGATCGCGATCCCGCTCGGCCTGGGGGCCGCCGTGCTGGCCGGCCTCGTCAACGGGCTCGGCGTCGCCGTCGCCGGCATCCCGCCCTTCATCATGACGCTCGGCATGCTCTCCTTCGCGCGCGGCCTCTGCTTCATCTACACCGGCGGTACGCCGATCCCGATCCTCGACGAGTCCTTCTACGACCTCGGCAACGGCTACATCCTCGGCGTCCCCATTCCCTCGCTGATCCTGCTCGCCCTCCTCCTCGTCTGCGCCGTGATCCTCGGCCGCACGCCGTTCGGCCGCAGCCTCTACGCGATCGGCTCGAACGAGGACGCGGCGCGCCTCTCCGGCGTGCCCGTTCGCGCGTACACGACCGCGGTCTACGTCATCTCCGGGGCGGTGTCGGGCCTTGCCGGCCTCGTCTACGCCTCGCAGCTCTCGATCGGCACGCCGATCGCCGGGCAGGGCTACGAGCTCGACGCCATCGCGGCGGTGGTGGTCGGCGGCACCTCCCTCTTCGGCGGCGTCGGCAGCGTCTGGGGCACCTTCCTCGGGACGCTGATCATCGGCGTCCTCGCCAACATCCTGAATCTCACCGGCGTCGACCCCTTCGTCCAGCAGCTCTTCAAGGGCGCGCTGATCGTCGTCGCGGTCTACCTCATGTCGCGAAGGGGCCGTGCATGAGCGCCGCCATCGCGATGGAACCGGTTGTGGCGATCGCGGAAGGCCTTCACGCCCTGCGGCAGCAAGCGGCGGCCCTTCGTCCGCTCGTCGACCGGCACGTCACGGCCGAGCGGGTCGCCCGCTACCTCGTGGCCCTCGCCGAGACCCCGGCCCCCTCCACGGCGGCGAGCGCCATGCGCGCCCCCGTCCTGCGTGACCTGCTCGATGCCGACGGCGCTTTGTCCGACGGCCGCCTCGTGCTGGAGCCGAACTTCGGCAACACCGCGAGCACGGTCCTCACCGCCGGTGCGGCGTCCGGTGACAAGGGCCTCTGGTACTTCGCCCATCTCGACACGATCAGCTACCTCGTCCAGCCGCACGACGGCCACCGCCATCCGCTCGTCCCCTTCTGCTACCACCTGACGGCCGACGGCCGCCGCGCCGCGCGCGCCTATCGCTTCGACCTGTCCAGCGGGCGCTACGCGGTCGCGGCGGAGGGCTGGCTGGAGTCGGAGGCCGGGGCGCCCTTCTTCGCGCCGGTGGATGCGGCGCTGCGCCTGCGCGCCGGCGACCGCGTCGTGCCCGTCACGCGGTGCCTGCCGGGACGGGACGGGTTGTGGACCGGGCATTTCGACAATGCCGGCGGCGCCGCCGCCCTTGCCGTTGCCGCACCGGTGATCGCCGAGGCCGGGGTGGACGCGTTGCTGGCTTTTCCCGACGAGGAGGAAGGACCGCACGGCACGGGAAGCCAGGTCATGGGGCGAGGCGGATCGCGCATCGTCTCGCGGCTCGCCCCGCCCGATCTCGCGATCGTCGCCGACATGCAGCAGGCCGGCGGCGAGGCGGATGCGCGCGCCGGGCCTTCGAACTCCACCCGCATCGGCCAGGGCGCGGTCCTCAGCGAGTTCTCGAGCCTCGCGCGCGGCGCCGTCACGCCCCCGCCCCTCTACGCGCTTGCCCGTCATCTCTGCGGCCTGCTGCCGGAGCTCGGCGTCGGCATCCAGGAATCGAACAACGCCTACACGTCGAGGAGCGACGACGTAAGCGTCCTCTTGAAGACCCCGAACATCCTGCTTCTCGGCTTCCCCGGCTTCGACCGCCATTTCGATCGCGGCGAGCCGCGCGCGGCCCTGTCGGACATCGTCGATCTCTCGAAAGCGCTCGTCTACGCCGCCCTGCTTCGCCCGCCCCTGGCACTCCTGGCCGGAGCGGGGCGATGACCGACGTCGTGACGGTCGGCTGGCTGACCATGGACGACATCGTCCTGACGGACGGGACCTGCAGTCTCGGCGTGCCGGGCGGGGGCGCGCTCTACTCGGCCATCGGCGCCTCGCTCTGGAGCCCCTCCGTCGGCATCCACTCGGTCGCCGGACGCCCCCATCACGACGAGACGTGCCGATCGATCGGCGCGCGCGGCATCGACACCTCCGGCATCTCGAAAAGCGTGGGCAACGGCCTCGAGCTTTGGCTCCTCCACGAGAGCGAAGTCCACAAGCAGCAGGTCCCCAAGCTGACTTCCGAGAGCGCCCTCAACCTCGACAACGAGCGCGGCGACCTGCCGCCGGTCTATTCCGGCGCTCGCGGCTTCCACATCGCGCCGCAGGGGCCAGCGAGCTCCCGGGCGAACGCGGCACGGCTCTCGGCCCTCCACTCCCGGCCGATCGTGACGATGGACATTCTCTCCGACCGCTTCATCGACGCCTCCCTCTACGAGGATCTCGCCTTCCTCGCCGACCTCAGCGCCTTTCTCCCGAGCGAAGCGGAGATCCGCCGGATCTGGAATCCTCCGACGATCGAGGGCTTCCTTGCGGACAACGCGATCCGCCACCGCTGCCACATGGGCGCGAAGCTCGGCGAGCGCGGTGCGCTGTTGGCGGAGGCGGGAACGGGAAAACTGATCCGCGTCGCCGCCTGGCCCGCGGCGGTCGTCGATACGACCGGTGCAGGCGATGCCTTCTGCGGCGGCTTCCTCGCCGGGCTCGTCGCCGGCCATCCGCCCTCCATCGCCGCCGCGATGGGAACGGTCTCGGCTTCCTACGTCGTCGAGGCGACGGGGGCTCTCGCCACCCGGCGGCCGGACCACGCCGACCGCGCCGCCCGCCTCGCCCATGTCGCGGCCGCGATGCAAACGGTCCCCTGACGATTTCTCCGGCCAAACGGAAACCTGATGTCGATCTCTTCGATCCGCCCCTCCGCCCTCGACACGATCTTTCCTGTCAGGAAGCCTCTCATCGGGGATATCCACCTGCCGCCGCTGCCCGGCACGCCGCGCTCGCGCGGTGAAAGCATGGCCGCCATTATCGAGCGGGCCTGCCGCGACGCGCAGGCCTTCGCCCAAGGCGGGATGGACGGCGTGATTGTCGAAAACCACGGCGACGTTCCCTTCCTGAAGCCGGCCGACATTGGGCCGGAGATCGTCGCCGCGATGGCGGTGGTCGCCGCAGCCGTGCGCGAAGCCTGCGGTCTGCCGATGGGCATCAACGTCCTCGCCAACGGCGCGGTGGCGGGCCTTGCCGTCGCGAAAGCCTCCGGCGCCCGCTTCATCCGCGTCAACCAGTGGGTCAACGCCTACGTCGCCAACGAAGGCGTGATCGACGGCGAGAGCGCGCGCGCCCTGCGCTTCCGCCGCCAGATCGATGCTGAAGGGGTCGCGATCTTCGCCGACGTCCACGTCAAGCACGGCTCGCACGCCATCGTCGGGGACCGACCGGTCAGCGAACAGGCCTCGGATGTCGAGTTCGCCGATGCCGACGTCGCGATCGCCACCGGCAACCGGACGGGCGACGCGGTTCCCGAGAGCGAGATCGCCGCCGTTCGCGGCGGCACCCGCCTCCCCCTGATCGCGGGAAGCGGTGTGACTGTGGACAACGCTCCGGAGATCCTCGGCCGGCTGGACGGCGCCATCGTCGGCTCCAGCCTGAAGGAAGGCGGGGTCTGGTGGAACGCGGTCGAGACGTCCCGCGTGCGCAGACTCGTCGAGACCGTGAAGCCGCTGCGTGACAGGGGCTGACGAACCAGGAAACGGCACGGCCGCAGGAGATCGACATGGTCACGCCGGATTTGACCCGCCTCTACGCCGAAAGCGACGCTCTCGGCCTCGCGTCCCTCGTCCGCCGGGGCGAGGTCTCGCAACGCGAGCTCGTAGACACCGCGATCGCGGCGATCGAGACACTGGATGGGGATTTGAACGCGGTTCCCGCCCCGCTCCGCCTCTTCGATCTCGCCCGCGCCGCCGCAGACGTGCCTGCCGAGGGTCCTTTCGCGGGCGTGCCCTTCCTTCTCAAGAACATCGGCTCGATGTGGAAGGGAACGCCGCTCACCAACGGCTACCGCTACCTCGCCGACTTTGTGTGCCCCGAGGATACCGAGCTGTCGCGACGCATCCGGCAGGCCGGCTTCCTTCTTCTCGGGCGCACCAACACGCCGGAGGGCGGCTGGTCGCTTGGCACCGAGCCGCGGCTCTATGGTCCGACGCGCAACCCATACGACCCGTCGCGCACGGCCGGCGGATCGAGCGGCGGCGCGGCGGCGGCCGTCGCAGCCCGCATGCTGCCGATCGCCGAGGCCTCCGACGGAGGCGGCTCGATCCGCGGGCCGGCCTCCTGCTGCGGCCTCGTCGGCCTGAAGCCCTCGCGCGGGCGGATCACCTATGGGCCGCAGGTGCCGGACCTCTGGTTCGGCAGCATCGCGACCTTCTGCGTCACGCGCACGGTTCGCGACACCGCCGCCTATCTCGACGCGGTAGTCGGCGATGCGCCGGGCGATCCCTATCGCCTCGCCCGGCCCGAACGGAGTTGGCTCTCCGCCCTCGACCGCCCGCCGGAGCGGCTGAGAGTGGGCTTCACGCGCACCGCGCCCTGGGGAGGGCCGGTCTCTCCGACCGTTCTTGCCGACCTCGATGCGACAACGTCGCTTCTCGCATCCATGGGACATGATCTCGTCGAGCACGATCTTGAGACAGATCTCCGAAACGCCTGGAGGAACTACACCCGCATCACCGCCGTCGAGACGGCGGCGGACTTTCGCCGCTGGGAGCCGCTGGTCGGACACCCCGTCGATCTCTCCGAACTCGCTCCCGTCAATGCGGCCCTCGTCGAGCGCGGGCGGGCGCTCTCGGCCGTCGACTACGCGGATCACGTCGCCGCCGTCCGGAAGGCAGGCCAGGAGATTGAGCGCGAACTCGATGCCTTCGACGTGTTCCTGACCCCGACACTGACCGAGCCGCCGCGCCCGATCGGCTTCTGGTCGATGGAGAATCCGGATCTCGACCGATACCTCGACCTTTGGGCCGAGGGCGGCTACCTCTTCGCCTGCAACATCTCCGGCCTGCCGGCGATTTCGGTGCCGGGCGCGGCCGAGGCCGGGCCGCTGCCCATCGGCATTCATATGATCGGGCGGCATGGGGACGAGGCGATCCTACTCTCGCTCGCGCAGGCTCTGGAAGACGCCACGCACTGGGACCTTCGCCGCCCGCCGATCTGCCTCGCCTAAGCAAGGGCGGTCAGCGGCGAAGCACCGCGATCGTCGCCTTGCCGAGCGCTACGGGTCACGGAGTCCTTTGGTCAGCCGAAGCTTCAGAAGGCAATCCGGCAGATGACAGGTTGGACTGCCCCCAATAGATGGCCCGGTCCAAAACAAATTCGCGGTGGGCTTGCTGGTCACGGTCAAGGTGGCCGGCAAAGCGGGTCGGGGTGGCGCAGCCGGCCATGGCACGGCGGCAGGTGCCGGCGGACGGTAGCCCAGACTCTAGCGGGGTTGCTTGGTGTTGTCGTGCTGGCGCCATCTCTCGATGAGGATCGTGGCCTCGGCGAGGCTATTGAAGATCTCGCCGTTCAGAAGCTTAGAGTTGAAGCTCTCGCAATAGCAGTTCTCCCAAGGGGAGCCCGGCTCGATGAACGCCGTTCTGACGCCGACTTCGGGAATCCACTCGAGCACCGCCTTGCCCCCGAACTCGGGGCCGTTGGCCGAACGAAGATGACCCGGCACACCGCGCAGGATGAAAAGGTCGGACAGGACATCGATGACATCGGCGCAAACGCGCAGCGTTTGTCGCCAGACATGCGGAACTTGCGCCCATCCTGGGGTGCGGTGTTCGACGAAGTCGTAGGACCACACGTGGTTCGCTCACTCGGGTCGAAGCCGAACGCAGGACCCATCGTTCAGCCAAAGCCAACCCTTCCTGGGCTGCCTGACGGGGACCTTCAGCCCATGGAACAGGGTGAAGGGTTTCGTCGGGACGACGGGCGTCTGCCGTGGCCCACCGCCCCTGAAGCGGACAGCCGCTCTCCGATCTCACCAGCGCAGGCGGACGGTCCACGACTGCCCTTCAACGAACAGGACGAGTTTGCGTCCGACGTCCGCGAGGCGGCGCCTTTCAAATCAGGGCATCCTGCGAAGAAACATGCGGGCCGCGAGCGATCGAAGCGACGCAGTCGGCGAGGAGGCGATCGGGCGGGTGTTTCCAGATCCTGCGGGAAGACACCTCCACGTCCGTCAGCCCGCGTCGCGCGCGAGGGGACCGATGCAACCGAAATCGATGCCCCCTCGCGCTGCGCAGCGATGGCGACGGCGATCCGCTCAGCGTTCTCGGGGGGATATCCGGAGGGAGCGAAGCGTTTCCAGGGCCTCGGCCGGCTTTGCGAGGTCGATGCCGCGGCCGGTCTTTTTCCGCAGGGCATCCAGGGATTGCATCGTCCGGGGACCGGCATAGCCGTCGACGACGCCGATCGGGTATCCGAGTTCATCGAGCGCTTTCTGGATGTCCCGCACCGCGCGGCTTCCGCCGGGCACAAGGCGGGAGCCTCCCTCGGCCGTCGTCTCCGGTCCTGAGAGACTGAAGATCGTGACGAAGGACGCATCGGGATACGAGACGACGATGGTCTTGCCGGTACGGGAAACCAGAATCCAGGCTGGCGGTCGCGGCGTCGTCGCCGATCCGATGCGTTCCAGGACGCTTCCGGTCCGGGAGAAAAACAGGACCGCGGTCGAGAAGAGGTTGCCGACCGCGATCGTGCCCTCGTCTGCGCTGGCGCCCAGAAGGATCGGGGACAAAGGTGTCGCACCGACCGGATCGGTCGCCACGACCGAGCCGGGCTGGATGGGCAGGCCGATCGGTGCCGTTGCCGTCACCGACAGGGCGCCAAGGACGGGTTCGAAGTCGATGACCCGCAACGTCTCGCTGGCATAGTCCGCCATGAGCAACGAGGCCGGAGCGGACACGCCCTGGCTCCCGTCGTGAAAACTCACCGTGGCCTGTCCCGCGACGCGGCCCCGGTTCGAGGTTGCGGGCTTTCCCAACGTATCGAGAACACGGCCCGAGGCGTCGAGGATCGAAAGGCGCGTGCTGGCATGGTCCCCGACAAAGGTGAACTGCCCGTCCGCCGTGACGTGCAGGCTCCCGACGCCCCCGGCGCTGTCGAAGAATTGGGTCCGCGCGACGCGGGCCTCGCCGCGAGCGTCCCGGAAGAGATCGCCGTCCAGCGTGAAGACCCGGCCGAGGCCCGCGTCCGCCACCCGCGCAACGCCCGCGGCATCGACGGCGACCAGCGGATTGGCGAGCGTCATCGGCAACCGCTGTTCCACGCCCCCGCCGGCCGACGTCGGATCGAGCGACGCGATCCACGACCGGCCGTCCGCATTGCCGACGGCCACGAGCCGTTGGCCGGAGAAGTCCACCTGTCCATCGAGGACCGGAAACCGCAGGCTCGACCGCGCGACTTCCGCTGGTGGATCCGCTCCGAGATCGATCACGGACAGCCGCGTGGCATCATCCTCGGGAAACCCGAATACGAAGCGCTCGTCCCCCATGCTCGCCATGAATGAGGGAACACCCTCGAGTTCGAGACGCCGGCCGGTATGGTCGAGATCGAGGCCGGCGGCCCGCGCATCGGAAGGCGCAGGCGCGAGCACAGCTATGGCCACGGCGATCCCGATCGCCCGGAAACGCGGCATTCGCATCGGGTCCAGGCCCATGCGAGCTCGCAGGCCCATCACGACGACCGACCGCGCGGCTCGACGTAGACCGTCTGAGGCGGAAGAGTTTGGCCGCTGCTCAGGGTCGGCACGAAGACGATGCGGATCTCCTTGATCGGCTTGTAACGGATGAAGCTTTCGAAGCTGTCGATCGCCTGGGCCACGTCCTCCATCAGGATGGTGCCTTCGGCGGGCCCCGTCGGCTCGACGTCGATCTCCTTGAGGCCCGGGAATGCCTTCCACCGGTCGAAGTTGTCGGCCTCCAGGTAGACGTTGTAGGCAAGTTTGCGCACCTGCAGATCGCTTGCCATCAGCTTGGTGTATCCGAGGAGAACCTCCCGCCCGTCCTCGGAATATCGGCCGGTCCACTCGAAATGGCGGCGCAACGGGTCGATATCGCGCGCCAGCTTCGCCAGCCGACCCTCGACCGCCGCGAGTTTCAGGTGGGCGATCAGGGGATCGGCGAACTGGATCGGGATCATGTAGTTCTGATGCGGGGCGCGGTCGTCGTTTCCCTTCGCGATCCCGACGACCGTGCCGTCCTTGTCGTAGATCGGGCTTCCGCTCTGGCCGCTGGCGAAGGGCATATCCACCGTCCACAGGTAGCCCCTCGGACCATCCTTGCTGTTCAGGTGACCTTCCTCGACCGTGTAGTTCGCGGCCTCCGGAAAGCCGGAGGTGAAGAGGGGATCGCTGGTGGTCAGCGCGTCGGCGGTCCCGATCGTCGCGGCATGGAACGGATCGGCAGCCGGCGGGATCTTCAGGAGAAGCAGATCGAGGAGCGGCATGGAGTTCATGATGGTGACGTTGGTGAACCGGGGGGTGGCCGACTTCTCGCCGATATTGGCGCTGATCGCGACGGTCTGGCCGTCCACCGATCGCTCCAGGAGGCCGCCGATCAGGTGATAGGTGGTCAGGATCAGACCGTCGGTGGAGATCAGAACCCCGGTCGCCCGCTCCTCGACGGTCTGGCCGGTGAAGGCGCCGCCCTCCCCCCCGATCCCGTCCGCTACGAGGGCGACGAGGCTGCGTCGCATCGCTTCATGGGGCGACTGGGCCGCCGCTTCGCCGCCCGCCATCGCGATGGACAAGAGGGCGATCGCGACAATGGGCCGCCAGCCGCCGGCATGCCGGTCCTTCGACGAGAACTTCCCAGACCATCTCCCAGGCATCACGGTGCTCCGTAGACATATTGGACGGCCGTGACGTCGAAGTCGCTGAGGACGCCGTCGTTGTTGTAGGCGGGATTGCAGTAGTTCATGACCGAGTGCGGATCCCACGGCGTCAGCGTGGTCGTGTCCCCGGACGCGCCTTGTGCGGGCTCCGCGCATTCGCCGGGCGTATCGGGCCTGTTCTGCTCGTGCGCGAAGCCGATCGCATGTCCGAACTCGTGCACCGCGATCGTGCGAATGCAGTAGTCGCTCATCGCCTGGCACTCCGGGCTCCAGTTGCGGAAGGCGAAGTTCAGGACCATGCCGTCCGGCACCCCGTCCACGAACTTGCCGAGCAGCTTGACGTTCGGCCCTTCGTCCGCAACGCGGATGCGCACGCCCTTCGAGTTCGCCGAGCAGGTGTTCCATCCGCGGAAACGAAGGCCCGAGTTGGCCTCCCAGGTCTCCTGGACGGCCTGGCGCACGAGCATGCGCTTGCCATGGTCACCGGCCTCCGGCCGCTCCCAGCAGACATAGACGACGTTGAACGGCCATTTGCTGGCCAGCAGCGGAAAGGCGCGATCAACGATGTTGCGCTCCTGTGCGTCGGTGATGGCGAGGATGCCGCCGTCCCGCCCCGCCCCGGCGCCGGATAAGCCGCTGCCGGGCGGCCCAGGATGCTCGCCGCTCGCCGCCGGCGACGGCAGTGCGAGCATCGAACCACCGGGGATCGTCCCGTTCCGCAAGGCGTCGACGATCCCGCTTTCCTGGGCGCCGGCCGAGGTGGAGACGATCACGGCAAGCGCGATGGCGCCGACACGCGCGAGGGCGGCGGGAGCCGGGATGCCGAACCGGCCGACAGGGCGGTGCGACGCTTCCGGTCCGATCCTCGACCTTTCCGCGACGCTCCCCTCTCCCATCCCGGCCCTCCCTCACAACGTCTTCAGGTACTCGACGAGATCGTGGCGTTCGGCATCCGACAGGGCGGCGTTTCCGTAGTCATGTCCGGAATTGTAGTTGCCGGGAATGGGCGCGCCGGTGGCGGGATCGCGCACCCGGAACACCGAAGGGCTGAGTGCGGGATCGCTGCGGAAGCCGACCTTCATGGGATCGAACGTCCGACCGCCCACGCCGAAGACCTCCGGCCGGTGCGGCCCGACCTCGCCCGCGGTCGCGGCCGCGCCCTCCGCTCGGTCCGCCTCGCTCGGGCCCACGAGTTGGACGCCGGCCGGCAGGAACAGGTCGTAGAGCGTCGGCACGGACCCGTTGTGCAGATAGGGGGCGGTGGCCCAGATCCCGTTGAGCGAGCGCGCCTTGTAGGCGAGGAGTTCGTCGGAGTTCGTCAGGCAGACGCGGGCGCGCGCCTTCTTGGCGGGATCGTCGACGCCCGGCAGGAAATCACGCCGATCGAGGGAGGGCGACGCGGACGGCCGGCCGTTCGGCGCGACGTCGGTGAAGAGGCTGAGCAGGAGGTCGTCGAACTGTCCGGCGACCGCTCCGACCGCCGTGTTGACGAGCATGGTCCGCGTGAAGTCGGTGTCCGCGATGCGATCACCGGCGACGCCGAAGATCTTCTGCCCGGCGAAGTTGCCGGCCTTCGAGCGATGCAGGAACGTGTTGCAAGCGAGGAAGATGTCGGTTCCGGCCTCCGCGAGCGGCGTCATCACCTCCTTGAGCGGGCTTCGGGTGTCGTCCGGCGCCAAGGGCTGATGGCACGAGGCGCAAGCCATCCGGTCGAACACGGCCTTGCCCTTCGTCGCCCGGTCGTAGTCGATCCGCCCGAGGAGTTCCTCGGGCCAGCGCGGCGACTGGAGGACCGAAAGCTGGCGCTCCAGAGCCACCATGGCCGGCAGGCGCAGGCTGGACGCGTAGCCACGCGTCGCCTTGCCGCGACGGGTGTCGATATGCGCGAAGACGCCGACCACTTCGGACGTGTTGCGGATGAGCGCGCCGATGTCGGTCTCGAAGCCGAACAGGTCGATCTTGAAGATGTTGTTGGCGATCCCGTTCCACTGGATCTTGCCCTGCTGCGAGGTGTTCCAGATGAAGGGGTAGCTGGCCGGCGCATCGGCCGCGATGGTTCTTGGCTGATCCGCCACCCCCGTCGTCATCGCGACCTTGTTGAGGATATGGCCCTGCGCGTCGAGCCGGCCGTGACCGTAGCGCAGCGGGGTGGCGTTCTTGTCGAGAAGCGCCTGCTGCCAGCCCAGCTGTTCGGAGACCTGCGCTTCCAGCGCCTGCCGGCCTTCGATCGACATCGTGTCGCCGAGCACCTCGCGCGCGAAGCGGTCGAAGCGCGACCGGTCGGCCAGCGTCAGCCGGAGCGCGGCCGCGATCTCCTCCTCGAAGGCCTGGAAGTCGGCCATGGCCGGCGCGCCTTCGATGCGCAGGCGGCGGTCGCCGAGTTCGATCTCGCTGGTGTGGCAGGCGGCGCAGTTCAGCCCGACCCACTTCTGGCGCATCACCAGCCCGTCGCATGCCGCCGGGAACGTATCGCACATGATGTCGGCGCTGCGGCTCGTGTCCTGATCCACGGCAAAGCCGAGCGGCAGGCCCTCGGGATTGGCGGGCGAGACGGGATTGGCGAGATATCCGAGCCTGGCGATGTGCGCCGGATCGAGGAACTTCTGCGGCGCTTCGCCGGGAGCACCGACCGCTTCCGCCGTTTCGAGCGCGCGCATCCAGCTCAACGGCAGAAGCCGCGATCCTTGCGACACGGAATACCACCATTGCCGCTGCTCGAGCGTCCACCCCTGGTCGAGGCAAACGGTGCTGCCGCTGCAGACCGTATCGGTCTCCGCCGCGCCGACGTCGCGGCTCGTGTCGAGCAACCCCACGCACAGGAGAAGCGCGGCACAAGAGATGGAAAGACGAACAAGCCCGTTGCGCAACATCGATTCCCCCGAGAACCGGACCTTGATGCATGCAATGCGACTGCTTTCTTCGGGCAGGCTAGCATCGACTGCCGAAGTGCGCATCCGAAATGACGTGTCCGGCGTGGGAGGTCGCCAGACACGCCCGGTGGCGGGGCGTCAGCCGAGAAGCCCCGCCACGGAAAGCATCGCCGCCAGGCTGTCGACGGGCGGGTGCCCCGGGCCGCTGGCATCCCGGGGATGCCAGCGGCCGTGATCCGATCCCGCCTGGTTCCAGTAGGATGTCGGATCGTTCGCAATCAGCCCGATCAGGGTTTCGGCGACGAGCGTGCTGCCGAGGGCCCCGAGATGCGCGCCGCCGGCCGATTCCTCCGCTTCCTTGAGCACGTAGAACCAGAGCGGCGTGCGCTTCTCGAAGCCCCCGGCCCGCACGGCGTCGCCGGTCCGGCCGGACGACAGGGTCGCCTCGTCGAGCGCGAAGAGGGCGCTGTCGCCGTAGGGTCGCATGGCGTTGATGCCGGCGATGCAGTCCTGCGCCGAGGGAAGATTGAGCCGATGGCCCCGACGCAGGTTGCGTTTGGCGAGATGCTTGAAGACGCCTTCGGCCTCGTTCTTCAGAACGCTCAAGGGGCGCGCGAGGCGCGTGTCGATCCGTCTCGCGCTGCGATCCGGGAAGGCCGGGTCGACGGCGACGAACCGGTCCCATTCGATGATCCAGTTCGTCGGAAGCGTCTCCTGCACCCCTTGCGGCGAGGGCATCGGCGGATGGCCGTTGCCCGTGAAGGCGAACAGGAGGTCGAAGGGCGCCCGGTCGATGAACGGCGTCGAGCCGCCCTCGGCGCGTCCGAAGAACCGGTTGTGATCGTAGGCGCCGCGCACCATCGAATGGCCGAACCGGAACCCCGCGACCGAGAACTCCAGCGGCAGGGGCATCCGTCTGGCGTCGCCCGAGCCGTGGGCCGCGAAGAACGCGGCATAGAGCGGCGCGTTCGCGGTCTTCACGCGCGAGAGGATGGCGGGATCGCAGACCGTCGGCAGGTAGGCGTTGACCACCAGCCACTGGTAGTGCCAGCGGACGCGCTGCCGCGCCCATTCGAACCGGTCGCCGTCGTGGAAACCGCTGCCGGTCTCGTGCGAGCGATCCACCATCCGGTTGTGGAAGCGCAGCCAGGCGCATTGAAGCTGCGCGACGATGAGGTTCTCGTCGTTCCTCGCATCGCCGATGATCGCCTTCTGCACGATCGGCTTTCCGTCGGCCCCCACGAAGCTTGCGCGCAACGCGGGATCGAGCGCCTGGAGGTCCTCAGGCGTGACGTGATCGGACGCGTCGATGCCGATGAGACGACCGAAGCGCAGGAGGTCGGCCGCCGGGTCGGCCGGTAGCGGCGGCCGGTTGCCGTCCGGTTTCGATGGGAGGCCGATCCGCATCTTGTCCTTGAGCGTCGGGTGCCGCATCAGCCGAGCGAGCTTCCTCGAGAACGGTCCCTGGTCCGGCCCGTCGCCGTAGAGGCTGTCCAGCTCCAGTGCCCCGTTCCGCAAGTTGAGAAGGCCGCTCGTGACCGTGGATCGAGGGAGCGGCGCCAGTTGCGCTCCCTCGATGATCGAGATCGCGCCGTCGCGGTCCGTGTTCGCGGTGATGTCGTGATCGATGAACTGACCGAAATAGGTGAAGATCGGCGGAATATCGGAGTTCTGTGCGTCCGGATCGCCGTCCGCCTCCACCATGGCCTCCGCCAGCGCATCGAGCTTCGCCGCCATGTCCGGAAGGTCGGGCGCATCCGGCGCTTGCGCGAAATAGTAGGCGAACGGGCCGCCGAGCGGTGCGGCGGGCTTGGCGCGGAGGGCGCGGGCCCGGTTCGTCTCCCCTGGCGCCATCGTTTCGTCCCCCTCGTCGACGACGGCGCCCAGCGGCACGACCTCCGCCGGCTTGCGCAAAGACCTCGCCGCGTTGGCGGGCGGCGAAGGCTCGACGATGACGTGCTGTCCGTGACCGAGCGTGAAAAGCATGGATTGGTCCTCCTCGAACCCTGGTCAGCGGCCCTCGTGAACCCGAAAGGGCGTGGAGGTCCATCGTTGCGGATGTCGGCGGGGAGTCTGGAACGTCGCAAGGCGATCGGCATCACCAGTTCGGGGGACGGGAGCGCCCTGCGGCGCACCCTCGAGCCGGGGGCGACGGACCGCGGCCGCGAACGGTGCCGGCGAGGAGCGGATCAGGCGGCGCATCCCCCGATCGCGTGATGACGCGGCGATCGGCCGGAGAAATGGTCGGCCTGCGAGCGCCGACGCTTCGATGGCGCGGACGGCACGAGACCGGTTCCAGGGGCTGCCCATGCATGCAAGCGAGACTGCAGCCGACCTGTTCTCGGGCGTCTTGATCGGCCTCTCGATCGCGGTCCCGGTGGGGCCCTCCTTTTTGCTCTGCGTCCACCGCTGCCTCGCCGGCGGGCTTGCGGTCGGTCTGGCGTCGGGGCTCGGCATCGCCACCGTGCATGCGGCCTACGCGACACTCGCGGTGCGCGGCTCGAGCGAGATCGCCAGCTTCGTCGGAGCCAACTCGGACGTCTTCACGATCGCGTCCGCATGCCTTCTGTTCGTGTTCGCCTTTCGCGCTCTGACGTCGACGCAGCGCTTGGAGAAGGACCAGATGGCGCTCTCCGGCCGGTTGGCGCGGCGCTTGGGCAAATCCTACGCTTCGGCCCTGCTCCTCGGCTCGACGAACCCGATGACGGTCTTCTTCTTCGTGGCCGTCATTCCCTCCTTCGACGGCCTCCTCGGGCGAACGCCGGGGGTCGGGATCCCGTTCTTCGTCGTCTTCGGCGTCGCCGCCGGATCGTTCGCCTGGTGGAGCACCGTGGTCATCGCCGTTCGCCTCCTGAGCCACGAACGTCTCGACGAACGACGTCTGCGCCTCGTTACCCGCGCCTCGGCGATCTCGCTGGCGCTGGTCGGCCTCGCGTTCCTCGTGCCGGTCCTGAAGGGATGGGTCGTCGATCGGCCGCACGGGGCCGCCGTCAGCGTTCGGGGTGAAGGGCCGATGCGCGACGGAACGGCGTTCGGTCGGCCGAACGAGGCTTCAGCGACGACCTTGAGCGCATCCCGCTGATGCCGTTGGAAATTCGAAGCGTCGTCGCGGCACCGGGCGCAGGATGATCTGCTTCACTCTCGAGGCGGAACGCCTTCCTTCGGCGCCGTCCGGGGCTTCGACATCAGAAACGAGGACGACACGTTGACCGCGAGGCGGATGGCCTGCGTGCGGTTGGCCGAGCCGGTCTTTTCCAGGACCGCCTTGACCTGCGAATTGATCGTTTCCAGCGATCGCTCCCGCATGTCCGATATCTGCGGGTTGGTCAGCCCCTCGGCCATGAGCGTCAGGACGCTCGCTTCGGCCTTCGTGAGCGCGAAGAGCGGGGCGACCATCTCCTCGTCGATCGCAAAGCCCTTGCCGGTGTCCATGCTGTAGACGATGTGGCCGACGAGGTCGGGCTCGCCGAACGAGGCGGCCTTCTGCAGGGGTGCGACCTCGACGCAAAGCGTATGCTCCTCCCCGTTCACGGTCGCCACGATCGCCTCCTTGCGCGGCCGGCCGCCGAAGCGTCCGTGACCGCTGGCGTCCGCCGTCAACCGGGCGAAGCTGCGCATCGATTCCTCCGATCGCATCGCAAGCCGTCCCTGCGGGTCGAGGCGGAAGATGCCGTAAGCCGCCATCTGCGCCCGGAACTCGGCATTGGCGGTGACGATCATTCCGCGCGAATCGATCACGCAGACCCCGACGGCGAGAAGGTCCAGCGACTGCTCGATGGCCCCATGCGTTTCAGCCAGCTTCGTCAGCGGGCGGGAGATGTTCAGGGACTTCGCGATATGGGGCATCACGCGCGATGCCAGCCGAAGCTGCTCGGGCGAGATCCTCTCCCAGCTGGTCGAGAACTGGAGAGCGAAGCGGTCCTGGTCGAGATGGTCCTTGTTGAGAAGGGCACCTGCTCGGTGACCGATGCGATACTGCTGCATCTCGCGAACGTTGGCTCGCTCGCGCAGTTCGGCCTCCGTGTCCGCGAGCACCGTATCGGGGATCATCTCGATCGCATCCGACTGCTTCGAGTGCCGGGCGAAGATGTCCTGATCGATCAGCTCCTGGTCGTTGTGGCGGTCCAGATACTGCTGGACGAGCGCCCCGTCATAGGTGTCGCTGAAACAGCGGGCCGCGATGCGACGCGCCCCGCCGCCGCCCTGAAGCTCGAAGACGAAGGCGCCCCTCGCTCCGAGGAAGCGGGCGGTCCGCGTGAGGGCCGATGGCCAGGATGTCGGGTCGACGGCGCAGTCGTAGATGCTCAGGACGAGTTGGTCGAAGTCGTCTTGCCCCATGATCGCTCGCCATTCGCTCCGATCGAGATCGTCAGGTGACGTGAATTGGCTGTCGCTGAAGTCCGGTCCGACGATGCCGGACCGGTCCGTGGCGAGCTTACCGCTCCCCGGAAAGGCGTCAATTCGGCGTCAGGGCGGCGTCGGAGCGAAACCGGTTCCTCAAGTTGGCTGCGGGCGCGCGCCTCGCCCCGGCGCCAGGCCGAGCACCAGCGCCCCGGCGACGCCGGAGAGGAGCGATCCCATCAGGACCCCAAGCTTCACCTCGTCCTGGAGTAGCTGGTTCGTGGGGAACGCCAGGAGGCCGATGAACAGGCTCATGGTGAAGCCGATGCCGCAGAGAAGCGAGACGCCGTAGACCTGCGCCCAGGTCGCCCGCTCCGGCAGGCTCGCCCAGCGCGCCCGGATCGCCAGGGCCATGACCCCGAACACGCCGACCTGCTTGCCGAGGAACAGCCCGGCGGCGACGCCGAGCGGAACCGGATCGAGGAGGGCCGCCGGCGTGAACCCGGCAAACGACACGCCCGCGTTGGCAAAGCCGAAGATCGGAACGATGGCGAACGCCACCCAGGGCTGGATGGCGTGCTCGAGCTTCAGGAGCGGCGGCTCCTCCTCCTGGAGCCCGGGCGTCTCCACCACGAGCGGAATGGTGAGCGCCAGGACCACGCCCGCCAGCGTCGCATGGATGCCCGACAGGAGAACGAGAAGCCAGAGCGCGGCGCCGAGCACGAGATAGGGCAGAAGGCGCGTCACGCCCGCCCGGTTCAGCCCGACGAGGATCGCCACCACCGCGGCGGCGCCGGCGAGCGCCGCGACGTCGAGATCGGCGGTGTAGAAGAAGGCGATGATCAGCACCGCGCCGAGGTCGTCGATGATGGCGAGCGCGGTGAGGAACACCTTCAGCGAGATCGGCACTCGGCTGCCGAGGAGCGACAGGACGCCGAGCGCGAAGGCGATGTCGGTCGCGGCCGGGATCGCCCAGCCCCGCAGCGTCTCGGGCGACCCCGTGTTGAAGGCGACGAAGAACAGGGCGGGTGCCGCCATGCCGCCGAGCGCCGCAAGGCCCGGCAGGATCCGCGCCTGCCAGCTCGACAGCTGCCCGCCCACGACCTCGCGCTTGATCTCGAGGCCGACGAGCAGGAAGAACACGGCCATCAGGGCGTCGTTGATCCAGTGCTGGATCGACAGTCCGCCGACATAGACATGCAAAGCCTCGAAGTAGAGCGAGGCGGCGGGGGAGTTCGCGATCCCGAGCGCGAGCGCGGCCGCAGCCATCAGCACGAGACCGCCGGCGGCCTCGCTTGCCATGAAGCGGCGCAGGAAGCCGGACGGACGCTGGCTGCCGATCTTGACGACGGGCGGAGAGGACATGGCTTCGCGTTCCTTCTTGCGAAAGGTTGATCCAGTTCTCCGTCGGTTTTGGGAAGCCCAGGGCGCACGCAGCACACGCCTTGACCGGTAAGATAGCCTCGATGGCCGTCGCTGGCCAGCCGGATCGATCACATCCACGCGTCGCGCCAGCGCCCCGCATGCCGCTCGCTTTGTGGAAGCACGCTCCGGCCCTTGCAGAAAAGCGATCAAGGCGAGCTCGGCGATGTCATGCCGTCGCTGCGGTACGCAGACTGGGTTGCCGCGGTTGTGGACTGACGGGCGCGGGGTGCGCTCCCGGGTCAGGCGCCGGCCGATGTGCTCGTCGACGGGATATCTGGTCGAAATCGACCCGTCCCCAACCCGATCTCGAGGCATGACGCGTCATCCGGTCACGTGCGATCGAACCGCCCATTCTGCGACGGATCTCGCCGTACCCCGCCAGCGCCCTACCGTTCACGGTCTTGCCGTAGTTTCGACGCGAGGACGGGATGGATGACAGGAGGGTCAAGAACCTCAGGCCGGCAGACGAGCTGATCGGCATCTGGACGTCCGACAAGGTCAACAATCTCGTGATCGCCGACCAACGGGTCTGCGAGTACTTCAACGTGGATCCGAACCACGGGCAGTCCGGTGTCCCGCTCCGCACGTTCCTGGACGCCGTCCATCCCGACGATCTGCCGGAACTGACGCGCCGCAGCGCGCAGGCCATTGCGAGCGGGGAAGCGTTTCAGGCGAGCTACCGCGTGATCAGCGTGATCCACGGGTTGCGGCAGGTTCACGCGAGCGGGCAGTGCTTCCTCAACCGGGCCGGTGATTGCACCCACCTGTCCGGGTATCTCCTGAGCGGCGACGCCTCGACCGGCGCGGCCTCCGGTCCGACGGGGCTTCTCTCGGAGGTCATCGAGAACCTGATGCAAGCGAGGGACCTCGCGGACGATGCCGGCGAGTCGCTGCTGCGGCGGCTGATCGAGGCCGTGCTGCTGGAAGCGGGCTTTCGGCTGGCGGCGCACATGCGATCCGACGGGACGTCGGACGGCGGCCGGGACGACGCCTGACACCCCCTGAATGCCGCACGATCCCGCGGGCCGCGCTCCACCCGCTTCGCCCCCTATTTATAGGCCTTCATCGTATGGGCTTGGAGGGTGGCCGGCCCTCTCGGTGGTCCGGTTCAAAGGTGGTGGACGGTGGGCGTGTCGCCGACGGTCGAGGTCGCCCGGAAAGCGGGTTGGGATTTGCACGACCGGCCACGGCCGAGCGGCAGTTGGCGGCGGACGGTGGCCCGGGCGCAAGCGTGGTCGCCCGATGTTTGCATGGGCAGCGCCAGCCTTCGGCGACGATCCTCGCGCTGCGTCGATCGGCGCGGCGCCGGAACCTGACATGCCAGCCGCTCCGATACTTGGTCGATGCGCCGCCGCCGGGCGTGCCTCCTATGATGTCGTCTCGATGGTGACAGGCCAGCGCGCGAGCGCGTCATGGCCGGCTGGTGTGAGGGCATAGACGCCGTGGGCCGTGCGCTCGAACCAGCCATAGACATTTCGGTGCAGGATGGCCGCGGCCTTCGGTACAGAGGCCGCCAGGTCGCGCGGTCGTCTCGGGCCCGCCGCCAATGCGCGGGCGCAGACGAGCGCCTGCTGGCGATAGGCCGTCATGATCGGCGCGCGGGAGCCCCCACCCGGCACGGGATCGCCTTGCCGCCTTCGGTGCTCGTCGAGAAGGCGCGAGCGTCGCCTCGGATCCCGGCGGGGCATCAACGCGGTGGGGCTCAGGAGACAATGAACCTGATCGTCGGCACCGACACCCAGGAGCCCGAAGCCGAGGCGCCGGCAGAGATTGCGGAACCGCGCGTCGGCTTCGCGTCCCTTGCCTCGGATCGACAGGCGCGCGGCGAGCCAGACTTCGTCGCTGGCCGCGGCCCGGTCGACGCCCTGCAGCACGAGTTCGAGGTTGAACGCCTGCTTCAGTTCGCAGACGACGACCACCGGCGGCTCGCCGTCGCGCACGCCGAGGAGATCGCAGCCCCCGATTTCGCCCTTCACGGCAAAACCAAGCTCTTCGAGGAAGCGCTTGACGGGACCATAGAGCTCGGTTTCCGGACCTCTGCGAAGCGACGTCAATGGCCCTGGCGCTCGCACTCGTCGAGCACCATCGCGATCTCGGCGGGGT
>NZ_BBWJ01000042.1 GCF_001463745.1 Aureimonas sp. AU22 | reverse complement strand
CTCGCTGTCGAGGCCCGCCTCCAGCCGCTCGTCCGCCTGCCGGTACTGCTCGCACTGGCCGGTCCTGGCGAGATCGGCGGGGCTGTCGGGCGTGAACCAGCGGTAGGCATAGAAGCCGACGGCCACGAGGACGACGGCGGACAACAGGATCTTCCAGGCGCGACGGGACATGCGCGAGACCTCACGAGGCAGATGGAGATCGACACGAACACCCGCCGCCTTTTGCGGGCCTGACGACGGAGCCTCGCGGTGCGCCGTCGCGACCTTGAACGCCGTCTGGCCGATCAGCCGCCGCCGATCCCCTCCTGGACGATCCCCGTTCCGCCGCACCGGGCGCAGCTCTCGCCCTGAAGGGTGCCGGTCCCGGCGCAATCGGGACAAACGTCTTCGCCGCTCCCCGGCGTGCCGGGCGCGGCCTCGTCCCCCGGCTTCAAGGATGGTTGGTTCGTGTCGTCCCTGTCGATGCCCATGATGGCGGTGCTCCTTGTGTGAGGGGCGGCGAGCTGCCCGGCACCTGCGGCGAGGGGTTGCGCGTCTATCGCGATGCCAGGCTCAACGCCTTGAGCGCACGGACCTCGACATTCCCGTGGACGGGTTCGACCCGATGGGCGGCGTTCTCCAGAATGCTCGCCATCTCCATGAGCCGCGCCTGCGTCAATCGTCTCTTCGTCGATGAAGGGTCCTGGGCCGCTAGTCGCAACTCCAAGGCTATCGTCAGCAATTCGACCGTCGTCGGGTGGCCCATGAAACCTCGCTTGCGGCTTGCAAGGGAGAACGTCACCGCGCCGGAAACGCTCCATGGCAAACCGATGGGGATGCATGGTCTTCGAAGCGGCGCCCGCGCCGTCGGCGGGCGGACTGTTCCCCATAGGCGGCGGCTGCGAAGTGCCGAGGCGGAGAACGGCGTCGGATCAGCCGTCGAGACGCGCCCGGCCGTCGACGATTTCCTGGCGTGCGGCTTCGTGCTTCTTCTGCAGGGCGTCGAAGGCGGGGACGCCGTTCATGTCCTCGCCGGCTTCGTTGCGACGACTGAGAGCGAGATACTCCTCGCTCTCGCGCGGGCTCAGCCCGACGAAGACTTCGTGTCCCTCGGCGTCGATCGTCAGGGCTCGCATCGCCCGCCAGAACTCGCGCTCGTCACCTGTGATATCCATGGGATCCTCCTCTCGATCCCCGTACAAGCCGTGGCGAGGGAAAACGTTCGCGGATCGGTGGTGGCACAACCTCTCTTTTGCCGCCGACAGCCGCCGGGGTGCGGCGGACGACGCGGTGCCCGGCGGCCGAGCGAACCGGTATCAGGCCGCGAGGGCTTCCTCCTGAAGCGTCAGGTCCCGAAGGATCTCGTGAATGCGCTGTCCGCCCAGGCGTTCCGGATCGAAGCCGCTGCCCGCCCCGACTGCGGCGAAGCGATCGGCGTTTTCCGCTGAGCGGCCGACGAAACCCATGGCCCAAGTCCCGAAGGTGCGGGCGGCGATGGGCTCCAGGGCGAGGAGCGAGACATCGCCGTGGCGCTCGTCCTGCTGGATGCGCTCGAAGGTCGCTTCCACCGCCGAGAGCGGCCCTTCCAGCACCTGTGCGAAGCAGCCGGCGTTGAAGAGGAGGGCGCCGGTGATGCCGACGGCCGGGTTGTTGCGGCGGCTCGCCTCGAGGATGGCGTCGACAGCCTCGGCGAAGGTCGCCTCGTCGCCGGCGACGGCGTTCCGGCTGTAGTAGACGAGCTGATAAAGAGGCTCGGACATCAGGTGGCCCTTTCAGGAATAGAGGAACGAGGACAGGCGATCGGCCGGCATCGGTCGGCCGGTGAGGTAGCCCTGAACGTGGGTGCAGTGCTCGCTGCGGATCCGCTCGAGCTGTTCCGGCGTCTCGACGCCTTCCGCCGTGATTGCCATGCCGAGGCTGACGCCGAGCCCCGCGATCGCCCTCAGGATGGCCTCGCTGTCACCGCCCTCCTCCGCGCGCTGGACGAAGGAGCGGTCGATCTTGATCTTGTGGAACGGGAACTTCTGCAGATAGCTCAGCGACGAGTAACCCGTTCCGAAATCGTCCATGGAGATATGGATCCCGAGATCACGTAGGGCGTGAAGGGTCTTGAGGACGCTGTCGGTGTTGTCGAGGAGGGCGCCTTCCGTGATCTCGATCTCGAGGCGATGGGCCGGCAGTCCGGTACTGGCGAGGGTGGACACGATGAGGTCCACGAGGGTGTCCGTCCTGAACTGCACCGGCGAGATGTTGACCGCGACGGCCCGGTCGTCCGGCCAGGTCGCGGCGGTTGAGCAGGCCGTCCGCAGCACCCATTCCCCGATCTTGTTGATGAGGCCGGTTTCCTCCGCGAGCGGGATGAAATCCGCCGGCGAGACCAAGCCGCGCGTCGGGTGATGCCAGCGGATGAGGGCCTCGAAGCCGATGACCGCGTTGGAGCCGAGATCCAGGAACGGCTGATAGTGCAGCTCGAACTGCTTCAACGCGAGCGCGCGCCGAAGGTCGATCTCCAGTTCGCGCCGCTCCCGCAGGGCGGCGTCCATGCCGGGCTCGAAACTGCGGAAGCGGTTGCGGCCCGCACGCTTCGCCTCGTAGAGGGCGAGATCGGCGTTGCGCAGGAGGTCGCGTCCGACGACGACGCCCTCGCCAAGCGCGACGCCGACACTCGCGCCGATGTTGATGGTGTGCCCGCTGAGGACGTAGGTGCGGCCCACGAGATCAACGAGACGCCCGGCCAGCCTTGCAGCGTCGTCCGCGCCTCCTATGCCGGTCTGGACCACGACGAACTCGTCTCCGCCGACGCGCGCCACGCAGTCGTCCTTGCGACAGGCGGAACGGATCCGGTCCGCCACCTTCTTCAGGAGAAGGTCGCCGATGCCGTGGCCGAGCGTGTCGTTGATGATCTTGAAGCGGTCGAGATCGATGCAGTGGACCGCCACGCCCGGCGCATCGTTGGCAAGCGCCCGATCGAGGCGTTCGTTCATGCCGCTGCGCTTCATCAGGCCGCTCAGATCGTCGGTGTCGCTCGCCGGCACCGCCGTCTGGCCCCCATCCGGGAACAGGCTGAGGAGGAGGCCGGCATCGGGCGCATCGGCGAAGAGCGCGCGGAACCGCATCTGCGTCTTGGACGTGAGGGCGAGCGGAACCCCGCCCGCCGTCGCCTGACCCAGGGGTTCGAGGTGTTCGGGAAAGAGGTCGGCGAACCGCAGTCCGAGGATCCATCCGCCGAGCACCGCCTGCGCGGCCGCATTGGCATACAGGACCTCGCCTTCGCGATCCATGGACAGGACGGGGTGGGGAAGGTTCTCGAGCAGAGCCTCGGCGCTGTGGCGCCGCGGTGCGCTTTGAAGGTCTGCGGAAAGCGCTGACATGAGCCCGTTACGTTATGGAGTGGATGCCACCATTGCGCCGAACGGCATGCTAAACTGTTAAATCGTGCGCGTTATTTCCACGCAACGCGTCAAAGCTGGTTAGACGACTATAGTTCGCCCGCCGCCGCGCGGCACGAAGCTTGCCCGCCGCCGTTCGGCGGTGCTTCGCCGGCGAAAGCGCCTGCCTCAGTCGCTGCCGCCGACGGCCTGGGTCGGCAGCCCGAACCGGGTTTCCACGTCGGGATCGAGATGACGGGCGATCCAATGCGTATCGTCCTCGCCGAGCGCGTCGTAGTGCGTGCGTTCGAACACCCGGTTTCCGTTGCCCTTGTAGGACCAGACCCGCTGGAACTCCGGGGATGCGGGCAGTTCGGTCAGAGCCGCCAGCGCCGCCACGACGGCCTCGGGGTCGCCCTGCAGGGTCCCCAGCGACAGCAGTGCCACATTGGGTGCGCGTGTATGCAGCGCGCCCCAATGGCGCAGCTTCGCCGTGCGCTTGGCGATCGGGTTGGCAAAGCGAAGCCCCGTCGCGGGGTCGCGCTCGTGCATCATTTCCTGACCGCGCAGGGGATGGCCGTCGCGAATGCCCCAGAACTCGTCGTCCCAATAGGAATGCCAGGGCGCCCGGATGAAGGCCGAGAACGACAGGCGCTTCACCTCGGGATGCGCATGCCACGGCTGGCGGTGCAGGCTGCGGACCCAGTCGAAGGCGCTGCGCGCGATGACCAGCACGAGGACGTCGTCGCGGAACAGAACCTGATCGGGGACGAACCAGTGCTTGAAGCCGTAGGCTTCGGTTCGGGCTTGATCGCCGAAGTTGGCATCGATGGTTCGAGCGATCGCATGAGTTCCAGAACAGCGCTGACCGTAGATCTGGATGTGCCGTATCCCGCCGGCGGTCCGCTTGAGGACCCGCAAGCCCGGTATCGGCTCGTTCCAGTCTTGATGTACGATCGACACGGCGCACCTTCGACTGCAGTCCATTCCCTGGCGCACGCCCCTAGCACCCGGGACGGGCGTCGGCCTATGCCGAACTGCGGGCAGCGGCATTCCGCCTCAAGCGGCGCAGGCCCTGGGTCCCGTCCCTCGAACGGCGGCATCGACGTGCGGGACGCTTGGGTCCCGCCCGACGGTCGCAGTGCAAACCGTGTCCACCATAGAATTTCACGCGATCTTTACGTCGAATCTCCAATGTGACGCTGAGGAACGAGTGAGGATCGATGTCGAGGATCAACGTGGATTCGCTTGCCGTTCCGGCATTCACGGTCGCGATCACGGACGACGGCGTTCTTCGATACGACGGCATCAACGAACCGCTGTGCCAGCTGTCCGGTTTCACGAAAAACATGTTCGTCGGGAGGACCGCGGCCGAATTCATGTCCGCCGAAGGCGCGCGCAGCTGGGAGACGAACTATCGCCGGTGCCTCGCGTCCGGCGTCATGGACGAATACGAGGAACTGGCGGCGACGCCTTCCGGGCTTCGATGGTGGCGCACGATCCTGTCGCCGGTCATCGACGGGAACGGCAGGATCATCCAGCTTCTGGGAATGACGGCCGACATCGACGAGCGCAAGCGGGCGGAGATCGAGCTGCAGTCCGCCGTCTTCGTCGATGCGGTCACCGGCATCTCCAACCGTCGGCGCTTCGACCTCGATCTTGCGGCGGCGATGGCGCGGTCGAGGGACGGCGGAGCCCCGTTCACGCTCATCCTGGCCGATCTCGACCGCTTCAAGCTGGTCAACGATACGTTCGGACACGAGGTCGGCGACGAGGTCCTCCGCCAGACCGCGCTTCGGCTTCGGGCCGGCGTGCGCGAGAAGGACAAGATCGCGCGGATCGGCGGCGACGAATTCGCCGCGGTCCTCTCGACGGCCTCGGAAGGCGCGATCGCCGTGGCTCTCGACCGGATCGGTCGGCAGTTCGCCGAGCCGATCGATTTCGGGCGGCTTACCATCCCTGTCGGCGTCAGCCTCGGCGCCGCCTTGTGGCGCCCGAACATGACGGCCGAGGATCTCAGGGCGGTCGCGGATGCCGCGATGTATGAAGCCAAGCGCGACAAGGCCGCCTGACGGATTGGGGATCGCCCACTCGCATCGACGACGGGCAAGCCGGCGCTGCGGCGGGTCGGCCACAGAGCTGCCGCAATCGGGAGGCCCCGCGTGCGGGCGCGCGCTTCCGCCCTGTCGCCGAAGCGCCGTCTCGCGCATGCTTCCCCTCGGGGGCTCGGCCGGACGCCGAGCCGGATGGGGAGACGCTTCGCATGAGCCGCCTTGAGACCCGTGCCGTTCTGGCTGCCGCCACCGCCGTTCTTCTGGGCGCCACCGCGCTGCCCGCATCGGCTCAGGTCGCCGGCCCCGTGATCAGCTTCGGCGACTCCCTGTCGGACAACGGCAACCTGTTCCTCGTATCCGGCACGCCGACGTCGCCGCCCTACTTCCAGGGGCGCTACTCCAACGGTCCGGTCTTCACCGAATACCTGAACGGGGGGCCGATGCAGCCGGCGGGAGCGGCGACGCTCAGTGGCCTTCGGATCAATCCCGAACTCTCCCAGAACTACGCCTTCGGCGGCGCGCGCACCGATCGGCTGGACGGACTGCGTCCGCCCGGCATTCCCGCCCAGATCGACGCCTTCGTGCTGCAGGACGGGCGCTTCGGCGCGGCCGACGTGGTGACGCTCTACGGCGGCGCCAACAACATCTTCCAGGAGATCGAGGCGGCCGGTGCGACACCGGCCACGATCGGAGCCGGCGCCGTCGCGGCCGCCGGCGACGTCGCCGCCTCGCTCGCCCGGCTCGGTTCGCTCGGGGCCCCCACCGTCGCGGTGCTGAACCTGCCCGACATCGGCGCGACGCCGGCCTTCTCCGGATCCATCCCGGCATCGGTCGCCGGCACGCTCGCGACCGATCTCTTCAACCAGACGCTCGCGGCCGGCGTGACCCAGGTCGCGGCCGCGCTTCCCAACACCGACGTCGTTCTCGTCGACGTCCGGCGCCTGGGGACGCTGATCACCAGCGACCCCGCGCGCTTCGGCATCGTGAACACGCGCGACGCCTGCCTTGCGACACCGGCCTGCGCCGGCGCGCCGGTCGCGATTCAGAACACCTACCAGTATTGGGACGGGGTGCATCCGACCACCGGCATCCATCGCCTCTTCTCGCAGCTCGTCGAGGACTACCTGTCGGTCGGCGCCGCGGCGTCGGCGGTCGGCTCCCTTACGCAAACCGCGCTCCTCGACCGCATGACGTCGACCGACGCCTTGCGCGAGCGCGCCCGCCTCGCCGCGCTCCAGGTGCCGCCGCCCGCCACCGGCTCGGATGCCGCGATCGCGGTTCCCTTCTCCGATCTCTACGTTTCGGTCGGCGGCAGCCGTTTCGAGCGCGATGGCGCCGACGGCTATCGCTTCCGCAACGGCACGGTGCGCGTCGGTCTCGATCATCGCCTGAACGATCGACTGATCCTCGGCGGCGCGCTGTCGGCGGCGGCCGGCGAGGTGGACGACGCCCGCCTCACCTACGACACGCTGTCGTTTGCGGCCGATGTCTATGCCACGGCGCTGTTCGGCCCGGCCTACGTCACCCTGTCCGGCGGCGTCGCGCACCAGGACTACGACGACCTCGACCGGCGGACGCGGGTGAGCACGGTCGTCAACCACGGCGGGGATACGAACGGGGTCTCGGCCAATATCGGTCTGGAGGCCGGGTACGGGTTCCAGGCCGGCGCGCTCACCGTGACGCCCGCGCTCGGGCTCGACTATCTCTACGCCGACGCCGACGGCTACGGCGAGACGGGCGCCGCGGCCGAGATCGTCTACGGCGATACGCAGCGCAACGCCCTTCTCGGTTCGGCCAACCTCCACCTCGCCTACGCCACCGAACTCGGCGGGCGGCCCTTCGCCCTCACGGGGCGCATTGGCTACGAGGACATCCTCACGCAGGACGACGCGCGTGTCTCGGCACGGATCGCCGGGGGCATCGGCAGGGCTCGGTCCGCCGGGCTCGACGACGTCGCGGCCCGCGGCTTCGTCGCGGGCGTCGGGGTCGATGCCGGGGTGACCGACCGCCTTTCGCTGACCGGCCGCTACTCCATCGGCACCGGCGCCGACATCGACGTCAGCCATGTCGGCGAGATCGGCTTGAAGCTGCGCTTCTGAGGTTTCGCGCGAGCCCCGGCGGTGCAACGGGGCGACGGGATCGGCCGGCGTCCGGACCTTGGGGCACCGCGCCTTGACGCCGGTCCCGATGGCAGCGCGGCTCGCCTTCGCCGGAGAGGGTTCAGTCGGTCTTCCTGATCGCCGAGGTGTATCGCGGGCGATTGGCCACCATGTTGTCGTAGCGCCCGGCCTTCAGGCCGACGGATGCCACGAAGGGGGCGTAGGCCGCTGTCGTTTCCAGAACGATGACGGAGTCCCCCTCGGCCACCAGCGGCAACTTCATCCCGGGAAGTTCCGTCTTCTTCAGCGGCGCGAGCGGGGACCGGGGCCAGGACCAGGCGACGTCGAGCTTCCCGTTGGCCATCGTGACGCTGCTGATGCGAAACGTCGTCAGCCCGTGCGACGGGGGCAGCATGGCCTGGAACAGGGAATCCATGACCTGCAGGTCTCCCGTGTTCACGGTGGTCTTGCGGGCCAGGATGTCGGCCACCGTGAACGACGCCTTTTCGGCCGTCACCGAGTCGGAATACCCGATGAACAGGGTGACGCTTCCGAGGAACAGCGCCACGAGCACCGGAGCGATGATGCAGAACTCGATCGCCGAGACCGCGCTACGGTCGCGCAGGAATGCGCGAAGGCTTCGTTGCGCCCCCCTCATATGCCCGGCTCGTTCACGAAGGCCGATACGGCCGTCTGGTGATATCCCCCCTTGCCGTCCTTCTCGAACTGGAGCGCCAGACCCATCAGGGGAACGATGGGATCGGACACGATGCAGGCGCGAACATACATGATCGAGCCGCGGCTACCGGTCGAGAAGCTGGTGACCGGTTGCACCCTCGCCCCCCGGTCCACGCAGACCGCGGCATGCGTCGGCATGTCGGCGGCCGTCCTGATCTCCTTCATTTCGATGAGCACCGTCGTCTCGCAGTTGCGGACGATCATGGTCCGCGCGCAGAGGGCCTTCTTCATCGCCGTGTGGCTCGTGGGCGCCGCGGGATCGCCGATGCGGATCAGACGGATGGTCTGATCGAGGGCTCGCCCGAGCAGCATCGACCGCGTCATCAGCCAGCCGCCCTCGAGGGTGGAAAACACCAGTGCCAGGAAGATCGGCACCACGAGAGCGAACTCGACCGCCGATGCGCCGGAGGGATCCTTCGAGAAGCGAGCGAGCATCACGGCACCAGCCGGATCTTCTGGATCGTGGTCGCGATCGACTGGAAGGTGGTGGCGATGTTCAGGCCGTCGATGTTGTAGGCATAGGACGGATCGCTGGCGCAGAAGGCCAGCGATGGCGCATCACCCGCGCTCACCCGGAACGCGATCGTGAAGATCGTGATCTTCTTGCTCTTGGCGTAGGTGCAGGCCGCCTTGTAGGCGGATACGGCTTCGCTGGCCGAATAGATCTGGCGGGAGCAGTTGGTACAGCTGATGTTGCCGGTGACCACGTTGTCCGTGGTCTTTGCCGGACGCGGTTGGAACCCGACCGCTCCGTCCGTGAACAGCACGAGGATCTTTCGTGTCCCGGTATCGGTGTAGGATGCGGGCCGGCCGTCGAAGGCGGCCGGAATGGGCAAAGAACCATTCTTGCGCAGCGCCGACATCATCGGCTGCATCGCGGGGTCCAGGAACTGGGTTCCCCACTTTATCGCATAGGCCGTGCCCGTCCCGTCGTAGGGCTGCAGCGCGTTCGCGCGCGCCTTCAGGAGGGCAACGTCGTTCGTGATATAGGTGACTTGCTGGTCGTCCCTCGGACACCAGGCTGCCTTGCGATCGGTCTTGCCCCAGTTGTAGTAGGTGAAGTCCGGGAACTGATCCGAAAGCGGAAAGGCCTGCAATCCTGTCGAGAATTCCAGGGTATTCGTCTCGAAGCAAGAAGATACGAGATGCCGTCTCTTGTAGAGCGGTCCTGCCAGATAATCGAAGACCTTCGGCCCGATATTGGTCCCGCCCGCGAAGGGGATGATGCTCATGGACGTGAAGTCCTTGGTATCGGGGCGTATCAGGGCATCGATGAAGCTCACTGCGGCCGGCCTGAGCTGGGTCATGCCGGTGTTGTCGACCATCGAACCGGAGATATCGAGCACGAGGGAGATTTCGATGTTCTTCCGCTCGTCCTGGGCGGTCGATTGTGCCGATATCGGCAATTCGCTGACGCTTGCGAGCTTGAGAAAGGTCGTCGGCTGCCTGAGGGATACGGTGGCTACGATCTTGCGGAAGTTCGTACCCTTGCTTTCCTGCAGTTGGAGGTTGTACGTGAGATCCGTCGGCAGCTGCGCGAGGTAGCTCTTGATCAGCTTTTCCGGGTCCTGCGATTGCGTCAGCGAGGCGGCGGCCAGGACACCGCGATCCAGCGTGTCCTGCAGCGAGACGCGCAACCGCTCGTAGCGCACGAAATCGACGGCACCGCCGGCCATCAATGTCATGGGGATCATCAGAAGCGCGGTCATCAGCGGAATGCTGCCGCCGGACGCGCCGAAGAACTGCTTGATCAATCTTTGAAGCATGCAGATGAGTCCCGCCGGTCGCCCGTGTATCGGTCCTCCCGAGGCGAACCGGAATAGTCTACCGGCTAATCATTGAGGAACGTCTAAACATCTGGCACGCATACGACAGATGTATTGGCCGCCGACGTTGCTGCCGTTGCGCGACGCATGATCCGCAGCCCACGACGCGGACCGCGTCACCGAGGTTGGAATGAAAGCGTCGGGCGAGCCGCTCTGCGAGCATGGTCCCGCTCACCGGCCTCGACGTCACGGGACGGCAGCAACGCTGCGCGGGCGGGTCGTGAACGGCTGGTCGAAGAACACGTCGGAGGGTCGATCAATGGCGCGATCCGCACCGGCGCCCGTCACCCTGTCCTTCAAGCCGATGCGCGCATCGTCGGGATCGACAGACCCCGCGCGAACGCCGCGCTGCCCGAGGTTCGGGCGCCGGCAGCCCCGCCGGTCTCCGGCGCGATCAGTCCTTTCCGGCGATCCTGTCCCACCGCCCGTTTCGGTCCTGCGACTGGCGCGCGAAATAGCGATAGGGAGTGGATGACCAGGGCTTCACGCGCGAGGTCTGGTTGTCGAGGATGAAGTCGCCTCCGTCGGTGCGCACTGTCAGCACCGTATGCCCCTCGTCGCTATGGGGCTGGCGCGCCACCGTGAGAAGCAGCGCGGAGGCCGGCCATCCGGATTGGAGTAGAGCAGCCTTCTTGGCGATCGCGATGTCCTCGCAGTCGCCCTCCTTGGTGGCCAGACGCCACACGTCCTCGCGCCCCGAAGTCTCGCGGTCCTCGCGCTGGAGGATGCGGCGGTTCACCTCGGCATTCACGGCGCTCAATTCCTGCTGCCGGAATGCCGTCAGTTCCACGATCTTGCGCCCGCTCACCGAGTCGCAGAGATGCGCGTCCCTCTCGCAGAAGGCGGAGAAGGCAGGCGGCGCGAAGGCGTTGCCGGCAAGCGCCATGGGACGCACGTTCTGGCCCGTCTGGCTGCAGGCGGTGAGCGTTCCAAGGGATGCCAGCAGGATGAGGAACCGGGTCAAACGGCTAGTCTCCAAGGGCGTCGAGAAGTCGATCATGCAAGGCGAAGCATGCCAAAGGCTTAACTTGGATTTTTTCAAGACGACCGAGGTCTGCCACCGGAAACCAGGGGCCGGCGTGCAAGAGGTACGGTGCGGCGAAATCGCTGCCCCCGTTCGGACAGGGTGTCTAATGACTTTAGGTAAAAGGTAGTATTCGACGGAACGTGTTAGACCTCATTCACCTTGAAATGAAAGTATTTTCAAAGGAATAGGAGGCTTCCTTGCGTAACCGTATGCCGAGCCGACATGTCAGAGCGAAAATGTTGCTGTCGGTCGCTTTCTTTTCCTCCGTCGGCCTTCTGTCGTCCGCGCCGCAATCCGCGGCCCAGTCGGTGCGGCCAGTGCTGTCGGCGGCGGAATGCCGGCCGTTGAAACAGTCGAACGTCGCGGTGTGCTGCGTGGCTGCGAACCGCGGCCAGATCCTGACACCGGCGCAGGTGGCACAATGCCCGCCTCTCACGACATCGACCGTGTCGCGCGCCCTGTCCAGCTTCCGCGACAACGACGACAACCTCGTTCCGGGGCAGGAAGTCGACTCGACAAGGCGCGACACGACCGACCGTCCCGGCCGCACCGCAGGCCGCAATCCCGGCGGCGGCTCCTCCTCGGGCGGCCCCACGAATGGTAATCCCGGAGGCAATTCAGGCGGCGGCAATCCGGGTGGTGGTGGCAATCCGGGCGGTGGAAATCCCGGAGGCGGGAACCCGGGCGGCGGCAACCCCGGCGGCGGTAATCCTGGTGGTGGCAATCCGGGCGGTGGGAACCCAGGCGGCGGCAACCCCGGCGGGGGCGATCCTGGCGGCGGCAACCATGGCGGCGGTGACCCCGGCGGTGGCAACCATGGTGGTGGTGACCCCGGCGGCGGCAATCATGGCGGTGGTGACGCCGGCGGCGGCAACCACGGCGGCGGTGACGCCGGCGGCGGCAACCATGGCGGCGGTGACGCGGGCGGCGGCAATCATGGCGGTGGTGACGG
>NZ_BBWJ01000041.1 GCF_001463745.1 Aureimonas sp. AU22 | reverse complement strand
CCATGGCGGTGGTGACGGCGGCGGCAACCATGGCGGTGGTGACGGCGGCGGCAAAGGTGGCGGCGACCAGGGAGGCGGCGAGAAGGGCGGCGATGCCGGCGGAAAGGGCAACTGATCCGACAATCTAGGGGACGGCCCGAACGCCGCCATGAGCGATCGGGCCTCCTCGGTCCCGCCATGTCGATTGCGCTGGGACGGGCGGACTCTCCAACACGCTATGCAACCCATGACAGGACCGCCGACGATCCGTCGTCGTCGGTCCTGCCTTTGCGTGTCCGAACGCCGGCAGAGATGCGGGCGTTCGCCCCCGGCCCGATCGAACGGCCTGCCGGAGCGGCGCAGTGTCTGCGCATCGTCCGGTGAAGGCTCCGCCGATCGACGGGTTCGAGCGACATCACGCGATCCCGTCGAGGACCCTCCTCTCGCCGATGCCCTCGTTTCGCGCACCACAGGGTGTCAGCCGTGTTCCGACGGGGAGTGCCCCGCCGAAACCAACGCTCGCGCTTTCCTTCGTGCTCATGCAGCACGGCTGCAGATATCGCCGGCATCGCGCGCCCCGGCCCTGCGTCCCGTATCGTGCACCCTTTGCACAGGCCCGGTCCGGGTCCCCGTCCCATCATCGCCTAAAGACGGTGCTGCGAACCGGCGCATGACCGTTGTAATATCGGGATGTGCGGTCAGAGAAACGGATCGATCATGATCACTCAAACAACGCCAATTGTCACAGGCAGCACCAAGCGCATCGAACGCGCGTCCATTCCGGAAGACCTTCGCCCGGCACGTGGATTGTTCGTCGGCCTGGCTCTGTCGGCCATCATCTGGCTCAGCGTCGCGGTTGCCTGGCTGGCTCTCTAGGCAAGGCTGGTCGTCTCGTTCGCCTTCCGCGCTGGCGGCCCGGCGTCACCTCATTTCCTTGAAGGATACCGCTCCCGATTTCGGGGCCGGCTGGCCGCGCTGCATGCCGGATCCTGACTGGCGACCGCGAAGTGCGAAGCGCCCCTGCCGCGGCGATGATCGTGAGACAAAATCAACCTGCAGAACGCGAAACGGGCCGAGCTTCCACTCGGCCCGTTTCGCGTTTCGGCTTCCGCGACGGCGGTCAGCCCGCCCGATCCTGAAGGGGCGGACGCAGCACCGCTTGCGCCACCACGGCGTCGGGCAGGCGGACGGGCTTGATCTTCGAGAGGTCGCGAAGCTCGACCGCCGGCCGCACGGAGGCCACGTCCCTGGTGGCGCCGAGGAGGACGTCGCGGGCCACTGCCACGGCCTCGGTCGTTTCCTGCGCGCTCCAGGACGGGTCGACCAGGAATGCCAGGCTTCGCTCGCCGAGGCGCCGGGCCGCGGGCAGCCGCTTGGCGGGGCCGAGATGGGCGGAGGCGAAGGCCTCCTCCAGGTAGATCTCCGAACAGCTGCCGGAGAAACAGGGCACGCCCCCTTTGGCGATGGCGGCCACCAGCGTGTTGCGCGTCCAGCCGTCGGCGAGCCGCGACGGATCCACATACGCATAGAGCCGATACCAGGCGTGCGTGTGCTGCGACGCCAGTTCCGGGATCGAGACCAGCGAAAGATCCCGCAGCCCGTCCATCCAGATCCGCGCGTTGCGCTCGCGCTGCAGGCGCCAGTCCTCGAGGCGTTCCAGCTGCCGCAGACCCAGAACCGCCTGGATCGACATCATCCGCCAGTTGGTGCCGATCGACTGGTGCAACCAGCGAAAGCCCGGCGTTCCGATGCCCTGATGAGCCAGCGTATAGGACTTCCCGTGATCCTTCAGGCTCCAGGCCGCCTGCCAGAGGGCGTCGTCGTCCATCGCGATGAGCCCCCCCTCCCCGCCGGTCGTGATGATCTTGTCCTGGCAGAACGAGAAGGCCGCAATGTCGCCAAACGAGCCGACGGGTCGCCCGTCGTAGCGCGCCCCATGCGCCTGGGCGCAGTCCTCGATGACCTTGATGCCGCGGCGCCGCGCGAGCCGCATGATCGGCTCCATGTCGCAGGGCCACCCCGCCAGATGAACGAGAATGACGGCCTTGGTGCGCGGCGTGATCCGGCGTGCGATCGTCTCGGCGGTGAGGTTGCCGGAAACGGGGTCGACGTCGGCGAACACAGCCGTTGCGCCGGCAAACGGCACGCAGGCCGCCGATGCCACGAAGCTGCGCGGCGTGACGATGACCTCGTCGCCCGCCCCGATCCCCAGAACGCGCAAGGCAAGGTCCAGCGCCACGGTTCCGTTGGCCACCGCGACCGCATGGCGGCGCCCCAGATGGTTCGCATAGGCTTCCTCGAAGCGGGCGACATGATCGCCCGTCCAGGCATTGACCTTCGCGGACCGCAGAACCTCGACCACGTCGGAGATCTGCTCCTCGTCATAGATCGGCCAGCGTTTCATAGGGATCGCTCCTTGAGCATCGGAAGACATCAGAGCACGTCGCGCACGAGCACGAAGGCCTCGGCCGCGCTTCGGTGGATGCGCGTGCCACGAACGAGCGCGAGCGCGCGCAGGGCGTCGATCGAGCGCTCGTGCGGAAAGGGACGGACCTGGGAGGCGAACATCGCCATCGCCTCGAGCTTGCGCTCGAGGGTGTTTTGGATGTCGACGAACACCTGCGGCAGGAAGCCGGGCGTGACGTAGGGGGCGTTCCAGTTGGTCTCCGACACCGTCTCGTAGGCGAGGATCCGGCGGGGATACTCGTGCTGGTGGGGGCGCGCGGCGACGAGCGACGACAGGAAGATCAGCTGGTGATCGAGATGGACGTCGCCGACGAAGGGAATGAAGAGCGTGTCGGGGCGCACCTCGCGAACGATCCCCTGCAGGGCGCCGTTCAGGGTCGAATGGGGCGTTTCGCCGAGCTTTGCCGCCGGCTGATCGAGCCAGTGGGTCTGCGTGACACCGAGATGGGCGTGCGAGGCGCGGGCCTCGGCGCGGATGCGGGCGACGGTCGCCTCGTCGTATTCCGGCAGGCTGCCCCGCGTGACGACCGCGACATGAACCTCGCAGCCCTCATCGCCAAGCCGGGCGATCGTGCCGCCGCATCCCAGGACCTCGTCGTCCGGATGGGGCGCGACCACGAGCACGCGGCCGAAGGACGTCAGTCGCTCCGTCATGGCGCCGTCCTGCCGGACACGTCGAGGGGGTTCAGCTCCGCGGCGGCCGCGGCGATGGTCGCGAGCATCCGCCGCTCGCCCCGCACGAGGACGAGCCCCGTCATCAGAAGGATCCGGAGATCGAGAAGGAGATTGCGGTGGCGCACGTACCAGAGATCCAGCGTGAGTTTCTCGGAATCGGAGAGATGGGTGTTGCCGTTGACCTGAGCCCAGCCGGTGAAGCCCGGCAGCACGGTGCATCGCTCCACGCCCCAGTCGCCGAAGGCGGCGATCGTGCTCGGCAGGAGCGGACGCGGTCCGACGAGGGTCATGTCGCCGCGAAGAACCGCGAGGAGCTGCGGAAGCTCGTCCAGCCGCCAGGCCCGCATGAGCCGGGTTGCCCGGGTTTCCCGCAGGGCATCGGGCAGCAGCATCCCGTCGGGGCCGCGCGTATCGCGCATCGTGCGGAATTTGCAGATCATGAACGGCTTGGCCGAGAGACCGCTTCGCGTCTGCCGGAACAGAAGCGGGCGGCCGATGCTCGCGTAGACGATGCCGGCCGCGAGCAGCCAGAACGGCAATGTCGCGACGAGGATGAGGGCGGCCAGGCATCGACCGACGATCGCGCCGGTCGAACGGTGGGGCTGGCCCACCCCCGTCTCGCGCCGATGCCGCGTCTCGTTCAGCATCATGGCAGACGACCCACGGCAGCGCTCGCCAGCGTCGCACCGCGCGCCCGGGAGGCGGGATCGATCGACACGAGCACCGTGTCGCCGGGTGCGATGTCGTCGAAGATGTCGACGTCGTGCGTGACGGTCCGACCGTCGACCTTGCTGCGGACGCGATAGGAGAAGACGATGGTCGAGTCCTGGCTGGCTTCCTCGGCGGAGAGGCTGCTCAGGAGGACGATCTGCTTCTCGGTGGCGTCGCGCAGCGCGAGCAGGCGCTCGATGTCGGCATAATGACCCTGGAGTTCGGAAAGGGCGGTCTTGGTTCGGGTATCGGTGGTGTCGGACAGGTCACGCTGGAGATCGCCGAGTTCCCGGCGGGTAGAGGACATCTGATTGTAGATCTCCAGGAGCTGCGACTCCTGTGCGGTGGTTTCCCGCTCGATGCCGGACAGTTCGGTGATCGTCTTGATGCCGCGCTTGTAGAGGGCGCGGCTTCGCTCGAGGTCCTCGCGGGCCGAAGCGATGGCCACCTTCTTGTTCTCGACAAGCTGGGCAAGGTTCTCCAGCGCCCCGTTGACTTCCGTCACCGCCGCCGTCAGCTGGCCGAAGCGCGTCTTGTAGCCGCGCGCCTCGACTTCGAGGATCTTCTGCTCGGTGGGAATGAGCGTCGCGCGCAAGGCGTCGGTGACGATCGGCCGGGCCTTCTCGGGAATGTCGTCGGCGGCGATCTCCAGACGCCCGTCCAACTGGGCGCGGACGCGCGCGGCCGCGATCGCCGCCCGCGCGATCTCCACCGACGATTCGTCGATGTCGCCGCGCAGGCGGGTCTGCATGACGATGCGATCCTCGTTGGTGCCGGTGCCGGTGGATTGGCCGCCGGCGAGCGCCACGGCCTGCTCGACGTTCATGGTCGGCTGGAAGGGGTAGGATCCCGGCGAGCGAACGTCGCCCAGAACGTAGATCGGGCGGAAGTTGACGATGGCGAACGAGATCTGGGGATCGATGAAGAAGCGGCGCTCGACGAAGGCGCGGCGGATCGCACCCAGCGCCTCGGAGACCGTCAGCCCCTCGACCTTGAAGCCACCGATGAGCGGCAGGTTCACCTGGCCGTCGCTGGATACGGTGAGTTGTTCGGACGGGAGGGTGTCGTCGAGAAAGTCGAACGACACGACGTCGCCCACGGTGAGCTGGTAGGCGTCGGCCGCAGGCGCTCTTGCATTGGCTCCAGAACCCGACCCGAAGACCGCCCAGCCCGCCAACGCAAGGACCTGTCCCAGGAAGAGCGCATTGCGTTTTGCGCGTCCGATCATGCTCTTCTCCGCACGTTTCAACGGGAGGTTGGCCCAAGGCTAGGACCGTTCAGCGGAGTCGCGGAGTTATCCATTCGATGAAGGGGGTACGCCGAGGTCGCAGCCCTCACAGCCATTCGGATAGCGCGGGGCGGATCGGACGCGCCCGCCTCATCGCGGGGCCGCGGCCGCGGCGGCCGTGAGGGATGTGAAGGCCGCCGATGTCGCCGGGGCATGGCCTTGCCGAACCGCGGCGGCCGCGTTCCCCGGCGCCCCCTGGTAGCTCGGAAGAACCGCCGCGATGCTGGCGACGACCCCGGCCATGTCGCCGGTCGCCGCCAGGTGCTGGAGCCCCGCGAAGGCCTGCTGGAGATCCTCGAGCGGCACGGCGTCGGGAATGGCACCCAGTACGCCGGGAACCGGGGATGCGACCCGCCGCTCGTGGGTGTCGAACAGTTCCTCGAACAGTTTCTCTCCCGGCCGGCAGCCGATGATCTCGATCTTGATCTCCTCGTCCGGACGATAGCCGGCCAGCTTGATCATGCGCCGCGCCATGTCGACGATGCGGATCGGCTCGCCCATGTCGAGAACGAAGATCTCGCCGCGACCGAGGCCCTTCTCCAGACCGTGCGACGAGGCCTGGAGGGTCAGTTCCACGGCTTCGCGGATGGTCATGAAGTAGCGCGTCATCGCCGGATCGGTGACCGTTAGAGGGCCGCCGCGCGCGAGCTGCCGCTCGAAGAGCGGGATCAGCGACCCGCTCGAGCCGAGCACGTTGCCGAACCGCACGGTCATGAAGCGTGCATCGTCCTGCGTCCCGGCAAGGTCCAGCGCCTGGCAGTAGAGTTCGGCGAGCCGCTTGGTGGCGCCCATGACGCTCGTCGCGTTCACCACCTTGTCGGTGGAGATCTGGACGAAGGCGCGTGCGCCGCACCGTCGTGCCGCGTCCGCGACGTTTCGCGTGCCGATGACATTGGTGAGGATCCCCTCGCAAGGGTTCAGCTCGACCATGGGAACGTGCTTCAGCGCCGCCGCATGGAAAACGAGCTCCGGCCGGTGCCGATCGAAGATCTCGCCGAGGCGCCCTGCGTCGCGCACATTGCACAGATACGCGGTGCGCGGGACGGCGGGGAAGGTCTCCGACAGCTCCATGTCGACGGCATAGAGATTGTACTCGCTGTTCTCGATCAGCACGATCTCGGCCGGACGAAGGGCCGCGACCTGAAGGGTCAGCTCCCGGCCGATCGAGCCGCCGGCGCCCGTCACCACGACGCGGCAACCCTCGATCATGCGGCGGAGAGCTTCCTTGTCGAGCGCGGCCTGGGGCCGTTCGAGGAGATCGGTCAACTCGATCGGCCGCAGGTCGAGCCGGTTCTCGGACTTCGGGTTGCGCAGCTCCAGGACGGGCGCGGGCCGCGAGATCGCGATGCCGAGCTGATCGGCCTTGTCGATGAGCGCCTTGGTGTCGGGATCGGTGAAGCCGGACACCGTCTCGGTGAAGATCAGGTGCCGCGGCTTGCAGCCGCGCGCGGTGAGATCGGCCACCACGGTTTCGAAATCGCCGAGGCTGCCGAGGATCGGAACCCCGCGCAGGAGAAACCCTTCCGTGCCGGCGACGCGGTCGAGGATGCCGACCGGCCGGTGGCGCGCCCCCTCTTCCCGCTGAAGGGCCTGCAGATAGAGATCGGCGACGTCGCCCGCCCCGATCAGGAGCACAGGAACGCTGTCGCCTCCCGCCGCCGGGGCAGCGGCGACGGCCGAGCGCAAGCGCCGCGTGTCGGCGAACTTGAACCGCATGCGCGGGGCCAGGAGCAGCGGCACGAGGATCGCCGTCTGGATCAGCGCGATGGACCGCGGGATCGCATCCATCTGCCCGACCACGAAGAGACAGAACACGAAGCCGAGTGAGGTGATCACGACGGCTCGCACGACACCCAGAAGATCGCGAACGGACGCGTAGCGCCAGTTGCGCCGGTAGAGGCAGGTGAACGGGAACACCAGGCCGCAGATCAGCAGAAACCAGGGCAGCACGCCGAGAAGCAAGCGGAACCGTTCCGCCGCCGAGGCCGAGCCGTCGAGGTCGAGACGCACGAGCGCGGCGAGGAGAAAAGCACAGCCCGCCATGGCGATATCGGTCGCATAGAGCCAGCGGCTGGCCCAGGCGGCCCGCACCCGATTGACGAAGCGCTGCCTCAGATAGGCATAGACCTCAGCCCTTCCGGGCGGGTTTGGCCACGGCAGGGGCGCGGGCCCGTTCAGCATGTGGCGGACGATGGCCGCGCCCTTCAGCGGGATGGCGTGGAAGCCGAGCGAGGAGGAGGCAGTTCGCGCGTGCGCGATTTCAATCGTCATCTGAGCGCTCCGGACAGACGATCCAAGAGACCCGACAAGTGAAGGGGACATCTGGAACGAATTCCACCCGTTCGGGACCGAGTGTCCGATGTATCGAGGCGGTGCCGTTCCGGAAATTCAGCCGTAAAGCCGCGTCCATCATCCTTGTTGCAAGTGCGACTGCCCGGACGGGTAAGGCCGTGTGTTCGATGCTGCGCGCGTCATCGTTATGCGCGCGCCGGCGGCATCGTCCTTCGTCTAATGGGCGCGCACGGCGTCGTCCGCTACCCAATTCGACAGATCCCTGCCGACCAGGTTCCCCAAACGGTTGGCGTCGGTCGTGTAGAAGTCGACGAGGCGCTGGCGCAGCGGCGACGACAGGGCCGGATAGGCGATCTCGTGCGCCACGAGGCTTCGCGCCGCCGCGAAGATGGAGTTGCCCCGGAATCGCTTCAGGATCGGCTTGAACGGAGCGACGGCCTTGCGGAGTCCTGGCGACAGCATCGGCTCGGTGCGGTCCTTGACCTTCTGGAGGATCGGACCCGGCGCTTCGGCGGGCAGTCCAAGGAAGGAGCGCGCGCGGCGCAGCTGGGCGTCGGGCGCGGCCAGCATGTCCTCGTAGAACAGGACGAGGATCCGCTCGGCCGGGAACAGATCGAGATAGGCCTGGAGCTGCTCGTGGTAGAGGCCGCCGTTCAGGAACCGGTTCGTCCGGCCCTTGCCCGTATCGAGATGCGCGTCGATGTCGGCATCCACCTCGCCGCGCCGGTAGAGCATGCAATAATCGGAATAGGCGCGCGCCACGGGGCTGCGCAGTTGCACGATGAGCTTGGCGTGCGGCAGCAAGGCATGCACGCGCGGCGGGGCGACGGGATTGTCCAGATAGGAGTTCGACTTCTCCCCTGCGAGGCGATCGTCGGCGCCGGGGGGGAACTGGTCGAGATACCATTCGAGCCCGCGATGATGGTTGCGGCTAAAATAATGGAGCTCGGGATCGGGCATGGCGACGGACGGGTCGGCCTGCAGCGACTTCTGCAGCCAGGTCGTCGCGCTCTTGGCGGCGCCGATGATCAGGAAATCGATGGATTGCGCCTGCATGGAGGAGGATCCGGTTCTCGATGGAAGGATTGCGCTTGCGGGCGGCCAAGCAGCCGCCCGGATCGAAGGCCGACGCGGCGCGGCCTCAGCCCGCGAATGTCCTGAGGTAGCCGGCGTCCGTCAGATACCGCACCACGTGCTCGGCGGCTTCCGCCGCGCTCATGTCGGGCGTCATCCGGATGTCGGGGCGCTCGGGTGGCTCGTAGGGACTGTCGATGCCGGTGAAGTTCTCGATCAGTCCCTGGCGGGCACGCCTGTAAAGACCCTTCGGGTCGCGGCTTTCGGCGACCTCGATGGGCGTGTCCACGAAGATCTCGATGAACTCCCCGTCGCCGAGCATCTCGCGCGCCATGCGCCGCTCGGCGCGGAAGGGCGAGATGAACGACACGAGCGTCACCAGCCCCGCATCGGCGAAGAGCTTGGCCGCCTCGGCCACGCGCCGGATGTTCTCGACCCGGTCGGCCTCGGTGAAGCCGAGGTCCCGGTTCAGCCCGTGCCGGATGTTGTCGCCGTCCAGGATGTAGGTGTGAATCCCCAGCGAATGGAGCCGCTTCTCGACGAGGTTGGCGATCGTCGACTTGCCCGCGCCCGAGAGCCCGGTGAACCACAAGACGGCGGGCCTCTGTCCCTTCAGCGAGGCGCGCGACGACTTGTCGACGTCGAGCGCCTGCCAGTGGATGTTCTGGGCCCGCCGAAGGCCGAACTCGATCATCCCCGCGCCGACCGTCAGGTTGGTCATGCGGTCGATGACGATGAAGGCGCCGGTCTCCTTGACGCTGGAGAACGGGTCGAAGGCGATGGGCTCGTGGGTCGAGAGGTTGACGAAACCGACCTCGTTCAGTTCCAGCGTCTTGGCGGCCAGCTTCTGGAGGGTGTTGACGTCGACCTTGTGCTTGAGGTCGGTGACGCTCGCCGTGAGCGTCCGCGTGCCGATCTTCACGAGATAGGGCCGGCCGGCGATCAGAGGGTCGGCATGCATCCAGATGAGGTGCGCCGCGAACTGGTCGGAGACCTGGGGACGGGCGACCGCCGCGGCGATGACGTCGCCGCGCGAAGCGTCGATCTCGTCCTCGAGGGTCAGCGTCACGGCTTCGCCGGCACCTGCCGCCTCGAGATCCCCGTCATAGGTGACGATCTGCTTGACGCGGCTGGTCACGCCCGATCCTGCCACCACCACGCGGTCGCCGGGGCGCACGGAGCCTGCCGCGATGGTGCCGGCGAAGCCGCGAAAGTTCAGGTGCGGACGGTTGACCCATTGCACCGGCATGCGGAACGGGGCGTTGCGATCGGTGTCCTCGACGTCGACGGCTTCGAGATGCTCGACGAGCGAGGGGCCCTCGTACCAGGGCGTGCGCTCGCTTCGGGCGAGCATGTTGTCGCCGAAACGCGCCGCCAGCGGGATCGCCTGGAACGAACGGAAGCCGAAGCTTTCCGAAAAGGCCCGATACTGCGCGACGATGGTGTCGAAGACCTCCTGGCTGTAGTCGACGAGGTCGATCTTGTTGACGGCAAGGACGACGTGCCGGATGCCGAGAAGGGAGACGATGAACGAGTGGCGGCGCGTCTGCGTGAGGATGCCGTGCCGCGCATCGACGAGGAGGACGGCAAGGTCCGCATTGGAGGCGCCGGTCGCCATGTTGCGGGTGTATTGCTCGTGGCCCGGCGTGTCGGCGACGATGAACTTGCGCGCCTCCGTGGCGAAGAAGCGATAGGCCACGTCGATCGTGATGCCCTGCTCGCGCTCGGCGGCCAGGCCGTCGACGAGGAGGGCGAAGTCGAGTTCGTCCTCCGTCGCGCCGCGGCGACGGCCGGAGTCGCGCCCGAGGGCGGCGAGTTGGTCCTCGGTCAGGAGCTTGGTGTCGTAGAGGAGCCGGCCGATCAGCGTCGACTTGCCGTCGTCGACGCTGCCGCAGGTGAGAAAGCGCAGGAGGCTCTTTCGCTCGGCGCCGGGCAGGAGGCCGGGGAAGTCGGACGTGATCTCGCTCTGCGCGAGAGGGGTATCGAGGACGGCGCTCATCAGAAATATCCCTCCTGCTTCTTCTTCTCCATGGAAGCGGCCTCGTCGTGGTCGATGAGGCGTCCCGAACGCTCCGAGGTCCGGGCCCCCGAAATCTCGCGCACGATGTCGGAAAGGGTCGCGGCCTCGCTGTCGCAGGCCGCCGTCAGCGGATAGCAGCCGAGCGTGCGGAAGCGCACGCTGCGCATCTGCGGAACCTCGCCCTCGCGCAGCGGCAGGCGATCGTCGTCCACCATGATCCACTGGCCGTCGCGCTCGACGACGGGACGCGGGGCGGCGAAATAGAGGGGCACGATGGGGATGTCTTCCGCCATGATGTATTCCCACACGTCGAGCTCGGTCCAGTTGGACAAGGGGAAGACGCGGATCGATTCGCCCGGCTTGATGCGCGTGTTGAAGAGGTTCCAGAGCTCCGGCCGCTGGTCCTTCGGGTTCCAGCCGTGGTTGGCCGAGCGGAACGAGAACATGCGCTCCTTGGCTCTGGACTTCTCCTCGTCGCGCCGCGCCCCGCCGAAGGCGGCGTCGAAGCGATGGGTCGTGAGCGCCGTCTTCAGCGCCTCGGTCTTCATCACCTGCGTGTAGAACGAGGATCCGTGCGTGAACGGGTTGATCCCCTCCGCCAGCCCTGCCTCGTTGCGGTGAACGATGAGATCGAGGCCGAGGCGCGCCGCCGTCTCGTCGCGAAACCGGATCATCTCGGCGAACTTCCACGTCGTGTCGATGTGGAGCAGCGGAAACGGCGGCGGGGCGGGAAAGAACGCCTTGCAGGCCAGATGCAGCATCACGGCCGAATCCTTGCCGATCGAATACATCAGCACCGGATTGCGGAACTCGGCGGCCACCTCCCGGAAGATGTGGATCGCCTCGGCTTCGAGGCGCCGGAGATGCGTGAGGGCGGCTCCGCTGGAGGCAGCACGCGCGTGACGGGGCTGGGGCTCGACCGGCGCGATGGCGGAAATCGACATGGGGTGCCTTTCCAGACGGGGAGATCGGTGGCGGGAGCCGTTCCGGCGCGCGGTGCCGGGACGCATGCGCCCGAGGCGGAACGTGGCGGGATGCCGAAGCCACGCGAGTTCACCCGCGCGGCAGGATCGTTGCGGTCTGCGGGGGGATGGGCGATGTCGGCAAGGCGCGTCCGTCGGACGCCATTCCTGCCGTCCCTGCCGGTGATCCATCCAGCGGTTCTGCCGATCACGCTCGAACGATCCACGACATCCTCTCGGCGGTTCCCGGGTGCGGTGTCGTCCCGCCGATTCACCGCATCGGCATTCCACAGCGACGGCGGGCGGGCGACCAGTTCACCCTTCGGCGAGGATTGCGGACCGCGTGTCACAATCGGATACGGCCCGTCGCCGGCGACGCGCGACGCCTACTCCGTTCGCGGTAACGTTGGTGCAGGACGACGGCCGCGATGGATCAGTTGAGCAGAAGACCCGTTCTTGCCACCAAAGCCTTGGCGGCGGGCGTCAGTTGACGCTCGCAGGCCGAGACGATCTTTGCCGCCTGGGCCTGCGTGAGATAGTCGCCGAAGCCACCCGGCTTTCCGCGGCGCATCCGCAGGCTCTCCACATCGCCGCGATCGTATTCGTGGGCGGGAATTCCCTGTTCGATCTCGCGTTGGCGCATGGCCTCGAACCGGGATGCGCGCACGGCCTCGCCAAGGAGAGTCGGCTGCAACGGATGGCCGAGGAACGCGATGATCTCGGCGCTCGCACGTTGCGTGTCGGCCGACAGATCCTCGTAGCTGAGGACGGCGTTGCGATGGTGCGCGAGCCCCCGGCCCCAGGCGTTGAGATATCGGATCAGGGCGGGGACGCCCAGGCTCTCGTGCGCGATGAACGCGTCGAGCTCCCCGGAAAACCGGCGCTTGTGACGCGTTTCGTGGAAATAGGCCGAGACGAGGACGTCCCTTGGATCGCGCACCATGAAGACGACCGGCCGGTTGAGGAACAGGGTGCGCCTGTAGAGGTGGTGCGTGACGACGATGAGGGGCACCTGCGACCGGAGGCCACCATAGCGGAAGGCGGGAATGCCGCGAACGGGATCGGAATCGTAGTTCGGTACGACCCCGAACATCTCATGGAGACCGGCCCTGTCCGCCTCGCCGACGACCGAGGCGAAGTAGTGCGACAGGATCGAGCGGAACCAGGTACGCCCCGACTTCGGATAGGACGCCAGAAACGTGTCGGCGCCCGCGGCCGTCCAGACCAGCCGAGCCCGGCGGCTCACTTTCCGCAGCGCACTTCGATACATCATCGTCATCGACCCCACCCCCCTCGACGTCGACGCCGGATCGACCTGCTCTGGCGTCATCCGAGACGCCGTGGCCGTCAGGGGCCGCCGGCAGCCGCTCGGGGGAAGGACCACCGGACAGCACGCGATCCCCGGCGGGGAGCCGCGTCGATGCCCCCCGCGTGCGCGACGGCTCCAGTATGAGGACGGCGGCCCGATGGAACAGTGCGGACATCGGATAGGATCGGGCACCGAAGCCCTACGCCTAAAGGCGCTCTTCACCTTGCCCCGCATCCGTCGTGGCGTCGGCTCGGGGACCGGCCGGAGCGCCGGTTCGATTCGGAAGCACGGGGGATGCCCATGACGTCGATGCGCATCGCTTTCGTCGGCGCAGTGGAAGGCTCGCTCGTCGCCCTCAACGCGCTCATCGACGACGGGCTCGCCCCGATCCTCGTGGTGACGCTCGCCCCGGAAGCCGCCCACCGCCATTCCGACTTCGCCGATCTCGCGGCGCCCGCCCGGCGCGCCGAGGCTGCCGTTCATTTCACCGGCAACATCAACGCGCCCGAGACGGTGGAGGCGATCAGAGCGGCTGCGCCGGACCTCACGATGGTGGTGGGCTGGTCGCAGATCTGCCGCGAGCCGTTTCGCGCGGCGGCGCGGCTCGGAACGCTCGGCTATCACCCCGCCCCCCTGCCCCGCTTCCGCGGCCGCGCGGTCATTCCGTGGACCATCCTTGCGGGGGAGGAGACCACCGGCTCCACCGTGTTCTGGCTGGACGAGGGCACCGACAGCGGCCCGATCGTCGCCCAGCGCCTGTTTCCGGTCGCGCCCGACGAAACCGCCCGCTCGCTCTACGACAAGCATACGGGCGCGCTGGCCCAACTCGTGCCGCTGGTAGCGCGTCGCGTGGCGGCCGGTGATTGCGTGGGAACGGCGCAGGACCATTCGCTCGCCAGCTACTGCGCCAAGCGGACCGAGGCGGACGGGGAGATCGACTGGCGCGAGCCGGCCGAGGCGGTCCTACGCCTGGTGCGCGCGGTGGGCGATCCCTATCCCGGCGCGTTCACCCACGACGCCGGCACCAAGATTCGCATCGAAGCGGCCCGCCTCCTTGCTCCACGCGGGCGCTTCATCGGCCTGGCGGGACAGGTCCAGACCCACACCGCCGAAGGGTTCAGCGTTCTGTGCGGCGATGGGGCGGCGATCGAGGTCACCGCCTGGAGCGGGGCGGCCTCGAAGCCGCGGATCCACGTGAAACTCGCAGGCGCCTGACGCGTCAGGCGGGGACGGGAACCGGGGCGGGGTCGGAAGCCGGAACGGCGGCCGGCCATTGCTCGCGGTACCACCGGACGAAGGCCTCGACGCCCTCCTCCACCGCGGTATGGGGCACATAGCCGGTCAGCGCCTCGAGAAGGCGGTGGTCCGCGAAGGTGGCGCGAGCGTCGCCCGGCTGCATGGGAAGCATCCTGCGGACGGCCGGCTTGCCAAGGCACCGCTCGATCGTGTCGATGAAACGCACGAGTTCGACCGGCTCTCCGCCCGCGATGTTGACGAGTCGCCAGGGTGCCACGGGCGACAGCGTGTCGGTGAAGCCCTCGCCCGACACGGGACGTCCCATCACCGGCGCGCGCGCCGCCAACCGGACCACGGCCTCGACGAGATCGTCGATATAGGTGAAGTCGCGCTGCATCCGACCCTCGCCATAGACGTCGATGGGCCGACCGGCCTCGATCGCCTCTACGAAACGGAACAGCGCCATGTCCGGCCGTCCCCACGGCCCGTAGACCGTGAAGAAGCGGAAGCAGGTCGTCGGGATGGAAAAGAGATGCGCATAGGCGTGCGACATCGCCTCCATCGCCTTCTTGGTGGCGGCATAGAAGGTCAGGGGATGGTCCGCCTTGTCGCTCTCGCGGAACGGCATGGCTGTGTTGGCGCCGTAGGCCGAACTCGTGGACGCCAGCATCAGGTGCCGGATCTTCAGCCCGCGAGCGAGTTCGAGGACGTTGAACGAGCCCAGAAGGTTGCTGTCGGCATAGGTCTGCGGGTGCTCGATCGAATAGCGCACGCCGGCTTGCGCGGCGAGATGCACGATCATCTCCGGGTCCGCGAGGTCGGCTGCATGGCGCAGCGCGTCCATGTCCTCCAGCCGCGCCGTCAGCCCCTGGAAGTTAGGATGTCGCGCCAGGATCGCGTGCCGCGCGCTCTTCAGCTTCACGTCGTAGTAGGGCGTCATCGCGTCGAAGCCGACGACGACGTGCCCGTCGGCGAGCAGCCGGCTCGCCAGGTGGAAGCCGACGAAGCCCGCCGTCCCGGTGATGAGGATCCTCATGGCGCTCGGACCTTGCGAAAGGAGATGAGGACGGCGCGCGGTGGCGCGCCGGGTCCCGGGTCGGAAAGGGCGGCGCCGTTGCGAATCGTCATTCGGCCGCCACCGGCAGGCCGTGGGGCACCGGCATGGAGCCATCGCCGAGATTGGTGTAGCGCAGCCCGCGCTGCTCGATCTCGTCGGCGCGATAGATGTTGCGCAGGTCGACGAGGACGTCTCCCGACATGATCCGCGCCAGGCGGTCGATGTCGAGGGCGCGGAACTGGTCCCATTCCGTGACGATGACGACCGCCTGCGCGCCCTCGACGCATTCATACGGATCGGCGGCGTAGCGGACCGCCGGATCCAGGAGTTGGCGCGCCTGTTCCATGCCCTGCGGATCGTAGGCGGTGACGTGCGCGCCGGCGTCGATGAGCCCCTGGACGATGGAGATCGAGGGCGCTTCGCGCATGTCGTCGGTGTTGGGCTTGAAGGTCAGTCCGAGCACCGCGATCATCTTGGATCGCACCCGCCCGCCGCAGGCCGCGATGACCTTGCGCGCCATGGCGCGCTTGCGCTGGTCGTTGACGGCGACCGTGGTCTCGATCAGCCGCAAGGGGGCGTTGCTGTCCTGCGCGGTCTTGACGAGGGCGAGCGTGTCCTTGGGAAAGCAGGAACCGCCGTAGCCCGGCCCCGCGTTCAGGAACTTTGCGCCGATGCGCTTGTCGAGGCCGATGCCGCGGGCGACCTCCTGAACGTTGGCCCCGACGTTTTCGCACAGATCGGCCACCTCGTTGATGAAGGTGATCTTGAGCGCGAGAAAGGCGTTGGCCGCGTACTTGATGAGCTCGGACGTGCGCCGCGTGGTGAACAGGAGGGGCGCCTCGTTGAGGTAGAGCGGCCGGTAGATTCCGGTCATCACGTCGCGGGCGCGCGGATCGGACAGACCGACCACGATCCGGTCGGGACGTTTGAAGTCCTCGATCGCCGCGCCCTCGCGCAGGAACTCGGGGTTGGAGACGACGGCGACGTCGGCCGCGGGGTTCTGGCTCCGGATGATGTATTCCACCTCGTCGCCCGTGCCGACCGGCACGGTGGACTTCGTGGCGACCACGGTGAACCCCTGGACGTGGCTCGCGATCTCCCGGGCGACCGCGTAGACGTGGCTGAGGTCGGCATGCCCGTCGCCGCGCCGGGAGGGCGTGCCCACCGCGATGAAGACGACGTCCGCCTCCGACACGGGACCTGCCAGGTCGGTCGTGAACGAGAGCCGCCCGGCCTCGACGTTGCGCTCGACGAGGTCGGCCAGCCCCGGTTCGTAGATCGGCATCCGGCCGGCCAGAAGCGCGGCGATCTTGTGCTCCGCCTTGTCGACGCAGGTCACGACATGACCGAAATCGGCAAAGCACGCCCCGCTGACGAGACCGACGTAACCCGAGCCTATGATCGCGATCCGCATGACGCCGACGATGCTCCCCGAAAAGGACGTGCCGCGATCCTGCGGCGAGACGGCCTTCGCGCCGAGTGGTCAAATCGGCCATGGGCGCAGGATCGATCCCGCCGGTAGTTGCCTCGGCGGGTTCATTGTGGGGACGCGGCTCGCCTGCGCCTCCCGCCGTCCCGCATCGAGTTCGGCCGAAAGGACGATCCCGCTTCCCCCTTCGGCGATGGCGCTACGCCATTCGGCAGGCGGAGACGCGGGCGCCCCCTCCGTTTGCGGCTGCCAAGCCGGGCTTTTTGCGAGCGACGCGGCTGTGGCCCGCCCTCGGCGCTCGCCCTACCATCGGCATGAAGCGGTCGTGCGTGGAAGCAAGGCCGCTCGGCAGCGCGAACCCGTTCGAACAGTCGGCCCGCGAAAGAGGAGGTCGGTCGTGGTTGGACAGCGAAACTCGATGAACATGTCCGGTAGGTCGCTCGATATCCATCCCGGAGGCATGACCGAGCTGGAAGCCGAGCTCCTGGAATTTGAACGCACGCACGGCAACACCTACCAGTCGCGCGAGAGCGATGCGGGTTTCATCGTCCTGGGCCTCAGCGCCCTTCTGATGAACGCGGCCTTCGGCTGGGTGATCTTCAAGAAGGTCTGGTTCGGGTGGCTCGCCATGCCGGGCTGGTGGTAGCCGGCGATCCCCACCCCACTGACCATCACGGCGCGTGCTCGCGTCGGGCTCCCCCGACGGCTCGGGCGCGACCGCGCGATGGACCGGGCGGATCGATGCGATCTTTCGATGCGCCCGCTACCTCCTCCGGCTAGGCCTTGGTGCCGTTGAGCCAACTGGAGGCTTGGCGGAACTTCCGTAAGGTCCGATGGCGTCGAATGGAGTCTGAACCCCGTGACGCTGCCGCCAGCTTTCCCCGCGATCGAAACGGACGCGTCCGTCAACGTCCTTCACACCATCACCGGTCTCAACGTCGGCGGTGCGGAATACATGCTGACCCGGTTTCTGGAACAGCTGGACCGGGCTGCCTTCTCCTCGACGGTCCTGTCGCTGCTTCCGCCGGGTCTTCTGCAACCGCGTGTCCTGCGCACGAGGGCCGATGTCGTCTCCGTCGACATGGACCGCCGGCCGCGCGCGCGCGACGCCGTGCGCCTCGCCCGTCTCGTCGGTCGCTCCAGGCCCGACCTCATCCACGGCTGGATGTATCACGGCAATGTCGCTGCGACGCTTGGGTCGCTCCTTGGGTTCAACATCGTTCCGATCGTGTGGAGCATCCATCACACGATCCCCGACATCGAGAACGAGAACAGCCTGACCCGGCGTCTCATCGCCATCTCCGCAAGGCTCTCCAGCCGGGTTGCCGCGATCTCCTACTGCTCCCGCGTCGCTGCGGACGACCACGAGCGCCTCGGCTTCGACCCGGCCCGGCGGGTGGTGATACCGAACGGCATCGACTGCGCCGAATTCCAGCCGAGGCCGGACGGGCCGAGGCACGTGCGGCAGATCTTCGGTATCCCGGCGGATCGCCTGATCGTCGGCCACGTCGCCCGCAACCATCCGATGAAGAACCCGGCCTCGATCGTTCGCGCCATCAAGCGCCTCGTGGACCAGGGCCACGACATCCAGGGCATCTTCATCGGCGACGGCCACGACGAGGGGCCGGTGCGCCATGTCGCCCGCGAGCTCGGCATCGACGCCCGGATCACCACGCCCGGCATCCGAAGCGATGTGGCCGATCTTCTTCCCGGTTTCGACGTCTTCGCGCTTTCGTCCAGCTGGGGGGAAGCCTTCTCGCTGGCGGTCGGCGAAGCCATGGCCTGCGGCGTTCCGGCGGTGGTCACCTCGCTCGGCGACTGCGGCTGGCTCGTCGGCCCGACCGGCGCCGTGGTCCCGCCGGGAGACCAGGACGCCTTCGACGCCGGGCTGGAGCGCCTCGTCGCCATGTCGGACGAGGACCGCCGCGCCCTCGGCGCCAAGGCCCGGCAGCGCGTGATCGAGAACTTCTCGCTGGCGCAATACGTCAGCCGGCACCTGGATCTCTACGCAGGCGCCCTGGCCGGCCGACGATCCACCGCCTCGCACTAAGGAGAGTGCCATGTCCCGGTCCGAACGGCCCCTGGTCTCCGGCGGCGGCGCGTCGCCGAACGAGGGCGCTGCGGCGTCGATGCAACGGGTCGTGGTGATCGCGAGCCTCACGCGATCCCTTGTCAACTTCCGGCTGGAGCTGCTCGCCGGCATGGTCGCCGGGGGCCACGAGGTCACGGCGCTCGCCCCCGACGACGATCCGCAATCCATTGGGGCGCTGTCGCGGGCCGGCATCGGCTTCCGACGGATCGCGATGGCACGGACAGGGAGCAATCCGATCGCCGATATCGCAACGCTCGCATCGATCCACCGGGAGATCCGCCGGCTGGCGCCGGATGTCGTCGTCGCCTACACGATGAAGCCGATCATCTACGGCAGCCTGGCCGCGCGCTTGGCCGGAGTTCGAAAGCGCTACGCGCTGTTCACGGGCATGGGCTACGTGTTCAGTGGAGACCGGAACGGTCCCCGCGCCACCATGCTGCGATGGCTGAGCGTCGCCCTGTATCGCCGCGCGCTCGTCGGCTTGACGTCGGCCTTCGCCTACAACGAGGCCGATGCGCAGGACATCCGGCGCCATCGCATGATCGACGCCCGAACCCCGCTCGTCATGGTGCCCGGTTCCGGCGTCAACCTCGATCAGTTCGCCGCGGTCCCGGTTCCCGCCGGCCCTGCGGTCTTCCTTCTGGTGGCGCGACTGCTGCGCGAGAAGGGGATCGCGGAGTTCGCGGAGGCCGCAAAGCGTCTCAAGCGCGATTTCCCGGACGCCCGCTTTCAGGTTCTGGGGCCCTTCGATCCCAGCCCGCTCGGCATCACGCGCGACGAACTCGACCGCTGGCATGCCGACGGCTCGATCGAGTACCTGGGCGAAACCACCGACGTCGCGCCGTTCCTGGCGGCAGCGACCGTCTTCGTGCTTCCGTCGACCTATCGCGAGGGCATCCCGCGAAGCGCGCTGGAAGCCCTGTCCACGGGACGCGCCGTCGTCACCACGAACGCGCCGGGTTGCCGCGACACCGTGGTGGACGGGCGAAACGGGTTTCTGGTTCCGCCGAAGGATCCGGCGGCGCTGGCCGATGCCATGCGGGCCTTTCTCCTGGACGAGACGCTGGCCGGGCGCATGGGAGCGCAGTCGCGGCGCCTTGCGCAGGAGCGGTTCGACGTTCGGATCGTGGCCGACGGCTTGATCCGCGCGTTCGGGCTTCGATCCGTTGCCGCGGACCGCGATGAGCGCGACGGGGCACATTGGGCCGGCGCTGCGCCGGCTTCGATCGGCGGCGAGGCGGCCGGCCCGGCCGCTGCGGCCTGGGCCGGCTCCGCAGCGGCTACTCGGTGAAGTAGCGGCGGGTCTTGCGACGGGCGGCACGGGACGTGCGAAGCCCGTTCTGGCTCGTTCCCGGATCCGCCCCGTTCAGGACGCCGATCAGCCTCGCATTCGTCAGCCAGACCTTGTCGCGCGCCTCGCGAAGGGCATCCTCCGAGCTTCGCCCGCACAGCGCGACCAGGACCACCGCGTCGGCGGAGCCGGCGATCGTCGTGGCGTCCTCGACGGCGAGAAGGGGCGGCGCGTCGAGGACGATGACGTCGTAGTTCTCGCGCAAGGTGCCGATATAGGTCTCGAAGGACTGGCGCTGCAGAAGACCACGCCCCCCCCCACGCCGCCCTTCCGAAACGGCGACGTCGAGGTTGGGCGTATCGACGACCGCCCGAAGCGTATCGCCCTGCGCGCAATGGCCGTCCAGATAGCTTTCGATGGTCCGCGGCGGGTTCTCGTTCACGCCGAGCTGCCCTCGGATCTCATCGCTCCAGCCATCGAGATCGACGAGGAGCGTGCGCTCGCCCTGCAGCGCCGCGGCGCAGGCGAACCCGATCGCCGTCGTGGTGCGGCCCTCGGCGGGCGAGGCGGAACTGACCATGACGACGAAGGCGCGCGTTCCCGGATAGGAGCGGCGGGACGCGTTGCACAAGGTATGGAACGCCTCGCCGACGCGCGAGCGCCTCGACGAGGAAAGCCGGCTCGCAACGTTCACCGGCCGGCCGAAGAAGCGCGATCGCATGCGCGGCACGATGCCCATGACCGGCGCCTGCAGGATGGAAGCCAGATGCTTGGCATTGTGGACGCGCGAGTCGGCGCCTTCGATCGTCAGGGCGATGATGAAGGCGAGGACCACCGAGCCCGCCAGCGCGCCCGCCGTCATCATTCGAGGCTTCGGGAAGGCCGGCTCCCGCGGGACCTCGGCATAGGAGATCACGCGCGCGCCGGGATCGGCGGCGTCCGAGTAGGGATCGAGCTTGCCGAGGCGGGACGAGATCAGATCATAGAGCTTCTGTTCCGTCATCAGGTCGCGGTTCAACTCACGCAGCCGGATCTCGTCGACGCTTCGCCGACGTAGCTCCTTGTTGAGGCCGGCAAGGTCGCTCTCGAGCTTGGTGATGCGCTCCTGCGCGACGCTGACATCGTTCCGCAGGTTGGCGACGATGTCGTTCATCTCTCCCGATATGAGCTTGCGCACGCTGGCGATCTTGGCGTCCGCGTCCTGGATCAGCGGATGGTTCTCGCCGTAGTTACGGGCCAGCTGTGCCCGGTCGCGCTGCGCGGAGGCTTCCTCGTTGCGAAGCGTCGTCAGGAACTCGGACTTGAGCAGCGGGTCCGTGCCCGCGACGGCGCCGCTGACATCGCCCTGGACCTGCTCCAACCGCGCCTGAGCCTGCGTGTAGTCCCCGCGCGCAGTGCTGAGCTGCTCGTTCGTCTGCTGCATCGCGAGACGCAGGAGATCGTCCCGGGGATCGATCGAAACGTTCAACCGGCTGCTGTACTCGGAGATTTCGAGTTCCTTGCTGGCGATGCTGGCGGCAAGGTCGCTTGACTGCTGCCGCAGGAACGCGGTCGCATTGCGGATATCGTCGCGCTTCTGGTCGCGCGACCATTCGACGAACTGTCCGGTGATCGCATTGGCGAGCTTGGCCGCCATCTCGGCGTCGCCGTGCGTGACGGAAACGGTGAGCGCCATGCTCTCGCCGTTGCGAACGGTCGACAACTTGGACAGGAGGATCGAGATCGCCTGGTCCCTCTGCACGTCGGCGCTCGGGACGCTCGCGTTGGTCCGCTCGCCCTCGCCGCCGAAGAAGGCAACGACGGATCCCAGGATGCCGGAAGCTTGGGCCGGCTCGGCTGAGCCGTCGGCCGCGGTCTTCGGCAGGTATGGATTGAAGTCGGGATCCTTCACGAGCTGAAGGTCGTCGACGACGCGCCCGGCGAAGCTGCGCGACTTGATGAGGTCGGACTCCGTATCCAGCGTCTCGTGAGACGGCGGTCTCGTCTGCGTGTCGGGCTGGTCCTCGAGAAGGTTCGGATCGTCGGGTTCCAGAAGGATCATCGACCGGGCGGAATAGGACTTCGGCAACGTGTAGGCCGCGGTCGCCGCGGCCAGCGTGCCGACGCAGACGATCGCCGCGATGAGCAGGAAGCGGCGATGCAGCAGCCCGTAGAGTTCGCGCGGCCCGATGACGCTTCTCTCGGGCGGCTCCGGTCGATCGAAAGGGTCCCGGCGATGACCGTCGGAACGGTTCGAAATCAGGTTGTCGCCGATCATGCTTACGGTCATGGAACATCCGTTGGAAACGACTGCGCAAGCCCTGCACTGTCGGCTTTTCTCGATCTTCTCACGGAGCCGACGCTTAGCATGGCCCGAGACCGGTCGAACGGCACCAATCGGGGGAATGGACGGGTACGGCCCTATCCGGATGGATGAAGCGGGCGGCCGAGAATCCAACTTTTGTCGCTCGTCGAATTCATCCACTTCCAGAAGGACACTGCGGGCTCGCGTGCGCCTCGTCGCTCGTGGCTGCATGCCGGCCAACCCGGGGTCCCGGATCACGATGAACCAGAATCCCCCTTTCGACGACGGCTGGGCACGACCTCTTCGCCCCCTCGCCACGACCCCGCCCCCCTTGGCGCGGGGATGGAGCGTCGATGGCATCCGGTTGGCGCTGGGATGCGCCTTCGTCTTCCTGGCCCCCTTCAACCTCCTTCGGCTCGACGCCTTCTACTTCACCTTGAGCGATGCGTTCGCCGCGGTCCTCCTGTTCGTCATGCTGCTCGGCCGGGGGTTCGAAGTCGCGCCGCTGAAGGCCGCCACCGTGTTCTGGAACAGCGGCATCGCCCTGTTCTCCGTCATGATGCTGACGAGCAGCCTCCTCTTCGGAGACCCGGAGCGCGGCTTCATCGTGGTCGGCCAGTATCTCTTCGCCTACTGGCTCCTTGGCCACATCCTGCTTGGCCGGCCCTCCGGCGAGGTGGCCACCTTCGCCAAGATCTACGTCGTCGCCATGTGGATCATCTGCGTGCAGGGGATCTACGTCATCCATGTGCTCCAGACGACGGGCACGACCTTTGTGAGCGGCAACGGGCGGTTCCTCGGGTTCGTGGAGCGGGAGAACGAGTGCGCCGCGGTGATCGCGATGGCGGTGCCCCTGCTCTTCTGGCTGACGGAAACGGGCCGGGTCGGGCGGCTCTGGCTGGTTCTCGGCCTGCCGCTTCTCGCCTACGGCATCGTGCTCACCGGATCGAACACGGGGCTGATCATGCTCTCGTATTCGATCGGGGCCTTCGTCCTGATCGGCTGCTCGATGAAGCAGATGGTCATGATCGGGGCGATCCTCGCCGGCATCGTCAATGTCGTCCTGACCTGGGGGCGGGACTTCCTTCCCGACGTCTTCCAGCGCCGCGTTCTGGGCGCCCTGGAGACCGGCGACATCGACAGTGCCGGAACCTTCGTCGGCCGCATGCAGCTCGTCCACGCGGCGGTCAACATGGCCGAGCGGTCCATGATCTTCGGGGCGGGGGCGGACCAGTTCCGCACCCTCGGAACCCTCAACGCCCCGGTCCACAACACCTATCTCCTGATCTGGAACGAGGCCGGCTTCCCCGGACTGATCGGCTTCTGCCTGATGCTGCTGGCTCCGATCCTCGTCGGCATCTCGGCCTTCGGCAAGGGAGGAGACCGGTTGGCGGGGACCTGCACCCTCGTCATGACCGGATCCTTCATCCTGATGCTGAACACGCTTCCGCACGTCTACGGGCGCTTCATGGTGGTTCCCCTCCTGCTCGGCATCGCGCCCAGCATCGCGGCGCTGCGGCGGGCACCGGCCAAGGGCCCTGTCCGGCCACGCGCGGGAAGACGCCGAGGCTAGGGCCCGCAAGGGTCCGACGTTCGAGCCGGGGCTCGGAGACCTCGAGCCCCGCGATTCCCCTGCGACTGTCAACTGCACCCTTCGTGCAAGGCCTTCGGCGGCCCCACGCCTCTTGCGTAGTCGAAGGTCGCATTGAGCGGCCGGTTCGGGATCGATACGTTCAGTCGTTGCCGCAGGCCGCAGCCTGTTCTTGCGACGTCTCGACCAACAATGGCGGCCGGACACGGGATCCACGATGGCGCTTGGTATCTTGATCTCATCGGCGGGACGTCGTGCGGGCCTCGTGGACTGCTTTCGCCGCTCCGGCGAAGCGCTGGGGCTCGAGCTCAAGATCGTCGCCTGCGACCTCCGGCCGGAACTCAGCGCCGCGTGCCATCTGGCCGACGTCGCCCTGGCCTTGCCGCGCTGCACGGACGCTGGCTATGTCGACGCGTTGATCGACATCGTCGAGGCGCACGACATTCGCCTCGTCGTGCCGACGATCGATCCCGAACTCGAGGTCCTCGCATCCGCCCGCGACGCATTCGCCCGTCGCGGCGCACGCGTTCATGTCAGCCCGGAATCGGTGATCGCCGTGGCGCGCGACAAGCTGCGGACCGCCGAGGTGCTGGCGGCGGCCGGCGTCCCCGTTCCTCGAACGCGCGCCTTCGACCCGACGAGCCACGCCAACGGCTTTGCCTGGCCGATGTTCCTGAAACCCTCGGGCGGCAGTGCCAGTCGGGGCATACGGGTCGTGTCCGGTCCGCAGGAGCTGCCGGACGCCATCGACGAGCCGATGGTGCTGCAGCAACTCCTGCATGGTCCGGAATACACGGTGAACATGTTCGTCGACATCGACGGCACCTTGCGCAGCGTCGTGGCGCATCGCCGGCTCAGCGTGCGTGCCGGCGAGGTCGAGAAAGGCCGGACCGAGCGGGCGCCTCTCTTCACGCAGCTGGCGGCCGGCGTGCTGCGTGCCCTGCCGGAGGCGCGCGGCGTTCTGTGCTTCCAGCTGATCCAGGATCCGGGAGCCGGACCCTGCGTCTTCGAGATCAACGCCCGCTTCGGTGGCGGCTATCCCCTGGCCCACCATGCGGGCGCCGAGTTCAGCCGCTGGCTCCTGGAGGAGGTGGCCGACCTTCCTCGTACCGCCCACGACGGGTGGCGGGACGGCGTGACCATGCTGCGCTACGACGCGGCCGTGTTCGAAGGCTGACATGCGCGCCTCGCCACTGGTCGTCTTCGATCTCGACGACACGCTCTTCCTGGAACGCGATTTCGCGCGCAGCGGCTATGCAGCGGTCGAGACGCGGCTTCGCGAACGCCATCCGACGGTGTCGGGCTTCGCCGACCTCTGCCTCGCGCTCCTGGACGCGGGCTCGCGCGCCCGCATCTTCGACGAAGCGGCGGCGCGGATCGGGCTGTCGCTCGCACCGGACGAGCTGGCCGAACTCGTCGAGACCTATCGCTCCCATCGCCCGGCGATCGCGCTGGCGCCCGACGCGCGACGCTATTTCCATAAGCACGGCACCGCGCTCCTCGCCGCCCTCGTGACGGACGGACCGGCGCGAACGCAGGAAGCCAAGATCAAGGCCCTCGGGCTGGATCGCATCCTTCCCTGCATCGTGTGCACGGGGCATCTCGGGCCGGGCTTCGGCAAGCCGCATGCGCGCCCCTTCGCCATCGTCGAGGACTGGGCCTCCCCCTTCCGCCGGCCGCTGGTCTATGTCGCCGACAATCCGGCCAAGGACTTCGTGACGCCGAACGCGCGGGGTTGGCTGACGGTCCAGATCGAACGGGTCGGCAAGATCCATCCCTCACATGCCATCGATCGCGACCATGCCGCACGAGCAACGATCGGTTCGCTCGACGACCTCGACGCGTGCCTCGCCGGCCTGGCCGCTTGAGGCCGCTCCACGCATCGAACGCCGCCTGCGTCCCGCCTCCAGCGCAACCGACCGGCCTGCTCTCCCCTTTCGGCTTAGGCCGGCCGCCCAATGGAGGGATCCCCAGCATCGGCGATGCCTGTTCGGACACGGCTCATCTCCGGCTGCTCGTCTGTGCGCCGGGCCATGGACGACCCTAGACTCGCCCTTGCGAACGACCAGACGACGTCACCGGAAGCCCGCCATGAGCCCTCAGCACACGCAGGACCGAACGAGCGAGCCGAAGGCCTTCAACGCGGCGACGCATGGGTTGCGCGGCATCGCATCCCTGATGGTGCTGTTCGCCCACATGACGGGCGGCATGGCGGAGCATGTCTACGCATCGAACACCGCCTATGTAGAAGGGATCGTTCCCTACTGGAACTTCGGCACCTTCGGCGTCGATCTCTTCTTCGTCATCAGCGGCTTCGTCATCCTGCCGAGCGCCCTGCGCTATACCTGGCGGGAGTTCGCGGCCAGGCGGTTCATGCGCCTTTATCCGCTGTTCTTCGCGTTGTCGCTCGTCTTCATCGCTGTGAACGCCCTGACGCACATCCAGCCGGAGGCCAACGATCCCTTCACCATCGCGATCGCGCTGACCTTCCTCGATCTGTTCACGTCGACCGAGCAATTGACGCCGAACGCCTGGAGCCTGACCTTCGAGGTCTGGTTCTACATCTTCACGGCGCTCGGCGTTTACGCGATCCTGCGCCGCCCAACGCTTCTGGCACGCGGCGTCCTGGTGGCCGCGGTCGCCGCCTTCCTGGCCTATTATCCCATCACCTCCTACTTCATCGCCGGCTTATGCGTTCGGCTCGCCTACGATCGCTGGGACGGCCTGCGATCGGGACGCCACTGGCTGGCCGAGGCCGCGATGCTGGGAACATGCGTGTTCCTGGCCTCGCTCGGACACTACAACTACGACTGGATCGAATTCCGGAACCCGGTCCTGACGCTGCTGATCCTGGCGACCGCGGGCTATTTCGCTCTCGCCGTGTCGCGCAACAGCCTCACGACGCGGATCGTCTCCCACCGGGCGATCCTGTACTTCGGGACGATCAGCTACAGCCTCTACCTCGTGCATCCGTACATCTACTACGCGATGAGACTGGTGTTCGTTCGTGCGGGGCTCTTCACGACCGACGTCGCCAGCTCGGCCGTGCTGTTTATGGCGGCGACGGTGCTCGCCGTGATCCCCGTGACGCACCTCGTCCACGTCCTCTTCGAACGCTGGCCCTATGAGTGGGCCTATGGGGAACGGGTGCTCGGTCGGCCGACGAGGTTGCCCGGCCTTCGGCGGCGCGCCCGCGCGGCGGCCTGACTGCGGCGACGGGAGCCAGGACGGGCGCGGCGGGGGCGATCCCTACCGCCGGGAATGCCTCAGTCCGGATATCGGCCCGCCAGACGTTCTTGCGACAACCATTCCATGAAGCGATCGAAGCTCGACCAGCCGTCGTCGTCGCGCGTGGCCCAGGCATCGTTCCGGCCGACCTTCGCCCCGAACCGCTCCTCGATCCGATCGGCCATGCCATCCCCGTCGACGTCCTCATAGGCCGGCGCGTCGGAAACCGGTTCCAGTGCGCCCGGCTCATGCTTCAGGGATCCGGACCCCTCGCGGCCGAGTTCGCCGGCCTCCTGAACGAACCGGCGGTCGACACGATCGCGCGGGAAGGCGCCCGCTCGGGCGCGCACCTCCCGGTAGCTTGCCTCGGCATTCGCGAAGCTCGGCACCGACAAGGGGCATTCCGGCCGGTCGACGAGAACCGGCAGCGTGTCTTCGGCGATCGGTGTCAGGATCTTGGACGGTGGAGCCCAGACGGCGTTTTCCACCGCGTAGATCGACGGTTCGGCGACGCTTTCGGTATCGTTCCAGTTGATCGCGGCGGTGCGCTCCAGCGTGGACGGCCCCGCCTTGAAGTAGTTCCCGACGAAGGAGATGGTGGTTCCGCCGGCATGTTGGCTGAACACCTCGGCCCATTCCGAACGCGCGTTGTAGAACAGGTTGTCCACGATCTCGACGCAGGAGCGGCGCGCGTGGTTGTCGTCGGGATTGCGGTCGTTGTTCGAGATGCACAGGTTGCGCCAGAAGCTGATGGCTTGCGGCGCGGTCGACTGGGACCCGAACAGGGCGCACTTGCTGTGCTTGCGAAGTCCCTCGCCGAAGATCGAATAGGCGATGGTGACGTTCGTCGCCTGGCCCTGGATGTTGACGTTCTCGTCGCTCGCCCACGAACCGGAGACATGATCGACATAGACGTCCCGGCTGTTCTCGACGGTCAACGCGTCGACGTTCGGCACCTCTTCGGGTGCCTGCGAGCGCAGGCGCAGATGACGAAGCACGACGTCGTGCGTATTGCGCACGGCGATCGGGGCGCGCATGAAATCCTTCGAGTTCGGATCCACCGTGATGGTGATCCCGCCGCCCGGCGCCGTCTGCCCGAGGATCGACAGGAAGCTCGATTGCGGCCCGTCGATCAACAGGGTCCGCTGAAGCACGATCACCCCGGAGACCCGAAAGACGCAGTTACGCGGCCCCGTGGCGAGGACGCAGGCCCGAAGGCTACCGGGGCCCGAATTGTCGAGGTTGCTCACGACGATGATGCGCCCGTTGCGACCGCCCTGTGCCTGGCGCCCATGCCCTTCGGCGCCGGGAAAGGCCGCGAGCGTGTCGGCGCCGGCGGCCGGGAGCGAGAGGATGGCGGCGGCGAGAGCGCCGAGGAGAAGCGCACGGGGCAGCGACGAGCGCCGCACGAGCGAGGGCCTTCGAAAGCGCATTCGGGGATCTCCAAGGCATTGGTGATGGCCGCCGGGTTCGCCCGGCATCAAAGCTCGCGGCGGCGCCACCGCCCTCCGACTTCCGCGGCACGAGGATCGGCCCTGCCGAACCGTCGCTCAGGGGCCGTCGCCATTGTCCTCGAAGAAGCGCGCGAGCACGAAGACGCCCTGCATGAAGCGCCGCCCGTCGATCCAGCCGTCGTCCGCCCATCTCCCCTGCGCGTCGATCCCGTCGACGAACGCCTGGGCCTGCGCGGAGAGCTCGGACGGGTCGAGCTCGTCCGCCTCGCTGACCCACAGCTTCTCGGGGACGATCGGTGCCCCCTTCTCGATGCTTCGCAGCCGCGCGAGCACCTTCGGGATCTCGAACTGGCCCTTCATGCCGTAATGACCGAGGAGGTCGTCGTCGCTGAAGGTCAGGCGGTTCTCGTTGTCGACATAGAGAGGTCGATCGGTCTTCAGCTCGTAGAAGCGAGCCCAGTTCCCGTCGGGGAGCCGAACCGCCTCCAGCCAGTCCGCCGCCGATCGGGCAGCATCGAGATACTTGCGCTCCCCCGTCTCGCCGGACAGCTCGATCAGGTACTCGATGCAGCCGGCCGTCTCGTGCGAAACCACCGCCGGTGGTTCGAACTTGCGGCCCCAGACGGGCTGCATGGTCCGATCGTACTGCTGGCTCCATCCCCGCTGGGGCGCGGGTAGCTGTGCCGCGAGGAGGAAGTCGCCGACCCGCCGGGCGGTGGCGAGGTACTGGTCCTTGCCGTAGAGCCGATAGGCGTTGAGAAACGAGCGCCCGACGTTGCGCGGCAGGTTGTCGTTGGTCACGAAGTAAGGGGCCGTCGTGGGCTTGATCCAGGTCCGCGACCAGCTGTCGGGCATCGTCGCTTCCGCCGCGGACGGCACGTCCTGACCCGGGATCTTGTTCGTGAAGAAGACCGGAAAGGCACCGTTGGCGTACTGGGCCTTCATCAGTCGCTTCAGCCCCTTCTTGATCGCCTCGTCGACCGCGGGAACTGAATGCGCGCTGGCCTCGTCGAACCACATCAGGAAGTTGAGGACGCTCTGCGTCGTGTTGTCGTCGAGAACCGTCCTGTTCCTGTTGGGGTTGTCTTCGGCGTCGGGGCACTTCTTGCCCGCATCGAGGGACCGGTAGCACCATTGGCCGACGAGTTCGGGGGATGTCTCGATCTTGTAGAACCATCCGCCGGAGACGAGCTGCGTGCGAACGAGCGCTTCGGCGACCGTGCGGGCGGCCTCAAGCCATTCCGGCTGGCCGGTGATCTGGTGAAGGCGGAGAAAGGCGGCCCCGATGGCGGGCGTACCCGGCGGCTCGACCCAACCGATGCTGGACGGCACCTTGCCGCCCTCGCCCATACGCACCGTGCCGTCGGCGGAATAGCGCCAGACATAGGTTCCTTCGACGCCCAGACGATCGCGGAAGAACGTGGCCGCCCGTTCGAGAACGGAGAGGGCATCATGCGGGGTCGCAGCCTGCGCGATACCGGACGCGGAAAGAAGGATCGCCAGCCCCGCGCACGCGAACAGGCGGGAAACGCATCCCGCGACCACGGTCGCGGGCCGAAACACCGACCGGGCGCGCTTCGGCGTGACGACGCGACGATCCGTGGAACGGTCGACCGGCAAAGGCCCCAGCGGCGTCGTGGCCGTCGTCCGTCGGCGCAAGGTGGTCGGGTCGGAGCGTGATCCGAGAGGGAGTTCGATGTCTTTCATGGGAACGCCGTGGTTTCGCCCGCCGCATTGTCGACCGTCGCGACAGAGGCGCCGTGCGGCGTTACACGGGGATCTGTCCTGCCCTCGGATATTCGGCGACGCCCGCAACACGATGGCACCGAATCGGCCGGCGCGAGGGCGCGCGTTTCCAGGACTACAACCGCGTATCACCAGCCTCCACGGGTCCAATGGGTCCTCCGGCGCGGCCGATCGTATAGGTTCCCGGCCAGGATCCATCGAAAGGCGTAAGGGTTTGGCGCGGGACACCCGTCCACGCCGCCACGGGCGTGGCGGCCGGCCGCTGCGGGAAGGCCGCCGGCGCCGTCGCGCGCCGCGGCTTGCGAGACAGCGGATCGGACCGCAGACGTGGTGGGTCGTCGGTCTCCAGCGCACGACAGCACGGTCCCTACCTCAAAAGACTGACGCCGCGCACCAACGGGCGCGATAGGGGGCCTTGCACCCCCTCTCGAACTCGGAGGACTCTTCTTCGCGGACGTCGGACCGAACCGCGGGGCGTCGGCGGCTTCGAGGAGGCGTCGGCCCTTCGGGACGGCACCGACGGGATCCACACGCCCGGCCACTGTTGCTCGGGGCGAGAACGCGAGGCCCCTGTGAAGACTGTTCCGGACAGCGTCGCCCTCGACCGGCATGAGGTGGCATCCGAACGAGCGGACGGGGCCTCGCGCGTCGGCTCCGATCACCGTCCGATCCGCGTCTGCTTCCCCTTCGTCGGAGACGATCTGGGTGGCAGCCACGTGTCCGCCGCCAAACTCGTCGCCAATCTCGACCGCAGCTGCGTCAAGCCGGTCGTGGTGCTCCAGCATGCCGACGGCCCGGTCGCGGCGTTTCTGAAACGGGAAGGATTGGACTACGTCCACCTCTCGCTTCCTGAGCTCCTTTCCGCAACCGCGCCGATGACTGCGATGCGGGGCTACGTCCTGCAGACGCTCCCGCGGATCCGGCGCTTTCTGCGGGACGGCCGGTTCGACATCGTCCACACCAACGACGGCCGGACCCATGTGAACTGGGGACTGGCTGCGCGCCTCGCCGGGACCAAGCTCGTCTGGCACCATCGCGGCGATCCGGACGCGTGGGGCGCCAACCACCTGGCGCCCGTCCTCGCCCATCAGATGGCCACCGTCTCGCGGTTCTCGCGTCCGTCACGGCCCGTTCTGCCGCTGAAGGACCGCCTCCATGTGGTTCATAGCCCGTTCGACCACCCTCCGGTCGTTCCGGATCGCGAGGCTGCCAAGGCGGCGCTGCTTCTGGAACTCGGTCTGCCCCAGCAAACGCGGATCCTCGGCTATTTCGGCGGTCTGATCGAGCGCAAGCGGCCACTCCTGTTCGTCGACGTCATCCATCGCTTCCGCGAGCGCCATCCGGACATTCCCGTCGTCGGCTGCCTCTTCGGCGTTTGCGCGCCGGACGGCCGGCATGTGGAAGACGAGATCCGGGACCGCGCCGCGCGTCTGGGGATCGGCGAGGCGATCCGTCTCATGGGGTATCGAACTCCCGTCGAACCGTTCATGGCGGCAACCGACGTGCTCCTGGTGACGGCCATGGGTGAGCCGTTCGGCCGGACGCTGATCGAGGCGATGTTTCTTCGAACGCCGGTCGTCGCGACCGATCATGGCGGCAATCGGGAAGCGATCCGGGACGGCGCCAACGGATATCTCGTCGAGCCGGAGAACGCCGACGCCTTCGTCGAGCCCGTCGCCGCGCTCCTGCGCGACCCCGGCACCGCCGAACGGATCACGGGCGCGGCGCGCGAAGAGGCCTTGCGCCGCTATGGGACCGCCGGCCATGTCGATCAGATCATGACGCTGTACGGCCGGGCGCTCCGGCGCGCTGACCTCTCGGCGGCGGAGCGGCGCGCGGCGGGACGCCCGACCTGACCCCTCGCGCTTTGCAGGTCAGGCGCTTTCGGGCGCCAGAAGCGGATAGTCGGCGGGTTCGGTCTTCTCCGCCCGTTCCCGCTGCGAGGCTCGCAGCGCCCGATGGAGGTGCCAGCCGAGCCCGATCATCCAGACGGTGCCCATGACGATATGGGCGATGTTCGCTCCCATCGGCCCGATCTGCGGCAGAAGCAGAACCGCCGTCACCTGGAAGATCACCGTCGCCGTCACCACCACGACGAGCACGTCGCGCGGGCGGCCCATGGCGAGAAGCGCCACGCGCGCGGCCGAGCCCGACAGGGCGAGCGCGACCGCGAACATCTGGACCACGACGAGATTGGCCGCCGGAAGAAATTGCGGACCCGCCGTCCAGAGAAGAAGCCGATCGACGCTCACCGCCATGAAGACGACGGCGGCCACGCCCGCCGTAAGGAGAAGCAGTTCGACCTGCAGCACGAGGCGCTTGAACTCCTTGATCTTGCCCGCCGCCCACAGGCGGGACACGTCGGGATAGATGACGCTCTGAACGAGACCGCCCACCTGCTGCGCCATGCGCCCGATCCGCTTGCTGATATGGTAGAGGCCAGCCGACGCGGGATCGGTCAACAGGCTGACGAGGAGCGTGTCGAGCTCCTGGGAGCTCGACTGGATCGTCAAGGACAGGTTCGACGACCAAGCGAAACCCCAGATGCCGGGGAATTTCTGCCGCAGACCGGCAAGAGAAGCGCCCAGAATGTTGCGCACGCCCTGCCGTCGCAGGGTTCGCAGTGCGAAGCCGAGAAGCGTCATGTTGCCGAGGATCTGCGTGAACGCCCAGACGAACGCGAAATAGCCAAGCCCCGCATCGTTCATCAAGCCGACGAAGCAAAGGGCAACGCGCAGCAATGCCGTTCCAAGCTGGCCATAGGCGAGGAGGCTGAACCGCCCCGCAAGGCGCTGGACCGCGGTCGGCATGCTGGGGATCTGGAAGAGAAGAACGGTCGAGAACAGGACGAGGACATGGACGCTGTCCGCGGTCCATCCGAGGTAGGGCGCCGCCAGATAGGCCCCCGATATCGCGATGAGCCAGGCGCAGAGCGCCGAGCTCATGTCCATCAGCAAGCCGAACTTCAGAAGCTTGCGAAGGTCTTCCCTTTGCTCCGCCGTCGACAGGCCCGCGCCGTACTTGATGATGGGCTGCCAGGACTGGAAGCTGGCGATGCGCTCGATCACACGCGTATAGGCGAGCATCAGCGCAAGTTGCCCGTACTCGGCGACGCCGAGGCTGCGAGCGCACAAGGCGAAGGCGATCAACCCGAGGAGGGAGCCGGCGAAACTGCCGGTCAAGAGGTGCGCGATGTTGACCAGACGCCGGCCGTTGCCGCTTCCGTTCGCCGACCCGCGGACCTTGGACGGAAGGTTTCGGATCGCTTTCGACAGGATCACAGCCACCTCGTCCCGTATCGTTGCATTACACTGAAGGCAGCCGGCCATCCGGCAGCATCGACCGGGGTGCCGGATGGATGATCGCGATCGTGCGACCACCGAGGCCGCAACGAGTAAGACCCCTGCGGCGCGGCGCATCGGCATCCTGGTCGAGGGCTGCCACCGCGATCCGAACCACGAAGCAAGCGGCACGTTTCACGAGATTGGAGCGCCGCTCGGGGGCGCCGTCCAGCCTCTCCTTTTGGCGTAGATGCGTCGCCTCGATAGCGTCCAAGGTCCATCTTCCGAATGCGCCGCGAACCGCCGTAACTGGGCCGAGAAAATGGATGGACGATCTTGCCCAGTTCCGCTGCAGAAAGAGAAACGGAGTTTCCCTTCGAAACGATCGGCGCTCGCCCCCGGGACCGACCCTTGCTGCGCATCTGCATCGTGCTGCCGGGATTGAGCGCAGGGGGAACGGAGCGCGTCGTCAGCGTTCTCGCCAACGAGTGGATCGCGCGGGGCTGGGCCGTCACGCTGCTGACGCTCGAGAACGCCGACGCGGTCCCGTATTATCGCCTCGACCCCAACATCGAGATCCGCAAGCTCGGCGTTCCGCCTTTCAAGAACACGGCCGCCAAGGCGATGTTCGCCGGCGTCCGCCGGGTTCGGGCCCTGCGCTGCGCGTTCAAGGACATCAAACCCGATCTCGTCTTCAGCTTCCTGACGCGAACGAACGTCATGGTGCTGGCCGCGGCATCGGGTCTTCCGCTTCAGGTCGTCGTGTCGGAACGCAACAACCCGGCGCTCCAGGACGTCGGTCCGGTCTGGGGTTTCCTGCGAAACACGTTCTATCCCCGCGCCTTCGGCCTCGTGACGATGACGAGCGGCGCCCTGGCGTTCTTTCCGCCTGCCCTGCGCAAGAGGAGCTGGGTCATTCCCAATCCCGTGGACTTGTCGGAGATCGGCGAACGGCGGCGGGAGGGCAAGACGCTGGTGGCGGTTGGCCGCCTGGTGCCGCAGAAGGGGTTCGATCTCCTGCTCCAGGCCTTCGCGGACGTGAGCCGCGATCACCCGGAGTGGACGCTCGTGATCTGGGGCGAAGGCACGAGCCGGGCCGAGCTCGAGAGGCAGCGCGACGAACTCGGCCTGACGGCGCGGGTCAGGATGCCGGGCGTGACGCCGAAGCCCGGCACCTGGGTCGAAACCGCGGACGTCTTCGTCCTCTCCTCGCGTTTCGAGGGCTGGGGCATCGTTCTTCTCGAGGCCATGGCGGCCGACCTGCCCGTGGTATCGTTCGACTGCGAGTGGGGCCCCCGGGAGATGATCGAGGACGAGAAGAACGGCATCCTCGTCGAGCGGGAGAATGTCGGCGCATTGGCCGACGCCCTGCGCCGAATGCTGAGCAGCCCGAGCCTTCGCAGCCAACTGGGCGACGCCGCCGGGATGACGGCCCGGGAGTTCACCCCGCAACGGATCGTCGATCGCTGGGACGAAGTGGCGCTCGCGGCCTTCGGTTCGCGGCCGGATCCGCGACGGCGGACGCGTCGATATCGGATGGAAGCGATCTGACGCCGCTTCGGGGCCGGCGTTCACGGGGCGTGCGAGCCGCTATGCCTTCGCAAAGACCCAGAAGCGCGACGCTGCGAAGTTCCACAGGAACACGATCGGGACGGTCACGACCTTCGCGGCGACCGGCGCCAGATACGTCGAAAGCGTCGCGACGAGGGCCGTGCTGATGGCAAGGCCGAGCAGCATCGACAGGGCGAACCTGACCGCCTGGCCGTGCGAGCCAGCCGCGCGGAACGTCCAGCGCCGATTGAGGCTGTAGCTCACCGCGATGCCGCAGGAGTAGGACAGGAGGTTGGCCGGCGCCGGCGGCACGCCGGCATTGGTCAGCCCGGCGAACAGCACGGTATCGAGAAGCGTCGTGACGACGCCGACACCCGCAAAGCGCAAAAGCGTCGCAAGAGCGTTCGCCGCATCTTTGCTCTTCACGCCTCGACCCCGTCGCGGATCGCGAGCCTCACCACGGGCCGCGGCCCCACCTCGACGATCTCCTCCACGATCGTGGAGGGGCGACGTTTCGACTGCATGAAGATGCGTCCGACATATTCGCCGAGGATCCCCATGAACATCGCATTCAAGGTGATCGCCAGGAGAAGCAGGATGGTGGTGGTCGCAAAGCCCCGCGGCCAGCCGCTGCCCAGGACCAGCGCACCGACGATGTAGCCGAACAGAAGGAGTGAGGTGAGGCTTCCCACCAGGAGGCTCGTCCACGAGGCGAGACGCAGCGGCAGAAGCGAATGGTTGAGCACGGCGTCGACGCCGAGCATCAGCATGGCGCGGAAGGGAAACTTGCTCGTGCCCGCGACACGGTCGTGACGATCGTAGGGAAAGCCGACCTGGGCAAAGCCCATCGCGCTGATCAGGCCGCGCAGATAGGGCGAGGTGTCGTCGATGTCGCGCAGCTCGTCGAGGATGCGCCGGTCGACCAGACGAAACTCGCCTGCGTTCGGCGGCAGGTCGTCCTCGCTGAGCGCGTTGACGAACCAGTAGAAGCCACGCCGCATCAGGGCGACGTGCCATCGGTCGGGCAAGGACCGGCGCACGCCGTAGACCACCTGATGCCCCTCGCGCCAGAGACCCAGCATGTGCGGTATGAGGCTCGGGGGATCCTGGAGGTCGCAATCGATCTGCACCGAGCAGTCGCCGCGCGCCGCCTTGTAGGCCGCAAGCAGCGAGCGCTGGTAGCCGATGTTGCGGCTGAAGCGGATCACGCGCACGCGCGCGTCCTGCTGCGCGATGGCGCGCAGGAGCTCGAAGGTGCGGTCGGTCGAATGGTTGTCGGTGAAGACGATCTCGCATTCGTAACCCGGCAGTTCGGCGAACACGGAGACGATCGCCTCGTAGCAGCGCTCGACGTTGGCCTCCTCGTTGAAGGCGGGCACGAGAACGGAAACGAGCTTGGGGGTTGGCACGAGCATCGATCAGACTCCCGTTGAAACAAGCTCCCGGCCGGGCGTCGGATGAACGCGCGGGCCAGCCACGATGCCCAGCCGCGTCACCGCCCGGCGCCATCGATACCAATCCACGGTTTCCGCCAATCCCTCGCGCCAGTCGGTGCGCGGACGAATGCCGAAGCGCTCGCGGGCCTTGTCGGTCGCGCAGCACAGATGCGCCGAACCGGACGGTGCGCCCGCTTCGAAGCGTACGAGCGCGGGATCGCATCCGGTGAGCGACACGATTTCCGCCGCGACCTCTCGCATCGTCGGCGCGACGCCGCTGGCGACGTTGACGATCCCCGTGGCGCGCTCGTCCACGAGCCGCATCAGCGCATCCACGACGTCGTCCACATGGATCAGGTCCCGCCTGTCCCCGGGACGCCGGATCACGGTCTCCGATCCTTCCAGACAACCGGCGACCAACCGCGGGATCAGGTAGTCCGGCGACTGTTCGGGACCGAAGACGAGGGCAAGGCGCGCGGTCAGCACCGGAAACGGCAGGCGAGGTGCGATCGCTCCCATGATCTGCGTGGCGGCAACGAGCGCGGCGCCGTAGGCCGTCACGGGTTGCTCGCGCGCGACCTCGGCCTGCGGCACGGGAGCGGAGCCGTACTCGGCGAGCGATCCCGTGCGAACGAACGCCGCGGGTGGGCGCGGCAGGGCCGCGGCCAGCGAAAGAAGCCGCACGAGGCCGCCGAGATCGTCCCGGACGAAATCGGCGACGTCGCCGAGATCGGCTCGCTCGGGGCGGCGCGGCGAGGCAGCCAGATGCACGATCCGCTCTGGAGCCGCGTCCTCGAGGCAACGACCGAGCGCGGCCTCGTCGCGAAGATCGAGACTGTGGCACACGAGTTCGCGTCCCACCCGCGTCAGCCGCGCGTGGTCGGAACCCGGCCGGACCGTGACATGGACTTCGTGGCCCTCCGCCAGCGCGCGCGCCGCCAGATGCGAGCCGACGAAGCCGCCACCGCCGGTGATCAGGATGCGAGACATGACGGCGTCCCTTTCGCGTAGCGCTGCCCGGATCCCGCGGTCAGCCAACCGGCGTCACACGGCGGGCGGATGATCGCCCTTCGGCCGGACAGGTTGGGTAGTCGGGGCCATACGATCTTGGCGCCGGCAACGAGCGGCCATGGATCAGGCTCCCTGCAACTGGGCCGACGCTGCAGGAACAGATTGGGTCCGAAAGCCCGCCGCGGTCCTGTTGGGATGAGACCGTTCGTCGGCGAAGCTTTCGAAGCTCTCGTGGATGAAGGCGATCTGTTCGTCACCCAATCCGTGATGGCATGCGAGGAGAATGCCGCCGCGCATCACCGCATCGGCCTGCGGGTATCCGGCGGGGTCGGCGCGAACCTCGACGCCGCGCATCGCAGGCTGGCGCAGGATGTTGCCGGTGAAGACCGGGCGTGTCTGGATGTCGCGCCGCTCCAGGAAGATCTGCATGTCGCGCCGCGTGAACGGGGCATCCTCGCGCACGGTCAGCGGGAAGGCCAGCCAGCCGGTGCGCGCCTGCGGCAACTGGCTCGGCAGCACGAACCAGTCCTCGTAGCGGCGGAAGAATTCGTATTGCGCGGCGAAGTTGGCCTCCCGCGCCTCGATGTTGCGATCGAGCTTGTCGAGCTGGACCAGCCCGAAGGCCGCGCCGATCTCCGAGGGCTCGACGTTGAAGCCGAGTTCCTCGAACAGGAACTTGGCGTCGTACTCGAAACCGTCGAGCTCGACATTGAAGCGGTTCTCGATCGTCTCCGATTCCACGAAGAGCGAGGACGTCCGCCCCCAGGACCGCAGAAGCAGCGCCCGCCTCGCCAGCGCCTCGTCGTTCACGCAGAGCATGCCGCCATTGCCGGCCGCCGTCACCACATGCGATCCGTAGAAGCTGGTCGTGCTGATGTCGGATCGCGTGCCGGTGCTCGTCCCGCGCAGCGTCGCGCCCAGCGTATCGGCGCTGTCCTCGATGACCATCAGCCCGTGCCGGTCGGCGATGGCGCGAATGCGGTCCCAGTCCGGCAGGTTGCCGATCAGGGACGGGATCATCATCGCCTTGGTCCGAGGGGTGATCGCCTGTTCGATCTTCTCGACGTCGATGTTGTAGGTGCCCTCGGTGGCATCCACGAAGACGGGCACGAGCCCGGCGCGCACGATCGGCGCGACCGTGGTGGCGAAGGTCAGCACCGGGGTGATCACTTCGGCGCCCTTCGGCAGGCCCAGGATCTCGATGGCCAGGTAGTTCGCCGATGAACCGGAATTGACCATGATGCCGTGGCGCTTGGCAAAGAGCGCGGCAACGCGCTCCTGTAGGCTGCGCACCTGCGGCCCCATCTGCGTGGATGTGCGCAAGGTGCGCATCACCGCTGCGATCTCGTCTTCGCCGAAGACGGCCTGTCCGTAGTTCACACGCATGCCGCGACCCTTGCCTGTTGTTCGGAGAATGGAAGGATGTCCGAGAGGGTCGGACGAGGGGACGAGGCTTCCCATCGCTCGACATAGTCGGCGATCTGCCGGAGGCTGACGTCGACCATGGCGCTGGGATCGCGCACGAAACTCTGGTGCCAGGCCACCGTTTCGCCCACGGCATCCTCCAGCGAGAACACCGGTTTCCAGCCGAGCTCGACGAAGGCCTTCGTGCTGTCGAGGCGCAGAAGCGTCGATTCCGGCGGGCCGCCGTCGCTCTCGATGACGAAACCGAGGCCCTCGTGCTTCATCCGGCGAGAGGTGAGGAGTGCAAGGGTCGCAACGTCGACGGCGGCATCGCGGTCGCAGCCGAAGTTCCACGCTCCGGCAAACCGAGACCCCTCTTCGACCAGACGCGCCGCCAGCATGAGATAGCCTCGAAGGGGCTCCAGAACGTGCTGCCAGGGGCGAACGCTTCGCGGATTACGAAGGCGGGCGGGCTGGCCCTCCTCCATGCCGCGGATGAGATCGGGAAGAAGGCGATCCGTGCTCCAGTCGCCGCCGCCGATCACGTTGCCGGCCCGCACGCTCGCCAGTTGCGGCCCCTGCGGGTCGCGGAAGTAGGAGTCGCGATACGCCGAGGTGACGAGTTCGGCGCAGGCCTTGGACGACGAGTAGGGATCGTGACCGCCGAGCGCGTCGCCCTCGCGGTAGCCCCAGGCCCATTCGCGGTTGTCGTAGCATTTGTCGCTGGTGACGACGACCACAGCCTTCAGGCCGGGCATCTCCCGCGCGGCCTGGAGAACCACGGCCGTTCCCATGACGTTCGTCATGTAGGTGTCGACGGGGTCGCGATAGCCGTCGCGCACGATGGCCTGGGCCGCGAGGTGGAACACGAGGTCGAAGCGCTCGCCGTCCACCGCCGCCCGAAAGCTCTCGCCGGAGCGGATGTCGCCCCGCCGCCCGTCGATCACCTCTTCCAACCGAACCGCGTTGCAGAAGGAACGCGGCTCGGGCTCCAGCGAAACGCCCGTGACCTCGGCGCCCAACCGGCGCAACCAGAGCGCCAGCCATCCGCCCTTGAAGCCCGTATGACCGGTCAGGAGCACCCGGCGGCCGGCAAGGGCCCTGCGAAGCTCGGCTTCAGACATGGATCGGCTCGCGCTGCGGCAGATTCAGGACATGGGGGGCGAGCTCGGCCGGGTGTTCCGGCATGCCTTCCAGCCAGGGCGGCGTCGCCTCCCGACACAGGCCGTCGAGATGGTCGCGGTCGCGGATCGTGTCCATCGGGTGCCAGAAGCCGTCGTGCTGGTAGGCGAACAGCTCGCCGTCGCGGGCGAGCTGCGACAGGGGCGACTGCTCCAGCGGCTCCGACAGAGCCGGGATGTAGTCGAACACGCCCGGCTCGAAGACGAAGAAGCCACCGTTGATCCAGGCTTCCTTCTGACGAACCTTTTCGCTGAAATCGACGACCTGGCCGTCCTCGATCTCGAGCGCGCCGAAGCGCGCCGGCGGACGCACGGCGGTGACCGTCGCAAGGCGGCCATGGGACCGGTGGAACGCCAGAAGCGCCTTGAGATCGATATTGCCCACGCCGTCCGAGTAGGTGACCATGAACGTGTCCCGCCCGATCCAGTCCCGGAGCAGCAGCAGGCGACCGCCCGTCATCGTCGAAAGGCCGGTATCGACCACCGACACGTTCCAGTCGAGCGGACGCGTCGGGCGCAGCGTCATGACGCCGCTGCCCAGTTCGACGGTGAAGTCGGCCGTGGTCAGGTGAAAGTTCTGGAAGTAGGCCTTGATCGACATGCATTTGTAGCCGCCGGCGACGACGAAGTCGCGGAACCCCCAGCGACTGTAGATGTCCATGACATGCATGATGATCGGCCGCCCGCCGATCTCGACCATCGGTTTGGGAACGCGCACCGTTTCTTCGGCAAGCCTTGAGCCGAGACCGCCGGCCAAAAGAATCACCTTCATGACCGCCTCATTCGCCGCGATTGTTGACACCGCGGTTATACAGTCGGCGGAAACCGAAGAGCTTTGTCTCTTGGGGGGTGTTGCCCGTCGCGATCTGCCCGAATGGCTTAAAGCCGTTGCCCCATGATCCGTGTCGATACCGGCCACGCCAGGCCCGATCTCTCGAAACGGCTGGAAACCTCCTCTTTCGGGTAGGCGGTGGTAGGCAAGGGCTGGCTGAAAGGCCTAGCGGCGGCAAAGCGCGGGCTCGCTGAACTTCTCTTAGAAAAGACCAGGCCAGCAGACCTTGTGTCGTTTCGTCGAAAGGGACGTTCCCGCCATGTCCATCAACGCGGTCCGGTTGGATATCCCCCGCTTGCCGACGGCGACACGGGTCATGCCGTTTGTTGCCGGCGCGCTGACGGTCTGTCTGTTCCTGCGCCTCATGAATTTCGAACTGCGGCGCGACGAGCAGCTCTACGTTCCGCCGACCCGCCTCCTCGACGATCAGTCGATCTACCAGGACTTCTTCTATAACCACACGCCGGGAGCCGCGTGGCTGTTCCACGCCATCCGTCGCCTGACCGGTTCCGATTACCTGCTGCTCGACGCCCGGCTCGGCGTGTTCGCCGGCTGGCTGCTCCTGATCGGGGGGATCGGGGCGATCAGCTATGCGCTGACGCGCTCCTATTGGACGAGTTGGGGCATCGTCGTTCTCACGCTGGCGAACGAACTGTTTCTGTCCGTCACCGGCATGGGGGCGACCAACAACTTCCTTCCCCTGCCCTTCGCCTTCCTCGGCCTCGGCCTCTTCACGCTCGCCGTGGTGTCGACACCCGTGCGGAGCGCGATGGCGGCGGCGGCAGGCCTTTGCCTTTCCCTCGGCGTCGTCTTCAAGATCAGCGGCGTGGCCTTCATTTTCCCCGTCGCGCTGGCGGCTCTTCTCCTGCCGCGCGAGCTCGCCTTTCGAGAGCGCCTCGTCCGCGTCGTCTTGCCACTCGCTGTCGGCGGGCTCGTCGGCGCCTTGCCGATCCTCTTCTATCTCGTGTCCGATCCCACGGGGTTCCTCGCCCACGTGGTGGGGTGGCATATGGGACCGCACGCGCAATACTGGCTGTCCGGTGCGGCACCGGACGAAGGCGCCGTCACGAGCCGTGCCGGCAAGTTGACCTTCGCCTACGAAATCTGGATCGGCGGCGCGGGATCGCTGGGTCTCGTCGCCCTGCTGCTGCTTGCGCTGATCCGCCGCCAGGACCCAGCGCCGCATCGCTCGGGGACCGGAGCGCTCCTGCTTCTGGCCGCTTGCGCGTTCTGCGTCGGCGCAGCGTTCAGCCTCCTGCCGACGCCGAGCTTCCCGCAGTATTTCGCGCCGCCGCTCGTGTGCCTGCCGCTCGCGCTGGCTCTCCTCGCGCGGGACCTCTCGAAGACGGCACGCGCGCAAGCCGCGGCGGTACTGCTGTGCGTGGCGACGATCGCCCTTCTCGCCCAGGCCCCCCGCCTCGTCCAGAATCTGGCGACCCTCCCGCATCCGGAGCGATGGGCCGTGGCACGGGTCCATCAGGCCGGGGTCAACATCGCCCGGCATCTGGACGCCGCCCAGCGCCGGGGCAAGGTCGCAACGCTCGCGCCGCTCTATCCGCTCGAAGGCGGCCTTCCCGTCTACCCGGAGCTCGCAACCGGCCTTTTCGCCTACCGAACAGCGACGCTGACGCCCGCATCCCTTGCCAGCCACTACAGGATGGTGTCGCCGGCCGGGATCCCCGCGCTTCTCGCCTCGGATCCCCCCGCAGCCCTTCTCCTCGGCTTCGAGCCGGCGTTGGAGAAGCCGCTCCTCGACTATGCGCTTTCCCAAGGCTACCAGCCCGTTCCGGACTTTGGCATCGTCGATCGCTACGGCACGGGGCGTCTCTACCTGAAGCCCGCGGACTGAAAGCCCGGATCGTCAGACCGGTCCGGGGATCCCGCCCAGGCGGCTGATCCCTCCGGCCCCCACGCGCGCGTGCCGCTCCGACAGCGCGTCATCGATCAACGCGTCCCACCGAGCAAACACCGTCGCCGTCGAATACTTTCCGGCGATGACCGGCCCCGCATCCGCCATGCGCCGTCGCAAGGACGCATCCAGCGAAACGCGAACCATGGCGTCGGCAAGCGCCTGTATGTCGCCGGCCGGCACGAGCGGATAGCCCGGTGCATCGCGAAGTATGTCGGCGGGCCCCCACGGGCAATCGAAGGCAACGACCGGCGCGCTCCGCGACAGGGCTTCGATGAGAACGTTCGGGAAACCCTCGAAACGGGAGCTGAGGACGAAGACGCAGCCGGCCGCCATCCAGTCGTCCGGCGACGAGACCCGGCCCGGCAGCCGCACCCGCTCCGCAAGACCCAGTTCCCCGATCTGCGCTTCGAGAGTGCCGCGATCGGGCCCCTCGCCGAAGATCGACAGGGATGCGGACGGCACGTGCGGCAGGATGCGCGCGAATGCATCGACGAGGAGATCGAAACCCTTCTGCGGGTCGAGCCGGCCGGCCGCAATGAAATGCGGTCGCCAACTGGCGGACTTCCACGCCTCGGCGGGCGGCGCGACCGGATTGGGAATGACCACGGCCTTCGCACGCAGCGACGGGGGCAAGGCGGCCTTGGCCTGCCCCGTCTGCATGACGAGGCGCGTGCCGCGCGCCGCCCAGCGAAAGGCGCCGTGCCATAGCGGATGCATCTTCTGGACCAGGAAATTGTTGCGCTCCGACAGCACCAGGCACGTGCCGAGACCCGTCGAGGCGATCGCCGTCAGGACGTTGATCTTGGTCAGAAACGATAAGGTGACATCGGGCCGCAGACGACGAAGGGCCCGACGCAGGCGCCACAGGCGCCTGATACTCGTCAGGAAGCGGGGCCCACGCGGGTTTCCGAGCGCAAGAACGTCGATGTCGTTCCTGTAGGAGAAGAAGGACACGGGATCGTCGGCGTTGACGGCGACCACCGTGATGCGGTCGCCGCGGTTGCTGCGATGATGGGCCAGCATGTTGACGATCTTCTCGGTGCCGCCGGTATCGAGGCCCGCGAGAACGAGCACCGTATGGATGGCCCGATCGCTCGAAGACCTGACGGTCCGAGGGTTTCCTTCGATGCCGATCACGCGGTGGCTCCCCTTGTGGTTCCCCTCTGCGCACGGGCGGCGACAAGGGTTCGGAATCGATGGCCGGGACGGCGGGACGCCCGGTCGCCTCGTCGGGCATGGAAGACGGACATCATCGCCGGGATGCCCCTGCTGGCTGATCACGCGCTCCAAGCGCTAGTCCTGCTGGCCCACCACCCGCAACCTAGCCAAAAAGATGACCCCATCCCTCGACTGGGCGCGCCATGGGTCGCCACGCGGCGGCCTGGGCGACGACGTCCCTCGTGAGTGACCATTCCCTTTCAAAGGTCGTCTCATGCGGGGCAGGCGTTCGCCGCGCACCTGATGCGTTCGGACGTATGCCGGTTGGTGGACAGGAGGGGTGCGTCGTCGAGGTGAAGGAACCGGTCGTCGCCTCGCCCGGGTGCGGGGACGGAAAGGTTCTCAAGGGTTGAAGACGACGGCGACCTCGGCAGCGGCGTCGGGAGCGATCCCTGTGGCGCGATGTGCGGCCTCGCCGACCCAGATCCCCCAGACCGGCGATGGCGGCACGACGGGCCTGCCGACGAGACCGGCCCGGCGGTTAACCGTGACTGAGATCCGAACGACGGTCGAACCCCCGGTCGCATGAGGAAGCGATGGTCGCGCACCCGTTCGCGCCAAGTTTCGGCCGACAAGGCTGCCGCGGCGGACCGACCGCATCGGTGCCGTGCTCGATCCGCGCCCTCCTCGCTGCCCTTGCGTAAGTCTTTCGTCCGATCGAGCGGCGACGCTTACGTCTTCGTTGCCGAGGCCGCATCAATTTGATGGTTCTCGGTTCATCCGAGAAGCGGGACTCTGGGCACAACTTGTTCGATAGCGGGCTTGGGCACGCGTTTTGTGTATGCCGGCAATGTCGCCCTCCGAAGAGCGCTACAGACGATCAAAAAAGGACGAGCGGCACGTGCCGCCGTCGTGGCTGGGGTAACGAGCCCCGCCCGTCCCGCCGTCGAAACAGGAAGGCTGCCGACGGACGGGCAGCGAATGTCGCGGGCATGCGACGGTCCCATGCTGACCGCCCGACGGCGCAGGCGGTCGAACCGCTGAGATGCGCTCGCAGCCGGGAAAGAGCTTACGGATTGATCGAAAGCGACCGGGATTTTCTCGTCTTCCGCCACCGCATATCCTCGCTGGAAGCGGATCTCGGATGAAGCGTCTTCAAAGCAATATCGCCGATGTAGCTGAGGGTGCCGAGCTGGTGGCGGTTGCTTCTTCCTGCTCTTCAGAGCATCGCACCCGTTCGATCGCAGACTTTCCTTCTATTGATCACATGTCCCAAAGGCCGAAATACCCTTCGTAGCGCTCCCGCCCTCTGCCGTATCGGGCCTGTCCCCACACGCTTGGGCATCGATCTCGATCTAGAGGGTGTTTCTTCTTGCACGATGCGGACTCTATTCGTCTCCAACCATCGACGACCGTCACGCTCGTGTACCGTTTATCCCTTGGTCCTGACGTCGAACGACAGGGTTCGATCGAGCCAACCCGCACACGGCCATCGACCTCGGGAGATCATCCATCTTGCAGCGATGCGGCTTGCAACAGCACCGGGAAGAAGCAGTGCATCGAGCCTGCGCGCTGCGGAGTCATGGTCTTCGCGCGCGGCAGGAAGGACCGCAAGCGCTGCTTGCTCGCCGTGATCTCGTGAAGGGCGTCGTAACGAAGCTTGTTTCAGGAAGATTACGTTCTCGCGACTATGTGCGAGTTTGACATAAGTTTTTACTACTCTGTGGATAAGTGAATAGCCACGCGGCAACAACCGAGTGCCGCAACGTCCAGCCCGGCAATGCGTTATCAAGTGCCGGATTTCCTTGGTCTTGTGCTTTTCGTCACACCTTACCAATTCGTAATAGGCAATATAGATGCATAGGTTGAGTTAAGGGATCGTTAACCGAATGCCAAAGGTGCAGGGCCTGGCATTCCCACGCGATCGGACGGGTCGGACGGGCCCGTCGCATTCCGCCTAAATGATAGGGATGACGTGAGATAACATTTGTGGGGTCAAGCGATGAGCGCCGTGCATGATGCCTCCTCCTTCAGCATTCACCCGGTCGATCCGAGGGTTTCGCCGCGTGTCGTCGGCCGTTTCCTCAACGAATCCCGGCTCGAGGATTACAGACGGGGTCTCGACCGGGTCAGCCCGCTGACGATCGCCGTCATCGACGATCGCCCGCTGATCCGAGACTGTTTCGGGCGCGGGTTGAGAGCCGTCGACGAGACGCTGGAGCTTCACTATTTCTCGGATCTGACGTCGCTCGAGGCGTCGGAGGCGGCCGTCGAGCGCATCAACATCATCCTGATCTGCGCAACCTGGTCGAAGGCGAAGTCCGACGTCTACATGTCGCAGATCGCACAGATCCGCGCCGACCGGCCGGAGACCGACACGATCATCCTGTCGGAGATCGAGGACGTCTCGGATGTCCTGCGCGCCTTCGAGTTCGGGGTGCGCGGCTACATTCCTCCGACCGTCAGCCTGGAGGTCGCGGTCAGCGCCATGCGTCTGGTGGCGGCCGGAGGGATCTATGTCCCGGCCAGCATCCTCTCCCGTTGCGAACAGCTCATCCGTCAGAGCCCTGCCGCCAACCCGCATGAAGACAGTGTCAGCCTGTTCACGTCCCGGCAGATGCTGGTGATCGATGCTCTGCGCAAAGGCAAGGCCAACAAGATCATCGCCTACGACCTGAACATGTGCGAGAGCACTGTGAAGGTGCATGTCAGAAACATCATGAAGCGACTGAAGGCTCGCAACAGAACCGAAGTCGTCTACCTATTAAGCAAGCTGGAAGGCGCTGGCAATACAATGGGTCAGTAAGATTATTCCTTTACGACTCCTGATCGGGGACGCCATACGTCTTTTGTAAGTCAAGCCGGGCGAGGAGAAGCGTTCGATGCGTGAAAGCTTGCAGACCATCGGTTCGCTCAACGGTGAATCCGCGAGGGATCTGCGCACGCTCCCGATGTTTCACCGCGTGTCCGAAACCACCATTCGCGAACTCAACCGGCAGGCGCGTTGGCTCGACGTCCGAGAGGGCGCAGCCATCGTCCTGCCGGGCGATCTTCTGGACAAGGTGTTCTTCGTCACGCGAGGCGAGTTCTGGTTCTTCGCCTATACGAAGGAAGGAAAGGTCGTCTCGCTGCGCGAGGCGGGGGTCGGGTCGTTCATCGGAGAAGCGGCGCTGGTCGGCGGTTGCGTGGCCAACTTCGCGGTCGAGGCATCCGTCGATTCCACCATCGCGGCGATCAAGCCGGCGGCGATCCTCGACCTGTTCGCCCAGGACCGCGAACTGGTCCTTTCGATCTTGCGGAGCACCGTCGATCGCGAACAGATCCTGATGGAACAGGTCGTCGAGCTGACGACGCTCGACGTCAGCCAACGCATCCGAAGCGAGCTCATGCGCCTCTGTCGCAAGCATGCGCGGCACGATGGATCGGCATGCATTCACCCGATCCCCACGCATTCCGATATCGCGCGCCGCATCGGCACCTATCGCGAAGCGGTGTCGCGCGCGATGAGCCATCTGCAATATGCCGGCATCATCATCCGGGAGGATGATCGCCTCGTGGTGCCAGACATCGCCAAGTTGGCGTCCTGATCCGCACCACGCACGGCGCCCCGCCCCAGGCGGATGGGGAGCTTCCTCGTCCCTTGGAAGACGAGGCGCCGTGCACGACGGGCTGCGCAGTTAAACCTTGGCAAGGAGGCGTCGACCGGTGAGCCGGGGTCCGGTCTCAGGCCCGCCGTCCGAGCGATCAGGTCATGCCGGCGGACGGTGAAGACGGCTGACTGAATATCCCAGCGCTGGCAGTGTCATCCCAAGACGCCTTGCTCTTCGACGCGACGTCGCGTCCGCGGCTCCCGCTTCGCCGGCATTTGCGCGCGAATTCTGCCCGCTCGCGCCGCGGACGATCAGCCCGGCACGGATCGTTGCAGGAGACCGCGATAGATCTCCTCGTCGCCGCAGAGCCCGGCAAGACGGCCAAGTTCGTCCACGAGCAGGATCGGATGGTTGGTCTGGCGCTTCAGGGCGATCGCGGCGCGCAGCTTGAGATCGGCCGGCGCGACGATCACGTCGCACGGGCGATCCACCTGCCCTTCCGCCGCGTCGGCATGGCCGAGCGTGCCGCTTGCCGCCCCGATCCGCACCTCCTTCGGCCGATCGGCTCCGTCGAGCTCGAGACGGATGGCGCCGTCCCGGTCGAGAAGCACCGCGCCGCCGTCGCGTCGGAGCGAGCCGGCCGGGCGCATGAGGGCGGAGCCGCGCAGGACGTTCAGCGGGTTCATATGCTGCACGAACTCGGCGACATAGGGGGTCGCGGGCGACAGGAGGATGTCTTCGGCCGTCCCCTGCTGGACGATGCGGGCGTCCTGCATGATGGCGATCCGGTTGCCGAGCTTGAGCGCCTCGTCGAGATCGTGGCTGACGAAGAGGATCGTCTTGCGGATCGACTTCTGCAATTCCAGGAGCTCGTCCTGCAGCTTGGTGCGGATCAGGGGATCGAGCGCGGAGAACGGCTCGTCCATCAGAAGGATATCGGCATCCGTGGCGAAGGCGCGCGCGAGCCCGACGCGCTGCTGCATGCCGCCGGACAACTCGTGGGCGTATTTGTCGGCCCATTGCGTGAGGCCGACCATGGCGAGCTTCTCGTCGACGATGCGGTTGCGCTCGGCGACGGGGATGCCCTGCAGCTCGAGTCCGAGCCCGGCGTTCTCGCGCACCGTGCGCCAGGGCAGGAGCGCGAACTGCTGGAAGACCATGGAAACGGTGTGGGTGCGAAGATCGCGCAGGGTCGCCGCATCGCAGGACCCGACCTCCACGGCCCGCCCGCGATGGCGCACGATCGTCTGGCCTCGCGAGATCGTGTTGAGGCGGTTCACCGCGCGCAGCACCGTCGACTTGCCGGAACCCGACAGACCCATCAGCACGCAGATCTCGCCGGGGCGCACCGTGAGGTTGACCCCGGCAGCCCCTAGGACTGCGTTCGTCTTCTGGAGGATCTCGTCGCGCGTCGCGCCCCGATCCAACATGGCAAGCGCCTCGGCGCGCCGGTCGCCGAAGATAATGTCGACGTCGCGGAACTCGATCGCGGGAAGCTCTTCGTCCATGCTCAATGCCCCTTAACGGCGCGGCGCTCGGGCGCCTTACAGATGCGGTCGAGGAGGATGGCGAGGATGACGATGGCAAGGCCCGCCTCGAAACCCATGCCGATATTGACCGTGTTGAGCGCACGCACCACCGGCTTGCCGAGACCGTCGGCGCCCACGAGCGCGGCGATCACCACCATCGACAGGCTCAGCATGATGCACTGGGTGATGCCCGCCATGATGGTCGGCAGGGCATAGGGAAGCTCGACCTTGAGGAGGAGTTGCCGCTTGGTGGCGCCAAAGGCGCTGGCCGCCTCGCGCAAGGTTCCCGGCACGGACGTGAACCCGAGATAGGTGAGCCGGATCGGGGCGGGAATGGCGAAGATCACGGTGGAGATGAGGCCGGGCACGACGCCGAGGCCGAAGAGCACGAGCGTCGGGATGAGGTAGACGAAGGTCGGGATCGTTTGCATCAGATCGAGGAACGGGCGCATCGCGGTGTAGACGACCGGGCGATGGGCGGCGGCGATGCCGAGGGGAACGCCGAGGAGCACGCAGACGAGGGTCGCGCAGAAGACCAGGGACAGGGTCTGGATCATCTCCGTCCAGTAGCCGAGATTGACCACGAGCAGCAGCGACAGGAGCGCGAAGGCGGCAAGCGCCAGCGAGCGATGCAGCGCATAGGCACCCGCTGCGACGAGCGCGATGAAGACGAGCGGCGGGATGGCCGAGAGACCGGCCGTCAGGCCGCCGATGAGGAACTCCAGCGTGACGGAGATCGCGTCGAACAGGCCTTGCGCGTTCGTCGTCAACGCGTCGACCAGGCTGCGCAGCCAGACGCCGAGGGGGATCTTATGATCGATGAGCCACTGCGTCATGCGTCCTCGAAGTCCGGCTGATGGGAAGGAAGGCGGCAACCTTTCCGGCAGGCGCGGATCGTGGTGCGACGTCGCGCGCTCGAAAGACCGGGGAGATGCCGTTCCACCCCGGGTCCCGTTTCTCGCGGCGCTCGGCCGCCCCGCTCAACCCTCGAGGGCCGCCTGAACGGCCTCGGCCCCCGGTTTTCCGTCGAAGGTGGTCACGCCGTCGAGCCATGGCTTCCAGGCGTCGGGATGGGCGGCGAGCCAGGTGCGGGCGGCCGCCTCCGCGTCCTCGCCCCCGTCCAGGATCGCCCCCATGATCTCGCTCTCCATCGGCAGCGTGAAGACGAGGTTGG
>NZ_BBWJ01000040.1 GCF_001463745.1 Aureimonas sp. AU22 | reverse complement strand
AGCGGAACCGAGTAGCGCGGCCATCAAAGCGGGGGCGAAGAAGGTGCGGTGAAGCATGGTCGGTGTTTCCCGTTGTCGCCGCCGAAACGATCGAGCGTCCTCAGCGGGACTCTAACGTATGCACCGTGGGCATGCAGCCTCGTGTCCGGCGTCATGACAGGAAAATGACGCATCGCACGGGTCGGCTATGACCATAGGTTGAACGGTCGTTCAACAAGCTTCCTTCCACGTCGGTCGATCCGCGAAATCCCACTGTCTGCGGATCGTCCTGTCCCCCTGAACCTCGAAAGATCGGTCGAAAGCAAAGGATGGAAGGAGGGGGCGCGCGTGCTGCTCGGGATGCGCGGCAAGCCGAGATTGTTTGCGCGATCAACCGCGAACGCGAGACCGCGACCTCCGCCAACGCGCAGCGATTCGGCACCGGGACGGCAACAAGACCGGCCGGTTCGCGCTTATTGCGATCCCCCATCAGGAAGGCCAACTGATGCTCCGCTACACGCAGAAAATCGCCATGCCCTGATGGATGGCGAGACTTTTGTGCTGCAAGGCGGGCGCCGTTCCCCTATCGGGAGAGGGACCACAGCCTGGAGAGATTCGAAACCGGAGGCCGCGCCGATGCTGCACGAGATGCCGTTGATCGAGACGATCGTGGCCGGGCTGGGCCTTGCCTTCGTGTTCGGCACCCTGGCGAACCGTTTCGGCATCTCGCCGATCGTCGGCTATCTCCTGGCCGGCGTCAGCGTCGGACCCTTCACGCCCGGTTTCGTCGCCGACCAGGGACTGGCGACGGAACTCGCCGAACTCGGCGTGATCCTCCTGATGTTCGGTGTCGGGCTCCATTTCTCCCTCGCCGATCTCATGTCGGTGCGCGCGATCGCGCTGCCGGGTGCAGTCGTGCAGATCGCCTGCGCGACACTGCTCGGCATGGGGCTCGCCTGGCTGCTCGGCTGGTCGGCCGGAGCGGGGCTCGTCTTCGGTCTTGCGCTTTCGGTCGCCTCGACGGTCGTGCTGTTGCGGGCCATGCAGGAGCGGCGACTTATCGAAACGGGCAAGGGGCGCATCGCCGTCGGGTGGCTGATCGTCGAAGACCTTGCGATGGTCCTGGCGCTCGTCCTCCTGCCCGCCTTCGCCACGACGCTCGGCGGCACCGCGCCTTCGGGCGGAACGGGCGTGTTCTCGGATCTCGGGCTCGGCGTGTCCGGCGTCATCCTGATGACGGTCTTCAAGCTCTGCGTCTTCGTGATCCTGATGCTGCTGGTCGGACGACGGATCATCCCCTGGGCGCTGCAGATGACGGCGAGTTCCGGGTCGCGCGAGCTGTTCCGTCTTGCCGTTCTTGCCATCACGCTCGGCGTCGCGTTCGGCGCGGCATCGCTCTTCGGCGTCTCGCTGGCGCTTGGTGCCTTCTTCGCCGGCATGATCATGGCGGAGTCCGACCTCAGCCACCGCGCGGCAGAGGACACGCTGCCCCTGCGCGATGCGTTCGCCGTCCTGTTCTTCGTGTCGGTCGGCATGCTGTTCGACCCCCGCAGCCTGGTTCAGGATCCCCTGCCGATCCTCGCGACCGTGCTGATCATCGTGCTCGGCAAGTCCATCGCGGCCTTCGTGATCGTGCGCGCCTTCCGCTATCCGACATCGACGGCGCTGACGATCTCGGTCTCGCTCGCGCAGATCGGCGAGTTCTCCTTCATCCTCGCCGAGCTCGGTGGGCGGCTGAACATCCTGCCGCCCGAGGCACGCGACCTGATCCTGGCGGGCGCGATCCTGTCGATCATGCTGAACCCGATCCTGTTCTCGTCGATCGACACGCTGCGTCAGCGGCTGGATCGATCCGCGCCGGACGAGGCTTCGGCTACGTCCCCCGCCAAGTCGGCTGCCGCAACGCACGGTCGCGAACTGCAGACCCAACCGGCGGGCGCGGTGCCCTCGCATATTCCTGCCGGCAGCGTGGCGATCGAGGCGGACGACCTGCGCCCTACCGCGCTCGCCGACCACCTGGTTCTCGTGGGTTACGGGCGCGTCGGCTCCCGGATCGCGCAGCGGCTGACGGCGGCCGGCCGTGCCTTCGTGGTGATCGAGGACGCCGACAAGCGCGTCGCGCGGATTCGTGCCGCCGGTACCGAGGCGATCGTCGGAAATGCGGTAAAGGCGGAGGTGCTCGCGGCGGCCAACATTGCGCAGGCGCGGGACATCGTGCTCGCCTTTCCGAACAGCTTCGAGGCGGTTGCGATCATCAATGCGGCCCGCAACGCCAATCCCGGCATCCGCATCACGGCGCGCGTTCACTCCGGCGAGCAGCGCGAGCGTTTGATACAGGCCGGTGCCGATACGGTGATCAACGGCGACGAAGTGACGGCGCAGGCGATCGCTGACCATCTCCTCGAGGCCCGGTCCGATGCGCCCCTGGCAGATGGCCCCATCCTGCCGGCGGACGAGCCGATGCGTGAGGTGGCATTGACAGACGGGACCGATCGCATACCCTGAGGCCTTCCAGGGGGAGTTCCGGCAGGGAACTGAGAGGCCGGCGTCAGCGCCCGGCGACCCCAAGAACCTGATCCAGTTCGCACTGGCGTAGGGATGGAGTGACCCGCTCCGACGAGGGACGACGAGGCGCAGCCCACGCGGCGGCCGGTCGTTCGCGCGCGGGCGTATCTCGACCCGACGTCTGGCGTGAACGATCGCGGCGCGGGAGCGGCGATGACCATTCATGTTTTGGGCGCGGGCGTCGCCGGGCTCACCACCGCGGTTCGCCTCGTCGATGCCGGCGAGCGGGTCGTCGTCCACGAGCGCGGCGCGGATCTTTCGGCGTCCGCCTCCTGGCTCGCCGGTGGCATGCTGGCGCCCTACTGCGAAGCCAGCGTGGCGGACGACGGGATCATCGCACCAGGGCTGGATGGCATCGCCTTTTGGGCGGGTATCACGAAGGTCGAACGCTGCGGAACACTGGTCGTCGCGTCCGGCCGCGACACGGCGGACCTCCGGCAGTTCGCGGCGCGCACGACGGCGCATCGGTGGCTGGATGCGGCGGGGCTGGCGGCTCTTGAGCCCGACCTCGCCGGGCGGTTCGACCGAGCCCTGTTCTTCGAGGACGAGGCCCATCTCGACCCGCGACGGACGCTGCGGGCTCTCATGGCACGTATCCAGGCCGCGGGCGGGGCGATCCGGTTCGACGATCCCGTCGAACCCGCCGATTTCGCGGGCGAACGCATCGTGGATTGCCGTGGGCTTTCCGCCGCGTTGCCGCGTCTGCGTTCGGTCCGGGGCGAAATGGCGATCGTTCGCTGCCGCGACGTCGCGCTTCGCCGGCCCGTGCGTCTGCTTCATCCGCGTTGGCCGATCTACGTCGTGCCGAGGCAGGACGACGTCTTCATGATCGGTGCGACCATGGTGGAAAGCGCGGCCGAAGGACCCGTCACACTCCGCTCGGCCGTCGAGCTCCTGACGGCCGCCTTCGCGCTCCACCCCGCCTTTGCGGAGGCGGAGGTGCTGGAGATCGGCAGCGGGCGGCGTCCTGCCTTGCCCGACAATCTTCCGCGTGTCGAACGGACGCCGCAGGGGATCGTCTTCTCCGGTCTCTACCGCCACGGTTTCCTGCTCTCGCCCGCATTCTCGAAAACCGCTGCCGACATGCTGATGTCAGCGAAGGAGCCCACATGAGGATCACGCTGAACGGAGAGGAGCGGGACATCGCCTCCCGCGACATCGAGGGTCTCCTCCGGGAACTCGACTACCGGCCCGACGCCGTGGCGACCGCCGTGAACCGTGAATTCGTGCCGCGCGGCGCGCGGGGCGAGGCGCGGATCGCCGAGGGCGACGCGGTGGAAATTCTGTCGCCCATGAAAGGAGGCTGAGATGCGGCTCTACGATCGGACTCTGACGTCGCGCCTGATGCTCGGCACGGCGCTCTATCCGTCGCCCGCCGTGATGCGCGATGCCGTCGTCGCCTCGGGCGCCGAGATCGTCACTGTCTCGCTGCGGCGCGAGGGTGCGGGCATGGGGCAGAACGGCCCGGGTTTCTGGGACGAGATCCGAGATCTCGGCGTCGCATTCCTGCCCAATACCGCCGGTTGTCACACGGCCAAGGAGGCGGTGACCACCGCGCACATGGCACGCGAACTCCTCGGTACCGACCTCGTGAAGCTGGAGGTCATCGGCCATGCCGACACCCTGCAGCCGGACGTGTTCGGGCTGGTGGAAGCGGCGCGGATCCTGTCGAGCGAAGGGTTCAAGGTCCTGCCCTATACCACGGAGGATCTGGTCGTGGCCGAGCGGTTGCTGCGGGCGGGCTGCGAGGTCTTGATGCCCTGGGGCTCGCCCATCGGCTCCGGCCTCGGCCTCAACAACCGCTACGGCTTGCGCTCGTTGCGAGCCCAGTTCCCGGATATCACACTGATCGTGGATGCCGGTCTCGGACGTCCGTCGCACGCCGCGGATGCCATGGAACTTGGTTACGACGGTGTGCTGCTGAACACTGCGGTGGCGACCGCCGCCGATCCGGTGACAATGGCGCACGCCTTTCGTCTCTCCGTCGACGCGGGGCGCATGGCCTTCGAGGCCGGTGGCATGGAGGCGCGCGACATGGCGGCGCCCTCGACGCCCGTGTTCGGACAGGCGCTGCTGGCATGAGCGCGCTCGACCCGTTCTACCCCGTACTGCCCGATGCGGACTGGATCGAGCGGCTGGTGCCGCTCGGAATACGGCTCGTGCAACTTCGGGCGAAGGACATGTCGCCGGAAGAACTCCGACATCAGATCCGAAGCTCGCAGGCGGTATGCACAGCGCACCAGTGCCTGCTGGTGGTCAACGACCACTGGCGGCTGGCGATCGAGGAAGGGGCGGCGTTCGTGCACCTCGGGCAAGAGGACCTGGCTGATGCCGATCTCGCCGCCATCCGCCGTGCGGGCCTGCGGCTGGGGATTTCCACCCACGACCGCGCCGAACTCGCCACCGCACTGGCAGCCGAGCCGGATTACGTGGCGCTCGGCCCGGTCTGGCCGACGATCCTGAAACAGATGAAATGGGCGCCGCAGACGCCGGAGCGATTGGGCGATTGGCGCAAGCGGATCGGCGCGCTTCCGCTCGTCGCCATCGGCGGCATAACCGTTGAGCGTCTTCCTGCGGTCTGGGACGGCGGCGCGGATTGCGCGGCCGTGGTCACCGACATCATCCGTCACCCGCAGCCCGAGGAGCGCGTCCGCCAGTGGATCGAAGCAACGCAGGGAAGGCGAACGGCAGCCATCGAAGGCGACCGCTAGCGATCCGATAAAATATCTTCGAATGGATACCCGTATAGGTTGCATTCCCGCCCAGGTTGCATCTACAATAGCGGTCATCCGAAGGATAGGGAACAGGAAACGGCCCGTGTCGCTCGCAAAACCCTTCAATACCCGCCCGTTGTATCAACAGGTCGCCGACGAGTTCATCGCCCGGATCGTATCCAAGACCTGGGCGCCGGGCCAGTCGATCGAGAACGAGGCGGAGATCGCGCGCTCGCTCGGGATCAGCCTCGGTACCGTCCGGAAGGCCTTCGATATCCTCACCGAACACAAGCTTCTCGAGCGCCATCAGGGCAAGGGAACCGTGGTGGCGGACTTCGACGGCGGCAAGATGCGGAGCCGGTTCTCCAACGTCTTCGATCGTTCGGGCAACCGCATCTCCGGGGAGGTCTCGGTGTCCAAGGTCGTGCTCGGCACGGCGCCCGACGAGACGGGGGAGCTGCTCGGCGTCAATGCCCGCACGCCCGTCCTCCAGTTCGAGCGCCGCCGCACCCATCTCGGCCGGCTGTTCATGACGGAGGAGGTGTTCCTGCGCGTCGACGCCTCGGCCAAGACGATGTCGCAGGAGGCGCTGGAAGCCATGGCGACCGCCCGCTGGACCGGCCAGGACCTGGCGACCCACAAGCGCGAGAAGGCAACCGCCGAAGGCGCGACGAGCGCCGACAAGCGCAACTTCAAGTTGTCGGGAGACGCGGCGATCCTGCGTCTGCAGCGTATCATCTGCTCCTACCAGGATCGCCCGCTGGAACTGCGGATCGGCCGCTGCCATCTCGGCAACGATCTCGTCTACGCCACGAGCTGAACCGCTCGCGGAAGGAAAGGTCCTGGCTCGCCAGCGCCTTAATTTTCCCTTAACGATCGAGCCGCGGCGAGCCTGTCCGCGCCTCGATCGCCAGGGAGCCGCATGTCCGCTTCACATTCCTACACGCTCCGGGGGCAGGTCGCTCGGCTGGAACTGACCACCCGGATGACGCTCGCCATCCTGGCGACGGCCAGCGGTATCTTCACCTACCTCGGGGTGCGGGAACTGCTGGATGGGGACGCGACCACCGTCTTCTTCGGCGCGGTGATCTATTCGGTCTCTGTTTCGGTCGGCATCTACGCGTTCTGGTCCTATCTCATCCGCATCATGCCGCATGTCCGCCGCCCGTCGGGACGGCGCATGCTGTATCTCGCGATGGCGATCGGCTCGTGCATGATCATGGCCATGTCCGCCTGGCTCAATGCGGCGGCCCTGGCGGGCGCGGCGGCGCTCGAGCAGCACATGTCGATCACGACCGAGGAGTATCAGAGCAAACTCAACGAGGCGCACGAGAATGCGCTGGCGGCGCAGAGCCTCCTGCCGGACATTCAGCTCGCCGCCCAGCGTTTCGCCCGGTTGTCCGACGAGGAGCGCTCGTCCGGCGCGCTGACCGGCACGTCCGGCTCGGGCACGGTGGTGCAGCTTCTCAGCCAGATGTCGACGCAGCTTGGCAGTCTCGCGCAGGAGATCGAGGCTTCGCGCGACGACGTGAGCGCCCTGTTCAAGGAAGGCGGCGAGCGCCTCGGCGAAATGCGCCGGCTGGTCGCCGCCGACGGCAGCGTCAAGGAGCGCGGTACCGACTACGCCGCACAGGCCACGGAGCTCGCCGGCATCATCGGCTCGTTGCAGCAAACCTCCGTGGCGCCGTCGGTCAAGCGGGCCGCCGAAGACCTCGGCCGCACCTTCATCGCACCGGCGGCCGACGGCACCAGCACCGGGCTTCAGGACCGACAGACGGCCGTGGTCGGGCAGGTCGAAACAGCGGTGCGCCAGCAGAGCCTCGCGCTGGCCGCTGCGGCCGACGCGATCCTGGATCGACCCCGCGTCGAGACGGTCCGCTTCACGCCGCTCTCGGCGCCGGACGCGGTGGTGATGTATGCACGCGACTTCCTTCCGTCCTGGGCCGGAGCCATCGCGATCGATCTGCTTCCGGCAGTCCTGGTGTTTATCCTGTGCATCGTCCAGGACCAGATCCGACGCGAAGAGGGCGAGGAGGATGCCGAGATCGGCGACATGAGCGCGGTGGACATGATGCGGGCCATGCGCATCCAGCGCCGCCTCATGGCGGAAGTCGCCGCAGCGCCTGCGATCGAAGCGCCACCGGTGGACCCGGCCGACGACATCGTTCAGCGGAACGAGCCGGCCGGTTTCGGCAAGAGCCCGAGGCTCCAGGCAGGGTGAGCGACCTCCAGGCTTCTCCCGGTTGGTTGGAACGGCGCCTTCTGTCGCTGCCGGACGGGGCTCTGTTGCGAATGGTCTTCTTCGCGGTTCTGGCCATGGGCGCGTCCATGCTGGCGCAGGATGTCATCGGCGTCGTCGGACGTGGCGCCGATCGCGATCGCCTGACGCGAACCGAGCCGCTGCCGCTGCCGCGTCCAAAGCCGGGCGATCAGATCCGACCCTACCTGCCACGCGCCGTGCCGGTCGGGCCGGACCGAGGCGAGCCCGTTCTGCCGGGCTACGACGATGTTCCGCCGAACGACGCGATGGCGCGCGCCATGGCCTTCCATCTCGGGCCGGACGGTCTGGCATCGGCGGTGGGGCGCATCGATGTCGGCACCGCGGAGGCTTTTCGGAACTTCCTGGACGACGAGGGGAAGGATGCGCGGCGAATCGTCCTGCATTCACCGGGTGGGTCGGTCCGCGACGCGATCGCCATGGCGAGATACATCCGCGAACGGAAGCTGGAAACGGCCGTTCCGGCCGACGGTTACTGCGCCTCGGCGTGTCCGCTCGTCCTGGCGGGCGGCGTCCGGCGCGCGGCGGGCGAGGCGGCGTGGATCGGGGTGCATCAGGTCTATTCCGTGCCGGGCGCCGGCGAGACCGTGGCGCGCGACGTCAATCGATCGGTCGCCCAGATCCAGGCGACGATCGCCGAGTGCCAGGCACTTCTCGTCGACATGGGCGTCGATCCGCGCTTGTGGATCCACGCGATGCGCACGCCGGCCGACGAACTCTACGTCCTCACGCCGGACGAACTGCGGGAGTTCCGTTTGGTGGATCCGGCAGAAGGTAAGCCCGCCGCCTGAGGCGGCTCAGTCCGGATCGACCGCTCTTGTGGACGCCGGGGCGCGATCGAGGTGACGTTCGATGAATTCTTCCAGAGCCGTGAGAGCCTGTTCGCGGTAGGGCTCGATCTCGTTCAGCGTCTCGTGCCGGGCACCGTCCACGATCACCAATTCGACCTCGCGTGATCCCGCTTCGCGCAGGCGATCTGCAAGCCGCGTGACCTCCGTCCCGTTCGCGGTGGCGGGATCCTGCGACCCGCCGAGGCAGTGAAGCGGGAGGTCGTGCGGAATCTGCGACAACGCTTCGTGACTGGCGTTCTCGCGCACCAGCGTCAGGATGTCCTCGGCCATCGAGACGGTCGGCGTCCAGCCGCAGAGCGGATCGCGGACATAGGTGTCCGCCTCCGCCGGATCGTGGGTCAGCCAGTCCGCGTCCGTGCGCCGGTCGGCGACGGACCGTGACCAGGCTTCGGTCGTAGCGCGAGCGAAGATTTGGCTCGCGACGTCCGAGCCCTTCAGCATCTTCTCGACACGCAGGGCACCGGAACCGAGCCGCGCCTGCCAGCCGAAGCGCATGCCGGCATTCCAGACGAGGCAACCCGACAGACCGCCTCCGAACCGGCGCGCGTAATGCAGGGCGATCGCACCGCCAAGCGAATGGCCGAGCACGAAGACGGGGAGGCCGGGATGGTCGCGCATGGCGCGCTCCCGCACCGCATGGCAGTCGCGCACCACCTTCCGAACCCCGTCTCTCGAGCCGAACCGACGCAGCGGGGCATCGAGCGCGGTGGTGGAGCCGTGCCCCCGATGGTCGTGCGCATAGGTGGCGATCCCGAGTGCGGCGAGTTCGCCGGCGACGCGCGCGTACCGCGCGCCATGTTCGGCAAGGCCGTGGAACACCAGGAGCACGGCGACCGCCTCCGTCGGCGGCGCCCACGCATGCACGGCGAGCGCGGCGCCCGTCGGGCTATCGATCACGAAGCGTCTGGCCGGGTCGAACATGGAAGCCATCTGTGAGAATGCTCGCGCCGGAACGATAGGGGAAACGGCGAATGCAAATGAGAGGAACACGGCAGATGCCGCGCGCAATAGGCTTGGCCACGATCGCGATGGCGATCTCGATACTCGCTCTCGCGCCTGTGGCCGCCAGGGCACAGGTGCCGATGGTCGGTGTCTTCGTGGCGGAAGCCAGCTGCTTCGCCACGCCCTCGATCCGTTCGGACGACAATCCGGGGCGCGTCGTCACCGAACCCGGCAAGTCCTACGACCTCGTTGGGCGCAACGCCTCGCCCGGCAGCCATTACCTCATCCTCGTCCCGGGCGCCGAACCGGAACGGCGATGGGTCGCGTTCGGCTGCGGCCGGGTGGAGGACGCGAGCCAGTCCGCCGCCGCAAGGGCCGCTCCGCCCCGACGCGATGCGCCGACAGGGCGGGGAGGTCATGACAGCTTTGTGCTCGCGGCCAGCTGGCAGCCGGCCTTTTGCGAGACGCGGCCTTCGGTGCGCGAATGCCGAGACGGCGGCGGCTCGGCCGGCAACGGCTTCTCGCTCCACGGTCTCTGGCCGGAACCGCGCGGCCGCGAATACTGCGGTGTCTCCGACGCGATCCGCCGGCAGGACGAGCGCGGCGAGTGGCGGCGTTTGCCGGACTACGACGCTTCAACCGGAACGCGGCGCGCGCTGGCCGAGGTCATGCCGGGCGTGCAGTCGGGCCTCGACCGGCACGAATGGTGGGTCCACGGCACATGCTACGACGGCGACGCGGAGGCGTATTTCTCGCATTCCATCCGCTTGCTCGAACAGCTGAACCGCTCGCCCGTGCGTCGGCTGTTCGAGGCCTCGATCGGCGACGTCCTGACGAGCGACAAGGTGCGTGCGAGCTTCGACGAGGCTTTCGGACGAGGCGCGGGGCGACGCGTGATGGTGGATTGCGTGGACGACGCGTCGGGCGAGCCGATGATCCGCGAACTGCGCATTTCCCTCGCAGGCGACCTGTCGGCGGAAACGCATCTCGGTGAACTAGTCCGCGCCGCCGAGGAGACCGGGCGCGGCTGCCGGCGGGGCCGGGTGGACGCGCCGGGCTTCGACTGACCGGGTCTCAGTTGCGGTCCGGGACCTCGTAGTCGGCGGAGTAGCGAATGTCGCGCAGCGGCCGAACGCGGTTCGTCGAGGCGTCGTAGATCGGATCCGCCTTATAGGCGGCCAGCGCCGCGCGATCTCGGAACTCGGCATAGACGACGACGTCGACATCGTTGCCCATAGGATCCACGCGCGCGTTCTCCACCACCTCGAAGTGGTCGTGGTGCCGAATCCCCGCCAGGGTGCGCAGCCCTTCGATGATGGCCGGCAGATCGGCCTTGTCCTTGGCACTGAAGAAGACGATGTGGCGGATCATAAATCGGTCCCATTCTCTGGCGGTCCGCGCCTCATCGGCCGTACGGGAGCGGAGGTCAAGCCAGCGGAGCGCGGCGATTTTCGCAGCGGTTTGTTGCTCAACGACGGCGCATGGCTTACCTGTGCGCCAACTCATCCTGCATTGAACAACCCGGAGACGCGCGCGCGATGGCACGCCAGTTCATCTACCACATGTCCGGTCTTTCCAAGGCTTACGGCACCAAGAAAGTCCTGGAGAACGTCCACCTTTCCTTCTATCCCGACGCCAAGATCGGCATCCTTGGCCCGAACGGCGCGGGCAAGTCGACGCTCCTCAAGATCATGGCCGGCACCGACAAGGAGTTCACCGGCGAGGCCTGGGCGGCGGATGGCGCGACCGTCGGCTACCTCGCGCAGGAGCCCAAGCTCGACGAATCGAAGACCGTCTTCGAGAACGTGATGGAAGGCGTGGCCGACAAGCAGGCCATCCTCGACCGCTACAACGAACTCATGATGAACTACTCGGACGAGACGGCCGAGGAGGGCGCCAAGCTTCAGGACCAGATCGACAGTCTGAACCTCTGGGACCTGGAAAGTCAGGTCGAGATGGCGATGGACGCCATGCGCTGTCCGCCGGGAGATGCACAGGTCGGCCCGCTGTCCGGCGGTGAGAAGCGCCGCGTGGCGCTGTGCAAGCTGCTCCTGTCCAAGCCCGACATCCTGCTGCTCGACGAGCCCACCAACCATCTCGACGCCGAGACGATCGCCTGGCTCGAGAAGCACCTGCGCGAATACGAGGGCGCCGTGCTGATGATCACGCACGATCGCTACTTCCTCGACAACGTCACGGGCTGGATCCTCGAGCTCGATCGTGGCCGCGGCGTGCCCTACGAGGGCAACTACTCCACCTACCTGGAGAAGAAGGCCAAGCGGATGCAGCAGGAGGGCCGCGAGGACGATTCCCGCATGCGCGCCCTGTCGCGTGAGCGCGAGTGGATGCTGCAGGGCGCCAAGGCGCGCCAGACCAAGTCCAAGGCCCGCATCAAGGCCTACAACGAGCTCGTCGAACTTGCCGAGCAGCGCCGTCCGGCCGACGGCAAGATCGTCATCCCGACCGGCGAGCGCCTCGGGCAGAAGGTCATCGAGGTCGAGAACATCACGAAGAGCTACGGCGATCGGGTTCTTATCGAGAACCTGTCCTTCAGGCTGCCGCCGGGCGGTATCGTGGGCGTGATCGGGCCGAACGGCGCCGGCAAGTCCACGCTGTTCAAGATGCTGACGGGCCAGGAGAAGCCGGATGCCGGCGAAGTGAAGATCGGCGAAACCGTCGATCTCGGCTACGTCGATCAGAGCCGCGACCATCTCGACCCCAACAAGAACGTCTGGGAGGAGGTGACGGGCGCCGTCGATATCATGAAGCTCGGCAAGTACGAGATGAACAGCCGGGCCTATGTCGGCAACTTCAACTTCAAGGGCCCGGACCAGCAGCAGAAGGTGGGCACGCTCTCGGGCGGCCAGCGCAACCGCGTCCACCTCGCCAAGATGCTGAAGACGGGCTCCAACGTCATCCTCCTCGACGAGCCGACCAACGACCTCGACACCGAGACGCTGGCCGCCCTGGAGGACGCGCTGGAGGAATACGCGGGCTGCGCCGTGGTCATCAGCCACGATCGCATGTTCCTCGACCGGCTGGCGACGCACATCCTCGCCTTCGAGGGCGACAGCCATGTCGAGTGGTTCGAGGGCAACTTCGAGGACTACGAGCAGGACAAGATCCGCCGTCTCGGCCCCGAAAGCGTCAACCCGAAGCGTCCGACCTACAAGCGCCTGACGCGCTGACCGGACACTGGCGCGCGGGTGTCTTCCCGCGCGCCGGCCTCTTCCTATGTGGGAGGCTGATCGGGAGCCCGAGCGTCTTGCGCGCCGGGGAGGTTGACCAACGGCGCCGCGGCGAGACGCATGAGATGAACAGACTGAACTTCAACCAACTGTTCGATGCTCTGCCCAGCCCGCACATGATCGTCGACGGCGAACTCTCGATCGTCGCAGTCAATCCCGCCTACGAGGGTGCCACGGGCCGCCTGCGCGACGAACTGCTCGGCCGCGCGCTGTTCGACTGCTTCCCGAACGAGGGCCCGGAACGCACGCGCCTGGAAGCCTCGATCCGCCGCGTCTTCGAGAGCGGTCGATCCGATACGTTGGCGTTCATCGAATACGAAATTCCGATCTCCTCGAACGCCGCCGACGGGTTCGAAAAGCGATACTGGTCTGCCGTCCATTCGCCCCTGTGCGACGATGCGGGCCGCGTGATCCTGGTGCTGCAGAACACGGTGGACATCACGGAGCTCGTGCGACTGCGCACGGCGGCAGGCAGTCCGGCCTCGGTTCCGACGGAAGAACTCGCGCTTCTCCAGCGAACGCGGGAGATCGAGGAGGCCTATCGCACCTCGCGCAGTCAGCTCGATCGTTTCCGTCACCTCTTCGAGCAGGCGCCGGGGCTCGTCGCCCTCCTGCGCGGGCCGGACCATGTCTTCACCTTCGCCAACCGCGCCTACCGGGCACTGGCCGGCAACCGGGAGTTGCGGGGATTGCCCACTCGCGAGGTCTTTCCCGAGGCGGAGGCCAAGGGGCTGGTGGACCTTCTCGATCGGGTCTACGCGACGGGCCAGGCGTTCGAAGGCAGCGGCTTGCGCGTTCTGGCGAGCTATCCGAGCGTGGGCCTGCGCGAACTGTTTCTCGATGTCTCCTTCCACCCCGTGCGCGATGAAGCCGGCGCGGTGGAGGGCATTTTCGTGCAGGGCTACGACCGGACCGAGAGCGTTCGTGCCCATCATCGTCAACGGCTTCTGATCGACGAGTTGAACCATCGCGTGAAGAACACGCTCTCGACGATCCAATCGCTGGCGCGTCCAAGCTTTCGAGCCGACAGGGACAGGGAGGAGGCCCGCCGAACCTTCGAGGCGCGTATCGTCGCCTTGTCCAACGCGCACAATCTCCTGAGCGAGCGGCACTGGGAGTCCGCCGACCTGGAGACGATCCTTCTCACGGAGCTCCGAGCCCTCGATCTCGACCGGGTCGATCTCTCCGGTCTGCCGGTGCGACTGAACGCCAAGGCCGCCATAGCGCTGGCGATGATCTTCCACGAGCTGGCGTCGAATACGTTGAAATACGGTGCCTTGAGCACCGCTTCCGGACGGCTGTCGGTCGCTTGGGAGAAACGTTCCGACACGATCGTGTTTCATTGGCGCGAGACCTGGCAAACCGCGGAGACCGTCGAAATCCAACCCGGCTTCGGCACGCGCATGCTGGAGCGTATCGTGACCGGCGAGCTCGAAGGACGCATGGACGTCCAGGCCGGTGGCGACGGGCTGATCTGGAACATCGAGCTGCCAGCCATCGAGATCGAGGAAATTCCCCACCTTGCCCTCCACTGATCGAACCCTCACCGCCGGTCTGCGAGTCTTCGCCGTGGAGGACGAAAGCCTCGTCGCCATGCAGCTCGAGGACATGCTCGAGGAACTCGGCTGCAGCGTGGTGGGCCTCGCCATGCGCGTACGACGGGCATTGGAGATGCTGGAGCGCGGCGAGGCGATCGACGTGGCGATCCTCGACGTGAATATCGCCGGGGAGAAGGTCTTTCCGGTCGCCGAGCGGTTGCAGGCCGCCGACGTGCCCTTCCTGTTCGCGACGGGCTATGGCCGTGCGGGTCTCGAGGGACAATGGCTCGACCGTCCTGTGGTCCAGAAGCCCTATACGCTGGACCAGATCGCCGCCGCCATCCTGGAGGCGCGCGCGGGGTTGCCCGCGGTCTAGGCCGGCCGAAAGTCAAGCCGCATTCGCGGTTCGCGCAACGCCAAGTTGGACGGGCTGCCCGGGTTGCGGAGACTTTGTGTGCGCATGCAGGCGTTGCGAGCGATCCATCCCGACACGCGCAATTCCAGAGCGTCGCTCGATTGTTATTGATCCGTGGTCCGGATGTGCCTCAATGGAGGTATGTGCCGACGAGCGGGGTTCGTCGCGTCATTCGGTAGGCAGGACATGAACATAGAGGCCGGGCACGGCGGGCGCCGCGACCGACAGAGCATCGAAAGCACGACCGAGTTCGCGATCATCGTCACGGACAGGGATGGTGTGGTGACCGCGTGGAACGCCGGCGCCGCGCACGTCCTCGGCTGGACGTTCGACGAGATGGTCGGGCGCAGCGCGGACGTCATCTACACGCCCGAAGACCGAGCGAACGGCGAGATGGCGCAGGAGATGCGCGCGTCGCTCGCGACAGGGCGCGCCGTCACTGAACGCTGGCAAATGCGCCGCGACAGCGCCCGCATCCGGGCATCGGGTGAAATCGTGCCGCTGCGCGATGCTGCGAACGGGCATATCGGCTTCGTGATGGTTCTGCGCGACCAGAGCGAGCAGCACCGCGAAGGTCGGCATCTCGAACTGGCGCAGGACCAGTTGCGTTTGGCGCTCAGCGCCACGAACACCGGGATCTTCGACTACGACCTCGTCGGAGACGTTCTCGTCTGGGACGAGCGCACCAAGGCGTTCTTCGGCGTCGCGGACGGCGAGGAAGTGAACTACGCGCTGTTTCTGGACGGACTTCACCCGGCAGATCGAGACTGGGTGGACGCGGCCGTGCAAGCGGTTCTGGCACCCGGAAGCGATGGGACCTGCGACATCGAGTACCGTGTGGTGAACCGGTTCGACGGCGCGGAGCGCTGGGTCGCTGCCAAGGGTCAGGTCTTCTACCGAGAAGGGGTCGCGGTCCGTTTCATCGGCACGACGCAGGACGTCACCGATCGGCATCGAGCCGCGCAGAAACTCGCCGAGACCGAGGAGCGCCTGCGCCTCGCGTCGAAGGCCACCAACGACGCCATCTGGGACTGGAACTTCGCGACGAACCTCGTTCTCTGGAACGAGGCGTTGGAGGACGCCTACGGCCATGCGCCTGCTGCCGTGGATCCGACAGGCGACTGGTGGATCGCGCATATCCATCCCGACGACCGCGCGCGCATCGACGCGTCGATCCATGCGGTGATCGATGGCACGACATCGGAATGGGCGGACAACTACCGCTTCCTGCGGGCGGACGGGACCTACGCGCCCGTCCTCGATCGGGGTCAGGTCATCCGCGACGACGAGGGCAGGGCGATCCGCATGATCGGCGCCATGCTCGACCTCACGCGGGTCCAGCGGGTCGAGGAGCAACTGCGCGAAAGCGAGCGCCAGCTTCGGCTCGAGCGCGGTTTGCTTCAGGCGGTCATCCAGCAGGCGCCGCTCGGCATCTCCATCGCCTATGCCGACGGACATGGACAGCTCAACACGCGGATGCAGGAACTGCTCGGCCACGATCTCGGCGGTTCGGGCGACGAACGGTACAAAAGCTACGGCGCACTGCATGCCGACGGGCAACCCTACGAGATGGAGGACTATCCCACGGTCCGGGCGCTCCGCAGCGGTGAAACCTCGATCGCCGAACCCATTGCGTATCGGAATGCGAAAACCGGCGAAGTGCGCCGCTGGGAGGTTTCGTCGACGCCCGTACGCGACGCGGACGGACAGATCCTCGCAGCGGTCTCGCTGGTCCTCGACGTCGAAGATCGCCGGAGGGCGGAGGAGAGGCAGAGCGTCCTCAACCACGAACTCGCGCATCGGCTGAAGAACACCCTCGCCGTCGTCCAGTCCATCGCCACGCAGACGCTGCGGAACTCGCCCGACATGGCGACGGCCCGCGACAGCCTGACGAGACGGATCCAGGCTCTCTCCAAGGCGCACGACGTTCTCCTCACCGGCGAGCGCGACGCGGGGTCGGTCGAGGCGATCATCCGGGGCGCCATCGAACTTCACGACACGGACGGGCGTATCCTCCTGCGGGGCGCCGAACTTCTGATCGGTCCGAAAGCGGCGCTGACGCTCGGTCTCATCGTCCACGAGCTCGCCACCAACGCCGTCAAGTACGGCGCCCTGTCGGTGCCCGAAGGCCGGGTCCACGTGGCCTGGGTCGTCGAGATCGACGACGTGACGCGCATGCCGACGTTGGCGCTGATGTGGCGGGAGATCGACGGACCGCCTGCCGCGCCGCCAAAGCGCAAAGGCTTCGGAACGCGGTTGATCGAGATGGGATTGTCGGGATCGTCCGGTGGTTCGGTGGACTTCGACTACGCCAAGGACGGCCTCACGGTCAGGATCGTCGCGCCGCTCACGGAACTGCAGGCGGAAGGCGAGTGATGTCCGATCGTATCTCGCACGGGTGAGCTTGGCGCGTCGGCGGCAGGCGTCCTAGCGGCTCTACGCTCGTTCAGTCGCTCTGCGTTCCCGGGAGTGCCCGCATGTCGGCGTCATAGGGGCAGGGCGAACTGCGCCTCCCGATCGATCGGCGGGGCGTCGCCGGTCAGGCCCGAAAGCGTCACGCCGAGCAGCCGGACGCCCCGGGCGTCGGCCGGGAGGTCTGCGAGCAAACGGAACGCCGCATTCTCGATGTCGGTCCGGTCCCGCACCGGCGCAGTCGAGGAAAGCGCGCGTGTGATCTGTCGAAAGTCGGCGTACTTCACCTTCAGCGTGACCGTGCGTCCCCGTGTCCCCGTCGCGTCGCAATGGCGCCAGACCTTGTCGATGATCGGTCCCAGCGCCTCGCGCATCTCGCCTTCCGCGAACAGGTCCGACGAGAACGTGTTCTCCGCGCCGACCGACTTGCGGATGCGGTTGGCCCGCACCGGGCGATGGTCGATCCCGCGCGAAATGCCGTAGTAGTAGGGGCCGATCTTGCCGAAGCGTTCCTGCAGGAACGCGAGCGACTGCGCCTTGAGGTCGGCGCCCGTGTGAATGGCCAGCCGCTCCATCTTGGCGACCGTCGCCGGACCGACGCCGTGAAAGCGGCCGACGGGCAAGGTCTCGACGAAGGCCTCGCCCATCGCAGGCGTCACCACGAAGAGACCATCGGGCTTTCGATGATCGGAGGCGAGCTTGGCGAGAAATTTTTATAAGTAGGTTCGGCTGTCAACTGAGAGAGAGACCATTGAGATCGTTCGGGTTTTTCGGACAGTTTACGAAAAAACGTAAACTAAATTCAGCGGGCCACGGCGTAATCTGGGAGTACGCACCGATGGGGGAGCCTTCGACCAACACCCAATCAGTTGTGGATCGCGTGACTGGCCCCGATTGAGCCACGTTCGTCCGTAGAGTACATTTCGTGAACATGGAGCACGTGGGGAAGCCCAAACCTGGGGGGACGCGAGGTCCAGCAATGCCTGCCACCGACCCGGACCATACGCAGGCCGCACTCTCGTCGGATGCGCCCCTTAAGCCGACGCGTCAGCGCAAAGTCATCCATGTCGACATGGACGCTTTCTATGCAAGCGTGGAGCAAAGGGACAACCCCGAGCTGCGCGGCCGACCCGTCGCTGTCGGCGGATCGCGGGAACGAGGCGTGGTCGCGGCGGCAAGCTACGAGGCGAGGCGCTTCGGGGTTCACTCTGCCATGCCGTCAGTCTCCGCAAAGCGCTCGTGCCCCGAGCTCGTGTTCGTGAAGCCGCGCTTCGACGTGTACAAGGAGGTCTCGCTCCAGATCAGGGCGATCTTCTCCGAGTACACGTCCTTGATCGAGCCGTTGTCGCTTGACGAAGCGTACCTCGACGTCACCGAAAACCTGAAGGGTGTAGAGTACGCCACCCAGATCGCGAGGGAGATACGGACTCGCATCTGGGAGGAAACCAGCCTGACAGCATCCGCTGGTATCAGCGTGAATAAATTCTTGAGCAAGATGGCATCCGATCAGAACAAGCCGAATGGCCAGTTCGTGATCACGCCAGATATGGCTCCGTCTTTCGTTGCGGGTCTCCGGGTCGGGAAGTTTCATGGCATCGGACAGAAGACCGAGGAGAAGATGAATCGCCTCGGAATCTTCACTGGCTTAGATCTACGGGCCATGTCAATTGAAGCCCTTCGACAAAACTTCGGCAAGTCGGGGAGCCACTACTATTGGATCGCCCGAGGCATCGATGATCGGCCGGTCCGCCCGGATCGCATCAGGAAGTCCGTCGGCGCCGAGAACACCTTCGAGCGTGACCTCTCCTCCTACGAGGAGATGACGGAAGTCCTGGCTCCAATCATCGACAAGGTATGGAACCATTGCGCGAGGACCGGGATACGCGGTCGTACCGTCACCCTGAAGGTCAAGTACCAGGACTTCCAGCAGATCACGCGAAGCCGGTCGGTGCAGGACGAGGTCCAGGGTAGGGACGGCATCGCCCGGATCAGCGGAGAGCTGCTCGCGGGTCTTTTCCCCATGCCGAGGCCCGTCCGTCTCCTCGGCGTGTCCCTTTCGGGTCTCAACACCGAGGCCGACGAGGCCGTGACGGATGATGGCCCGCAGCTCTCGCTGGGGCTCTAGGAAAGCCGAACCAGGCGCCGGCGCGAGGATCCCGGTCACCTCCGCTTACGACCCGTAACGTGCGACATGCGCGCCATCGGCGGCGGTGCACGTTCGGCTCGGGCGGCGACCGGTATGCGCTTCGCCCGGTTGTTGTCCCATCGGGCGCCCCTGACCAACGCCCGCGTGCCCGCCAGTGGGCAGTGCGGGCATCCGAACGGAGCATGGCGGATGCCTGCCCGTTCCTCCCGCGCCGGCCCCGGCCTCCGGACGCTAGCCGCGGTCGAGGATTCAGGCTCAGTCCTCCTTGCGGCCCCGAGCGTGGCCGGCATGCCCCTGCCATCATCGTGAAGCCAAGGTGCTGACCTCCCGTCCCATCCGCAGTCGTCACGACCGGACGCAGGACGTGCCGCGCGCCGAACATGGAGTCCAGTTGGATCAGGCTGCTCTCGAACGGAGGTGGCGGGCGGACCGCTATCAGGTTTCGGGTTCGGCTTGGTTCATCCGGCTGCGGCGCTGGTCAGCTCGTTTCCGCGTCCAATCCATACCGGTTTCGCGAGAGACGCGAACGCCGGGACCGTGCGACTCCGTCTCCCCCAAGAAGATCACGCCCTCCTCCTCCAAGACCTCCTTCAAGATCTCCAACGTGGAGAGCAGGCAGTCGGGATTGCCCGCCTCCAAGTTCAGGAGCGAGCGGCGCGACACCTGGGACCGTTCCGCCAACTCGTCGAGGGAGAGTTTGGCCAGCAGCCGAGCGGCTTGGAGAAGGTTCGGATCGAAGGGCATCTGCGCCTGAGCATCGCCCATGTGTCGTCCTTGTCAACAATTAGGGCGGTCCTGCGCTCGGTTGCACTTGAGGTGCAGTCCATTAGCGTGAGAGTGCAGTCCGTTGCATTTCTCGCCTCCACATCGTAAGGAATCGCCATCGAACGACGGCGTCGCCGATTCGCGGGGGACGACCCCGTCCGCGGCGGGGCGCGCGAGCGGAGGTCGGTGACGTGCCCCCAGTCCCATCCATTCACGAAGAGATCCTTGGAATGGCCCAGGCACGCCGCGACCGGAGGTCCGCGCGCCATGCGGACGAGGCGAACCGTCGGGAGACTTCGCTCGGGGCACGCCTTCCGTCCGCCGACGAGCTCCTGCGCGGCCATCCGCTCCTCGGGAACGACATCAGGCGCGACATCGTAGGATTCGTGGATAGCGCCTTTGTAGAGCTGACGGACGAGGAGGCCGCAGCTTCGCTGCGCCGGCTTGCGGAGGCATCTCGCGTCGGCAAGCAGGACGGTGAGGCGGACGACGCCGCCATCCTGAGTGCGCTGCGGGCATGCCGCCTGTCGTCCGAAGCGGACGCCGACGGTAGCATTCGCCTCCGCTGCGTGATCTACGCCGCACTGCTGGGCGACATCGACGCCGCGCATGCCGTTGCCGCGGAAGCCGCGCTTGCAGCCTACGTACAGGACTGGCACCTCGAGGGCGACGGCAGCGTGCTCGTCTGGCAGGCCGCGGCATGGTCCGCCTATGCCGCGACCCAGGTCGGCGTCTTCAGGCGGCTGCCCTACGCAATCACCGAGATGCCGTCGGCCAGGGAGCGCGTGGACGCGTTCGCCGACGAGTTCCGCCTCAGGGTTGGCCGCCTGGCGGCCGAGGTGGACTGACCGTGCGGTTCGTTCCGAAGGCAGGCTTGGCGGAGGCAAGCGCCCCGCAGGCGCCGCACAGGGGACCGACACCTGGCCGGGTCCTGCGGCACCGAGCGACGCCGGGTCTAGCCAACCCCACGGCACGGATATGCCTCGCCAACTGACGCCCACCCCCGTCGGTACCGCGCCGCCGCGAGCGGCCAAAGCGAGAGCACACCCCATGACCATCCTTCTGACCGCCCATGGGTGGCGGGACCAGCTCGACACCGAGATCGAGCAAATTTCCGACCTCCTGCGCGACCTTTGCCACCTTCGCGATCACGGCTTGCCCCCGGGTCACATCCTTGCCGCCGCGCCCCTTCTCGACGACTGGTCCCCGGCGGCGCGCAAGGTCCCTTGTCTCGTGGGACGCCCCCACGGCCATCCACACGTCTCCGGACGAAAGGCTGCCGTGACGTCCCCGCTGTGCCTTCTGTCCCTCGAACAAGGTTTCGCCCGAACCGCCAGCCGCTTCTGGCGCTTGGGCAACGCCGCGGCGGGGGTGTCCGATGTCTAGGCGCCTCGACATCGAACCCAACTCGATCGCCGGACGCCTGATGCCAGCGACGAGGATCGCGGACGAACTCCTACGTGCGACGTTCACCCAAGGTGGGTTTCCGAAGGCGCTGTCGCGGGAGGCGAGCTTGGTCGTCGTCTACGGGGTTCGTCCCGACGACGCGGCCATCCTCAACCTCGCCGCGCAGGACCTGATCGGCGGAACCGAGGATGATGCCTGGAGCGTGGAAGCCAGGGTGCGGGACTGGACGGACTTGGATGCCCAGCGTCCGGATTATGTCCAGCGCCTTCTGAACGAGGCCAGCGTCGCCACGCGTACCGTTATCGTCCTTTGCCGGCGCCGAGCGGACGTGCCCACCGTCGTCGAAGCGGTCGCCGACGCCGTCCTGCCGCTCGCCGACCGCAAAGGGACTGTCGAGGCGTTCGTGGAGGAGATCGGCAAGTTCCTGCCCGACACGGCGCTCGTGGCGCGGTTGTCGGCCTTGCCGCTCACGTACCTCAACCTCGTCTTGAGGCCGGGGGCGTCCCGCGAGCGCATGTGGACCGTCGCCGGGCGCCTGCGGCGAACCGTCAAGTCGAACGGGGACAGGAAGCCAAGTCCGCAGGACGACAAGCGGACCAAGAAGGCGGGAGCTACCCGGCCAACCCGATCGACCAACGAAAGGCATCCCGAGCGTCTCGAAGACATGCCGGGCATGGGCGAAGCCCAGCGATGGGGCCTGTCCCTGGCTGCCGACCTAGCCCGCTACCGCGATGGCTCACTGCCGTGGAGCGACGTGGAGAACGGTGCCGTCCTCCACGGGCCGCCGGGAACGGGAAAAACGCTGTTCGCGCGCGCGCTGGCGGGGTCCTGCGGCGTCCCGCTGTTTTCGCATTCCTTCGCCTCGTGGCAGGCCAAGGGCCATCTGGGAGACCTGCTCAAGGCGCTTCGCGCCGCCTTCGACGAGGCTCGGAAGGCTGCCCCGTGCGTTCTGTTCATCGACGAGCTCGACTCCGTGGGGAACCGCGAAGAGCCGTTAGGAGACCACGCCTCCTACCAGCGCCAAGTCGTCAACGGTCTCCTGGAATCCCTCGACGGCACCGTCGGCCGCGGCGGCGTCGTGGTCGTCGCGGCAACCAACCACATCGCCGCCATCGACCGGGCGGTGCTCCGGCCGGGTCGACTGGGTCGCATCGTCGAGATCACCCTTCCCGACGTCGCAGGGCGGGTCGCAATTCTCCGACACCACCTTCGGGGGGACCTGGCCGACGTCGACCTCCAAAGCCTCGCCGACGAAATCGGCGAGGCTTCAGGTGCAGTGCTGGCGCAACTCGTGCGCGAGGCTCGAGCCGCTGCCCGGCAGGACACCAGGTCCCTGCTTGAGGCCGATCTCTGGACTGCCCTGCCGAAGGGCACCGAACTCTCCGAGGCGTCGTTCCGGCGGGCATGTGTCCATGAAGCTGGGCACCTTGTCGTCGGGTTGGAACTGGCCGCCGTTTCGGGCCTCGTCCCAACCGGCGCGTCGGTCCGGCGCCGCGTTCGGAACGGCAAGGAGAACAAGACCGACTTCAGGGTCGACGAGGGGTTTGACAGTACGCGGGAAAGCCTGGAGGCGACACTCATGGTTTTCATGGCAGGCCTCGCGGCGGAGGAGGTCGTCCTCGGCTCAAGGGGCGCCCTCTCGGGAGGCAGCGCGGATGCGGACCTTGTCAGGGCGACGAAGCTTGCGCGGTCGGCGCAGCGCTCGCTTGGCCTTGGCGAGCGACTGTCGTCGATGCCGAAGGACGGGGTCGCTGCCTTGGACGACCTCGACCTGTCGAGACGGGTCGAAGACATGCTGACGAGGTGCCTGACAGAGGCGAAGCTGATCGTCGAGCGGCGAAGGCCGGATGTCGAACGTGTGGCCGCGCGGCTCGTCGAGGCGCAGGAGTTCGCCCTGGGGGTCGACGTTGCGTCACCTCTCAGCTCCTCAGCGGCGCCATGACGTACCGGCTGGCTCGCGATCGTTGCGCCAACGAGTTTGACCGTCCCTGTCGGCGAGCGTGGGTCGTGATCACCAATCAGCAGTTTGAGGCGCTCGTTGTGAACAGGGGAACCGCACCGGGAAAGCTCGAGGCCGAGCGTGTCGAGTTGTAGGCCTGACGAATCGTCTTCTTGCAACTGCGACAGTGACGGTTTGGCAGTTCTCGATGGGGTGCTGCCGCATTGAGGCCATCTCCGGGGAGACGGCCCTCCACACGAACTTCCACCACCTGACGGACGCGGACGGCGACCTTCCCGAGAGGGATGTTGCGTCTCGCTATGCGGGGGGCGCAGCACCAAGGCCTCCAATCCTCAAACACGCTGGCGCAGGGTGCGTTCGCACCGCGAAGGGGACGGACAGCCGGCCCGAACCCCGTACGACGCAGGCCTGAACCGCCCGCCTTACGTTTTCGCGCCCAGCCCGTAAGCTCGCCCTTCGGAACGGGGCGAATCAGTGGCATGGCCAGGATACGGAAACTGGAGATCGAGAACTTCCGCGGGATCCGCGGCCTTGAGTGGCATCCGTCGCCGGGATTCAACTGCCTGGTAGGGCCTGGGGACGCAGGGAAGTCGACGGTGCTGGACGCCATCGACCTGTGCCTCGGGGCACGGCGCAATCCCCAGTTCACGGACTCCGACTTCCACGGCCTGGACTGCGACCGATCCGTCGCGATCCGGGCGACCGTGGGGGATCTGCCTCCCGACTTGCAGTCCTTCGAGGCGCACGGACACCATCTGCGGGGCTACGACCCGTTGCTGGGATCGGTCGAGGACGAGCCCGGCAACGGCCTCGATACGGTGCTCACCGTCGAGCTGCGCGTGGGCGACGACCTCGAGCCGCGTTGGTGCCTCGTGTCCGACCGCGCGACGCGTGCGGGCGTCGAGAGGTCGCTCTCTTGGCGGGACAGGCTCAAGCTTGCCCCGACGCGCCTCTCCGGCGCGGGGGGGCACCACCTGGGCTGGTCGCGCGGCTCGATCCTGAACAGGCTCTCCGACGAGCGGGCGGACGTCTCGGCCGCCGTGTCGCGCGCCGCGCGCCAGACGAGGTCGTCGCTGGGAACCGAGGCGGGCAGCGACCTCGCCAAGGCACTGGCATCTGTCCACGCGCTCTCCGTACGGCTGGGCGTCCCTGTCGGCGACGGGGTCACCGCGATGCTCGACGCCCGGTCGATGGCGTTCGGCAACGGCACCATCTCCCTTCACGACGAGGGTGGCGTTCCGCTCCAGGGGTTGGGACTCGGCTCGTCCCGGCTCCTCGTCGCCGGGATGCAGCGCGAGGCGGGATCCGGTTCCTCCATCGTCCTCGTCGACGAACTCGAGCATGGCCTCGAGCCGCACCGCATCCACAGCCTGTTGTCCGAACTCGGCGCCGCGGACAGGAGGGAGCCGCTACAGGTTTTCGCGACAACCCATTCGCCTGTCGTGGTCAAGGAGTTGTCGGTCGGACAGTTGCATGTCGCGCGTCGGTCGCGCGAGGGGATCGCCAGCTTGCGGCGCGTCGCGGCGACAGAGGAGATGCAGAAGGCAGTGCGCGCCTGTTCCGAGGCCCTCCTTTCGCGAACCGTGCTGGTGTGCGAGGGGCCGACCGAGATCGGCCTCGTCCGGGGATTGGACCGTTTCCGCACTGCCGGAGGTTCGGCGCCGGCCGGCGCGCTCGGCGTCGCCTTCGTGGACGGCAATGGGCAGAACACGTATCGCCGCGCATTAGCATTCCAGGCCTTGGGTTACCGGACCGCGATCCTGCGTGATCGGGACAAGGAACCCGACCCTACCGAAGCAGCCGCCTTCGCGCGAAGCGGCGGCGTGACTTTTGCATGGCGCCAGGGAAACGCGACCGAGGACGAACTTTTCGCCGCACTGACCGACGGCGCGGTCGGCAGCATGCTGGACGCTGCCGCATCTTGCCGGACCCGGGAACACGTCGACAGCAACATCCGCTCGCTGTCGAACGGCAAGACGACGCTGGACAACGTGGAACTCGACATCGTTTGCGGCGCCCTTGATCGGGAAACGCGTGCCTTCCTCGGCAAGGCGGCCAACAAAGGCAAGTGGTTCAAGACGATCACCGACATGCAGGACGTCGCGTCGGACGTCGTGGGACCGGACCTGTCGTCCGCCGACCCCGAGTTCGTGAAAGTCGTGAATGACGTTTTCGGGTGGCTCGCGGGGGCTTAGGGCGGCATGGACCTGCTCTCGATCGAAAGGGGCTCCGTCGTTGCGCCGGCGGGATGCGGGAAGACGGAGCTGATCGCCGCTGCCCTCAAGCAGCACCGCGGCCGCCTGCCCATACTCGTCCTGACGCACACCAACGCCGGCGCGGCTGCCCTGCGGGCGCGCACGGCCCGCGACGGCGTGTCTCCCCGTGCGTTCCGGGTGTCGACGATCGACGGCTGGGCCATGCGCCTGATCTCGACGTTTCCAGCTCGAAGCGGCCATGACCCTCTCGTCCTCGGCGCCAAGCCGGACTACCCGCTGATCCGCGCCGCAGCGGACGCGCTGATCCGCAGCGGACATCTCTGCGACATCCTCGCGTCCACCTACGAAAGGGTTGTGATCGACGAGTACCAGGATTGCTCGCGGCTCCAGCATTCACTGGCGGTCGGGCTCGCCGACGTCCTGCCGACCGCCGTCCTCGGCGACCCGATGCAGGCGATCTTCGACTTCGCCGACGACGACCCGATCGTGGACTGGGACGGCCAGGCCTTGCGGGCCTTTCCGGAGGCGCACACCCTCCGAAAGCCATGGCGCTGGATCAATGCGGGCGCCGAGCCGCTCGGGCACTGGTTGCTCGACGCGCGGGAACGGCTCGCTACGGGACTCCGGCCTGACCTCCGCGGGGTGAGGGGCGTCGAATGGGTCCGTCTCGACGGCGGCGCGGAGGACCATCGGAAGCGGCTGGGGGCATGCAACACGCGCGCGCCCGAGAACGGCCGTGTGCTGATCATCGGCCATGGCCAGAAGGCGTCGGTCCGCCATGGGTTCGCCAGCCGGGCGCACAGGGCCGTCACCGTCGAGGGGGTGGAGCTGAGGGACCTGATGCGCTTCGCGGCCTGTCTCGACTTCGGATCGCCCGACGCCACGGACACCATCCTCGCATTCGCCGCGAGCGTGATGACGGGGGTCGGGCAGGGCGCCTTCCTCAAACGGCTTGGCACGTTGCGCAGCGGCCGCCAGCGCAGCGCACCGTCCGATGCCGAGGCGGCGGCGCTGACCTTCGAGAGGGACAGGCATCCGCAGGCGGCGGCGGAACTCCTCATGCGGATCGCGGGGCAACCTGACGTCAGGGTATACCGTCCGACGATCCATCAAGCTTGCCTTCAGGCCCTACGGCACTGCCCGGACGGTGACTTCCGCGCGTCCGTCGTCCGCGTGCGCGAGGCGAACCGCCACCTCGGCCGCGAACTTCCCCGGCGCGCGGTCGGAAGCACTCTGCTGCTGAAGGGGCTGGAGGCCGACGTCGCTGTGGTGCTCGATGCCGACGAGCTGTCGCCCAAGAACCTATACGTGGCCTTCACCCGTGGTGCCCGACGTCTCGTCGTGTGTTCGCGGCATGCGGAGCCGGGCCGGCGGTCAGGCGGATAAGGCACCAACTGGGCGCTGAAGCCAGTGATCGGACTGCGCGGCATGCGACCGTCCCGGGTTGGGAAACGTGGCTCAACGCGCCCGGCCGGCCGGGAGCTTGGTGAGGACGCCGATCCGTGATTACGTCTGTGTAGGCTGTGCATCCTGTCCGCGCGATTGAGTGAAGCGGCGCTTCCGCTATCGACCCAACGAAGCCCTTTGGTGCCTTTTCAGCTTGCGCCGTTAGCGGACGTTCCGTCTGGACGCCGAACTGAACCTGCTCGTCTCTAATTTTCAATCCTTTGGGAATAAGCGCCGTTCCCGGACGTCTTCCGTTGGCCAATCGCGGCCGAACCGAAGGACACCGAGCCATGAAGACCCTCCTTGCAGCCATCGCCATTCTTTCCGCCGGGGCTTCGACCGCGCTTGCGGGTCCCGCCGGCGACATGGCGAAGGCGCATATCGAAGCGATCACCAAGGGCGATAGCGCCGCGGTCACCGCCGCCTATGCCCCGTCCGCAACGCTTCACTGGGTCGGCGGTCCGCTCGATGGCACCTACACGGGCCCCGAGATCGCCGCGACCTGGGCAAAGTTCGCCAAGGCGCAGACCGGCCTCAAGGCCACCGTCGTCGAGATGCGCGAGAGCATGAACCCGAAGGGCGCCACCGTCGTCGCCGATGTCGTCTTCGCCAACGACAACAAGATCCCGGTGCGCTACGTCATGATGTTCCGGGACGGCAAGCTCACCGACGAGATCTGGCAGATCGACCCAACGCTGGCGAAGTAAAGCATGTCGACCGACGAGATCGCGGCGCGGATCGAACCGCTCATTCCGGGCCTGAGGCGCTATGCCTATGCGCTGGTGCGCGATGGCGACGCCGCCGACGATCTCGTCCAGGACTGCCTGGAGCGTGCCGTCGGGCGCTGGCACCTACGCCGGCCCGACGGCGACCTGCGCGCCTGGCTGTTCGCCATCCTGCGCAACCTCCACCTCTCGGGCCTGCGCCAGCACAAGCGGCGTGGGCCCCACGTGGCGCTCGACGAGATGGCCTCGCCGCCGGCGGTGGATGGCGACCAGGACGGTCGCGCCGGGCTCCGCGACGTTCTCGCGGGGCTCGATGCGCTGAGTGAAGAGCACCGCACCGTCCTCCTTCTCGTCGGCGTCGAAGACATGAGCTACGACGAGGCGGCGCGGGTGATCGGGCTGCCGGTCGGCACGGTCATGTCGCGCCTGTCGCGGGCGCGCGAGAAGCTGCGCGCCATCCTGGAGACCGGGATCCGCGCGCCCTTGAGGAGAGTCAAATGAGGCGCAGGGACACGCCCGTCGGCGAGGACGACCTGCAAGCCTATGTGGACGGACGGCTCGAGGCCGAGCGGCTGCCCGTAGTCGAAGCCTATCTCACGGAGCGACCGGAGATCGCCGCGGCCCTCGCTCGCGACCGCGAGATCGCCCGGGCACTGCGCGAACGGCTTGCCTTCAAGGCCGAGGAGCCGATTCCCGCGCGGTTGCGCATGGCAAACATCCGCGAGGCCCGTCGCGGTCGCTTCGCGGCCACACGTCTGCGCATCGCGGCCGTCATGGGCTGGCTGATCCTCGGTAGCGCCGGCGGGTGGCTGGCGAACGACGTCCTGCGCGTGCCGCCGCAGATGGCTCGTGTGGCGGTCATGGCCGACGAGGCGATCGCGGCGCATCGCACCTTCGTGGTCGAGGTGGTCCATCCCGTCGAAGTGCGGGCCGACGAGGAGGCGCATCTCCTGCAATGGCTATCGAAGCGGCTGGGAACGCGGCTGTCGGCTCCGGACCTGACGGGGCTCGGCTATCGGCTAATGGGCGGGCGCCTCCTGCCTGCGGGCGCGGGTCCCGCTGCGATGCTGATGTACGACGACGACCAGGGCACGCGGCTGACGCTGTTCATCAAGACCGACGAGAAGGACGAGACGTCGTTCCAGTTCGTCGAGGAGAACGGCATCTCAGCCTTCTTCTGGCGCGACGCCGGCCTTGGCTACGTCGTGTCGGCCGAGGCGCCGCGCGAACGGCTGATGCAGGTGGCGACGGCCGTCTACGACAGCCTGAACCGCCCCGCCCCGGGCCTCTCAGGCGGTACGCTGTGACGCTCGATCAGCTTCGCATCTTCGTTGCCGTTGCCGAACGCGAGCACGTGACGGAGGCGGCGAAGTCGCTGAACCTAACGCAGTCGGCGACGAGCGCCGCCATAGCCGCACTGGAGGAGCGCCACGACGTCCGGCTGTTCGACCGCGTGGGGCGGAGGATCGAACTCACCGAGGCGGGTCGCCTGTTTTTGCCCGAGGCCCGCGCGGTGCTTGCGCGGGCCGAGGATGCCGGCCTCATGCTTTCCGAACTTGCCGGACTGAAGCGGGGTCGTCTCCGCATCGTCGCAAGCCAGACGGTGGCGAACCACTGGCTGCCGCCGGTGCTCGCGGGCTTCAAGGCCCGCCATCCCGGCATCGAACTTCGGCTGAGCATCGCCAACACGGCGCGCACGGCCGAGGCGGTGCTGGATGGCACGGCCGATCTCGGCTTCGTGGAGGACGAACTCGGCGATGCCAGGCTGGGAACGCAACGCGTCGCCGACGACCGGCTGATTCTGGTCGCGGCATCCATGCGCGTGGGCTCCGGCTTTCCCGTCGCAACCGGAGATCTCGTGTCGGCGCGCTGGGTGCTTCGCGAACGGGGCTCGGGCACCCGCGCGATCCTTGAAAGCGCGCTCGAAGCCTTCGGTGTCGATCCCACCGCGTTTTCGGTCGAACTCGAACTGCCCTCGAACGAGGCCGTGCGCGCGGCGATCGAGGCGGGCGCCGGCGTCGGGATCCTCCCCGCAGTGGTTGCGGATGCCGGCCTTCGCACGGGGAAGCTGGTGGCGCTGCCCTTCGACCTGCCGTCGCGCGGGTTCCATTCGGTGCTGGCAAGGGACCGTCACCCGAGCCGCGCCGTCGCCGCCTTTCTGGCCGAGCTGCCGACGATCGAGGTTCCGCGGGCGTGATCGATGGATCGACCACGTCCAGACGACATTCAGTCGACGCGATCGTCGAGCGTCTCTCGGCGCTGCCCGGCAAGGCCAACCTGTTCAACCCGTATGCCGGGTTCGACGCGGAGATCGAGGGCGCGGACGCGCCGGTAACTCGCCGTCGCAATCTCGGGCGCTATCTCGCCGCTATGGCGAATCGCGACGTCCGTGACCTCTGGCTCGGCGAAGCACCCTCGCGCTTTGGAGCGCGTCGGACAGGCGTGCCGTTCACGGGTGACGGGCGTCTCGCCGACCTGTCGCAGCGGCTCGGCCTCGATCCGCCGCTAGCGCGGGCGACCCGCGGGACCCTGCCGACACTGGAGTCTGGAACCTCCCGGGAGATCTGGAACGCGGTGCCCGACCCGCTGCCGTTGTTCTGGAACGCGGTGCTCTTCCATCCCCATCGCGGCGTTCTGCCCTTGCGCAACCGGACGCCGACGCGGACCGAGATCGCCGAACATCGGAAGGTGCTGGAGATGATCGTCGCGATCTTCGCGCCGCGCCGAATCCTCTGCATCGGCCGGATGGCGCAGCGTGCGGCGGACGGGCTCGGTATCCCCGCCACCTACGTGCGCCACCCCGCCCAGGGCGGCGCCATCCGGTTCCGGGCCGGCGTCACCGCCTTCCTCGACGACTGACCGCCAGTGGTTGCCCCTACTTCTCTCAATCGGCCTTGAGGCAGGGCGAGACGAAGAGATCGCCCCTCCAGGCACCGCGCACCGTCCTCGTTCCGACGATCACCCAAAGCACCGCCAGCACCGCAACGAGCACCGCGCCGAAGACGTGGATGGCAGCGAGCGGCAGGAGGGTGCCGAGCTTCAGCGTGGCCACGGCATAGACACCAAGGGGGAACGTGTAGCCCCACCAGCCGATGTTGAAGGGAAGGCCGTCGCGCAGGTAGCGCAGCGTCACGAGCACGGCCATCGCCAGCCACCAGAGCCCGTAGCCCCAGAGCAGCAGCCCGCCGAAGAGGCCGAGCCCTTCCGCGAAGGCGCCGAAGCGCTCCAGCCCGTTGGCGGAAAGGATCGCGGGCGCCGCGCCGCCCAGCGTCATGAGCCCGAGCGCGCCAGTGCCGATCGGCCCGAGCGCCAGCCAGCTCGACGCCGCCATGTTGGCGTGCGGCAGCTTGTGGACGGCCATGCGCAGGAGGAGCACGACGAGGATGCTGAGCGCGATCGGCACCGACAGCGCCCAGAGCGCATAGGAGAGGGTCAACACCACGAGCTGGGAATGCGGGTCGACGAGATGCGGCGCGAGCAGTCCCCCGGAGACGGCGGCGACTTCGGCCGCGACCACCGGCAGGAGCCAGACCGCGGTCATCTGGTCGATCGTGTGGCTCTGGCGCGTGAACATCATGAAGGGAATGGCGACCCCGCAGGCCGCCGCCATCGCGACGTCGATCCACCAGAGCGTCTCTGCGATCCCGACCGCCACTTCGCCGTAGCGCGGCAGGCCAAAGATCAGGAAGCCGTTGACGATGGTGGCGAGGCCCATCGGGATGCAGCCGAAGAACATCGACACGACGGAATGGCCGAAGATGCGCTTGGCCCCGTCGAAGAAGAAGATCCAGCGGGCAGCGTAGAGCCCAGCGAAGAGCGCGAAGAGCGCGATGTTGAACATCCAGAGGCCCTCGGCCACCGGATGCAGCATCGGCACGTCAGCCTGGAACTGCGACAGCGCAATCGCGAGGATCCCGGTACCCATCGTGGCGGCGAACCAGTTCGGGGTGAACTGGCGCACGACCTCGCGAGGGCTGTCGAGGCGCGACAGCGGTTGGAGGCCAAGGGTGACGGCACGCATCTGTTCGAAGGTCATTGGCGGGTCCTTATCCTGTCCGAACCATGCGCCACTGCAATCGTTCGATCCAACGCGTTGTTTTGGTCATTCCGATCGATGGGGGCGATGGATGCTTCAGGCGCCTCGCCCCGAATAAATGTTGCTGCCACGGGAATGAAAGGCATCCGCACGCGTCTTCTTGTCGAACCCGTACTTCGAGGACCCTGTGATTCCATGCTGAAGACGCTTTTCCTGACCTTGGCCTTCGCCGGGGCGTCACTCTCCTCGGCAGAGGCGCAGGACGCGCCCGCTCATCAGCACTCGGCGATGGTGCCGGCCACACCCGACGGCTCACACTATGCCGAAGCGACCGCCGAGGCGATGGAGAGGATGCACGCCGGTATGATGTCGGCCCCGGTGACCGGCGATCCCGAGCACGACTTCCTGTCCCAGATGATCCCGCATCACCAGGGCGCGATCGACATGGCCAAGGCCGTCCTCGGCTCGACCGAGGACCCGGCGATCCGCAACCTCGCGCAGTCCATCATCACCGAACAGACCTACGAGATTACGCTGATGCGCTCGATGCTCGCCGCATCTGCCGACAAACCAAAGCCCGTTCCGGAGACAACCCCATGACCCGCACCGCCATTCTCGCCGCCGCGCTCCTCGTCTCGACGTCGGCCTTCGCGCTGCCCGCCGCCTCAGACCGCGTCTACACCGCCGACCAGAACTCCAACACGGTCTCGGTCATCGACCCCGTCGCCAACAAGCTGCTGGGCCAGATCCGGCTCGGCAATCCGCGGCCGGACGTTCTGAGCCCCCTCTACAAGGGCGAGGTCAACGTCCACGGCCTAGGATTTTCGCCGGACCACAAGACGCTCGTCGTCGTCTCGACGGTGACGAACTCCGTCACCTTCATCGACACGGCGACCAATGCCGTGAAGGGCACGACCTATGTCGGGCGCAACCCGCACGAGGCCTTCTTCACGCCGGACGGGAGGGAAGTCTGGGCGACGGTGCGCGGAGAGGACTACCTCTCGGTGATCGATGCCACGACCTTCAAGGAGACGGGCCGCATCCCGACGACAAGCGGCCCCGGCATGACCAAGTTCTCGCGCGACGGCAAGCTCGCCTTCGTCGCCAACTCGTTCAACCCGGTGCTCGAGGTCTTCGACGTCGCGAGCCATGCGCTGGTGAAGCGGATCCCGGTCATCTCGCCCTTCGTGCCCTTCGTACAGGTGAGCCCTGACGGCAGCAACGTCTGGCTGACGCACAAGGACGTCGGCAAGGTCACGCGCGTCGATGCCAAGACGCTCGAGGTGAAGGAGGTGATCGACAGCGGGCCGATCTCCAACCATCTCGGCTTCGGAACGGTGGACGGCGAGACGCTGGTCTACGTCACGATCGGCGGCGAGAACGTCGTGAAGGTCTACAAGCCCGGCGAGAAGACGCAGCTCGTTGCAACGATTTCGGTCGGGGCGCTGCCACACGGCATCTGGGGTTCGGAGGACGGCAGCCGGATCTTCGTCGGGCTCGAGAACGGCGACAAGGTCGACGTGATCGACACGGCCGAGCAGAAGGTCGTGGCCGAGATCCCGACCGGACAGGCCCCGCAGGCCCTCGTCTTCGTGCCAGGCGCGGTTCCCGTGGGCGCGGGCACCGAAAACCTTGTGCCGTTGAAGGCGGGTCCAGAGAACCTGACGCTATCGCTGAAGGCGCCCGAGGGCGCGGACGGTTCCGGCATGGTCGTCTCGCGCAATCTCGGCCTCGTTGACGCGATCGACGTCAGCCTCGCCAAGCTGAAGCCGGTGACCGAATACGGCGTGTTCTTCGAAGGGCAGGACGAGCCCGTCGTGGTGCTGAAGACCAACGACAAGGGCGCCGGCATGGCCTCCAGCATCGGCCCGGTGCGCACGATCGGCGCCCCGGGGGAGCCGGCGGCGGGCAAGGAGCCGCGGCTGGTCGTGGTCGAGGGTCTGAAGGGTACGGCCAGCCCGGTCCTCACCAGCCGCTAGAGACGGCTGGGTCCAGAGTTGCGTTGCTAGCCAAGCGTGCTCCACAGGACGACGCAGACGGCCAGCAACGCACCTGCGATGAGAACCCATGAAAGACCTGAGTCGCGAGCCTTCGACACATCTCTGGCGCTCGATGGCCCATCTTCGATTTGGGCCAGCTCTTCCATCTCCAGCTCGTCTGTATCTTCCGGTCCATGCTGCTTGCTCATGGCAATCCCGCCTTTCATCTGCTCGCATCATCGACCAACCGCAGAAACGATCGGACGTGTTGGTGCGCTAGCCGATCGGACGCGTTCGCGGCCTTCGTCCCTTTGCGAAGCCTCAGCCGACTCTGATCGAGACGCGATGCCACGAATAGGCGAGATAACCCTTCCAATTCCAGATCTTCGCGATGTCGTCGGGTTGCGAACCGCCGACACCGTCGAAGGAACGGACGGCGAGCTGGTGCTGTCCGGTCGGTAGGTCGAGGACGACAGACCAGAAGATCCACGCCCACTGGGTATCAGCCTGCTTGTCGATAGTAGCCTCGTGCCAAATCTCGCCACCATCGTAGGAGACCTCGACCTTGGCGACGCCATTTTGCGTCCCGATCGCGTAGCCCTCAATCTTCGTCGTTCCCGGCTTCAACGTCGCCCCGGCAGCCGGAATGCAGATCGCAGCGTTCGAGGGCATGTCGTTGATGACGACGTTCGGATCCTTGTCGGCCGACTCCTTCGTCGTCGTCGGAGGAAAGAGCCGATACTCCTTTCGCTGGATCGGGGTATCGGCCTCTTCGTCCTGCACCATGATCGAGGCCAACCATTTGGGGCTGCGAGTTCCGGCGTAGCCGGGCACCACGACGCGTAGGGGAAAGCCGTGCTCGGCCATCAAGGGCTCGCCGTTCATGGCCCAGGCGAGGAGAACATCCGGGGTCATCGCCTTCTCGAGCGGGATCGAGACGCCGTAGTCGAAACGATCATCCTTCATGACGACCTCGTCATGCGCGAAGAACGCCACATGGAGCCCTGTGCCGTCTTCGGCGCCTGCGGCGCTGAGGACGTCAGCTAGCGAGACGCCGGTCCATTCCGCATTGCCGATCGCGCCGGGGCCCCAGAGGTCACCCTCGACATACCCGACATCGACCATGTCTGCCCGGCGGTTGCCGGCGCACTGCATGACGGCCATGACATTCCGCTCGGGGAAGCGTGACTTGAGATCCGAAAGCGACAGTTCGACGGGCGTCTCCACCTTGCCGCCGATCTTCAGCCTGTAGCCCGTCTCGTCGATCTTCGGCACGGTGCCGTGGTCGCGGATGTAGAAATCGGCCTGGGGCGTGACGAAGGAGGACCGGAGCTTGGCGATCGGCGTCTCGGCGTTCAAAGGAAGCTTGCTGTGGACGAGCAGGTCGCTGGCGGGCTCGGTCGGTGCAGCGGTGGCCGCCGAAGCAGCCAAAGTGGACCATGTCGTATGAGTCACCAAGAGGCAACTCGCTCCTTGGAGCACGGTCCGTCTTGTGGGCATCGTGACATCTCCAAGGCAGTAAGTTGCATGAAACAGAGCAACATTCCCTTCGATCACCAGTTCCCTGAAGGCGTGTCCGACGGCACATGAAACCCTAGTTGACAGCGCTCGCGACGATCGCGTAGACGTCCGGGACGGCAATGGATTCTGCCGGGCCTCGTGCCGAACCGCCTTCCGATGGGCTGATGACTCCTACTCCACCCGCAACATGGCGGGCGAGTAGTGATGTCCGGCCCGCATCCCACCCGATGCAGACTGCCTGATCGCTCCGCCCGCACCGGAGCCAGATCATGCCGCCGAATGCCCTTGCCACCCGAACCCTCCAGGCGATCGTCCTCGCCAAGTGGGTGCTGCTCGTCCTGCCGATGGCCGCTGCCGTCGGCTCGGCCTGCGCCCTGTTCCTTTGGGCTCTCGACGTCGCCACCAAAGCAAGGTTCGAGACCCCCGACCTCTTCTACTGGCTTCCCGTCGCCGGTCTCGCCGTTGGCCTTGCCTACCATTGGTTCGGTCGGTCGGCCGAGGGCGGCAACAACCTGATCGTCGAACAGATCCACGAGCCGGGCGGCGGCGTGCCCTTGCGCATGGCGCCGCTGATCCTGGTCTCAACGGTGGTCACCCACCTCTTCGGCGGATCGGCGGGACGCGAGGGGACGGCGGTCCAGCTCGGCGGCAGCCTTGCGTCCGCCTTCGGCAAGGCGATGCGGCTGGGACAGAAGGAGGTCCGCCTCCTCCTCATGGCCGGCATCGCCGCAGGCTTCGGCGCGGTCTTCGGAACACCAATCGCCGGCGCGATCTTCGCGCTTGAGGTCCTGACGGTCGGTCGCATCCAGTACGAGGCATTGGTGCCCTGCCTCGTCGCGGCCGTCGTCGGCGACTGGGTCTGCCTGCAATGGGGCATCGAGCACACCCACTTCCTCATTGGCTTCGGGGACGGGATGCAAGGCTTCAGGCTTGACATCCTCCTATTCGCCCAGGTCGCGCTGGCGGGCGTCGCCTTCGGCCTCGTCAGCCAGTTCTTCGCCGAGAGCCTCCACGCCGTGCAGGGCCTCGTGAAGCGCATCCTGCCCTTCGCCCCCTTGCGTCCCGTCCTCGGCGGCCTCCTCCTCATCGGTCTCGTCTACGTCCTCGGGACCCGCGAGTATCTTGGCCTCGGCGTCTGGTCCCCCAACCCGGCGGACGCGACGATCTCCGGCTTCTTCGATCCTGCCCGGTCCAACGAGTGGGCCTGGGCGTGGAAGCTGCTCTTCACCGTCGTGACGCTGGGCTGCGGCTTCAAGGGCGGCGAGGTCACCCCGCTCTTCTTCATCGGAGCCGGCCTCGGCAGCGCGATCGGCCATGCGATCGGCGCGCCCGTCGACCTCTTCGCCGGGATCGGCTTCGTCGCCGTCTTCGCCGGCGCCTCGAACACGCCGATCGCCTGCACCATCATGGGCATCGAGCTCTTCGGCGCGGAGAACGCCGTCTACATCGCGACGGCCTGTTTCCTCGCCTACGTCTTCAGCGGCCACTCCGGCATCTACCTATCCCAGCGCGTCGGCGTGCCGAAGATCGACCACGGCTTCCTGCCGCCCGACGTCTCGCTGCGGGAGGTGCGCACCATCGGCAGGCCGACGCCCGACTTCTCCCTGCCTGGCCGCCGTCGGGCAGCCCGGGTTGCCGAACCACTCTCCTTCACTCCCTCGACAGGAACCGACATGACCCATTCGCACCACCTCAGCCCGAGCGACATCGGGATGCTCCGGATCTACTTGAAGCCCGGCGACAAGGCGTCGGGGTCGGGGCGGTTCGCGTTGTGGGGCGGCAAGCCCCTCTACCGCGAGCTCGTGCTCCTCGCCAAGAAGGCCGGGATCATGAACGCCATCGCCCACCACACCCACTACGGCTACAGCAACCACGGCGTCGCGCAGGAGCCGAGCGGGGAGTATTCCAATCCGGAGCTGACGATGTGTGTCGAACTGGTCGGGCACCGTCCGGTGCTCGAGACCTTCTGCCGCGAGCATGGCTCGCTCCTCCGCGACAAGGTGATCGTGTTCAAGCACATCGAGCACTGGACGGTCGGAGAGGGTGACGAGTCCCTTGAGGAGACCACCGTCGCAGAAGATGGGGCAGCCGGCCCCATTCCGCAGATCGGATGACGAAGTCCACTGGCATTCCCGGACGCGACCGGCGGCAACCACCTCCGCCGCTGTCGCCTCTCAAAATGGAGCAATCCCGATGAAGTTCGCCGTCGCCTCCTGGCAGTTCTGGGCACTCTCGTCCGCGGCCTTCGCGGCCCTCACGGCGATCTTCGCGAAGATCGGGATCGAGAACGTCAACTCCGACTTCGCCACCTTCATCCGGACAGTCGTCATCCTTATCGTGCTCGGCGCGATCCTCGCGATGACGGGCCAGTTCCAGTCGCCGGGATCCATCTCGGGGCGAACGTACCTGTTCCTGGTGCTCTCGGGGATCGCGACGGGAGGATCCTGGCTCTGCTACTTCCGTGCCCTGAAGCTCGGCGACGCCGCCCGGGTCGCGCCGATCGACAAGCTGAGCGTCGTCCTTGTCGCGGTGTTCGGCGTCGTCTTCCTCGGCGAGCGACTGTCCGCGCCGAACTGGTTGGGCGTTGCCTTCATAGCCGCGGGAGCGATCCTCGTTGCCTATCGAGGGTGAACGGATGAATGCCCTGGCGACCAAAAGATTGTGCCTGAGCCGGCCCATAAACGTCTCGTCAGCCGTTCGTGCATTGCACCAGAAAGCTGACAGGAGAATTCCTTGCGCAACGTCGACCTCTTGTTCGGCAGGGCCTGTTCGTCTCTCTCCTCGGTCTGGCGCTTGTCACGCTCGTCGGTGTCGGCATCCGACTGCTGGTCATGCTGACGGTTCAGCAGAAGCGCGAGCGCCTGAACCGCCAGATCAACGAGCGCCTGCGCACCCTGATTGCGGCCTACAAGGTGCTCGGAGGATCCTTCACGGGTACCCTGACGGTCGATCCCCGGCATCTCTGCGACTTGATGCGCCAGAGCGCTTCAGCAGGAGAAGCCATGGGTGCCGGAACGGCCGACGTCGTTATCGTGGACCCGACAGCATGGGACCGCGGACGTCGGATCCGGGACGCGGTGGAGGCTTCGCTCGCCGACATCATCCTGCTCGGGACGGAAGAGCATGTCAGGCTCGCCGAGAAGGCGGCCCGCGAGTTGGTTGCCGGGCGCCCCGCCCATACGCACAGGCTCGTGGCATCGCTGCGCGACTTCATCCGTGAAGCGCTCGATCTCGATCCGGTCCCGGTCGGTCTTGTCCTGCCGCGGCAAGGTCCGGCCCACCCGTCGGGTTCGGGCGGACGGAGCAAAGGAGATCGGGAGAGGGGTGATGGCGCGCGCGGCGGTGGCGGAGGTGGCAGCGCAGGGGGTGGCATGGGCGGGGGCGGCGGTTCCGCCGTCGGATCGACCGCTGCCGTCGAGGACGACCCTGCCTAGTCCTCAAATCGGCCGTAGAGGCAATGCCCTCTCCGCTGGTGTCAGCGCCCAGCGAAGGCCTTGACCCACAAACGGAGCGACCGCAGGGTTTGGTTGGCGTGGCTAACCGGGCCTACAGCCGAGAAGGCGCATGGCCTTCGCGGTGGCAAGGACGATCGCGCCCGTGTCGGCTAGGATGGCCGGCCAGAGGCGCGTGATGCCGACGACGGTGGTGACGAGGAACACCATCTCCAGGCCCAGCGCGATGGCGATGTTCGTCCGAATGTTGCCCATGATGCTCTTCCACCGTGCGATCATGTCGTGGATGTCTTGAAGCCGTCCGTGCGGGACGGCCGCGCCGGCCGCCTGCAACGCGAAGTCGGTTCCGCCGCCCATTGCGATACCGTTTCGGCGGCAGCCAGCGCCGGTGCGTCGTTGATGGCGTCGCAGATCTTGGCGACCGTGAAGCCATCCGCTTGAAGCTCGCGCACGATGCGCTGTTTGTTCTGCGGTAAGAGGTCGGCGCGCCCTTCGATGCCGAGGCCTGCGGCGACCGCCTCCGCGGTGCGCCTGTTGTCGCCCGTTAGCTTGGCGGATCGGGTGCCGGACGCCCTCAGACGTTGATGAGCATTGCCGCCATAGGCACCGTCTTCATCGACGCCGAGGAAGAGGCCGCGACGGTCGTGCTCCTCTTTCTCGTCGGCGAGATGCTGGACGACGTCGCCGCGGGCGGCGGGCGGGCGAGCATCCAATGCGCTGCCGGAGCTCACTGAGTACAGCTTCAGTAAGACCGACAATGTCGGCTGTCCGTACCTGCGTCTCCAGAGCGGACTGACAGCTATCCACCCTTTAGAGACGTCTGGCGTAAGAGACGTCTAGCGTAGCTCGCGTCCGACCTTGCAGCGGACATCCGAGACGCCCAGCTTGAACACTACAATGATGTTTGCAATATCGTAGCGATGAACGACGACTCAGCCGTTGCTGCCCTGTCTGCCCTTGCCCACGCCGACCGTCTCTCGGCCTTTCGGATGCTCGTCCGCGCCGGCCCGAACGGCATGGCGTCGGGGGAAATCGCCGAGGCGCTGTCCATCCCGCCGACGCGCATGAGCTTCCACCTCGCGACACTGGAGCGCGCCAAGCTCCTGCGCTCATGGCGCGACGGACGCCGCATCCTTTATGCGGCGAGCTACGACGACATGCGCCAGCTTCTCGCCTTCCTGACAGAGGACTGCTGTTCGGGGAACCCGGAGATCTGCGGGAACCTCAGCGCCGACCTCCTCGCCCCCTCATGCTCGTCGGAGACCTGTTCGTGACCGTTACGATCTACCACAACCCCGCCTGCGGCACGTCGCGCAACACGCTGGAGATGATCCGCCAGTCCGGCGAGGATCCGCAGGTGATCGAGTACCTAAAGAATCCACCGAGCCGCGAGGTCCTGGCCGAACTCCTCGACATGATGGGCATGAAGCCGCGGGACATCCTGCGCGAGAAGGGCACGCCCTACGCCGAACTCGGGCTTGCCGACCCCAAGCTGACAGACGAGGAACTGCTCGCGGCGATGATCAAGCACCCGATCCTCATCAACCGCCCGATCGTCGTCACGGACAAGGGTGCCACGCTTTGCCGCCCGTCCGAGAAGGTGCTGCCGCTCCTTGCGAACCCCGTTGCCACCTTCACGAAGGAGGACGGGGAGACCGTCGGAGGCACCCGGGCATGACCCCAGCGCTCGTCACGACCGCCGTCGACGATTCGGCCGGTCTCGTCGGCCTCCTGTCCACGGCAGGGTTGCCGACCGAGGACGTGACCGAGCCCGGCCGAGTGTTCCTGCGCTACGCCACCGAGGACGGCGAGTTTGTCGGGATCGGCGGCTTCGAACCCCTCGGCTCCGCCGTCCTCCTGCGATCCATAGCCGTCGTCCCCGAACACCGCGGGCGCGGCGTCGGCGGCGCGATCACGGCGGACCTGATGGAGCGCGGCCGCGTCCAGGGCGCGGCCGACGCGTTCGCCTTCACGACAGGGGAACGGACCTTCCTCGCGGCGCTCGGCTTCCAGCGCGTCGAACGGACGAAGGCACCCGCCGCAGTCCTTGCGACCCGGCAGGCCACGGGCCTTTGTGCGGCCTCGGCCGTGCTTTGGTGGAAGAAGACCGGACGATGACGGACCCCGCTGCCCTCGACCTGCCCTCCGTCGACCTCAACCAGCTCCAGGCGATCGATGTCGATGCGCTCGCCGGCCCCGGCGCCCCGACGCACTCGCCGCGCATCCTTGTCCTCTATGGCTCGATCCGAGAGCGATCCTATTCGCGCCTTCTATCCGAGGAGGCTGGTCGCCTCCTGCGCTGGTTCGGCTGCGAGGTGCGCACCTTCGATCCCCGCGGCCTGCCGCTCCCCGACGGGGCGGAACCCGATCACCCGAAGGTCAAGGAGCTGCGTGACCTCGCCGACTGGTCCGAGGGCATGGTCTGGGTCACTCCTGAGCGCCACGGCGCCATGACCGGGATTATGAAGGCGCAGATCGACTGGATCCCGCTGGCTCTCGGCGCCAAGCGCCCGACGCAGGGCAAGACGCTGGCCGTCATGGAGGTGTCGGGCGGCTCGCAGTCCTTCAACGCCGTGAACCAGATGCGCATCCTCGGCCGCTGGATGCGCATGGTGACGATCCCGAACCAGTCGTCGGTACCGAAGGCGTTCCTCGAGTTCGACGAGGCGGGACGCATGAAGCCGTCGGCTCTCTACAGCCGCGTCGTTGACGTCTGCGAGGAACTGGTGAAGTTCACCTGGCTGGTGCGCGGTCGCTCGGACTACCTGACGGATCGCTACTCCGAGCGCGTCGAGAGCGCCGAGCAACTCGCGACGCGCGTCAACCAGCGCACCCTCTGATCCTCTTGTCCCCGGACCGTCCATGCTCGCCCTCGCGATCTTCGTCGCCACCCTCGTCCTCGTCATCTGGCAGCCTCGGGGCCTTGGCATCGGATGGTCGGCGCTCGCCGGCGCCGCCGTCGCGCTGGCGACCGGCGTCGTCGGCTGGGGCGACGTCGGCACGGTCTGGGAGATCGTCTGGGACGCGACATTCACCTTCGTTGCGCTGATCGTCATCTCGCTCGTCCTCGACGAGGCCGGGTTCTTCGCCTGGGCCGCGCTCCACGTCGCCCGCTGGGGCGGAGGCAACGGGCGGCGGCTGTTCCCGCTCGTCGTCCTTCTGGGCGCGGCGATCGCCGCCGTCTTCGCGAACGACGGGGCCGCGCTGCTCCTCACCCCGATCGTGCTCGCCATCCTCCTGCGCCTCGACTTCCCGCCCGCCGGGGCGCTCGCCTTCGTGGTCGCCTGCGGGTTCGTCGCCGACACGACCAGCCTGCCGCTCGTGGTGTCGAACCTCGTGAACATCGTCACCGCGAATTTCTTCGACGTGTCCTTCGGCCGCTACGCCGCGGTCATGGTGCCTGTGAACCTCGTCTCGCTGGCGGCGACGCTCCTCGTCCTGTGGGCGTACTTCCGGAAGGACATCCCGGCGACCTACGACGTGCGCCAGCTCGAGGAGCCGCGCAGCGCGATCCGCGACCCGGCCGTATTCCGCGCGGCCTTCCCGCTCCTCGCGCTCCTGCTCGTTGCCTACTTCGTGACAGGGCCGCTCGGCGTGCCGATCGCCTTCGTCACCGGGGCCGCCGCCCTTGTCCTGATGGCCATCGCTGGACGCTGGTTCTCCGGCGGACAGGGGGCGGTGGTCGACCTGCCGAAGGTCCTGCGCGGGGCGCCGTGGCAGATCGTCCTGTTCTCGATCGGCATGTACCTCGTCGTCTACGGCCTCGGGAACGCGGGGCTGACCGACATCGCCGCCGGGGTCCTTGTCTGGCTCGGCCAGCAGGGCGCGCTCGTCGCCACAGTCGGCACGGGCTTCGTGGTGGCGGCGCTCGCCTCCGTCATGAACAACATGCCTGCCACGCTCGTCGGGGCGCTCGCCATCGACCGGGCGGACGTCGCGCCCCTGACCCGCGAGCTCATGGTCTACGCCAACGTCGTCGGGAACGACCTCGGGCCGAAGTTCACGCCCATCGGTTCGCTCGCGACCCTCCTGTGGCTCCACGTCCTCGCGGGCAAGGGGCAGCGGATCACCTGGGGCCAGTACATGCGGGTCGGCCTCGTCCTGACCCCGCCCGTGCTGCTGGCGACGCTCGTCGCCCTTTGGGTCTGGCTTCCGGTCGTGTCGTGAGGCCGCGCTGGCAGGTCATCTCGGCGCTCGGGGTCTTCGAGATCCTGGCCTGGGGATCGTCGGTCTATCTCCCTGCCGTGCTGGCGCTCCCGATCTCGCGGGACACGGGCTGGCCCCTTCCGTGGGTCGTCGGCGGGGTCAGCGTCGGTCTTCTCGTCTCGGCCGCGGCCTCGCCCCGGGTCGGCGCGACCATCTCCGCGCGCGGCGGGCGTCCCGTGCTGGCACTCGGCGCCGTGCTGCTGGCGCTCGGCCTTGCCGTCCTCGGCCTGTCACCGAACCTGCCCGTATTCCTCGCCGGGTGGGTCGTCGTCGGCCTCGGCATGGGGATGGGCCTCTACGATCCGGCCTTCGCGACGCTCGGGCGGCTCTACGGGGCCGATGCCCGGTCCGCCATCACGACGCTGACCCTCTGGGGCGGGTTCGCCAGCACGGTCTGCTGGCCGCTGTCCGCGTTCATGGTCGAGCACGTCGGCTGGCGCGGCGCCTGCCTCGCCTATGCCGCGCTCCATGTCTGCGTCACGCTTCCGCTGGCTCTGCTCTTCGTCCCCAGCGGCGCGGGCTTGGCCCTCCCGTCCGCACGGCGCGACGAACCCCTGTCTCAGTCGGCCGGGGAACGCCGCGACTTCCTGCTGCTCGTCGGCGTCCTCGTCCTGTGCAGCACGATCTTCGGGCTGGTTTCGGTCCACCTCCTGACGCTCCTCCAGGCCCGCGGCGAGACGCTCGCGGCGGCGGTGGCGTTCGGCGCGATGGTCGGCCCCTCGCAGGTCGGTGCTCGTGTCATTGAGATGGCCGGGCGCGGGCGACACCACCCGCTGTGGACGCTGCGGGCCGCCGTCGCGCTCACCGCCGTCGGCGTGTGCGCGCTTGCCTTCGACATCCTCCCCGTCGCCGCGGCGATGGTGTTCTACGGGGCGGGCAACGGGATCCTGTCCATCGCCCGCGGGACGGTGCCGCTGGCGCTGTTCGGACCGGACGGCTACGCGAGCGTCATGGGTCGGCTGGCGCGCCCGGCCCAGGTCGCGCAGGCGCTGGCGCCGACCGTCGGGGCAGTGCTCCTCGCCCGGATGGGACCCCATGCGACGCTCGTCACCTTGGCCGTGCTGTCGATGGCCGCCTTGGGCGTCGTGCCGCTTCTAAGAGAGCGTGGGATCGACCCGCACAGCGGGAGGCACATCTAGCCTCGCATCGAGCCATACGGCGAATGGGCCCGACTTCCTTCCCCGGCATCGTCCGCGTCATCGGGGACGCTGGCGGATCATCGGGAATGTCGGCATGGTCGCACGACCGAAACGAGAGGGCATACCCATGAGAAACCTGGTCTTCGCCGCCGCCGCATTCACGGCGATCGGCACGTTCCCGGCCGCCGCGGCCGGATGCGGCATGATGGAGCAGGCCGCTGCGCCGGGCATGTCCCAGGCCGCGCCGGCCGCCGAGGGAATGATGTGCGGCAAGTCCGCGGAGGCGGCACCGCAGTCGACGCCCGGCCAGTCCGCCGAGGGCGCGGGCGGATGCCCCTGCTGCGCGAAGATGGCATCGATGAAGATGCCGGAAACGAAGGGCGACGCCATGCCCGGCATGGACATGCCCGCGACACCCCCGGCCAACGGCCAGTAGACAGCGCCGGAGCGCATTCGGGAGCGGCCCGAGGGCCGCTCCCTCGGATGACGCGTACCCGGCCTACTTGGCGAGCGCCTCGACGCGGGTCGTCATCTCCTCGATCTCTTGTCTCTGGGCGTCGATGATCATCCGGGCCATCTCCTTGGACTTCTCGTCCTTGCCCATCTTCAGCTCGACCTCGGACATGGCGATGGCCCCCATGTGATGGGCGATCATCCCGCAGTTGAAGGCGAGGTCCGGGTCCTTGATCATGGCCGCCTTCATCATCGGGCCGTGCATCTGCATCATGACCTCGTGGTTGGCCTTCTGGACCTCGTCCATCTGGCCGCCCGACATCGAGGCCTGCATGCCCTCCATCATCTTGGACATGTCCATCGAGCCGGCCGCGGCCTCGCAGGCCGCCGGCAGCGCCATGGCGGCGTCGCCGTGCCCGGCCATCGAGTGGCTATCCTGGGCGGCCGCGGCGAGCGGGAACGCGGCGACGGCGGCGGCGATGAGGATCTTGCGCATGGTGGTTCTCCTTGGTTGGCCCTCGGGCCGTTGGGGGTGTCTGTCGCGGGACGGCGGCTCGCCGCCCCGGAGGTTCAGTCGAACTTGGCCTGCGAGGTCTTCCCGTCGGGGCCCGTGAGCTGGACGGCGCCCTTCACCGGGCCCTCGGTGGGGGCGGCGAGCGTCCCCGAGAGGAAGCCGCCGGCCGGCGCGAGCGTGACGCGCGTCGGCTTGCCGCCGACGAGGACGACGGCGGTGCCCTTGAACCCGTCTGGGGCGACGGGCGCGTCCGAGGCGTCGCTGACGAACACCTTCACGTCCGTCCCCGAGGCCACGAGTTCGACGTGGTGGGCGCCCGCGTCGACCAGCGTGCCGCCGTTCGGGCCCTTGCGGGGCTCGTGGGCATGCGCCGCCCCGGCCGCCAGCAAGGCGACGGCGACGGCGGTCAAGCGAATGGTCATGGTTGTGGTCTCCATGGGGGTCAGAAGGAGTGGGCGGCGACCCTGCCGGAAGCCGCGTCGGCTTCCTCCGGCACGGCTTGGCGGGCGGCCTCGACCAGTCGCTCCAGCGGCTTCCTGCCGTAGCGAAGGAAGAGGACGGGGGTCAGGAAGGTGTCGAGCAGCGTCGAGGACACGAGGCCCCCGAAGATCGTCACGGCGACGGGGTGGAGGATCTCCTTGCCCGGCGCCGAAGCGTCGACCATCAGCGGCACCAGCGCGACGCCCGCCGACAGCGCGGTCATCAGCACAGGGGTGAGCCGTTCCAGGCTGCCGCGCATCACGAGGTCGCGCCCGAACGGCATGCCCTCGTGGATCGACAGGTTGATGTAGTGGCTGATCTTCAGGATGCCGTTCCGGGCCGCGATGCCCGTCAGGGTGATGAAGCCGATCATCGAGGCGACGGAGAGCGGCTGTCCCGAGATCCACAGGGCCGCGACCGAGCCGATCAGGGCCAGCGGGATGCTGCCGAGGATGATCAGCGTGAACACGGCCGAGCGGTAGCGGCTGTAGAGGATCGCGAAGATCATCGCGAGCGACACGAGGGACAGGAGCCCGATGGTGCGGCTCGCCTCCTCCTGGGCCTGGAAGGTGCCCTCGAGGCTCGTCGAGAAGCCCGGCGGCAGGGCCGCCGCCGCGACCTCGGCCCGGATCCGCCCGATCACCTCGGCCATGTCCGCGTCCCCGGCCGCGTTGGCCAGCACGACGACGCGGCGCTGCCCGTTCTCGCGCAGGATCTGGTTGGGCCCGTCCGTCTCGCGTACCTCGGCGAGTTCCCGCACCGGGATCCACCCCGACGGCGTCTCGATCAGGAGATCGCCCAGCGCCTGCGTGGTGCGTTCCGTGTCCCCGAGACGCATGACGACGTCGTAGGTCCGGTTGCCGTCGACGAGGCGCGAGACGACGCGGCCGTTGGAGAGCTGCTCCAGCTCCTCGGTGACCTTCGCCGGCTGGATGCCGAACAGCGCCGCGCGGGCGTAGTCGACCCGGATCTCGAGCTGCGGGATGCGGACCTGCTTCTCCACCTGTAGGTCGACGACGCCGGGGACGGTCGCCAGACGCGCCCTCAGGCTCTCGGCGACGCTGCGCAGCGTGTCGATGTCCTCGCCGAACACCTTCAGGGCGATCTGGGCGCGCACGCCCGACAGCATGTGGTCGAGGCGGTGCGAGATCGGCTGGCCGACGTTGACCGAGACCGGGAGGACCGACAGGCGCGAGCGGATGTCCGCCTCGATCGCCGCCTTCGGGCGGCCCGTGTCGAGGTCCACCTCGATCTCGGACGAGTGCACGCCCTCTGCATGCTCGTCGAGTTCGGCGCGTCCCGTCCGCCGCCCGACGACGGACACCTCCGGCACTTCCATGATGAGGCGTTCGGCGATCAGGCCGACCCGGTGCGACTCCGCCAGCGAGATGCCGGGGTTGAAGGCCATGCTGATGGTGAGCGTGCCCTCGTTGAACGGCGGCAGGAAGGCGCGCGGCAGCGCGGTCGCGGCGACGGCCGCGACGCCGACGCCCAGCACCGCGCACGCCATCAGGAGCCGCGGCCAGCGGAAGGCGCGGTCGAGCAGCGCGCGGTTGCCCGCCTTAAGCCAGCGCACGATGAAGCTCTCGTGCTCGTCGAGGCGCTTCAGTCCCGGCAGGAGGTAGTAGGCCATCACCGGGGTCAGGGTGATCGACACGACGAGGCTGGCGAGGATCGAGACGATGTAGGCCTGCCCCAGCGGCGCGAAGAGGCGCCCCTCGATGCCGGACAGGGCGAAGAGCGGCACGAACACGAGGACGATGATGACCGTCGCGTAGACGATGCCCGAGCGCACCTCCTGCGAGGCGGAGACGACGACGTCGAAGACGGAGCGCGGGTTGCCGAGCTCCCGGTTCTCCCGGAGGCGGCGGAAGATGTTCTCGACGTCCACCACCGCATCGTCAACGAGCTCGCCGATGGCGATGGCCAGCCCCCCGAGCGTCATCGTGTTGATGGACAGGCCCATGAGGTGGAAGACGATCCCGGTCGCCAGGATCGAGACGGGGATGGCCGTCAGCGAGATGACGGTGGTGCGCACGTTGAGGAGGAAGGCGAACAGGACGACCGCCACGACGGCGATGGCCTCGAGGAGCACGGTCTCGACGTTCTTGACCGAGGTCTCGATGAAGTCGGCCTGCCGGAACAGGACCTGGTCGGCCTTGATGCCGTCCGGCAGCGAGGCGGTAATCTCGCCGAGCGCCGCCTCCAACTGCCGGGTCAGCGTGACCGTGTCGACGTCCGGCTGCTTCTCGATCGAGACGACGACGGCGGGCTTGCCCATGTATCCCGCCTCGCCGCGCTTCTGGCGGGCCCCGAACGAGACGTCGGCCACTTGGGCGAGGAGGATGGGCTGGGTGCCGACGGTCGCAACGACGACGCTGCGCAGGTCGTCGAGGCTGAGGCTGCGTCCGACGTTCCGGATCAGGAACTCGCGGGCATACTGGTCGGTGAAGCCGCCGCCCGTGTTCGCGCCGAAGGAGGTCAGGGCCGCCTCGACCTGTTCGAGGGTAACCCCGAGGGCGCGGAGCGCCGCCGGGTTCGGCGCGACGCGGTACTGCCGCACCTCGCCGCCGATCGGGATCACCTGGGCGACGCCGGGGACGGACAGGAGGCGCGGGCGCACGATCGCGTCCGCGGCCTCGCGCAGGGCCATGGGAGAGACCCCGTCGGGCGCCGTCATGGCGACCAGCATGACCTGGCCCATGATCGAGGAGATCGGCCCCATCTGCGGGGTCACCCCGGCTGGGAGCTGGGAGCGCACGAGGGCCAGCTTCTCCGCGATCTGCTGGCGGTTCATGTAGATGTCGGTGTCCCAGTCGAACTCGACGTAGACGATCGACAGGCCGACGCCCGAGACCGACCGCACGCGGCTGACGCCCGGCAGGCCGTTCATCCGCGTCTCGATCGGGTAGGTGACGAGCTGTTCCACCTCCGGCGGGGCGAGGCCCTCGGCCTCCGTCATCAGCGTGACGGTCGGCCTGTTCAGGTCGGGGAAGACGTCGACGGGCAGCCGCGACGAGACGAAGGCCCCGAAGATGACGAGGACCGCCGCGATCGCGAGGACGAGCATGCGGTTGCGCAGGGACTGCGTGACGAGGAACGTGAACATGGGCGCGGCCTCAACGGATCTGGTTGAGGAGTTCGGCGCCCTCGGTCACGACGCGGCTGCCCGCATCGATCCCCGCGGCGACGAGGACGCGATCGCCGTCGAGCGGCAGGACGCGGACCTCCCTCGGCTCGAAGCGTTCGGCCCCGGTGTGGAGGAACACGATGTCCTGGCCGTTGGAGCCGCGCAGGACGCTCGTGCGCGGCAGCGCGACGCCCGTCTGCGTCTCCTCGGTCCGCGCGAGCACCGTCAGCATCTGGCCGAGGCGGAGCCCCTTCGCGCCGCCCTCGATCGAGAACTGAACGGGGAGCGCCTGCGAACGGTCGGCGAACCCGGCGCCCTCGAACCGCAGCGCGAGGGCCTGCGTGCCCCCGCCCGTCGCCGAGGCGTCCGAGAACGCCCCGGAGGAGCCGTAGGCCAGCGCCTCGACCCAGAGGCGGGCGGGATCGACGATGTGGAAGACGACGGCGTTGCTCTCGGCCATCTGCCCCGCGACGGCGTTGGCCGCGGCGACCACGCCCGACACGGGGGCGACGAGCGCCTCGGGCTTCACCTGGACCTGGTCGATCGCGGTCCGGCGGTCGCGCAGGCCCTCGAGCTCGATCCTCGTCTCGTCGAGCGTCGTCTTCGCGATCGCGCCGCTCCTCACCAGCGTCTCGGACCGACGCACCCGCTGCTCGGCGATCGAGATCGCCTGATCGAGTTCGCTGAGCCGCTGCTGGAGGTCCGACTGGTCGATCGTCTGGATCGCCGACGCGACGTAGGCGAGGACGTCCCCCGCCTCGACCCTCGAGCCGAGACGTGGGAAGCCCCCGGGCGGCGGGGCGAGCCGCCCGGCGACGGAGGCCTGCACGTAGCCGCTGGCGTTCGGGTCGGGGATCACGCGGCCCGGCATCTCGACGCTGCGGCGATGGTCGGCGGGAGCGGTCTTTACCGTGCGGATCGCGAGGATCCGCTGGGAGGGTTTCGGCACGAACACGGATCCGTCGGGAAGGCGTTGCGCCAGGTCCCGCGCCCCGGCGCCGCCCGCCGCCGTCGGCATGGCTGCCGGGGGCGTCCCGTGGTCGTGCCCCTCGTGCGCGAGGGCGAGCGATCCGCCGAACAGGAGGACGAGGGCCGTCGCCGTGCCGGCCGCGAGCAGGACCTTCCGGCGAAGGAGGGCCATCGCGAGGACGCCGAGGGCGAAGCCGAGGGCACCGACGGCGAGGAGGGCGGGGTCGTTGCGCGACAGCCGCCCCTTCAGGTCGACCGCCAGGGCCTCCCGCACCTCGGTCGCGAGCGCCGAGCCGACGAGCCAGCCGCCGCCCGCCGTCACTACCGGCGCGGGCGCCTCGGGGATGGTGAGGGTCGTGGTGAGGAAGTCGACGTCGGTTCCGCTAGTGACCGTCGCGATGAGGTCGTGGGCGCCCGGCTGCCGGACCCAGTCCGCCTCCAGGCGGTATAGGTCCCTGTCCGCGGCTGCCGTCGCCGGGCCGGCGGGCGTGTCGATCTCGATCGTTGCCCCGACGACGGGCTCGTTGGTGTCGAAGCGGTCGAGGTGGATCTCGAGGGCGTTGCCGCGCGCCACGGCGACGAACTCGAACAGCGCGCTCTGCGCCTCGGCACGGGGGGCCGCTTGCGCCGAGGCTGTCGGCGGCGGTGGCCCGCCGTGGTCGTGGCCCTCATGGGCGGATGAAGGCGCGGCAAGCGCCATGACGGCCATCACGGCCGCGGTCAGGATACGGAGGGTCACGGGGTAAGCCCACGGTCTGGAACATCGCTCGGGGCGCGCGGACGCGCCCGTTCAGAATGTCAGACGAGGGCTCGGGGAGGCCGGACCGGACCGTCGACGACGGCGCCGTGGATGGCGTTCGGCTCCAGCGGGCGGCCATGCCCAGCGGGACGGGCCGCAGGGAGCGTCCACGAGGGGTTGGCGACCGCGGCCGTCATGCAGTTGGACATGCCCTTGCCGCAGCAGGAGCCTGCCAGGCCGGAATCGACGGGACTGTCCTTCGCGTCCTTCGCGGCGGCCAACTCGCGCGTGCTGGCGCCATCTGCGGGTTCGTCCACGGCATCGGTCGTGGCAACGGCCTCGGCGGCAGCCCGGACGGCAGGGGCGTCGTGGTTGGCATGGGCCTGCGCCGCCGACGAACAGAACAGCACGATGCCGACGACCACGAGGGTCGCGAACAGCGATGCCATCTTGTTCAGGACGAACGACATGCGGGCCTATGGATCTCCGAGGGACGGGGCAGGATTCAAGTCAGCGAAATCGAGCCGAATTTGGGCTCGAAGGGGATCGGCGTCATCCCCCCGCCGGAATTTGGGGAGGCACAAGCCGACGAAAAGGGTCAAGCAGTTAACGTTTCGTTCCGATAGCCCGCGGCCCTGATGGCCTCCCCGATGCTGGCCTCGCTGGCCGCGCTCTCGACGGTGACCGTGCCCGACGGCAGGTCGACGGTCACCTCGGCGGCCGGGTCGACCGACGTCACGGCCTTCCGCACGGTCGACGCGCAGTGGCCGCAGCTCATGTCCTGCACCTTCAGCTTCAGCATGGCAGTCTCCTTTCCGGGGAAGATGGGGGTTTCCATCGTTGGAAGGTCAAGGGCCGGGTTCATCGGATCCCCCCGACCTTCGTCAGCGCCCGCGACGCACGGCGGCGTGGCTGCGATGCCGCCTCCGGGGCGGCCCCGTCGGCAAGGCTGCCGATGATCGGGCAGTCGGGTCGGTCGTCCCCATGGCAGTTGCGGGCGAGGTGGCGGAGCGTGCCCGCCATCTCCTCCAGCTCGCGCATGCGGGCCTCGAGCATCTCGACCTGTTCCAACGCGATGCGCTTCACGTCGGCGCTGGCGCGGCCGCGATCGCGCCACAGGGCAAGCAGATGCCCGATCCTCTCCATGGAGAAGTTCAGGTCGCGGGCCCTTCGGATGAAGCGCAGCGTCGACACGTCGGCCGACGAATACATGCGGTAGCCGGATTCGGCGCGCTCGGCCGCCGGGATGAGCCCCGCCGCCTCGTAGTGGCGGATCATCTTGGCGCTGACGCCCGAGGCCTTGGCGGCTTCACCGATGTTCATGGGTCACCTCCCGGGTTGAGGGGTCGACGGGCGGTGCCGCGACCACGGCGGAGAAGCGCCGCAGGCGCAACGCGTTGCCGAGCACGAAGACGCTGGACAGCGCCATGGCGCCCGCCGCCAGCGCCGGCGACAGGAGCGTGCCGTTCAGCGGGTAGAGCAAGCCGGCCGCGACGGGGACGAGGACGACGTTGTAGGCGAAGGCCCAGAACAGGTTCTGCCGGATGTTCCGGATCGTCGCCCTCGAGACGGCGATGGCCGTGACGACGGCGTTGAGGTCGCCGGACATCAGCACCACATCAGCGCTCTCGATCGCGACGTCGGTGCCCGTGCCGACAGCGAGGCCCACGTCCGCCGCGGCGAGCGCCGGGGCGTCGTTGATGCCGTCGCCGACGAAGGCGACCTTGCCCGACAGCCCGAGGCTCTGGACGACCGTGACCTTGCCCTCCGGCAGGACCTCGGCGAACACCTCGTCGATGCCGAGACGGGCGGCGACCGCCTTGGCGGTCCGTTCGTTGTCGCCCGTCACCATGGCGACGCGCAGCCCGAGGCCGTGGAGCGCCCCGATCGCGGCGGCGCTCGTCGCCTTCACGGGATCCGATACGACGACCAGCGCCGCGAGGCGTCCGTCGACGGAGGCGTAGAGGGGTGACTTGCCCTCCAGCGACAGCCGTTCCGCCTCGGCGGCGAACGCGGACGGATCCAGGCCGAGGTGCGTCATGAGGCGGTCCGCCCCGACGGCGACGGCGCGCCCGCCGACGGTGGCCTCCACGCCGAACCCGGGGACTGCCTCGAAGCGGTCGACGGGCGAGACGGGCACGTCCTCCGCCTTCGCCGCCGCGACGATGGCGGCGGCGATCGGGTGCTCCGACTTCGCCTCGACGGAGGCGACGAGACCCAGCACGTCGCCGCGACCGAAACCGTCCGCGAGGACGAGGTCCGTCAGTTCGGGGCGGCCTTCCGTCAGCGTCCCGGTCTTGTCGAGGGCGACCACGTCGACTTCGCGCAGGGACTGCAAGGCCTCGCCGCGCCGGAAGAGCACGCCAAGCTCGGCCGCGCGTCCCGTTCCGACCATGACCGAGGTCGGCGTCGCGAGGCCCATCGCGCAGGGACAGGCGATGATGAGGACTGCGACCGCGTTCACGAGGGCGAAACCGAGCGCCGGGTCGGGTCCGAGGACCATCCACACGAGGAAGGTTAGCGCGGCGGCGGCCATCACCGCGGGGACGAACCAGCGCGTCACGCGGTCCACGAGCGCTTGGATCGGCAGCTTGCCGCCCTGCGCCTCCTCGACCATGCGGATGATCTGCGCCAGCACCGTGTCCCCGCCGACGCGGTCGGCGCGGTAGGTGAAGCTGCCGGTCTTGTTGATCGTGCCGCCGACCACGGACGCGCCGCCCTCCTTGGAGACGGGAACGGGCTCACCCGTGATCATGGACTCGTCGACGAAGGACGAGCCGGAGAGCACCGTCCCGTCCACCGGCACCCGCTCCCCGGGGCGCACCTCGACGGTGTCCCCGACCACGACCGCATCCAGCGGCACCTCGGCGAATCCACTGCCGCGCGCGACCCGCGCCGTCTTGGGGCGCAGCCCGACCAGGCGCTTGATCGCCTCGCCCGTCCGGCCCTTGGCCCGCGCCTCGAGGAGGCGTCCGAGGAGGATCAGCGTGACGATGACGGCGGCCGCCTCGAAGTAGACGTTCGCCGTCCCGGCGGGCAGCGCGCCGGGCAGGAAGGTGGCGACGACGGAGTAGCCCCAGGCCGCGAGCGTGCCGACGGCAACCAGCGAGTTCATGTCGGGCGCGAGGCGCGCCAGCGCGGGCAGTCCCTTGCGCAGGAAGCGCAGGCCGGGGCCGAACAGCACGAGCGAGGCGAGGACGAACTGGAGGACGCGGCTCTCCCACATCCCGATGCGGTCCATGACCAGGTCGTGAAAGGCGGGGACGAGGTGCGAGCCCATCTCGAGCACGAAGAGCGGCGCGGTGAGGATCGCGGCGACGAGGAGGTCGCGGCGCAGCAGCGCGTACTCCGCCTCCTTGGCGGCCCGGCGCGGGTCCTCGGCATCGGCGGCGGGCGCCGTGACGGCGCGCGGCTCGTATCCGGCACCTCGCACGGCGTCCTCGACCGTCCGCATGTCCACGGAGGGAAGCGCACGCACCGTGGCGCGCTCGGTCGCGAGGTTCACCGCGACGGTCGACACGCCGGGGACGGCGGCGATCGCCCGCTCGACCCGCTCGACGCAGGACGCGCAGCTCATGCCCTCGATGCCGAGCTCCCGCGTCTCCTGGCGGACCCCGTAGCCGGCCTCCTCGACCGCATGCAGGACCGCGGCCCCGTCGACGGTGCCCGCGAAAGTCACGTCGGCGCGCTCTGCGGCGAGGTTCACGGACGCGGAGGAGACGCCCGGCACCGCCGCGATGGCGCGCTCGACGCGGCCGACGCAGGACGCGCAGCTCATGCCCTCGATGTCGAGGCGGAGGACCCCGGCGGACTTCCCGAACTTCTCCGAGGGAACGGTCTGGTTCATCGGTTTCGTCCCGGAAATTTGCGACTTGCCGGAAGATGGGGCTTCCCACCATGGGAAGGTCAAGGGACACGCGAACGTCTTTCGCGACGCTTTCCTTCAGACCAACGTCCGTCGTCTTGACGTCGCTGCCGACGGTTTCCAAATCGGGCATTGCCCGGCTCGCGGGAGACGGGCCTGTGCCGCCGCCACGTCTCGCGGCGGCGCAGCGTATCCATGTTGCTCAACGGAGGATGTGGCTATGCAAACCCCATACGAAACGGACACCGGTCGGATCGCCGACGGACTGCCCGCAAGCTTTGAAAGCTCCTCGGTGCCCGGTGCGGACACCTTCAACCATCCCGACCAGGTCGTCTCGGCCGCTGGGCTCACAAAGAGCCAGAAGCGCATGCTGCTGGCCTCGTGGGCATCGGACCGCCGAACCGTCGAGGACAAGCCTTCGCTCCGTCGGCTCGACAGCGGCGCGGTGATCCCGATCGACGAGATCCTCGAGGCCATGACGGCGCTCGACCGGGACGGGGAACTCGCGGCATCGGGAACAGCCGACAGCCTCGCGGCACGGCGGACGAACCGCCTCGTCGCGAGGCTGGTGCGCCGCAGGCCGACGCCGTGGACGGATCGGAACGACGATCCCCCGCCCTCGGCCGCCGCGGCGGCGCGTCCGTTCTCGCCTATCTTCACCGAGGCGCTCGCTAGGTCGGCGTGACCCGTCGGCGCGAGCCTTCCCGACCGTGCGCCTGCCAGGAAGGCTCGCCCGGATCCGTCGGGCGGTTCAGCGCGTGCGCAGCACCGCCTCCGTGCCGGCGACGGTGCCACCCCCGTTCGGGAACGTCTCGACGGAGGTGATCGTGCCGAGGCCCGGCACGACGGCCCCCACCACGACGCGGACGAGGTCGTTCGGGGTCGCGAGGAACGCCTCGCCTTCGAAGACGGAGACGATGGAGTAGGCGTCGGCCTTGATCGCCTGCGGCTTGCTCGCCACGGGCATCGGGACGGGGATCTCGACCTTCTCCTCCGTCACTGCCGGCGGGGCCTCGCCGTCGCCTCTCAGGGCGGCGTAGGCCCCGCAGCAGGCGAGGAGCAGCGTTCCGCCCGCTATCGCCGCGAGGCCTCCCTTCGAGACCATCCACGCGGGCAGCATGCCCTTGCGGCGGTCCGGTTCAGCCGTGACGTCTCCAGCCATGCGATCGCTCCGGTCCCTTGCCTTCAAGCGGCGGCAGGATGCGGGCGGAGGATTGGTTTCCGATGGAGAAAACCGTTCGCATTCGAACGGCTCGGTCCGGCTGCGATGGCGTCGGGACCGGGTTGGACGCGGAGGCGCAGTCCCCTCGGCCCGTTTCGTCGATCAGCCGTTCGCCCCAGTAGCAATGGCCTCCCCCTTGCTGACGTTTCCCGCTTCCGCCGCCCGCCTGCCGCTGTCCCGGGTGGCTGCGTCGCCCGGCCGTTCAAGGAGGCGTTCCACCTTCTCCCGCCGGATCCTCGCGTCCTCGTGCATGTCCAGCGTGCCGACGAAGCCGCCGTCGCGGTCGTAGAGGTAGACCCCGGCGGAGTGGTCGATCGTGTAGTCGCCACCCTCCGTCGGCACCTTCCGGCGGTAGGCCTTGAAGGCGTCGAACGCCCTGTCGACCTCCGCCTCGGTGCCCGTGAGTCCCAAGATCCTCGGGTCGAAGGACTGGAGGTAGGCATTCAGGACCTCCGGCGTGTCCCGCTCCGGGTCCCCGCTGACGAGCACGACCTGGAGACCGTCCGAGCGAGGGCCGAGGTCCGCGAGGAGGACCGACAGCTCGCCCAGCGTCGTCGGGCAGATGTCGGGGCAATGCGTGAAGCCGAAGAACACGGCAACGGGCTTGCCGCGGAAGCCGGACCACGTCCGCGGCTTCCCGTCCTCGTCGACCAGCGCGAACTCTCCGCCGATCGGCACGGCCGCCGAGGTTCCGGCGGCGGGCGCCGACACGCCGCCCGGAAGCGTCCATGCCGCGCCGACGAGGGCGCCCGCGGCGACGACGACCACCGCGCCCCAGAGCGCGATCCGAACGGTGCGCAGGTTCACGGCTGGTGTCCCCCGTGGGAGGGGGCGGCCGCGCCGGCGCCGAAGCCCTCGACCGAGAAGCGGACCGGCACGGCTCCGGCACGCTCGAACACGAGGGTGCCGTCGAAGGACTGGCCCTTCACGATCGGCTCCTTGAGGTCGAGGAGCATGACGTGGGTACCGCCCGAGGCGAGCGTGACGGTCGCCCCCGGCTCCAGCACGACCCCGTCCTCGACGCGGCGCATGCGGGCGACGCCGTCCTCGACGGTGGAGGCATGGACCTCGAAGCGGCCGGCGACGGTTGCCGAACCCCCGACCAACCGATCCGGCTCCGTCCCGTCGTTGCGGATCGAGAGGTAGCCGACCCCGACCTTCGCGTTCGGCGGCGTCGGGCGGGAGGACGGATGGTCGATCGTGAGGCTGCCGGCCTTGAACTCGTGCGCACTGGCTGGCCCGAGCAGGACGGCAAGGCCAAGCGTGGTCGCGGCGGCAAGGAACCTCACTTCGGGTACCGTGCGAACACCGTCGACGTGCCGTCGCGGGCGACTAGGAGCACCTCGTAGGGTTCGTCGCTGGTCCCCATGCCCGGGCTTCCCGCAGGCATGTCGGGAACGGCGAGCCCGATCGCGTCCGGCTTCTCGGCGAGCAGGCGCTTCACCTCGGCTGCCGGGACATGGCCCTCGACGACGTAGCCGCCGACGAAGCCCGTGTGGCAGGAGGTCTGGCCCGGCTTCAGTCCGGCGCCCGTCTTCTTGGCGTAGAGGTCCGCCATGGCGAGGTTCTCGTTCGAGACCTCGAACCCTGCCTCCTCGAGGTGCTTCATCCAGCCGATGCAGCAGCCGCAGCCCGACGTCGAGAACACGTCGACGGTCTCGGCTGCGAACGCGGGTACGGTGAGGAGCGCGAGCGCCCCGGCGATGATCGTCGTCGGTCTGCGTCCCATGGGGTCACTCCTGTTCCATGTCAGATCCAGCGCCGCACGGCGCTTCGGTATGCGGTGTATGCGGGGCCGAACGAGTGTTCGAGGAAGCGCTCCTCGTCCCGGACTTGGACCTCGCAGGCGACCCAGAAGGCCAGCGCGCAGCCGATCATCGCCGGGGACGGCACGGCCACCGCGAGCCCTGCCGCCATCGCGAGCATCCCGAGGAACACGGGGTTGCGGCTGAGGCCAAATAAACCCGTCGTGACCAGGGCGTCAGGCGCCTCGTCCGGGATGCCGACCCGCCAGCGTCGGCCCATCCCGCTCCGGGCCACGACCGTCAGGACCTGCCCCGCGACGGCCAGCGCCAGACCGGACAGACGGACGGCGTAGGCCTCGCCCGCGAGCGGTGCGATCGCGGCCGACGCGCTCCCCGCCGCATGGAGCCCGAGGGCCGCGAGACCGCCCACGACGGTCGCGCCGAACAGGACGCGCGCCAGCGTCTGGCGGGGACTCCTCCCGAAGCCATAGGCACGCCCGCCGATCTCCCGGGACGTCCGACGGGTGGCGAGCGCAAGCCACGCCACGGTGACGGCGAGGACGATCGCCGGCCCGATGCGAAGGAGGTCGTCGGCGGCGGCGCTCACCGGGGCTTCCAGCCGAGGAGCCGCATGGCGTTGGCGGTCACGAGGACCGTCGCGCCCGTGTCGGCGAGGATCGCCGGCCATAGGCCCGTGATGCCGAGGACGGTGGTCACCAGGAAGACAGCCTTCAGGCCGAGGGCGATGGCGATGTTCGTCCGGATGTTGCCCATGGTCGCCTTGGACAACGCGATCATGTCGGGGATGTCCTTCACCCGGCCGTGGAGCACCGCCGCGTCCGCGGTCTCCAGCGCCACGTCGGTGCCGCCGCCCATGGCGATGCCGACGTCTGCGGCCGCCAGCGCCGGCGCGTCGTTGATGCCGTCGCCGACCTTGGCAACGACGAGCCCTTCGGACTGGAGTTCGCGCACGATGCGCTGCTTGTCCTGCGGCAGGAGCTCCGCCCGTGCCTCGATGCCGAGACCTGCCGCCACCGCCTCGGCCGTGCGCCTGTTGTCGCCCGTCAGCATGACGGCCCGGACGCCGGATGCCTTCAGGGCTGCCAGGCCCGCCACGGCATCCGGCCGGGCCTCGTCGCGCATCGCGATGAACCCGGCGACGGCCCCGCCGACCACGACCACGGACACGGTCTTGCCGTCCGCGTTCAGCGCCGCGATCGCGGCCTCCTGTTCGGGCGCGAGGACCACGCGCCTCCCGGCCGCCTGCGGCGACCCGAGGAACACCCGCTCCCCGCCGACCCCACCCTCGACGCCTTCGCCGGCCACTGCGTTCGCGTCGAACGAGGGCGGGGTCGGCACCCTTTCCGCCTTCGCACGCTCGAGGATCGCGACCGCCAGCGGATGGCTCGATCCCTTCTCGAGCGCGGCTGCCAGCGACAGGACCTGCGCGGCCGAGCGGCTGCCCGCCACGATGTCGGTCACGACGGGCTTGCCCGCGGTCAGCGTGCCCGTCTTGTCGAAGGCGACGGCGGTGATCCGGCCGAGGCTCTCGAGCACCGCGCCGCCCTTCATCAGGAGCCCGCGCCGGGCGCCCGCCGACAGGCCGGCCGCAATGGCCGCTGGGGTGGAGATGACCAGCGCGCAGGGGCAGCCGATCAGCAGGATCGCGAGGCCCTTGTAGATCCACTCGCTCCAGTCCGCCCCGAAGGCCAGAGGCGGCACGACGGCGACAGCCAAGCCGACCACGAGGACCGCGGGCGTGTAGACCTTGGAGAAGCGGTCGATGAAGCGCTCGGTCGGCGACTTCGCCTCCTGGGCCTCCTCGACGAGGCGGACGACGCGCGCGATCGTGTTGTCGGCCGCCGCGGCGGTCACCCGGACGCGCAGCACGCCCCCGGCGTTGATCGTGCCCGCGAAGACAGGATCACCGACGACCTTGCGCTTAGGGACGCTCTCGCCCGTGACCGGGGCCTCGTCGACCTCGCCCGACCCCTCGACGACCGCGCCATCGGCCGGGACGCGGTCGCCGGGCCTGACGAGGATGACCGTGCCGACGGCGAGGCTGTCGGCGGCCACCTCGGAGGTCTCGCCGTTCGCCTCGACGATCGCGGTCTTCGGCACCAATGCGGTCAGTCCCTGGATGCTCGCCCTCGCGCGCCCGGCAGCGACCCCTTCCAGCATCTCGCCGACCAGGAACAGCAGAACCACGGCGGCGGCCTCCTCCTCGGCCCCGATGAACACGGCGCCGACGGCGGCGATCGACATCAGCGCCTCGATCGAGAACGGCGTTCCGAACCGGGCGGCCGTGATGGCCCGCCACGCGACGGGCACCAGGCCGATGGCGAGCGCCGCGAGGAACGCGGGCCGCTCGAGCGAGGGGACCGCATGCCCGAGGACGTAGGCGGCCAAGAGGGCAACGCCGCAGGCGGCGGTGAGGCCCGCCTTGCGCGTCCGCCACCACGGCTTGCCCGCCTCGCCGAGGTCGTCGTGGGTGTGGCCCGCATGGTCGTGGCCGCCGGCGCTGTGGGAAGCGGACGGATGCCCGTCGGCGGCTGCCGCATGGCCCCCGGCCGGCTCCGCGCCGTAGCCAAGGTTGCGGACCTGGCGGACGACGGCGGCAGTGTCGAAGCCGTCGGCGTGGCTGACCCTCACCGTCCCGGCGGATACGGACACGGAGACGTCCTCCACGCCCGGGAGGCGACGGATGGCGGTATCGACTTTGTTCCCGCAAGCCGCGCAGTCCATCCCGGTGACCCTGTAGCGGCTCTCGTTCATGACGGCGCTCATGGCGCTCTCCTTGCGTGCGTGTCGGGAGAGGCGTACTTCCTCTAGCGGCTAGAGGAGCAAGAGGAAAAATGACGCAAGGCGTTCCGATCGGCGAGGCGTCGCGCGCGAGCGGCATCAAGGTGCCGACGATCCGGTACTACGAGCAGATCGGCCTTTTGGCCGCGCCGCCGCGGACGGAGGGCAACCGCCGCCTCTACGACGCGGGCGACCTCAGCCGCCTGCGCTTCATCCGGCACGCCCGCGAGCTCGGCTTCGAGATCGAGCCCATCCGCGAACTCCTGGCGCTGGCCGGGGAGCCGGACCGTCCGTGCGAGAGCGCCGACCGGATCGCCGCCGCGCATCTCGCCGACATCGACCACAAGATCGCCCGGCTGACGGCGCTGCGTGCGGAGATCGCGCGGATGACGAACTGCTCGAACCATTCGGTCGCGGAGTGCCGGGTGATCGAGGTCCTCGGCGATCACGGCGAGTGCCTGCACGAGACGCATTGAGGACCGACGGCTGCGGTCGCCTCACTTCCGCCGGATCGAGGCGTCTCTTGGCGGCCGCGACGGTTGCGGCCCCGGGTCATCCCCGCGACAGCCCGGCCGTCGATGATGGACGGAGACCCGCCACGACCAACCCTCGGAACGAGATGCACCTTCCCGCACGACGCCGCGCCCGCACCGCCACGCGACGAGCAGCGCTGGCCGTCGCCCTTCTCGGTCTCGCGTCCATGGGCGGCTGCATGTCGGTGTCGGATGAGACCTACAAGGACCTCGTGCCCACGGCCTACGCCGAGGCGAAGGCCCGTCCGCCAGGCTCGATCCTGGTGCGCATCTTCAAGGAGGAGAGCGAACTCGAGGTCTGGAAGCTCGGCGCGGACGGTCGCTACGCCCCGCACAAGACCCATCCGCTCTGCCGATGGTCCGGAAAGCTCGGTCCCAAGAAGACGAACGGCGACCGCCAGGCGCCCGAGGGCTTCTACCGGGTCACCCGGGCGCTGATGAACCCGAACTCGAAGTACCACCGCTCCTTCAACCTCGGTTACCCCAACCCGCTCGAGAAGTCGCTCGGCTACACGGGCGACTCGCTGATGGTGCACGGGGCCTGCTCGTCGTCCGGGTGCTTCGCGATGACCGACGAGGGCGTCGGCGAGGTCTACGCCGACGCGGAGAGGGCTTTCGCGCTCGGCCAGGGCGACTTCCAGGTTCAGTCCTTCCCATTCCGGATGACCGCCGAGCAGATGGCGCGCCACCGGAGCGACCCGAACATTGCGTTCTGGCGCAACCTGAAGCTCGGGTACGACATCTTCGAGGTGACGCGGAGGGAGCCCGAGGTCGCTGCCTGCGGCGGGCGTTACGTGTTCGACGCGCGGCGCAAGGACCGCCAGCCGATCGATCCGGCGGCCTCTTGCCCGCCGCTCGAGACGCGCGTCGCGCCCGAGGTGGCCGCCAAGCGCGAGAGGGACGACAGGTTGCTCCAGTCCCTGTTGTCCGAGGGCCGGGCGGGCATGCCGATGTCCTACGTCGACGGCGGGATGCACCCGCGGTATCGCGACATGCTCAAGCGGCTCGGGACGAAGGGCCTCTCCGTCGAGACGTCGATGGACGCCGTGCCCGTCAGCCGGCCCGAAGCGCTGGCCGAGGATCCGGCGGACGCGGAGCGCTGAGGCGGCAAGGCCCGGGCGGCCCCGCGCCGTCGCTCCGGATCGGACGTCCCGCCGTGCGTAACCCTCAGCGCGTCAGGAACCTGCGGAAGGCGTCGAGCGTGTCCTTCCCGACATGGTGCTCGATCCCCTCGGCATCCATCTCCGCCGACGCGGGCGCCACGCCGATCGCCTTCAGGAAGTCGACGACCAGGCGGTGCCGCGCCCTGACCCGTTCGGCGAGTTCCTTGCCCTCTGCCGTCAGGAAGATTGCCCGGTACGGCTCGGAGCTGACCAGACCGTCCCGGGCTAGCCGCTGCACGGTACGGGCGACAGTGCCGGGGGAGACGCCGAAGCGCTCGGCGAGGTCGGCCGCCCTTGCCTCGCCGCGCTCCGCGATCAGGTCGTCGATCATCTCGACGTAGTCCTCCGACAGCTCCGACTGGTTGGCCTTGCGCACGCGCGCGAACCGCGCCGCCGTCGTTGCCGCATCCGTTCCGTCGATCCCGCCCGTCATCCGCCGTCCTCCGTCTCCCTCATCTAGCGGAAATCGGCTCCGGGCACAAAGTTTGCTACTGGACAAACCATGTGCTGAGGAACAACTCTACGCGATCTCGGAGTGGGGCGCGGAACGATGTCTGGTTCGAACGAATGCACGGACGAGGCGGGGTGGAAGCGGGACCGCGGGGACGGATCGCTCCTCGACGTGCACCGCACCGTCCGCGTCGACCGCAACGCGCCGCCATGGCGCAAGGCGGCGGCCTTCCTCGGTCCGGGCTACCTCGTTGCCGTCGGCTACATGGATCCCGGCAACTGGGCGACGTCGATCGCCGGGGGCTCGGCCTTCGGCTACACCCTGCTCTTCGTCGCGCTCCTGTCGAACGTCATGGCGATCGTGTTGCAGTCGCTCTGCGCGCGCCTGGCGATCGCGTCGGGTCGTGACCTCGCACAGGCCTGCCGCGACGCATACCCGGGCTACGTCGCGCTGCCGCTCTGGTTCCTCGCCGAGATCGCCATCGTCGCCACCGACATCGCGGAGGTCATCGGCACCGCCATCGGCCTCAACCTCCTGTTCGGGATCCCGCTCGAGATCGGCGTCCTGATCACCGCCGTCGACGTGTTCCTGATCCTATGGCTCCAGCGGCTCGGCTTCCGATGGGTCGAGGCGCTGATCGTGACGCTGCTCGGCGTCATCGCGGTGTGCTTCGCCGTCCAGATCGCCATGGTCGACCCGAACTGGGGCGACGTGATCCGCGGGTTCGCCCCGACCACCGAGATCGTGTCGAACCCCGAGATGCTGTACCTCGCGCTCGGAATCCTCGGGGCCACCGTGATGCCCCACAACCTCTATCTCCATTCGGGCATCGTGCAGACGCGCGCCTACGGGACGACCCTGCCGGAGAAGCACCAGGCGCTGCGCTTCGCCACGATCGACTCCACCGTCGCGCTCTGCTTCGCGCTCCTCGTCAACGCGTCGATACTGATCCTGGCGGCCGGGGCCTTCCACACAACGGGACGGACCGGGATCGCCGAGCTCGGCGAGGCGCACAGCCTGCTCGCGCCGATCCTCGGGGCCGCCGTCGCGCCGACCCTGTTCGGCGTCGCGCTCCTGTGCTGCGGCATCAACTCCACCGTCACGGCGACGCTGGCCGGGCAGATCGTGATGGAGGGCTTCCTCGACATCCGGCTCGCGCCCTGGCTCCGGCGCCTGATCACCCGGATCATCGCCATCGTCCCAGCGGCCTCGGTGACGATCTGGTTCGGCGAGAGCGGCACCGCCCGCCTCCTGATCCTCACGCAGGTCGTCCTCAGCCTCCAGCTCTCGTTCGCGGTGTTCCCGCTGGTCATGTTCACGATGGATCGTCGCAAGATGGGCGAGCTCGTGGCTCCGCGCTGGCTGGCCGGCGTGGCGTTGGCGATCGCCGTGGCCATCGCGCTCCTGAACGTGAAGTTGCTCTTCGACTTCGTCCTGGGCGCCCGGTCGCATTGACCCGTCGCGTCGTCCCGGGCTGCCGGAACCCCTCGTGCTTGCCGGACTGCGGCATCGCCGCGGTTGACGCGGGGGTCCGAGCGGGGATCATGGGCGCATGAAGTTCGCCGCGCTCGCGCTCGTCCTGCTGGCCTCCCTGTTCGCCTCCCTCGCCCACGGGGCGGCGACGGTGCCCGGCTGCGCCGAGACCGTGGTGGTCGGGGTCGGGACGGACACCGGCGATGCCGCGCCCGCCGACGGCACGGACGGCAACGACATGCCGGACGACGTGCACTGCGGCTTCGGGCTGGTAGGGAACGTCCATCCGGAGATTGGCTCGCCCTGGTTCTCGGCCGCGCGCATCGGCACCGTTCCGGCCGATCTCCTGCTCGGGCGCGACCGCATGCCCGACGAGCGCCCCCCGGACCGGACGCGGACCTGAACCCGGCCCTTTCGGCCAACCAGTCCCCGTTTCCGTTTCCCGCGCCGCCGCCCGAGGGCCGCCCGCGCGCATAGAGGACCATTCCCATGACCCGATCCATCCGCGGCGCCCGTCGGCGCGCGCACCGATCCCTTGCGCCCGCCCTCTGCCTCGTCCTCCTCGCGCTCGCGGGATGCTCGGACGAGACGACGTCACCCGCTGCGGCGGTGGGCGAGGCCCCGGCGGCGCCGACTGCGGTGGCAGCGCCGTCCGCGCCATCCCCGTCCACACCCGCTCCCGAAGCCGACGGCGAGGTCGACGTCGCCGCGCTGATGTCCGGCCAAGTGCTGCCCGACGTGGTGATCGGACGCACGGACGCGCCGATCACCATCGTCGAGTATGCCTCGATGACCTGCGACCACTGCGCGGCCTTCCACGCCAACACCTACCCGACGCTGAAGCGGGACTACCTTGACACGGGCAAGGCCAAGCTGATCGTCCGCGAGTTCCCGTTCGACCCGCGCGCGGTCGCCGCCTCCATGCTGGCGCGCTGCACGCCTGGCGAGAACGGGCGCACGGCGATGGTCGACGCCCTGTTCGCGCAATCCGAGAGCTGGGCGCACGCGGACGACGCGGCGAACAGGCTTCTGTCGATCGCGCGCATCGCGGGCTTCACGGAGGAAAGCTTTAGGGCATGCCTGTCCGACGCCGACCTCCAGGCGAAGGTCGTGGCGACGAAGGACAGGGGCGCGAGCGAGTTCGGTGTCGATTCAACGCCGACCTTTTTCATCGACGGCAAGAAGTACCGCGGGGCGCTTCCGCCCGAGCAGTTCGCGGCGATCCTCGACGCCGCGGCAAAGTAAGGCTCCTCCCGCGAAATGCTTGCCGACGCAGTGCTGGACGCTCTTGTGCATGAAGCGGCCGGGACGCGTCGGCGGGCTCCTGCTAAAGCTTGTCCCGACGCGTGTCTTGAAGGCTGGACGGCATCCGGTCGTTCACTACCGGGCCGCCGATCGACTCCGGCGCCGCCGCTGCGAGGTGCTGGGCACGGGGACGGGCGGACGCGGCCCGGTCCGGCTACGGCGCTATGGGGAGCGCGCCGGACCGGGCCGCGTCCGCCCTGAGGGTATTCTGGAACAGCGCGAATGCTGGCAGGACCGTGGATCCAGGGTCCTGGCTCCGCGCGATCATCCGCCCATTTGACGAGGCGAGATCCATCAGACGGCAAGCGCGACGTCGCGCGCAAGCGAACTCGGCTGCTGTGTCACCACACGGTGCAGGTGCCCGAGGTCGCCGACCAAGACCACGCGTCGCTCGGCTCGGGTCAGCGCCGTGTAGAGGAGAGCCCGATCGAAAAGACGGCTGGAACTCAACGGCACGATGATCGTGCCCCACTGCGACCCTTGCGCCTTGTGCGTGCTGATAGCGTAGGCGAGGTCGATCCGGCCGGACAGGTCGGCAGCCAAGAGGTCGAAGGTCCGACCGTCGAGCCGGACAGTAAGGCGGTCTTCCTTCACGACGAGGACATGCCCCATGGTTCCGTTCCAAAGGCCGCGCTCGTGGTCGTTCTTCGTCCAGATGACCGGGTCCCCCTCGGCGAAGCGCGCGAGCCGCAAGCGGCCATGCGCGTTGTAGCGGTGGAAGTACGTGTTGATCGCGTCGATCCCGGCGGGACCGGCATAGGTCGCTCCCACGACCTGCACTTCCTCGTCGCGGAGGTCGTCGCGGATCCGCTCGATTTCGTCGATGACGCTTTCCGGCCCGCATCCGACGACGCTGCACCCTGTGCGACCGTCCCTGTAAGTCGGTAGCTCGGGCAACCTGCCTTCGCGTACGGCTCTGGACACCGCCGGGATTCCCGTCGCCTCGTCGGCCCGCATGATGCGGGTCAACTCGACACGCGGGATCCGGGGGCTGGAAACCAGACGGTGCAAGGTGAGGCCGTATCCGATCGGGGCGAGCTGGGCGACGTCCCCGACCAGCAGCAGCCTCGCATCCTCGTGCAGATGGAACAGGATGCGGTAGAGCGTGGGTAGGTCCAGCATGCTCGCTTCGTCGACGACGACGAGCGTGTGCGCTCCCGTTCCCGCGCGGCCTTTCGAGGCATCCCAGAGCCAAGAGGCGATCGTACGGGCCGCCCGGCCGGTCGCGTCCGCCACTCGCTGCGCGGCCCTCCCGGCGAGCGCGAGCTGGTGTACGTGGAATCCGAATTGCTCGGCGGCCTCGTTTATGGCGCGGAGCGTCGTGGTTTTGCCGACCCCCGCGCCCCCGACGAGGATCGCGAACCGATGGTTCAACGCCATCGTCACCGCGTCTGCCTGCTCGCTCGTCAGTCGCTGGGAGGCGAGACTGTTGTAACGTTCGAGGAAGGTCGACATCGCAACCGGCGTGGGTCGGCTCGCCAGCAGGTCCCTCGCTTGTCCGTCATCGGCCAGCGCCGCACGGATGCGGGTCTCGATGAACCGCTCGGCGTAGGCGGCCCCCGCAGGCTGGTAGCCACCCGGACAAGGGATGGCCGCGCCGTCGTCCACCGCGATGGTCACGGCGCGTTCCGCATCCGCAGGCGTCGCGCCGAGGAGCGTGCATGCATGGCGGACGAGCTTCTCCAGGGACGTGACCGTGTGTTTCCCGTCGAGCCGCTCGTAGAGCGCCGCCTCCACCGCCCCGACCTGCCGTCGTCGGTCGTCCAGTCGGACCCCGAGTCGCATCGCGGCCTGATCCACTTCTCTCCAGGCGCAGAGCGTCAACAGGCGGTAGGGGTTCTCTTGGAGCTTGGCGATGGCTTCGTCGCCCCACAGCTCCACGGCCTTTCGGGCGTAACGGATGCCGATGCCGTGCCGGTCGAAGAACGCGACCGCCTCGGTGACGGCCCTCTGGTTCCGCCATGCATCGCAGACGATCTCGGCCTGTGTCCGCGGAAGGACCTTCGTCAGGCGCTCGACACTGCCTTCGGCGAGGATGTCGTGGAGGCTTTCCCCGAAGGCATCCCACATCCGCCGGGCCGTCGCGGGGCCCACGCCGACGAACTCCGGTCGTCCCGCCAGGAACCGGATAAGATGCTGGCCGCGCGGCAGCTCCGTTCCCCATGCCGCCCCAGGGGAGGAACTCACGGGATCACCCTCCGCCCCGACGACGCCACGTGGTCCACGATGGCCTCGTAGCGGCGCAAGCGCCGCCTCAACTCATGGTTCTCGCTGCGGGCGGCGGCGAGCTGTTGCTCGAGACGCATGATCCTGGACTTGTCCCCGCTGTCCCGCGGCTCCGGCTCCTCCGCCTGCGGCACGTCGATGCCGAGGTCCGCGACGGCCTCTTCCAGGGTGCGGGCGAAGCGGGAGTTCTGCTGGAAAACCTCCCGCGCGAAGCCGCAAGCCCTAGCGACGGCAGTCTTGTTGACCTTGCCGAGACGCCCGGGGAGTTTCAGGCCGGCCGCGCGGAGCCGCTCCACGAACTCGACCAGCTTGGCATGGTTCTCTTCGCTCACTTCGAGGAACGACTTCTGCGCCATCATCGGTTCTCGGAGCGCTTGATCTGTACCAGTGGCTGATCCAGGAAGGCTTCGTCGAGGCCGCGCGAGCCGGCGTTCACCGCCCAACGGGCGAACTTCTCCAACAGGGCATCGTTCACGGCCGTCAGCTCGGCGACCTTCCTTTCCAGCCTGCTGATCTTCTTCTGCGTCCTGCTCGGTCCCTTTGGTTTTGGTGCCGGGGTCGCATCCCCGCTTGGTGCTAGGTTGGGCTTCTTGACGTACGCCTTGTAGGCAGACTTGATCTGAAGGTAGTTGTTGAGCGACGCCCGCCTGTAGCTTGCGCCGGTCTCGCGCGCGACCGCTTCGCAGAGCGCCTCCCACGTGAGGCGCCCCGTCCATCCGTCGATCAGGGCAACGATGCGGGTGATGCGCTCCGGGGTCATGGGAGGCGCGCGGGGACGGCGGGCAGGGGGCTTCCTGCGTACGCCCCTAGGCACCGGCCGTCCCTGCACCGATCCCCTGCATGCCGCCGACGTTCCCCCGCAGCAGGACGCCCGTGACCACCTCGTTGTCGTGCATGGCCTGTTCGACCAAAGAGTAACGGCCGGACTTGGCGAGCCGGATCACCGAACCGTCCGGCACGGTCGGGTCGGACAGGATGCCGTACAACTGCTCGAGGCGCTCGATCGTCTCGCGATGAGCGCGGACCCAGTCGTCCGCACCCTCGTACTCTTTTGCCAGCGCCGCCTCCGCTTCAGCGAGGCTTCGCCGAGCGCGCTCGAGGGCGAACTCCACCCTTTCCAGGTGTCGCGGATCGTGACCCTTGACGCATGTGTGCTTGGTGCAGTGCAGGCACTGCATGAACATCATGCAAGGGGACGAGGCGAAGTCGTGCCCGCAGAAGCCGATGTCTGTCGCATGCCCGTGCCCGGCGCGAGCCGCAGCCTCATTCCTCGCCACCGGTGGGTTCACCCTCACCGCGGTACCCGCGATCGTTGCGACCTCCTTGTCCCTACGGCGCTTCGCTTGAAGCATCTCCTCGGGCGTACGGTGATCGTAGGGTTCGTTCTGCCGGCGGTCCAAGCGGCCGCTCCAGGCCGCGATTTCCGCCTCAGTCAGGCCGCCCCGCTGTGCCACCGTGTTGAGCCAATGTCTCAGTTGGTGTGTCTTCAGGACGATCGGATTTTCGGGCGTTGACAGTCCAAGGCGCGCGAAGACGCCGTCGGGCTTGTGAAAACTATTCATGATGTTGCCATAGGAAACGGGGGCAATCATGCAGCGCCATCGTCCGCGTCCGCGGTCGGCAAATTCCTGACGGCGCACCACCATCAGCGCTTCGCTGTAGCGGAGACCCGTTTGCTTGTCGAAGATCGGGAAGCCATGCGGCAACTCGGACAAGATGGCGCTTTCGACGTCCGAGAAGCGGAACGCATAGATCCTTTGTCCCGCTGAGGACCGCATCCCCTTGATCGGCTCGAGCTTCCGGTCGGTTGCCCAGTCTCGTCCGTTGCCAGCTTCGTTGAAGCCGATGATACGTGCGATGTCGGCCCCGGAGAGGTCCTTGCCCCGCAGGTGGACGCAGTCGTCCGGCAGATAGAGACGATCGGGATGATGCTCATACCAAGCCGCGATGCGTCGTGCTTCGGCCGTATGCTTGTTCAGCCGCGCGAGCGCTTCCTTGGCGACATCGGCCATCACGGCGGGGATGCCCTTTGCGAAGTCGTGGTGGCCCTTCGAGCCCGCCCATTGCAGCATGTAACCCTCGTCGCCATCCGTCAGGGGCTTGATCTCGCAGTCGTGGTGGAGTGCGAAGATCTCGTTTATGCGGCTTGGGGCGCACGCCAGCAGCGCCATCACCGACGTGGCGATCACATCACGAGGTTCGGTTGCCTTACGGAAACTTCGTGGAAGCGCTTGCAGCGCCTCATCTGAAGGCATCAGTGCCTCACGGCGCTCGTCTCTCGAGCGGTTGTTGTACAATTCCCACGCTTGGCCGTGCTTCCAGTCGATCGGGGCGTTCGCGGCGAGATTGTTTTCTCTCAGGAACTCCGAAACTGGCGTCAAAAGAACGCCGATGCTCGCTGAATAGTTGCCTGGTCTCCTTGCGGCAGCAAGTTGGACAGCATGGTCGAGCAAATGGGCATCTACCGAGCCCAGGTCCGGCGTCACCCCTTTGTCGAGGAACGCCGCGAGCAACGCCCTGAACGCACGTATCTCATTCAGAGGAGGAGCTTTCGACGGATTTCGACCTGCATGGTAGCGGATGTAGGCCTTCACCTGGCTCGCGAACGGCTCCGGCATTATGGGACCCAGCCGGCCCAGCCGGGGAGTGTTCTCGGTGAAGTTCAGGAAGTGCTCATGGCACTTGCCTCGCTGATGGTAAAAGCGCGTAACGTTCCAAGAAAAAGATTCGAATTCGAGATCGGAGCCGAACACGGCGAGTTCGTCGCGGCAAAAGCGTACGAACTCCTCCATGTTCGCCAAGGCGGCGAGATGGGCCTTCGGGACAAACGGGATGACTTCAGCCATTTCGGTCGCCTTCCAGCGATGCCGCCCTTGCTCGGCATTGGCGGACCACTTCGGCACACGCGACGATCGTGTCGTCAAGTGTGACGGCGACGGCCATGGATCCGTCCTCGGCCATCTGCCTGCGCCTCCCGAGAAGCCAGTCGAGGATCTCTTCGTGAGGTCCGTCCAGCCATGGGTGGAACAGTCGGCACGTGTAGCAGGCAATTGGCTTCCCAAGGCCGCAGAAGCCGTGCTTCCCGCAGCCACCCAGGGCCACGGGCCCTTCGCCCTCGTCGACGGATCCGAGGATATGCCGCTCGATGCCTTGCCCGACGTCGTTTCCACGCGCCGCAAGGGTTCCAGCAAAGCGCTGCGCCATGGGTGCCAGCAAGATGGCAAGCTTCTTGTCGAGGCGCTGGAGAAGATCGGAACGAACCTCGATGTAACTCTGTGCAGCGGTACGTGACGTGTGGTCGAGGATCACCATGATCTCGTCCAGGGATTTGCCCTCTTGTGCCGCACGGGTGCCGACCGTGCGTCGCGCCCGCGTGGCGTTCACGTTGATCGCCTCTCCGGTTCGTTCGGAATTCACGCCCAGTCCCTCCATCACGTTGATGATCCTCATCGCGATGGAAGCTGGCGTCGGGCGGGCAGGGGTTGTCCCACCGTCGAAGAATGTACTGCTCACGTGCACGGCCGGGAACAAGGGTGCCTCGTTGGGGTCAGCCATTCCGCAGAGCCTTGCCTTCTCGCGAACCAACAGGGATTGCGCCTCAATGATCATGCCGATCTCTTCGATGAGGGGGCGTTCGGTGAACTGTGTCCGGTATCGTGCGCCCCTTTGCTTCGCACGGGGGATCGCCAGAACGTACGTTTTCCCCGCAGGCCCCATCGTGACCTTCAGATCGCCGACCGTCAGGCCGGCAATCTGAACAGGCCTGGGCCCGATCGCTCCGCTGAGAAGGCAGAGGCCGTAGTTGTCGATAGCGATTTCGCCCGCGGCGAAAGCCGCGTGGAGAGCCTTATAAAGCCCGTCATACTCAAGGTTCGTGTACGCACCTTGGATCGGGCACCGCATCCGGACCGCAAGCGCTCGCTTCCTTGAACTTTTCGGCATGTCGGTGGCGGTGACGAAGGCTTCCCTTGAAACAGCCGGGATGCCGAGGCGCGCCCACACTCGTACAATGTCGTTGGCCTCGGTCGCACGGTAGCGTTGGTCCTCTTCGAACGAAGCGGAGTAATTCATCAGGTGGGCGGATGAGATTGCAACTGCGTCCGTGTCGTAGGTCGCGATGTGAAGGAGCAGTCCTCGGACCAACTGGTAATTCGAATACACCGACCTCGGGTTCTCGCTGCGAAGTCGTGCTGTGACGAACCCTTTGAATCCGGTCTTCAGCGCGTGGGCGACGCCGAGGTCGCCGAAGTGGAAGTTCAGCCGACCAATGTCGGTAACGATCGGCCAATGATCGTCGCCGGGACGGTAGACATAGCCATCGCGGGTCTCGGCTTGGTCGGGAAGCTCGTAAGGTGACTCGACGTCTGGCATCTTGCCGAAGGGTGTTTTACGCACCGATCACCTCCCCGAGCCAAGCCCTGTCGTCCTGCAACGCCTTGGTCGCCCGTTCCATGTCCTGCATGCGTTGCCGGATCGCGGACCCGTGCTTCATCAACCGGCGCTGCATGTCCCTACTGTGTTCGTCGGCTTTGACCTTCGTCCGGCGCTTCAAGTAGTGGCCCGGCATCTTGGACGTTCGGGACCACCCCATCAGCAAGCGGCGTTCACGGACTTCTTCTTCGGCGCTCAACTTGATTGCGTCGGCGTAGGCGGAGAAGTCCTCGTTCCACTGATGCCGGAGGACGTGAGCGCTCACAGGGCCGACATCCGGATGCTTTTCCCGAAGCAGCGCGAACAATCCCGTGATTGCGCTTTCCGAAAGGGCCTTGCCGTCTTGCGCGACGAAGAGGAAGCCGTGCTTGCGCGCAGCCTCGATCCGGTTGCGGGCTTCGAGGTACTCCTCCCCGAGCTCGGTCAAGCCCTCGTCCAAGGGGGCGAGGCGCTCCGATGTCTTAGCGTTCGGCTGCCTACGTCTACGGTCGCGCTTGTCGTCATGACGGCGTTTGATCTCGCAAAAGGCTTGACCCCGGTTGAAGTCCTTGATCCTGAGGCCGAGCAGCTCGCCCCGTCGCATCCCGGTGGCGAGGAGCCAGCGCACGATCACCCAGTTCCGCAGACGCACGAACGGATCGATCCAAGGATTGTCCAGGCTGTCCGGGTGGGTGACCGCGAGAAGGCGGATCCGCTCTTCGGGCTCTAGGCTCGTGCGGTCCGCGTCGGTAACTGACGGCAACCGCTCCTCAATCTGTTCGACCACTTCCAGAAGCCTCGCCCCGTATTCCCGCATCCTCGCGGACGCCTCGTCGGCACTTACGGCCCCTGTGGGGAGACGGGGTCTCTGTCGTTCTCCGAGCCACTTCAGGTAGCTTGCGGCGTAGTGCAGTCTGATCATTGCGGTGGCGGGAATGACCACTTGCGCCCGAGTGGTCGACGGAAGCCTTCGATGCAGTCTTGCGACGGAGCGACGGCGCTTCTGCGCAGTTGCAGCCACGGGGACCACCTTCGATACCCCCCGTAGCCGGGTGAACGGTTTCGAGGCGTCCGATGCGAGGGCATCCAGTTCTCCGACCTCGAAGAACGCGCCGCTCCTGATGCGTTCGGCCAGGTCGATGCCGTGTCGCCAGCAGAACAGGTGGATGAGCATTGCCCCGCGGAGGGCTTGCTCCACGGTGGAAGCGCTCCTCCTGCGATACTTCGTGAGCGACCAGACCGTCGGGTCAAACAGGGGGATGCCGTCGCCCGTGACGAGCATCGGGCACCGCTCGCCATTCGGAAAGACGACCAGTGTGACCTTTAGTTCGGCAATGCCTTCGGGTTTCAGCAGATGCTTCATAGGGCGGACGCAGTTACCCTAGGGAAGAAACCCTGTCAAACGCGCATTTTGCAATGTTTTACAGCAGCTTGCCCCTAATTGTTGACAAAACTGCCTGAAGGTGTGCGTTAGAACTTGTTGTACGAGACGCCGGCCGAGGCGGTCAGGCCGGTCACTTCGCGAATGCGCCGCCGGATGGCCTCCGCGATGGCGGTGGCGGACGAGATGCCCTGCTTGTTCTCAGTCACGTCGAGATACGCTTCGTCGAGCGACAGCGGCTCGATGATGTCGGTGTGCTCCGCGAAGATCTCGCGGATCTGCAGGGACACGGATTTGTAGACGTCGAACCGCGGCTTCACGAACACGAGGTCGGGACATCGACGCTTGGCGGTCACGGATGGCATGGCCGAGCGCACGCCGAAGGCGCGGGCCTCGTAGCTGGCCGCCGCCACGACCCCGCGCTGCGAGGAACCGCCGACCGCCACCGGCAGGCCGCGCAATGCCGGGTCATCGCGTTGCTCGACGGAAGCGTAGAACGCGTCCATGTCCACGTGGATGATCTTGCGGGGTCTAGGAGGCGCCGCAGGGTCGGCAGGGTCGTCCGTTCCGGAAGGATGATCGACCGAATGGGAAGTCGTCACGACACGTCTCCGTCTGCGTCAGTCCTGCCCCGCAGCGTTCGCGCCTCCCGCTCGAAGCCAAGCCGAACGAATCCGTTCAAGGCAGCACTGACGTCAGAACAGAACACGAACAGTCTGGAAAGTCGAGCCGCGGAACCGCGGCGGATCCCTCGACATCCGGTCTCACGTCGCCGCTCAATGGGACGGTACGTCCGTCGAAGCTCGGGACGTGGGTGCCCCGCGCCATAGGTGACCAATCCCTTCGCCGCAACTTCAGCTTTCTCCCAGCGTTGATGGTTCGATGTCCCGGCGGAGCGAGCGTCCGCGGACGATGCGAAACCCGATCGTTGGAGGAAGCAGCATGTCGAAGGAGCAGACACCACGCGGCCGCGCGCAGGACCGGGCCCGGGTCGCAGGCGGGCAGGACCATGAGGTCCGCTACGAAGCCGGCAAGGAGGGCGTGTCGAAGGACGAGGTTCGAGACGCCGTGAAGGAAGTCGGCAACAGTCGCCGCAAGGTCGAAGATCGGTTGAAGGATGGCGGCTGACGACCAGCATATCTCGGCGTTCGTTCGTTGCCCGGCACTGGTTCCGGCCGACCATGTTCGGGAACGGCGGGGAAAATACCGCGTTGGGGTCCGTGCGTTTGTTCGGAGTTCCCGCCATGGCTCGGCGTCCCATCTGGAAGGGGCAGATCCGTCTCTCCCTCGTGTCCATCCCGGTCGAAATCTTCCCGGCGACGTCGTCGTCGGGCACGGTGAGCTTCCACCAGATCGACCGGAAGAGCGGGAAGCGCATCCATTACGAGAAGGTCGTCGAGGGCCATGGTCCGGTGTCGGCCGAGGATATCGTGCGCGGCTTCGAGGTGAAGAAGGACCAGTACGTCATCCTCACCGACGATGAGCTCGACGCGGTCAAGCTCGAAACCAAGAAGACGCTCGAACTTGTGCAGTTCGTCGACGCGAACGAGATCCCGCCGCTCTACTTCGACAAGCCGCATTATGTCGTACCGCAGGACGAACTCGCCGAGGATGCCTTCCGCGTGCTGCGCGACGCGCTCAAGGAGGGCGGCAAGACCGGGCTCGGTCAGCTGACCATGCGCGGCAAGGAGTATCTCGTGGCGGTCCGTCCCTACGGCACCGGCCTTCTTCTGGAGACGCTGCACTACGCGGAAGAGATCCGAAAGGCCGACGAGCTGTTCGAGGATATCGCGAAGGGCGAGACGGACGACGATCTCCTGTCGGTCGCGCAGGAACTGATCGAGCGCAAGACCCACCCGTTCAAGGCTGGGGCCTTCAAGAACCACTATCTGGCGGCCGTGCGGGCGCTGGTCGAGGAGAAGCGGCGCAAGCACGGCGAGGTCGAGATCGAGGACGAGCCGGAGGCTGCGCCCAAAGGCGACGCGAAGTCCAATGTCGTCGACCTCATGGCGAGCCTGAAGAAGAGCCTCGAGCGAAGCCGCGATGAAGGTGGCCGAGCGCCCGCGCGCAAGTCCGGCGCGAAGACCAAGGCGTCCCCGAAGCGCAAGCGGGCTTGAGGTGGGGCGCTTCGGATGGCGAGCCGGGCCGACACTCTCCTCCAGAGCTATCGCCAGAAGCGCGACTTCTCACGCACCAAGGAGCCCGAGGACGGTGGCACCCTGGGCGAGCGACTGCGCTTCGTGGTGCAGAAGCACGATGCAAGGCGCCTTCATTACGATTTCCGCATCGAGTGGGAAGGCGTCCTCAAGAGCTGGGCGGTAACGCGAGGCCCCAGTCTCGACCCGGCCGACAAGCGGCTGGCGGTGCGCGTCGAGGACCATCCGCTCGACTACGGAACCTTCGAGGGGACGATCCCCGCCGGCGAATACGGTGGCGGCACGGTGATGCTGTGGGATCGGGGGTGGTGGGAGCCCGAGGGGGAGCCGAGCGAGGGGCTGGAACGCGGCAGCCTCAAGATGAAGCTGCACGGCGAGAAGATGCACGGCCGCTGGGCGCTGGTGCGTATGAAGGGACGGGAGCGAAGCGGCCGCGAAAACTGGCTCCTGATCAAGGAGCGCGACGAAGAGGCAAAGCCCGGCGAGGACATACTGGCCCTTGACCGCAGCGTTTCCACCGGACGCAGCCTGGACGAGATCACGGCGGGAGCGCCGGCACGGGGGAAGGCTCGCAAGACGTCCTCGCCCGCGAAGGGGCGACTCGGCGCGAAGCCCTCTCGGCGCAAGCGGGCGGCGGGTACGGACGAGTTGCCGGCGTTCCGACCCGTCCAACTCGCCCTCCTGACCGGTGCCGCACCCGACGGAGACGACTGGCTGCACGAGGTGAAGTACGACGGGTACCGCGTGCAGATCGCTATCGGCGCCGGTACCGTTCGCTTCTCCACCCGCACCGGGCAGGATTGGACCGACCGTTTTGCAAGCCTGAAGGATGCCGCTCTAGCACTACCGTGCCGGAGTGCCGTGATCGACGGCGAGGTCGTGGCGTTCGACGCGGCGGGACGGGCGGACTTCTCGACCCTTCAGAGGGCTCTGTCCGACGCAACGCCGCTGTCCTGCTTCTGCTTCGATCTTCTCGAACTCGACGGGAACGACCTTGCGGGCGAGCCGCTGATCGAGCGCAAGGCGCTTCTGAAAACGCTCCTTGAAGCCGGCGGCGAGGGACGGCTTCTCTATAGCGAGCATGTGCGCGGCAACGGTCCGGCCGTGTACCAGGGGATCTGCCGCGCGGGCCAGGAGGGGATCGTCTCCAAGCGGGTCGACGCTGGTTACGTCGGCGCACGGAACGGGGACTGGCGAAAGATCAAATGCACGCGGCGGCAGGAGTTCGTCATCGGGGGCTGGTCACCGTCCGACAGACCGGGGCGGCCCTTTTCCTCGGTCCTCGTCGGCGTCCGTGAAGGCGATCGCCTCGTCTATCGCGGACGCGTCGGCTCCGGCTTCGATGCCGCGGCACTGGCGGAACTCGCCAAGCGCTTCGAGACCCTCTCGGTCGCGAAGCCCACCTTTTCCGAACTGCCGAAGCCTGTCGCCAAGGGCGCCCGATTCGTGCGGCCCGAACTCGTCGCCGAGGTCGATTTCGCCGAGCTGACGGCCGAGGGGCAGATCCGCCATGGCGTGTTCAAGGGCTTGCGCGGCGACAAGCCGGCTCGGGACGTGGTGGATGAACGGCCGGCCGAAGACGGTTCGCAAGAAGCACCGGCGGTCTCCGATCCGAAGACCGGCGCGATCGAGGTCGCCGGGGTGAAGGTCACCCATCCCGGCCGGGTCGTCTACCGCGAGGGCGGTGTGACCAAGGGCGATCTTGCGCGCTATTATGATCACGTTGCCGAGCGCATGCTGGTCCACGCGCGAAACCGCCCGCTGACACTGAAACGATGCCCGTCCGGAATGGCGCGGCCGTGCTTCTTCCAGAAACATGTCGGGGAGGGTTTCCCCGAGGCGATGGGGACGGTCGAACTGACCGAGAGCGGCGGCGAGCCGGCGCGCTACATGAGCCTTCGCGACGCGTCGAGCGTGGTGTCCGCGGTGCAGATGGGCGCGCTGGAGTTCCACATATGGGGATCGCGCAACGACGCGATCGAAACGCCTGATCGCCTGGTCTTCGATCTCGATCCCGATCCTTCCGTTGATTTCCAGGCGGTGCGCGAGGCGGCTGAGCTCGTGCGCGGTGCCTTGAAGGCGCTGGGCCTCCGGTCGTTTCCGATGGTGACGGGCGGCAAGGGGATCCATGTCGTCGCGCCGCTCGTCCCGAAGGCGGGATTCGACGACGTCGCCCGGTTCGCCAAGGGCCTCGCCTTGCGGATAGCCGCGAGCGATCCGTCCCACTTCGTCGCCACGATGTCGAAGCAGAAGCGGCGGGGGAAGATCTTCATCGACTGGCTGCGCAACGAGCGGGGTCAGACGGCCGTCGCGCCTTACTCGACCCGCGCCAGAGCGGGAGCACCTGTCGCCATGCCGGTGTCGTGGCAGGAGCTTTCGAGCCTGACGGCCGCCAACAGCTTCACCCCGCGCGACGCGCTCGAACGCCTTACCGAACCCGATCCTTGGACTGGGTACGACCGCGCACGCAAACCAATCGGTCAGTCCATGATCGAAGCCGTTGAAGATCGGCATTGAGTCTAACCGGTTCGGCTGCGCATCTGAAAACAGAAGCCACCGCGACGTCCGTCGTCCGACCCCTGCGGGGGGGTGGGAAACGTAACCGTTTTTTCAATGGAATCGCGTAAACCCGACAGAACCACGAGTTATGTAGGCCACGGCGTCAGCTTTGGCTGACCGGGGATACGACCGATGCGCGACCTGGAATTCGGCATCCCGCAGATATCCGCGGTTCCCCTGGCCCCGCGAGCGCATGGCACCGCCGCCTTCGGCGCTTCTGACGTCGCCGACGCAACTGTCCCGCTCAACACGAGGCGGATGAACATAGCGCGACGCGGCTCTCGGCCGGGACCCCCACAAGCTGCGATCCGCCATCGTTGCCGCTGAAACCACGTTGGACAGACTCCGACCCATCGTCCCATTCAAGCCTAGCGCCGCCGGCACATCCTTCAGCGCATCGAGAGTAGATGCCATGCATAGACAAGACTTGCCGAACGCCATCGAACGAAAACGGCTGGAAGCGCTGGAGACACTCGGCGTCGTCGAGATGGGCGAGACCTCCTCCCTCAACCGCATCTGCGAACTGGCCCGGCAAGTGATCGGCACGCCGGTCTCCTATGTCTCCCTCATCGACAGGGACACGCAGTGGCTCAAGGCACGATCGGGCGCCGACCTCGTGTCCACGCCGCGCGAACAAGCGTTTTGCGATCACACCATTCGGGACGACGGTTTGCTGGTCGTCTCCGATGCCCTGGAGGATGATAGGTTCAGGAACAATCCGCTTGTGGCGGGAAGCCCGCACATCCGGTTCTATGCGGGAGCGCCGCTGGTCACCGAGCCGGGCGTGCGGTTGGGCTCGCTCTGCGTCGTCGATACCGTGCCGCGGACGCTGACACCCGAACAGTCGGCATTGCTGTCGCGTCTGGCGGAGGCGGCGACCGACGAATTGCGGCGGAACAAATCCGATCTCGACGCCGCGGCAAATCGCACCGCTCTTCTCCGGCTTGCGCAGGAGAACGAGATCGTCGGCGAAGATCGCGATCGCCACGGGCTTCTCCTGTCGCATGCCGAGGCAGCGGTGACGTCGGGCAGCTGGGAGCTCGATCTCGCGACAGGCCGACTGACCTGGTCCGACGGGATGTACCGGCTGCTGGGGCTGGCGCCCGGGACGGAGGAAGATTTAGCCGCCCTGTTTCGACACTACGTTGTGGCTGACGACCTTCCCCTTCTCGATGAAGCGGAGGCGGCGCTCGCAAAGGCGAGGCAGTTCTCGCTGGAAATCCGGATCATCGACGCCACTGGCCGCCTTCGTCACCTCGCCAGCCGGGGAGACCCGATCGGTGGTGAAACGGGTAGTCCGGAGCGTATGGTCGGCATCCTGTTCGACGTGACCGACACCAAGGTCGTCGAGGCCGCCCTTCGCGAGAGCGAGAACAACTACCGTCACGCCGTCGAACTCAGCCCGCATATTCCGTGGATCGCCGATTCACAGGGCCAGATCGTCGAGGCAGGGCCGCGATGGCTGGCGCTTACCGGCATGACGGAAGCACAGGCACTCGGTCATGGTTGGATCGAGGCGCTTCATCCGGACGATCTTCCCCGGGCATTGGAGACCTGGGAGCGGGCCTTGGCTTCCGCAAGCGTTCTCGACATCGAGTATCGCGTGCGAACCGCATCCGGTTCGTTCCGATGGTCCCGATCGCACGCCCGCCCGCGGCTCGATGAGGCGGGGCGCGTGGTGCGCTGGTATGGCACGTTGGAAGACATCCACGAGCGCAAGCTTGCGGAAGAAGCGCTTCGCAGCAGCGAAGCGTTCGCCCGGAGTGTGCTGGACAGCAGCCCGGATTTCCTCCTCGTGCTCGACGTCCATGGGGTCATCCGCACGATGGGGCGTGCTGCTCGCGAGCATGTCGGCCCGCGAAGGGCGGAACGTATGCTGGGTGGTCGCTGGGACGCCGGGTGGCCCCGCAAGAGCCAGCCTGTCGTTCGGTCGGCCATATGCTCCGCAGCCCGTGGGAACGGCAGCCGCTTCACCGTTGCCACGCCGGACAGGAAAGGGGGGGAGATCTGGTGGGACGTTTCGGTGGATCCCGTGCGGGATGCCTATGGGGACGTCACGCATCTTCTGACGATCTCGCGCGACGTCACCGAGCAATGGCGCATGCGCGAGGAGGTCGAAGCAGGACGCAAGCATCTCGAGATGGTGCTCGACAGCACGGTCGACTGCGTGCTCGTCCTCGATCGCGACTGGCGGATCACATACCTGAACGAAAGCGGGGAACAGTTCATATCGCAGACGAGCGCCGGTGGTGTCGGCGACGTTCTGTGGGACCTTTATCCCGAGGAAGTCGACGGCAAGTTCTATCAAGGGTATCGCGAGGCTCTGGAAACCGGCCGGACGGTGCGGTTCGAGGCGTTCCTTCCGGCGCAGGAAACCTGGATCGAGGTGAGCGCCTGTCCGTGGCGCGGTGGCCTTTCCGTTTTCTTCCGCGATGTGACCGAGGCTTGGCAGGCGCGCGAGCGGCTGGATCATCTCGCCCACCACGATCCGCTGACCGGGCTTGCCAACCGCAGCGGTTTCAACCGCGCGCTCGAAGCGGCTTTTGCTCAAGCGAACGGACGCGAGGTGGCGATCTATCTCCTCGATCTCGACCTCTTCAAGGACATCAACGACACGCTGGGTCATCACGTCGGCGACGCCCTGCTGAGGGACGTTGCCGATCGCCTCCGCGACGAAGTCGACGGCGGCGCTGTTCTCGCTCGCCTGGGGGGCGATGAGTTCGCGGCGATCCAGATTCTGCCTGCGGGTGAGCCGGCGCTGGATCTGCCGCAACGCATGTTGGCCCGGTTTGCGGAACCGTTCATCATCGATGCCGACGTGATCAGGCTGGGATGCAGTGCGGGCGTGGCCTCGTCGCCCACGACGGACCTGTTGCCGGATGAGCTGTTTCGCTTCGCGGACATCGCGCTCTATCGCGCCAAGGAGACAGGTGGAGGTCTGAGGCTGTTCGAAGGATCGATGCTCGATCGGATCCGTGTGCGCCAGGCCTTGAAGACCGATCTTGCGTCCGCTCTGGAGCGAGATGAACTCGAGATCGCCTTCCAGCCTTTGCTCGAGCTCGGCTCGTCCCGGATCGACTGCGCCGAGGCACTGCTGCGCTGGCGGCACCCGCAGCGAGGTCTGATCTCGCCCGTCGACTTCATTCCGCTGGCCGAAGAAACGGGGTTGATCGTTCCGATCGGCGACTGGGTCCTGGAGACGGCTTGCCGGCAGGCCGTTCTCTGGTCGGCGGATATATCCGTGGCGGTGAACGTTTCCGCCGTCCAGTTCCGCAGCGAGGGCCTTCCGATGAGGGTTGCGGGCGCGTTGGCCCGCTCCGGCCTCGATCCACGCCGGCTCGAGCTGGAGATCACGGAATCGGTGCTGCTTCAGGACAGCGAGCACAACATGCGGATCCTCCACGCGCTGAAGGACCTGGGCGTGCGGATCGCACTCGACGACTTCGGGACCGGCTATTCGTCCCTGTCCTACCTCCGGCTGTTTCCCTTCGACAAGCTCAAGCTCGACCGCAGTTTCGTCGGGGACATCGGCCGCTCGTCGCAGTCGGAAGCGATCATCCGCGCGGCGGGCGAGATGGGCCGCGCCCTGTCGATGACGACCACGGCGGAAGGTGTCGAGACGGCGGAGCAGCTCGAATGGTTGCGGCTCAATGGCTGGACGCAGGCCCAGGGGTACCTGATCGGGCGTCCCATGGACGTTTCCGCGCTATCCAGATTGATGGAATCTACGGGAGCGCAAAGCGCCGACGACCCTTGCTATGCCTGAGAGGCGTCGGGTGGCGGAGAACCGTCCGAGCTCGGTAAGTACGTCGCGCTGCTTTCTCGGCAGGGCCTGAGAGGCGAAACGATGCGGTTCGCGGGCGGGGCGGACCTGGCGCCGTTCCTCAGCGCACGTTCTTATCCAGCGCTTCGATGAGTTCCATGAGACGCTTGCGGACGGCGATGTCGTCGACGCGCGACAAAGCAGATCCCAGATCGAAATTGGCCGACGCCGGCGACATCGATCCGCGCTTCGGCTCGCCGCACCCGAGACCCATGAAGAACTGCATGATGTCGACGTCGAGAACCTGCGAAAGGCGGAACAGCATGGACACGCTGATACGGTTCTGGCCCGTCTCGTATTTTCTGAGCTGCTGGTAGCTCACGCCGAGCGCCTTCGCCAAACCCTGCGCGGTCATCCCCCGGCTGTCGCGGGCTTTCCGGAGACGATCGCCGATCCGCTTTTCCATCGCTTCGTGTGCCATTCGACCTCACCTCGAGCAAAGCCAGATTGCGCGCGCGATACCCGAACGCAAGTTAACATTCTGTATACTGGTATGTATCCAACTGGTCCGTAAGGACTGCCGGTGGTTCCTGTTCGTTGCTCCACGTGCTGGCCACGAACCGCCAAGGGCCGGATAATGGATGGAAAGGGAACTGCGGATCCGTTTCCTCGGCCGCTTCTCGGCTGGTGGTCGGTGGATGTGGCATCGGGTTCGTCGTCCCAGGCGACACGGTGTGCGAACATTTCAACGCCGATCCGGCAGTGGTGCAGTGGGGGAGCGCGGCGCATACAGGTCTCGATGGAAACCGACGTCCCCTTTTTCGCGCGTTACCACACGGAAAGGGATTTCCATGGCGTGCCCGCGGTTTCCGCCCGGCTCGATGTCGCCGTGCTCGGGAAGCTGATCGAGGCCGTGATGCTGGAAGCTGGCTATCCCCTGGCGGATCGGTCGAGGGATGATGGGTGACCTCCGTGGTCGGCATGTGGGGCCCGCAGTGCCAAGTGACGGGATTGCCCTTGGTTCAGCGACCAAGCGCCATACGTGGCTTGGGGCAAGACTGGCGAAGCAACCGCCTCGCGATGCCGACATGCCGAGACGTCGATCGAAGTGCGTCGTGGACGGTTCCGTTCGGCGGCGGCATAGCGTACCTATTCGGCCCAACCCGATCGCTCACGTAGGACCGGCGATCGCCCCGGAAGAACGCAAGCTCGAATGGTCCATCACCACCACAGTCCCGTCTTCGTCATCCTGTCGCTCGTCGTAGCCGTTCTGGGATCCTGGACGGCCCTCGACCTCTTCGATCGTGTGTCGGGCAATTTCGGCAGAGCGCGGTCGATCTGGCTCGTCGTGGCGGCCCTGGCGATGGGGCTCAGCATCTGGTCGATGCACTTTGTGGCGATGCTCGGGTTCGATCCGGGCTCGGCCGTCAGCTACGACCCGGTGCTGACCGTGGCCTCACTGGCTCTGGCCATCGGCGCCACAGGTATCGCGTTCCGTGTGGCCGCTTCCGAGCAGGCCGACAAGAGGCGTGTCGGTGCAGCCGGCATCCTGATGGGCGCTGGGATCTGCGCCATGCATTACGTCGGGATGGCAGCGCTTCGGACCGCTGCGTCTCTGGGCTACGATCCGACTCTCGTCATTCTCTCACTCCTCGTCGCCATCGGCGCTTCGGTCACGGCACTGTTCGTGGCGCGCAGCGAAAGGCGCGGTTGGTCCCGTGTCGCGGCGGCCGGGCTTCTGGGTCTCGCCATCGTCGGCATGCATTACACCGCGATGGCCGCCCTCCGACTCGTGCCGATCCAGGGAACGCTCACGGCGCATTCCGGTGCGATGCCGTACCCGCTAGCCTTCGGGGTGGCGGGGACGACGGTGCTGATCCTGTTTCTGGCGCTCATGGCCTCGCTTCACGACAAGCGGGTCAACATCATCGCCGCCCTCGACGCGGGCGGGGTCGGCTACTGGGAGCTCGATCTTCGGAACTGGCGGTTGCACATATCGCCCCGGGGAAAGGCCGTGGTGGGACTGTCCGAGGACGAGACCCTGACCTACGCCGAGGTCCTGGAGAGGATCGCCCCCGTCAACCGCGACGAAGTCGATGCACGCCTGCGGGACGCGATCCTGACCGGAGCGGACTATGACGTCGAATTCCAGCTCGCGGGAGACGGTCGCTGGCTGAACGCGCGGGGCAGGGCGATTGCACGGGGCGGCGGAGGCCGGATGCGCATGGTCGGCGTGGTCATCGACGTCACCGATCGGCGCGAGGCGATGAACCGAATCCTTGCGAGCGAAAGGCGGCAGCGGCTGCTCGTGGACGAACTGAACCATCGCGTGAAGAACACGCTCGCCACGGTCCAGTCGATCTCGCTGCACACCGCAAGAGCCGCAGCCTCGACCGAAGCCTTTCATCGCAGTTTCGAAGGCAGGCTGATGGCCTTGTCGGCGACCCACAATGTCCTGGCGCAACATGGCTGGGAAGGCGCGGGTCTCTTAGAAATCCTGGGTCATGAACTCGCGGGGCTTCCGCCTGAGCGTGTGACCCTGTCGGGTGGCGACGTGGCACTCGGCGTCCGACAGGCATTGGCGCTGGGCATGGTGATGCACGAACTGGCCGCAAATGCCCTGCGGCATGGGGCGTTGCGCCAGCCAGACGGGCGCGTTTCGGTATCCTGGGCTCTTGAGGAAAGCCAAAGCTCGCACGCGCTCGTCCTCGAATGGCGGGAGATCGGCGTCCTGACGGACTTCGCTGCGGGTCAGGCGGGGTTCGGCTCGCGCCTCATCAGGCGCGGCATCGAGGGAGAGCTCGAGGGGGAGGTCGCGATGGTCCACGGACCGGACGGCCTGGTGTGGCGGATGATGGTGCCGATCACGCAGGACCGTGGCCTCTTTCGTCTGGAAGCGTGACAGCCTCGCACTGACCGAGGCTTCCCGTTGCGGGAAGCATCCTGTTCGGCGCCAATGGCCGACCGAAGGCTGGAATCGGAAGGCCGCCGCAGCGCGAGATCAGTGGACGGCTTTGTAACCAAACGTTTCGCTCCCGCTCGAAATGGATCGAACCGCAAACCCGAAGGTTGACGGACCGAGGCTCCGTCAGGGGGCGAGGAGGCATCCGGAACCATGAAGCACAAACCCCTTCGCGACCAGGTTCTGGTCGTGACCGGAGCCACGAGCGGCAACGGGCTGGCGATCACGGAGGAGGCCGTCCGACGCGGCGCGGCGGTGGTGGCGGTGGCCCGGGAGGCCGGTGCCCTCGAGCGGCTTCAGGAACGGCTAGGGCGTGGTGCGGAAGGCGGACGCGTCGCGATCGTGGTGGCCGACGTGGCCGACGAGACCTCGGCCGAGCGCATCCTCGCGACCGCCATCGACGCCTTCGGGGGCGTCGATAGCTGGGTGAACAATGCAGGCACGGGGACGTACGGCACTCTGGAGCAAGTGCCCGTTGCGGATCATCGTCGGATTTTCGACGTGAACTACTTCGGCGTGCTCTTCGGCTCCCTCGCGGCCGCGCGGCACTTTCGCACGCGCGGGGGTGGTGCCATCGTCAACGTCGGTTCGATGCTGTCCGACCGGGCGATCGTCCAGCAGGGACCCTACAGCGCGACCAAGCACGCCGTGCAGGCGCTGACCGACACCTTGCGCATGGAGCTTGAGCGCGAGGGCGCAAACATCTCGGTGACGCTGATCAAGCCGGCGGCCATCGACACGCCGTTTCCCGAGCATGCGCGCAACTACATGGATGCACCACCGCGGCTGCCGCCGCCGCTCTACCATCCGAGCGTGGTGGCGGACGCGGTGCTGTTCGCGTGCGAGCATCCCCGTCGACGCCTCTATGCCGGCGGCTTCGGGCCGTTCGGATCCGCCATGTCGCTTCTGGCGCCGCGCATCACGGACCGCATGATGGAGCTCATCGGAACTCGAATGCAGCAGAAGCCTGGGGACCCGGGCGACCCCGCGCGGCGAGACAACCTCTTCGAGCCACGCGCCGATGGAGCCCTTCGCGGCAGCCAGAACGTCGTGGCGCGTCGAATGAGCTTGGCCCTTCAGGCGCAGAAATTCCCGGGCATCTCGATCGGCCTCGCTGTGCTTGCCTTCGGGACCGTGCTGACGCAACTGTCACGTCGCCGGCGTCGCTGGCGCTGACTAACGGCTGCGTCAGCGCGATCCGTTTCGGATCGCGAGGCGAATGCGCTCTACGAGAAAGGCCGTCATCGGCGCGCCGAAGCATCAGGGCGTTAGGCGCTGCAGAAATCCGACGATCCCTCGAACCCGAGTGGCTCAGCCTCCGAGGACGCTGTCTGCGTCCACCGCTTCGATGCCGTGCGCCTCGCCCACGGGCGCGCAGGTTATCTTGCCCTGGCAGACGTTGAGACCGGCGCGCAGGTGCGGATCGTCCCGCAGCGCCTGCTTCCAGCCCTTGTCCGCTAAGGCCACGATGAAGGGCAGCGTCACGTTGCCGAGCGCAAACGTCGAGGTGCGGGCGACCGCGCCGGGCATGTTGGCGACGCAGTAGTGGACGACGCCGTCCACGACATAGGTCGGGTCGGCATGCGTGGTGGCCCGCGAGGTCTCGACGCAGCCGCCCTGGTCGATCGCGACGTCGACGATGACGCTGCCGGGTTTCATGCCCGCGACCATCTCGCGGGTCACGAGCTTCGGGGCCGCCGCACCGGGGATGAGCACGGTGCCGATGACGAGGTCGGCGTCGCGCACCAGTTCCTCGATCGCCGAGCGCGTGGAGAACTGCGTACGGATGGAGGCGCCGAACTGGGTCGACAAACGCTTCAACGTCTCCGGCGAGCGATCGACCACGGTGACATGCGCGCCCATGCCCACGGCAATGGTCGCCGCGTGCGTGCCCGAGACGCCGCCACCAAGGACGACGACATTGGCCGCCGGAACTCCGGGAACGCCACCGAGGAGCACGCCGCGTCCGCCCTGCGCCTTCTCCAGCGAGTGCGCGCCGACCTGCGGCGCGAGCCGACCGGCGACCTCCGACATCGGGACCAGGAGCGGCAGGGAACCCGTGGCCGAAGTCACCGTCTCGTAGGCGATGCAGACGGCGCCGGACGCCATCAGGTCGCGTGTCTGCTGGAGATCCGGGGCGAGGTGAAGGTAAGTGAACAGGATCTGCCCCGGACGCAGGCGTTTGCGCTCGTCGGCCAGCGGCTCCTTCACCTTGACGATCATGTCGGCGGCAAACACCTCGTCGGGGCTCGTGGCGATCCTCGCGCCAGCGGCGAGGTAGCTGGCGTCGTCGAGCCCGATCCCGTCGCCGGCTCCGGTTTCGACGACGACCTCGTGGCCCCGGTGCGTAAGCTCCGACACCGCGCCGGGCGTCATCCCGACGCGGAACTCGTTGTTCTTGATCTCCTTCGGTACGCCGACGCGCATGCCCGTTCCTCCCGGTGGTGTTCGGACCGGGCGCCTCGCGCCCGGCCGGTGCGGCCGTTGCGGACCCTACGCCACGGCGGCGATGGCCTTGCCGAGGACATCGACGATTTCGCCGATCTGGCCGCTCTCGATGACGAGCGGCGGGGACAGGGCGATGATGTCGCCGGTGACGCGGATGAGAAGGCCCTTCTCGAAGCAGTCGACGAACACGTCGTAGGCGCGCGAGCCAACCGATCCTTCGCGCGATGCAAGCTCGATGCCGGCAATGAGGCCGATGGTGCGGATGTCCGTGACGTGGGCCGAACCTTTCAGTGAATGGATCGCCGCGTCCCACTCGGCCTGGATCTCCGTCGCGCGGGTAAGGAGGCCCTCGCTCTCGTAGATGTCGAGCGTTGCGATGCCGGCGGCGCAGGCGGCCGGGTGGCCGGAATAGGTGTAGCCGTGGAACAGCTCGATTGCGCCCTCCGGCCCTTGCATCAGCGCGTCGTGGACCTTCCGGCTCGCAAAGACCGCGCCCATCGGAAGCGCGCCGTTGGTCAAGCCCTTGGCGGTCGTGATGAGATCGGGAACGACGCCGAAGAAGTCGGTGGCGAACGGCGCGCCGAGGCGCCCGAAGCCGGTGATGACCTCGTCGAAGATGAGGAGGATGCCGTGCTTGTCGCAGATCGACCTGAGGCGCTCGAGGTAGCCCTTCGGCGGGGGCAGGACGCCCGTGGATCCCGCGACGGGCTCGACGATGCAGGCGGCGATGGTCTCCGCGCCGTGAAGGGCGACGAGGCGTTCCAGATCGTCGGCAAGCTCGGCCCCGTGTTCGGGCTGGCCCTTCACGTAGCCGTTGCGCGCTGGGTCGAACGTGTGGCGTAGATGGTCGGTGCCGGGGAGTTGCGGGAAGACGCGTCGGTTGTTGACGAGGCCTCCGACCGAGATGCCGCCGAAGCCGACACCGTGGTAGCCGCGCTCGCGCCCGATGAGACGGTTGCGTGTACCCTGGCCGATGGCTCGCTGGTAGGCGACCGCGATCTTGAGCGCGGTGTCGACGGATTCCGAGCCGGACCCGGTGAAGAAGACCCGATCGAGCTTGCCGCCTTCCGGACCCGGTGCGATCTCGGCAAGCCGCTCGGCGAAGTCGAAGGCGATCGTATGGCCCATCTGGAAGGAGGGCGCATAGTCGAGCGTCGTGAGCTGCCTCTGCACGGCTTCCGCGATTGTGCGGCGGCCGTGGCCTGCGTTCACGCACCAGAGGCCTGCCGTCCCGTCCAGCACCTTGCGCCCGTCGTCGCTCGTGTAATGCATGCCCTCGGCCGCCACGAGAAGGCGGGGCGCCTTCTTGAACTGGCGGTTGGCGGTGAAGGGCATCCAGTAGCTGTCGAGCACCGGGGCGTTCGGCTTGGCGTGAACGTTCATCGTGGACCTCCTAGGCAATGGCGCAAGGAAGCGCTCGATCACCGCCGCGGACAAGCCCTTTCTGCATCGACGGGAAGCCTGTTCAGGGAACTCCCGGCGTGTTGAAGCGCGCTCGCCTTCCACGGGCTGCGCCCGAAGCCAGGACGTAACGCTCAGGCCAGATACTTGCGGAACCAAGCGATCGTACGCTCCCAGGCCAGGTTGGCCGCCGCCTCGTCGTAGCGCGGGGTCGAATCGTTGTGAAAGCCGTGGTTCACACCGGGGTAGATGTAGGCCTCGAAGGTCTTTTTCTCCGCCTTCAGCGCCGCCTCGTAGGCCGGCCAGCCCTCGTTGATGCGCGTGTCGAGTTCGGCGTAGTGAATGAGGAGAGGCGCCCGGATGCGGGCGACGTCCTCGGCCCTCGGTTGACGCCCATAGAAAGGCACGGCTGCACCGAGATCGGGGCGCGCGACGGCGGCCGCGTTGGCGACGCCCCCGCCATAGCAGAAGCCGGTGATGCCGATCCGCCCCGTCGTCGCCTCGTGCTGGCCGAGGAAGTCGACGGCCGCGAGGAAGTCGTTCATCAGCTTTTCCGGATCGACCTGCGCTTGAAGCTCGCGCCCCTTCTCGTCGTTGCCGGGATAGAAACCCACCGACGTCAGGCCGTCGGGAGCAAGCGCGACAAACCCCGCCTTGGCGACGCGGCGGGCCACATCCTCGATATACGGGTTGAGCCCACGGTTCTCGTGCACAACGACGACGCCCGGGACCTTGCCCGTCGCCTTGGCGGGACGCACCAGATAGGCGCGCACCTCGCCGTGTCCTTCGGGCGAGGGGTAGGTGATGTATTCCGCCGTGATGTCGGGATCGGTGAACTCGACCTGGGTTGCCATCGCGTAGTTCGGGCTCATGACCGACAGAAGCGCGGTGGCGGTCAACCCGCCCACGGTGAACCGAGCCGCCCGCTCTAGGAACTCGCGCTTTGTGACGAGCCCGTGGGCGTAGCCGTCGTAGAGTTCTAGGAGTTCGGGCGGAAAGTCCTTGGCGGTCAGGCGTTCGGTCATCGGATCCTCCTCCGGCTGAAGCTGAGCATCATTCCGCCGGCGCGGCAACGGCCTCCGGGGTCGCGGGGCGACGCGCAAGCCGGGCACCGAGGCGCATCACCACCGCGAAGAACAGCGGGACGAAGAAGATGCCGAGCGCGGTCGCCGCGATCATGCCCCCCATCACACCGATGCCGATGGCCCGCTGGGCCCCCGCACCGGCACCCGTCGAGATCGCGAGTGGCAGCACGCCTAGGATGAAGGCGAACGAGGTCATCAGGATCGGGCGCAGGCGCAGCCGTGCCGCTTCCAGCGTCGCCTCCACGAGGGGGCGTCCGGCGGCGTGCAGATCCCGCGCGAACTCGACGATCAGGATCGCGTTCTTGGCGGCCAGACCGATCGTCGTGAGAAGGCCGACCTTGAAGTAGATGTCGTTCGAAAGACCGCTGGCGCTGGCTGCGACCAGCGCGCCGAAGACACCGATCGGAACCGCGAGGATCACCGAGAACGGTACCGTCCAGCTCTCGTAGAGAGCCGCGAGACACAGGAACACGACGAGCACCGACAGGGCATAGAGAAGCGGCGCCTGCGATCCCGAAAGGCGCTCCTGATAGGAAAGGCCGCTCCAGTCTACCGTCCAGCCGGGTCCGAGGTCCGCGACGAGCTGCTCCATGCGCGCCATGGCCTCGCCAGACGACGTGCCGCCGGCGGCGGAGCCCTGGATGTTGATCGCGCTCAGCCCGTTGAAGCGTTCCAGACGGGCCGCTCCCTGATCCCAGCCGATCTGCGTGAAAGCCGAGAACGGGACCATCTCGCCCTTGGTGTTGCGGGCGTACCAGCGGTCGAGATCGCTGGGCACCATGCGGAAGGGCGCGTCGGCCTGGACATAGACGGGCTTGATGCGGCCGTTGTTGTCGAAATCGTTGACATAGTCGCCGGCCCAGGCCGTTGAGAGGACGCCGTTGACCGCCGCAACGTCGATGCCGAGCGCGCCAGCCATCTGGTGGTCGATCTTCACGTCGAGCTGGGGCTGCGTCGGCGTGCCGTTGCGGCGAACGCCCGACAGCATCGGGTCGGAGCCAGCGGCTTGGAGAAGGCGCTGCCCGGCGTCGGCGAGGGCTTGCGCGCCCTGGCCGCCCGAATCCTGGAGATACATCTCGAAGCCGCCGGATTGACCCATACCCGGCAGGGCGGGCGGCGATAGGGCGACGACGCGTGCGTCGCGGACCTTGGCGAAGGCGCGCATCGCGCGGCCGGCGATGGAAGCGGCGTCCTGGCCCTTCGCCGTGCGTTCGTCGAAAGGCTTCAGCCGTACGAAGGCCATCGCGAGGTTCTGGCCCTGGCCGCCGAAGGAGAAGCCCTGCGTCGCGAAGACCGCCTGGACGCTGTCCTTCTCCTGCGTGAGGTAGAACTGCTCGACCTGATTGAGCACCTCGAGCGTGCGCGCCCGCGTCGCGCCAACGGGTAGTTCGATCTGCGTCATCAGCACGCCCTGGTCCTCCGGGGGCAGGAATGACGAGGGGAGGCGCGTGAAGAGGTAGGCCGTGCCGCCGCAGATCACGAGGAACACGACGAGGACGCGAATGGGGCGAGCGAGGAGGCCGCCGGTCGCGCGCTCGTAGCCGTTCGTGAGCGCGCCGAAGCCCCGGTTGAAGCCGCGGAAGAACCAGTTCTTTCGCGCGCCGTGCGTCGGTTTCAGAAGGGTGGCGCAAAGGGCCGGCGTCAGCACCACGGCTACCACCACGGAGAGAAGCATGGCGGTGACGATGGTGATCGAGAACTGCTGGTAGATGATGCCGACCGAGCCGCCGAAGAAGGCCATCGGCAGGAACACGGCCGACAGGACGAGCGCGATGCCGACGAGCGCGCCCGTGATTTCGCGCATCGACTTCTCGGTCGCCTCGCGGGGGCCGAGGCCTTCCTCCTCCATGACACGCTCGACGTTCTCCACCACCACGATCGCGTCGTCGACGAGAAGGCCGATGGCGAGCACCATGGCGAACATGGTCAGCGTGTTGATGGAGTACCCCGCCACGGCCAGCACGCCGAACGTGCCCAGCAGCACCACGGGCACCGCGATGGTCGGGATCAGCGTCGCGCGCCAGTTCTGAAGGAACAGGAGCATCACTACGAACACGAGAACCACCGCCTCGATCAGCGTGTGAACGACCTTCTCGATCGAGAGCTTCACGAAGGGTGTCGTGTCGTTAGGATAGACGATGTCGACATCCGCGGGCAGCGAGCCCTTCAGCCGCTCCATCGCCGCCTGGACGCCCTCCGCCGTGTCGATCGCATTGGCCCCGGCTGCCAGGTTCACGCCGAAGCCGGCGGCCGGCTGGCCATTGTAGCGAGCGCTGGTGTTGTAGCTTTCCGCACCGATCTCGACGCGCGCGACATCGCCGATCGTCACGAGCGAGCCGTCGGTCGCCGTCTTCAGGATGATCGAGCGGAACTGGTCCGGTGTCTGCAGCTGGCTCTGCGAGGTGATGGTGTAGTTCATCTGTGCGCCGGGCGCAGACGGCGAGGCGCCGAGCTGGCCGACTGAAACCTGGCTGTTCTGCGCGGCGATCGCCGACGTCACGTCGCCGGGCGTCAACTGGAACTGGGCGAGCTTGGCCGGGTCCAGCCAGACCCGCATGGCATAGCCGGAGCCGAAGAGGTTGAGATCACCGACGCCCGGCACGCGGCGGATCGCATCCTCGAGGTTGGTAGAGACGAGATCGGCGAGGTCGATCGAGGTGTAGGACGGATTGGTCGAGGTCAGGGCAGCGACCATCAGGATGCCGGACGACGACTTCGACACCGTCAGGCCCTGGCGCTGCACCGCCTCGGGGAGCTGCGAGGTGACCTGGGCGAGCTTGTTCTGCGTCTGGACCTGCGCGATGTCGGGGTCCGTGCCGTTCCGAAAGGTCAGCGTGATCGAGGCGGTGCCGGCCGACGTCGAGTTCGACGCCATGTAGAGAAGGCCGTCGAGCCCCGTCATGTTCTGCTCGATGATCTTCGTCACCGAATTTTCGAGCGTCTGGGCGCTGGCGCCGGGATAGGTGGCTGAGATGCGCACGTTGGGCGGCGCGATGTCGGGGTACCGCGAGATCGAGAGTTGCGTCAGGCCGAGAAGGCCGCCGAGCATGATCGCGATCGCGATGACCCAGGCGAAGACGGGCCGGCGGATGAAGAACTGGGCCATGGTTCAGTCCTGCGCCTTGCCGGTTGTCTCGCCGCGCCCCGCGACCTTCTGCGCCTCGACCGGCGTAGGGGTGGTCGGTGCGGTGGCTTCGACGGGACGCGCAACGCCGTTCTCGTCCAGCGTGACCTCGACCGCCGACACCGGCTTGCCCGCCTGCATCTTCTGGAACCCGTCGACGACGAGGCGGTCGCCGTCGAAGACGCCGGATGTCACCACCCAGTTGCCGCCGATGTCGGTGGAAAGCTGGAGAACGCGGGTCTCGGCCGTGCCGTCCTCCTTCACGAAACTCGCGGTCGGCTCGCCCTTGTTGTTGCGTGAGACGGCCCGCTGGGGAACCAGGAAGCCCTGGTCGTCGACGCCGATGTCGAGCGTGGCGCGCACATACTGGCCGGGCAGCAGCAGGGCCTCGGGGTTCGCGAAGCGGGCGCGAATGGTGAAGCTGCTCGTCGTCTCCGACACGAAGCGTTCTCGCGCCTCCAGCGTACCGGGCTCGCCGTACGGCGTGCCGTCGGGGAGGCGGAGCGTGATCTTCGGCGGCGACGCCTTGTCGCCGAAGGCGGATCGGAAGCCGCCCGTCTCAAGTGCGGCCCGGTTCTTGATCAGATTGCCGGACGATTCCGTGAGATCGACATAGACCGGATCGAGCTGGCGGATGGTGGCCAGCGCCTCCGCCTGACCGGCGGTGAGGAGTGTGCCGGCATCGACATTGGTGGTGCCGATCATCCCGTCGATGGGCGCGCGGATCTCGGAGTAGCCGAGATTGATGCGGGCCGTCTCGACCGCCGCCTGCGCCACGGCGATGTCGGCTTTCGTCTGGAGGAACAGCGACTGCGCGTCCTCCTTGTCCTGCTCGCTGATGACCGTGCTCGCCGACAGGTTGGCGTATCTCTGCGCCTTCGCCTGGACGCTGGGAAGCGACGCCTCGGCTTTCGTCAGCGTCGCCTCGGCGGCGGCCAACTGCGCCTGGAACGGTTTGGGATCCAAGCGGAACAGGACGTCGCCCGCCGTCACGCGGCTGCCGGGCTCGAACACGCGCTCGACGACGATCCCGCCGACCTGGGGCCGAATGTCGGCGGTTCGAAACGCGACGACGCGGCCGGCCATGTCGCTGTGGATCGTCACGGAGCTCGGGTGCAGGGTCACGAACCCGACCTCCGGCGGTGTCGCCGCGGCCCGAGGGGGCGCAGCGGCTTCCGGCTGGGTGCAGGCGGACAGCGCCGAAAGGGCCGCGAGGCCGATCAGGAACCCGGCGACGCGGCGCCGCGGTGGGGGAGTATCGACAGACATCAGGACCTATCCGCAGCGCGAGCGCGAGCGCCCGCCAACTTGATACCCGTCATAAACTGGTGCGGTGTCGGCAGGTGTGTCACCCCCATGGCGCTTTGTCGCAAATTGTATCCGCGCCCCGGCGTTCGGCCCATACGGTACATCTCGTTACAAACTTTCCGCCACGGCGCGGCGCGGCGGGTGTAGAGGCGAAGGCCACCATTCGAGTTCGATCGAGGGCCATCATGTCCGCCGTTCCACATATCGTCGTGGTCGACGACCACCGCGAAATCCGGGACCTCGTCCGCAAGTATCTGGTCCAGCAGGGCTTCCGCATCAGTGTGGCGGACGGCGGGCGCGCCCTGCGCCGCCTGCTCCAGACCGAACGTCCCGACCTCATCGTCCTCGACATCATGATGCCGGACGAGGATGGGCTGACCATCTGCCGCGATCTACGCGCCACCAACGGCGTTCCGATCATCTTCCTGACCGCCGTCGCCGACGAGACCGACCGCGTGGTGGGGCTCGAGCTCGGCGCCGACGACTATCTGACGAAGCCGTTCTCCGCCCGCGAGCTGCTGGCTCGCATCAAGGCGGTGCTTCGTCGCGTCAACGCGGTGCCGCCGCACCGCGAGTTGCCCGTGAACCAGCGCGTTCGCTTCGCGGGCTGGCTGCTCGATCTCGGACGCCGGGAACTGCAGGGCGCCGACGGCGTCACGGTCTCCCTGTCGACCGCCGAGTTCCGTCTGCTGAAGGTCTTCGTGGAGCACCCCGGCCTCGTGCTGACGCGCGACCAGCTTCTCGATCTGACCACAGGACGCGAGGGCGACGCCTTCGACCGCTCCATTGACAACCAGGTCAGCCGCCTGCGCAAGAAGGTGGAAGCTGACCCGCGAACTCCCTCGCTGATCCAGACGCATTGGGGCGGCGGCTATCGGCTCGCCGCCGAGGTGACACCGGCATGATGTCGTGGTGGCACAAGACCCTTTCGGGGCAGCTCGTCGCCGCTCTTCTCGGCGCGCTGCTCCTGTCGCAGGTCGCCTCGTTCCTGTTCGTCTGGCAGGAGCGCAAGCAGGTGCTGGAGGCGAGCGACCGGACGGAATTCACCAACCGGACGCAGTCGCTGGCGCGCCTCGTCGCCTCGGTGCCCACCGACGTGCGCGCTCGCATTGCCCGCGCCAGCGCGACCGACGACACTCGTTTCTGGATCGCCGGGACCGCGGAGCCCCGCTCCGGCGAGTGGCTCGCCGCGATGCGGGCGCAGTTCGCGACGCCGCTCGCCCAGCTTCTCGATGCTTCCGAGGGCGTCGTCCAGGGGGGCGGCCGCCGTCCCGGCGAGGCGGCGCGCGCCATGGCCGGGGCGACGGTCGCCGACGAGCGGTCGCCACCCGTCGACTGGCCCGGCGACTTGCCGACCGAGGCCCGCGCCGTCGCGTTCGCCGACGACCTCGGTACCGGCTTCGCCGTACCGCTCGGCGACGGCACAAGCTTCAACGCCGCCTACTACAATCATTTCTCCGGCTCGATCCTGACGACGCCGTTCCCGCTCACCTTCAGCCTGACGGCGGGTCTGGTGGCCCTCGTCGCGATCGTCGCGATCCGGCGTATCGCCAAGCCGCTCGCGCGTCTGACCGAAGCCGCCGAGACGCTCGGGCGCGGCGAGGCGCTCGATCCGCTGCCGGAAACGGGGCCCGACGACATTCGCCACACGGCCGAGGCCTTCAACCGGATGCAGGAGCGGCTTCAACGCTTCGTCCAGGACCGGACGCGGATGCTGGCGGCGATCGGCCACGACCTGCGCACGCCGTTGACCACGCTCCGCCTGCGCGCCGAGTTCGTGGACGACGAGGAACTGCAGTCCCGCATGTTCGCGACGATCGACGAGATGCGGGCGATGACCGAGGCAATTCTCTCCTTGGCCCGGCAGGAAAGCGAGACCGAGCCGACACGCACCGTGGACCTTGGCACCCTGGTAGAAAGCCTGTGCGAGGACCTTGCGGAGGTCGGCAACGATGTCCGGTTCGTGGAAGGCGAGCGCGTCACCACCTGCCGCTGTCGACCCGACAGCGTGCGCCGCGCCCTGCGCAATCTCATCGAGAACGCCGTTCGCTACGGCGAGCAGGCGCGCGTCTCACTTGCGCCGGCGGATGATGGCGTGGAGATTCTCGTTCGCGACAGGGGGCCGGGCATTCCGCCGGACCGGTTGGAGGACGTCTTCGCGCCGTTCGTGCGCCTCGAAGCTTCGCGCAACTCCGAGACGGGTGGCGTTGGCCTCGGACTGTCGATCGCCCGCGCAATCGCCCGCCAGCACGGCGGCGACGTGACGCTGCGCAGTGACGGGTCGGGGCTGGAAGCCGCGATCCGCCTGCCGCTCTGAACCGCCTCGTCATGCGCCCGTCGCGACAAAGCGAACGCTGCCAAGCATGGCCGGTTTTCGACGCATCGCCGCGGTCGCGCTTCGTGACGATGCACGGCACCAGCATGTTCTCTGAGGTAGGTCTGTCGATCAGCCCAGCACCCGCTGCTCCCCGAAAGCGCCTTCTACAAGGCAGGGCAAGTCCAATGAGGTCGCAGACACCTCCGGCGCTCCTGGTGTCGAGGTTGCCTGTCGGCTTGTCCGCGAGGACGATCGCTGGAACTGCGACAAACGCCCTTGCGATCGCCTCGCGCTGCCGCTGCCCACCCGACGCGTGCGTCGCCTTGCGACCGGCAAAAGCGAGGCGGCTACCCTGGTCCAATAGCCGCTCGGCCGTCCGTCGCATGTCCTTGTCGGCGTATCCGCGCCGCACGAGCAGCGGCACCATGACGTTCTCGACGGCGCTGAACGCCGGGATCAGATGATGGTACTGGAAGACGAAGCCGATGCAACGTCCGCGAAGCATAGTCAGCCCATTCTTGTCGAGCGTTCCCGTATACTGTCCGTCTATCGTCAGGCTTCCGCTCGTCGGCGTGACACAGGTCGCGACAGCCTCGCTCGTACGGCAATCCGGAACCGAGAGGATCCGGACGCTCGACGATTGAACAGCCGGGCCTTCAGTACCGCCGCCTGACGTTCGATATCGGTGCGGCTAACGCATCCGAAGTGTTCCGTAGACGATGTTCCGGTTTTCCCCGTACCAGACATGCGCATCGAACAGATTGCGGTCGACGCTCGCATTGATGATCCGCCACATGTCGGCCTCCGACCGCAGGATGAGCGGCCAGTCCATGAATGTTTCCATGTACCCGGCCGATGCGATCTCGTCGCTGAAGTTGGCGAACAGAATCGTACCATTGGGCTTTAGGAATTCGACCAACCGCTGCATGAGCTTCACGGCCGTCTTGTCGTTCAGGTAGTCGTAGAGTCCCGAGGCGTAGACAAGGTCGAAAGAGCCGAGTTCGTAGGATCGGCGCAGGAGACCAAGCACAGAACCGTTGAGCGGTTGGATGACAGTTCCGCCATGGGCCTTGGTCATCACCTCGATGCTGATGGGGTCCTGGTCCAAGGCCACCCAGCGCCCGATCTTCCCCGCTGGAAGGCTTTCGCAGATCTCCGCTTCACGAAGGTGCCCCGCCGCGACGGCAAAGATCTGTGCTCCTTCCTCTGTCCGTCCGGCGACGTCGTCGACGGTCCTGGCGAGGATACGGCAGCGCTCGCGTCCGGCTTCGCAAGCGGGAACTTCCGACGTGTAGTCGTAGATCGCACGTCCGAGCGGCGAGCAGTCCGCCAACAGATGATCCATGCTCGGGTGCTTGTAATAGATGTCGAGCAGGCCGGCGTCGCCGGAATAACCCCGGGGCTTTGTGGCTGACCAATGGGTCAGCGGATCCTCCATCAGGAACCGTTTGACGGAATGCCCTTGCGCGAGCTCGACCACGGCGTCCCAGACGTCGGGCGCGCAGGTTCTCCGCAATTCACCGAGGCGAGCCGCCAACCGTTCGACGATGCCGCTCGGGGATAGGCCGTCGACAAAGGCCCGCTCGGCCATCGACAAGATCGGAAGCACATTGCTCGCGGCAACCTCGAACCTCGATGCCGCCTCTTCCGCGGGCAATGCAAGCTTTGAGGACCGGACAAGATTGCCGGTGATGAGGCTTTGTCCGTCAATTTCAAATGCCATTCCGATGATTCCACCCAATCACACGCCAGAGATGCGAAGTGACTGTCCTACGAATACGGAAAATCTTATACGAATTTTTAACGATTTTTTGGATCGAACGGGGGTTATCCAGAAGCGGCTTTAGCAAGTCTGTAACGACCTGAGCCTAGTGTGACTTGAAGCCTGCATTCCGCGGGTATGAATACATCCGTATGGGCGCGCAGGTTCGGCACCGACGGAATCGAATCACGGGCGCTGATGGGAAGAAATGAACCCTTGACCGTTGGCGACGATGATCTCGAGGAGCGTATCGAACGGGCATTGGTTCGATCGCGCTGGAAGAGTTACGATCCGGTACTACGTGGATTGTTCGAAAGCCGGACCGAGCGGGCGGACATAGGCTTCCTGCACCGGGGGGTTCGTGCCGCTGTCGCCTGCTTCATCTCATTCGGGTTGTTCGACCTCTGGCTCTTTCCCGACATTGGGTTGTCCAGTGCGACGACGCGGATCCTGTTGGGTCTTGCGATCCTCGCGTTCGTCGAGTTCCTGGTCTGGCGCCAGGTCGGCTTGCAACTGGTCAACTCCGCCTGCGCGATCGGCTTGTTCGTCGCCGCTGCGGTGTGGTCGGAGATAGCGAGGCACACCGCTTACCAGGATGCCTTCGCGCTGTTTCTGGTTTTCGGTACGGTCTTCGTCGTCAGCTCGAGCCTCTTCTTCCGGTTCCGGTTCGCCACGAGCGCTGCCTGCTCTTCGGCCATCACCTTCCTGTTGTGCGGTGTTGCCGCGACGACCGACGTTTCGTTCGGTACCAAGCTCGTCCTGATCGCCTACTTCCTGACCTTTCTCTGGTTTGCCCTCTATCTTTCGTGGCAACTCTCTTTCGAGCGCTACGCCACGTTCCTCAACGAGACCCGCGCACGCATCAACGAGAAGGCGGCTCGCGACAACGGTCGGCAGCTCGCTCGGATCGCCAACACGGATCATCTCACCAAGCTGCGCAACCGCCGAGCCATGGTGGAGGCCTATTCCGAGTATCGGGAACGATGGAACTCCGATGGCCGAACGATCGGCGTGCTGCTGATCGATGTCGACCACTTCAAGGCGTTCAACGACCGTCATGGCCATCAAGCCGGCGATCGCTGTCTGATCAGCGTCGGAAGTGCACTAGATGCTGCTGCAGAGCGACACGATGCCATCGTCGGGCGCTACGGAGGCGAGGAGTTCATCGCCTTCTCCCACGTCGAGGACGAAGACGCGCTCCTTCGCCTCGCGGAGGACATGCGCAAGTCGATCGAGGCTTTGGAGGTCCAGCATTCCGAACGCTCGGATGGCATGGGGATCGTGACGGTCAGCATCGGCGCCAGCGTAACGCGTTCCGGAGTTGTCCCGGATCTCGAGCGCATCAGCAGCGAAGCCGATCGGGCCCTCTACTTCGCGAAGGCGGAGGGACGCAATCGCACCCACCGCTTCGACCCCAGCGTCCCGGAGAGCCTTCATCGCGATCACGAGATTACGGAACTTCTCGCTCGTGCCGTTTCGGACGGCTTGGCGTCGTTGGTCTATCAGCCGATCGTCGCAGCCGACACGGGACGACTGTGTGCCGTCGAGGCACTGATGCGGTTGCGCACCGACGAGGGGGTATCCATAAGCCCGGCGTCGTTCATCCCGGTCGCGGAACGCACCGGATTGATAGGCGAGCTGGGGCGGTGGGTGCTGCGTCGAGCCTGCACCGACATTCTCGTCGCCGGTGTTGCCGATCGTGTTTCGGTGAACGTTTCGGGTGTCCAGTTGCGGGCGCCCGGCTTCCCCATGTATGTCGCCCGCCTTCTTGCCGAACTCGGGCTGCAACCCTCGACGCTGGCGCTTGAAATCACCGAGAGCGTCGACATCGCCTTGGATGCCCATATTCTGGACGTCGTCGGTAGCCTGAAGGCGCTCGGGGTACAGATCTGGTTGGATGACTTCGGAACCGGATATGCCGGGCTGAGGTGGTTGCAGATGATCACGTTCGATGTCGTGAAGGTGGACCGCTGCTTCCTCCGCCGTGCCGACTCGCAGGACGGGCAGAACTTCCTTCAGGACGTGCTGCATCTCCTGCGAAACAGGGACGTATGCGTGCTGGTGGAAGGCGTCGAAACAGACGGCGAACTGGCACTCGTGCGCTCGGCCGGTGCCGATCTGATTCAGGGATACCATACGGGCCGACCACAGCCTTCGAACTCGCTCGTGGCGATCGCCCATCATCGGTCGGGCGGCTCCGCGTAGCTCGGGCGCGCCGGGTCGCTCTACCTCGTTGTGACTGCAACGCGTGATTGTGTGCCATCTTGAAGCGAAGGGGGCTTCGTCACCGGTCGGCCTTCGTGCGCCCTATCGAGCAGATTTTCCTTCTGATGGTTGAACCCGAGAACCGCGATCAGGCTGCCTTCCGTGGAACGTCATCGGCTCTGCTCCCGGTGAAGCGAGGCTGAACCGGAAAGGCCTTGGCGGATCGTGGCCTGCCTGAGCCTCTGGCTTCCGCCGTCGGAAGTCCACGCGCATGCCCTTCAGTTCAAGGTCAGAAGATAGGCCGCGATGTCGCGGGCGTCGGTTTCGCTGATGCCCTGGTTCGGCATGCCGTTGCCGGGCTTCACCGACTGCGGCTTGCGCAGCCATAGGTCGAGTTCTGCGGGATCGTTGGGGAGGAGCCCCGCGATTTCGGCGCGGCCGGCAAAGCCTTCGAGCGAGGGACCGACGCGCCCGCTCGCAGCCAGGACGCTGGGGATTTCATGACAGGCGCCGCAGCCATAGCGCCCGATCAAGACCTTGCCGGCGTCGACATGGCCACCTGTCGCAGCTTCCGCCATGGTCCGGGCGCGTGCCTCCCTTTGCCACTGCGCAAGGCTGAGAGCCGCGGACGCGGCAAGGAGCCCTGCGACGAACAAGGCGAGGCCGAAGCGCAGGCTAGCGGACATCGGCCATGTCCTTCCGGGCACGCAGGAGCGAGGCCACGACGAGAAGGGCCGCTAGCGCATGGACCATGCCGCCCGGCACCCACATCACGAGGCCGGCGAGTTGCTGGTCCTCGGCGGGCGACAGACCGAAGGGCATCTCCCCCATCCGCGCATAGGCGGCGTACCAAGGGCTTTCGGACACGGCCATCAGGGCGCCGAGCGCGCCGCCGACGAGCGAGGTGACGAAAAGGCAGAGGGCGGCGATCGCCGGCTCCCCCGCACGGGCGCCGCGCGCCCCGCGTCGTCCGAGCATGGCGTTCCAGAACAGGAGCGCAGAGGCGACGAAGCTTGCGTGCTGCGCGATGTGGAATGCGCCGTGTTCCAGCGCCAGGTTGAAGGGCGCCGGCGCGTGCCAAAGCCAGAGCGCGGCCGCCTGAATTGTCGTCGCGCCGACCGGGCCGGACAGGGCGCGCCAAGGACCGGACGAGCCGATCGCGGCCCCGATGCGTCCCAACCGCCGGCGGACGGTGCCTGGAAAGGCCCAAAGCATCACGGCCAAAGGCTCGCCGAGTACGAGGACCGGTGTGGCTACGAGCATCAGGATCTCGTGCTCCACCATGTGGAGTAGGAATGACCGCTCCCCGGCCGCGTGAAGCGGGGAGACCAGGGCGAGGGCGAGTATCGCCCAGCCCAGCCAGAACAAGCGCCCATGCCGCGCAAGTTTGGCGCGCCCGCGTCCGCTCCGCGCTGCGAGCCGTGCGCTGCCAACGGAGTATAGGAGACCGAGGAGCGCCAGCGACACGGTGATCCGGGGATCCAAGGTCCAAGGGAAGCCGGCATTTGCGTGCGGGTGCCCATCATGCGCGATGGCGGGAGCTGCGAGGACGCAGAGGAAGACGGTCAGCGCGCGCACGGCGGGACAATCAAGGTGGCAAGCGTCTGGAACAGGATGGCAAGCGCGAAGACGCCCGCACCAAGGCTTGCGACGCGTCCCATCCAGCGGCCTGTCGAGCCCTCGCGGCGCGTTCTGTCCTCGATCGCCCGGTAGCTCGCAGCCAGCGCCAGAAGGCAGGCAAGGAAGGCTCCGGTCCCCCAAATCGGTCCGATCCATCCCGCCGCAGCGCAGGCCGGGCGCAGCGTTGCGGCAAGGCCCGTCTCGAACGTCATCCAGGCGGCTGGCGGCAGGAGGAGGGCGACGGGAAGGGCGAAGCGGCCGATCGGAGAAGTCATGTCAGGCGAGCCTCGGCAGCCAGTAGACGAGGCCGTAGAGCGGCAGCCAGGTCGCCACCACGAAGCTCCAGTAGTTCGCATTGTCCTCGACGTCCGCGAACTGGGCGTCGCCGATCTCGTGCGTGAAGAGCCAGAGCGTCTGGACCGCCGTGTCGCCGAGTTCCGTCGCGACATGGGTCGTGTGCAGCACGAGAAGGAGCCAGACGACCGAGCCGTAGGCATCGGCGTCCCACCGCACGTTGAGGTGGGCGAGTTCGAAGCCCCGAAGGATGAGAAGGAGGACCCCAATCAATGTCGCAAGGGCCATGCCGCGCCGCACGCGGCGCTCGTCCTTCGCCTTGGCTTGTCGGAGGATCCAGAGGTTCGGCACTTCGCTGAGGATGAGCGCGGCGGTGAAGACGCCGCTCCAGCCCAGGGACGGCAGGCTGTCGCCGGGGGGCGGCCAGCTGTCCCCCCGGCTCATGAGATAGAGATAGGCAGCGGCGGCCAGCGCGAAGCCCATCCCTTCGATCGCCATGAAGCCGAGGTTACCCCACCAGACGAGGTACCGCGAGCCGTCCGCATGCTCGGGCAGGTCGGCGAGGCTCCCGACCACCACCGTTTCCTTGGCTTCGCCGCTCAACGCCCCACCCCCAGCAGCCCACTCTTGGCGCGCTCCCGGCGGGGCCAGAACCAGACGGTGAGGGCGATCGCGATGGGCAGCGTGCCGGCGACGATCGCCCAGGGCGTGTAGATGCTGCCGACGAACATGGCCGAGACCGCCAGCGCCGAGACGAGAGGCCAGATCGAGGGCGGCACGCTCTCCTGCTAGTATTCCGGCTCTGCATCGGCGATCGAGCTGACCAGTACCTCGCGTCGCTCGACGCCGATCCCGTCGAGCACCTTCAGCGGCTTCATGCTCCAGAGCGGTGCGAGGCTGTCGACGGTCGGTGTATGCTCGAAGTTGTAGCTCGGCGGCGGTGAGGACGCGGCCCACTCGAGCGTCGCACCCTCCCAGGGGTCGGGACCGGCGAGGGTGCCGCACCGGAGGTTGAGAAGCGCGTTGGCGACGAAGACGAGCGCGCCGAGGATCGCGATCGCCGAGCCGACGGTGGCGACGAGATTGAGCGGGCCCCAGCCGAGAGAGACCTCGTAGGTGTAGACACGACGCGGCATCCCCATCAGGCCGAGGATGTGCATCGGGAAAAAGCCGAGGTTGAAGCCGCCGACGATGAGCCCGAAGGAGATCACGCCCCAGCGCTCCGACATCAGGCGCCCCGTCGCCTTGGGATACCAGTAGGCGAAGGCGCCGAGCAGCGGGAAGATCGCGCCGCCGACCAGCACGTAGTGGAAGTGAGCGACGACGAAGTAGGTGTCGGTGATCTGGAGATCGAGCGGGGCGGAGGCCGTCATGATGCCCGACAGCCCGCCCATCACGAAGGTGGCGAGAAAGCCGATCACCCAGAGGAGCGGTGTGCGGAAACGGGGACGTCCGCTCCAGATCGTGGCGATCCAGCAGAAGATCTGAAGCCCCGCCGGCAGCGCGATCGCCATCGAGGCGGCGGTGTAGAAGGAGTTGCCGAGCTTGGGCAGGCCGACGGCGAACATGTGATGGACCCAGAGGCCGAAGGCCAGCACCCCGATCGCCATGACCGAGAGCACCAGGGCGATGTGCCCGACCACCGTACGGCGTGAGAAGGTCTCAACGATGGCGGTGACGAAGCCGACGGCGGGCACGAAGATGATGTAGACCTCCGGGTGCCCGAAGAACCAGAAGAGGTGCTGGAACAGGAGCGGGTCGCCACCGGCCGCCGGTGCGAAGAAGGCGGTCGAGACCAGCCGGTCGGCGATCAGCATGCTGGTGACGAGCATGACGGCCGGCATGGAGAAGATCGTCATCAGCGACGATACGAGCATGGCCCACAGGAAGAGCGGCATGCGGGCGAGCGTCATGCCGGGCGGGCGCATCTTGAGGATGGTCGCGGTGATGTTGACGGAAGCTGCCAGCGCGGCGACTTCGGTGAAGGTGATCATCTGCGCCCAGATGTCGGCGCGGTGGCCGGGCGAGTAGGCGGGGCCGGAGAGCGGCGGATATTCGAACCAGCCGAGATCGGGCGTGATGCCGAAGGCATGGGCAATCCAGAGCATCAGGACGCCGCCGAGATAGAGCCAGAAGCTGAAGGCCGCGAGGCGCGGAAAGGCGAGGGCGCGCTGTCCCAGCATCAAGGGCACGAGCCAGATCGCCATCGCCTCCATGACGGGCACGGAGACGAGGAACAGCATGGTCGAGCCGTGCAGCGAGAAGCTTTCGTTGTAGAGCTGTGGGCCAAGGATCTTGAGCCCCGGCCAGGCGAGTTGCAACCGCATGTGCAGCGCCAGCATGCCGGCCGCAAACATCAGGACCACCACGGTGACGATGTAGCGGGCGGCGATGCGCTTGTGGTCGACCGTCGTCAGGAAACCCCAAAGGCCCGGCGCGTCGTCCCACGTCTCGGCTAGGCGTGCGGCTCGCTCGCTGGCGGCGCGTTCGGTGCGGGACCGCGATCGGCGGAAGATCGCGATCATCGTAACGAACTCAGGTAGGACGCGATCGCGTCGGCATCGGCGGGCAGCATCGGGACGGTCGGCATCAGGGTTCCGGGCTTCAACGCCTGCGGGTTGGCGATCCAGCCCTGAAGCCCGCCCCGGCTCATCGGAAGGGTGGCGGCCGCCAGCGAGCGGCGCGAGGCGACATGCGTAAGGTCCGGCCCGGCGCGGCCACCAGCCGTCGTGCCGCGAACCGTGTGGCAGGCGGCGCAGGGGCCGGATGCGAAATGGTCTCGGCCGCGCGCGAGGACGGGGTCGCCACGAGGATCGGCCGCCGCATCGGATTGTCCCGCGAGCCAGGCGTCGAACTCGGCCTTGGGGAGCACGTTCACATCCAGCGCCATGTGCGCGTGCTGCGTCCCGCAATACTCGGCGCACTGGCCGCGAAACCAGCCGGTGCGAGTCGGCGTGAGGCTCAGTGCGTTGGCGCGGCCCGGGATCGCGTCGGTCTTGCCGGCGAGGTTCGGCACCCAGAAGCTGTGGATCACATCGCCGGATGCCAGCTCGATCCGCGCGGTCCGACCGACCGGCACGCGGAGCTCGTTCGCCGTCTCGACAGTGCCTTGCCCCGAAGGGGCAGGGTATTCGATGCGCCACCACCATTGGTGACCGGTGACGCGGATCGTCAGCGTCTCCTCCCGGCTTCGTTCCGCAAGGCTCCGGTCGGTCAGGAAGCTTGCGGTGATCAGGACACTGAGGCCGACGACGATGAGCGCCGCCCACGCCCCGAGCGAACGCGAAAGCCCTCGGTCGGAGGGCTCCACCGCCGTCTCACCGGCCGCGATCGGGCGGTGCCGTCGCCACAGGCTCCAGCCGAGAAAGCCGAGAACGAGCGCGTACATCGTTCCGCAGACGACGAGCATCAGCACGAAAAGGTCGTTGAGGTCCGCCGCCTGCCGCCCGCCCGGCGCGACGACGGACTGGACGCCGGAGCATCCGCCGAGTGCCGTCAGCGTCAGAAGGGGCACGAAGCGGCAGATCATCGGAGCGGCCCCGTCCACCGGCGCCCCTCGGGTTCGCCCGCCTGGTCGAAGCTCTGACGGCGGATGCGCTCCGCTCCGAAGCCGGCGAGGTTCCGGACATAGGCCGTGATCTGCCAGAGCTGCTGGATCGGAATGCGCTCGCCGTAGCGCTGATCCGGGGCGGTATGCCGTTCCGCGATCGAGGCGTAGATGTCGGGAAAGGAACCGCCGTAGCGCCAGAAAGCGTCGCCAAGGTTCAGGACGCCTCGCGCCCCTTGCCCGTGACACGCATTGCAACCGTACCAGCCCGCATACCGTCCGCCCTGGCCGATCTGATAGGCATTGCGGTCGAAGTAAGGGATCCGGCGATCGTCGGCGCCGTTCGGCCCCGTGCGCGCCAGAAGGGTGTCGTCACGCACTTCCCGCCCACAGGCCGCGAGCAGCGGCGTGATGCCGACAAGGCCGATCAGGAACCACAAGGATTTCGGGCGCTGCATTCGTGACACCTGACGCCGCTGTCCTGGCGAAGGAAGGCGGCATCGCGTTCAACTCGTTATCGACCGCTTATCCATAACGGAAAACGGGGTGGCTGTTCTGGGTCGAAACGCTAGCTGGGAACGGGGTGCGGGTTGGCGTCTGCCGGCCGCGAGCGGCGCGCTTCGCCGGACGCTTCGCCCTGCGCGCTGAACAGGCCGGATCGGTCGGTGGCGTCGATCCGCACCGCCACGGACTTGGCCGCCGGCGTCTTGGACGGATCGTCGTGATGCGACAACGGCATCAAGGGGTTCATCTCCGGATGGTAGCTGCCGAGGCACCCGTCCGGCAGGTCGAAGGGGGTAACGGCCAATCCGTCCACCTCGCGCCGGACGTCGTCCCGGTATCACTCCCCTTCGCTTACCGCTTTGATGGCCCCAAGCGCCGCCGGTTCCGTTTCAGGGTTGAATCGGCACAGAAAAACCGCCGTCAAAGGATGGAGACCCGATCGTCCGGTTTCGCTCATCGACCAAAGGAAGCAGGCAATAAGCCGCCTGCTACATGATTTGCGATCGCAGCCGGTGCCGCAGCTTTGGATTTGGCCGGCAGCGATGATCCGGAACCATCACGAACGAGCAGAGACATGTCGGGCTGCCGCTTCGTTCGCGACTGAAAGGCTTTCGGCGAATGACTTGCCGGCAGCAAGAGAGCTCGCTAGAGCGCCGACGAATGCGTCGCCCGCCCCGTGCGTGCTTACGAGGCCGACAGGCAGGGCCTCGCGAGCAACTGGCAATCCGCCGGACTGAACGCCTGCAACGCCAGCGCCTCCAGCGGTGACGACCACGCTCGGAAAGCGTGTCGCAAGCTCCTGTGCCGCATCCGCCGCCGATGCCAGATCGGTGACTTGGCGTCCGCAGAGTTCCTCGGCCTCGATCGCGTTGACGATCAGCACGTCCACCAAGGCCGCGAGTTCGCCCGGAAGCGCTCGGAAGGGGGCAGCGTTGAGGCAGACCAGCGCGCCTGCCTCGCGTGCGGCTCGCGCGGCGGCAAGGTTCACGGCGTCCGACACCTCGTTCTGGAGGATCAGCGCCTTCGCATCCTTCCAGAGCTCCACGTTCGAGAGGGAAGCCGTGTCGATCTTGAGGTTGGCACCCGACACGATCACCGCGCCGTAGTCGCCCTCGGCATCCGAGATTGCAACGCTCATCCCGGAGCCGATGCCTGGCAGCTTCGCGACACGCGTCGCGTCGATGTCCGAGGCGCCCAGCCTGGCGAGAAGGAAGCGACCGAACTCGTCGTCGCCGACGGCGCCAGCCATGCGGACGATGGCGCCCGCCTTCGAGGCGCTGACCGCCTGGTTTCCCCCCTTGCCGCCGAACTTCGGAGCCCAGGCGTGCCCCGTCACCGTTTCGCCCTTGCGAGGTCGGTCCGGCGCATCGACCATGATGTCGTAGTGCAGGCTGCCGACGACGACGACAACGGGCTTCTCGGCGGTGCTCATGAATTGCGTCGCTTGGTTTTTACGGCCCCCATGGTGGCCGCGAGGTTGCGTTCGGCCGCCTTGAGGTCGCGCTGGGCGACGGCCGCGAAGACGGCGTCGAGGATGATGAGCTGGGCGACGCGCGCGGCCGCGTTCTCGCCGAGAAGGGGAGACCCCTGCGCCGTGGAGCAGAGAACGACGTCGGCGACTTCAGCGATCGGCGAGGTGGCGTAGTTGGTCAGGGCGATCGTGCGTGCCCCGCGCTTGCGGGCGAGTTCGAGAGGCTCCAGCACGGCCGTCGTCTGCCCGGAATGCGAGAAGGCGATAGCCACATCGCCTTCCGTCAGGAGGGCTGCCGACATCAGCATCATGTGAGCGTCGTCGAAGACGCTGGTGCGCACGCCGATGCGCAGGAACTTGTGTGCGACGTCGCGCGCGATCTGGGCCGAGCCGCCGATGCCGTAGAGGTCGCGCTGCCGGGCGGCAAAGATCAGGTCGGCGGCGCGCTCGAAGGCCTCGGGATCGAGGATCGAGAGCGTCTCCTCCAGGGCGTGGATCGAGGTGCGGAACACCTTCTGCGCGATCTGGGCGCCGCTGTCGTCGGGCGAAAGCTCCTGGTGTAGATCGGCGGTCGGCAGGCGGTTGTAGTCGGCGATGCCGGCCCGAAAGTCCTTGAAGCCGGAGAAGCCCAACTTCTTGGCGATCTTGACCAGCATCGCTTCGGACACGCCTGCATCCTCGGCCACGCTCTTCAGGGCCGTCGTCTCGTCGAAGTCGCGGCGGCCGAGAATCATCTCGACAACTCGCCCTTCGAGCGGCGTCAGTTGCGGCATCATCATGCGGATCCGAGGCCCGATGGTCCTCGGATCGCTGAAGGTCATGTTCATCCCCGTCCCCTGGTCGCGCGATCGATCAGCATTGCGACGAGGATGATAAGGCCCGTGGCGAGGAGTTGGTAGAAGGCCTGGACGTTGAGGAGCGTCAGTCCATTGCGAAGCGAGCCGAGGATGATGGCGCCGAGGATTGTGCCCACCACCGAGCCCTTCCCGCCCATGAGCGAGGCACCGCCGATAGCCGCCGCCGCGATCGCGTCGAGCTCCCACAGATTGCCGAGCGTCGGATCGGCCGCGCCCAGGCGCCCGACGAGAATGAGGCCGGCGATGGAGGCAAGGCCACCCGAGATGACGTAGGCTGCGATCTTGGTCATGGCGACGGGGACGCCCGCGATGTGGGAGGCCTCCTCGTTGCCGCCGACGGCGAGGAAATACTCGCCAAGCGGCGTCTTGTTGAGGACGACCCAGACGACGAGCGCCAGGATCGCGACGAGGACGACCGGAGTCGGCACGCCGAGGAGGTCGCCGTTGAACAGGGAGCGGAACTCCGGCGGGATGCCGAAGATCGGGTTGCCCCCCGTGTAGATCAGCGCCGAGGCCCGGTATAGCGACAGCGTGCCAAGCGTCACGATGAACGGTTGCAGTCCGCCGTAGGCGACGAGGGCGCCGTTCACCGCGCCCGCCGCCATGCCGAACAGGATCGCGGCGGGGATGGCGACCAGGATCGGCGCGCCGCCCACCATCATCGCGGCGGCGGCGACCGCCGCGATCGCAGCCGTCGGACCGACCGACAGGTCAATGCCGCCCGAGATGATGACCAGCGTCATGCCGAGCGCCACGCAGGCGTTGATCGACGATTGCTGAAGGATGTTGAGGAGGTTGCGCTCGGTCAGAAAGTTCGGGCTCAGCGCGGCGAAGACGCCGACGATCACCAGGAGGCCGATGAGTGTTCCGGCGTCGCGCAGGCCGAAGCCGAGCTTCAGGCCGCGCTTGCCGGCGGCGGGGAGGCTGTCGGTGGAGGTCATGGGCGTCAGTGTTCCGCGCGGGAGGAATGGGAAGCGGAGCGTGCGGACTGCGGCACGGCGAGGGCAACGATCGCTTCCTCGCTGATCGCGTGGCGCTCCAGGATGCCGGCGATCTCGCCTTCCCGCATGACGAGGACGCGATCGGAGACCCGCAAGATTTCGGGCAGCTCGGACGACACTACGATCACGGAGCGGCCTTCGGCGGCGAGGCGCTCGATCAGGGCGTAGATCTCGGCCTTGGCGCCAACGTCGATGCCGCGAGTCGGCTCGTCGAAGAGGAGGATGCGGGCGCCCGCCGCGATCCACCGGCCGATGATGGCCTTCTGCTGGTTGCCACCGGAGAACTGGCCGATCGGGCGTTCGACGTCGAGCGGGCGCAGGTTCATGTCCCGCATCAGCTTCAGGCTCTCGGCCTGAAGGGCGCGGCGGCGCACGAACCCGCCGCGCGAGAAGCGCCGCATGGAGGAGAGGGCGATGTTGGAGCGGATCGAGCGACGGGCCACGATGCCGTCGCGCTTGCGCTCCTCGGGCAGGAGGCCGAGCCCGGCGCGGATCGCCGTGCGCGGGTTACCCAGCCGCAATGGCTTGCCCTCGACCCGGATGGATCCGCCGTCGGGCCGGTCCACGCCGGCGACGAGCCGCAGGAGCTCAGTGCGCCCGGCGCCCACGAGCCCGGAGATGCCGAGCACCTCGCCGCGCCGCAATCGGAAGCTCGCGCCGCGCACGGCCTGCCCCCGCGACAGGTTCTCGACGTCGAGAACGATCTCGTCGGTCGCGAAACCCTTATGCTCGGCCTGAGCGAGCTCGCGGCCGACCATGCGCGAGACCACCTCGCTCTCGGTCGTTTCGGCCATCGCGACGTCGGCGACCTTGCGCCCGTCGCGCAGGATCGTCGCCGTGTCGCAAACCCGAAAGACCTCGTCCATCTTGTGGCTGACATAGATGATCGAGACGCCGTTCTCGGCGAGGTCGCGGATCAGGACGGCGAGGCGGTCGAACTCGGCTGGCGTCAGGCTCGACGTCGGCTCGTCCATCGCAATGACCCTGGCGTCCTCCATGAGGGCGCGCGCGATCTCCACGATCTGGCGCTGGGCGACCTTGAGGGTTCGGATCGGCGCGGCCGGATCGATCGAGGCGTCGAGGGGTGCGAGCGCCTTGCGCGCAGCGCGCTCCTGCGCCCGGCGATCCACCAGGAGGCCGCCCGCCATGCGCATGGGCCGGCCGAGAAACATATTCTGCGCGACGGTGAGCTCGGGAACGTGCTGGAGTTCCTGGTGGATCATCGCGATGCCGGCGCGTCGGGCGGCCAGTGGCCCATGGCCCGTCACGCGCGTCCCGTCCACGGCGACCGTCCCGCCGGACGGCTCCATCACGCCGGACAGGATGCGCAGCAGCGTCGACTTGCCCGCGCCGTTCTCGCCGAGCAGTCCGTGAACCGAACCGCGCCGGACGCTCATCGACACGTCGTCGAGGGCGCGAAGCGTTCCGAAGGTCTTGCCGATGGCGTTGAGGCTCAGGCGTTGGGCAGACGAGGTGGTCATGGCGCTCCCTCCCGGAGACGTCGGGATCGGCGGGGATCGCGCGACGCGGTCCCCGCCGGACGGTCAGTTGGCGGGCTGCTTGAGGAGGACCTCCCGCAGGGCGTCGCCCTTCACGGCGAAGCTCTCGACGTTGTCCTTGGTGATGAGCGCCTGGGGCGTCGAGACGACGCGCGGCAACTCCTGCTTGCCGACGAGGCGCAGGGCGACCTCCATCGCGACCTCGCCGGTGAGCACGGGGAAGGAGTCCACCGTGCCGGTCAGCTCGCCGGCCCGGATGGAGGCATAGGCGTCGGAGATGCCGTCGGTGCCGAACACCACGACCTTGTCCTGGAGGCCGGCGGCCTTCACAGCCTCAACGACGCCGAGCGCCATGCCGTCGTTGTTGGCATAGAAGCCGACGAGATCCGGGTTCTGCTGCAGTATGGTGGAGGCGGCATCATAGGCCACCTGGCGGTCCCAGTTGCCCGGAACGCTGGCGACGACCTGGAACTTGCCGCCCTCGACCACGGTCTCGGCAAAGCCCTTGGTCCGCTGGCCGGCGGCGAAGACGCCCGCCTGGCCCTCGATCACCGAGACCTTGCCGCCCTGCGGCCGGTTCTCGAGGAACCACTTGGCGACGCGTACGCCGTTGTCGCGCTGCACGTTGCCGACATAGTGCCTCACGCTCGGAATCACGGCGTCGTTGACGTTGACGACGGGGATCCCTTGCGCCTCGGCGCTTTCCAGCGCGGGCTGGAGGTTGTTGTCGGTCTGCGGCGACAGGAGGAGCGCGGCGAAGCCCTGGCTGATCAGGTTCTCGGCGATCGAGAGCTGACCCAGTTGGTCGCCCTCGCTCTGCGCCGCCTGATAGACGACCTCGACGCCGGCCTTCTTGGCATAGGATTCGTAGCCCTCGCCGAGCGAGCGCCAATACTCGTTGGTCAGGGTCTTGGAGACGCCGCCGATGCGAGTGCCGGCGGGTGCGGCCGGCACCGCGCCGAACTTGGCGTTGAGCTGCGACCACTCGACCCGGTCAGTCTCGGTGTCGGAGTTGAGGGGGCTCAGCGTCTGGGCGAAGGCGGGTGCGCTCAGGAGCGACAGGGCGCAGCCGGCCACCAGGGCCTTCAGTCGGTTGGTCATGGGTTGGTTCCTCCCGTTGGATTGGTGCCGGGCAGGCGTCGCGGCCCGGCGCGCGGTTCGCGTGTCAGGCCGCGATCATCGCGGCGTTGACGATGCTCTGGCTGGCGACGCCGTCCTGGCGGCTCTGCGCGTCGCCCAGACGGTTGTCGGCATCGAGCCGGTCGGCGACGGCGAGAAGCCGCTGTACGGTCTCGATGTTGGTCTCGCACTCGGCCACCGGGTCGAGCCCCGAGGCGTCGGGGAAGGTGTCGAAGTAGAGGGCGCCCTCGTAGCCCTCGCGGCGGATCTGGCGCAGCAGCTCCAGCGTCGAGCGCAGGTGCACCGCACCCACCATCAGCCCGTCGTCGCGCTTGGCGTAGCCGTCGTTGAGGTGGACGCCGAGGAGCTTGGAGCGGCGATGGATGAGGTGCGCGGCGTAGGCCGGCTGCTCGCCGGCATAGAGCGCATGGGCGAAGTCGAGCGTGACGCCGAGGTTGGGTGCGCCGACATCCCCGATCGCCAAAAGCGTCGTTGCGCAGTCGCGCAGTAGGGCATGGGCGCGAGGCTCGTCCGGCTTGTACTCGATCGAGATCTGGCAGGCCGGATCGTGTTCGGCGACCTCGCGGATGCCCGCGATCTCGAGGTCCCAGGCCTCGGCGTAGTCGAGCTGGAAGTTGTAGTCGAAGCCGTCTTGGCCGAGCCAGAGCGTCATCAGGTCGGCGCCCATGGCGCGTGCGGCATCGACGCCGCGCTTCGTCATGTCAATCGCCTCTCGCCTCACGGATTTATCAGGATTCGTGAAGGCGCCTAGCTTGAACGCAGGGTTGGCATAGTAGCGCATGGCCAAGCCGTTGACCGACAGGCCGAGGTCCTTGATGCGCCGGCCGACCGTCGTCGGGTCATCCGTCACATGGTCGGGAAAGTTGAGATCCACATCGGTCAGACCCTTGGCGGTGGCCGCCCGCTCGGCCATCTGCATGAAACTCGGCTTGCCGGAGAGATCGGGCCAGAAGAGGTGCGGCGCGGAGCCGAAGGAGTTGAGGCGGGTGGCGAATCGGGAAAGGGTCATAGAAGCTCCGCTGCGTTGGAGATACTTTACGAATTAACGTGAACTCGTCAAGTATGTAGCTATTCGACGGAATGCCGGAAGCTTTATTCGTGATGGCAGGGGAATGACATCCATGCCTGAAGGGTGACCGAGAAGGAGCGGGTCGCGTCCACCGTAGCTTCACGTCGGCACAGGCACCTCGATGGTCCGTCCCAAAGTTCGGCAATCATGCATCGATCGATGCCCGGACGATGTCGGCGTAGGGCCCGTAGCTTTATCCGCCAGAGCGTCAATGGTGGGTCAGAAGCTGTCCCGCGACCCGATGCGCAAGAACGAGCCAGTGGGGGTTGGAGTGTCTGGATCTCGCCAGACGCAACCTCTGGGCTGATGTCGATCAGGCACGTCGCACCACCTGTGACCGGAGCACCGCCCCAGCGCACGACATCGGACGCGGGCAGCATGACATCGTTCACGCACCGCCATGCCCGGATGAAGGAACCGTCACGTCCTTCAGTCTCCCTATCGGCGTCGGCACGCAAGCACGACGGGCAGCCCCTGACGCGCGATCCCGGACGGGATGCAGCCAGTCCCAGGGCATGCGCAGGACCTGCCCCTGAGCTCCACCTTCCGGCCCCGGAACCTCCGTCGGCGTCCACGCCGCCAGCGCCTCGGGGGATGGTCCGCCCCAGCGGCGCCCGCTCGTCGTTCCGTTGGCGGCGCCGCCTGCAGAGGAAGGAGATCGTCTTTTAGTTGCCGAAGTCCGAGACGTCGGCGAAGCCGTTCCGCTGGGCGGGGCGAACCATGAGCCAGCCGACAGGTTCGCCGTTCCTGCGGATGACGGTCTCGATCCCGCGAACCGGATTTTCCATGCCGCACGTTCCTCGTGTCTCGGCAACAGCAGGACAGGGCCTTCCCTGAGGTTCATTCACCGCGACGACGGAAGGGGAGCCGCCGGGCCGGGACGGGACCCGGGGGTACTTCGGAGGCACCGCACTCGAAGAGGCACGCCGGCTGCGGGACAAGGCACCCTGCCGGGCCGACAGTGTTCTCAGCCTCGGTGCGGACGCAACGTCAGGCCCCACCGGATCGCCGCGCCCCGCAGGGCGAAACCAGCGGCGGCGCCGCAGGCTGCCGGCCAGGGAGCGGCGACGCCGAACGCCGACATGGCCACGAAGAGCCCCGCCGCGAGCACTGCGGCGCTGATGTAGAGTTCGGGTCTCAGAAGGATCGAGGGGACCCCGGCGGCGATGTCGCGAATGACCCCGCCCGCGCACGCCGTCACGACGCCCATCGTTGCCGCCGGCAACGGCGAGATGCCGAACTCGAGGGCCTTGGCCGCGCCGAACACCGCGTAGGCGGCCAGCCCCGCCGCGTCGAGCCACTCCAGTGCGCGTTCCGGCCACCATCGCTTTGGCACGACCCACGACGCGAGCGCCACGGCGAGGCAGAGGACGATGGGGGTTGAGTCGCGCATCCAGAAGACCGGCGCTCCGATGAGGAGGTCCCGCAACGTGCCGCCGCCGACCGCCGTTACAACGGCGAAGAAGCAGACACCGACGACGTCGACGCGCAGGCGGACGCCCGCGAGGGCGCCCGATGCCGCGAAGACGGTCAGCCCGACGACATCGAGCCACGGCGAAAGGATGGGAGATGGAAAGGGCACTCCGGGATCCCGGTTTTCACGGGCGTGAGGGCCCGACCCAAACCGCTGTATGGCCTTTGGCGTGCATCGTCCATGGCAGCATGGGGGCGACCCTTCACCGAGTTTCGAAGGGTGCTGCCCGTCGAGGGCAGCTTCGTGCCTTTGGCCCCGCCGACGTCGCCGGCGGCGAAACGTACGGCTTCCGGTTCACGCGCAGGTGGACGTCACCCACCCGCGGACGAGGGGCTGTCCGTCACGACCATCCCGTCCATGTCGCAGACGAGGATACGGCCGGGCGAGAACCTGGCCCCGCCGCGATCGAAGCTCACGCCGATGGAGCCGGCGGCGTCTAAGCGTCCCCGCCGTGGTGCGGTCCCGAGGGCGGCGACGCCGAGATCCAGCGTGGCGAGCGCCTGCGTGTCACGCACCGCCCCGAACACCACGACGCCGGCCCAGCCGTTGCGGATGGCGAGGTCGGCGAGCCTGTCCCCGAACAGGGCGACGTCTAACGAACCGCCGCCATCGACGACGAGGATGCGGGAGCGGCCCTCCGACGCCAGCTCCTGCTTCACCAGCCCGGCGTCCCCGTCGGTGCCGACGGTCGCGATCTCGCCGCGGAAACGGCGGCGGCCGCCGTAAAGGTGCATCGGGGACGAACAGACTTCGACTTCGTCCGGGCGGTCGTCGCAGAGGTCGGCGGTACAGATGTGGTCCATGGTGCCTCGCCGTCGGTCAAGGGGCGCGTATCGCGGGTCGGCCATGACGTGGCGGTCGGCTGGCGAGTGCATCATTCGTCGAAGACCTCGTCCCGGCTTTTCCGCACCGTCGGCAGCAGGGCGAACGCGAGGAACAGGACGGCGACCAGAAGGAGCCCTGCGCTGACGGGCCGCTCAAGGAACGTCATCATGTCGCCGCGCGAGATGATCAGCGACCGCCGGAAGTTCTCCTCCAGGAGCTTGCCGAGGACGAAGCCGAGGAGGAGGGGTGCCGGCTCGAAGCCCATTTTGATCAGGACGAACCCGGCGACGCCGAAGAAGGCGATGAACATCACGTCCGTGGGCAGCGCGTTCACCGAGTAGATGCCGATGCAGCAGAACAGGACGATCGAAGGGAAGAGCAGGCGGTAGGGGACCGCCAGCAGGCGAACCCAGAGGCCGATCAGCGGTAGGTTGATGACGAGAAGCATCAGGTTCCCGACCCACATGGACGCGACCATGCCCCAGAACAGCGAGGGGTTGGTGGTCATCACCTGCGGGCCGGGGACGATGCCGTGGATCGTCATCGCGCCGACCATCAGGGCCATCACCGAGTTTGGTGGGATGCCGAGGGTCAGGAGGGGGATGAAGGAGGTCTGGGCGCCCGCGTTGTTGGCGGCCTCCGGGCCGGCGACGCCCTCGATGGCGCCACGTCCGAAGCGGCTCGGATCCCGGGCCAGCTTCTTCTCCACCGTGTAGGAGACGAAGGGTGCGAGGACGGCGCCGTTGCCCGGCAGGATCCCGAGGATCGAGCCGATGAGCGTCCCGCGCACCACGGGCTTGTAGGATTCGCGGAAGTCGTCGCGGTTGGGCATGAGGCGGCCGATAGACTGCCGCACCACGTCGCGCCGTTCCTTGTTCTCGAGGTTCCTCAGGATCTCGGCGATGCCGAAGATGCCCATCGCGAGCACGGTGAAGTCGATCCCGTCGTAGAGGATCGGTAGGCCGAACGTCATCCTCTCCTCGCCCGTCTCCATGTCGATCCCGACCGTGGAAAGGAGGATGCCGAGGAGGATCATCGCGGAAGCCTTCAGGAGCGACCCGTGCGCCAGCACCATCGCGAAGACGAGGCCCATCACCATCAGCGAGAAGTACTCGACCGGGCTGAACACCTGCGCGAGGCGGGTTAGGGGCGTGCCGAGGGCGGCGATGACGAGGGTGCCGACCGTGCCAGCGAAGAACGACCCGATCGCGGCCACGCCGAGCGCGATGCCGGCCCGCCCCTGCCGGGCCATCTGGTGGCCGTCGAGCGCCGTGACGACGGACGTGCCCTCGCCCGGGATGTTGACGAGGATGGCCGTCGTCGAGCCCCCGTACTGTGCGCCGTAGTAGATGCCCGACAGCATGATGAGCGCGCCGACCGGGCCGAGGCCGAAAGTGACGGGGAGCAGCATCGCGATGGTGGCCGTGGCGCCGAGGCCGGGCAGAACGCCGATCAGCGTTCCGACGAGGCAGCCGAGGAACGCGAGGCCGAGGTGCTGAAGGGTCAGCGCGACGCCGAAGCCTAACGTCAGGTGCGAGACGAAGTCGCTCACGGGGACACCTCCCGGCGTGCCGAGGGACCGCGGCGCAGGCGTCGATGCCAGCAGAGCGGGGCGAAGGCGGCCGCGACCAACGCGAGCACGAGTGCGACGACCCTCAGGACCGCCTTCGGCGACCAGCTACCCGGAAAGGACCCAGCCAGGGCATCCGGGTAAAGCGGGATCTGCAAGGAGAGGAGGTCGCCGAACAGGACCATGCAGAACGCCGTCAGCCCGGGCGCAAGGATCGCGAGTTCCAGCCAGTCCGCCTCGTCGCTCGCAAGGCCGGAGACGAACACCGCTACGGGGCCGGCGACGACGAGGCCGAGCCCGGGAAGCGTCATGTCGCCGATGGAGAACGGGCGGACGAGGACGGCGAAGGCGAGGATCGCGATCGACAGGACTACGGGACCGCGCAGGGGCAACGGCTCCAGTTCCTCGCCGCGGCGCAGGACCGACAGGACGAGAAGGGCGACGCCGCTACCGCCGACGCCGATCGCGAGCCACCGCGGCAGGAGGCCGGACCCGATCTCGTCGAGTGTCCCTTGCGCGAGGTCGCGGGTGAGCCAGAGCGCGACGGCCGCGAGCGCGACGAGTGTCAGCCCTCCGGCCAGAGCCGAGGGCGAGCGAACGAGGCCCGCCCTCCCTCGGATCGCGTGCCGATGGTCGTTCATGAACTCCTCCCTAATTCCGTCGCGCTTCGCCCGGCTGTCGGCCGGCCACCTCCCAATGGCTCCGGTCGTGGGCGAGGTCCGACGCCGCGGCCGAAGCCGCGGCGTCGGTCGTCAGGCCGGCGTCACTCCGGCTTGGTGCCGGACGCCGCGACCAGCGCGGAGTGCTTCTTCAACTCGTCCCGGAAGAACGTCTCGGCCGTCGCCGGGTCGCTGCCCACGACGACGAGGCCCTGCGCGGCGAAGTCGTCCTTGACCTTCTGAGTGTCGAGAAGGCGCTTCGTCTCGGTATAGAGGCGGTCGACGATCGGCTGGGGCAGGCCCGCCGGGCCGATCATAGCGACCCAGGCGTCGAAGCTGTAGTTCGGCAGGCCGGACTCGGCCAGCGACGGGACGTCGGGCAGCGACGGGTTCCGGGTTGGCGTGGAGACCGCGAGGGCCTTGAGGGTCCCGCCCTGGATCTGCGGCAGCGCCGCGGCGACGGACAGGAAGCCAACCTTGACGTGGCCGGCCACGAGATCGTTCGTAAGCGGGCCCGTGCCCTTGTACGGCACGTGGCGCATTTCAACACCAGCTTCCCTCGTGAAGAGGACACCGGCGAGGTGGAGGGCGGTGCCGTTGCCGGAGGAGCCGTAGTCGACGGTGCCGGGCTGCGCCTTCGCCATGGCAACCAGGTCCTGCGCGCTCTTCGCCTCGAGCGAGGGATGGGCCACGAGCATAAGGGGCACCGTGGCCATCACGGAGATCGGCTTGATGTCCGCGAGGCTGTCGAAGGGCACGGACTTCATGATGCTCGGGTTGATCACGTGGTTCGACGAGATCATGCCGATCGTGTAGCCGTCCTTTTCGGCCCGGACGAGCTCCGAGGTGCCGATCACGCCACCGGCGCCAGGGCGGTTCTCCACGATGAACTGCTGCCCCATCGGCGCGGCAAGGTCCTCGGCGAGCTTGCGCGCGACGATGTCGACCGTGGACGCGGCCGCGAGAGGCACGAGGATGCGGACGGGCTTGGACGGATAGGCGTCCTCAGCGAACGAGGGCGCCGACAGGAGCTGCAGCATCGTGACCCCGAAAACGAGGGCGCGCCGGGTCAGTCTGGAGAATGCGTTGGTCATCGATCTTCCTCCCATGGGTGTCCGGCGTTGGCCGCCGGCTCGGTTATCTCGTTTGCTGGTTCCGCAGCTCGTCGAAGGACACCAGCGTCCCCGCGATCGCGCTCGCGGCGACGGTGGGCGGGCTCGCGAGCCAGACCTGCCCCGGGCCGGAGCGGCCGGGGAAGTTGCGGTTGATGGCGCTGACGGTCACCTGGTCGCCCCGCGTCGACGATCCCGGTCCGCAGTTGGCGCAGGCGCCGCAGCTCGGCTCCAGGAGCTCGGCGCCGACGCGGCGGAACGTGTCGACGTAGCCGCGTTCCTCGCAGTAGTCCCGGACGGCGCTCGTCCCGAACTGAAGGAACAGGGTCACGTGCGGGGCGACCCTGAGGCCGTTGGCGTCGGCCCAGGCCAGCACCTCGTGGTAGCGGTCGAAGTCCTCGCGCTTGCCCGCCGTACAGGAGCCGCCGTAGGCGATCTCAAAGGTGATGCGCTCCTCGATCTCTGCCAGCGGCCTGCCGTTGCCGGGATCGCCGGGCGCGGCCACCATCGGCGGGATGGCGGAACAGTCGATGCGGATGACCTCGGCATATCCTGCGCCGTCATCGCTGCGCATCCACGGCTCGATCGCAAACTCGACGCCACGGCGTTCGCGCAGGAACCGGACTGTCTCCGCGTCGGGCTCGACGATGCCGGTGAAGCCGCCGAGCTCGGCCGTCATGTTGGTGAGGGTGGCCCGCTCGTCCGTCGACAGGCCGGCCATGCCGGGCCCCGCGAACTCGAACACGCGCCCGACGCCCAACCCGCCCTTCAGCGAGGGCAGGGCAAGGAGATGCAGGATGACGTCCTTCGCGGTCACGCTGCGGGGAATGGAGCCCTCCAGCTCGATGCGCAGCACCTCGGGCATCACCATCCGCACGGCGCCCGTCACCATCGCGTTCGCCATGTCCGTGGTGCCGACGCCGAAGGCAACGCATCCGAGCGCCCCGCTGTGCGGTGTGTGCGAGTCGGTGCCGACGATGAGCTGGCCGGGCAACGCGTAGCTCTCGGCCATCATCGCGTGCGAGATGCCCTCCGACCCGGCCCGGCCCTTGAGGTAGCCGTGGTTGCGCAGACCGTAGTCGGCGACGAACTCGCGGTGCGCAGTCGAGAGCCTTCGGGCTCTGGGGATCAGGCCGCCCGCCACGTGCGCCGGGCTGCGGTCGACGTAGGACAGGTGGTCCTCGAAGCAGACGATCGTCTCGCGCTTGCGCAAGGGGGCCGGGCGACCGAACGTCTTGTGCAGGAGGTGGCTGCACATGCCCGTGTAGTACTCGTGGATGAAACGGAAGTCCGCCCGGACGAAGCCGCCAGCGTCGCCCGTCGGCACGCACGTGTCGGGCGTCGCCACGACGTGTCGCCGGACGATCTTCTCGAACAGGGTCAGCGGGCTTTCGGCGGCAGGTTGCTCGATGCCGTCGCCGTTCGCGCTGGTGCCGAGCCTCTCGTGGCCGTAGCGGAGCAGGCTCCCGCTCCGGAGGATGGTGCCGGCGAGCGTGTCGCGTCCGGCGACGAGCTCCTCGACGTCGATCTCCTCGCCCCGTTCGATCCTTTCGAGAAGGCTGAAGTCGGTGGAGGTGAAGAGACCCAGATTGTCGGCGTTCTGTCGGTAGATGCGCTCGAAGCTTTCCGCCACGACGAGCCGGATGCCTGCTGCCAGCTCCGCGGCCGGGCTGTGCTCGCGCGAGGATCCCTTGCCGTAGCGCCGGCCGGCGACCGTCACGGCGAACCCGCCGTCGAGAACGGCTCGATGGCCGATCGGGCGTTCGTTTCCCGCCTTGAATCCCGTGTACGGATGTTCGCCGAGTGTCTCGTCGTAATGGACGAGGCTTACGATCGGCGTGATCTCGTCCGTCGAGATGTCGTCGCGCAACGGCCCGACCGTTGCCAGCGTCGCATTCTCGCCTCCGAGCTGCCCGCGCACGGCGGCCGGGTCGGCCGCAAGGAACAGGATGCGTCCGGACAGCTTGAGCTTCATGATGCGTTCTCCCGACGCATTGCGTAGCCCAGTTTGGTCCGGGTCTAAGGTGCTAAGGCGGGGCGGGGGGCATCGCGGTTTGCGACGGCTCACCGCGCATCACGGTCATGAACGCGTCGGCCGAGGGCAGGCGCGGTGTCTTGCGGAGGGCATAGAGCCGAAGCTCGCGCTGGCTCCAGTCTTCGGCGAGCGTCCGGCGTACGAACTTGTCGGTACCGGCGTAGGCGGAGGCGGCCCCCTGCGGCAGGACGGCGATCCCGAGCCCGACCTCGACCATGCGGCATACGGCGTCGAAGCTGGTGACGACGACGCGCACGTCGAGCTTGAGTCCGGCTTCCGAGGCCTTGGCGCGAAGAGTCCGGTCGAGCGACCCACCTGCCTGGATCGAGATCAGGGGATGGGCGGCAAGTTCCGCGAGCGTCATCGCTTGCCGCCGTGCGGAGGGGTGGCCGCGTGGCAGGACGACGATGAAGGGATCGTTGCAGAAGAACCAGGATTCCACGCCCGAGGGGGCCTCCGTCCGCATGCCGATGCCGACATCCGCCCGGTCGTCGAGGCAGCCGCGGACGACCTCCTGCGTCGAGCATTCCTGGAGCGCGACGTCGACGGCGGGGTAGCCGTCGCGGAACGCGCGCAGGCGCTCGGGCAGGTAGCCGACAATGGCCGACGGGGTGGCCAAAACCCGCAGCGTTCCCGACAAAGTTCCCGAGCGCGCCTGCACCTCCCGCGCCAGCGCGTTCAGTTCAGATTCCAGCCGCGTGCCGCGCGACAGGGCGATCTCGCCGGCGTCGGTGAGCTTGATGCCGCGGGGCGAGCGCACGAGAAGGGGGGCGCCGAGCGCCTGCTCGAGGTCGGCGATCCGTCGGCTGAGGGCGGACGGCGCGATGTGCTCCCGCTCGGCCGCGCGGGCGATGGACCCTTCCTGCGCGACGGTCAGGAACAGGCGCAGGCTATAGGGGTCGACCCGGCGCGACATGCTGCACCTCTCCTGGATGGCGATGGGATACTGCGACCGCGACGTCAGACGGGGACATAGGTCGACGCCTTGACCTTCTTGAGGGTGAAACTCGTGCTGATGGACCGCACGTTCGGCAGCTCCGTGAGGGCGTTCTTCACCGTCGCCTCGTAGTCGCGCACGCTGCGCGACACGACCTGGAGGACGTAGTCGTGCTCGCCGCTCAGCGAGTAGCACTGGAGGATCTCCGGCACGCGCTCCACGGCCCGTTCGAACTCCTGCAAGCGCTCGCGGCGGTGCTCGGAGATCCGGACGAAGCAGAACACCACGATGTCGAAACCCACGGCCTCTGGGTCGACGAGGTAGCGCTTCTCGCTGACGATCCCGACCTCCTGCAACCGCTGCAGGCGGCGCCAGCATGGGGTGTGGCTCAGCCCCGTCTCCTCACCAAGTTCACGCATGGTGAGGCCCGGCTTCTCCTGAATGACCCGGAGGATGCGTCGGTCGGCTTCGTCGATCTCCAAGCGCAATGTGGCCGACCTTCCGATAGTTGATTTCGTCACCCCGCGAAACGGCGCCGGAGGATGTCGTCCTCCCAAGTGGTAGCATTCAGGGACAGTGTTGCGAAAGCGGTTTGGAGCGGCTCCAAAATAGTGACCGCTCCGCGATGCCGGCATGCGAGCGTCATGAGGCTGGGAGGCTCCTCATGAACATGCTGGTTTCGCTCGACGACAAGTACACCGCGCTCGGCGGGCCCGTGTACATGACGGGGACGCAGGCGCTTGTGCGCCTGCCGATGACGCAGATGCGCCGCGACCGGGCGGTGGGGCTGAACACCGGCGCCTTCATCTCCGGGTATCGCGGATCGCCGCTCGGCGGTTACGACCAGCAGCTCCTGGAGGCACGCAAGTACCTCGAGCCACACGACGTGGTCTTCCAGCCTGGGCTGAACGAGGATCTCGCGGCGGCCGCGGTCTGGGGCAGCCAGCAGCTCCACCTGTCGCCGGGCGCGACGAAGGACGGCCTTCTCGGCATCTGGTACGGCAAGGGGCCGGGCGTCGACCGCTCGGGCGATGCGTTCAAGCACGGCAATGCGGCAGGATCGGCTCCCCACGGTGGCGTCCTCGCCCTCGCAGGCGACGACCATACCTGCAAGTCCTCCTCCATCCCGCACCAGTCCGACCACGCCTTCATCTCGGCCCTCATGCCGATGCTCTATCCCTCGTCGGTCCACGAGTTCCTGGAACTCGGCCTCCTCGGCGTTGCAATGTCGCGCTTCTCGGGCTGCTGGGTCGGCTTCAAGGTCATCTCGGAGACGGTCGAGACGACGACGGTCGTCGACCTTGCGCAGGAGGGCCGGCAGTTCGTCCTGCCGGCGGACTTCGAACTGCCGGAGGGCGGGTTGAACCTGCGCTGGCCCGACACCCCGCTGGTGCAGGACGCACGCCTCCAGGAGACCAAGGGCTTCGCCGCCATCGCCTTCGCGCGCGCCAATGGGGTCGACCAGATCGTCATCGACACGCCCCGGGCCCGCTTCGGCATCGTGGCGTCCGGCAAGGCGTTCGAGGACGTGCGGCAGGCCCTTGCGGAACTTGGCCTCCGCCAGGCGGAATGGGAGGCGATCGGGCTCCGGCTTTACAAGGTGCGCATGCCCTGGCCGCTGGAGCCACAGGGCATCCGCGCCTTTTCGGAAGGGCTCGAGGAGGTGCTGATCGTCGAGGAGCGCCGCGAGATCATCGAGAACCAGATCAAGCAGCAGCTCTTCAACTGGCGTGCCGACGTGCGCCCCCGGATCGTCGGCAAGTTCGACCACGAGGACCGGCCGTTCCTGTCCCTGTCGGCCGGGCTGACCGTCTCCACCGTCGCCCGCGCCATCGCGGAGCGCGTGCTGCGCCTCAAGCTCCCCGCCGACCTGGCCGGACGGATCACCGAGCGCCTGCGCATCGTCGAGGCGGCCGAGGGACGGGGCGCCGAGCACACCGCACCCATCACGCGCCTGCCACACTACTGCGCCGGCTGCCCGCACAACACCTCGACCCGCGTTCCCGAGGGCTCCAAGGCGATGGCGGGCATCGGCTGCCACTTCATGGCGCAGTGGATGGACCGCAACACCGAGACCTTCACCCACATGGGCGCGGAGGGCGTGCCCTGGACGGCGATCGGGCGTTTCACCACCGAGGCGCATCGGTTCGTCAACCTCGGCGACGGAACCTACTTCCATTCGGGCCATCTCGCGATCCGTCAGTCGGTCGCGGCCAAGGCCAACGTCACCTACAAGATCCTCTACAACGACGCCGTCGCCATGACGGGCGGCCAGGCCGTCGACGGCGTCCTGACGCCCCAGCAGATCACCCACCAGATGCACCATGAGGGCGTGGCGCGCATCGTGCTGATGTCCGACAGACCGGACGTCTACGCGGCAGCCGAGCTGGCCCCGGGAACCGAAATCCGGGATCGCGACGAGATCGACGCGACCATGCTCGAACTGCGCGAGGTCCCGGGCGTTACCGTGATCGTCTTCGAGCAGACCTGCGCCGCCGAGAAGCGGCGCCGCCGCAAGCGCGACAAGTCGCTCGACCCCGACAAGCGCCTCTGGATCAACCCCGCCGTCTGCGAGGGCTGCGGCGACTGCTCCGAGACGTCGAACTGCGTCGCGGTCGAGCCCGAAGAGACCGAGATGGGCCGCAAGCGGCGCATCAACCAGTCCGCCTGCAACAAGGACTACTCCTGCCAGAAGGGCTTCTGCCCGTCCTTCGTGACGGTCAACGGCGCCAAGCTGAAACGCCGCGCGGCGCTCGGACGGCCGGACGTCACCGCCTTGCCGGACCCGGTCCTGCCCGAAATCGACCGGGCCTGGAACATCGCCGTGACGGGTGTCGGCGGCACCGGGGTCCTCACCATCGGCGCACTGCTCGGCATGGCGGCCCATGTCGAGGGCAAGATCCCGATGATCCTCGACATGGCAGGTCTCGCGCAGAAGGGTGGCGCGGTTCTCAGCCACGTACGCATCGCGCGGGCCGACCGTCCCGTGGCCGCGCCCCGCATCGCGGCGGGCGGCGCCGACCTCCTGCTGGCGGCCGACTCGGTGGTCGCCGCCTCGAAGGAGGCCATCCTCCTGTGCGACGCCAAGCGCACCCATGCCGTCTTCAACACCCGCAACACGCCCGTCTCGGACTTCGTGCGCCTTCGCGACTTCGACTTCAGGCAAGCCGCCGTCGAGCGCACCGTCGAGAAGGCGGTGCGCCACCGGAGCGACTTCCACAATTTCTCGGACATCGCGGTGGCCGTGTGCGGCGACGAGATCGGCGCCAACATCATGATGCTCGGCTACGCCTGGCAAAGGGGCCTGATCCCGCTCGGCCGCGACGCGATCGCAAAGGCCATCGAGCTGAACGCGGTCGCCGTACCGTTCAACCTGTCCGCCTTCGACTGGGGGCGTCTCCTGGCGCACAATCCGGCCGCCGTCGAGCACATGGCGGTGGAGGAGGACCGGCCGCGACCGCTGGCGACGATGTCGACGCCCGAGATCGTCGAGCACCGCAAGGCGCATCTCACGGCCTACCAGGACGCCGCGCTGGCTCGTCGGTACGCGGATCGCGTGGAGCGGTTTTCCACCGCCGCACGATGCCTGCCAAGCGACGACGACCTTGTTCGCGCGGTCGCGACGGGCTACGCCCGGGTCCTGGCCTACAAGGACGAGTACGAGGTTGCACGGCTCTACAGCAGCCCGGCCTTCCGTGAGGGGCTCGCGAAGGCCTTCGACGGCGATGTCCGCCTGACCTTCAACCTCGCGCCCCCGATGCTGCCGGGCACCGACGCGGACGGGCGACCGCGGAAGCGCGAGTTCGGCGCCTGGATGCTGCCCGTCTTCGGGATCCTCGCCCGCTTCAAGGGCTTACGCGGCACCGCGCTCGATCCGTTCGGGCGCACCGCCGACCGCAAGCTCGAGCGCCGCCTCATCGAGCTTTACGAGGCGGACCTCGACTTCGCGGAACGGCACCTGACGGCCCGGACCGCCCCCCGCGTCAAGGCGCTGCTGGGCCTTGCGAACGACATCCGCGGCTTCGGCCCGGTGAAGGAGAAGGCCTTCGAGAAGGCCATGGTCCGGCGGGAGGTGCTGCGGGCCGAGATCGAGAACACGGGCGAGGAGCCGGCCGCCGTCGCGGCCGAGTGAACGCGGGAGAGAGACAGCATCATGTTCACCAATTCGATGACGTTCGATCTCGGCGACGAGGTCAATGCGCTGCGTGACACCGTCCACGCCTGGGCGCAGGAGCGCGTGAAGCCGATGGCGGCGGCGATCGACCACGCCAACGAGTTCCCGGCTGAGCTCTGGCGCGAGATGGGCGACCTCGGCCTTCTCGGGATCACGGTCGACGAGGAGTTCGGCGGGGCCGCGATGGGATACCTCGCCCATGTCGTCGCGGTCGAGGAAGTGGCGCGGGCGAGCGCTTCGGTCGCGCTGTCCTACGGCGCCCACTCGAACCTCTGCGTCAACCAGATCAAGCTGAACGGATCGCGCGAGCAGAAGGCACGGTACCTTCCGCCGCTCGTGTCGGGCGAGCACGTCGGCGCCCTCGCCATGTCGGAGGCGGGTGCGGGCTCGGACGTCGTCTCGATGCGCCTGCGCGCCGAGAAGCGCAACGACCGCTTCCTGCTGAATGGGACGAAGTTCTGGATCACCAATGGGCCGGAGGCGGAGACGCTCGTCGTTTACGCCAAGACCGATCCCGACGCGGGATCGAAAGGCATCACGGCGTTCCTGGTCGAGCGCGGCATGAAGGGGTTCTCCACGTCGAAGCACTTCGACAAGCTCGGCATGCGCGGCTCCAACACGGCCGAACTCGTCTTCGCGGACGTCGAGGTGCCTTTCGAGAATGTGCTCGGCGAGGAGGGGCGGGGCGTGCGCGTCCTGATGTCGGGGCTGGACTACGAACGGGTCGTCCTGTCCGGCATCGGGCTCGGCATCATGGCGGCCTGCATGGACGAGATCATGCCGTACATGGTCGAACGCAAGCAGTTCGGCCAGGCCATCGGTTCGTTCCAGATCATGCAGGCCAAGATCGCCGACCTCTACACAAAGCTGAACACCGCGCGCGCCTACACGTACGAGGTGGCCCGCGCCTGCGACCGCGGCCGCGTCACGCGCCAGGACGCGGCGGCCTGCGTGCTCTATGCGTCGGAGGAGGCGATGGCGGTCGCACACCAAGCCGTGCAGGCGATGGGCGGGGCGGGCTTCATGAACGAGACGCCGGTCTCCCGCCTCTTCCGCGACGCCAAGCTGATGGAGATCGGGGCCGGCACCAGCGAGATCCGCCGCATGCTGATCGGGCGCGAGCTCGTCGGAGCGCAAGGCTGATGGGCGCGATCCGTTCCAAGGTCGTCGCGGGCTCCGCCCAGTTCACCGCCAACCGCCAGGCGCACCTCGCGTCCATCGCCGAGATCGAGCGGACAGCCGCCCGCACGGAGCTCGGCGGAGGCGACGCCGCCCGCGCCCGCCACACGGCGCGCGGCAAGCTGCTCCCCCGGGAGAGGGTGCAGCGCCTGCTCGACCCCGGCTCCCCGTTTCTCGAGATCGGCGCCTTCGCCGCGTACGGGATGTACGGCGACGCCGTCCCGGCGGCCGGCGTGATCGCAGGGATCGGGCGCGTGTCTGGGCGCGAGGTCATGGTGCTTGCCAACGACGCGACCGTGAAGGGCGGCACCTACTATCCCCTTACGGTCAAGAAGCACCTGCGGGCCCAGGAGATCGCGGCGGAGAACCATCTCCCTTGCGTCTACCTCGTGGATTCGGGCGGTGCCAATCTGCCCAACCAGGACGAGGTCTTCCCGGACCGCGATCACTTCGGGCGCATTTTCTACAACCAGGCCCGCATGTCGGCGGCGGGCCTTCCCCAGATCGCCGTCGTGATGGGATCCTGCACAGCCGGTGGTGCCTACGTGCCCGCCATGTCGGACGTCACCATCATCGTCCGCGAGCAGGGGACTATCTTCCTGGCCGGGCCGCCGCTCGTGAAGGCGGCGACGGGCGAGGTCGTGTCGGCCGAGGACCTGGGCGGCGGAGACGTCCACACGCGCCTCTCGGGCGTTGCCGACTATCTCGCCGAGGACGACGTGCACGCCCTGGCGCTCGCTCGGCGCGCGGTCGCGAACCTCAACCGGGAGAAGCGGCCTGCCGTCGAGTTGCGCACGCCGGAGGACCCGCTCTACGACCCGGAGGAGATCCTCGGCGTCGTGCCCGCTGACCTGCGCACGCCCTACGACATCCGTGAAGTGATCGCCCGCCTCGTCGACGGCTCGCGCTTCGACGAGTTCAAGGCGCGCTTCGGCGAGACCCTCGTCTGCGGCTTCGCCCACGTGTTCGGGATCCCCGTCGGGATCGTCGCCAACAACGGCGTCCTGTTCTCCGAGAGCGCCCTGAAGGGAGCGCACTTTGTCGAACTCTGCTCGCAACGGGGCATCCCGCTCGTGTTCCTCCAGAACATCACTGGCTTCATGGTGGGCCGCAAGTACGAGGCCGGGGGCATCGCCAAGGATGGCGCCAAGCTCGTCACCGCGGTCGCGACCACGGCCGTGCCGAAGGTGACGATGCTGGTCGGCGGCTCCTTCGGCGCCGGCAACTACGGCATGTGCGGACGGGCCTACTCGCCCCAATTCCTTTGGACCTGGCCGAACAGCCGCATCTCCGTCATGGGCGGTGAGCAGGCGGCGGGCGTGCTGGCAACCGTGCGCCGCGCCGCGGTCGAGAAGGACGGCGGGGCTTGGTCCGCCGACGAAGAGGCCGAGTTCAAACGTCCGACGATCGAGACGTTCGAGCGGCAGTCGAAACCGCTCTACGCCTCGGCCCGCCTTTGGGACGACGGCATCATCGACCCACGCAAGAGCCGCGACGTGCTCGCGCTGTCGCTGTCCGCCGCCCTGAACGCACCGATCGAGCCGACGCGTTTCGGCGTCTTTCGGATGTGAGGAACACTCCGATGTTCGAGAAGCTCCTCATCGCCAACCGGGGCGAGATCGCCGTCCGCGTGATGGCGACTGCCCGCCGGCTGGGCATCCGCACCGTCGCCGTCTATTCGGAGGCCGACCGCGATGCGCTGCACGTGCGCACCGCCGACGAGGCCGTCCTGATCGGGCCGGCCGCTGTCGCCGAAAGCTACCTCCGGGGAGACGCTATCCTCGAGGCCGCGCGGCGCACGGGCGCGCAGGCCATCCATCCCGGCTACGGGTTCCTGTCCGAGAACCCGGACTTCGTCGAGGCCGTCGAGGCCGCCGGTCTCGTGTTCGTCGGTCCGCCGGCCTCCGCCATCCGCGCGATGGGCCTCAAGGACGCCGCCAAGCGGCTGATGGAGGAAGCGGGCGTCCCCGTCGTGCCGGGTTATCACGGGTCGGAGCAGGATCCGGCGCTGCTGGCAGCCGAGGCCGACCGGGTGGGTTACCCGGTTCTGATCAAGGCGAGGGCCGGTGGCGGGGGCAAGGGAATGCGCCTCGTCGAGCGGCCGGGGGACTTCGCGCACGCGCTCGAGGGCGCCCGGCGCGAAGGGCAGGCGAGCTTCGGCGATCCGGCTGTCCTTATCGAGCGCTACGTCACCGCCCCACGCCACGTGGAGATGCAGGTCTTCGCCGACGCGCACGGCAACGTCGTCCACCTCTTCGAGCGCGATTGCTCGCTCCAGCGCCGCCATCAGAAGGTAATCGAGGAGGCGCCCGCGCCAGGCATGACGCCGGAGGTGCGCCAGGCGATGGGCCGCGCGGCGGTCGAGGCGGCGCGCGCGATCGGCTATCGCGGAGCCGGGACGGTCGAATTCATCGCGGACGGCTCGGCCGGGCTCCGGCCGGACGGGTTCTGGTTCATGGAGATGAACACCCGCCTCCAAGTGGAGCACCCCGTCTCCGAGGCGATCACCGGCCTCGACTTCGTGGAGCTGCAACTGCGCGTCGCGGCAGGGGAGCCACTGCCGTTCCGACAGGAGGACCTGGCGATCCGTGGCCATGCCTTCGAGGCACGGCTCTATGCCGAGGACGTCGCCAAGGGGTTCCTGCCCGCGACGGGACGCCTGGAGCACCTGTCCTTCCCCGAGGCGACATCTTTCGCGCCCGGGCAGGTGCGCATCGACAGCGGCGTCGTCGAGGGGGACACGATCACCCCGTGGTACGACCCGATGATCGCCAAGGTGATCGTCCATGGCGAGGATCGGCCGAGCGCGCTCCGGGCCTTGGCCGACACGCTCGACTGCGTTCGGGTGGGAGGCACGGTCACCAACATCGGCTTCCTTGCCCGGCTGGCGCGCCAGCCGGACTTTGCGGCGGGGCGCGTCGATACCGGCCTGATCGCCCGCGACGTCGAGCGCCTTTCAGCGGAGCCCGACGCACCCGAGGACGCACCCCTGGTCGCCGCGCTCGCGCTCACCGGGCTTCTGGACCCGGCGGAAGGGGACGAACCGTGGAGCTGCCTCCGCGGCTTCAGGTCCTGGGGCGTCGCGGAGGTGAGGGCTCCCCTCGTGCACGAGGGGCAGAACACCACGGTGTCCTTCGAATTGACGGCTGACGGGACCGTGGTGTCGGACGGCGCCGCCGTGTCCGTACGCCGCGACGGGGTTGTGGTCACCGTCGGACGCGACGGACGCAACACCTCACTCGTCGCCGTCGCCCGACACGGAAAGGCGATGTTGTTCGGGGGCGGGGCGTCGTCCACCTATCACCTCCTGGACGCGCTCGACGCGGTCGGCGACCCGTCCAGCGGCGGCGATGCCATCGCGGCCCCGATGCCCGGCGTCGTGACGGGCCTTCTGGTCGCGGCCGGCGATACCGTCGCGGCGGGTGATCCGATGGTCGTCCTCGAGGCGATGAAGATGGAGCATACCCTGCGTGCGCCGCGCGACGGGGTCGTGGCCGAGGTCCTCGTCGACGTCGGGTTGCGAGTCGGGGACGGCGATGTGTTGGCAACGCTGGAGCCGACGGTCGATGGCTGACGCGGTGACGGTCTTCGAGATGCGGCCGCGGGACGGCCTCCAGAACGAGAGGCGGTCGATCTCGGGGTGCTACGAGGTCAGTCTCGGTGATACGCTCGGTCGGGGAGCCCAACGGCCGTCCATGAGCTGCTCCGGTGCCTGGCGGGGAGCATCCACGCCGCAAGGCTCGCGGGACATTTCCACGACACGGCGGGCAGCGCGCTCTCGAACATCGAGGTCGCGCTGGAGTAGGGCGTGCGCACCTTCGACAGTTCGGTGGAAGGGCTAGGGGAGTGCCCCTACGCGTCCGGCGCGAAAGGCAACGTTGCGACGGAGGCCGACTGCGAACGCATCCCTCAACTCGGTCTGGAAACGGCCATAGACACGGAGCGTCGGTCTGAGGCGGTTGCCTTCGTCGGAACGCTCGGGAGCACTCGCTGATGCAGTACGAAACCATCCTGGTCCGGCGTGACGCGCGCGATGTCGTCACGGTGACCCTCAACCGTTCGGAGAAGCGCAACGCGCTCTCCGCCGCGATGATCTCCGAGTTGATGGATTTCGCGGCGCGCATCGACACCGACGGGACGGTGCGCGCCGTCGTCCTCGAAGGTGCCGGCGAGACCTTCTGTGCCGGGGGCGACCTGTCGTGGATGAAGCGTCAGGTGGAGGCCGACCGGGCGACGCGGATGTCCGAGGCCCGCAAGCTGGCAGCCATGCTCGGGGCCCTCAACAGCCTCCGGGCCCCGCTGGTCGGCGCGATCCGCGGGGCGGCGCTCGGTGGCGGCGCCGGGCTTGCCGCAGTGTGCGACGTGGCCATCGCCGAGACGGGGACGCACTTCGGTTTCACCGAAACGAGGCTCGGGCTGATCCCGGCGACGATCGGGCCGTACGTCCTCGCCAGGCTCGGTGAGGGTCGTGCGCGACGCGTGTTCATGTCGGCTAGGGTCTTCGACGCGGTAGAGGCGGAGCGGCTGGGACTCATTGCCAGATGCGTCGAGCCCGGTTGTCTGGGCTCCGCAGTGGAAGAGGAGGTCGCTCCGTATCTCGCCGCTGCCCCAGGTGCGGTCGCCCGGGCGAAGCGGCTCGCCCTCCAACTCGCGTCGCCTGTCGACGAGGCGTCGGTGGAGGCATCCATCGCGGCGCTGGCAGACGCCTGGGAGAGCGACGAGGCTCGTGCCGGCATTGCAGCGTTCCTGGAGAAGCGGTCGCCGCAGTGGGCAACCGCTGCGCGGGCCTGACAGGGCCGGTCCAACGTCGGCTGCGGGACGGGAGGCGGAACAAGCGGTCACTCGACCACCGACGCCGTGCGGGAATGCCGGGAACCGTGAGGGGCCGGCGCCCACTCCGTCGGAGCGTTCCACCTGAAGTCGGGCGAGGGCTGCGAGGACCTCACCGCCTGCACGGATCTCGACGTCGCGGACAGGGGTATCCTGGCGGCCGTCGTTTCGGGCGGTGCGGACAGCGCCTCCCACGCGACGGCAGGCTCCCGGCCGATCTGCGGCGGTTTCCTCCGGGCTGTCGGGCAGTACCTGCGCGAGGGAAAATCGCTACGCGACGCGGACGACGAGGTCGTGCTCGATTGACTCGACGGCACGCGGGAGCGGAGCAACGCCCACTGCGCCCGGATCGGAGCGCGGCCGCGGGACTGCGCCGCAACGCTGGGCGCGGTTCTGGCTGGCGTGAGGGAGGCCATCGTCGTCCATGTCGGCGATGGATCCGCGACGGTGTGGGAGGCTCATGCGCCTCGATCAGTTCGTTGAACGTCTGCTTGAAGTAGTTGGCCAACTCCGGCTGCGGTTGGTCGACGTCGAAGCGATGGCACCCGTGCGCGAGGTAGGTCGGATCAGCCTTCGTGCCGTCCATGAAGCAAAAATGCAGTTTGCCTTACTGGAGTTGAGACCGAGGACTGCCATTCGCCTGCATTCCATCGAGTGGATTTCGCTGCGCCCTGGCGGGGCCGGCGCTGAATCAGAAGGGCCCGGGCGGATCGAAGCCCGCCCGGGCCCTTCTGGCCGTGATGCATGAGAGGTGGTCAGCTCCGCCGGACTCCGGTCCGGAGGCCACTTTCGGGGCCACCGGAAACTGCGGCACACCTACCGTGCCACGGCGGATGTTTCAGAGTTCGCTGAGGCAAACCATCGTGCCGCTTTCACTCAGTCCGCCGCCTCCTGCGCAGGTATATGATATTGCCCCTGAGTTGGACTTATTGGCCGTGTCTATGACGGGCAGTTTGGTTTGCCTCAGTTTATCACGTAAGGCATTGTTATTTTAGGCGCCGAGGTTGTTTTCGGCATCCTGGTCGGATGTCGTGGCAGCATAGGTGTGCCTCAGTTCGACGAGGCTGCGGTCGACAAGCAACAGAAAACCCCGCTCGAAGGCGGGGTTCATGTTCAGACAAAACCTGTTTGGATTGGCCGGCCCTAACTCCGGGGGAGCGCTTCCTCGATTCCCGACCGCCTGAAGAATGTTGCCGGAACCCCGACAAACGCCGGATCCGGCATCACGCCACGCGCGGCCAAATCAGCCTTTAGCTTACGGAAGTGGGTCCCTCTTTCGGATGCCGCCGAATGGAGGCTGACGAAAGTGTTGTCGAAAGCCTTCAGGTCGGTTTCTCGGACGATCCGTTGACGCTGGCCAGTCACCGGATTGCGGACCTCCGCAAATGGAAGGTGGCCTCCATCGATCAAACCCGTCACGACCGCGAACGACCACCGCATCCGCTTCTCGACCATCTGCAGAGAGAGGCCGACAGGATTTTCCCGTTCGAGGAAGGAAATCACTTCGGCAACATCGACCAGAACCGCCAGGTAGCCGTGCTCCTTATCGTCGAGCCCCACCTTCTTAAGACGCCCTTCGAGAAGCAGGGCAACGATGAACATGCTCGCGCACTTGGCACGTCGCGCTGCCTGCGGGATGGTAACGCCTCGGACGCCCGGACGGCAGGACGATCTCAGCTTCGAGAGAAACGCATCAAGGTCGTCCTTGAGGAAGCCGTGGGAGCTGTGCGCAAGCGTTCCCCCAAGCACGATGGGTCGGATGATGCCTGCTTCGAAGAGCAGCCGCGTCTGCACCTCACCGGAATTCAGATACGATTGTGCTCTGGTCAGGGACATCGCGTCCGACAACTCGGCTGCGCGCTTTGCCACGCGGTCGACAGGTATGAGAATGCGCTCGTAGTGCCTACCCGCGTCTTCCGGCGACAGGATCCCTTCCGCGATCAGAATCTTGCGCAGACGCTTCGGGTGCAGGCCGTATTCACGCGACGCCGAGTGCATCGAGTGCATCCGACGTTCGGTCACTTCCCGGTTCAGAACGACCTCGCCCGGCCCGACCGGCAACGTGTCGACGGTGTGGCGAAAGACGATGTCCCGGATCGGGTCGTAGACGTGGTCTTCATCTCGGGCCAGCCAGTCGTGGAAGCGGCCGTAGAACTTGGCGATCCCCCAGTCTCCGCTGGTGATCTGGAATGCGCACTGAAGGCGATCAAGGGCGGACCGGATGCCCGGTTCCCCCTTCGACATCGCCTTGAAGCCCCTCTCTCCAGCCATCCAGAGATCGTGCTCCGTGAGATCCTCGGCACTTTTCTCCGGACCGTATTCGATAACGGCGCCGAGGGTCTCGCATGTCCGCGTCACAGCATAGAGGGGCAATCCATCGAGAAATCCGTTCCTTCCCGAACCTGCGGTCAGACGCGCGTGAACGTAATCTTCCAGCCTTGAAGGCCTGCGTCGCTCCGAAGCCTCGTGGAGGGCAGGGAGGTCGGCAATCGCAGGACCGACGAGAGCGGCGACGTCATGATGGAACCCCGTTTCCGTCGTATGGGCGACCTGCCTGAGTTCCTGATGATGTATGCGGCAGGTACGGAGCGAGCGAACCTGCCAGAGCGCACGGCCCCATGGGCGTACCTCACGATCGATGTCGTCGTTCTCGAGATCGCAAAGCAGGCAGGCGGTGCAGGCGAATACCCTGTTCCGGCGAAGCTTCCGGCGCCCGAGTTGCTCCCCCCGAAGGTATGCGGCACCATCGACCGTCATGGGGGCCCATTCGCGCAGCATATCCGGGCAGCAACCGCACAGGTCCGCCAGACGGTCCAGCGGTTCCGGCTGACCTGCCACGACGCCGGCCAGATCCAGACCGACGTCGAGGGCGAAATCAAGCATGCGCTCGCGACCGTTCGCCTGCGCGAGGCGTGAGCACAGGCTGGCGGGGGTTTCACCGACGTTGAGCGGTACGACGATCTTCAACATCAGTTCTCGTCCTTCTTCCTGCGGCGTCTGCGGCGGGCACGTAGCTCCTTCTCCCTGTCGGCGAGCGTCTGAAGAAGACGGGTGTAGGCCTCCTCTTCCTCGCGAAGGAGGGCGTTGAGCGGCTCGATCGCCTCCCAGTCGCGGGCCGATATGATGTTCTGCTCCGGCGCGCATCCGGAGAAGAGCGCATACGCCTGAATGAAGTGCGCCTTGGTGACCGTGACGGCCTCGGGGTTCTCCACGAGCGCGCGTTCGATGGACGCCCGGACGATCTGGGTCAAAGTTCCGAACTGTCGATTGGCCGCGTGATGGAGCCGCGCCAGGAAGTTGCCACCCCATTCGAAGTTGATCTTCAGCTTGGCGTGTTTAGTGACGATCGTACTGACGATCCAGGACATCAGTTCCTCGTCCTGGGGGTAGCGCAGTTCATGCAGGATGATCTTCCTGCTCCGACGTTGGATCTGTCGGTAGATGGAAAGGAAATCCGCCAGTTCCGGCATCCCCGTCAGGATCAGACTCACCGGCCAGTCACGATCCTCCAGAAGCATCTTCAAGGCGTCGGACAGTTCCTTCATCGAATCCGGATCACCGACGTTCAGCATGTGCTGGGCCTCGTCGATATGCAGGAAGCGCACCTGACGGGCGCGCAGTTGCCTGCGCAGTAGCTTCCAGGCAGCCGGTGGCTTCAGATCCCGTTCGAGCGGGTATCCCAGTTTCTCGAGCCCCTCGTACGCGATCTGAAGAAGATCGGAGGGACGGGGCGCCAGGATGGTAAGGATCGGGGCCGTTTCGGTCATTCCAGTTACACGTGGCAGAAACTCGGGACAGGCGGCTATCGCCTTCGCGATGCTGCATGACTTGCCAGCCCCCGTGCCACCGATCAGTGCAAGGCAGCCTCCTGCCGTATCTCCCTTGGTGCGGACCGTGGCATTGGCCACGAGAAGGGTCAGCTCGGTCTTGATGTCCCGGTCGCGCTTCGTCGACAGATGTCGAGCCCGGATATTGGCCATACGGGTGGCGACCCGCATGGACCTTTCGTCCATGCGGGCCGCGATGTCGGCGTCTACGATCTGGATGTCGCCAGGGAAGACGTCCTCGTCGGTGTTCTCCGTCATCAGTCCGAACCCCAGTCCGTCGCATCGCCGAACGTGTCGTCCTGCTCGTCGCCCTCACCGTGCTCTGGCGTGTCGGAAGTGGCGAGGTCCGTCGTGGCGACCTGCCTCGCCAGATCGGCGGGGAGCTGCAGATCGTCTCCGTACGCGCCGTCGTCGACGAACTCGAACCCCTTGAAGAGGGCCCGTTCGAACTGTTCGAACACCGTCGCGGTGAGGACGGGATTGGCGATCTCGGCCCGCTCGACGGCTGCCGCCGCCGCTTCGCTCAACGTGCGCACCGCGGACAGAACGTGGTGACGGGACAACGCCGCCACGGAGGCGTTGCGGTGCTGGAGGTCGCGGACGGCTTCCGTCCACTGCCAGATGCTGACGTTCTCAAGGCCGACGAAGCGCGCATCGCAGACGATCCAGCCACCGGTGTCGTGCCTGACCGAGATGCTGGACAGGTCGAAACGATCGATCCTGATCTCGACGGGCCTCTGGCCCATCCGGCGACGCAGGCGCTGGAGTTCGGACGACTGGTAGCGGATGCCGAGGAAGCGGATCCCCTCGGCCCCGATGCGGCGTTGGCAGGAGACACCCATCACGTGGCGCAGGACGTCGCGGTTGGGCGGCAGCGGGAGACCGTACACTCCGCTGAGTCGGCGCATGCAGTCATACGGCGTCTCGCCTTGCAGACCCTCATGCGGATGGTTGTGGTAGAGATCGAGCACCCCGACGACGAAGAGGCGGTTCAGCTCGTCAACGTTTACGATCGCATTGGCCTGGGCGTCATAGGCGCCCTTCTCGACCACGTTGGAGAACGTCTGCCCGCTGAAATAGGACGCGATCTTCGTCTTGAGGGTGCCGAAGATGCGCTCGACCCTTCCGCGCATTTCCTTCAGGCCCGCCGGCGGGTGGACCGGATTGATGTTGAGGCGGACCAGAGCAAGTATGACGTCGTCGGCCACATAGTTCACGCCGTTGTCCATCACGATGGAGCGTGGCTTGGCATGAAGGTAGGTGCGTCTGGCGCCGACATGGACTGCGATCCGGGACTTGTCGGTCATCGCCAGTTCGATCGTCGACAGGGCGCTCTCGACGCACGGTGCGGCGGGCAGGAAGCGCATCGCCACGATCATGCGCGTGCGAGCGTCGATCGCGACCGAAAGCCAGACACGGGCACGTTCGACGGCTTCGCGCTGCCAGTCCTCGAGCAAGCCCCAGACGCCGGCATCGATGAGGATGCGCATCAAGGAAACGTTCCACTCGTCCATCTCCAGGCGCTCGAACGGCTTCTCGACGTCGAGACCCTGATTGACGATGCCATGAAGGCGTAGGGCGGCGTCAGGACCTTCGCGGCCCAGCGTCACGAAGAACGGGTCGAGAGCGTTGATCATCGCCTCGAACGCCTTGCGCTTCAGACGGCGGAGAGGGGGCTTGCCCGTCTCGGCGCGCTTGGCATCGGCATCGTTCAGGGCGATCTCGAGCAGATCGAACTGCTGCCGCATCGAGGGTCGAGTCGAACTGGCGTACCCTGCGGCGAACCGTGAATGCAGTTCGTATCCCTCCGCGCAGAGAACCGTGCGCTTCGGACCGGGACCATTGTAGAGGTCGATCAGTGCATCCTCGTGGTAACCGCCCTTCTGGTACCGGGCGACCCACCTACGAATCTGGCACACGCTAGGATCGGTCGGCGCGCTTTCCTGCTTCGATCCACCGCGCTTCTTCTTGAGGCCGTTCTCGGCCCGACGGCGCTCGTCGGCCGTTTTACGTTCGGTCCTGAACTCCTCCGAGATACGCTTGATGGCGATCTCGAGCTTCGCGTCGGATCTCTTGACGCTCCTGTCGCTCGCCTCGAGACGCAGATAGCGGTCGCACCACGCCTTTTTGTAAATGACCTTCACGGCCTGTGCCTGCGTCAGATCCGAGAAGGTCTTCTTGCCGGTCATGAGGCGCAGGTTCGCCTTCACGGACGAGAAGAAGCCTTCGTCGATGACGATTTCGCTCGCCTGGATCAGGTGGTGAAGGTGGACGTGCGTGAAGGTCTCGTTGACCTTCATGTCGTCCACGCGGGCGACCTTGTGACCACCGGGCAGACGCTCTTCGTAGATGTACTCGACACCGCCCGTCACCCAGCGGCTCCGTGGGGCGACTTCGTAGATGGGAACGTCTTCCTCGATTTTCGTCAGGGCGTTCATGCTGGGCTCCTTCTGGATCAGTTGGGCTTGAGGGCGGGGTTTGCCGGGCGCAGGAGCGTCGCGGCCGTCAGGCGCTCGCGGCGCACGAAGTCCAGGACGCCGTCGTCGACGAGGCAGAGAAGGGCGGTTCGTCCGCGCGGACCGATGCCGATCGCCTGCACGAGGTCGTCGAGCATCACGCCGCCGCGGATGCGGTCGACGATCGACCTCGCCCGTCGGACGTCCGCCTCGTTGCGGTTCTCACGGGCATCGAGGATTTCGTTCGCGTTGAACGTTCTAGCTGCCGTGACGAAGGTCTCCGTCACGAGGATGATCGCGTCGGCGAAGGCGGCCAGGCTCTGCTCCTCGACGCACCGAAGCGCCGTCCGAAGCTTCTGGTCGATCTTCGCCATCGGTCGGACCGCATACGCGAGGCGCGACCCGCTCGGCTCTTCGATCAGGAAGTCGAACGTGTGCCAGCCCTTCGCGCCATCCGGCCCGATGAAACGTCTGGCCGGCGGCTGGTCATGAATCACGGCGTCACGACTCTCGGCCCGCATGATGCGCAGAAAGTCGAATTCCAGGGTGCTCTCCGTCACCATCTCGCGGTTCGAGGCGACATCGTTCATGCGGATGCGGAACGAACGCTTGGTACGCCGCTCCGGGATACGCGAGGCAGTGGTCTTGTCGCAGGGGAACCAGACGACCGCCGTGCGGTCGTGCTCTCCGGGCAGGAAGCGGTCGAGCGGCGTTCCGTCGGAGCCGACGAACCGTCCGGGCATGTTCATGTCCGGCGCCAGGTAGATCGGCGTTTCCGGCATGGGCCGGTCGTACGAGCTGATACCGAGGCGGCGCTCGTGCAGGTGCTGGATGATGGTCTTCTCGCTCACGTGCGGATCTCACGATCCGGCCGGAGGCGTCGGGGGCTCGTCATGGCGCGTTGCTCCTGCGAGCGTCGCGGATCCCCGGCCGCCGACGCTTGACCGCAAACACGCGATCGGCGACAACGGGCTCAGGCGAGCGACGGCTCGTCTGTCAGTGAAGTGAGTCGGATCGGGGTTGCTTCGTGGCTTGGCCCGTCCGGTTTGAAATCAGCGCCACTCCGCGGCTAACGGAGTGGCGTTTTTCATTTTGGTAATCAGTGCATCGTATCCTCCGGTTCAGACGCCATCCGATGCGTCGACGACTCGGAAAAGGGCACGGATTTTTCTTTCCGCAAGCCGGTGGACTCCCCCCGGTACCGCAGCTACCATAACTTTTCAGAGCACCTAAGTACCTGAAAGATATCCCAAAACTCGATTTGTTGCGCTGACCGATTCGCTTTGCGGCGGATTGGCGACGGTGGAATTGCGGTCTACCGCAACGTCGAAACTGCCATCGCACGGCGATAATATTCGTACACAGAATCAGTAGACTGATTGAGCGGGTGTGTCAGTACTATGTCTCCCGGATCGACACGCGCACGTCGTCGTCCAGCATCTGCTCGACCCACTGGACCTCGCGTTGCGCGTCCGGTCGTGCGGCTGTCAGATGCCAGCCCTTCGGAATCGACCCGGTCCCGTCGCTGAACCTCCAGCCCCTGGCCTTGAGCGCATCCCGGATCCTGAACGTCGCACCCGTCATCTCGACCCGGACGCGCTGTGACGAAACGGCCGCAAGCACATGCGAAAACGGCCCGCGCATATGCCCGTCCCAGAAATCCTCGGTCAGGACGGCGTGCAGCGCAATGCAGGCGTCGTCCGGATCCGAAGTGTCGGTGAATCGGCCGTGATGCGCCAGGATCGAATCCAGCCCCGTGCCGTCGATCCCGTAGGTGGACCATGGAACGGTGTGACCCACGGCGACACGCGGAACCGACTGCAGGCCAGGATGCTCCGCGCGCAGGGAGGCCAGCCCGTCGGAAGCATCGTGGGAGAGCGTCAGTCGGACGCTCTCCAGGACGGACGCCAAGGTCAGGTCGTGGCCGTCGACCACGGTCGACCCAATCGACGGGTCCGTCCTGAGGCGTCCGAATGGTGCGTGCACGCCCAGATGATCGTAGGTGGCGAGGAGAACTGAGCCGACGCCGGTTCCGGCCCGTCCTCGCGGGACGACGGGAGACGAACTGATCAGGACGACCGGGCTGTAGTCGTCGACCCGCGGGTGGATGAAGACAGGCGGCGGCAGCCTCCGCAGGACGCGGTAGAGCCCAGTCTCGCCGAGGCGAATGGCGCTCGCCTCGTCCTCGTCGCGGCGGGGGCCCTTGCCCATACCGTGGGTGAACCGAGGAACGGGCGTTGAGGGGTCGATGGACATCGTGGACCTCACGGGAAGCATCATATTCGGGGAATGGTGAGGAGCGGAGCGGTGGCTGTGTCGCGGACCGAGGCCGCACGGCAGGCGGAGGCGCCTCCGCGCCGAGCAACGGATCCGTCGAATCACGGAGTTGCCTAGTCGAGCCCGTTCTCTTGAGCGAACTGGCTCAGATCGATGCCGGTCAGCGTGCGTCGATGGACGAGCAGTCGCGCCAGTGTTTCGACCGCGGTCCGATGCCGGGAGACTATGTCGACGGCTTCGTCGAACAGATCTCCGAGGCGTGCGGCGAGGACCGCGGGATCGACGGCGGCCCCGTGTACCAGAGTGTCGCCGAACCCGAACAGCGACAGGCCGGCTCGTACGGTACCCGTGGCTAGAGCCAGATCCGACGTCCCGGATCCGCCGGACCCGGTGGATGGTGAACCCAGAAGAACCGTTTCGGCCGCCCGTCCGCCGAGCGCGATCCTCGCGTCGGTATCCAGATCCCCGGCCAACGTCTCGCTTCGGTGCGTCTCGTCGATCACGACGCTTCCTCTCGACCGGACACCGACGAGAAGAGTGGCTCGAGACGGCACGACACCGCTTGCCAGTGCCACGACGGCATGGCCCGCCTCATGCACGGCGATCCTCCAGACCTCGTCTGCGGATCTCGTCTCCGCCGGGAGCGCGATGGCTTCCACATCGGCGAGGCACACGGCTCGTCCCGCCCTACGTGCGATCCTCCTGGCATCCCTGGCGATGCGCGCCGCATCGGCTCCCGACAGCGACCCGGCGATCTGCGACGCGATGCCTGTCAGTGAGTCCGGCGAAACGGTGCTGCCGAGATGCGACGCCAGGATACCTGCGAATGTCCGCCCGTCGGGAAGGTCGATGAAAAGGCGGCGATCAAGGCGTCCAGCCCGGATCAGGGCCGGGTCGAGATTGCTGTCGTCGTTGCAGGCTCCGATCACCACGACGCCGGCCTGCCGTTCCGCCCCGTCGAGGCGTTCCAGAAGAGCGTTGACGACCGAGCGCCACCATCCGCTCGAGCGTCGGGAGGCGGATCTGGAGGGAACCGAATCGATCTCGTCGATGAACACAAGCGATGGCGCAGCCGTCGCCGCCTGACGGAACACCTCCACCATCTCCTTCAGCAGATCGCCGAGATGGCCGTCACCCGACCTCTGCCAGGAGGCATACGACGTCGGGAAGAAGGCAAGGCCACCGGTCCTCGCAATGGACGCGGCAAGCGACGTCTTGCCCGTTCCGGGTGGTCCCACCAGAAGTGCCCGCGAAGAGACGTCGCCCCAGGCGATCTCGCCGGAGCGGTAGGCGGCCATGTCCGACAGAAGGTCAGTCGCCCACGTCATCGCCTCGCCATAGCCGAGCATGTCCTGCAGAAGGGGAACGGGCGGGGTGCGGTCGATCGCCTTGCGTGACAAAGTCGCCGCGAGCGACTGGATGATCCTCAGCGCATCGTCGACCGTTCCCGCCTTCGTGCACGCCAGATCGAGAACGTCGCAATCGATCGAGGACGGCAACCCGACGAGGTCCGGTACCGTGTCCTCGCCGTACTCGCGCTCCAGCGTATCCCGAATGGCGGCGACCCCGACGGGCGGAACGTCGACACAAGCATCGAGAAGCGCATCGTGGGCCGATACAGGCGGATCCGCGCGGATCAACACGATCAATCGCCGGGCCAGAAGCCCCGTCCTGACGAGCTGTCGCTCGGTCGCGACGTCGTTGTCCTCGACGATGATGTCGATCACCGGCGGTTGCCTCGGTGCAAGGTCGGCTGCGATGAACTCGATCGTCGCCCTTGCCGCCGTCATCAGGTCGATACCGTGGAACGCCGACCGGAGGCCGATCACGAGCGGCAGGGTCCCGCCGCAGATCTTCTCGACGGCCTCCTTCGGGAATGCCGCGAGAAGCTCGCGGTGCATCGCATAGAGACCTGGGCTGAGGTATCGGACCGCCTCGCAGCGGGCGTCCTCGATGGCATCGAAGACGTCGGAGTCGGGCAACTGATCGGGCATCGTCAGGCCCTGCGAGAAGTTCGTTTCACCCATGGGCCGTCTCCCCGTGCGTGACAGTGTTCTCGGCCGAACCACAGGACTGGACGCGAAGCCAGGTCAAGACGAAGGGGGCGACGCAGTCGCCGTCCTCGGCGAGCGCCTCGAGGTCGCGGGCCAGAGACGAGAGGATCGACGGGGCGGCTCCGCGCCTGGCGGCTCGGATGGCTGCCCCCACGATAAGCGAGGGGGGCATCGAGACGATTTCACACGACGCACGATCGGGCGTGCGAAGGCGGTCGCCGGAACACGGGGCGTCCGGTGTCGGATGATACATGATGATGTTCCTTCGGCCTGCTTCAGGCCTGCGACTGACGAGAGGAGGGCGAATCCGTCGATGACGCGATGCGCATGACGTCAGAGGCGACGCAGGATGATCTCCGGGTCGACCGTAGGATGGCGAAGGAACTCGACGGCGATCGCGCCGCGGTTGATGAGGGTGACGATCTGCCCGTAGGCCTGCCGCCCGGTTCGCGAGACGATGGCCACCGCATCGTCGAGCAAGATCACGTCGTCCCGTTCGGGAAGCATCTCGAGAAGATCGATCTGTCCTCGCGTGAGGTTCGTCCTGAACGAATGCTTAACCATGCTCGGAGCATGTCCGATTTGATGGTTGTGCGAGTTGTCGAACTGCGTGTATTCCAGCGTATCCATGTATTCGCTCCCTAAAGCGATTCCGTGGTCAGGTCGCCGCGACGCCGCAAACGTCGTGGTGACCGCCCGATGACGATCTGTTTCCAGTACGCCGGATCTATCGTTCGGCGTGATATCATAATTGTTGCGTTAGACTGATAAATCAACGGTCGTTCATGAGCTGACGCTGTGTAATGGCGCCGTTGGTGAACGGTCGGCTAACTGTCGACTGGTGATTTGATCATCCGATCCGATGGTCCAGGCGCAGATCAGCACTTCATCTCGGGGCTTCGGTCCGAAAGTCGCGGCACGACGCGCACCTCCGGTGTATCGAAGTGGCGCGATCCGTCGCGGAATGCCGGCGTCGCCCGGTCGGCCCGCAACGGACGAGGCAGTCGACCCGCGGGCCGATGCACGACCACGGGCCTGGGCGAACCACCGTGCGAACTACGACAGGCCGTCCGCTACCGCTCTCAGGAACGGCGCAGCGTGATACGGGTGATCTCGGGTGGCTTTCCAAGGCGGAGGGCGAAGCCAGGCCAGAGCCCGGTGCCGTTGCTCAGGTACAGGGTCATGTCGTCCACGGCGTAGATCCCCGATACGAACCCATTGTTGGCTCGGGCGAAGAGGCGATCGAGCCCAACGATCATGCCACCATGCGTGTGTCCGGATAGCTGCAGATCGGCACGTGTCGCCCGCTCGGGAGCGTTGCGCGGCTGGTGCTCGAGGAGGATCACGGAGGCTCCCGCCGGAGCGCCTGCCAGCGCCGCGTCGATGTCCGGCCCGTCCTGACCGTTCGCCGGCGCCCGGAGGTCCGCGAGACCAGCCAGGACGATCGCCACACCGTCCTTGCGCAGCACCGTGTGGCGGTTCGTCAGGACTTGGAGGCCCAGCTCCTCGAAACGACTCATCCATTCGTCGTAGCCGAAGTAGTATTCGTGATTGCCGGGGATCATCCACACGCCGTCCTGGGCACGTAGGTCGGCGAGCGGCGCCACGTCCTCACGGCGCGCCTCGACCGAACCGTCGATCAGGTCTCCCGTGACGACGATCACGTCCGCGTCCTGCGCGTTGGCGCGCTCCACGACGGCGCGTGCCCAGTCTGCCTGGAAGAGGCGGCTGAGATGGAGGTCGGTGAGCTGGACGAGCCTGTACCCGTCGAACGCCGGCGGCAGGTTCGGGATCGCGACCTCGATGTCCTTCGACTCCGGAAGGCGTGTCGCCTGATGGACGGCGATGGCGGCGAGTAGCATCGCGGTCACGGCTGCCCCGTACCGAAACCTCGTCGACACGATCGGCGCGGGCCGACGGAAAGGCAGGGTGGCGATTCCCACAACGTCGAACACGATCTGGAGGATTGCGAGGAACAGGATCGCGCCGAACGCCCAGTTGAAGGCGACGACGATGGCCTGCGGAAATTCCGGCGCGAAGACCGATCCCGAAGACAGCCGGTTCCAGAGGTGGAACTGCGACCCGAAGAGCAGCAGCACGCCTGCGGCGACCTTGGAACGGCGGGACCAAGGAAGCGGCAACAGGAAGCGTGCCAGCACGTAGAGGCACGGGACCGAGAAGTTGAGATGGAACATTCAGGCCTTCGACGGGGTGCCGACACGCGGCGGCGTTGAGGATCGGAGGCTGGCTTCGCCGTCCTTTCCGCGTTCCGGTGATCTCGACAGGGCTGTGGTGGCCTGCCGTCGAGGAGGGTAATTCGGCGTCAGGCGGGGAGCCTGACCACCGCGCTCAGTCCGGGCGACCGACCGCGTAGAACGATGTCGCCACCATGCTGCCGTGCGATGGCTCGAGCGATCGACAGGCCGAGGCCGGCCCCGCCTGTCTCGCGGGACCGGGATCCCTCGAGCCGGTAGAATGGGGCGAAGACCTCGTCCAGCTTGTCTGCCGGAATGCCGGGACCGTCGTCCTCCACGACGATCTCGATGGTCGAACGCGTGGTGACGACGCGCACGTTCGCATTGCCAGCGTATCGAGCGGCGTTCTCGACGAGGTTGCGCACGACACGTCGCAGACCATCCGGCCTGCAACGGTAGGGAAGACGCTCGCTGGTCTCGAACGTCACGTCGTGGCCAAGCTCGGCGAGATCCTCGCAGGTGCTCTCGACGAGCGCGCAGAGATCCACCGTGCGCGTCGCCTCCGCAGTCGTCTCCTGGCGGATGAGAGCCAACGTGGCATCGGTCATCGACTGCATCTCGTCGATCGTCGACAACATGCGGCCCTGGAGGTTCAGGTCCCCGACGAGTTCCGCCCGCAGGCGGAGGGTGGTGAGTGGCGTGCGTAGGTCGTGACTGATCGCGGCGAGCATCCGCGTGCGATCGTCAACGAAGCGGTGGAGCCGTTCCTGCATCCGGTTGAAGGCTTCCGACGTCCGGCGGATGTCGTCCGGTCCGCACTCGCACAGGGGCTCCACGGCCTCGCCGCGGCCTAACGCTTCCGCCGCGATCGTAAGTTGTCTCAGGGGACGGGCGATGCGCCGGGCCGTGACGGCGCCAACGAGCGCGACCAGCCCTGCCGTGAAGGCAAGCGTCAACGGAAGCGGTGTCGCCCAGATCGAAGGGACGATGTGCTTGTAGAAGGCGACGTTGAGCGTCTGACCGTCGGTCAGAGGAATGATGACGCCGGCCCCGTCTCCGTCGGCGTAGTCGAGGTATCGTGCCAGAAGCGGTCTATCGGATGCGCCTTGGGCAACGGGACCATCCCAACGAGTTCCCCGACGGAACAGGTCGTTCGTCGCATCCGCCTCAAAGACCAGTCCGGCCGCCGGGCTGCCGACCGGGGCGTCCTCGGCCCTGTCGCCAAGTAGGTCGCGGAGCGGGACCTGGAACTGGACGAACGCGGCATCGACCCAGCCGCCGAGATCCGGCGTGCCGCCCGGCGAGACCCAGAAGCGCGTGTACTGCGTGCTGTTGACGCGAGCGAGTTCGTCCCTGAGGTCGGGGGTCGCGACCTCCATCAGCCGCGCCACCGCCGCCGAGCGGCTGTGCAGTTCCGTGCGTGCCGCACTCTGGATGGCGCCTTTGTACTCGTCCCAGCAGATGTAGAGGCCGAAGGTGAGGCTGCCGAAGAGAGCGATCAGCATCGACGCCAGGAGCTGGATCGCCAAGCTCCTTCGCCACCAGCAGGCCAGGCTCCACCGCATGGTATCGGGAGCCGTCCGGCCCAGGGCGCGCTTCCATCCCGTGGCGTGGTTCGATGCGATGGTCATGGCGCGGTCACCTCCGGCACGAAGCTGTAGCCGCCGCCCCAGTGGGTCAGGATGATGGTCGGGTTCTTCGGGTCGCTCTCGACCTTCTTGCGCAGGCGGCTGACCTGGTTGTCGATGGCGCGGTCGAAGGGCTCGGCCTCGCGCCCGACGGTGAGGTCGAGGAGCTGGTCGCGGGTCAGGACGGCACCGGGATGCTCGACGAAGACCTTCAGGAGCCGGAACTCGGCGGTGCTCAAGGGGACGCCGACGCCGTCCTCGTCCTGCAACTCGCGGCGGCTGACGTCGAGCGTCCAACGATCGAAGCGCAGGGTGGATGGACGCCGGACGGCGCGCGGGGCGCCCGTCGGCCTCACGCGACGAAGGACGGCCTTGATGCGAGCAAGGAGTTCCCGCGACGAGAAGGGCTTGGTCAGGTAGTCGTCGGCACCGAGTTCGAGACCGATGACCCGGTCGGTCTCCTCGGCCCGTGCCGTCAGGAAGATGATGGGTGTCTCTCCCATGGTGCGGATCTCGCGGCACATCGTCAGACCGTCGTCACCAGGCATCATGATGTCGAGTACGATCAGATCGGGCACGGATCGCTCCAGGAGGCGCCGAAGCGCCATGCCGCCTTCCGCCACGCTCACCCGATATCCCTGCTGTTCCAGATAGGATCCGACGAGATCGCGGATATCCTGGTGGTCGTCGACGATGATGATGTGGGGTGCGCTGTCCATCCGACGGCCTCGAGGCGGCAATTAGCGTACACACATAGAGCAATCCGCGCCTGGATGCCTGCGGAAAACTGTATCAACTTGTCGCAAGTCGGGCAGTTGCTTTCGATCGACTGCCCGATCCGATACACTTTTTGGACAAATCAAGACGACTGCGGCACAGCCCTGCGACAGCCCGCGGCTAGTCTGACCCTCGTCAAACACAGGGAAGCGATCGACGGTGTCGGTCGTATCCGGGACGCCACTGCCTCCGGACTTCCCCGATCCAACGGCCGTACGAGGCCCTACCGAGGACAAGACCATGACCAAGACCCGCATCATTGCCTCCGCCCTTCTCGCAGCCGCTTCGCTCGGCACGATGTCCACCGCCCAGGCCGTCGTCCCCGGCTCCGACACCTACGAGCGGGCTCGCGACGGCGCTGCCGTCATGTCCGTGATCGAGGGCACCGCATCAAGGGGCGGCCGCGGCACGGTCGTCGATCGGTCGACCTACGGCTTTCCGAACGCCACCGCATCGAGCGGTGCCCTCGTTCCCGGTTCCCGTTCTGTCGACGACGCTGCCGAGCGCGACGCCATCATGAGCGTGATCCACGGCACGCCTGGCGCAAATCCTTCCGCGGGTTCCGCCGGCATCGGGGCGATCGTACCGGGCTCGGACAGCTTCTGACCACGGCAGCCCAGCGGGGGTGCGTCCAGGAGCGACGCACCTCCATTCCCCTACGCGGATGGATTCGGCATCCGACCAATAGGGCAGGGCGGCGGCCTCCCTACGCCTTCTCGCAGCGATTGATGAGAAGTGTTCATGACGACATGCCGATCCCAGGGAATAAACGATGGACGGGCGAGGGCCTACCTGAAGTCCAGCCGAGCCGACCGACCAGGGAAAGCTCGTCTCCCTCGCGTCGCGACCTTCGAAGTCTGCGACCAACGATACCGAAAGGTCCAGTCATGTCCATCGCCATCCCCGGCGACGTTTCCGCGTCCCGCGGTACGGCCGCGTGGGGCGCGGTCCTTTCGATGACGCTTGGCGTCATCGTTCTCATCGCCTCCGAATTCATGCCCGTGAGCCTGCTGACGCCGATCGCCGACACGCTGCAGATCAGCGAAGGTCAGGCTGGTCAGGCCATCTCGATCTCGGGAGTGTTCGCCGTCCTCACCAGCCTAGCCAGTTCCTCGTTCGTCGCCCGCCACGACCGGCGCCTGGTAACCCTCTTCTTCACATCGCTGCTGATCGTCTCGGGGGCTATCGTCGCGCTCGCCCCGAACTATGTCGTCATGATGGGCGGTCGTGCGCTGCTCGGCGTCGCGATTGGCGGCTTCTGGTCCATGTCCACCGCGACCATCATGCGCCTCGTGCCGAAGGACGCCGTCCCCAAGGCCCTCGCGCTCATGAACGGCGGGAACGCCCTGGCGGCGACCGTGGCCGCCCCTCTGGGTAGCTTCGTCGGGAGCCTTATCGGGTGGCGTGGCACGTTCAGCGTCGTGGTGCCGCTCGCTGCTGCCGCCATGGCATGGCAGTTCCTGGCGATGCCGCGGATGCCACCAAGGAACGGCGAGATGCCGACGGGCAACGTGTTCCGTCTCTTCCGCCATTCGCAGGTCGTCTACGGGATGGCCGCGATCTTCCTGTTCTTCACGGGGCAGTTCGCGCTCTTCACATACCTGCGTCCCTTCCTCGAGACCGTGACGAGCGTAGACGTCTCGACCATGTCGCTCATCCTCCTTGCCATCGGTGTGGCAGGGCTTGCCGGGACCTCGGTCGTCGGGGCGATCCTCAGGTCCCGGCTGTTCACGCTCCTGATCACCATTCCGGTCCTGATGGCCGTGATCGCCGTCGCGCTCGTCTTCTTAGGCGGCTCGACCGTCTCGACCGCGACCCTGCTCGGTCTCTGGGGCCTCGTCAGTGTTCCGGTTCCCGTGGTCTGGGGAACGTGGCTCACACGGACCGTACCGGACGACGCCGATGCCGGTGGCGGACTGATGGTCGCCATCATCCAGCTCGCCATCACGCTCGGTGCGACCGTAGGGGGCCTTCTGTTCGACGCGAGTGGCTATCGGAGCACCTTCCTCCTCAGTGCGCTTCTCCTCTGCGGATCGTCCGGTCTGGCGGTCCTTACCTGGAGGACCGCGGGCTCGCGAGGGGCGCAGAAGGCAACCTCCTGACACCCCGGAATCATCCGTCCGGCGGGACTGGACGGCTGGTCAGGCCGTTCCGTCGCGTCCCATTCATGGGCTGTGTTCATGAGATCATGCGGATCAGGAGGGGTAATTCCGACGCCTCCTTGGACCAATTATAAACTGTAATCGCCTCTGGCAGATCGATCGGTGAAATTGCCGATCGTAGCGCAACGCTCCTACGTCGGACGGTATGCGTGGCAGCCAAGGGCTCCGGCGACGGAGAGAATGATGAAGACGACCAACCTCGAACTCAACCGGCGCGAGCTGATGGTCAGCGCGTCCGCCTGCGTCGCCGCCACCACATTGCCGGGGACCGCGATGGCACAGGACACAAGGGACGCCGCGTCCGCCGTCCGTTCCCAGGTTACGTTCACCGTCAACGGGACGCGCCAGGAGATGGATCTCGATCTGCGCACGACCCTTCTCGACGCTTTGCGCGAGCACTTGAAGTTCACGGGAACGAAGAAGGGCTGCGACCACGGCCAGTGCGGTGCCTGCACCGTCATGGTCAATGGACGACGCATCAACGCCTGCCTGACGCTGGCGGTCCTCCACGAGGGCGACGAGGTCACGACGATCGAGGGCTTGGGCACGCCCGACGCGCTCCATCCCATGCAGGACGCCTTCGTGAAGCACGACGGCTACCAGTGCGGCTACTGCACGCCCGGCCAGATCGTGTCTGCGGTTGCTGTCCTGGAGGAGGTCAAGGCCGGAATTCCCAGCCATGTCACCGACGACCTCGCCGCCGCCCCCGAACCTACCAACGTGGAACTGCGCGAGCGTATGAGCGGCAACATCTGCCGGTGCGGGGCCTATTCCAACATCGCCGAAGCCATGACCGAGGTCGCCGGGAGGCCCGCATGAAGTCCTTCACCTTCGAACGTGCCGCGAGCCCCCAGGAAGCCGCGGCGTCGGCCGCCGCCAAGCCCGGCGCAAAGTTCATCGCCGGTGGCACGAACCTCCTCGATCTCATGAAGCTCGAGATCGAGACACCGCAGCATCTCATCGACGTCAACGGCCTGGGGCTCGACCGGATCGAGGCGACGGAGGAGGGCGGTCTACGGATCGGGGCGCTCGTACGCAACACCGACATGGCGGCGGACGAGCGTGTGCGTCGGGATTACGGTGTCCTGACGCGGGCCGTCATGGCGGGCGCCTCGGGGCAGTTG
>NZ_BBWJ01000039.1 GCF_001463745.1 Aureimonas sp. AU22 | reverse complement strand
CCACCGCCGGTAACCTCCTGCAGCGTACCCGTTGCCCGTACTTCTACGACACCAACATGGCCTGCAACAAACGTCAGCCAGGATCCGGCTGTTCGGCCCTGGAAGGCTACTCGCGGCAGCTCGGCGTCGTCGGTGTGAGCGACGCCTGCATCGCCACAAACCCGTCGGACATGAACGTCGCCCTACGGGTGCTCGACGCGGGCGTCGAGACCGTGAAGCCGGACGGCGAGGCGCGCACGATCCCGATCTCGGACTTTCACCGCCTTCCGGGCGACACGCCACACGTCGAGACGACGCTGGAGCCGGGCGAGTTCATCACTGCCGTGACGCTGCCCGCGCCGCTCGGCGGCCGGCACATCTACCGCAAGGTGCGCGACCGGGCGTCCTACGCCTTCGCGCTCGTATCCGTGGCTGCCGTGATCCAGCCCGATGGCTCCGGACGCGTCGCCGTCGGCGGCGTCGCGCACAGGCCATGGCGTGTGGACGCAGCCGATGCCGCCCTGACACGAGGGGCCGGCGAGGCCGCAGGGAAGCTCTTCGAAGGCGCCCGTCCCACCGAGCACAACGCGTTCAAGATCCCGCTGACCGAGCGCACGCTCGCGGCGGTTCTGACCCAAGCCAGGAACTGAGGCCATGAAGTTCGATACTCCCGCGGGTACGAACCCGATCGATCGCATGAAGGTCGTCGGCCAGCCCTTCGACCGCATCGACGGGCGCTTCAAGGTCACCGGGACCGCGCCCTACGCCTACGAGCGTCACGACGTCGGTGCCGACATGGCCTACGGTTCCGTCGTCGGTGCTGCCATCGCGAAGGGGCGAATCTCGGCGATGCATCTGGACGAGGTCCGGCGCGCTCCGGGCGTCCTCGCCATCGTGACGGCTGAGACCGCTGGTACACTGGGCAAGGGCAAGTACAACGTCGCCAAGCTGCTCGGCGGTCCCGAGATCGACCACTACCATCAGGCGGTCGCGCTCGTGGTCGCAAGGACGTTCGAGGAAGCACGGGCCGCCGCCGGCCTCGTTCGCGTCGACTACGTCCGGGAGGACGGACGCTTCGATCTGACCGCGCTCGCACCGGATGCTCGCATCGTCGGAGGCAACAGCGACGAGGGAAGCGCTTCGCCTCCCGAGGATCGGTTCGGCGACTTCGAGGCCGCGTTCGCCGAGGCTCCCGTCCGCCTCGATCAGGAATACACGACGCCCGATCAGAGCCATTCCGCCATGGAGCCGCATGCCTCGACGGCGCGGTGGGACGGGGACGAACTGACGGTCTGGACGTCGAACCAGATGATCGACTGGGGCCTGACCGATCTTGCGGCCACGCTGAACGTCCCCAAGGAGAAGGTTCGGCTGCTCTCGCCCTTCGTCGGCGGCGGGTTCGGCGGCAAGCTGTTCCTGCGTGTGGACGCCGTGCTGGCCGCTTTGGGCGCGAAGGCCGTCAAGCGCCCGGTCAAGGTGGCGTTGACGCGCCCCATGATCCCAAACAACACGACGCATCGTCCAGCCACGATCCAGCGGATCCGCATCGGGGCAGGACGGGACGGCAAGATCACCGCGATCGCCCACGAGAGCACGTCCGGTAACCTGACCGGGGGAGATCCCGAGACGGCGGTGGCCCAGACCAAGCTCCTCTACGCCGGCGCCAACCGTCTTGCGTCGATGCGCCTCGCAGAGATGGACCTGCCCGAAGGCAACGCGATGCGTGCCCCAGGTGAGGCGCCAGGACTGATGGCACTCGAGATCGCCATGGACGAAATGGCGGAGAGCCTCGGTCTCGATCCGATCGAGTTCCGCGTGATCAACGACACGCAGGTCGATCCGATGAAGCCGGATCGACCCTTCTCGCAACGCCAACTCGTCGAGTGCCTGCGACAGGGGGCCGACCGGTTCGGATGGAACGCCCGGAACCCGCAGCCAGGACAGGTGCGCGACGGGCAGTGGATGGTCGGCATCGGCGTCGCCGCGGCCTTCCGCAACAACATGGCCCTTCCGTCCGGCGCCCGTGTCAGGCTGGGCGGCGACGGGGTGGTGACGGTCGAGACCGACATGACGGACATCGGCACGGGCTCCTACACCATCATCGCCCAGACGGCGGCGGAGATGATGGGGCTGCCGCTCTCGCGAGTGGCCGTGAATCTCGGCGATTCCGCGTTTCCAATCTCCGCTGGATCCGGCGGTCAGTTCGGTGCCAACTCCTCGACCGCAGGCGTCTACGCCGCCTGCGTCAAGTTGCGTGAGGCGGTGGCGAGCAAGCTGGGCTTCAACTCGGCCGACGATCTGGTGTTCGCGGACGGCGAAGTGCGCTCCGGTAATCGATCGATCCCTCTGGCCGATGCGGCCGTGGATGGCGAGATCGTCGCAGAGGACAAGATCGAGTTCGACGAGGCGTTCACCGATGCCGAGCAGCAGTCCACGTTCGGCGCCCACTTCGTGGAGGTCGGTGTGGATGTCGCCACGGCCGAGGTGCGGGTGCGGCGCATGCTGTCGGTCTGCGCCGCAGGCCGCATCCTCAATCCGATCACGGCACGCAGCCAGGTCATCGGTGCCATGACGATGGGGGTCGGTGGTGCGTTGATGGAGGAACTCGCGGTCGACAAACGTCACGGGTTCTTCGTCAATCATGATCTCGCCGGATACGAGGTGCCCGTTCATGCCGACATACCCCATCAGGAGGTGATCTTCTTGGACGAGACCGACCCGCGATCGTCACCGATGAAGGCGAAGGGAGTCGGCGAACTCGGATTGTGCGGCGTCGGCGCGGCGGTCGCGAACGCGATCCACAATGCGACCGGGATCCGCGTACGCCACTACCCGATCACCTTGGACAAGTTGATCGAGAAACTGCCAGAAGTGGCCTGAGCGCCCGAGCCTCGGCGGAGCGCTCCTTCGTCCGGGCGGGCATCTATCCAGGCGACCGTCGTGGCGCGCGACCTCTCACGAGGGCGCGCCACTTCTGCGTCCGACCTTTGAAGTCGAGGACGATACGAGGTCTTCAGTCGCCGTGCGTTCGGAGCGCTGCCGAACCCGGCGTGGCAACCCGGCGATCCCGGTCCAAGAGATGTCGGTAGTCTCATTTAGATCGGGGGTCCGTGTCGCGAGTAGATATAAGCTGATATTATTGCCGACCGCCTCAAGGCGGGATCGTTGCTTGAATGCTCCTGGAGGCGGTGGTCAGTATCTGGGCCAGGATGCCGCTCTGGACGACGAGATCGTCGCGGCGTCGTTCCGCAATCCAGGTGCATCGTGAACAGATCAGTGGTTTCATTCGACGACGTCTCCCGGCGGGGTCTGCCCGCGTCCGCTTCAGCGAAGTCGCTGAACGTGACGATACCGGCTACCGGAAACGCAATCGGGTCCTCCGATACGATCGACTGCCGTCGGGCGGGGTTCGTGTCGTGAAGGGGCTGGTGTTCCTAGGGGATCGCCGCACCGTCATCGCCGACTTCGATGATCCGACCCCCGGACACGGGGAGGTCGTCGTCGAGATCAAGGCTTCGGGGATGTGCGGCAGCGATCTGCATTGGTATCGCGCTCCGCACGATCCGAACGTTCCCGTGCAGGCCCGGATGATCGCCGGCCACGAGCCTGCCGGGATCGTTGCTGCCGTCGGCCCAGGCGTGCTTGCGCACGTCGCCAAGGTCGGCGATCGCGTCATGGTGCACCACTACCATGGCTGCACGGTCTGCGATCACTGCCGCACCGGTTGGCCGCAGCTCTGCGAGCCGGTGACCCGGACCACCTACAGTGCGAACGCCCACGGTGCGCATGCCCCCTACATGAAGGTCGCGGCGGCGACGCTGGTGCCGTTGCACGACGACCTCAGCTTCGAGGCGGGCGCGGCGATCGCCTGTGGCACCGGCACGGCCTGGGGCGCGCTCGAGAGAGCCCAGATGCGAGGGGAGGAGACCATCGTCGTCCTGGGGCAGGGGCCGGTCGGCCTCTCCGCGACGCTGCTCGCCTCGACCCGAGGTGCAAGGGTGATCGCGGTGGACCTCGACGAGAACAGACTCGAACTCGCCCGCAGCTTCGGTGCGGACGAGACCATCAACCCTCGGAACGCCGACGTGACCGAGGCCCTGCGCGACCTTACCGGCGGCAAGGGCGTCTCGCTGGTCGTCGAGACCTCGGGTTCGCCGCAGGCCGCGACGTCCGCTCTCAAGGCGATCGCGACGTGGGGCCGCCTGTGCATGGTCGGTGTCGGTGGTCAGGTCACCGTCGAGACGAAGGCTTTGCTGGACCGGCAGGTCACGGTGATGACCTCCTATACGATGTCGACGGTCGGGCAGAAGGCCTGCGCGGACTTCGTCGTGTCGCGTGGACTCGACCTCGACCGCCTCTTCACCGATCGATGGACGCTGGATCAGGCCGAGGAGGCCTATCGACACTTCGATGCCCAGTCGGGCGGGAAGGGCGTCTTCGTCTTCTGAACCTTTCTGCTCGTGCTCGACCGTCCGCGGGAGTGAAGCGGACGCGATCGCACGAACCTATTGCAACGCCACTGGGAGGAGACCATGGCGCATACCGAAAATGCCCTATCGGGCAATCGTAAGAAGATCGGAGCCGCTTCCGTCGGGCAGTTCGGCGAGATCTTCGACTTCGCTGTGTTCGGGTTCTCGGTCCCGATCCTGGCGACGCACTTCTTCCATTCGTCCAGCCCCCAGGCCGCGATCCTCAGCACCTTCACGGTCTACGCCGTCGCGTTCTTCGCCCGTCCGCTGGGTGGCCTGTTCTTCGGATATCTCGCCGACCGGATCGGGCGAGTGCGGATCCTGTCGATCACGATCTGGCTCATGGCCGGCGCGACCGCGGCGATCGGCTTTCTTCCGACCTTCGCGACGATCGGGATCGCGGCCCCCATCCTTCTGGCCTTCTGCCGCCTACTCCAGGGCTTCGCGATGGGCGGCGAGACCAGCGGTGCCACGAGCTACATCCTGGAGTCGGCTCCGGACGACAGACGCGGGTTCTGGGTCGGCGTCGTCTGGTTCTTCGGCCACCTCCCGAATGCCTTCGTCGCGGTCATGCTGGCCGTTCTGCAGTTCGCCGCGGGGCCCGAGACCTATTCGGACTGGGTCTGGCGTCTGCCGTTCATCCTCGGCGGCCTCATCGGCGTCGTCGGCTTCTGGATGCGTCGCAACCTGGAGGAACCGGCGGAATACGTTGAGGCCAAGCGGACGAGCGACGCGCAACAGCTTCGCGACGACCGCCGGGCCAGCCTTCGTTCGATGCTCTATCTGCTGCTGATCCAGCCGGTCCAGACGGTCGGCTCGTACCTGCTGCTCGGATTCATGTACACGTTTCTTGTTCGGCAGGCCGGACTCGACGCGAACGCCGCACTCGCGTCCAATGCGATCGCTGTCTTCGTGCTGTCGCTGTTCCTGGTGGTCGGCGGGTTCATGGCGGACCGCATCGGTCGCAAGCCGGTACTGACTGCAGGAGCCCTGTGGATCGCCTGCGCGGCCTATCCGGCCCTGCAGTTCGCGTCCGCCGGCACCTTCGGTGGTGCTCTTCTCGGGCAGCTCCTGATCGGCATCGGCATCGGGCTGTACGGTGGGGCCTCGTTCGCAGCCGCCGTCGAGTTCTTTCCGACGTCGTTCCGTGCGACGGGACACGCGGTCTCCTACCAGCTTACGGTCGCCGTGTTCGGAGGGACCACGCCGCTGATCGCAGCTTGGCTGGTCGGGTACTTCGGCACCCCCATCGCGCCGGGCTACTATGTCATCGCGATCGCCATCCTGGGCGTCGTCGCGATCCAGTTCGTACCTGAGACCAGGAACGCAAGGCTGCGCAGTGCGGCCGGTGAAGTTGAGCACGCTACGGAGGCGAAGCCAGCCACGACGTCCATCAACGTTTGATCCATATACTCTGGTTGGACCCGATCAGGATCGTCCGCCGTACAGGCGGTCTCGATCGGGTCACTCCCTGAGCGCCCCGCACTTCGCCTGCCGCTTCCCCTCAATGCCTTGGATACACGGACGCCGAATGCCGATGCGGTCGAAGTCTGCGTTCCGGCAAAGCCGAGCAAAAATCGCGCTACGGGCCGGGGAGCTCGATGCGCGGTGTGTGAATGTAATCAAACCCTGGAAACTTGATGGCGATGTTGATCGTCGGACGATGCCCATGGTTTGCGAACATGCTCATCCGTTTGATCCTTTCACGAACTCCTTCGTCAACGAGTTGATTCTGTATCTTCGCAATGATGTCGGAGTTTCTATCGAATAGTAGCTTCCGGACCATGAGTTCGTCGTCGTTCGCATACGATTGACCACGATACATCACGTCCAGAGCCCGTGTGTCACTAGCATCTTGATCGAAATAATGGTCCATGAGGAATAGCACCCACGGTCGGGTCAGTTCATCATCTGAATGCAGAAGTTCGCTTAGCGTGGATGGCAGGTGTCTGGCTACCCATAGCCCAGCCGCTTTCGCCTGATCCCACTCGTCAGGTCGTTTGCTGAGGTTTCCCAGTAGCCTTTGATATACGTGTGCACTCGGATCGAGTTCCAGTGCGTCTGACGGGCAGTAAAGATTGTACAGTAAGCCGTCGCCTAAATGATTTCTGACGCTCTCTACCGCCGCATCTTGGCCAGCCGTGACGCCGAAAGCCGCATCACCTGTCCAATCATGATCGTCGATAGTTGCTTCCGACCCAAGCGTTTTGGCAATTTTCGCCTGGAAGAAATAGAAGGCATCCCAGCTAGCGGTGACGGCGTTCACATCTTCACTTGTGTCTTCATATGACAAGCGGACAGCGTAATCGGCTTGTGTGACGCGACCTTCGTAAGGTTGAGTGAACTCCTCAGCCCTAATTTCGAATCCAACGTCTCGGTATCCCGGAATGCGTCCCGCAGCCTGAGCCAATTCCTCCCTGAATTGTTGAGGGGTGAAACGCAATCCATCAGGCGGCTGCGTCTTCTCGCTGAGATGCAAGCAGCGGAGAAGTCTGCGGGTAGTTGTGATCTCTCCAGTCCGACCCTTGGTTTGTGTAACTTCACGTGAGACGAAACGATCGACTTCCGAGAAGAATTTCAGAAAAACAGGCTTCAACTCGTCTGGTAGCATGCGGCCTCTGGAATCGGTTGGATCGAAATGACGTCTGAAGTTCTGAGTACACCCGCCTGCGGGCCAGACCAATTACGTCGGGTCTGAAGCGCTCGTTATAGCATAGGCTTAAGCTAGGTTTTCCTACGTCGAGAACCTTTCTGGTAGCTATTCACCTACACCGAAGATCCACCATTCGCGCAACCTGGAAAACCGGTCTCCGGTCAACTGGCATCCGCCGGACTAGGAAAGGCGAGCGCCCGAACGGGGCGCTCAAACGACTTGCCGAGATGCGCTGATGAAGTCGCTGCGTCCAATTCCTTGGCATCTGATGCCTTCGCTCGTTGCACATCGCATGGTGTTCCGAGCCTACCGATCTACGTCACGGCTGCGGTACCGGAGTGCGTCCGCAAGGACAGTGAAAGCGGGCGAGGGCTGTCGGCGGCTCGCATAGTACAGATGATAGCCGGGGAAGGGAGCACACCAGTCGTCGAGCGTCTGAACGAGGCTTCCATCTGCGAGATGATCACGTACCAGGGTCTCGGGCATGTACGCCAGACCGAGACCGGCAAGCGTCGCCCGAAGCCGGGGCTTCGTGCTGTTGAAGACGAGCTGTCCGTCGACACGCACGCGCAGTTCGCGACCGTCCTTCTCGAACTCCCACGCGTATATCCCGCCATGCGTCGGCAGGCGCAGATTGATGCAGTTGTGTTCCAGAAGGTCCTGGGGCCGCGTCGGCGCGGTACGCCCGGCGAAATACGAAGGCGCACCGACGATAATCATACGCATCTCGGGACCGACAGGCACCGAGATCATGTCCTTGGCGACCTGCTCTCCAATCCGGATCCCGGCGTCGTAGCGCTCGGCCACGATGTCCGTCAGGCCGTAGTCGATGGTGACTTCCACCTTGATGTCCGGATGGTTGGGTAGGATCCGTTCCAAGGCCGGCGCGAGGACGACGTCGACGGCGTGCTCGTCCGCGGTGATGCGGATCGTGCCTGCCGGTTTGTCCCGGTACTCGCCGAGCGCATTCAGTCCGGCGACGATCCCTTCGTACAGGGGCGCGATCGTCAGAAGAAGGCGCTCTCCAGCCTCGGTCGGAGAGACGCTGCGCGTGGTGCGAGCCAGCAGACGAACCCCGAGCCGCGCCTCGAGCTGACGAACGGTATGGCTCAGGGTCGGCTGCGAGATGCCGAGCTTCGCCGCTGCACGCGTGAAGCTGCGCTCCTGCGCCACGGCAAGGAAGGCTTGCAGGTCGCTGAGATCGTCACGGGTATTCATCGACGCCATCTATAACCACGTGCGGATTGGGCTGTCTAATTCGACGGTCCAGAATGTCTAAGTACGGTCTGTCCGCTTCGATCCCTATCTGGCCCGACACGAACGACAGCGTCCCGGCGACGACTCGATCCTCCCGAAGTTTTCCAGAGGAACCACCATGAAGCTCCTATCGACATCGATCCTCACCGTCTCGCTCGGGACGGCAGCCATGGCGCAGGACGGCCAGTCCGACCCCGAACTGCCGAGAAGCGCATCCAGCCTGTCCCAGACCGAGATCGGCACCGTCTCGCCGGCGCTGGCCCGGTATGGTCGAGATACCGTCGTCGAAGGCCTGTGGAAGCGTCCTCAGCTATCCCGGCGCGACCGCAGCCTCGTCACCGTTGCGATACTGGTCGCTCGAGGCCAGACCTTCGATCTCGCGCATCACATCGAGGGTGCGCTCGATGGCGGCGTGACGCCCGTCGAACTGTCGGAGACGATCACGCATCTCGCGTTCTACGCAGGGTGGTCGAACGCCATGGCCGCCGTCGATGTCGCCAGGACCGTGTTCGCCGAACGCGGCATCGCCGCAGATGGCCTTCCTGCTGCTTCACCCGATCTGCGACAGATCGACGAAAGGGCCGAGGCTGCACGGAAGGCGAGCGTCGGGCAGCTCCTCGGCACGGCCTCGCCGGGCCTGGCGGAGTTCACCACCGACCCGCTCTTCGCGGACGTCTGGCTGCGGCCCGACCTGGATCCCCGCGACCGCAGTCTCGTGACGATCTCCTCGCTGATGGCCAACGGGCAGGTCGCCCAGCTTGCCGGACATCTGAACCGGGCCTTGGACAATGGTCTGACGGAGGAGGAGGCCGGCGAGGTCGTCACCCAGATCGCCTTCTACGCCGGCTGGCCGAACGCCTTCTCCGCAGGACCGGTCGTCAGGGAAGTCGTCGAGAAGCGCCCGAACTGAAACTCACCTCCTCGCGGGTGGGGTGACCCTGAACACATTCTTCCGCACGACAGAAAGGCTCATCGCCATGAAGAACACGCTCATCGCCGCCTCGTTGGCCGTAGCCGGCGCCACCGCTGCCAGCGCGCAGGAGATCGGGGTCTACCCCGCTGGATCCGCTCCATCGATGCTCGCCAGCCCTGAGAACTTCACGGGCCACGTGGTGGTCAACCCGCTCCTTCCTTCGTCCGTCGACACACCGGCCGCCTCCGGTCTCGTCTCCTTCGCGCCGGCGGCACGCACCGCATGGCACACGCATCCTGCAGGCCAGATGCTGATCGTGACGGCCGGCAAGGGGTGGGTCCAACGCGAGGGCGAGCAGAGACAAGACATCTCGGCAGGCGATACCGTCTGGATCCCGGCAGGAGTGAAGCACTGGCACGGGGCGACCGACGTCACGGCGATGAGCCATGTCGCCTTGACCTACATCCTGGACGGCAAGAATGCCGACTGGATGGAGCTGGTTACCGACGACCAATTTGCCGGGCGATGAACCGCATCTTTACGAAGCGGCATCCGGTGCCGCGTCGCGGGACGGTCTCGACAGCGGCATCTGCCGGCACCGTCGGCCGCTGCGAGGGCAGGGGACGCGACGTCGTCACGCTTAGAAGAGGCCTACCTTAACGGATGCTACGTGAGCCGGATCGAAACGTGTCGATCCGGCTCCCTGCGACGCGGACGTCGGAGCGCTGGTAACCGTCATCGAGCCGGTGGACCGCAGATCGGTCAAACCATGACCCGGCGCTCGGCGATGGTCTTGGCCACCGTATAGCTGTGATACATCTCGGGGCCGCCCTCGCGACCGATGCCGCTCTCGCGATATCCGCCGAAGGGCGCGTCCGCCCCAGGGCTCGTGAAGACGTTCAGTGCGACCGAGCCCACCTGCAGTTCCCTGGACAGGTGATCGGCCCGCTGCATCGAGTTCGTGAACACGAATGCGGCGAGGCCCATCTCGAGACTGTTGCTGATATCGAGAGCCTCGTCCATGGAGTCGACCGGGGCGCAGGGCGCGATCGGCCCGAACGGCTCCTCGCTCATGATCCTGGCCTCCAGCGGAACGTCGGCGAGAATCGTCGGGGCGTAGAACCAGCCACGGTTGCCGACACGTTGGCCTCCGGTCGCGATCCTCGCTCCGTTAGACACTGCGTCCTCGACGAGATCCGCCATGGCCGCCAGGCGTCTGCGATTGGCCAGCGGGCCCATCTGAACGCCCTCTTCGAAGCCGTCACCGACCTTGAGCTTGGCGGCCTTGGAAGCGAAGCTCTCGACGAAGTTCCCGTAGACCGATTTGTGGACCAGGAACCGGGAGGGGGCCGAGCAGAACTGCCCCGCCATGCGGAACTTCCAGTTGGTCGCCATCTGCGCGACGCCGTCCACGTCGACGTTCTCGTCGATCAGCACGGGCGCATGGCCACCCAGTTCCATGAGGACGGGCTTCATCGTCTCGGCCGCGAGCCGCGTCAGATGCTTGCCGACGTGGATCGAGCCCGTCAGCGTCACGAGCCGGGTGATCGGGGATAGGACAAGCGTACGCGACACCTCGTCGGGATCGCCGAACACGACGTTGAGGACGCCCTTGGGAAGGCCGGCGTCGATGAAGCACTGAGCGAACAGACACGCCGTCGCCGGGGTCTCCTCCGCTGGCTTGAGGATCACTGAACACCCCGCGGCAAGCGATGCGCTGACCTTCCGCGAAGGAGCGCTCATCGGCACGTTCCACGGCGTGAAGGCCGCCACCGGCCCGATGGGTTCGCGGACCACGAACTGCTGGATCGGAGGGTCGGTCGGGACGATGCGGCCGTAGAGACGCCGCAGCTCTTCGGAGTCCCAGTCGAGGAAGGTGGCGGAACGCTCGATCTCGGCCAGGGACTCGGGGATGGTCTTGCCGAGTTCCATCGTGAAGATCGGGGCGATCATGGACGCCCGCTCGCGGATGAGGGCGGCGGCCCGCCTCATGATCGCCGAACGCTCGGACGGCGGCGTGCGACGCCAGACGTCGAAACCACGGGCGGAGGAGGCGAGGGCGTTCCGCAGATCTTCGGTGGTCGCCTTGGGAACCTGACCGATGATCGCCTCGTCGCTCGGGTTCTCCACCTCGCACAGCGTCGGACGGTCGTAGATCCATTCGCCATCGATCAGGAGGCCGATGCGGGGATAGGCGGGCTTCGGTGTGTCACTCATGTCGGTCTCTTTCGGTTGGCCGCCTGCGAGGCAGCCTTGCATTTCATCGTTGGGACATCGGTCCGTCGCGGTCGGCGTTTCGGGAGCGGTGCCTTCGTCGCCGACGGTCGCGCAGTCCTTCGGGATCAGGGCACCGTGTCGGATGGTCCTGGGACATCCACGTGTGCAGTAAGGATCGCGCTGTTTCGCTTTCCCGCGGACATGTCCTCGTCCGTCCCGAGGAAAGCGGTCATGAAGAGCGTGCGTCGATCCGGTCCGCCTAGGGTGCAGGAGATCCCGGAACCGTCGATCTTGATCCGATGGGTTATCTCGCCGCCGTCGATCACTCTCACGAACTCGCCGGTGTTGTAGATCCCGACCCAGAGCGCGCCGTCCCGATCGGCGCACAGACCGTCCGGCTGCCGGCCATCGAGGTCCGCGAACAGCCGGCGGTTGGCCAGCCTGCCGGATCCGTCCAGATCGAAGGCGGCGATGCGAGCCTCCCACGTCTCAGCGACGACCAGCGTCCGTCCATCGTCGACGATCGTCGAGCCGTTGGGAAAATCGACTTCGTGGGCCACGGCTTCGATCGTGCCGTCCGGGTCCACGCGGTGAAGGGAGGTCGTCCTGCGCGGATCGCCGGCCACGAAATCGTATCCGAAGTCGCCGACGTAGATGCGGTCGTGACGGTCGATGGCGAAGTCGTTCAGCCAGCCGTTCGCGACGTCCGAGAGGTCCGCATGCTCGGCGAGTTCGTCACCGTCCAGGCGGAGCAGTCTGCAGTCCTTCGCCGAGGCGACGATCAGCGTTCCGTCGGACAGGAAGCCCAGGCCCGATGGCCGGGTCGGCACCGGGATGCGCCGTTCGACCACCCCATGGTCGGACAGGATGCAGATCTCGTGCGCGAAGACGTCGGAGACGAAGAGACGTCCGTCCCGCCACTTGGGTGCCTCCAGGAACATGAAGCCGTCGGCGAACCTCGCCGGTGTCAGGGTCTGCATTCCAGCCTCCCAGCCGATCCTGTCGCGGCCTACCAGCCGCCGTCGCAGTGGACATTCTGTCCGCTGATCAGGTCGGCCTGGGAGGACGAGAGGAAGACCGCCAGGTTGGCGATGTCGACCGGCTCGATCCGGCGCTTCAGGCTCTGACGCTCCATGATCCAGTCGTGGTACTGCTGGCGCCGTGCTCCGAAGTGCCGTCCCTCGGCGTCGGAGAGAACCGCGCCCGGCGAGATGCCGTTGACGTTGATACCGTGCCGTCCGAGTTCGCGTGCCATCGATTTGACGAGGCCGTACATCGCACCCTTCGATGCAACGTAGGGAACGAAGCCGTCCCAGTGACCGGTGAGGGTCAGGGACGTCATGTTGACGATCTTGCCGGCCTTCTTCCGCTTCATGTGCTCCGCGCATGCTCGGGAGAGCACGAACGCCGCCGACGAGTTGATGCGGATCTCCTTCTCGTAGTCCTCGATCGAGAACTCCTCGTGGGGCTTGTTGACGACGAAGGCGGCGTTGTTGACGAGCACGTCGATGCCACCGACCTCGTTCGCCAGGGCCTGCACCGCCGTCTCCGCACCTGCCAGATCGTTCAGGTCGCACCCGAAGTACCGGACGCCCGCCGGAAGCTTGCCGGCATGGTCGTCATGCCGATCGAGCCCAGGGCGGTCCGATGCGATCACCTGGGCACCTTCCTCGTGGAAGCGCGCCACGAGCGCCTCGCCGATCGTGCCCAGCGCGCCGGTGATGAGGGCCGTCCTGCCGCTCAACTGTCCCATGAGAGTCTCCCGCATTCGATCTCGGGCTGAAAATTCCATCTCGACGCGGGGAAGGAAACCGGGAAAGCTGCGGGACGCCCGAGCGGTATAATGGTGCGCTATAGGGCAGGGCGGAAGCGCGGGAGGGAAGGGGACATCGGGGTTCCGCCTCGGCCGGCGAATGGGTAACTCCATTCGGACCCTCTTCCCCAGATCGCGCCGCCCCGCCGGCGTCTTCGAGAAGGATCCCGCCATGTCAGCGGACCGCGACCTCGTCCACATCCTCGCCTCCCATGCCGCGGACCTGCGGTACGAGGATCTGCCGGAGGAGGCACGGTCGGCGGCGAGGAAGAGCATCCTGGACACGCTCGGCGTGATCCTGGCCGCGAGCGGCATGGAACCGGCGGTCCGCGGCGTCATGGAGATCGTCGCCGAGAGTGGAGGGCGGCCCGACTGCACCGTGCTCGGCTTCGGAGGCCGCGCCCCTGCGTTGATGGCGGCGATGGCGAACGGTGCCTTGGCCCACTGCCTCGACTACGACGATCAGACGCCGTGGGGGCAGCACTGCGCCAGCTCCATCGTGCCTGCCGTCTTCGCCGTCGCCGAGCGGCAGGGTGGTGTGACGGGAAAGGAGCTGATCGCGGCGGTGGCGGCGGGCCAGGACATCTTCGGTCGGCTTCGCTGCAACGTCGAGTGGAAGAAGGACTGGAACCTCTCCACCGTTCTGGCCGTCTTCGCGGCGACGGCTTCCGCGGGGCGCGTGATGGGCCTTTCGGCATCCAGGATCGCACACGCGATGGGGATCGCGACGATGCAGTCGAGCGGCGTGATGGAGATGGTCGCCGGCCGAGGGAGCGACCTTCGGGGAATGTACGCGGGCTTCTCGGCGAAGGGCGCGGTCCTCGCCGCGATGATGGCCGAGAAGGGGGTCACGGGCATCGATCGCGCCTTCGAGGGTCGGTACGGATTCATGAACACCTACTTCGGCGGAGGCTACGACCGGGCGGGAATCCTGGACGGCCTCGGCCGGGCGTTTCTCGGGAGCGGCACGCTGTACAAGCGTTGGCCCTGCGTCGGCACGGCCCACAGCCACATGAAGGCCGCCATCGACATCGTCCAGGAGAACGACCTGCGGCTTGACGACATCCAGGAGATCCGGCTGCACGTCGGCGACTACCACGACCTGATGTGCCAGCCGCTCGACGAGCGACGTGCCCCCGCCACCCTAGCCGACGCCAAGTTCAGTCTACCGTTCCTGGTCTCGGTGGCGATCGCCCGGCGCGGCATGAGCGTCTCCGACTTCTCGGAAGCCGGCCTGCGTGACGAGGTCGTGCTCGCCATCGGACGGAAGATGACACTCGTCTCCGATCCCAGTCTCGACTGGAAGCTCGAGATGCCTCCCGGCCGCGTCGAGATCCTGACCCGCGACGGACGGCGCTGGCTCGTCGAGGGGCACCATGTTCCAGGGAACGGCGATAATCCCATGAGCTGGGACGACATCGCGACCAAGTTCACGGAATGCGGGTCCGTCGCCTTCGCCCGGATATCTCCGGAGGCCCTCTCGGACACGATAGGGTTGGTCGGCGAACTGGACCGGATCGAGGATGCGACCTGCCTGGTCCGCCGATTGGCCATTCCTTCCGCCCTTCCGCCGTCCTGAGGCGGTACTCGGATCATCGTTCTCGTGCCACGAGCCGATCCGTTGCCTGGTTCAAGCGGTTGGTGGGAGGGTGACGGTGCTCTTGGCGGCAGCGTATCGCGACGATTCCGAGAGGCCACGACCTCCCTTGCGATGGCCATCGATACCGACCTTGAGCAGGACGGGTATCTAGTGAGTTTCGAGCCTACTGACCGGTCCTGGCCCCCGGCGTGGAAGCGGCACTTCTTGGCGCCAGAGCGGCTCCGGCTCAGATATGACCCACTGAGATGGGTTGATAGTCACTCAGGGCGGCGTTATATGACCCATCATAGAGGGTCATATGCTTACGTTTCAGATCTGGCACGACCAGCGGTGGTTGGACGCTGCAACAATCGTCTTCGACGAGCCCCGGCGTGGGTTCGAAGGTAGTGCGCATCTGTCCTACGAGATGGACTACGTCGTGGAGACGACCGCGTCCGAGATGGCCCAGGGCATCGCCGTGACCGATAGGCGGGCCCTGTCCGTCAACTTCCCGGTCGACTTCGCCGATTACCAGCTACGGCGCTGGCCCGCGTTCCTCCTGGATCTGATGCCTCAGGGTCACGCTCGCAGGGCGCTTCTCCGCGATCTGAACCTCGACGAGCACAGTCGTTCCTCGGACCTGCCGCTGCTCGTCAGGGCAGGGGGATCCACGATCGGAAACATCAGGATCAAGGAGGCCTGGGAAGAGGAACGCCGCCGGCTGGACGGTTTCGATCCGATCGGCGTCGAACTCGAGGAGATACTGGGTCGAACCGACCGCTTCATGGAGGTCGTGAACCGTCACGCCATGCTCGCTTCCGGATCGAGCGGTCTCCAGGGTGAGTGGCCGAAGGTGGCGATGACGTTGTCCTCGGACGGGCTCTTCTATCCGGATCCGTTCGTCACCGACGACGAGGCGGTCGAGCATGTCATCGTGAAACTCCAACGTGAGCCGAACGAGGAGGATGCCGCGATCCTGGAGGCCGAGGTCGCCTACTCGCACATCGCTCATGATCTGGGACTGAACGTCCATCGTCCATCCACGTACGCGCCGGGCGTCGCGGTTATCCCACGTTTCGACAGGACGACCATGAACGGACGGGTCGAACGTCACGGCCAGGAAAGCATGGTCTCCGCCCTCGGCGTCAGCGAGTTCGGTTGGACGGACACACACGAGAACTACCTGCGTCGCCTCGTCGAGGTCTCTACCTCCCCACGTGACGACGTCGTGGAATATGTCCTGCGTGATGTCGCAAACCTTGCGATGGGCAACTCGGACAATCACGGGCGCAACACCGCGATCACCAAGAAGGCAGACGGGACGGTGCGTCTGTCCCCGCTGTTCGACTTCGCGCCCATGAAGCTGTCCCGTCAGACCATCATGCGATCAACCAAGTGGGAATGCATGCGGGCCAGCGGCGGTGAATACTCTCCTGACTGGGAGATCGTCTGCGACGCGCTTGCTCCCCTCGGGGTCGATCCGGAGGACCTGATGGGGGAGATCCGCGCCTTCGCCGAGCGGCTGGCCGATGTTCCCCGCTGGGTGGGAGACTACGGACTGCCCGACATGGTGCAGCGACGGGCGCTCGCCAACTGCGAGGAGATCGTGGCCGGAATCCTAGGTCCCGAGGAGGCCGCACCGGAGAAGCCGGTCCATGTGGGGCCACGTCCCTGATGGCGCGATGGAAACCGCCCACTCCGGACGAGATCCGCGTCCTGCGCCGTGGGATCGCGGATCGAGCGAGGAAAGGGAACCTGAGGTTCCCGGAGGACCTACCGGAGATCCGGCGTTCGCTCGGCATGACGCAGGATCGCTTCGCGGCCCTGACGGGTCTTACCCGGCGCCAGCTATCGGAGATCGAGAGCGGCGCCGGCAACCCGACGCTGGAGACGATCAAGAGGATCGGGCGCATCTTCGGCTTCCAGGTCGGGCTCATTCTGCCGGACCTGGGGGAGGAGCGGAGTGCAGGGCCAATGGATACCGAAACACGACCCTGACGCTTGGCGAGGTAAGCGCCCGACGAAGGGGAAGTCATGCTTGGAGGCGTGCAGGCACGGAATCCGAGAGCCAGCGTACGAGACGAGGAAGCTGCGATGAGCCACGCATCATCCGTCCGTGGCGTAGTTGTAGATTTTTCGATCGTGGAGCGGAGGTTTGGAGTAATTGGGCATTGCATCCGGATCGCAGGACCCTTGTACCGAATGGTACGTCGCCCTCAGTTCGTGACGCTCCAGGAGGACGTCGGCCAATCTTCGGGTCAGCTCCTCGCGTCGGGCAAGCGAAAGGCGGCGCCCGATCTGGGTGTCGATCAGGTATCGTCCCTCCTGATCGACATGAACCATGTTCCCGGACACGAGTGCTCGGGTCATTTCATGAGCGATATCCGTCAGCCACAGCCAGCAACCGCCATCCTGCCGGCCGGTATTCGGCAGCCTGGTGGCATCCACTCCATCGATCGCCTGTCCGAAAGCGGAGATCAGTCGGTTTCGTCGTGACCTCTGCATCGACAGCAGATCCGACAGGTCCATCGCGGCAGCCCGAAGCGCCTCCTGTACACCGTCGGGCTCCCGTAGGTGCGTCATCGACGGAATGTCGTCGCGAACGATCACGAACCGATAACTGCCTCGCGTACCGCGATCGTGCTGGACCAGAATGTCGTGTCTCACCCGCTCGGCCTGAGAACGCGACTGTACGATCACGCCCTTTCCTTCGAACTCCAGATCGAGACCAGGGAGCGCACGCCCGTCGGGAGAGGGGATGCCATCCTGTTCGGGAAAGGTTCCGCGGAACGGCCAGCGCCACTCGCGCTCGTGGGTCCAGTCGATCCTACCGTCCGCGGAGAGCGTCACGTAGCGAAACTGCTCGATAGGCGGAAGTTCGGCTTCTGGGAACGTGCGACGGCCGTCCCGACCGGTCCTCGGGCCGGAACGCGTTCCGGATCGACCGTAGATCGCAGGAATGGCTCCGGCTGCCAGGAGTTCGGCTTTCGGCAGCACGAGGGCGATCGGACTCATCGCCTCATCCTTGGCAGCTCTGGCCTCGCCGGCTTCGATGAATGCCGCGATGGGCATGTCCGTGAAGCAGACGGCCGGATCGGGGCCGTGGATCGTCCTCTTCCCCTTGCGTTGGGACCAGGTCGCCCAAAGCCTATTCAACCGGATCGCGTTGCGAAGCAGGAAGAATGGAGGGACGTGATCGTCCTCGGTAATCGCCCCCGGCCCCCAGTCGTCCGGGTAGAAGGTCATGTCCGCGTCTTCGTACCTGACCTTGCGAAAGAAGTGGATCAGAAACGGCGAAAGGTCGAAGCGGACATCGTTCCTGGTCATGATCCCTCGTCGACGCGGGACCGAATCCATCCAGGGAGCCGATACGCCCTGTGTCTCTCGCAGGATCGGAACGGGCGAACGTTTCCTCGGCTCTGGCGGCGCGCCTCTATCAATATCTGGTCGAAACATGCACCGGCTCAAGGACCGGTGTTCGACGATGTCCGACCGAAACCGGGCGACGCAGGACCGCGCCCGCGCCGATCCCGCCAACGAGTCAGTCGTCGTCCAAGCTCTCAGATGCCCGCCGTCTGACCGCCATCGACGACCATGGCGTGCCCTGTGACGAAGCCGCCGGCATCCGAGCAGAGCCAGAGGACGGTCCCGGCGATCTCCTCCGGTCGCCCCATGCGCCCGACCGGCTCCTGCGAGATGATACGGGCACGACCCTCGTCTGTATCCCCGGTGTAGCGTGCGATCATCGGCGTATCGATAATGCCCGGACAGATCGCATTCACGCGAATACCCTTGTCGGCGTATTCGAGCGCCGCGACCTTGCTCGTCGCCACGACGCCGAACTTGGATGCGCAGTAGCTCGACTGGCCGCGGATCGCGAGGACACCCGCGCCGGACGACGTGTTGACGATCGCTCCGCTTCCCTGCCGAAGCATGATCTCGATCTGGTACTTCATGCAGAGGAAGACGCTCTTGAGGTTCACCGCGATGACGCGGTCCCAGACTTCCTCGGACAGGTCTGCCATAGGCTGCGCCGGCTGCTCGATACCCGCGTTGTTAAACGCGGCGTCCAGGCGACCGAACGTCTCGACGGTCCTGTCGAGTGCCGCCTTCACGTCAGCCCCCTGGGTCACGTCGCAGACCAGAGTGAGGGCCTTGCCACCCATTCCCTCGATCTGGGCCACGGTCTCCGCGAGACCCTTCTCGCCGATGTCGACGGCGGCGACCGAGGCGCCTGCCTTGGCGAAGGCGATGGCCGTCGCCCGGCCGATGCCGCTGCCGGCACCGGTCACGAAGGCGACCTTACCCGTGTAGTCGATGGCGGCGGTCGTGCTCATGGGAACTCTCTACGTGCGGATATGAGTGGAATGTGGGGGCCGCCCGAATCTCGATGCGGCGCCGAGCGACGATGCGGTCGACCTGGGAAGGGGATCAGCCGCCTGTCTTCGACTTCGCCTTCTTGTTGCCGACCGTGTAGATCGCCGCGGCGACGACAACCACGATGCCCTCGATCAGGCCCTGCCAGTTCGCTCCCAGGTTCAGGATGTTGAAGCCGTTGGTCAGGGAGAACAGGAGCAACGCGCCGGCCAGGGTCTTGATGACGCTGCCCGCACCGCCGAAGAGGGACGTGCCTCCGAGGATCGCCGCGGCGATGACGGTCAGTTCGGCCCCCTGGAGGCCGGCTGGGTTGATCGAGCGCAGTCGGCTGGCGAACAGGATGCCGGCGAAACCGGCGGTCGCGCTTGAGAACACGAAGGCCATGATCTTGTACCGGGTCACCGCGATGCCGGAGAGCCGGGATGCCTCCGAATTGCCACCGACCGCATACAGGCGCCGTCCCACCATCGTGTAGCCGAGGACGAACCAGACGACGGCCGTGAAGATGCCGAGGTAGATGACGGGATTGCGCAGCGGGAGTTCCCCACCCGAGCCCCAGGCGAGAAGAAGAAGGGCGATGCCGCCGATGGTCATGCCGACCGGGCCGGGCTGCAGGGATCGACCCGACGACTTGTTTCTGAGAGCCCCGACGATACCGGCGGCGAACAGTGCGACCCCGCCCGCCAGGACGAGCCAGAAGCCTTCGTGACGTCCTCCCTCGAAGGCACGCATTGTCGCGATGACGCCCGGATCCGACACCGAGAGCGACCGTCCGTCCGTGTAGATCAGGACGAGGCCCCGCACCGCCGTCATGGTGCCCAGCGTCACGATGAAGGCGTTGATGCCGACGAACTGGACGATCGAGCCGTTGATCAGGCCGATGCCCATCGCCACCGCCATCGCGAGGGCCGCGGCAGGCCAGAAGCCGACGGCGTCGGCGTTGCCGATGAGGACCGCGGCGGCCAGGGCCGCGACGGACGCGACCGAGAGATCGAAGTTCCCGCTGATGAGGACCACCGTCATCGCCACGGCCATCATCGCCATGAGGGACGACTGGTAGACGACGTTCGAGAAGTTCTGAATGCTGAGGTAGTTCGACTGGCCGATGTAGGTGGTCGCCAGCGTGATCAGGGCGATCAGCAGGAGGAGGGCGTAGTAGACGCCCTTCTCGCGGAGGCCGAAGACGCGTCCCCAGTTCGTCGAGGCGGACACCCGCGACCCCGAGGGCGAGGGAGGTGTCGGCTGGACGTGGTCCTGTGCTGCGATGGTCATGAGTGAGGGCCCACTACGGAATGAGTTGCCGCTGCGGCGGGGACGGAGGTGATGGTCGCGGACTGACCGCCCGCGAGGAGAAGGAGTTCGTGCTCCGACGTCTCGTCGAAGCTCCTCTCCGCGATGCACTTGCCGTCCCGCATGACGAGGATGCGGTCGCAGACCGCGAGAAGCTCCTCGAACTCCGAGGAGACCACGATGACGGACTTGCCGCCTGCCGCTAGTTCGCGAACGAGACGCAGGATGTCGGTCTTCGCGCCGATGTCGATGCCGGCGGTCGGCTCGTCGAGCAGGAACAGCTTGACGTCGCTGAAGAGCCACTTCGCGATCGTGACCTTTTGGGCGTTGCCGCCGCTGAGTTCGCTCACCAGGATCTCGGGCGAACTCGCCTTGATGGACAGCTTCTCGATCGCATCCCAGCCTCTCCGTCTCTCGCGCTCGGAGACGGGGAGGGAGTTGAAGGCGGACACGCCACCGAGAGCCGGAAGGGTTGTGTTGCGCCAGATCTCGAAGTCGGGGACGAGGCCCTGGCCCATTCGATCTTCCGGGACGAGCCCGATGCCCGCCGCGACGGCAGCTCTCGGGCTCCGTGCGAGCTGGACGCCGTCCAGGGTCACCGTGCCGGTCGCGAAGCGGTCCGACCCGTAGATCGCATGCAGCAGTTCGCTTCGGCCCGAGCCGAGAAGACCCGCGACGCCGACGACCTCGCCGGGCGCGACATCGAGGGAGATGGGATGAAGTCGTCCGGCCGACGCGAGGTCGCGGAGGCGAAGCCGTGGTGCGACATCGTCCGTCTTCACAGGCCGGCGCAAGGCGGCCTCCCGCTCGAGTGCGATCACCTGCTTGCCGACGATGGCCTCGGCGAGCTTTCCCTCGTCGAGATCACGGGTCTCGGCCCGGAGAACGGCCATCCCGTCTCGAAGCACCGTCACCTGGTCCGTCAGGGCGATGACCTCGTCGAGGAAGTGGGAGACGAAGAGGATCGCCTTGTTCTCGATCCTCGTCAGGCGCCGCACTGTCTCGTAGACGAGTTCGCGCTCGTCCGACGCCAACGATGCGGTCGGCTCGTCCATGACGATGAGGTCGGCCCCGGTCGCAAGGGCCTGGAAGATCGACACCATCTGTCGTTCGCCGATCGAGAGGTTCTCGACCAGTGCATCCGGGTCGAGCGAGTAGCCGACGCGTTCGCAGAGTTCGTCGAACTGCGTCCGGATCGAGGACGAGCGACGCCACCATCCACCTTTGCCGAGGAACACGTTCTCGAGGATCGAGAGGGTCGGGGCGAGGGGGATGTGCTGATGCACCGTGGCGACGCCCATGTCGTTCGCCGCCTTCGGGCTGTCCCACTTCACCTGCTCGCCCCGCCAGGTGATCTCACCGAGCGTCGCCCAGTAGGCTCCCGAGAGGATCTTGATCAGGGTCGACTTGCCGGCGCCGTTGGCGCCGAGCAGGCCGTGCACCTTTCCCTTCTCGATGTCGAGATCGACACCGCGAAGGGCCAGCGTCCCATTGGGAAACGCCTTCACGACGCCCCGCAACTGCATGATGGGTTCGGATGACGGCATCGGCTCGATCTCCCCTGCTATCCGGAAGTCGGGATCCCGATCCGGCTCACCACTTCTCGGGGCAGGCGTCGATGGTGGCCTTGGTGATGGCCGGCATGTCGTAGGTGACAAAGCGGGCCTTCGGCGTCTCGGGCTTGGTGACGGCCTCGTACATCGACTGGAACATCAGCGTGCCGAGAAGTTCGGGCCGCGTGCAGACGGAGCCGTACATCTCTCCGGCGGCGATCGCGTCGGTGCCGAGCTTGGACCCGCCGCCCGTCGCCACGAGCTGGACCTTGGAGCCGGCGGAATCGATCGCCCTGGCGCAGCCGATCGCCATGTCGTCGGCGTGGCTGTAGATCAGATCCATGTCGGGATGCGCGGTCAGGAAGTTCTGGCAGACCGCCTCGCCCTCGTCGGGCGTCCAGTTCGTCGGCTGCTCGGCGACGATCTCGTAGTTGGCGCCGGCCTTGTCGAGCGCGGCCTTGAAACCGTCCGTGTCGAGCTTGACGATGGTGTAGGCAGGGTCGCCCATCACGATGCCGATCTTCGCCTTGCGATCCTTCGGCAGAAGACCGGCGGCCATCTCGCCCGCGACTTCGCCCGACTTGTAGTTGTCGGTCGCGACGAGCGCGGAGAGGCCCGGATACGGATCGGTGACCTGACGCTTCGCCGAGTCGCCGACCTGGAGCGCGATGGCGACGATCGGAATGTCGGCGTCGTTGACCTTGTCCACGAAGGACTCGGCGACGACGGAGTCCAGCGGTAGGAAGCCGATGGCGTCGACCTGCTGGTTGATCAGGTCGTCTAGGGCATTGCCCTGCTTCTCCACGCTGCCGCGAGGATCAAGCACGACCGTCTTCACGCCGGCTTCCTTGGCTGCCTTCTCGAAGCCCTGGGCCGTCATGACGTTGTAGGGGTATTCGAGACTGGCCGGGACGTAGCCGAACGTCAGATCCTTCGAGAGCGCCGCTCCCGACATGGACACCGTCGCGACTGCGAGGGCCGACGCTCCCAAGAGCGCCATGCGGCAGAACCCGACGATCGGGGCACGAGACTTCAGTTCACGCATGCTTTCCTCCCTTTGGACGCGAAGTCGGTTTCGAGCGAAGGCGGCCCATCCAGGAGTGAATGCGTCGCCCGGCCTCATGTATCGTGCCGGCGGAACTCTTTGCCTGGACTTGTAACGTAGATGCCTCGTTGCCCTCACGGTCGTGGAGCTACTTGAATTGCATGTACGTCTGTATTGTCCGCCGTGCCCGAAAACTGATCTTTCGATGTCCAACTGGCTAACACGCCCATGCGCCTTCATACAGGGCCCGGAAGACCACGCTGTCGCGGGGCTATAATTTCGCGTTATCCGAGAATGCCGCTCTCAAGCGATCCTTGGATCGCAGTCGAGGATGACGACCTCAGCTACGAAGCCGATAGGCATCTTCTTGAAGCAGGGAACGGTGGGGTTGCCGGTCCCAACCTCGCTAGGATGGGATGCGCCTCACCGTTCGATCGGCGATCCGAGATCGAAGGGCTCGAGAAGAACGAATGCAGAAGCGAGCGCAGGGTGGTGCAGCTCCGACAGAGGGTTAGGCAAGACGCCCTGAACCCGTCCAACTGGGGATTCGGGCAGGTCGAGTCGTGTCCTGGATCAGGGCGTCGGTACGGTGGATGGAACGACGTCGACGGGAAGATCCAGACACGCTCGCAGTTGGTCCAGCGACCCGATTTCTGCAACGCCGAGGGCGAGTTCCATCAGGTGATCAGTCGGCAGATCACCTATCCGCGTCGTGACATCGTCGGGCAGTTCACCGAGCGCCGTGGAAAGCTGTGCGACGAAGAGCTTCGCCATCCCTTCCGAACGTCCCTGCTCGAGGCCCTGCTCCAGACCCTCACGGGCAGCCCGGTCGATGGGCTCGCGCAGAACCGGTATGTCGGCTACGTCGATCGTGATGCTCATGTCGTCGATCTCCCTCTGCGCGAGTTGGCTCGCCCCTGATTTTTGACGGTCCGGCTGGAGAATTGCCAGAGGCCCGTCAATACGGCAGCGCGCATCACCTGCGAATGCGTCTGATGGCGAAACGTAGTCACGACATCCCTACTGGAAGTGACTGGGTACTCCGAGATCCCAGGCTACCGCACGGACATATCTGAACTCATGTCGACACGACCAATCGTACGGGGCAGTGGTCCGACCCTGCCCTGTCCGGCAGATGCCGGCATTCGACGACCCGGTCCACGATGCTGCGTTCCACCAAGGCGTAGTCGATTCTCCAGCCGATGTTGCGGTCCCTAACTCCAGCGCGCATGCTCCACCAAGTGTAGTGGCCACCGTCCGACGTCCCGTAACGAAATGCGTCGACGAAACCATCGGCCAAGAAGCCGTCGAGCCAAGCCCGCTCCTCCGGTCTGTATCCCGCATTCCTCTCGTTTGCCTTCGGATTGGCGAGGTCGATCTTCTGATGGGCGATGTTCATGTCCCCCATCACCACGATCGGGATTCCGTCGCGGCGACAAAAGGCGACATGCCGGGACAACGCCTCCAGGAATTGCATCTTGGCCTCAAGTCGCAGGAGCTTCCGGTGGCTGTGTGGCGCGTAGACGTTGACGATCCTGAGACCCTCAACGTCCATCGTCAGCACGCGTCCTTCCGGATCCGACACGGGATCAGCGATCCCGACCATGAACTCGTCCGCCCGCAGGTTCTCGCGGACCAGCGTCGCGACCCCGCCGTAGCCGGGGCGCTGAGATCCGTTCCAGTGGGCTACGTATCCTGGAAACCAGTGTCTGGTCAGCAGGTCCGCTTCGGTCTTGACCTCCTGCAGGCACACGACATCGGGTCTCGTCGACGTCAGCCATGTCTCAAAGTCCCTCCGAACGACGGATCGGAGCCCGTTCACGTTCCAGCTCGTCAGAACCAGCCGATCGGACGACGTCATCGGTCAGCGTTCTTCGGGAAGAGGCATGCTGCGAATCAAGGAGTAGGTAAACGATGCCGCAGCTCTCGCGGCGTAGGAATGCCACTCGTCGTTCTTGCTCTTGCTGGCGTAGTCGCAGATGCCTCGCACGACGAAGAAGGGCTTCCCGTTCGCCGTGGCAGCATCGGCGACGCCGCTCGCCTCCATCTCGACGGCGATCGCTCCGCATCTCTTGCGGATGTCCTCCCGCACGTCCTGGTCCTTCACCACGGAGTTCGCACTTCCGATCGTACCATGGAAAACCATCGGCTCGTGCGAAACCCGATCCGGATGACGCCACGGGCGATCGAGGACAAGCGAACTTGGGTCGTGCTGGTCCTGACGGAGGACATCGGATGCGGCGTCCGGTCTGACGAACCGTCCGGTGGCCACCGAAGCGAGATGCGTTCGAAACCCACCTGTCTCGCTCTCGTCTTCCAGGAAGGTCTCCGCCCTTCCAAGCCATGCCTCGGACGGAGGTCGGGGATGGTGGGCGGATTCGCTTCCGTCGGTAGTCGCCTTGATCCTGTCGTACTGCACGACGCCTTTCCTACCGGAGAGGACCACGTCGCCGAGACGGATGTCGTCCTGCCGATCGGCGATGGCGGGTAGACCGCCAGCGATGCCGACGACGAAGACTTCGTCCAGACTATAACGCGAGAACAACCGTTCGGCGGTGATGGCCGCCTGATTGTTTCCGGCGCCGGATCGCGCAACGACGACCTCGTGCACGCCCCCGCCGAGCGCCTCGATCCGACCGTGCTTGTACTCGTGTAGCACGCCTGCCCTCGGTCGATGCTTCTCGTCGCGAACGTCGCTCAGAAGCGTGTGCATCGCGGTCCATTCCACGGGCAACGCCGTCACGATGCCGATCCTGGGTGAGAACTCCATCGATTTTGCCTTCTCGATCGCCTCGGCCTTCCGCTTCCGTTCGACCAGCCTGTTCATGATGGCCATCATGATCTCATGGGCGTTCGCGTCCCAGCGGTCGAACAGGTCCACGTGTACCTTGTGCTTGCGCAGACGGCGATACACGAAGCCGGAACGATAGTCGTTGGGCATGAGAACATGGAGCCTGTCCCGCAGGCTGCTTGGACCGGTACGCCCGTGATGCGTGAGTTCGAGCGTTTCCGCCGATACCGAGACGGTGCACGCCAGCATGAGAAACGTATCGACGTCGTCGAGCGGGCTGTAGGCGTCCTCCATGTCGAGGACGACGGACAGGTCGGGGACGTGTTTGACGACACCACCGTATTTCTCGATCACCGATCGTATCAGTCGGCCGTAGCCCTCGTAGGGCTGTTGCCTGGAATTCCTGACATGGATGGCGACCCCCTCGAGGGGGTGCCCGGCGATCCTCAGATCGTCAAGGAAGCCGTCGATGAAACAGCAGCATTGATCCAGGGACGGCTCGCTCACGCCGACTCCAGGAACGCTCTTCCATCCGTGGTGGGAGAGTACGCGTGTGATTCGTCGCCGTTCATAAACGACATGATCCTCAATGCGGAAAGCGTCCTGGCGGGATCGGGATCCACGAATCTCACGATCCGGTCCTCGAGCAGTTGCTCGACGTTTCTAGAACCATGCTCCATCAGCAGCATGAGCATTCGCCTTGCGGAGTTTCCGTACAACGTAGACACGAACTCGTCGAATATCCGCTCCTCGACCTCGCGTGCCTTGGCGAGATCAGCCAGCGCGAACTCCGTAAGACATCCGTTGATGGCCTCGGACTCGACCAGCCACACGTGCTTCGCGTCGGCTTCGTCGGCGTGGGCGGACTGCACCTGGGAGTAACGCCCGCCGAAGACCGAGAACTGCAGCCGCTCGCGTTCGTCGTAAGCCTTCAGATTGACGGCTTCGGCCCCGATCATGTTGAGGGTCAGCAGCTTCTGTCGCCAGTCGGTGAACCCCTTTCTATGCCATCGCTCCATGTTCCACGCGACGGTTCCCCAAGGTTCATCAGCCACCTCCGGCAAAGGTTCGTGGTAGAGCACCTGAAAGGGCTCCCGATCCAGCATCTGGATCGTCTCGCAGATGCGCCGATGATTCGGATCGGTCAGCGCCCTCGCACCCCCCGTCACATGAATGCAGACGCCGAGGCTGTCACGGTCCAACGTGTCCGAAAGCGTCCGATTCGTCATCGCATGGACGCGGGCGTTCTCCGCTCGAACGGCACCTGCGTGGGCAAGAATCGTGAAGTCGCGCAAATCGACATCCTTCAACCCTGCATTTGAAAGTGTCAGGCGCAGCAGATCCTCTTCGTCGTCGCTCCTCATGCGTACTGGCTCCCCGACGCTGGGATTCGATTGGTCTCCCACTCGAGACGGTGGTTCCAGACGTACTCCTCCTGTCCAGGCTTGAACGAGAAGCAGACCGGGACGAGGTCGCCGTACTTCCGGTGCCTGCTCCGGTTCGTGCAGGGGGTGAGGCGGCCCATGTCGTGACCGGCCAGTTCGTTGGCGCCCGTCCTGTCCCAATGAATGTGACCATCGGCGTAGCGGGCGACGCCAAATGCCGTGCAGATGAGGTTCGAGCAAATGCGGATCGTCCCGTTGGGATGAACCATCACCCGCTCACCCAACTTCACTGGACAGTAGCCGTAGTAGCCGGGATTTCTTGCGAACTCAGCCTTGGTGACGAAGCACTGCGGCAGACGTATCGCGATGGAGAAGGTGCCCGCGTCGATTTTCTCGCGCAGCTCTCTGTACACCGGAATCCAGTCCACGGGCTCCGGCGCGAACGACCCGGTCCATGTGTCCATAGGGATGCCGACCTTGAAGAGGTCGTGGAAGTTGATCTGATGGACCCCGAGTTCCTGCGCGAAACGGATCATACGCTCCAGGGCAAGAACGCCGTCCGCGTCCCTTTCTAGGAACAGCTTTTGGACGCAGCAGGTGATGGTGACGAAGTAACCCCCTTCGAGTGCGGTTTTAATCGCGTCCACGACGCGCAGGAAGGTTCCCTTTCCCCGAAGGGGATCGTTTGTGTCCGCCGAGAAGCCATCCAGACTGAATGCGATCTCATCCATCTTCTGGAAGGACGGTTCGCGCAGAAGTTTTGCGACCCTCTGTCCGTTCGTGTCGATGCGCATGTACTCGTACCCCAAGGCACGAGTACCGTCGATGAGGTCAAGAAGTGGCCTCCCACCGCTGCGATGTCCGTAGAGTGTGGGCTCGCCTCCGAGAAAGGTCACCTTCGAGGCACCCAAATCACGAAAGGACTTCAGCAAGCCGAGTGCGTTGGTTAGATGAATCTCTTCGTTGATGAAATGGGAGATGCTAGGCTTGTAGATGCATTGCTCGCATTCGAGATTGCACCTGTCAGTTATATACATGAATACCTGATGCAGGCGTGCAAAATGACTACGGAAACCGTCATCCATTGAGAAGGCGTTAATCATGACGTTTTCGATCCAACGTAGCGCGAGGTCATCAGCGAATCAGATTGTCGACGCTCATTCTGACCTCTTTTCCAAATCCAACATATTGCGTCTGACGCAAACTCCCAGTTCGGCTTTGGATCGGTATATGTCGGACCTGGAGCGCACCCCGTTCTGACCCGACGGCCGGCATAGCCGATAGGGCATGGGCATCCATCTAGAGTACAAATATGCCGGAAGCGTCCGACGGCCCGATCAACCGCGTCGAAATGGTCACCTCGGTGCAACGGCGGCGCTGGTCCACCGCCGAGAAGGTCCGCCTCGTCGGGGAGGCGATGCCGTCGGGCAGGAGCGTGTCATTCGTGGCGCAGCAGAGGGGCGTCTCCCCGTCGCAGATCTTTGCCTGTAAGCGCCGAATGTAGGAGAGCGGCCATTCCGCCGTTCAAGTTGACGAACACGTCGCCGGCACGTCGAGGGTCACCGCTCTGGGGTGGCAGGGCCACGACCTTGAGCGCCTGCTCGGCCGCAAGACGATGGAGAACTAGATACTGATTGAAGCGCTCGACATCGCACACGAAGCCCTACTACCCGGATATGTCCGTCTTCCCGGTAAGGGCCTTCACGGCCCAATATCCGATGGGATGCGCCGGGATAGTTCGTGCGGCTCCGGAACAGACACCCTCATGCCCTGCTGCGAGGTAGTCGCGGCAGCTTCGGGTGACGCGACTACCTCCAGAAGGTCAGGGTTGATCGTGTCGATCGTCTCGAGACGCGACTTCTCCGGCTCTCTGAGTGCGAGCCAGCCACCTGTCTGGATGCAAGGCAGAACGGAGTTCACCAGGGTCTGCACACGAAGCCAAGGTCGTTTCTAGCCCACTCTGGTGCGCAGTTCGAATGCGAACCGGAGAGGGGACGACAAGGCTTGCGGACGAACTCCGCACAGGATCCAGGCTATGCGAAAGGTTCGGACCACATCCGTTCCCTCCGCGTTGCAAGCATCCTTAAACCCGACCCTAAGGTCGCCACTTCGTATCTGTCCCATCTCGTGAGCGATGAGGTAGGTCGACCGCAACTTTTTTCAGGCCTGGACGCGGATGAACGCCCAAATCAAACGTGTACGACGGCTCCCCGATTCCGCGGATCCAATCCAACACCTCATCGGCGCTGGGAATGACCCCACTCCGTTCCAAGCCAACGAGGTAGGCATAGGTCGTTAGGCGATGGACGGGGTATCTACCGAAGAAGTCTGGGCCGACCTGAGCGATTGCTTTCTCGTCTTCGTAGAGGAAGACATATGGCCCTTCGCCGATATACTCGCTGCTGATGGCTTCGAATATAGTCTGCTCTCCGATGTTTTTTCTAGGATCGGATCTGCCTTCTTTTTCTTTCTTGATTCTAGCCTGACCAGTTTCCGTTTCCACAATCGATACGAACGGCTTATTGCGCCCTAACCAGTCCGATATCCTGATGGCCGTCACACTGCTCGAGCGCGTCGCCTCCCATTCGATGTAATCGGTGAGAACTATCGGAAGTCCCGCGCCGAACATAAGGTCCAACTGATCGATGGCCGCGAACGAGAACAGGGGGCTCGCATCGGTCAAGAGCAGTTGGGCTTGGCGCTCGCTCACTGGCCTTCCTCCGTCAACAACTCGACAAATCCGTCAGATTGAGACTCGGCAGCCTCCCGTGCCTGCTGCGGCCAAGCCACTCCCAGTTCATTCATTCGCTCACGCAACCAGAGCACCTCTGATGGATCGCGACCCAATCGCTGCAGAGCGTCGCTCCTCTCGATCAGCCCGTCACCATAAGCAGCTAGAACGGCCCGAAGGGTCGCGTCATCCGGTTCCGCACTCATGATTACCTTCCAACCGATTTTGGACGTGAGGAGGTCGCGGATGAGATCGCTGAGGGTGGTACCACGCTCAGCAGCATAGATCTTTGCTGCCCGTCTCAGATCTTCATCGATCAAGAACGTAAACTGACCCATCACGCCTCCATCAGATACATATATCTGTATGCGGCGTTGTTTCAATATGGGGTCGGATGGAGTTCGTCCATTAACGGCGCTCTCATGGAGGCGCTGATTATGGTCAACGGATATGGGTACTGATGTCCCTCTCACATCAGGGTACTCAATGGGATGATGGTGAATTTATCTATGGCCGCGTCGTCCGACGGACGATTTCATCCGTCGGACGACGCGGTGCGAAATCTTAGAAGACCGCGACACCGGACACCGAGCCCTAATTCACGGATATGCCTGCCTCCTCAATGAGGGACTTCACCTCCCCGGTTTCCTTGGCGATCCGCTCGGCCAGCTCGTCCGGACCTGGGACCGAAACCTTAATGCCCTGCTGCGAGAAGGTCTTGACGGCTTCGGGCGACGCGATCACTTCCGCGAGGTCGCGATTGATCGTGTCGATGGTCTCGCGGGGCGTCGCGGCCGGCGCGAGGAGCGCGAGCCATCCACCTGTCTGGAAGCCTGCAAGCACGGTCTCGGAGAGCGTGGGGACATCCGGAAGCATCGGATCGCGTGCCGACGACTGGACGGCGAGAGGGCGGACGCTGCCGTTCTGGATCAGGGGCAGGGCGGATGCGATCGCGTCCACGCCGAAGTCGACCTCGCCGGAGACGACGGCGATGTTGGCCGGGCCGGCACCGGGATAAGGAACGTGAAGCGCCTTCGATCCCGCCTTCGCGACCATGAACTCGGTCGAGATGTGGGTTCCGCTGCCGATCCCGGCCGAACTGAACGCCACGTCCTCGCCGCGGCTCCGGATCGCATCGAAGAGCTGCTGGATCGTCTCGAACTCCGATGAGGCGGAAACGAAGACGACGTGCGTGTTCTCCGTCACCTGGGTGACGGGCGCGAGGTCGCGCAACGTGTCGTAGGGAACTGCATAGAGGTTCTGGTTGACCGTGAACGTCCCGTTGCTTCCGAGGAGGAGCGTCTGGCCGTCGGGCTTCGCGGCCACCGCCGCCATGGTCCCGACCGCTCCACCACCTCCCGGACGGTTCTCCACGAGGAACGTCTTGCCCGTCTTCTGCTCCAGGAAGCGGGCGAGGTGGCGCCCAGTGATGTCCGTGTTGCCGCCGGGCGCGAACGGGACGATGATCGTCACCGTTCCGCTCGGCCAGGCTTCCGACCGTGCCGCACCCAATGTGGTCAACAGGGCGACGGATGCGATCGTGAGGGTCTTCAGCATGCGTTCCTCCCAGGTCTTCGTGGTCGTGTCTTCGTAGCGTACGAGGCTCATTCCTCCAGAGCCTGATCCTTGCGCCGGCGGATCGTCGGCAGGATCATCGCCGCGAGCGCCAGCACCGAGAGTGCGATGAGGACGGCGCTGACGGGACGCTCGAGGAACACCATCGGATCGCCGCGTGAGATCACCATCGCCCGCCGCAGGTACTCCTCCAGCAGCGGCCCAAGGACGAACCCGATCAGGAGAGGGGCTGGCTCGCAGCTCAGCTTGTAGAGGAGGTAGCCGACGAAACCGAAGAAGACGGTCTGGTAGATGTCGAAGGTGGCGTAGTTCACCGAGTAGACGCCCACCGCGCAGAACGCGAGGATGGTCGGGTACAGGAAGCGGTACGGAACGCGCAGCAGCGACACCCAGATGCCGATCAGCGGCAGGTTGATGACAAGCAGCATCAGGTTGCCGATCCACATGCTGGCGATGAGGCCCCAGAAGAGTTCGGGCTGTGCCTGCATCACGCCCGGACCGGGCTGGATGCCGTGGATCATGAGGCCGCCGATCATGAGCGCCATCACTGCGTTCGCGGGGATGCCCAGGGTCAGCATGGGAATGAAGGACGTCTGCGAAGCGGCGTTGTTGGCACTCTCCGGGCCTGCGACGCCTTCAATCGCACCCTGGCCGAACTCGTGACGATACTTCGAGATTCTCTTCTCCATCATGTACGAGGCGAACGTCGACAGGGCCAGACCGCCTCCCGGCAGCAGCCCGAGGACGGAACCCACGGCGGTTCCACGCAGGACGGAGGGTGTGGCCCGCCGGATCTCCTCACGGTTCAGCCAGAGGCTTCCGACCTTCGCGACGGTTCCACTCCGATGTTCCGGGTTCTCGAGGTTCCTCGCGATCTCGGCGAGCCCGAAGATGCCCATCGCGACGGCGACGAAGTTGACGCCCTCGAAGAGCTGCGGAAAGCCGAAGGTGAACCGGATCTCGCCGCTCTGGATGTCCGTCCCGACCAGTCCCATGGCGAGGCCGAACATGAGCATGGCGAGCGACTTGAAGATGTTTCCGCTCACGAGGACCGTCGCAATGACGAGACCGAGGAGGATCAGCGAGAAGTACTCCGCCGGGCCGAACGACAGGGCGAAGGTCGTCAGCACCGGCCCCGAGGCCGCCACGACGAACGTCGCGACCGTTCCTGCGAAGAACGACCCGATCGCCGAGACGGCGAGGGCGGCGCCGGCCCGACCCCGCCGTGCCATCTTGTGGCCCTCCAGCGAGGTAACGACCGCCGTGACCTCGCCAGGAAGGTTCAGGAGAATGGCCGACGTGGAGCCGCCGTACTGCGCACCGTAGTAGATGCCCGACAGCGTGATGAGAGCCGTGACGGGATCGAGGGTGAATGTCAGGGGCAGGAGGAGGGCGATCGTCGCGAGAGGACCGATGCCGGGCAGCACGCCGATGGCCGTCCCGATCGTGCATCCGAGGAACGCGAACAGAAGATTGTGTGACGTGAAGGCGACCGAGAGGCCGAGTGCGAGATTGTCGAACATCGGGTCCTCCTCAGTTCGCCAGCGCGGGTGGCAGGAACGGTACGTTCAGACCGAGGCCGAGGATGAACACGACCCAGCACAGCGCGACAAGGAACACGGCAAGCCCTGCGATGCCCTTCACGGTCTGGGACCTGTCGGCCAAGCCGCTGATCACGACCAGAAGGATGATCGAAACCGCAAGACCGGTCCTCTCGAGCAGGAGGCCGAACACGGTCATCGCACCTAGGATCAGCCCGAGTTCTCTGATCGCCCAGGCCTCCAACGGATCCGGCCCGTTGCGCAAGCCGGTGAGGAGGATCGCGACACCTAGGGCTAGAACGATCGTGAAGACGACCAGGGGCATGTAGCCCGGCCCCATCTGCGACGACGATCCGACCTGGTAGGCGGTGTTCATGTACAGGCCGAGCGCCGAGACGCCTATCAGGACGATGCCCGTCGCGACGTCGCGTGCGTTGACCGTGGTCGTCGTTCCTGCCGTCTGGTTGTCTTCGTGCATGTCTTCGGCCTCCCTGACCCGTCGATGCGTTTCGTCTTCTGTCTCAGTGGTAGGAGCGGCCCCCATCCACGGCCAGCGCGGCACCTGTGACGTAGGAGGCCTGCGAACTCGTCAGGAACAGGATCGCCTCGGCGATCTCGCTAGGGTCGGCCACGCGCTTCAGGGCGTAGTTGCCGACGTTGGCGCGGTAGCCGTCGGCCATCGGGGTGTCGACCATTCCGGGGCAGATGCTGTTGACCCGGACCTTCGGCGCGAGTTCGGCGGCGAGGGCTCGCGTCAGGTTGACGACGCCCCCCTTCGAGGCCGCATATGCCGTGTGGCCGGGTGCATTCGGCAGAAGTCCCTGGGCCGAGGCGATGTTGACGATCGTCGCGCTCTCGGCCTCCAGGAGGTAGGGAACGCAGCAGCGGCTCACGATGTAGGTCCCCGTCAGGTTGACCTCGAGCACGCGTCTCCAGTCGGCGGCGCGGACGTCCGCCGCTAGGCCCTTCGTCATGATGCCCGCCGCGTTGACGACGCCGTCGATCCCTCCCATCGCAGCCGCGGCCTCGTCGACCGCCGCCTGAACGGCGTCCTCGTCGGTGATGTCGACCTGGAAGGTCACGCCAGCCGTGGCTTCCAAGGTTCGCTGCAGCCCACCCGCATCACGGTCGAAGAGGGCGACGCGGGCGCCTTCCTGCGTGAACAGACGAGCGGTCGTGCGTCCTATCCCGGAGGCCGCCCCCGTGACCACGATCCGCCGTCCGGCCAGACGGCCTGGAACCCGACCAGGATCGGCTGACGTGCGCGTGCGAGTGAGATCTTCCATCGTGAATGCCTCGGTCGGTTTGCTGTTCTTCGAGCGACGGTCCGGCGCGCACGCAACGATCGACGAGTGCACCGCACACGAGCCCTGCCTGCCCACGGGACGGAGCATGGCCGGATCGGTAATTCGACGATCGTCGTGAGCCGGTGGAGCTGCGAGACGGTCGGGCGGGGCGACCCACCCGACCGCTCGGCGAGCGTCAGTTGCTGAGCTGGATATCGTTCGCTGCGATGACCTGCTTGAACCGGTTCGCCTCGCTGGCGATGTAGGTCTTCAGGTCTTCGCCCGTCCGGATGTCGGTCTGGAACGCCATCGCACCGAAGCGCTCCTCGAACGCCGGATCCTCGACGCCCTTGACGATCGCGTCCTTGAGCTTCTGGACGACGTCGTTGGGCGTCCCGGCTGGAGCCGCGTAGCTGTACCAGACGCTCTGGTCGATATCCCCGTAGCCAAGTTCCTTGAGCGTCGGCACGTCCGGCAGGTTGGCCGTGCGCTCGGGCGAGGTGACCGCGAGGACCTTGAGGTTCGGATCGTCCTTCAGGACACCGCCCTCGCGGGCCGAGGCGAAGATCATCTGCGTGAAGCCGCCGGCGAGGGCCTGGATGCCCTCCGGGTTGTTCTTGTAGGAGACGTGGACGCCCTTTCCGCCTATCTCCTTCAGGAACATCGTGGACGTGAGGTGTCCCACCGTGCCGACGCCGCCACTGGCGAACGTGACACCGTCCGCCGTCTTGGAGGCGGCGATGAGTTCGTCGACCGAGTCGATGCCCATCTTCGCCGACACGATCAGGGCGAGCGGATACCCACCGATCTTGGCGATCGGCACGAAGCTGTCGAGGTTGTAGGTCAGGTTCTTGCGCAGTTGGGTCTGCACGACGCCGGCCGTGATGAGGCAGAGGAGGGTGTACCCGTCCGGTTTGGCGGACGCCACGGTGTTGCCGGCGACGGTCGTCGACCCCCCGACGCGGTTCTCGACCACGACGGACTGGCCCAGCGTCTGGGTGAGCGAGGGGGCGAGGAAGCGGCTGAGCGTGTCGTCGTCGCCACCCGGCGCGTTGCCGATCGTGATGGTGATCGGACGAGTCGGCCACGCGGACTGGCCGAACGCCATGCCGGAGAGAAGCAGAGTGGAACCGGCCAGGGCTGCGGCGCCGGCCAGCAGTTCGCGACGTGTGAGCATTGGAAACCTCCCGTTGGATTGAGTCTTGTTCGGATCGCCTTCTCGGCGGTGCGGTCACGCGACGTAAGTCGCGGTTCCCGAGGTCGTCGTACCGGCGCCGTTCTCCCGTCGGTCGTCGGTCGGATGCATCGATCGAGCTACCAGAGATCCTTCTTGGAGCACGCGGACGAGGCGGACCGGATCTGGTGGCGACATCTGTGGGCCAGAGGACAGTCCTCCTTCGGACAGGGGCTGGCGCGGGAGATGCCGAGGGCAGCGTCCGCTCCGGACCTCGCCGGCTCGTGTGCCCGGCCGTCGTTCGTCAGCGGCCGAGCGCGGAACGACGTCGCGTGGACTCCCCCGTGGAAATGGGCCGCGTAGCCGCGAGGGACTTCGGGGCCGGAGGACAGAGATCGGTCCAGGGAGCCGCACATCTCAGATGCCTCCCAGCGCGACGTACTTCGTCTCCAGGTACTCGTCGATCCCGTGGCTTCCGCCCTCGCGTCCGAGACCGCTCTCCTTGACGCCGCCGAACGGAACCTCCGCGGCGGAGATGATGCCTTCGTTCACTCCGAGAATGCCGAACTCGAGGGCTTCGGAGACCCGGAAGATGCGGCCGATGTCGCGGGTGTAGAAGTAGCCCGCGAGCCCGAACGGCGTGTCGTTGGCCAGGTCGACCGCCTCCTTCTCGGTGTGGAAGCGGAAGAGGGGAGCGACCGGTCCGAACGTCTCCTCGCGGAACACGACGGCGTCCTTCGGAACGTCGGCCAGGATCGTCGGCTCGAAGAAGTTGCCGCCCCGCGCATGGGGCTTTCCTCCGGTGACGATCGAGGCGCCCTTGGCGACGGCGTCGTCGATATGCTCCTGGACCTTTCGGACGGCCGCGGAATTGATCAGAGGCCCCTGGGTCGTTCCCGGCTCCATGCCGTCGCCGACCTGGAACTTTTCGACCGCGGCCTTCAGCTTCGCGGCGAACGCGTCGAAGACACCGTCCTGAACCAGGAGCCTGTTGGCGCAGACGCAGGTCTGCCCCGTATTGCGGTACTTGGAAGCCAGGGCGCCTTTGACGGCCTCGTCGAGGTCCGCGTCGTCGAAGACGATGAACGGCGCGTTCCCGCCGAGTTCCATCGATGTCTTCTTGATCGTCCTCGCACACTGCTCGAGGAGCGTCCTTCCGACTTCGGTGGAGCCCGTGAACGAGAGCTTTCGGACGAGCGGATTACCGGTCAGCTCGCCACCGGTCGCTCCGGAGGGGCCGGTCACGACGTTGCAGACGCCCGCCGGCATCCCGGCGCGTTCGGCGAGGACCGCCAGGGCGAGGGCCGAGAACGGTGTCTGCGACGCGGGCCGGATGACGCCGGCGCAACCGGCCGCCCACCCTGGGCCTGCCTTGCGGGTGATCATGGCGGACGGGAAGTTCCAGGGCGTGATGGCGGCAAAGACGCCGATCGGTTCCTTCGTGACGAGCACGCGGCGTCCATGCGCATGGGGCGGTACGGTCTCGCCGTAGACGCGTCGACCTTCCTCGGCGAACCACTCGAGGAAGCTCGCCGAGTAAGCGATCTCGCCCTTGGCTTCGGCAAGCGGCTTGCCCTGCTCGGCGGTCATGATGATCGCGAGGTCGTCGACGTTCTGATGCATGAGTTCGGCGATCCGCCGGATGATCGCACCCCGCTCCTTCGCCAGCATCCCGCGCCAGGCCGGCAGGGCCCGGTAGGCCGCCTCGATCGCCCGACGCGTCTCCGCCGCTCCCATCGCCGGGACCGTGCCGACGATCTGTCCCGTCGATGGATTGCGAACCTCGAGCGTCGCACCTCCGTCGGCCTGGGTCCAGCTACCGTCGATGAAGTTGCTCTGACGGAATAGACCGGTATCTTCGAGGGGAAGGCGCGTTGCGGTATCCAGCATCTCTCTAATCCCAATGGGCCGAGTAGTTCTAGTTCAGGGGGCAATGTGTTGCGCGGATGCGCATGCACGTCGGCGCGATAGATCGCGCAAGTCCAACCGGCAGGTTCCCGGTAGAAGCTTTCAGGTGAGTGGCATCCTGGTCTTCCCAAGACCGGTTGCCGTCGTCTCTCGTGACTGCGATTTAAAGCGCCAAGTCTTCCGACTGCAACGCCTCTAGACTTCGGCCGATAAGCTTGGGTTATAGCCGCCTCGAGTCGCGCCGATCAGGCAGTGATCCCATTCCCATGGCGACCCGCATCGAGGAGGATCGACTTGAGCGGCCCAGGGTGTCACAGAGGGAGAAGCGCGACTGCCGACCGTGGGAGGAGGCAGGGAGGAATGACATCGCCTCCGCGGTACGGAGGATCGGATGGACCCGAGAAAGCTTCTCTACTTCGCCTGCATCGCGGAGAACGGCAGCTTCAAGAAGGCGGCCAGGCAGCTCGAGGTCTCCCAGCCCGCCTTGTCGACGTCGATGGACCGTCTCGAGCGTGAACTGGGGGAGAAGCTCCTCGATCGCAGTCCGACCGGCGTCACGCTGACCCCGACCGGCGAACTCATCTACGCCCACGCGAGGCTCATACGGGACGAACTCGATCTCGCCGAACGTCGGATGACGAGGCGGGACGACCAGGAGGAGGGGACGCTGACGTTTGGGACGTTGCCGAGCCTCGCCGCGGCGATCGTTCCCAAAGCCGTGTGCCGATGGCAGGCTCAGAACGAGACGCCCACCTTGTGTATCGTCGAGAAGGTCCAGATCGACCTGCTCCTCGGTCTCATCCGTGGGGAGGTCTCGTTCATCGTCGGGATGTCCGAATCGTACGGCTTCATCGACGGTCTTCGGCAACGCGTCCTGTTCCGGGACAAGCTGCACGTGATCGCGAGACCCGACCATCCCGCCGTTCCCCGCGAGGGGCTGACCTGGTCCGATCTCGCCGAATACCCCTGGATCCTACAGATGCTGGGAAAGCAGCGGACCCTCGTCGAGCAGCTCTTCGCGCAGGAGGGGCTCGGCCTTCCCACGGACCTGACGGAATGCGGCTCGGTCGCCTGCATCAAGACGATGGTGGCCGAAAGCGACAACATCGCTCTGCTTCCGGCCTCCGCCGTGAATGCCGACATCGCCGAAGGTCGCCTGCGTTCCATCGACATCCCGGATCCCATGCTTCACCGGGACATCGCGGTCATGTTCCGCGAGAGAACGCCACTGACGGACGCGGGGCGTCGTCTGGTCGAGGCGATCGAGGCTGCCGGTCAGGCGCTGAGCTGACTGAACCGGATCGACGGCAGTCGTAAATCCGGCATCGACTGTCAGCGTCGTTCGTGTGCGTCAGGTCGTTGAGGACTTCCGGGCTTCGGCTTTCGCGACCTGGACTCGACCTGCCGTCTGGCCGAATTCGAACGAATCCGCCTGACCCTTCGAAAACCTTTCGACGAGTTCGTTCAGCAGTCCCCGGACATACATGTTGGGTCGGACGGCCATCGGGTCGAAGAGGATCGCGTTCCAGTATCCGACCTCCCGTGCCAGAAGTCTGTACGCGAGCCTCGATCGAAGTTCTCCCTCGAGATCGAGTATGGCGACCCGCTGCCAGTAGCGTACGACCGCGCCATAGCCCGCTAGGTCGGGGTCGCCGTCACCCAGGATGTAGGGGTCGTCTTGGGACCAGTCGGCAGCGGAGTGAGTCGCCATGAAGCGTTCTGCAGCGCGGCGGTTCAGCGCGAATTCGGGTGTGTAATATTCGGTCAGCAGGTCAAGCGTCGTCTGCCGGCGTGACTGGTCACGGTTCGCGAGTAAGACCGCAACCGATATCGTGGCGCCTACGCCAGCCCCCACGGCGGGGCCGGCCAATTCCGGAAGGTGGCGTACGATCAGACCCAGCAGGATCCAGCAGAACGCAAGCAGCAGAAGCCAGAAGGTTCGCCTGCTGGGATCGAACCATTCGGTACCACCCAATCTCTCGCTGCTACTCATGCTTTCCGTCCTTAACGTCCTTCCGACGACAGAGCGTGTCAGACCTAGGGGCCGTTGGCGACCGGACCGAGCGCCCGGCGCCGACTCAACCTATCGCTTCACGCGGGGTTGGATCGGATGATCGGCAGCTCCTCCAGTTCGATCGGAAAGTGGCGTGCGGTAAGTCGTCGATCTACCGCGGAACGAAGTTGTTTGCCGGGCCGGCATCCGCCGCGGTCGAGATCATGACGCTCTTGGTCTCTAGGAATTCCTCGATGGCCTCGATCCCGTTCTCCCGACCGACGCCGGAACGCTTCATGCCGCCGAACGGCATCATGAAACTGTAGGTCCGGTAGGTGTTGCCCCACACTGTTCCGACCTCCAACGCCTTCGACATCCGGATGAGTCGTCCGACATCCTTCGTCCAGACGCCAGCAGCGAGGCCGTACGCCACGCCGTTCGCGAGTTCGATCGCCTGCGCCTCGTCGTCGAACCCGATGATGGAGAGGACGGGACCGAACACCTCCTCCTGCGCGATCCTCATGTCGTTCGTGACGTCCGTGAAGATCGTCGGCTCCACGAACTGGCCGGCGCCGACGCCGGGCCCCTCGGCCGGCTTTCCGCCCAGGATGCAACGGGCACCCTCGGACCTGGCGATGTCGATGTAGTCGAGCACCTTGCGGAACTGCGGGGCCGTCGAGATCGGCCCCATCTGCGTCGCGGCGTCCATCGGATCACCGACCTTCACGGTCCGGGCCATGGCGAGCAGGCGATCGGTGAAGGCCTCCTTGATGGAGTTCTGGACGAGGAGCCGGGAGCCCGCCGTGCACATCTGGCCGGCCGCACCGAAGATGCCGGAGACGACCCCGGCGGCGGCCCTGTCGAGATCCGCGTCGTCGAAGACGACGTTCGGGGACTTTCCTCCAAGCTCCATCGCCACGCGCTTCATGTGCCTCGCGGCGGCCTCGTAGACCTTGGCGCCCGTCGTGTCGGAGCCCGTGAAGGTCACGTGGGCGATGTCGCGATGTTCGACCAGCGGAGCGCCGATGTCCGCCCCGTAGCCCGTGACGACGTTGAGAACGCCGTCCGGTAGGCCGGCTTCCTTCGTCAGCCTGGCGAAGGCGAGCGAGCTGGACGACGAGAACTCCGACGGCTTCACGACGACCGAGCAGCCTGCCGCGAGGGCCGGAGCGCATTTGATGGCGAGGAACGTCAGGGGCGAGTTCCACGCCGTCAGCGCGAGGACGACGCCCACCGGCTCCCTCAGCGTGAACCCGAACAGGTCGGGCTTGTCGATGGGCATGACCGACCCCTCGATCTTGTCTGCGAGGCCCGCATAGTAGTGCCAGTACTCGGCCTTGTACTTCAGCGATCCCAGCATCTCCGCCAGGAGCTTTCCGTTGTCCCGCACCTCAAGCTCCGCCAGATCGCGAGCGTGTTCGAGGACGAGGTCACCGATCTTCCGCAGGACCTTGCCGCGCTGGGTCGCGGTGAAGCTGGCCCAAGGACCGCTGGTCATCGCGTCCTTCGCGACGGAGACCGCATGGTCTGCGTCCTCGCGGTTTCCACGTGGGATTCGGGCCCAGGCCTTCCCGCTGTACGGATCGACGCTCTCGATCCATTCGCCGCTCCGAGACGGGGCGTAGGTGCCGGCGATCCAGTGTTCGAAGGTCTGCATGTCAAGCTCCGAGGGGCATCATGTTGGTCGTGAGACCGACGGCGTCCCCGCGTCGCCATCGGCGACGGGGACAGTGTGGTGGCGCCGGTGGATCAGGTGCACGGTGCGGTAGCGCAATCCTCGACCGGCAGAAGTGTCTTCATTGACGCTAGGCGGTGTGAGTTCGGTCCCTCAGGGCCGGACATTCGCCGGACCGGTGATCAGGATCGCCCTGAAGTCGTTGACGTTGACGAGGGTAGGGCCCGTCACGACAAGATCGCCGATGCTTTCGAACAGGGTATAGCTGTCGTGTCGCCGGAGGACGGAGGCCGGATCGAGCCCGGCGGAGCGCGCTCTCGAGAGCGTATCGGGCGTCACGAGGGCCCCGGCGGCATCCTCGCTTCCGTCGATGCCGTCGGTATCCGCGGAAATGGCATGGACGTGCGCCTCGCCGTCGAGAGCGTTCGCCAGGGAGAGCAGGAACTCCGTGTTCCTACCCCCACGTCCGGGCGCATCGGCGCCGATGGTGACGGTCGTCTCGCCCCCGGACAGCAGGACGGCCGGCCCGGCGACCGGTGTTCCATGTCGTAGGACGGATCTTGCGATCCCGGCCATCAGGATCCCTGCCTCCCGCGCCTCGCCCTCGAGGGCATCCCCGAGGACGAGTGGGGTAAGGCCATGTCGTCGGGCGACTGCGGCGGCGGAATCGAGAGCCATCCTGGGCGTCGCGATCATCCGGAAGTCCGAGGCGAACGTAGGCATCGTCGCCGCCCTCTGGACGAGCCTGTTCCGAACGCTCTCCGGAAGGCCGGGACCGAGACGGTCCACCAGGGACGACAGGTCGCTGCCGGCGTCGGGGTCGAATACCGTCGGGCCGGACGCGATCGCGGAAGGATCGTCTCCCGGTACGTCCGACATCGCGAGGGTCACGACCCGCGCCGGACTTGCGGCGGCGGCGAGACGTCCGCCCTTGATCGCGGACAGTCGACGCCTGATCCGGTTCATGTCGCCGATGCCGAGGCCGGATGCGAGCAACATGCGGTTGGCCGTCCGCTTGTCCTCGAGCGAAATCCCGTCCGCGGGGAAAGCCATCAACGACGATCCACCACCGGAGACGAGCGCCAGCACGAGATCGTGCGTCCCAAGGTCCGAGACGGCATCGAGGATCCGCCTGCCGGCCGCCTCGCTGGCCTGATCAGGGACGGGATGCGAGGCCTCGAGGACCTCGATGCGATCCGTGGGGATCGCATGGCCGTAGCGAGTGACCACGACACCGGAGAGTTCGACGTCCGGCCAGGCCACCTCGACGGCACGAGCCATCAGGGCCGCCGACTTGCCGGCCCCGACCACGACGCATCGTCCCCGTGGTCGTTCGGGGAGATGACGTGCGAGCACCTTCATGGGATCCGCGCTCGCGACCGCGGCCTCGAACAGATCGAGAAGGATCTCTCGTGGCTTCCAGGTTCCCAGATCGAGGTGCGCCATGTCGGAGCCCGCCGTTCGATCCATTTCAGAGAACGATGTTGGAACCGCGGATCGCCTCGCAGACGGCGTTCGTGACGTCCTTGGTCGTGGCGGTGCCGCCGACGTCAGGTGTGGTCACGCCGCTACCCGTGACGGCCTCCACGGCGTGCATCAGCCGTCGGGCCGCCTTCGGCTGGCCGAGATGCTCCAGCATCTGCGCCGCGGTCCAGAAGGTCGCGACGGGATTGGCGATGCCCTTGCCGGTGATGTCGAAGGCCGAACCGTGGATCGGCTCGAACATGGACGGGAAGCGCCGCTCCGGGTCGATGTTGGCCGTCGGCGCGACGCCGAGGCTGCCGGCCAGCGCGCCTGCGAGGTCCGACAGGATGTCGGCGTGGAGATTGGTCGCGACGATCGTGTCGAGGCTCTGGGGCTTGAGCGTCATGCGCACGGTCATCGCGTCGACGAGCATCTTGTCCCAGGTCACGTCCGGGAACTCGATGGCCACCTCCGCCGCGATCTCGTCCCACATCACCATACCGAAGCGCTGGGCGTTGGATTTGGTCACGACGGTGAGAAGCTTGCGGGGCCGCGACTGAGCGAGCTTGAAGGCGTAGCGCATGATGCGCGTGACGCCGACGCGGGTGAAGATCGCGACCTCGGTGCCGACCTCCTCCGGCAGGCCGCGATGGGCGCGCCCGCCATGACCGGAATACTCGCCTTCTGAATTCTCGCGCACGATGACCCAGTCGAGATCGCCGGGCTTCACGCCCGCCAGCGGCGAGACGATGCCCGGCAGAATCTTGGTCGGCCGCACGTTCGCGTACTGGTCGAAGCCCTGGCAGATCGGCAGCCGCAGCCCCCACAGGGTGATGTGGTCGGGCACATCGGGCGCCCCGACCGCGCCGAAGAAGATCGCGTCGAAGCCCTTCAGTTGCTGCGTGCCATCGGCCGGCATCATCACACCGTGCTTCTTGTAGTAGTCCGAGCCCCAGTCGAACTGGGTGACCTCCAGCTTGAAGCCTCCGTCCCGTCGCTCGAGCGCCTCCAAGGCCTGGAGCCCGGCGTCGATCACCTCGGGTCCGATGCCGTCGGCGGGAATGGCGGCGATCCTGTAGGTCTGCATCGTCTGAATCCTGTGTGGAGTAGGGGCTGGGAACGATCGAACGACGTGAGGGTGGACCCCGACGCTGCCGGGATCCGGGTCCATCGAAGGCTTGGCTGTCGAACGTCGAGACTGTGGACGTGGTCGCAGGTGAACCGGAACGGGTCAGCCGGCGACGGGTGAGCGTTCGACGGTGCCGTGAAGGGGGACCGCAGGCGAACGTCTCGGCTTCGTGGCCCCTCCCGAGATCGGTGGAATGCCGGGGGCCTAGGCCGCGAACTGAGGAAGGCTCTCCGCCTCCTCTTCGAAACCATAGATCGACTTGATCTCGAGGTACTCCTCGAGCCCGACCGAGCCCATGGAGCGTCCGATCCCGGACTGCTTGTAGCCGCCCATCGGCGTGACGGAGTTCGTCGCGGCCCCGTTGAAGCAGATGCGTCCGGCACGCAGGCGGGCGGCGAACTCGTAGGAGCGCTCGCGGTCGCCGCCGAACACGTATCCACCCAGACCGTACGGGCTGTCGTTCGCGATCTCCAACGCCTCGGCCTCCGTCGAGTAGGGGATCACGGCGAGCACGGGACCGAAGATCTCCTCCCTCGCGATCACCGAATCCGGCGCGACGTCGCCGAACACCGTCGGCTTGACAAAGTAGCCCTGGTTCCGGCCGTCCGGCTTGCCGGTTCCGCCGCAGGCGAGCGTCGCTCCCTCGTCGATGCCGATCTGGATGTATCGCTGGATGCTGTCGAACTGCGCCCGGTTGACGACCGGCCCCATGGTCGTCTCGGTCTCCTTCGGGTCTCCAAGGCGGTATCGGGAGGCCTCGTCCACGAGGAAGGAAAGCGCCTGATCCATCTGGTCCTTGTGCACGAGCATGCGGCTCGGTGCATGGCACGACTGTCCGGCGTTGAAGAAGCAGCGCTGGATGTTCCAGCGGGCCGCCTTCTCGAGGTCGGCATCCTGGAGGACGATGTTCGCCGACTTGCCGCCGAGTTCCAGCGAGACGCGCTTGACGGTCCGGGCAGCAGCCTCGCCGACCTTCGCTCCGGCACCGGTCGATCCGGTGAAGGAGATCATGTCCACGTCGGGGTGGATCGAGAGAGCCGCTCCGACCTCGCGTCCCTTGCCCAGGACCAGGTTGAAGACGCCCTTCGGCACGCCGGCCTTCTCGAAGATCTCGGCCATGACGATCGCTGTTATCGGGGAGGCGTCCGACGGCTTCAGGACGACCGTGCAGCCTGCGGCGATGCCGTAGATTGCCTTGATCACGGGCGTCTGCATGGGCCAGTTCCACGGAGAGATCAGGGCACAGACGCCGATCGGCTCCCGGCGTACGATCGTGCCGTCCATCTGCTTCTCGAACCCGTAGGTGCGGAGGAGATCTCGAGCGACCTTGACATGACCCAGCGGTCCGGTGGCCTGGGCGCGGGCGCTCACGGGAATGCCGACCTCGCGGGCCATCAGGAGCGAGATCTCGTCGACCCGTTCCTCGTAGGCCGCCGCGATGCGATCGAGCAGCGCGATCCGCTCGCCGAGACTGGTGCGCGAGAACGACGCGAACGCTCGTCGGGCCGCCGTCACGGCCCGATCGACGTCGTCCGCCGTCCCCCCGGACGTGACCATCGCGAACGGCGTCTCGGTGTAGGGGTCGATCGACGGCTTGAGGTGAGCGTTCGACGGTTTCACCCACTGTCCGTCGATGAAGTGGTTCTCGTAGGAGATCATGGGGTCCGTCCTGTCGTAGGCTCAGAAGCTGTGCGTGTAGCCGCCGTCGCAGGCGATCGTCTGACCGGTGATGAAGCCCGACGCCGGGGTGCTCAGGAACATCGAGAGCCCGACCAGATCCGAGGGGACAAGCGTGCGCGGGATGCACTGCAGATCGATGTTGCGCTGGAGTATCTCGGGGGTCAGGCTGGCTACGCGGGCAGGGACCTCCGTCGCGACGGTGCCCGGACGGATGCAGTTCACCGTGACGCCGTGCGGTCCGAGTTCGCGTGCCATCGAGTTCGTCATCCCGATGAGGGCGGACTTCGACGTGACGTAGTGGAGGTAGTTCTTGGTGCCGCGATGGACCGAGGCGGACGAGATGTTGATGATGCGGCCGAAGCCACGTTCCTTCATCGGCTTCGCCACCGCGCTGGCGCAGTAGAAGACCCCGTTGACGTTGATGTTCATCACGCTCTGCCACTCGTCCGTCGGAATCTCGTCGAACGGGCGCTTGATCAGGGCGGAGAAGATCGAGGCGTTGTTGATCAGGACGTCGATCTGGCCGTAGTGCCCGATCGTGGCCGCGACCATCTCCTCGACCGCCTCGCGGCGTGAGACGTCCACCGAGAGCGAGATCGCGGCGCCACCGGCTGCCTCGATCTCCTCGGCGACGGCTCCTGCTTTGTCGATGGCGAGATCCGCGACGACGAGCTTCGCGCCCGCGGCAGCGAACTGACGGGCGAGTTCGCGCCCGATCCCCTGACCGGAACCGGTGACGAGGACCACGCGGTCCTGCACGCCGAAGTTCCGGGCGTCCGCCGACAGATCGGCGTTCTTCTTGGTCTGCGTGGCGGGGAAGTTCACGGTGTCTCTCCGATCGGTGTGACAAAGCGGTGGATTGGATGGCGTCCTGTCGGCTCCGCCTCCGAGGTCGTGCCTAGGAGTTCGGGGAGGCAGGACGGCGGTCATGCGAAGGAGCGGGCCGCCGCGGTGGCGGCGTTCATCAGGAAGCCGGTGTCGCTTCCGGCAGAGACGTATCGGGCGCCCAACCCGATGATCTCCCGTGCGATGTCGGGTCTGGAGTTCAGCCCGCCGACGCCAAGGTGCTTTCCATGGGCTCGGCAGACGGATGCGATTTGTGCGTACGCCTCGCAGACGCTGGGATGGTCGATCTGGCCCGGCACTCCGAGCGAGTTGCAGAGATCGTTGGTGCCGACATGAAGCATGTCGAGCCCTTCGACCGAGGCGATCTCGTCGGCCCGCTCGATGGCGCCGACCGACTCGATCATTCCGACCACCAGGGTCGCCGCGTTCATCTTCTCCATGATCTCCGCGGCCGGTCCGCCCCGGAAGAGGGTGTGCGGGTTGATGCCGAGAAGGGACCTTTGGCCACGAGGCGGGAACTTCGCCGCCTCGACGACCGTCTCGGCGTCCGCCTTGCTCTCCATGTGGGGGATGATGACGCCCTGCGCGCCGGACTCAAGAACCCGACCGATCTCGGCGGGGTCGATGCCGGCGACGCGAACGAGCGGCGTCACGCCTAGGGCTGCGGCCGTCAGGCTGATCTGACTGACCGTCTCGAGGGAGAAGCTGCAGTGTTCCAGGTCGATGTAGAGACTGTCGAACCCCGCGCTCTTGGCGATCGCCGCGATCTCGACGTTGCGCATGAGGCGCACGATCATGCCGACCGCGAGCCCGCCGGCGTCCATCTTGGCCTTCATGGCGTTCTTCAACGGAATCTCGATCGTAGACATAATAAACGGCCCCCTCGCGGCCGGTTCGGCCATGTTGTCGCTGGATGCGGCGAGCATGGGGCAATTGAATGCTACCCGCTCCCAAGCTTAGCAAGCGGCAAGGAGTTGCCGTCGTCATTCCGTATAAAGGAGGGTTATAGCCCCGCTGCTACGCCCATAGGAATGCGCGGAGGCCCTGATCTATAGTCGATCCTGCCAAATCATTTGCTCCGACGTCATATGAGGACCGAATATGCGTATTTCTGAAGCATCGACTGCCGAAGGCGGCCAGGTTGGGTCTATGCGCGACGGCAAGCTGGACCAGAAGTTCCTGCTGCAGGGCGACGACGACTCCCCGAACAACTACCTCCTGAACGTCGGTCTGACGGGCTCCGGCGGATGGGGCACGCCGCGCCACCGGCACAACTTCGACCAGATCCGCTATGTCCTGAAGGGCAAGTACCCGGCCTCCCCGCACAAGATCATGGGCGAGGGTTCCGTGGCCTACTTCCCGGAGAGCGTGCACTACGGCCCGCAGGACCGTCCGGAAGGCCTCGAGATGATGGTCATCCAGTTCGGTGGCTCGAGCGGCGATGGCTTCCTGTCCACGCCCAAGCGCGAAGCCGCCAACGAGGCGCTCAAGGCCAAGGGCGAGTTCAAGAACGGCATCTTCACCTGGTTCGACGAGAAGGGTGGGAAGCACAACATGGACGGCTCGGCGGCCTGCTTCGAGGAAGCGACCGGTAAGAAGCTCGTCTTCCATCCGCCCCGCTACGACGACATCATGATGATGGACCCCGAGGCATATGCCTGGGTCGGAACCGGCACCGAAGGTGTCTCCGCGAAGGTTCTCGGGGTCTTTACGGAACGCCACACCCAGATCGGCTTTTTGAAGGTCGATGCGGGCGCGACCTACAACACCGGTACCCGGTCCCAGATCGAAGTGCTCTTCATGAGCAAGGGCAGCATCACCGTCGACGGCAAGACCTACGGCGAGAAGACGGCCATCGAGCTGCTCCCCAGCGATGCACCCGTGGACATCAAGGCAAACGAGGAGTCCCTCTTCTTCACGGTGACCCTTCCGAAGTTCTGAGCCTCCCGGACGGGCGGCGCAGACCTCCCTGCCGCCCATCCTCGCGTCCTTCCGCGTCCTTCCCTGCGGAAGGACGCATCTCGTCGGGCCGGCCGCCGCCGTCGGCGCGACGAGATGCGTCCGGCGACCATCTCGAAGTCTCGTGACGTCGTGGCCCGACCCGATCGTCCGTTAATGCCAAGGAGCGAAATTTGAAGCCCGTGCTCCGTTATCCCATGATGACAGGGATGGACTATCCGCGGCTCGACGCCGCGGACCTCGTCGACGTCGTCGCCGACGCGGCGGCGATCCTCGCGCTACCACCCGAGCGGCGGGCCGGCGTCCGCGTCCTGATGACCAGCACCAGCCTCGGTTGTAGTGCCTCCATCGTCGAAGCCCTGCCGAACCTGCGCTTCATCGTGTCCCAGGGAGCCGGACGCGACAAGTTCGACCTTCCGTCGATCGACGCGCGTGGCATCCGCCTTCGCAACGTCGGCGAGGCGTTGACCGAGGACGTGGCCGATCTCGCGATGTCGCTCGTCCAGATGTCGTCCCGTCGTCTCGTTCAGGCGGACCGGTTCGCACGCAGCGGCGACTGGAAGGAGAAACGATACGAGCCGGGCCTTAGTCTCGTGGACGCCACGATCGGCATCGCTGGTCTCAGTGGCAGGATTGGTCGTGCCATCGCCCGTCGGGCGGAGGCATCCTGCATGAAGGTCGCTGGCCTCGATCGCCCGTCGAACGTCGGCCTGTCTGCCGCCCTCTATCCTGACATGCTAGCTCTCGCCGAGGCGAGCGACGTCCTCGTCCTCGCCGTGCCGGGCACCCCAAAGCTGAAGCACGTCGTAGGCGAGGTCGAACTGCGGGCCCTCGGGCCGAAGGGGCGTCTGGTGAACGTCGGCAGGGGCGATCTCGTCGACACATCCGCCCTCATCGCCGCCTTGGAGGCGGGGACGATCTACGGGGCTGGTCTCGACGTCGTCGAGGGCGAACCGGCGGTTTCGTCGAGGTTGGCGGTCCTGGGGAACCTAGCGATCACGCCCCACATCGGCGGTGCGACGTGGGGAGCCCGTTCCAGGGGGGCACGGATCGCGGAGGACGAAGTGCTCGCGGAGGTGGGAAATCTCGTCACCGTGTAGCAAACTCGAATCTTCGTCCCATCGGGACCTGTTTTCGCAATAGAGTTTCATATATAAAACTCGAGACGGTCACCCTGTTCGTGGATGGCCGAATGCGAACGGCAGGCGTGCATGACGAACGATCCGGACGAGACTGCGGGCGGCAAGTACCGTGCGCCAGCTCTGACGAAGGGCCTCGATATCCTCGAACTCCTGGCCTCGGCCGAGGAGGGGCTTTCCCAGGTCGAGATAGCCCGCATGCTCGAGCGGACGACATCCGAGATCTTCCGGATGCTGGTCGTCCTATGCGAGCGTGGCTACGTCGAACTCGGTGGCTCCGACACCTACCGACTGACCACCAAGATGTTCGAGGTGGCGCACCGCCATCCTCCGATCCGGCGCCTGACGTCGATCGCCGGCGATGCCATGCAGAAGCTCGCCAACCGCATCAACCAGTCGATCCACATGTGCATCCTGAACTCGGGTAAGCTGCTCGTGATCGCGCAGGTCGACTGTCCGGACAACAACCTCAATTCGGTGCGGCTCGGTGCCCAGATCCCGATCTACGACAGCGCATCCGGGCGTGTGCTGGCATCCTTCATGGACGACGACGCGCTCGCCAACCTCTTGGTGCTCGCGGGCGACGAACCGAAGGATCGCAGAGCTAGGTTCCTGGCCGATCTCGAAGGTGTTCGACGTTCGGGTTACTGCGAAGGCGAGTCGCTTACGATCCAAGGCGTCGTCAATCTTTCCGCCCCGGTCTTCGACTTCTCCGGGAAGGCTGTCGCCGCCGTCACCACCCCGTTCATACGGCGTCTGACGGGAAGTTCGAACGTTTCGGTTCAGGAGGCACGCGAGGAGATCGTCGCCACCTGCCGTGACCTTTCCACCCGCATGGGATCCGGTGCTGCTCGGTGAGTAGGAAGCTTTCACGCATCGACGAGCGCGGTTCGTCTCGTTCGGTTCCTGGAAGCTCGCGCATGAGCACCGCTCCGGTCTTCCACCTCATCTCGAGGAGCCGGTGCTTAAGCGACGATCTCCTCAGGGACATCGGTAGCAAGGCCGGGACGACGATGGATGGGTGCGAGCGCATGGGCGCGTCCCGATGAATGTCTGCCCGGAGTGCTTCCAGAACGAGACGTTGAAGCGGCGGCTCGTCGAGATCCGCCCTCGCTTCCCATCCAGCGAGAAGTGCCGGTTCCATCCGACATTGAAGGCTGTGCCTCTCGGCGAGGTCGGGGCCATCGTCGATCCGGCGTTCAGGGCGAACTACGGCTTCGGGAGATGGATGTTCGACCAGGAGGAAGGCGACGATCTCCGCTTCATCATCCAGGACATGACCGGTGCGACGGAAGAGGCTGTCGTCGATTCGCTGGTAGACTGGCTCGTTGAGAACGATTCCTATTGGCCTCCCGACGGCGAGGAGGCCTTCTACGCGACCGACCGCAACTACGTGCCGATCCCCTTGGATGGATGGCGACATAGCATCCTTTGGGAGCGGTTCCGGGAGGCGATCCTGCATCGCCAACGCTTCTTCAACGACCGCGCCAAGGGGTTCCTCGACGAGATCTTCGACGGGATCCAGCATCAGGCCGACGTCTCGGGTCGACCGACCTTCTATCGGACGGCTCCGGAGGATGGGACGATCCTCTATCGAGCGCGGGTCGTCGCGGACGAGGCAGCCTTCCGTCAAATCTCGGAGAATCCGTCAGGGCAGATGGGCACGCCTCCTCCGGCGTTGCGTCGGCAGGGGCGGATGAACGCCGCGGGAATCCCGGTCTTCTACGGAGCGACAGAACGCGACACCGCGGTCGCCGAACTCCGTCCGGCGGTGGGAGCCCGGATCGCCGTCGCGGCGTTTAGATCCCGGCGACCGCTCCACGTTCTCGATCTGACCCGCTTCGACCGACCGGGCAAGCGGCTGGACATACTCTCGAAGAATCATGCCAAGCGCACTACGCAATGGGCATTCATGCAGAGCTTCGCGCTCGAGATCAGCAAGCCGATCCTGCCGGGCGACGAACATCTCGAGTATGTCCCGCCGCAGGTGGTCGCAGAGTATCTGACGTCCCAGCCTATCCGTTGGCGGGGAAACGAAGTGACGCCCGACGCTGTCATGTTCCGATCCGCGCAACGCGATGGCGGTCGGAACATCGCCATCATGGGGGATGCCGCAAAGGTCCTCGGAGCGACGAGCGCCGGTGGGGAGCATGGAGATAACCGGCCCGCGGAGAGCGACGATCTGGACTATCTCGACTTCGTGTCTCCGCTGACCCCACGCGACAACCCCGGATTGGAGTATGTCGATGGCTCGATCGAACTCGTGACGGTGCGTTCCGCGACCTATTCCATCGCGGTGCAGAATGTCCTGTCCGACGACGTGCTGTCGTTGCCGGATGTGGACGAGGATCGGTTCTGACCCCCTTCCGTCGAGCCGATCGAATGTCGCGAACGCCGCGAGCGCCGGATGCGTCTAGGGTTCGCCGTTCCCGTGCCTGGTCTTCGTCGATACGCCGACGACGCAGCGGATTCACCCTATGCAGCTCGCGGAACACGACCCAAACTGCCGGTCCGGCTCCCGAAGAGGACACCCCTCTCACACTCAGGCGAACTTTCGAAACAGTTCGACCCAACGCTTCAGCAAGGCGTCGTCGACGAACCGATCGGGGTTGGCCAGAAGCCTGTTCTTCACGCCGAGAGACAACTCGACCTTCCAGCCCTCCGGAAGGCCGATGCCGTTGGATGCCGCCCACGACTTGATCTGCGGAACGATCGGCGAGCCCGTCTTGTAGACATCCTCGAACTCGTCCCGAGGTCGACGCTCCATCTTGTCGAGGACACCGATCAGAAGTTCCACGGGAAGAAGGTCCTCGATCTCCGTCCCCTTCATCTCCGGAAGGAACTGATCAGTCGTCAGGACGAGCTTCTCGGAGCCCTGATAGAGGGTTTCCTGCAGGTTCTTCGCAGCCTGCGCCCCCTGAGCGTCGCCGTCGAGGAGGACGACGGGCAGGGTGTCGTCGCGCCCCATCAGGATACCTGCGATGAGCCGTGCGGTCTTGGCTCCGCCCGAGGGAGGGAAGACGAGTTCCCTGCTCGGCTTAATCTTTCCCTTCCTGATGAGGATGGTCTTGATCGCCGAAAGGTAGTGCTGGTCCGACGGGCCTTCGACGATGACAGGCGTACAGCCGAGGAGAAGGCTTTCCGCGACCGACAGATTGAGGGCCGAGTGGACGGCGTAGGACGCACCACTCCCACGCGTTCCCTCGGCGAGATTACCCGACGACTTGGTCCCGCCCGCTTCGTCGACGAACACCTTCCTCACACGGTCCAGGCGGTCCGCGTCGATCATGAAGGGCGAATGCGTCGTGAACAGGAGCTGATGGGACTCCGCCAGATTGTCGAAGAACCGCGTCAGATCCCTCTGGGCAAGCGGATGCAGCGAATGCCCCGGCTCGTCGAGCAGAATGATCGCGTTCTCGTGCGCGTCCTCGCTCTCGTAGGTGAAGACCAGGAAGAAGCTCAGGAACCACTGCAGGCCTGTACTGCGGTTCTCCAGCTCGATCTCCTCGGTTCGGCGATCGTCCGCAACCCAGATGCGGAAGTAGTTTCCATCTGCCTGCAGGCGGAATCGGTAGTCGCCCTGCTTCCACCAGTCTCGGAAGGTGCGCGTCAGCTTTGCCGACGCCGACTGCAGGAGTGCGGCACGAGTGCGGAGCTGTTCGTCGTCGAGTACAATCTGCTCCTCGGACTTCTCGTCGATGGTCTTCTGGCCGTATTGGTTCACCCGCTCGGTGACACCGGTCGCCTTGGCGAGTTCAAGGATCTCCTGAGGGCTGAGGCTGACGAGTTCGAAGAGGACCTTCAGGGTCCGTGCCTTAGCCGCTTCCCTGGCGCCCAGATCCGTGCGTGCGAGGTTTTCCACGGCGTGCGGAAGGTAGATCTGCGCGTCGAGATTCCCGTAGTTCGAATAGTACACGAACTTCGGTAGGTAGGCGCGCAGCATGGCGAACAGCGATGGTCCCTTGGCGTCCTCTGTCCCGGCCTCCGCTCCATCCTCTTCGAGCTTGACAAGCCGAGCGGTCTCGAACGCATTGATCGGCTCGAACTGGTAGTTCGGGAACCAGAAGCCATACCGACCGGCGAAATCCCGAACGACCCGGATGGTCTGCGTCTTCGTCCTATCCGCGCCCCAGCGCTCGCAGAGGTCACGCTCGCGATCGTTCAGTTCGAAGATGCACTCGATGAACTGGTGCTCCGCCGGTGCCTTACGCATCTCGGCGTAGCGCGCTCTAGGCATGTCATCGAGAAGGTTCAGCTTCCCGTTTCCGGATGGGTTCAGCTTCCAGAGCGGTAGAAGGAGATTGGTCTTCCCGGCCTCGTTCTCGCCAATCAGCGCGGTCACGTCGGACGCTTCGATCCAGCCGCTGTCGTCGACCGATCTGAACTTCTTCACACGATATCTCAGGAGCTTCATTCGGGTTCCGACGACGTGGTGGCGATCTCCATACTGCCAGCCGCCGAGCCCGTTGCAAGGCGAGAACGCGCGTAACCACAAGTAGTAGAAGTCGCGCCGGTCGCCGGTCACTATTGCCGGAAGGGCTCAAGAACGGGCACGGCACACCGCATGGCGCGGCCGGTTCCGCCGTCAGCGCTCACGCGCCAGCGTAATGAGCGATCCGCGTTCCGATCTTCGACGTAATCCCCGATCGAATCGTCGTTGACGCCATCATGCATATATGAAAGTGTCTTTCACACATCAAATAATGATGGTCTCGTGGGAGGCGCCGTTGCCGTAGGGCAGGGCGGCCAACGGACCTCATGTGTGCAGTGGGAGGCTTTCATGTCGCAGCGTTTCGAGGGTCAGGTGGTCGTCGTCACGGGTGCCGGAAGCGGCATCGGTGCCGCGACCGTGCGTCGGTTGCACGCGGAGGGAGCGACCGTGGTAGCGGCCGACGTGACCCGCGAGTCCGTCGACCGGATGATCGCCGGTTTTGAGGACAGCGATCGCATCGAGGGCGTTGAGCTCGACGTCTGCGACCACGCCGGATCCCTCGAACTCATGCGGAAGGTCCGCGAGAGGCACGGTGCGATCCATGGCCTGGTGAACTGCGCCGGGATCAAGGGTGTCGGGAACGTCTTCGACGTCGATCCCGAGAACTACACGCGTGTGATGGCCGTAAATCTCGACGGCACGATCAACATGTGCCAGGCGTTCGCCCAGGTCGTACGGGATGACTCCTACCCCCGCGCCATCGTCAACATCTCGTCCGGGGCGGGCATCCTGGGCGTCGCCAACCGACTTCCCTACGTGGCGTCGAAGTTTGGCGTCACCGGCATCACCAAGTCCATGTCGCCGGAACTCGGACCCTTCGGCATCCGCGTGAACGCCATCGCGCCGGGGATGACCCGGACGCCCTTCACCGAATACATGCTGCAGGATCCCGCAGCCGTCGAACGGGTCAAGGCCGCCCATCCGATTGGACGGATGGGCGAGCCCGAAGAGATCGCGGCGGTGATCGTCTTCCTGCTGACCAGCGACGCGAGCTTCATGACGGGATCCATCGTGTCCGTGGACGGCGGCCAGACCGCCTGTCTTTGAACGCGGCGACTCGCGCCGCCGAGCCGAATGGCCGGGAGGGGCCACGATGCATACGATCAGACTTCTCGTCGATTGCAGGAACGACCTCGGCGAAGGACCGATCTGGGATGCTCGTGAGCAGCGGGTCTACTGGGTCGACTCCACGTCCGCGGAGGTATGGAGCTGCCGTGCCGACGGCAGCGACGTCCGAACCTGGTACGTCCCGACCTTCGTCGGGTCGATGGCCCTGCGGGAACGGGGCGGGGCGGTGCTGGCGCTCGCCAGCGGCTTCGCCCTCTACGACTTCGACACTCAGGAGGTGACGCCGGTCGCCGGTCCGTTCGGACCCGGTTCCGAATACCGGTTCAACGACGGAAAGGTCGATCGGGCCGGTCGATTCTTCGCGGGCAGCATGGGCTACGACTTCGATCCGCTCGACGTCACGATCGCCCGGCGTCCGGCCCGCGACGGTTCGCTTTATCGCCTCGATCCCGATCTCACCATGCACGAGATCGACACGGGCTTCGTCTGTGCCAACGCGCCCTGTTGGAGCCCCGACGATCGAACCTTCTACTGCGGCGACTCCGAGCACAACGTGATCTGGGCCTACGACTACGACATCGCGACCGGAGCGGTCTCGAACAAGCGGGAATTCCTGTCCGATCGCGGGTTCTCGAGAGCGGTCGACGGCGCGACTGTGGATTCGGAGGGCTTTCTCTGGAACGCGAAGGTCCTGGGCGGGCGCATCGTCCGCCATGCACCCGACGGGTCCATCGACCGAACGATCGAAGTCCCCGTACGCAACGTCACGAGCATCACGTTCGGCGGCCCGGACCTCGATGTCCTGTACTTCACGAGCATGGGGCGTCCCATGCGGGGCATCCCGCCGCGCCAGGCCGGTGCCGGTGGTCTCTTCGCAATCCGCGGGCTGGGCGTGACCGGCATTCCCGAGCCCCGCTTCGCCGGCTGACTACCGCCTCCCGACATCCATCGAAGAAGACCTTCCTGCCAAGGACGATGCGCACCATGACGCCTGCCGCCGACCTCTCCACCGATCTCGCCCGCTTCGCCGCGACGACCCGGTTCTCCGATCTCCCGCCCGACGTCGTCGATGCCGCGAAGAAGAGCCTACTCGACACGATCGGCGTCATCCTCGCGGCAAGCGGTACGGAGCCGGCCGTGAGGCCGCTGATCGAACTCGTTCAGGGCAACGGCGGCAGGGAGGAATGCTCCATCCTCGGGTTCGGGGGGCGGGTGCCGGCGTCGGCCGCGGCCCTCGCGAACGGGGCGCTCGCTCACGCCCTCGACTTCGACGACCAGACGCCGTGGGGCGCCCATCCCGACAGCTCGGTCGTCCCGACCGTCCTCGCTCTCGCCGAACTCAAGGGCGACGTGACCGGCGAGGAACTGATCGCAGCGGTCGCCGTCGGACAGGAGCTGTTCATCCGCCTTCGGCGCAACGTCGGCTGGCACATGGACTGGAACCTCTCCACCGTGGTGGGCTGCTTCTCGGCTGCCACGGCAGGAGCGTCGGTGATGAAGCTGTCGGTCGAGCAGACCGCGCATGCCTTGGGCATCGCGAGCATGCAGTCCGGTGGCACCATGGAACTGATCTTCGGCACCGGAAGCGATCTGCGAGGCATGTACGCGGGCTTCACCTCGCAGGCCTGTGTCACCGCCGTGCTTCTCGCCCAGCGTGGAATGACGGGCATCCGGAACCTGTTCGAGGGCGAGGCCGGTCACTTCCGCGTCTACTTCAAGGGCGAGTTCGACCGGGAGAAGATGCTGCAGGGGCTCGGACGCGAGTTCCACAGCGGTGGGATGCTCTACAAGTACTGGCCCGCCGTCGGGAACGCGCACACGTACATCCACGCCTCCATCGAACTTATGCGCGAGAATGGACTGATCCCCGACGACGTGGAGGAGGTCCTCGTCCATGTCGGAGACTTCCAGCAGCGCATGTGCTCGCCGCTGGACCAGCGCCAGGCGCCCGGAACGCTGGTCGACGCCAAGTTCAGTCTGCCGTTCCTCGTGGGTCTCTCCCTCGCCAAGGGCAGCATGCGTATCTCCGACTTCTCGACGGAGGCCCTGAAGGATCCCGTCGTCCTCGCCCTGGCTCGCAAGGTCGTGCCCGTTCCCGACAGCAGCTACGACTGGACGGCCAAGCTGCCGGACGGAAAGGTCGTCGTCGTGACCCGCGACGGGCGCCGCTTGGAGCGCCTCGGCTCCATGGTGCCTGGAAGCGCGGATCGCCCGATGACGTGGGACGAGCTGTTCGACAAGTTCCGCGACTGCGCGGTAGCCGCCGCACGGCCACTCCCGGAAGCGACCATCGCCGACACACAGAAGACGATCCGCGACCTCGAGACCTGCGGGAGCATCTCCACGCTCCTGAGGCTGCTTGCCTGACGGTGGGCCGCTCCGGGAAGGTTGGGCACCGACGAACCAAGAGCGGCCTTCGTCGTCGACGAGGTGGCCGGTAGCAGACGAGCGATGGACGGGATCGGGTTAAGAAGCCTCGGCCCGGATTCCACGATCGAACGATCCACGACGTCCAGAAACGGGAGGAATGCAGATGACCGAATTCAGTCTGACGAGGCGGAGCTTCATCGTGGCCGGTCTGGCCAGTTGTGCGTTCGCACGGAGTGCCCACGCCGCCTATCCCGACAAGCCGGTCCGTTGGATCGTCGGCTACCCGCCCGGCGGCGCGACGGATGCGATCGCCCGTCTCATCGGTCGTCCGATGTCGACGTCGCTGGCCCAGCCGATCATCGTCGACAATCGGCCGGGAGCAGGCAGTTCCGTCGGCGCCTCGGCGCTGGCGGCATCGCCCAAGGACGGCTACACCGTCGCGAGCGCGGACAACGGTACGCTGATCATCAATCCGGTCGTCTACCGCAACCTCCAGTACGATCCCGACCGCGACTTCCGGCCCGTGGGGCTGTACGCGGGGATCAATCTTCTGCTCTGCGTTCGCACGGACTCTCCGATCCGGACCGGTGCCGAGTATCTCGAGAAGGCGGGTTCCGCCTCGCAGCCGCTCCTCTACGCCAGCCCCGGTATCGGAACGCCCCTGCACCTGGCGATGGAGCGTCTGGCCCGCGACGCGAAGGTGCCGCTCAAGCACGTGGCCTACAAGGGAATGGCGCCGGCCCTCAACGACCTCATGGCAGGCGTCGTCGACAGCATCGTGATCGACTACACAACGGCCGGTCCTGCCATCAAAGGGGGTAGTGTCAGGCCGTTGGCGGTCTTCTCCGAGGCACGCCTCGCCGTCCTTCCGGACGTCCCGACTATCGCGGAGCAAGGACTTCCGGGCTTCACCGCCGGTGCATGGCACGGCCTGATAGTGCCGAGCGGCACGTCGGACGAAGTCGTGGATCGGCTTTCCAAAGGTCTTGCCACGGCCCTGACCGATCCGCTGGTGAAGACCCGCTACGCAGAACTCGGGCTCGACATGCCCGCCAGCGATCCTGAGACGTTCCGGAGACGGTGGGACGACGACAAGGCTCTGTGGCAGCCGCTGATCAAGAGCCTCGACATCAAGCTCGACGGGTAGGCAGCGGTGCACCGGTGTCCGAACTGGACGCCGGTGCAAAATCTCCGGCCCACGAGCGGTGGGCTTCACGAGACCTCCGGATATTCCTTGATCGGCATGTCGTCCCGGAGTGGGACGGTCTGCCGTTCGATCATCCGGTGGACCCGCGGGCGATCGGGCCCCTTATGCAGTTCCCGAAGCCGATCGTTGATCTCGGCATCGGCCTTGGTCCGCCGCGTGTTGTGGCGCACGTACTCGACCCACGTCGCGACGTGATAGGTCTCGGTCCAGATCTCAGGGTTCTCGAGATCGCGCAGGAGCGACCATTGCCGTGCTCCGTCGCGGATGCGCACGCGTCGGCGCTCGCTCATCGTCGCGAGGAAGGCCGGAACGTCCGCCTGTGCGATCTCGTAGTCGACGAGCACCATGATCGGACCGCTACGCGAACGCAGATCCAGGCGGACTTCGGGTTCCTTGAACTGATCGAGCGGATCGAGGTCGAGGGAGACGAGCGGTGGCAGCGGGAACCGCAGCCCGACGAAGGCTCCGAGGGTCAGCACACCCCCGGCGCATAGGAGTGCGAGGGTCGGTCCGTAGTCCCTGGCGAGGATACCCCAAACCCAACTGCCCGCGGCCATGCCTCCGAAGGTCGCCATCTGGTAGATCGAGAGGGCTCGGCCCACCACCCATCGCGGCGTGGAGAGCTGCACCGTGACGTTGAACAGCGACAGAGCCAGAACCCAGCAGGCACCGGCCGGAACGAGACCCAGGCAACTCAGCCACGCGTCCCGGCTCAGGGCGACGACGACGGTTCCGACGGCGAAGCCCATATAGGCGACCCTGGTGATCGTCTCGCTCGCGAACGCCTCCCGCAACCGCGTGTTCAGGAGTGCGCCTCCGATGCCTCCGATGCCGAAACTTCCGAGGAGGAGGCCGAAGGTGGTCGCCTGCCCCTGTACCAGATCGCGGGCCACGAGCGGGAGCAACGCGAGAATCGCGACGGCTCCGATGCCGAAGGAGGCCGAACGCAGGATGACGGTCAGGAGGTTCGGGGACATGGCGACGAAGCTCAGTCCCGCGAACATCGCGTCGCCCAGCGTCTCCCGTGGCAGATCGGAAACGGGCCGGCGATGCTGCCATCGTCTCAGCGTGAGGATGATCGGAACGTAACTCAGGGCGTTGATCGCGAAGGCACCGGCCGCTCCGGCGGAGGCGACCACGAAGCCGCCGACGGCCGGTCCGATGCTCCGCATGAGGTTGAACGCCATGCTGTTGAGCGTAACGGCGGCCGGGATGTCGCGCCGTGGCACGAGGTCCCCGATCGACGCCTGCCAGGACGGGTTGTGGAGCGCCGTCCCGCAACCGATCATGAAGGTGAAACCGAGAAGTAGCCACGGTGTCACCTCGCCGACGAACGCGAGCGTCGCCAAGATCACCGACGCTGTCATCATGAGGGTCTGTGCGGCCAGGAGAACACGACGCCGGTCGAAGTTGTCCGCCAGTGCCCCGGCCATGAGCGAGAAGAGGACGATGGGAAGCGTGGTGGCGGCCTGCACGAGCGCGACCGTGTCGTCGGACGCACCGATGGTCGCCATCATCCAACCGGCGCCGACGGCCTGGATTAGACCTCCGAGGTTCGAGACGAGGACTGCAGACCAGAGAAAGCGAAAGTCGAGGCTGCGGAACGGAGCCGCGAGGGAAGGGCGGTCGGACAATCTTCGGCCTTGTCGGGGAAGACGAGATGGAGACCCGTCGGAGGGCGGCGTCGATCGCCGGCTGAGGTTGGTCGTGGCGGCAGGATAGGTTCGCGTGCCAATGCCTGGCAACCCGATCGGTCGCCTGGATGCGGCAAACGTTATACCCCGCAGTGATAGGAGAGCCGACGGCGGTTGCGCCTAGGTTCTGTGACGCAACGCCTCGACCAGGGCGACGAACGCGGGGGAGGCCTGACGCCGGCTCGGATAATACAGGTGATACCCGTCCCAGAACGGCGAGAAGTCCTCGAGTACGCGGATCAGCCGTCCTTCGGCGACGAGCGGCAGGACGATCTCCTCGGGAATGTAGGCCAACCCGAACCCGTCCAGCGTGGCGTCGAGCGCGTGAAAGATGTTGTTGAACGCCAACTGACCTTCGACGCGGATCCGGATCTCCCGTCCATCCTCCTCGAACTCCCAGGCGTACAGGCCGCCCGAGGAGGGAAGCCGGAAGTTGATGCAGCGGTGTTCGACGAGTTCGCGGGGGTGCGCCGGCCTCGAGCGGCCCTCGAAGTACGAGGGCGATCCGACGACCGACAGTCGGAAGTCGGGACCGATCCGGGCCGAGATCATGTCCTTCGAGACCTGCTCTCCCATGCGGACGCCGGCGTCGTAGCGTTCGGACACGATATCGGTCAGGCCGTTGTCGAGGATCAGTTCGACCGAGATGTCCGGATAGTTCCGAAGGAACTGCCGTAGCTTCGGCCAGAGGACATGCTCGATCGCATAGTCGGCGGCGGCGATGCGGATCGTGCCTGCCGGCTTGTCGCGGAGTTCGCTCAACGCCTCGATCTGGGCGTCGATCTCGTCGAACCGCGGACCGATGCCGGCAAGGAGGCGCTCGCCGGCTTCCGTAGGCGACACGGCGCGTGTGGTCCGTGTGAGAAGTCGCACGCCGAGGCGTGCTTCCAGTTGCCGGATCGTGTGGCTGAGGGCGGACTGGGATACGCCTGTCTTCGCCGCCGCCCGCGTGAAGCTCTGTTCCCGCGCCACGGCGACGAAGGCAAGCAGGTCGTTCAGGTTCTGGCGTGGCATCGAACGGCCCGGACTCCGACATTTGACGCAAAGCGCGATCCGACCATGCGTACCAGAGGAACGCCGCCACCTGTACCGTGCATGAAGGCCGGCAGGTCGTTTCCTGCTGGCGCCATACCCGCACGCCATGGGTCAGGTTGGTCCATCGACGATGCCGGCACCCTATGATCTTCCGGGTCCAGAGGGGACGTCTCTCCCAAACGAACTCATCACGAATTCTCACGGACGCGTTACGACTCATGAAGGACATTCATGACGACAAGCGAGGGCGGGTGGATAATCCTCGGCGGCCGGATGCTTTAACTCTCCAGCCATGGACAGGGGCGGCGTCGACGCCGGCCCGACGAGAACGGAGAAGCAGGAATGACCAACCTCGACCAGACGCAGACCGATCGATCCACCGTCGCATCCCTCGGCGGCTTCCTGAGGATGGCCGCCGCCGGCGCGATGGCGATGGGGCTCGCCACGGTCGCCACGACTTCGAAGAGCCTAGCGCAGGATCTGTCGAACGGAGCCGCCAACTTCTATGTCAGCGATGCGGTGACGGTACAGCCGATCACCTTCCAGACCCAGTACCGGACGATGGTCGCCGGCAACATCTTCATCCCGAAGGATCTCGACCGCAGCGTCGACCATGCCGCGATCGTCGTCGGCCATCCGATGGGTGCCGTGAAGGAGCAGAGCGCCAACCTCTACGCCACGAAGATGGCGGAGCGTGGCTTCGTGACCGTCTCGCTCGACCTGCCGTACTGGGGTGGCAGCAGTGGTGAGCCGCGCAATGCCGTGGCGCCAGAACTCTATGCCGAAGCCTTCAGTGCCGCGGTCGACTATCTTGGCAGGCAGGACTTCGTGGACCGTGACCGGATCGGGGCGATCGGTATCTGCGGCAGCGGCTCGTTCGTCGTCTCCGCCGCCAAAATCGACCCGCGCATCCGGTCGATCGCGACGGTCTCGATGTACGACATGGGCGCCGCCAACCGGAACGCCCTGCAGAACTCGCTGTCCGTGGAGGACCGTAAGGCCGTGATCGCGGCTGCGGCCGAGCAGCGTTGGGCCGAAGTCGACGGAGCCGAGACGGCGGTCACCGGCGGCACCACGCTGGAACTGACGGCGGACACGCACCCGATCCAGCGCGAGTTCTACGACTTCTACCGCACGGAGCGAGGCCGGTTCACGCCCGAAGGCGCGTCTGCGGAGCGCACCACGATGCCGACCCTGACGTCCAACGTGAAGTTCATGAACTTCTACCCGTTCAACGACATCGAGACGATCGGGCGACCGATGATGTTCATCTCGGGCGATCAGGCGCACTCGAAGGAATTCTCGGAGAAGGCCTACGAACTCGCTTCCGAGCCGAAGGAGCTTGTCTGGGTCAAGGGGGCCGGCCACGTCGATCTCTACGATCGGGTCGATCTCATTCCGTTCGACCGGCTGGATACGTTCTTCCAGGGTAGCCTTGCCGAACGAGCCGCGGCTCTTTCCGAGAACTGAGACAAGCGGATGCGGGCGAGGTTTGGACCTCGCCCGTCGGGCATCGGGAGATCGATCATGCTTCGCTTCGCACTGACCCTGACGGTATCGATGGCTACGATGGACTATGCGATCGCCCAGGATAGGATCACGATCTCGTCGGACTGGGGCACCGTCGACGCGGTTCTCACGGACAACGAGGCCGCCTCGGCCCTTCTCGACCTCCTGCCGATCACCCTCGACATGCGCGATCACCTCCGTCAGGAGAAGACCGGAAAACTGCCCATTTCGCTTCCGCGAAGCGAACGTCGGCTGGACTTCTCACCCGGCACCATCGGCCTGTGGGGTTCGAACGACTTCGTGGTCTACTATCGCGAGGGCGAGGTGCCTTGGCCCGGTATCGTCGTGCTCGGCCACGCCGAGGGAGATGTCGCAATCTTCGATCGGCCGGGTCGGGTATCGGTTCGGATCGAGCGCTCCGAGCGCTGATGCCCCGAGGGATCGAAGCAGGGCTTGAGCCGATGCGAGCCGTCGGACGCATCCTCAGGACGCTGCGGAAGGAATGGGATCTCGGTGGAGGACAGGAGACTGCGCTCAGGGACCTCGGAAGCCATGGGTCAGCCTTCCGCCGAGTCACAACGTCGATCACCGGCCTCGATGGTCAGCCTGCGTCAGGCCGAGGGGGCGGCACGTCAATGGTAGGCCGGTCGTTCCGTCTCAGTTCGACGGCGTCATCGAGTAGGATCTGCCAGGAGCGGGCAGCCGCGAGGTGCCTTTCCTTGACCTGCGGCAGCGTTCAGCCTTCGCCGCAGCAAGGCAGTCGGCGAGCCGGGCTCGGTAGACGTCCTCACCGTCCATCATCGCTGCTTCTTCGGCCGTTCGGCATCAAATCTGTTGAAGGGGAGATGCCATCCCCTTCGTATGTTAGCCGAGATCATCGCTTTCCGCTCGCCGCTCGATTCCAAGTGTCCTGCAGGACGCCGGGTTCAGCCGAAGCCGACGATGGCATGCGGTACGTATGGAGCCTCGAGACGGGCGATCTCCGCTTCGCTCAAGATGACATCCAGTGCCGCCAGCGCGTCCTGAAGGTGCTGCGGCTTCGACGCGCCGACGATCGGCGAGGACACGACGGGCTTCGCCAGTACCCAGGCCAGCGCGACCTGTGCGCGGGGAATGCCACGTTCCGACGCGACTTCGGCGACCGTCTCGACGACCTTGCGATCGGCGTCCGCGGTCCGGTCGTAGAGCGTATGCGCGAAGTTGTCCGTGCGCGACCGACCCGTCGCCTCGTCCCAGCCGCGGGTGAGGCGACCACGAGCGAGCGGACTCCATGGCATGACACCGATTCCCGCGGCCTCGCACAAGGGAAGCATCTCGCGTTCCTCCTCGCGGTAGAGGAGGTTCACGTAGTTCTGCATCGTGACGAACCGCGTCCAGCCATTCGCCTCCGCCGTGTGAAGCATGGTCGCGAACTGCCAGGCGTACATCGAGGAGGCTCCGATGTAGCGGGCCTTTCCAGCCTTCACGACGTCGTGGAGCGCCTCGAGCGTCTCCTCGATCGGTGTCTGCGGATCGAAACGATGGATCTGATAGAGGTCGACGTAGTCGGTGCCGAGGCGTCGAAGGCTCGCGTCGATCTCCTGCATGATCGCCTTGCGGCTGAGGCCGCCACCGTTCGGGCCCGGTCGCATCGGCAGGAAGACCTTCGTGGCGATGACCACCTCCTCCCGCCGCGTGAACTCCTTGAGAGCACGGCCGACGATCTCCTCGGATGTGCCGTCGGAGTACCCGTTGGCGGTGTCGAAGAAGTTGACGCCCGCCTCGACGGCCTGCCGGATGAGGGGACGGCTCGCCTCCTCGTCCAGGGTCCACTCGTGGTTCCCGCGCTTCGGATCTCCGTAGGTCATGCAGCCGAGGCACAGACGGGAGACGTCCAGACCGGTTCTGCCGAGCTTGACGTATTTCATGGTGTTCTCCTTGCTGGATAAGAGCGGAGCCGTAGGTCGGACCGATCCGGACGGAGGTGGGGTCCGGGTCCGCGAGAAGCGGGCTCAGTACCTGATGCCGAAGACCGGAAAGTGATCTGCATCCCCGTAGTCCTGAATGCTTTCGGCGCTCTTCAGGGTCTCCATGTCGGCCACGGAGATCTCGAAGTCGAGGGTCGCGTTCGAGCGCATATGATCGGGGTTCGCGGTCTTCGGCAGAGGAAGAAGGCCGAGCTGGAGGCAGTAGCGGATGCAGATCTGCGCGATGCTCACGCCATACCGATCCGCCATGGCGGCCATGTCGGAATTCCGCAGGAGGTTGCCGTGGGCGACGGGCGAATAGGCCTCTACGAGAATGTCGTTGCGCCGCGCACGATCGATGAGATCGAACGGCGTGTTCCCGACATGCGCGAGGATCTGGTTGACCGCCGGCTTCACACTGCCGTTCTGGATGATGTTGTCGAGGTCAGCCCTTTCGAAGTTCGAGACACCGATCGCCCGGAGCTTTCCGGCGCGCCGGGCATCCTCCAGGGCCCGCCAGACCTCCAGGTTCCCCTCGAAGCGATGGTCGCCGTCGCGGAAACTGGCCCAGGGCTGCGGGCTATGGATGATCATCAGGTCTACGTGTTCCAGGCCGAGCGTCCTGAGCGAGCCGTCGATGCTTGCCTGGGCGCTCTCGTAATCCTTGATCTCGGCCGCGACCTTCGTCGTGACGAAGATCTCATCGCGTGCGACGCCGGAGGTCCGGACACCTTCGCCGACACCACGCTCGTTGCCGTAGGCCTGCGCCGTGTCGATGTGTCGGTAACCGATCCGGATCGCATCGCGAACGGCCTGCGCGACCTTCGCATCGTCGATTCGCCAGGTGCCGAGACCGAGCTTCGGGATCCTGACGCCGTCGGATAGAGTGTAGGTTTCGTCGAGTACCATGTCTGTCGGAGCCTTTCGGGCAGGGGGACGAACCTCCCACCGATGGACCAGGTCCATCCTGCATTCGACAGTGGGAGTTCGCAAACCGGTCGAACGATACAGGTACGGCTGACACCGTATTAGCTCGCGGTTGGCGCTAGCTGTCAGAAACGCCCCTCATGAATGGGCATGCCAGGACGCGGGTTCGCCTACGATGGCGATCGACGAGGAGACAGTTGGACAGGTTGTGCAGCTTGTCGGCGAGATCGGCCATGCCTGCATGACCCGTGCGGAGGCGATCGACGATGCTGCCACTCAAGTCCTGAGTCTCGCTCCAATGCACGACGTTGCGCGTTCCGCCTGCGATTTCATGCAGCTTTCATGCAGCAATGTCGATTGTGCGAAAAATCGAAACGCGGTCAGTGACTTAGGTGGGTCAATTCATGCAGGGCGGTGTGAAATACGAGTTCAGGCATGTTGAGACTGCGGTTGCCGACCACGGAATGCCGGACGACGGTGGAGAACCTGACGGCATCGATTGACTCCACCCTACCCTCAGAACAGAACGGGAACATATTCTCCGTCCGAGACGCTCGTAGGAATCAGGTCCGCAGTCAGTCGATGCAGAGAGTTCCAGATAGATCCGTTCTCGACGACCTTCGCGGGCGCGTCCAGCGCCTGGAAGGGAGGGGTGCACGGGTTCGACTGCCGCTCCCCTTCGGTGTCCAGGAGATCGATGGTCGTCTGCCGGGGGGTGGCTTGGCTCTCGGCGCCCTGCACGAGGTCGCGGGTGGCGGGAACGGTGCCGTCGACGGGGCCGCGGCGGCTCTTTTCGCCGCCGGGGTCGCCGCGCGTACGAAGGTTAACGTGCTCTGGTGCGTGACCCGGCAGTATCTGTTCGCTCCATCCGCGCTCTGAGGGGCACGGCACCGAGATCGTCGGCGCGCACGGACGAGAGCGGACCGCCGAAGCGGCCGATCGGGGTGCGGACGTAACCCATCCTCCAAGGCAGCCCGTCAAGCTCAGATGTAGTAGCGATAGTCGCTCTGATCTCTGTCCCCATAGCTGACATGTTTCAGGATCCGCCCCACCTGACGGGCGGCTCGGATGGGGATCGGGAGGGATTGGTCGAACTGCGTCGAGTTCCAGTTCATCTTCGTCAGCGCGAGGATCTCCTCGGCGAGTTGTGTCAACGGCGTGTCGCTTCCGATGGCAGGACGTAGCTCCAATGGTCGGGGCACACGTGCACCAGGGTAGGTGCCGTAGTAGGGAACGCTTCCGCGGCTGTAGAGAATGGCGCTCCGCCCGAGATCGACAAAGCTACCCCGAAGTGCTGGGTAATCTCCCTCTCTCATGAGCGCCAGCGGCGTAGATTCCTGCACCCAGATCATATCGGAGATGTCGACGCCCACTTCGTCAAGCGCGGCCTCGAAACCATCGACTTCGCTGGTCTCGAAGCGCGATGTCTTGAGGATAACGACCCTCGCCGGATAATGCCTATGCTGCATCCGGTACGCGTCGGCCGACTTGCGGAGTAAGGCGTATGCGTCTTCTCGAGTGAGATAGGGGTGGTTGCCTGGGCGGTCGGTGTGGGCACGCGCTCCACGCAGGATGATGCCCTTTCCACGTTCGTCGAACATCTGGGCCGTGCTTGTCCAAAGTCGCTGCCCGTCGAGGTCGCGGTAGAAGCCGATCCCAAGATAGCTCGTTCGATACTCATCGTCCTTGACCGGAAGCCGCCAAGGGGCTTTGCCAGCCTTGTAGAACAGCGCGTTCAGGAGGTTCCAGGCTCGTACCGAGGGCGCCTGCACCGTCCTAGTTCCTCTGAACTTCCGTCCTATGGTTGCATTGTCATCCCACAGCGTCGGCCAGACGATCTGCGTGGGAACGTTGAGGGACAGTGCGCGAGCCTTGAAAAGGTCTCTGAAGTCGATCGGGGACGCCGATTTCGGTTCCTCTTGGTCCTCGCCATCATCCTCATCGCTCAATTTCGCGTTTGCGACCTTCTCGATGAGAGCCTTTGGAAGAGCGAGAACGATGACGTCCGGTCGACTTGATCCTTCGAGCAGCGAACGAGCTTGGTCGATGAAGACATCGACTGCGGATCTGACCGCATCGTCATGCCGTGGCACCGCGAGAACCGTCTTGATGTCGCGGTTCGGGAGCACCCGCGACCCTTCTTTGTCCACCTCGAACGAGCATCGGAAGGGGTTTCTGTTTCCCAGACCGGGGAAGCTTGGATTGAGATTTACGTAGCGGCTTTCGTTAGGAATGCCCGCCATGGCGCGCTCGAGAAAAGCTGAGAAACCTTCCATCGTTTCTGCAGTGCCGATGACCCCAATCCGTATCCTGTCGCCAAGAGCTGGCTGCAGGGGGCCAAACTCCGTCAGTCCGTAACGTGGATCGACAGCTATCTGCTTGTCACCGAACTCAAGCAGTGGTTCGTCCAAAACCTTCGAGCGGAAGTCCATTAGAACAACCCCGGTTCGTTCGATCTCAGCCGATCTGCATTGGGATCCTGGACCTTCCATGACTCCTCTGGCACCGACCGCTCCATCTCGATCGGACGCACCGTGGCGAACCTCAGTTTTCCAGGCTCGACCTCGCTGCCCGTCCCGAAGAGACTCGGTGCTGTTGGCCTGCCACTTTCCATTAGGAGGTGACGCCACATCACGAACTGTCCGCGAATGGCGTCGTTGCGCTCAAGCTTCTTCTTGCCGGTCAGGAGCGTAGATGAGAACCGGTGGGTCCGAGACCCGTCTTCGGTGAATACGAAGGTAGGACTGATCGACACGAACCAGCGTCCACCGATCGGCAGGAAGCGTGGGATAAACGCATGATGCCGGACGCTGCTGATCCGCGTCTTGTCCTTCTTGTCCACGTACACTTTGACGACGTCGGCCTTCGCCTGGTTTTTGGTTGCCGTGTAGGCGTAGGAACGGCCCTTCTTACGTTCGGGGGCACGGAAGTAGTAGCTACGCCCGTCCTTGTCGAAACCAATGTCAGGTTCGAGTTGGCGGCCCATCGTCCGCCTGAGAAGTTCGACGAAGGAGATCTCGTCGTCCCGATCTTCGCTATCGGCGATGATGGACGTCTCCACGGCTTCGACGCTCTCATCATCCACCAGACAAGCCGCTGCATTGGTTCGAGGATCCCGAAACGAGAGGAAGCGCCCACCGCGAAGGACCCAATCGAACTCTCGATCGTCGTGTCGAAGCATCTCGGCGATGGCAGGTCGGGCGTGCTTGAACGGGGAGGTCGCGACGAAGATCTCGGACGGAGGCAAAACCTCGACGAGGTTCAGATGCGCTTCTTCACCCGACTGCAGAGGCGGCAGATGTGCTCCATGCGTGGAGCGATCGATTGATAGTGAGGCGATCCGATCAACCGCCGACTTGTCGAATAGGTCCTGCTTCTTGTCGAACCGGAGCCGGCGCTCCTCCCCAGGCAATCCGGCGTCCACGCTCTTCCAGAAAAAGCTTTCGTCCGCCCGGCGCAGCAGCACGATGATGACTGGCACATTCGTCGTTCGCCAGAATGCGAGATCGTCGGACTTCAGCAGATAGTCGAAACCGTGCTCCGTTTCACCCGAATAGGCTCCTGCGGCCGTCGTCTTGACCTGGACGCCTATCATCTTGCCGAGCGCCACTCCGGTTTTCGGATCGCGGAGGTGGATCATGCCGTCGATCCCTGTCTCAAGGCGCCCGTTCGGTTCGAAGACCTGCCCCATCGAAAGCACACGCGTCCGAACCATCGACTCGCCGAATTCGCCGTTGATCTGGTTATCGGTCACGGTTTTCATGAGATGGGCCCCTCCGGATCAAACCATGAACGTAGCGCACGATGACCATTCAAGCCATTACTCGTGCGATCAGGCGACAGCGACACATGCTGGGATGGTGAGGATTAAACGCCAAGCGTCGAATGACAGGCAGCCCCGACCGTGAAACGCCTCGCGTGTCGGTGTCGGGGCTGTCTGACAAATAATTCAGCGGTCAGGTTAAGGCGTCTTGCCGAGCTTCAGCTTGCCCTCGGTGCAGCGTCATGGGCTCTACCCCCATGCGGTGAAGCGGTCCCGGAATCGAAAGGCCCAGGCGGATCGTAGCGCGCCTGGGCCATTTGCTTTCGTCTTTTCTGCCCTGAGGCTTGCTCTGCTCGACCGAGATCAGAAGCCCTGAGTTACGGACTCCGGAGAACTGCGGCAGGGCTAACGTGCCACGATGGGTGTTCTAGAGAGCCCTGAGGCAAACCAAACTGCCCGTCATAGTGTCACCACCTGCCACCCAAGCTTACGAGCAGCCGCTGGTCGAACCGCAGGTGTCGCACTTCAGGCAGGTGCCGTTTCGGACCATCGTGAAGTTCGAGCACTCGGAGCAGGAATCGCCGGTGTAGCCTTTCATCAGGGCCTGGGCCCGGCGTTCCGCGCTCGTCGCCTTCGCGGGCGCTTCGACGCGGGACACGTCGCGCGGCGAGGCGGCGTAGGCGAGGGGGCTGTCGAACAGGCCCTGGGCCGGCGATGCGTCGGCGGTGGGGGCTGGTTCGTCGAGCGGGGTCGTCTCGTAGTCGCGCTTGAACGCCGTCGCTTGGCTGCCGCCGAGGGTGGCGGGCACCCGTGCCGCAGCCGTCGCTGCGGCAACGGTCACGGGGCGGCCGACCGCCGACACGCCGGCCGGCTTCGCCTGACCTGCGGGAGCCGCAGACCCTTGCGCGTCGGACGAGACGAGGCGGAACTTCGCCGTCTGGCCGCGCACCATGCCGCTGGAGATCGGCAGGGGCGCCGGTTTGTCGCCTTCCACGCCGCGGCCGATCGTCGAGGCGCCGAAGTCCTCGGGCTGCACGTGGGCGAGGTCGTGGCGGCCGAGATAGGACACCGCGAGTTCCCGGAACACGTAGTCGAGGATCGACGTTGCGTTCTTGATCGCCTCGTTGCCCTGGACCATGCCGGCCGGCTCGAAGCGCGTGAAGGTGAAGGCCTCCACGTATTCGTCGAGCGGCACGCCGAACTGAAGGCCGAGCGAGATGGCGATGGCGAAGTTGTTCATCATCGCACGGAAGGCTGCGCCCTCCTTGTGCATGTCGATGAAGATCTCGCCGAGGCGCCCGTCGTCGAACTCGCCGGTGCGCAGATAGACCTTGTGACCGCCGACGATGGCCTTCTGGGTGTAGCCCTTGCGGCGGTTCGGCAGCTTCTCGCGTTCGCGGATCACCTTCTCGATGACGCGCTCGACGATCCGCTCGGCGATCTCCGTCGCCTGGACGGCGGCCGGAGCGGCGGCGATCGCGGCAGCGGTCTCCTCGATCAGGTCGTCCTCGTCGTCCTCGTCCGCGATCAGCGAGGCGTTGAGCGGCTGAGAAAGCTTGGAGCCGTCGCGGTAGAGGGCGTTCGCCTTCAGCGCGAGCTTCCACGACAGCATGTAGGCGCTGTTGCAGTCCTCCACCGTCGCGTCGTTCGGCATGTTGATGGTCTTGGAGATCGCGCCCGAGATGAAGGGCTGCGAAGCCGCCATCATGCGGATGTGCGATTCCACCGAGAGCGAGCGCTTGCCGATCCGTCCGCACGGCGAGGCGCAGTCGAACACCGGCAGATGCTCGGCCTTCAGGAACGGCGCGCCTTCGAGGGTCATCGCGCCGCAGACGTGGATGTTGGCGGCTTCGATGTCCTTGCGGCTGAAGCCGAGGGCGGGCAGGAACTCGAACGAGAAGTCGTTGAGCTGTTCGTCGGTGAAGCCGAGCACGTCCTTGCAGAAGGCTTCGCCGAGCGTCCACTTGTTGACGGCGAACTTGATGTCGAAGGCGCTCTTCAGGCCCTCGTTCAGCGCCGCGATCTGCTCGTCGCCAAAGCCCTTGGCCCGCAGCGAGCCGGGGTTGATGGCGGGCGCCTGGTTCAGGTTGCCGTGGCCGACGGCATAGGCCTCGATCTCGGCGATCTGCGCTTCGGAGTAGCCGAGCGTGCGCAAAGCCTCCGGCACGGCGCGGTTGATGATCTTGAAGTAGCCGCCGCCGGCCAGCTTCTTGAACTTCACCAGCGCGAAGTCCGGCTCGATGCCCGTCGTGTCGCAGTCCATCACGAGACCGATCGTGCCAGTCGGCGCGATCACCGAGACCTGCGCGTTGCGATAGCCGTGCTTCTCGCCGAGCTCCTGCGCCAGGACCCAGGCTTGCTTGGCGCGGGCCGAGAGGCGCTTGTCCTTGATCGAGGCATGGTCGAGCGGCACCGGATCGACCGCGAGACCCTCGTAGCCGTTGGCGAGCCCTTGAGCGGCGCGCGCATGGTTGCGGATGACTCGCAGCATGCCGGCGGCGTTGCGCTCGTAGTCCGGGAAGGGGCCAAGCTCACGCGCCATCTCGGCCGAGGTGGCGTAGGAGACGCCGGTCATGATCGCCGACAGCGCGCCGCAGATCGCCCGGCCTTCGGCCGAGGAGTAGGGGATGCCGGCGGTCATCAGCAGGCCGCCGATATTGGCGAAGCCGAGGCCGAGCGTGCGGTAGTCGTAGGAGCGCTGCGCGATCTCCTTTGAGGGAAACTGCGCCATCAGCACCGAGATCTCGAGCACGACCGTCCAGAGACGGGTGGCGTGCTCGTAGGCGTCGACGTCGAAGCGACCGTTTGGCTCGCGGAACTGCAGGAGGTTCATGGAGGCCAGGTTGCAGGCCGTGTCGTCCAGGAACATGTATTCCGAGCAGGGGTTCGACGCGTTGATCGCGCCGGCCGCCGCACAGGTGTGCCAGTCATTGATCGTGGTGTGGAACTGGATGCCGGGATCGGCCGAGGCCCAGGCGGCGTAACCGATCTGGTCCCACAACTCGCGCGCCTTGAGGGTCTTCGTGACCTTGCCGGTGGTGCGGCCGATCAGCTTGTGCTCGCCGTCCTGCTCCACCGCCTGAAGGAACTCGTCCGAAACACGCACCGAGTTGTTCGAGTTCTGGCCGGCGACGGTGAGGTAGGCCTCGCTATCCCAGTCCGTGTTGTAGACGGGGAAGTCGATGTCCGTGTAGCCCTGGCGAGCGAACTGGATGACGCGCTTGACGTAGTTCTCCGGCACTTGGGCGCGCTTGGCGTCCTTCACCGCGCGCTTGAGAGCCGGGTTGACGTTCGGGTCGAAGCATTCGTCGCCCGTGCCGCCCTCGCAGTTGACGCAGGCCGACAGGATGCTCTTCAGGTGCTTGGAGACGGTCTTGGAACCGGTGACGAGGGCGGCGACCTTCTCCTCCTCGCGCACCTTCCACATCACGTAGTTCTCGATGTCGGGGTGGTCGATATCGACCACGACCATCTTGGCGGCGCGACGCGTCGTGCCGCCCGACTTGATCGCGCCCGCCGCGCGGTCGCCGATCTTGAGGAAGCTCATGAGGCCGGACGACTTGCCGCCGCCGGCGAGCTTCTCGCCTTCGCCGCGAAGCGCCGAGAAGTTGGAGCCGGTGCCCGAGCCGTACTTGAAGAGGCGCGCCTCGCGCACCCACAGGTCCATGATGCCGCCCTCGTTGACGAGGTCGTCGGCCACGGACTGGATGAAGCAGGCGTGCGGCTGCGGATGCTCGTAGGACGAGGCCGAGCGCGTCAGCTCACCCGTCCGGTAGTCGACATAGAAGTGGCCCTGGCCGGGGCCGTCGATGCCGTAGGCCCAGTGAAGCCCGGTGTTGAACCATTGCGGCGAGTTTGGCGCGACCTTCTGGGTCGCGAGCATGTAGGCCAGCTCGTCGCGGAAGGCGCCCGCGTCCTCCTCGGAGTTGAAGTAGCCGCCCTTCCAGCCCCAATAGGTCCAGGTGCCCGAGAGGCGGTCGAAGACTTGCCGGGCGTCCATCTCGGAGCCGGTGCGCTCGGCCTCGGGCAGATGGGCAAGAGCCTCTTCGTCGGCGACCGAGCGCCAGAGCCAGGAGGGAACGTCGTTCTCCTCCACCTTGCGAAGGGCCTTCGGCACACCCGCCTTGCGGAAATACTTTTGGGCCAGGATATCGCTGGCGACCTGGCTGAACTGCGCGGGGACGTCGATGTCCGCCAGCCGGAACACGACCGAGCCGTCCGGGTTGCGGATTTCGCTCGTGGCCTTCCGGAACTCGACGGCGTCGTAGGCGCCTTGGTCCGCACGCGTGTACCGGCGATCGATCTTCATGCCCATGGTCTTCTCCGGTGCCTGTCGCCACGAATGGACGCGCGAGGCCGTTCATCGACTGACGTGTCGATGCCGGACCCGGACATGCCCGTGGCAGATGATTCTCTATTTGTTGACCCTACCATATATGGTGTGTCGCTTTCGAGCGACTACCAATTCTAGGGGTAGGATATCCACATCTCGTCGGATGGTTAAAATTGGAACGAAGTCCGACGATCCGTGTCTCGCGATTCAAAACTCGATGGAACCATCGGTTCCCGAGCGAAACGCTTATCCACAGGATGGTGCGCAGGCCGGAGGGAACCGGTTCCACGGGCGACGTTAATGGCGCGTGGATGACGGCACCAGCAGGCGCGAAAAAGGCTACGGGACGAGTGTGGAAGCTGGGGATAAAGCAGGCGAGCGGTTCGGACGCTCAGCCTGCGGCCCCGGACGGGCTCAGCCCGCCGAGCCCTTGGCGATCGGCGCCTGGAAGGAGAGGCCGAGATCCCAGGGGAAGAAGATCCAGGTGTCCTGGCTGACCTCGGTGATGAAGGTGTCGACCAGCGGCCGTCCCTTGGGCTTGGCGTAGACCGTGGCGAAATGCGCCTTCGGCAGCATGGCACGCACGAGGGCCGCCGTCTTGCCGGTGTCGGTCAGGTCGTCGACGATCAGGATGCCGTCGCCGTCGTCCTCGCGCAGGGCCGGCGCGATGTCCTTGAGCACGCGCAGTTCCCCTTGCGTGTCGTACTCGTGGTAGGAGGCGATGCACACCGTCTCGATCAGCCGCGTGCCGAGTTCTCGCGCGATGATCGCCGCCGGCACCAGCCCGCCGCGCGTGATGCAGACGATCGCCTTCCACTCCGCTCTTTGTCCGGCCAGACGCCAGGCGAGCGCGCGGGCGTCGCGATGGAACTGCTCCCAGGAAACGGGAAAGGACTTCTCGGGCGTGGACATGGCGGGCGACTCCGTCGGCGGGACGTTTCCGTTATCGCTTCGGGGCCGGGGCGGCAAGCCGGATGGTCAGGCAGGCCTAGCGCCCGCCGTCGTCGACTCCTCGATCATCGCGCGGATGTCCGTGGCCGCCGCATCCCGGGCCGCCTCGCTGCGCGAGCGCACCACGAGTTCGGTCGTGTAGCGATGCCCGTCGAACTTCGGGTAGGACCCGATCGCGGTCTCGGGATGCCGTTTCTGGATCTGTCCGAGCGGCCCGCCGATGTCGCCTTCGCCGACGGGGCACGCAATGGCAAGGCTCGTCATCACGGGTCCCGTGGGCAGGGTCGGCAGGACGTTGTCGAGCATCGCGGTGAAGATGCCCGGTACGCCGGCCATCACGAAGACATTGCCGATGCGAAAACCAGGGGCGACCGATACGGGGTTGTCGATCAGCGTGGAGCCGCGCGGCATGCGGGTCATCCGCTGGCGGGCCTCGGTGAAGGGCAGCGAGCGGCCTTCGTAATAGCTGGCGAGCAGCCGTTCGGCCTCCGGATGCGGCTCGACCGGCAGCCCGAACGCCTTGCCGATCGCATCGGCGGTGATGTCGTCGTGGGTCGGTCCGATGCCGCCGGATGTGAAGACGAAATCGTAGCGCTTGCGAAGCGCGTCGAGCGCCGAGACGATCTCGTCCTCGACGTCGGGAACGATGCGCACCTCGCGAAGATCGAGGCCTGCGAGCGTGAGGACCTGTGCGAGGTGCGCGATGTTGCGATCCTTGGTGCGTCCGGACAGGAGTTCGTCTCCGATCGCCAGCATCGCCGCCGTATGAACCTTCGCCGCGTCCGTCATGGAACCCCTCCGCCAATGGAGAAGGTTTGGGGCGGACCACCGCCAAGGGAAGGGGGTGTGCACTTCACCGGATCGGTAAACGGTGCGTCACGTCGCGCACCCCTCGTATTCCTGTGATCCGGGCGCTCTAAGTGCAGCGCACGGCGAGCCCGGACGCCGCTCGGATGTCTCCGGCAGCACACGAGGATACGATGGCGAAGGTACTGGTTCTCTACTATTCGAGCTACGGCCACATCGAGACCATGGCGAAGGCCGTGGCAGAGGGCGCGCGCGAGGGGGGCGCCGAGGTGGACATCAAGCGCGTGCCGGAGACCGCGCCAGCCGAAGTGGTGAAGGCCGCTGGCTTCAAGGCCAACCACGACTTTCCCGAGGCGCAGCCCGACGAACTCGCGCAGTACGACGCGATCATCGTCGGCGTGCCGACACGGTACGGCAACATGGCTTCGCAGATGGCATCCTTCTGGGATCGGACCGGTGGTCTCTGGGCGCAGGGCAAGCTGATCGGCAAGGTCGGCGGTGCGTTCTCGTCGTCCGCCACCCAGCATGGCGGCAACGAGGCGACCATCCTCTCGGTCCACAAGACGCTGCTGCACCATGGTCTGGTGATCGTCGGTCTGCCGTATTCGTTCCAGGGGCAGATGGCCTCGGACCAGATCGTCGGCGGTTCGCCGTACGGCGCCACCACGATCGCCAACGGCGACGGCTCACGTCAACCGAGCCCGATCGAGTTGGATGGCGCCCGCTTCCAGGGCCGTCACATCGCTGAGATCGCAACTAAGCTCGTCGCCTGATCGTCTGGGCCCGGCCCGTTCGTCGCGAACGGCCGGGCGCTTTCGCGTCCCGCGTCGTTCAGGAACGCCTCGGTTCGGAAAACGGGGTAGGTTCGATATCGGCGGAAAGAGCATCGCGCAGGCATCGCAGGGCGAGATTGTCGCTTTGCAGATGCTGCAGCATGTCCGACGCCTGTTCATCCTGCAGATCCAACCAGGGATCGGCAACGATGGACGACGACAAGGGGATGCGTTTGATCTCGACCAATGACCGATCCTCCTCGAACCGCCTCCGATGTTCCATCCACGTGATGAGAAGAGCACGCGGTCGGTGCAAAAACAAATTAAAGATCGGTCATTGCTTGCGACACTTACGCATCTGCCGCACGACGAAGGATCGCAGGGAAGTCGCACTGCCGGCTAACCAATAGCACCCGGCGTTTGGTCTGAGTTTTGGGTTGGGAGTACCTGACGCAACAGCGAACGTGTGGTCCGAAGATTTTCCAATTGGAACAAAAGAACCATTGGTGCAGGCGGCGGGACTCGAACCCGCATGCCACTGGGACAACGGATTTTAAGTCCGTCGCGTATACCATTTCGCCACGCCTGCCTCGTGTCCGGCGTCGCCTGCCGAGCACCGTCCGCTTCTAGTCCGAGCATGCCACTGGCGGAAGGGGACAAGTGCGGCTTTACAAGTCCGCTTCGTTGCCGCATGGAGCGGGTCGCGGAAACCACCGGGAAGGGAGCGCGCGATGTCCTTTGTTGCTTCGATCGGCGGAGTCCATTCCTCGATTATCGGCGCCGGCGTCCTTTCACGCTGACCGCCGCCCGATAAGCACGGTCACGGAAAGCACGTCCGGCGGAGACGACAGGCGCTTTCGATGCGCGTCGTCCCATCGCGTCCGACAGGGCCTTGGCCCCGTATGAGTTCCAGGCGCGCCGATCAGGCCCGAGCGCCGTTCCGAGATAGAAGATTTCCCATGCCGAACGCCGATTTCCATAGGGGCGTCGAGGCGGCGCTGACCGCGCTGCGCGACCTCTTCCCCGAAACGCCGCTGCAGCTCAACGAGCACCTGTCCCACCGCTACGGCGCGCGCATCTTCCTCAAGCGCGAGGACCTGACGCCGGTCCGCTCCTACAAGATCCGCGGCGCCTTCAATTTCATGCGCAAGCGCATCGAAGCCGGCGAGACGGCGGCCAGCTTCACCTGCGCCTCGGCCGGTAATCATGCGCAGGGTTTCGCCTTCGCCTGCAAGCATTTCGGCCTCAAGGGGCGGGTCTTCATGCCGGTGACGACCCCTCAGCAGAAGATCGCCAAGACGCGCATGTTCGGGGGCGACGCGATCGAGATCGAGCTCGTCGGCGACATCTTCGACGAGAGCTACGCCGCCGCCCGTCGTTTTGCCGAGGAGAGCGGCGCGGCGATGGTACCGCCGTTCGATCATCTCGACATCGTGGAAGGCCAGGCGACGGTCGGGCTCGAGATCATGAGCCAGCTCGGACATGAGCATCCCGAGATGCTGATCCTGCCGGTCGGCGGCGGTGGTCTCGCCTCGGGCCTCACAAAGGTGTTCGAGGGCGAGGGTTCGCCCGACATCCGCTTGGTGGAACCGCTCGGCGCGCCGAGCCTGCGCACCAGCCTGATCGAGGGGCGGCGAGTTCGCCTCGAACAGGTCGACGGGTTCGTCGACGGCGCGGCCGTGGCCGAGATCGGTGCGCTGCCCTTCGAGATCCTCAGCCGGTTCACGCCCGAGCATGTGCTGCTTAGCCCAGAGGGCCGTATCTGTCAGACGATGATCGAGATGCTCAATGTCGAGGGCATCGTGGTCGAGCCGGCCGGGGCGCTCGCCATCGACGCCCTGCGTGCGCTCGGGCCCGAGGTGCGCGGGAAGACGGTCGTGCTCGTGGTGTCGGGCGGCAATTTCGACTTCGAGCGCCTGCCGGACGTCAAGGAGCGCGCGCTGCGCTTCGAAGGCCTGAAGAAGTACTTCATCCTGCGCCTCGCCCAGCGCCCCGGCGCACTGCGCGACTTCCTCGACCTCCTGGGACCCGAGGACGACGTTGCGCGCTTCGAGTATCTGAAGAAGTCGGCACGCGATTTCGGCTCGATCCTGCTCGGCATCGAGACCCGTCATGCCGCAAACTTCGACGCGCTGCTCGCTCGCTTCGCCGAGGCCGGCATCCGCTATCAGGACATCACTGAAAACCAGATCATGTCCGATCTCCTGATCTGACGGCGGAGGCGGTTCACGGCCGGCCGGGACCTGCCTCGTTCAGAGCCGCAGGGTCCGGCGGAGCCAGTCGGCAATCTGCGTGGCCAGACGTTGCGTCGTCGCAGGCGAGCGGATGTCGCCCGCGATCACGTGCTGCGAGGCGTCGGTGCTGTCGTCCACGAGGATCGTCTCGTGCGGCCCGCCCCACCGCGATGCGATCGCTTCGGTCCGCTCGGGGCGCACGACCTCGTCGCGCGGCGAGTAGACGAAGAGCGCCGGTGTCGCGATCGCCGAGACGTCGAGTCGGTCCGCGATCTCCGTAAGTCGCGCCATCGGCAGGAGTGCCGCCGTCGGATAGGTCTCGGTCCAGACGGAGTTCGCTCCGGTTCCCGGCTCATCCGAACCGTAGGTTTCGGGACCGAGGTAAGGCAGGAGGTCCCGCGCGAAGGGGACCGTCAACAGGAACGAGCGCCAGTTCCGCAGTCCGAAGTTCGGCGAGATCTCCACCAGGGCGGCCAGCCCCTCGGAAAGCTCGGGCCGGCTGGCGCCGACGGTCGCCAATGCGCCGCCCGTCGAGGTGCCGATGACGACGACGCGCTCGCCGATCGACCGGCCGATCGCCATCGCCTCGGCGTAGTCGTCGATCCAGTCGCCAACGCTCGTCTGCGTCATCGCCGCGGCGTCGCGCCCATGACCCGACAGACGGGTGTAGAAGAGGTTGGCGCCGAGTTCTCGCGCCACGAGATCGGCCAGCGGCCGGGTCTCGCCTTTCGAGGCCGAGAAGCCGTGGATGTAGACGATCGCGAGCGGGGTCTTGGCTCGCGAGGTCGGATAGGCCCAGACGATCTCCTTTTCCGCCTCGGGCCGAAGGTTCGGGACGTTCGCCTCCTCGCCCGCGAGATAGCGCGCGGGATCGGAGCCGATCGCCGCCGGATCGAAGTCCGACGTCAATCGCACGGGTTCGCGGGGTCCTAACACCCAGGCGAGCGCCAACGCGACCAGCGCCACGCCGACGATCACGAGCAGCACGCGCACCAGGATGCGGCGTCCGCGCTTGGGGCTCGGCGCGGCGGCGGGCTTCGGAGCGGGTTCAGTCGTCGTCATGGGCGGCCGTCGTGACTTCGCGGGTGGAAACCGGGCGAAAGCCCATTTTGCGATAAAGCGGCAGGGCGGCCGGGTGATCGAGCGTGTTGGTCTCCACCGTCAAGGCGCTCGGCATCTCCTCGAAGCCGGCCGATATCGCGTGGCCGAGAAGGTGGCGCGCGAGCCCCTGTCCGCGGAACTCCGGCATGATGCCGAAATGGACAAGGCGCGTCTCGCGCGGCGCGCGACCGGCGTCGAGCTCGAACCAGCCGGCCGGCGCACCGTCGCAGTAGAGGATGCGCATGCGCACGTTGGGCGCGTGGATCTCTCGCGCCAGCGCTTCGTCGCTGAGATTGCGCGAGGTCCAGTGATGGCCGCGGCCGACTGCCGCATAGAGGAAGCGATAGTAGGCGAGTGGGATCTGGCGAACCTTCAGGACCTCGTAGGCCCGGCCGTTTCGGGGCGCGGGCGAAGGCTGCTCGGGAGGCTGGTGCATCACGAGCTGCGTGACGGTGGTCCTCAGAATGCGCATGGAGGTCGGTTCAAGTCCTTGGGCTGAAGCAATTCCGGGCGAAGCGGGACCGCTTCACCTGCGAACGCGGGCAAACAGGAGGCTAGCGAGCGTCCCGGGAACTGCGGTTCAGGGGAAGCTTACCGGCTGGTCCGCCTTCGGCAGGCGTGTCGGGGCGCGAGCCCCATTCGGTCCAGGAGCCGTCATAGAGCTTCACGTCGCTCTTGTGGAGCGAGGCGAGAGCGAAATTGATAGTGGCCGCGGTCACGCCCGAGCCGCAGGAGGTGACGATCGGTGCGTCCGTATCGATGCCGGCTTCCTCGAAAAGGCGTTGCAGCGCGTCGGGCGACTTCAGGCGACCATCGGCGGCGAGGTCCGAGGCGGGCAGGGAGCGAGCGCCGGGCATATGGCCACCACGAACGCCGGGCCGCGGCTCGGGCACGTCCGCCGAGAAGCGCCCAGCGGGGCGGGCGTCCGCGATCTGGCGCGAACCGTCCTTCACGATGGCGCGCATCTCTTCCAGGGAGGCCACGGCCGCGGCGTCCAAGTGCGCCTCGAACCGCGCGGGCTTCACCTCGGGCTCGCCCGTTTCCACCGGCCGGCTCCCGGAGATCCAGGCGGGATAGCCGCCGTCGAGGATGCGCACGTCTCTGGCGCCGAAGGTGCGGAACATCCACCAGACGCGCGGCGCGCTGAACAGTCCCATGCCGTCGTAGACCACGATCGTGTCGCTGTGGCTGATCCCGAGCGCACCGGCCGCCGCTGCGAAGGTCTCGGCGGAGGGCAGGGTGTGCGGCAGGTCCGATGTCCGGTCCACCACCGCGTCCTGATCGAAGAAGACGGCGCCCGGGATATGACCGGCCAGGAATTCAGGGTGCCCGAAGCGCTTCTGCGCCGGCAGATACCAGGAGGCATCGACGATCGAAAGGCCGGGGCGGCCGATCTCGTCCGCCAGCTGCTCGGCGGAGATCAGGAACGGGTTGCTGCTCATCGGAGGCCTCGCAAAGAGAGGTTTCAGGCTGGGAGCCGGCCGAAACGCAGGCGGAAGCGGCGGTTGGTACGCCCCTTCTTTTCGATCTTGGCGACGTGGATCTCGCCGATCTCCTGCGTCTCGCCGACATGCGTTCCGCCGCAGGGCTGGGAATCGACCCCGCCGTCCTCGCCGATCGCCACCACGCGCACGCGTCCGGTGCCGCGCGGCGGGCGCACGTTGGCGGACTTCACCAGGCCTGGGTTGGCATCCAGCTCCTCGTCGGTGATCCAGCGCGTGAAGACCTTGTGGTTCTCCGCGACGAGCCTGGCGAGAGCCTTCGTCACCTCGTCCTTGTCCGTGTCGGCGTCCGGCAGGTCGAAGTCGAGCCGGCTCTCGTCCTCGCCGACCGCCGCGCCGGTGACGGGATAGGGGCAGACCACCGTCAGGAGGTGCAGCGCCGTGTGCATGCGCATCATCTTGTAACGGCGCGGCCAGTCGACATGCAGCACCACCGTTTCGCCCGGTGCGGGCAGGTCGCCGTCGCCGAGATGCAGGACGATGGCGGCACGGTCCTCGCCGTAGCGCGTGTCGGTGACCGCGATCTGCCGCCCGTCGCCGAGTTCGATCGAGCCGGTGTCACCCGGCTGGCCGCCGCCCGCCGGGTAGAAATTGCAGCGATCAACCACGATCCCGCGTTCGCCCTCGTGCGCGAGGACCCGCGCTTCCAGCGTCGAAAGATAGGCATCGTCGAGATAGGCTGCCTCGGTGCGCGCCATGGTCAAGCCGCCTCGTAGGGGATCGCGAAGGCGGGCTTTCGCTCAAGCCAACCTGGCACCGGCAGGTTCTTCTCGCGCAGGAACGCGGGATTGAAGAGCTTCGACTGGTAGCGGTTGCCGTAGTCGCACAGGATCGTCACGATCGTATGGCCCGGCCCCATCTCGCGCGCCATGCGGATCGCGCCCGCAATATTGACCCCCGACGAGCCGCCGAGGCACAGGCCTTCCTCTGCGATCAGGTCGAAGATGATCGGCAGCGCCTCCTCGTCCGGGATCTGGTAGGCGAAGTCGGGCGCGAAGCCCTCGAGATTGGCCGTCACGCGCCCCTGGCCGATGCCTTCCGTGATCGACGTGCCCTCCGAGGCGAACTTGCCGGACGTGTAGTAGCTGTAGAGCGCGGCGCCCATCGGGTCGGCGATGCCGATCTTGATGTGACCCGAATGGCGCTTGAGACCCATCGCGGTTCCGGCCAGCGTTCCGCCGGTGCCCACGGCGCAGACGAAGCCGTCGACCTGCCCGTCGGTCTGGTGCCAGATCTCCTCGGCGGTCGTGACGACATGCCCGTCGCGGTTGGCCGTGTTGTCGAACTGGTTGGCCCAGATCGCGCCGCCGGGCGCAGTCCCGGCCAGTTGCTCGGCGAGCCGCCCGGACAGCTTCACGTAGTTGTTCGGGTTCTTGTAGGGGACGGCCGGAACCTCGATCAACTCGGCGCCCCATAGGCGCAGCGCGTCCTTCTTCTCCTGGCTCTGCGTCTCGGGGATCACGATTACGGTCTTGTAGCCGAGCGCATCGGCCACCATCGCGAGGCCGATCCCGGTGTTGCCTGCCGTGCCTTCGACGATCGTCCCGCCGGGCTGCAGCAGACCCTTCGCCTCGGCGTCCCGGATGATGAAGAGCGCGGCGCGATCCTTCACGGACTGCCCGGGGTTCATGAACTCGGCCTTGCCGTAGATCTCGCAGCCGGTCAGCTCCGAGGCCTTGGCAAGGCGGATCAGCGGCGTGTTGCCGATGGCGTCGATGACGGCGTTGTATCTGGGCATGGTGTCCTGGCAGCCGGATTCGTCTGTGGCAGACGGTAAGGTGCGGCACCCAGCGAGACAAGGAAGGGCATGCTGCCGGAAAGCCGTCCGACGCAACGCGATTTCAGGGACCGCATCGGCAGGGTCGTCAGGCCCGCCCGACGGGCTCCATGCCTTGCAGGCTCGGCAGAACGGGTTGGGCGGGCCGCGCACCGTTTCGCAGCGCCTCGATCAAGGCCCGCAGGTCACCTTCGCCCGGCGTCCAGCCGCAGGGACACCCTGCCGGATCGAGATGGGCTCGGGCGATGTCGCGATAGACCGCGCCGAGCGCGCGGGCCAAGGTCTCGAGAGCCGCAAGCGGCGGGGTGCGCCTGTCACGCATCGCCCGTTCGAACAGGCGCGCCGTTCCCTCCCGGATCTCGTGGTCGCGGGCCAGGATCTCGGCCGGAGTGCGCGCGCTCATGGACGCGCGTCCGGGTGCTCGGCCGCACCGACGAGATCGACCACACGGCGCGTACGCTTGTCGAGACCGGCATAGGACTGGAAGTCGTCCATCTCCCCATGTCGGAGACGGCGTAACGCCTCGCGCAGTTCGGCGACGGAGACGCGATTGCGGACCATCTCGTGAACCACCACCGCGCTGACCGGTCCGAGGACGGCCAGCACTTCGACCGGTGTGACGACGCTCATCGCTGACCCCCGTGGAATGTATCGCACGGGTGGTGGTATCACGTGAGCTATCCAGCGCAAGATGCTGAATTCAGATGATAATTATTCCAATTCCAGTCTGCGCTGGCGGGGGTCTCAGGCCAGAGCCGCGAGCGAAGCGGCGATGACGCGATCCTGCATCGCCTCGTCGAGATAGGCGTGCATCGGTAAGCTGACGACCTCGGCGCAGAGCTGGTCGGTGACCGGCAGTCCGTTGCCGCCGACCGGCCAGTGCTTGTAGGCGGTCTGCCGGTGGAGCGGCTTTCCGTAGTAGATGACAGTCGGTACGCCCGCTTCCTTCAAGGAGGACATGAAGGCGTCGCGGCGTCCGTCCGGCACACGGATCGTGTACTGCGCCCAGGTCGACACGACATCGTCGGCAATCGTCTGGGGCGCGACGATGCCCTCGAGCGCCGCGCTGTAGCGCGCGGCGATGCGCATGCGCGCCTCGATCTCCTCCGGGAAGATTGCGAGCTTCTCGATCAGAACCGCAGCCTGAAACGTATCGAGACGAGCAGTCAGCCCAAGGCGGACGTTGTCGTACTTGTCGCTGCCGCCGCCGTGGATGCGGATCGAGCGGAGAATGTCGGCAAGCTCGGCGTCGTCGGTCTGGATCGCGCCGCCGTCGCCGTAGCAGCCCAGCGGCTTAGCTGGATAGAAGCTCGTCGCCACGGCGTCCGCCCAGAGGCCGGCCATCTTGCCACCCAGCGTCGAACCGTAGCCCTGTGCTGCGTCCGAGAGCACGCGCAAGTCGAACGCATCGGCCACGGCGCGGATGGCGGGGTAGTCCGCGATCTGGCCGAAGAGATCGACCGCGATGATCGCGCGTGGCGTCAACTCGCCTTTGGCGACCACCTCCTCGACCGTGCGCCGTAGATGCGCGGGGTCCATGTTGAACGTCCCCGGCAGAACGTCCACGAAAACCGGCGATGCGCCCGCCAGGCCGACGACTTCGGCCGTGGCCGCGAAGGTGAAGCTCGGCACGAAGACCGCGTCGCCGGGGCCGATGCCCCAAGCCATCAGCGGCATCAGCAGCGCGTCGGTGCCCGAGGCGCAGGCGATCGTGTGCGCCATGCCGCCGAAGGCCGAGAGCAGGGTCTCCAGTTCGGCGACGTCGGGTCCCATGATGAAGGCGCCCTGGTCCATGATGCGCGAGAACCGCGCCTCGATGCGAGGGCGGATCCGGTCGCGCTGCGTGGCAAGATCGATGAAGGGGATGGGCTGGCTCATAGGTGTCCTTCGGGTTCGCGCTCTTCGGGCCAGGGGCTATGGATGTCCGCAGGGCCGGTCGCGGTCGGTGAAAGGGGTGGAATGCAGGGCTACTCGTTCACGCCGGCAAATCAAGCGACTTGGCGCATCGCACCATCACGTTTGGCGCGGCAGCGGCGGGGGACGTGATGAGCCGCGGCACGGTCAACGCAGGAGATCGCGATAGACGGCCTGTATCTGCGCGGCGACGTCGGCCTCGGTGAACCCATCGCGCACGCGCGCCGCCGCCTCAATGCCCATGCGGTCCACCAACGAGCGGTCGCCGGCCAGACGCGCGATGGCACCGGCCAGCGCCTCGACGTCGTCCACAGGCACGACGAGCCCGTCCACCCCGTTGCGCACGAAAGTGCGGCAGCCCGGAACGTCGGTCGTCAGGGACGGACGGCCGCAGGCAGCGGACTCGAGAAGCGTGCGGGGCAGGCCTTCGCCGCCGCGCGACGGCAGGCAGGCAGCATGGTGTTCGTTCCAGACGGTGGCGACCGAGCCAGTCGGGCCATGCCAGGTGATGCCGGGCTGCGCCGACCACTCCCGAAGGGTTTGAAGCGGGATTGCCTTGGGGTTCGAAGGGTCGGGCGCGCCGTAGAGTGAAAGCGTCACGTCGACCCCCCGCTCGCGTGCCTGGCGAACGGCGTCTACCGCCGTGTCGATGCCTTTGGACCACAGCATGCGCGAGACCACCGCGACGCGCAGCCTCTTGCCGGACGGTAGCGGCGTAGCGGGATAGGCAGCGGGATCAATGCCGGCCCCGCCGAGGATGGTGACATCGGGAGCGCAGGGATCGAGCCCGAGCAGCTTCGGGTCGTCCTCGTTTTCGAACACGAAGTGCGTCTGCGGTGAGGAAAGCGGACCCCGGATGATGCGCCGCAGGGCTGCGCGCGCTGCGCGCCCCGTCCGGTCCGTCTTCGCGCCGAGGAAGCCGAGGCCGGTCAGGGCGTAGACGCGGCGGGGCAGACCCGCGAGCACGCAGGCAGCGCCGCCGACGAGGATAGGCTTCAGCGAGATGCAATGGACGATGTCCGGCTGCTCCTCGCGCAGGATTCTCGCCAGCCGGACGACGGCGGAGGTCGCCGCCAACGGATTGATGCTCCGCCGCTCGGCCTCCAGCGGGCGCACGCGCGCGCCGGTCACCTCGATTGCCGGCGCATGGGCACGGACCCTCGCGATCACCACGACATCGAGGCCCATCGAGACGGCCGCTCGGGCCATGGGCAGGAAATGCGAGGCGAAGAACCAGTCCTCGGTGACGATGAAGGCTAGCTTGGGCAAACGGTGTGCGGCTCCCGATCGGCGATGGGCAGGAGTTAACGAGCGGTGCCGCGAATGGAAAGGGCTGGCACCGGACCCTATCCTCAAGCGCAATCGGCAAAGGGTTCGGCACATGACGTTTCTGGACGGTCTGGTACTCCTCGGTTTCCTGGCGCTATCGGGCCTAGTGGCCTCGAGCGGCATCCTGTTCAAGCCGGGGACGTGGTACACGGGCCTGCGCAAACCCGGCTGGACGCCCCCGAACCGCGCCTTTCCGATCGTCTGGTCGATCCTTTATCTGATGATCGCCGTGTCGGGCTGGCTGGTCTGGCGCAACGCCGGCTGGGTGGCGGGGCCGTTCGCCCTGTTCGGGCTTCAGATGGTTCTGAATTTCCTTTGGTCGTGGCTGTTCTTCGGCCTGCGTAAGCCGCTTTGGGCGCTCGCCGACATCGGGCTTCTGGCAGTGGCGGTGGCCGCGACCGCGCTGGCCTTCGCGCCCTTGAGCGGGACCGCGGCGCTCATTCTCGTGCCCTATCTCGCCTGGGTCTGCGTCGCGTTCGCGTTGAACCTCTCGGTCTGGCGGCTCAATCGCCACCGCGGCGTGTTCGCTTGAACGCAAACTTGTCTGCGTTATCGCGGCGCAACGCTTGACCCGTTGCGGTGGGGAAGCGCAAAGCCGCAGGCGAAACCGCAGCGCTTTTTGAAAGAATCGACCATGACCTTCGCCAACTATCCGAGCCTTAAAGGGCGCACCGCCTTTATCACCGGCGGCGCGTCCGGCATTGGGCGAGACGTGGTTCGGGCCTTCGCCGAGCAGGGCTCGCGGGTCGGTTTCGTCGATATCGACGCCGGACGCGGCGAGGCGCTGGCTGCCGAGTTCGGGCCCGAGGTCGCTTTCGAGCCCTGCGACCTGCGCGACATCGACGCGCTCAAGACGGCGTTCGAGCGACTGAAGGGCCGCGTCGGCGCGGCCAACATCCTCGTCAACAATGCGGCGCGCGACGACCGGCACGGGTGGGAGACGGTGACCCCCGACTACTACGACGAGCGGATCGCCGCGAACCTGCGCCATGCGTTCTTCGCGATCCAGACGGTGGCGCCGGACATGATCGCCGCCAAGGGTGGTTCGATCATCAATTTCGGCTCGAACTCCTGGATGCAGGCGAGCGGCGGCATGCCGGTCTACACCACCGCCAAGTCGGCGGTGCACGGCATGACGCGGTCGTTCGCGCGTGATCTCGGCACCCATGGGATCCGCGTCAATACGGTCGTGCCGGGCTGGATCATGACGGAGCGCCAGAAGGAGCTCTGGGTGACCGAAGAGAGCCTCAATGCCCAGCTCGAGCGCCAGTGCCTTCCGGTGCCCGTCGAGCCGGTCTACGTCGCGCGCATGGTGCTGTTCCTGGCGTCGGACGACGCGGCGATGTGCACGGCCAACAACTTCATGGTGGAGGGTGGCGCGCTCTAGGCCACAACGAGGTTTTCGGTCCTGCGCGACGGCCGCCCGAGGGGCGGCCGTTTCGTTTTGGTTCCGACGCAAGGCTCGCACGTGCTGCGACAGTTAACCCTCAGTTAAGGCTGAGGCGTTTAGATCGGCCAGCAACGAAACGTTAATGAAGATGACCGAAGCCTTACCCACACGCAAAGCGGTCCGTCTTCGCGGCCGGTCCTTCCTGGCCCTGGTGCTGTCGCCCGAGCTCCCCTTCGGCGACTGGCTTCACCAGCTGGACGACCTCGCTCGCCGTTCGACCGGCTTCTTCCTGGGGCGTCCGATCGTCCTGGACGTGGCTGGTCTGCCGATCACGCGCGAGCAGCTCGCCGATCTTCTCGCGGAGCTCGGCAAGCGCAACGTGCGGGTCATGGGCATCGAGGGCGCGCTGCCGTCGATCCTGGCGCCCGGCATGCCGCCGGAGATGAAGGGTGGCCGCAACGCCGCCGACATCGAGGTGCCGGACGCACCCGCAGGGGCTGCGCCCGCTCGGGAAGGCCTGGACGTCAAGGCGACGGCCGAGAGCCCCAAGGTGCCGGACGCGGTGCGCGCGACGCATGTCGCGACGACCCCCTCGCTGCTGATCGAGGAGCCGGTCCGCTCGGGCCAGTCGATCATCTTTCCGGAAGGCGACGTGACCGTGCTCGGGTCCGTTTCCTCCGGTGCCGAGGTGATCGCCGGCGGTTCGATCCACGTCTACGGCGCGCTGCGTGGCCGTGCGCTGGCGGGCTCGGCAGGCAACGCCAATGCCCGCATCTTCTGCCGCAAACTGGAGGCGGAGCTCATCGCGATCGACGGTCTTTACAAGACCGCCGAGGACATCGACCCCAAGATGCGTGGTCAGGCAGTTCACGTCTGGCTCGACGATACCGTGCTGAGGACGGTCGCCCTCGCGAACTGATCGCCATGACGGCGACGGCGGGACGATCGGAACGAAGAACCAAGGAAGAGGATGAGCCCCAATGGCTGAAGTGATGGTGGTGACATCGGGCAAGGGAGGCGTCGGAAAGACGACCTCAACAGCCGCGCTCGGCGCCGCTCTGGCACAGAACGGCCAGAAGGTGGTGGTCGTCGATTTCGACGTCGGTCTGCGCAACCTCGACCTCGTGATGGGCGCCGAGCGCCGCGTGGTCTACGACCTCATCAACGTGGTCCAGGGCGACGCCAACCTCAACCAGGCGCTGATCCGCGACAAGCGCGTCGATTCGCTCTGCCTGCTGCCGGCCTCGCAGACACGCGACAAGGACAATCTCACGCAGGACGGCGTCGACCGCGTCATGGACCAGCTCCGGTCGATGTTCGACTGGGTCATCTGCGACAGCCCCGCCGGCATCGAGCGCGGCGCGACGCTGGCGATGCGCCATGCCAATGTCGCCGTGGTCGTGACCAACCCCGAGGTCTCCTCGGTTCGCGATAGCGACCGCATCATCGGCCTCCTCGATTCGAAGACCCTGCGCGCCGAAAACGGCGGCCGGATCGACAAGCACCTGCTTCTGACGCGCTACGACACGGCGCGCGCAGAACGCGGAGACATGCTGAAGGTCGACGACGTTCTGGAGATTCTTTCGATCCCGCTGCTCGGCATCGTGCCGGAGAGCCCGGAAGTCTTGCGCGCCTCGAACCTTGGAACCCCGGTGACGTTGAGCGACGCCGCCAGCGCGCCGGCTCGCGCCTACATGGACGCCGCGAAGCGCCTCATGGGCCAAACCATTCCGATGAATGTTCCCTCCGACAAGAAGGGCCTCTTCGGGAAGTTCTTCAACCGGAGGGCCGCATGAGCCTGTTCGGTTTCTTCCAGAGGCGCTCGACCACCACGGCGCCGGCCGCCCGCGAGCGACTGCAGGTCCTCCTGGCGCACGAGCGCGCGGAGATCGGCCAGAATGATCTCGTGGCCGTGCTGCGCGAGGAAATCCTCGCCGTGATCGCCAAGCACATGCCGATCAGCCGCGAGAAGGTGAAGGTGAAGATGGACCGGGGCGAGCAGATCTCGACCCTGGAAGTCGACATCGAGCTTCCGCAGCTGGCGACCGCTACGGCGCACTGATCGATCCGGCGGTCTGCCGCCGGCCGATACCCTCCATCGCGAAAAGGAGACAGCGATGAACCGAGCCGAACTCCTCGTCCGCCTGCAGAACGTGCAGCAGCTCCCGCAGATGCAGGGGCGCAACATCCGAAGCATCGCGGCTGTGCTCTCGACCGAGGCACTGGCAAAGCATGTGGAGGTCTGCGAAGCGCAGGCGGAAAAGGCGGCAACCCGCCAGTAGACAAAGACAAGGCCCGGCAGCGATGCCGGGCCTTTTCGTTTCTCGTCAGCAGCCTGACGGCCTTACTTCATCAGGTTCTTCGAGCGCAGGTAGTCCTCGGCGACCGCCTTGGCCGGCTCGCCGCCGACCTGCACACGCCCGTTCAACTCCTGCAGCGTGACGAGGTCGAGACCTTCGAACACGGGCTTCAGGAGATCGGACAGCTGCGGATTGGCCTGAAGCACCGCCTCGCGAACGATCGGCGCGGGTTGATAGACGGGCTGCACGTTCTTGTCGTCCTCCAGGACGACGAGGCCGGAGGGGGCGATGCCCCCGTCGGTGCCGTAGACCATTGCGACGTTCACGCCGTTGGTCTCCTGAGCGGCAGCGGCGATCGTGGCCGCCGTGTCGCCGCCGGATAGCGTCAGAAGCTGGTCTGGCTTCAGCTGGAAGCCGTACGCCGTCTGGAACGACGGCAGCGCCGAAGCTGAATTGACGAACTCGGCCGAAGCCGCGAGCTTTGCCCCGCCGCCGCCGGAAACCCAGCGTCCGAAGTCCGAGAGCGTCACCAGCTTGTTCTCGTCGGCGACGTCCTTGCGCGCCGCCATGCCCCAGGTGTTGTTGGCCGGCGAGGGCGTCAGCCAAACGATCTTGTTGGCGTCGTAGTCCAGCTTCTTCGCCTCTTCGTAGGCCTTCGCGGCATCCTTCCAGAGCGCGTCGTCGGCCTTGTTGAAGAAGAACGCGGCGTTGCCGGTGTATTCCGGGTAGATGTCGATCTCACCCGCGGTGATGGCGTTTCGCACCACGGGCGTTCCGCCGAGCTGGATCCGGTCGGTGGTTTCGATGCCAGCATTCTGCAGAACGAGCAGGATCATGTTGCCGAGCACGCCTCCCTCGGTATCGATCTTGGATGACACGACCACAGGCGCCGCCAGGGCCGACTGCGACATGAGAACCGTCGCCGCCAGGGCGAGCGCGAATGACTGGAGACGCATGATCCGACCGTTCCTTCTACACCCCGCGACGATGCGGGCTCTGCGCATGTCGGATTCTGTCGTGGGGCGAACCGATCTCAAGGGGCAGACGGGCGAGAAGTTCCAGGAACGTTCGTCGGTGCGCCGCTTTGACGCCTCAAATTCTTAAGAAAGTTGGAACCGAACCCTGATCTGCGGATTCCGCGAACTGGATGAAGGAAGGGTGGGATCATGAAGACGACGGATATCATCGAGGCCTACGAGGCTGGTCTGATCACGCGCGGCGAGGCGATCGAGCAGGGGCTCGTGGACGACCTCGACGCTCTCTACGACAAGAGCGCCAGCTCTGGGGGATGGACGCCTCGCGAACGATTCTCCGCCGTACGCGGCTTTGCCGGCCGCTGAGCGCCGCCGCCTGTCCAACTGGTCCGGCACGTCCTAAGAAGCTCTCGCAGAACCGAACGATTCGGAGAGTTTCATGAGCATTCGTCGCATCGAACCCGGCCGCCGCATGAGCGCGGCCGTGATCCACGGCAACACCGTCTATCTTGCCGGCCAGGTCGGCAATCCGGGCGATGACGTCACGCAGCAGACCCAGACCGTGCTGGCCGAGATCGACCGACTGCTGGCCGAGGCCGGCACGGACAAGTCGAAGCTCCTGTCGACGACCATCTGGCTCGCCGACATGAAGGATTTCGGCGCGATGAACGCGGTGTGGGACGCATGGGTCGATCCCGCGAACCCGCCTGCGCGCGCTACCGGTGAGTCGGCTCTGGCAGGTCCGGAGTACCGCGTCGAGATCATCGTCGTCGCGGCGATCTGACGAAAGAGGGGCGGAGGTCAAACGGCCTCCGTCTCTTCTTCCCGTTTTAGGAAATCAGCCCGTACTGGCGCGCCTTGTTTCGCAGGAAGGGCAGGCCCTCTCCGAGTACAATCTCGCGCGCCGGCGCCACGGGGCGCCACACCGACAACGCCGCCGCTAGCGTGGGCGGAACGGTAATGAAGCTTTCCATCGCCATGCCACCCTTGAAGCCGATGGCGGCAAGGGCGCCGAAGACCTCATCCCAAGCCACGGTATCGGCGCCCGGCGTTCCCCGGTCGCTCGCCGAAAGGTGGATGTATTTCAGGTGTTCACGTGCGGTCAGGATACCGTTGGCGATGCCCTTTTCCTCGATGTTCATGTGATAGGTATCGAGGTGAACGAAGAGGTTGGGTGCGCCGACCCGTTCCACCATGTCGACCGCCTGGCGCGCGGTGTTGAGGATGTGATTCTCGTAGCGGTTCACGGCTTCGAGTCCGTAGAGCATGCCGAGGTCGTTGGCGTAGGCGGCCGCTTTCTCAACGATGCGAGCCGTGGCGTCGATCTCGTCCTGCGTCGGCGGAAAGCCCGTGCGCTGGCCGATCCCGCCGTAGACGACGCCGCTCAGTGCCTTAGCGCCGATCGCCTTCGACTGATCGAGCGCGATCTTGAGATACTCCCAGGCGCCTTCCGGATTGTTGGTGGGCAGACGGTCGAGCGGCATGCCGAGCGAGCAGACGCAGTCCACCTCATGCTTTTCCAGAAGCGAGCGCGTATGCGCGGCGTCGATCACGCGCGGATCCGGAATCGTGATCTCCAGAAAGTCGATGCCGTATTGCACCGCTTCCGGGATCGCGAATTCCGCCGCGGCCCGGTCCCATTCCATGGACCACATGGCCGTATGCACACCAAAACCCTGAACACTCATCGTTCGCTTCTCCTCCCGTGTCCCTCCGGTATGCCACGGGAGGACGCGTTGGAGAACGGCGCTACGGACGGTTCAATGGAATTCGCAGCGGCGTCTTAATAGGCGCCCTTGCTGTTGATCAGGCTGTAGGGCGTGGCGAACAGGATGTAGAGGTCGAGCAGCAGCGACCAGTTCTCGATATAGTAGAGGTCGTGCTCGAAGCGCTTCTGCAGCTTCACGTCGTCGTCGATTTCGCCGCGCCAGCCGCGAAGCTGGGCGTAGCCGGTGATGCCCGGCTTCACCTTGTGTCGGCCGAAGTAGCCGTCCACGATCTCGGTGAACGTGACCTGGGAGCTCGACTGCGCGTGAACCGCGTGAGGACGCGGGCCGACGAGCGAAAGGTTGCCGATCAGAACGTTGAAGAGCTGCGGCAACTCGTCGATCGACGAGCGGCGGATAAAGCGACCGACCCGCGTCACGCGGGGATCGCCCTTGGTCACGAGCTTGCGTGCCGTCGGATCCGCCATGTCGTGGCGGAGCGAACGGAACTTCCAGACGAGGATCTCCTCGTTGTTGAACCCGTGTCGCTTCTGCCGGAAGAAGACCGGGCCCGGCGTATCCAGCTTGATGGCGATGGCCGTCAGCACCATGATCGGCATCACGGCGATTAGGGCTGCGACCCCGAAGACGATGTCGAAGCCGCGCTTTGCGACCTGGTTCCAGTCCGCGATCGGTCGGTCCATCACGTCCAGCATCGGCACGTCGCCCATGTAGGAATAGGATCGTGAGCGGAAGCGCAGGTTCTGCGACAGCGCGGAGATGCGGATGTCCAGGGGCAGCACCCACAGCGCCTTGAGGATCGTCAGTATCCGCTTCTCGGCCGAGAGGGGCAGGGTGACGACCAGCATGTCGATCTTGGCGATGCGCGCGAATTCCGTCAGCTCCGCGATGGTGCCGAGCTTCGGATACCCCGCCACGAGCTGCGGCGAACGGGCATCCTCACGGTCGTCGAAGATACCGCAGATCCGGATATCGCTGTCGGGATAGGTTTCGAGTTGGCGGATGAACTGCTCCGCTGCCCCACCGCCGCCGACGAGAACCACGCGGCGCTCCAGACGGCCGGTGCGGCTCCAGTGCCGGATGCGGCGCGCGAGCACACGCCGACCGAGCGTGAGGGCCCCCATGGAAATGGCCGCATAAACCGCAAGACACACCGCAAGGTCGGCGTCGAGCACGCCTGCATATCCGGCACATGCCACGCTGACCAACAGACCAGCCGCAAGCGCAAGGGCGATGCGAGCGGGTTGGCGACGTTGCGAACGCAGCTGCGACGGTTCGTAGCCGTGCAGCAGCGCAAGCACCGCGACTGCCGGTCCCGCGAGCGGCAGAACGAGCAGGGCATCGTTCATTTGCCCGAAGGCGGCAAAGGCTCCGAACCCGATCAACAGCAGCGTGAACAGCTCGCAGAGGCCGAAAAGCCCCGACAGAAGGCGTGGAGACAGGACGTTCTTATTGAACTGCTCGGCGATCCGCCGTGCATGGGGGTTGAGCACACTGGTCTCGACGAGGCGAGGCTGCTGGTCGGGTTGGAAGGTGCGAATCGCTTCCCGAGCGAAAAGTGCCTGTTCGCTTCGCTTAGCCAGCATCCCGGAGGTCCTTGTCATTCGTCGCGGAACTGCGCCGCGTCCGAACTGGACCCTCCCATCTATAGGCTAATGAAGGTTCACAACGACGTCTATCATTCGAAGGATCGCCGGGAAAATGCGGCGGCCGTCAGAACAGACGCTCGCGCACGGTGATCGTATCCCCGGGGAGTACCGGGTCGGACAGGACGACACGCCCGGTGATCACCTTTCCGTTGACCTGCCGCGTGATGTCCGCCGTCCGCTTTTCCGCCCGCGGGGAGAAGCCGCCGGCGATCGCCACGGCATTCTGCACCGTCATGCCGGGCACGTAGGAATACTGGCCGCCCGTGGTCACTTCACCCATGACGAAGAAGGGGCGGTACTGTTCGACCTGAACGGAGACATCGGGATCGCGCAGGTAGCCGTTGCGCAGCGCGCTGGCCACGGCGACCCGCACCTCCTCTGGCGTCTTGCCGCGCGCCGGCACGGAGCCGATCAGCGGCAAGGAGAGGTAGCCCGCCTTGTCGACGGCGTAGATCGCGGACAGGCTATCCTGCTCGAACACGGTGACGCGGAGCCGGTCTCCGGCATCCAGCCGGTATTCCTGATTGAGGGCCGCATGGAAGGCCTGCGGCGGTGGCGGCGTGGTGACGCAACCGGTCAGCAGGCTCGCCGTGAGCGCCACGATGGCTGCGCGTGCGACTCGCATGTGGGTCTCCGGAGGCCTGACGATATGGGAAGGGCACCAGCGCAATTCCTGCGAAAACCTAGCGATAACGTGGTTAATTAACCGTAAAACCCATGTTGGATTGCCGCGAAGACCGCCGCGCTTATCCTGTGTCTCTGAGGGAGGGACGGGCGGCCGGTCCGTTCCGCCTCGCATGGAGACACGGATGACGGATGCAGCGGCACGGATCGAACGGCCGACAGGCGTGATGCGCCTGCTTTGGTCGAATCGTGCTCGCATCCTTGGATCCACCGCCGCGCTGGGGCTGGCCGCTTTCCTCGCGGGAACGCTCGTCCCGCCGTCCCATCGCGCGACGATCCGAATATCGGCCGCATCCGGCGCGTCCGCAGTTTGGGACGAGGCGATGCTGCAGGGCGTGCTCGCGACCGAGGCGGCGCAAACCCGCCCGGAACGGTCCGGCGTCCTCGCCGTATGGATCCATCTCATCGACCAATCTTCAGCCCTGCGTCCCGACGTCGGAGCCGAACGTTCGCCCGACGGCACGGTGGTGGTGTGGGCCGAGGATCACGACGCGGACGACGCTCGCAGACGAGCATGGAGCCTCGCAAACCAGCTGACCGATCGCCTGGGCCCAGTCCAGGCGACTGCGATCGTTCCAGCGCCGGCGCGGTCGGCATCCACCGTTCAGGCACTGGATGATTCCATCTCGAAAGCTCAAGGAGCGCTTTCGGCCGCGGAAGCGCGGCTTGCAGAAGCGCAACGCGGTTCCGCTCAACTGAACGCCGGAAGTCGATCGACGCTCGACGCCGACCGCCGGGCGGCGGATAGCGCCCGGCGCGATCTGCAGGACCTCGACCGCTTCGCGCGCAACCTCGGCAATGCCGCGCCCTCGGACGCTCCTGCCGGCATCCGGACAAGCGAGGAATGGCTCGGCTGGCGCGATGCCGTCGCGCGTCGCGAGGCAGCCGCCCTGCAAGTGGCCGACCTCTCCCGCACGCTTCTCGACGGACATCCGCGCATGGCGACGGTTCGCCTTCGCCTCGCCGATCTCGACGAGGAAACGAGCGCGGCGCGCTCGCGTCTCGCAGCCGCGTTGGAGCGTCGCATCGCCACGCAGCGTCGCGAGGTCGGTCGTCTGGAGCGACGGGTCTCGGAAGGCGAAGCTGCCAGCGGCGAGCAGGCATCAGCGCAGGCTCGCGTTACTGGGGCGCAGGCGGATGCGGAGGCCGCGCGGCAGACGCTGGCTGCTCTGGAGGAGGCTCGGCGTGTGGCGGGACAGGCAGAGGAAGGCCCGCAACCTTCCGTAAGCGCCGTGCCCTCGATGCCGGCGGTGTCGACCGCCCTCAGCGAAACCGAGTACCGCCCCAACATCTGGCCGATCGTGGCAGGCTCCGCCGCCTTCGGGTTTCTCGGGTCCTCGCTCTATGCGGTGCTGGGCGCCATGCGCCGCCGATCCGAGGTCGCCACGCCGGAACGCGTAGCGACGGCGCGCACACGGGACTGCGTAGAGCCGACAGCACGCGAGGCGGTCGAACCCCGTGTGTCTTCCCGCGCGTTCGACATCACGCCCGCCGACGAACTGATCGGCGGCATCCTCGCCAGCGAGATCAGTCGCGTCGTTATCGTCCCGATCGGGACCGACGAGCGACCGGCCGCAGTCGAGATCGTCCGACGGCTGGCGCTTCGCGGGAAGCAGGGCGCCTTGGTGGATCTCAGCGAACGGCAACTCGCCGCGCGCGCCATGGGCGTGGAACGGGATGCGCTCGGAATATCCGACATGATCGCTGGAGACGCCACCTTCGCCGAGATCGCGCGGCGGGACTTCGCGACCAAGGCCGAAGCGTTCGGGGCCGGGCGCACGACCGTCGGAGAAGCGGCCTTCTTCGCGATGGAGCGCCGCAACGTCCTCGAGTTCATCGAACGCAACTACGACGTGGTGCTGATCTTTTCCGCGGGTCTCCCGCACGACACGCTCAAGACCCTGCTGACGCCGGACGCTGCACTGGTGGTCGCGGTCGAAGCCGAGGACGACGACGCGATCGCGGCCGGCGTCGGGCGGCTTCGCGAGGCAGGGCTCACCGACATGATCCTGGCCGATGGGCGACAGCTCGCCTCCTAGAGCCTGCCCTTCGGTTCGCGCTGCATCCAGCTGATGACGAACATCGCCGGCACGATCCAGAACAAGCCGGTCACGAGGAAGTAGGCGAGGTGAACCCAGCCGGGCGAGTCGCCCAGATATAGCGAGGCGAATGCCGTTGCGAAGACGGCATAGACGACGACCAGCGCGAGCAGGACGAAGACGCCGATGAGCTTCTTGATACGAACGGGCATGCGCTTCTCGATCGGACGGAACTAACCCGTCCTCGCAAGTTCCGCCGCGCACGGCAAGCCGGTAGGACAATATGAACCTTGCCATTCCCGACGCTTCGTAACAAACCACCCTTCGAAGCGTGGCGAAGCCCGCCCTGGTGGGCCTTTCGCCGCAACGCCACTCAGGGAAGGGGCGGCACGAAGGCGGAGCGCCTCGTGCGGCCAGCGGGCACCATGACCAGCATCACCCACGCGACCGCCATATCCCCCCGCGCCGCCGACAATCGGCGCGCCATCCGCGTCTGGCTCTACGTCATCGCGGCCATGGTCATGGCGCTCGTCATCGTCGGCGGTGCGACACGGCTGACGGAGTCGGGCCTTTCGATCACCGAATGGAAGCCGATCCACGGGGTCGTGCCGCCTTTGTCCGAGGCGGAGTGGCAGGAAGAGTTCGACCTCTACCGCCAGATCCCTCAGTACCAGCAGATCAACCGGGGCATGGCGCTCTCGGACTTCAAGACGATCTACTGGTGGGAGTGGTCCCACCGCTTCCTGGCCCGCTCGGTCGGCATCGCCTTCGCGCTGCCTCTCCTGTTCTTCTGGCTCACGGGGCGGATCGAACCCTGGCTGAAGCCTCGGCTCGTCGGACTGCTGGCGCTCGGCGGCCTCCAGGGGGCGATCGGCTGGTGGATGGTCGCCTCCGGGCTGGTGGAGCGCACTGATGTCAGCCAGTACCGGCTGGCGGTGCACCTTACGATGGCCTGCTTCATCCTGACGGCGACGCTCTGGATCGCGCGGGGCCTCGTGAACCGACCGACCGAACCCGCGCCGACGCAAAGCTCCTATCTGGTCGGGTTCCTGATCGTCGCCATGGTGCTGGTCCAGATCTATCTCGGCGGACTGGTCGCGGGCCTCAACGCGGGCCTCAGCTACAACACCTGGCCGCTCATGGACGGGCAGGTCATCCCGGCCAATCTTCTTGCGATGTCGCCCACTTGGCGCAATTTCTTCGAGAACCCTATGACGGTGCAGTTCGTCCACCGGCTCGGCGCCTATGCTCTGCTCACGGTGGCGATCGGCCATGCGATCGCCGCACGGCGCATCGCCTCGGGCTCTCGTCATGCACGCGGCGCGACGTGGCTTGCCGCCGCGGTTCTCGCGCAGGCGGCGATCGGCATCACGACACTTCTGCTGCACGTGCCGATCGACGCCGCACTGATGCATCAGGCCGGCGCGCTTGTGGTGCTGGCGGGCGCGGTGTTCCACGCCCGCGGGCTGTTCGGTCGCTATCCCGTGGCCTCACCGGCCTGACGGGGCGTCAGGCGGACAGCATTAGATCCATGTTCTGGACGGCTGCGCCCGAGGCGCCCTTGCCCAGGTTGTCGAGCACCGCGACAAGGTTGGCACGCTCCTCATCCTTCGAGCCGAAGACATGGAGCTTCATGCGGTCGGTGCCCGCCAGCTCCGTCGCGTCGATGCGCTTCAGCGACGCGCTTTCCGCGAGCGACGTGACGGTAACGATGTCGCTGCCTGCATAATGTTCCGTCAGCGCCGTGTGCAGCGCCTCGGCCGTGGTCGTGCCATCGAGCAGCAACGGGACCTGCACGATCATGCCCTGCGGAAACTTGCCGACCGAGGGAGCGAACAACGGATCGCGCGGCAGGCGGCCGTAGACGCGCATCTCCGGCAGATGCTTGTGATCGAGGTCGAGGCCGTAGAGGAAGTGCGGCGCGGTGATCACGTCATCGCGCGTCGCGTCCTCCATCTGCGCGATCATCTGCTTTCCGCCGCCGGTGTATCCCGACACGGCGTTGACCGTGACCGTCTGGCCGTCCGGCAGAAGCCCGGTGTCCCGCAGAGGGCGAAGGAGCGCGATCGCGCCAGTCGGATAGCAGCCGGGATTGCCAACGAGGCGCGCGGCGCGGATCGCGTCGGGCTGGTCGCGCGTGAGCTCCGCGAAACCGTAGGCCCATCCGTCAGCGGTGCGGTGCGCGGTCGAGGTGTCGATGATGCGTACTTGCCGGTTGCCGGACAGCAGGGCGACCGCCTGCCGCGCCGCGTCGTCCGGCAGGCAAAGGATGGCAATATCGGCGCTGTTGAGAAGGTCCTCGCGCATCGCCTCGTTGCGCCGCTCGGCCTCCGGGATCGACAGGAGTTCGACGTCGCTGCGCCCCTCCATACGGGAGCGGATCTGGAGACCCGTGGTGCCGTGCTCGCCGTCGATGAAAATGCGGGGCTTCATGCTGCGCTCCGTCGTTGGAATGGATGAGGCACGCCGAGCTCAGCGCGCCTTCTTCTCGGCCAGGATGCCGAGGACGTACATCGCGATCGTCGCGCCCGCTACCGCCGTGATGTCGGCATGATCGTAGGGCGGCGAGACCTCCACGACGTCGGCGCCCACGATCTGCAGGTCCTTCAGATGATGGAGCACCGCCAGCATCTTGGCGCTGCTGGGACCGCCGGCGACGGGCGTTCCGGTGCCGGGCGCGAAGGCGACGTCTAGGCAGTCGATATCGAAGGTCAGGTAGCAGTTCGAGCCTGCCGTCCGCTCGTGGATACGCTTGGCGATCTCGACCGAGGACATGTCTTCGACCTCGTAACCGTGCAGGATCTCGAGCCCACCCGTTTCCGGAGCGTGGGTGCGGATGCCGATCTGGATCGAGGTGGCGGGGTCGATGAGTTCCTCGCGCAGCGCAGCCGAAAGGAACGAGCCGTGATCGACGCGCGGACGTCCGTGCGTGTCGGAAGCCAGCGGCCAGGTATCCTGGTGAGCGTCGAAGTGGACGAGGCTGAGCTTGCCGTGGCGGGCAGCGTGCGCCTGCAGCAGGGGAAAGGTGATCGAATGGTCGCCGCCCAGAGTCAGCAGGAAACCGGTCTTCGCCAGCAGTGCTTCGGCTTGCGCTCGCATCGCCATGTGCGCGCGCTCGGGCAGCCGATAGTCGAGAAGGCAGTCGCCATGATCCACGACACTCAAGGTCTCGAAGAGGTCGGCATGGAACGGGTATTGCGGATCGTTGTCGAAGATCGCGGACGCGCGGCGCAGCGCTTGCGGGCCGAAGCGTGTGCCCGGCCTGTTGGAGACCGAGGCGTCGAACGGGATGCCCCACACCGTGACGTCGGAGCCGGATACGTCCTTCGAGAACCGCCGCCGCATGAAGGAAAGCGCGCCCGCATACGTCGGATCGTCTGCAGCACCAAGAAGGGCCTGGGCGGTGAAGGCGTGGTCGATGGACTGGCCGGCCATGAAACTGTCTCCCGTATCGGCGCGACAGATAGGAGGAAACCGCGACGGCTTGAAGAACGAAAAAGGGCCCCGGTTTTCCCGGGGCCCTCCGAAACGCGGTCCAGACGAGGAAGCGATTAACGCTTCGAGAACTGGAACGAACGACGGGCCTTGGCGCGGCCGTACTTCTTGCGCTCGACGGTACGCGAGTCGCGCGTCAGGAAGCCGCCCTTCTTGAGCACCGAGCGCAGGCCCGGCTCGTAGTAGGTGAGGGCGCGCGAGATGCCGTGACGGACGGCGCCGGCCTGACCCGAAAGGCCGCCACCGGCAACGGTCACGACGATGTCGAACTGGCCGTCGCGGCTCGCCGCGACGATCGGCTGCTGCAGCACCATCTGGAGAACCGGACGGGCGAAGTAGTCGACGTAGTTCTTGTCGTTGACCGTGATCTTGCCGGAGCCCGGCTTGACCCAGACGCGGGCGACCGCGTCCTTGCGCTTGCCGGTCGCATAGGCACGGCCATGGGCGTCGAGCTTCTGGACATGCACCGGAGCGGAGGTCTCGGCGACGTTCGCGGCGCCAAGATCCTGCAGCGAATTGAGATCGGCCATTATGCAGCCCTCGCGTTCTTGGAGTTCAGCGCCTTGACGTCGAACGCCTCCGGCGACTGGGCGGTGTGCGGGTGCTCGGCACCGGCATAGACGCGCAGGTTCTTGAGCTGGCGACGGCCGAGAGGACCACGGGGCAGCATGCGCTCGACGGCCTTCTCGAGCACGCGCTCGGGGAAGCGACCCTCGAGGATCTCGCGCGCCTTGCGCTCCTTGATGCCGCCGGCATAGCCGGTGTGCCAGTAGTAGGTCTTGTCCTGGTACTTCTTGCCCGTGAACACGACCTTGTCGGCGTTCACGATGATGACGTTGTCGCCATCATCGACATGCGGGGTGAAGGAGGGCTTGTGCTTGCCGCGAAGGCGAAGCGCGACGAGGGAGGCGAGGCGACCGACAACGAGCCCTTCGGCGTCGATGACGATCCACTTCTTTTCCACCGTCTCGGACTTCTGCGAGAAAGTCTTCATGAGGTTATCCTTGGGTCGTTCGATGCGCGGAACGGAAAGAAACCTACCCGCGGCGATAAAAGCGCGGACGGAACCGCACTCCTTGGCGGCGTTCATACACAGGTGAGAACGGATCGGCAAGGCACAGCTGTGGCAATCGAAACCCTATATCGCGACAGAAAGCCAACAAAAACAGTGCCTTAGAAATGTGGTTACAAGATACCGCAAAAACGGTGCCGAGTTACCGCATCTTTCTGATCCAGGGGATTGTCGCTAGAAGGGCGCAAGCCGGAGCGGCAGGGAGCCTTGCCAGATGTCGAAAGCCATCGTCTTGCAAACCGACGACGTCGCGCCCGAGGTGGCACGACCTCTTCCGGAGAAGGTGCTCGCGGGCGATCCCGTGCATCGAACGTGGAACATCGATGAGCAGGAGGGAGGCCTCTATGCCGGCATATGGGAATCGACGCCCGGGGAATGGCGCGTCTCCTACGACGAGTGGGAGTTCTGCCAGATCCTCGAAGGGCACTCCGTGCTGACGGAGGAGAACGGCGAGGCTCGGACACTTCGCCCAGGCGACGCGGTGGTGATCCAGCCGGGCTTTCGCGGAACCTGGCGCGTGGTGGAAACCACTCGCAAGACCTATGTCATCCGCGTCTAGTTCCCGCACAGAAAAAGGGCGCCCGCTGATGCGGACGCCCTTCGTCGTCGTGGCCTCGGGCGGAGCTTACCGTTCGACCTCGATCAGGATCTCGTTGCGCTTCAGGAAGCCAGGCGTCCAGGGCGCGTCGTAGAAGGCGTAGATCGGATCGCCCTTCTGCTTCAGGTTTTCGTCCGAGATATAGTTGTACAGCGCCATCAGCTTCTTGGAGGCGGCCGTCGCCGTGAAGTTGCCGCTGAAGCGGATCGCGACCATGCGCTTGGCCGGCACCTCATGGATCGTGACGTCGTTCGAATTCGGCGTCGGCAGGCTCGCCTTCGTGTACTTCTTCGGCATGATGAAGCGGATTGCCCAGCCCTTGGTGCGACCTTCGCCTTCCGAAAGCTGCTGAAGAACCGGCACGGTCATCGCGATCTTCTTGCCCGAACGGTTGTTCGAGGCAATGTAGTCGTAGAGGCTCTCGAAGCCGCGACGGCGGGCCTTCTCATGGTATCCGGTCTTGATCGTTTCAGCGACGACGAGGGCGTCGTAGTCGCGGATCTCGATGTCACCGTCCTTGCGCACGGTGTCGAAGTCCGGCTCCTCGGCGTGATCGGCGATCTTCTTGGTGATGTAGATGGCGCCGCCGATCGCCAGGATCGCGCCGCCGGCGATCAATGCCGTCGAGACGTTCGGATTGTCGCGCAGGTAGTCCTTGCTTCGCTGATAGCCGCGGCCCGAGCGGAAGCTCGCCTGGTGACCCCAGGACGGCAGGAAGGATGACGTGGACGGCAGGTAACGGCTCAGGCCGGACACCTGATCTCCGACCTCGTGCGCACCGTCGGATAGCGAACGGCGCGCCTGATGAAGACCCGAGCGTGCGTCCTCGGCGGACGGCAGCGACCAGCCGGTGAGGAAGCTCGGCAGGTAACGCGAATAGGACGGATCGGCGGAGGAATAGAGCCGGTTCATCTCGCGTTCGACAGCGCGGCGGAGACGCTCGGCCTTGGAGGGACGCGGGTGGATCCTCTCCACGATCTGCGCCTCGAGGTCCGAAAGCCGCTCGCCGAGATTGCCGATTGCGTCGGTCATCCGATCGTAGGCCGAAGGCTTCTCGCGGAACATCTCGTTCTCCTTACATCCACAAACAAGGTGCCGCGACGAAACACGCCTCGATCGACGGGCGCGGCGCCGACTAAACGTCGCCGCGAAAGCTTGGTTGCGACCGCGAGCGAAAACCGCTGAATGTCCCGCGACTTAAATTTTGGTAAGGTTCGTCGCAACCATCGGTCCCCGCGACCAATTAAGGGGCATCGGGTTTTTCATGGACCTGATACTCCAGCCAAACTGGGCGGCCTCTGTGCCGCCCCTTTTTTTGGCCACTACGTTGCAGGCTGGTCGATAGCATCCAGCAGCGCCCGTGCGGCGACGAAGCGTTCTGCGATCGTCTCGCCGCCCTTCGGTGTCACGAGCTTGGTGTCCGTCCATTTCCACCCAAGCGGTAGCTTGGCGCCCTCGTAGCGCGCGGCGTCCGCCTTCGTGCGGAACGTGGCAGCGGTACCCTTGGGACCGGAGGCGAGCTTCTGGACCCCAAGCTCGCGGCACCGCAGACGAAGCTCGGCGACCTTCAGGAGCACCTTGGTCTCGGCCGGTATGGAGCCGAAGCGATCGTCGATCTCTTCCACCAGGAGTTCGAGCGCGGAGCGCTCTCGCAGCCGATCGATCCGGGTGTAGAGATTGATGCGGGCTGCGGGGTCCGGCACGTAGTCGGCCGGAATGGAGCCGCTGGCACCCAGAACGACGTCGGGTGTCCAGTCGTCTGCGACCGGCTTGCCCTCGGCGACTGCCAGGGCGCGCTCGATGAGATGGCGGTAGAGGCTGAGACCGACCAGCTGAAGATGGCCTGCCTGTTCCTCTCCGAGCAATTCACCGGCCCCGCGCAGATCGAGGTCGCGCGTGCTGATGGCGAACCCGGCCCCAAGATCCGATAGGCTTTCGAGGGTGCGCAGACGCTGCGCCGTCGTCTCCGCGAGTTCGGTTTCGGCATCGGTCAGGAGGTAGGCCGTGCCGCGGCGCGAACCGCGACCGACCCGTCCTCGCAACTGGTGCAACTGGGCGAGGCCGAACCGGTCGGGACGCCAGACGATCATTGTGTTCGCGGCCGGCACGTCCAGCCCGCTCTCGATGATGTTGGTGGCCAGAAGCACGTCACCGCCGCCATCGCCGAAGCGCAGCATGACCTCGTCGATTTTTTCGACCGGCAGCTTCCCGTGAACGACGGCGACGTCGAGTTCGGGCACGAGCGTCTGCAACCGCTCCGCCATCGGCTCGATGTCCTCGACCCGCGGGCAGACAACGAAGCTCTGCCCCTGTCGCCGCTTCTCGCGAAGGAGCGCCTCGCGCACGACATCGTCCGCGAAAGGCTGGAGCACTGTGCGGATGGGTCGTCGCAGGATCGGTGGGGTTGCGATGACGCTGATGTCGTTGAGGCCGACGAAACTCGCCTGGAGCGTACGGGGGATCGGCGTGGCCGTCATGGTCAGGACATGGCCGCCGTCCGCCATCTCTCTCAGCCGCGCCTTGTGTTTGGCTCCGAACCTCTGCTCCTCGTCGATCACGACGAGGGCCAGGTCGTCGAAGACGATCCCGTCGCCGCACAGGGCATGTGTGCCGACGACGAGCCGAATGTCGCCGCTCTCAAGCCCGGCCTTGATGCGCTTGGCTTCGTCCGGCGAGGTGAGGCGCGACAAGTGCGCGACCTCGACGCCCATCGCTCGAAAACGGCGCGACGCCGTGCGCGTGTGCTGTTGGGCGAGAACGGTGGTCGGCGCGATGATGGCGGCCTGCCGCCCGGCCGAGATCGCGGCCGCTGCGGCACGCAGGCCGACCTCGGTCTTGCCGTAACCGACATCGCCGCAAACGAGACGATCCATCGGCCGGCCCGAGGCGAGGTCCGCAAGCACCGCCTCCACCGCTGCGGACTGATCGGGCGACAGGGCATGCGGAAAGCCCGTGCAGAACCGGTCGAAGGTGCGGCGTTCGGGTTTAAACGCAGGAGCCTTCGCCTTGCGCCGGACGCTCATCAGGTCGACCATGCCACGCGCCGTGTCCTGCACGCGTTGAAGCAGGTCGTTGCGCCGGTTGATCCAGCCTTCGCCCTTCAGCCGGTCCAGCTTCAGATCCCCGGGATCGGCTCCGTAACGCCAAAGCGCGCCGATCTCGTCGACCGGCACGAGCAACGAGGCGTCGTCGGCGTAATCGAGGCGCAAGGCATCGTGGGTGCGCCCGTCGCGTTCGATCGTTTCCAGCCCGCGCAGGATGCCGACGCCATGGTCGATGTGCACCACGGCGTCGCCGATCTCGTAGTCGTCGATATGTCCGAGCAAGGCGGCGGAGGCCTGCTCCGAGGTACGGGTCTCGCGCCTTCCACCGAGATCCGACGGCGTCACGACCACGATGCCCAGATCGCGCAGGACAAACCCTTCGGCGATCGGCAGGAGCATCGACCAGCGGCTGCCGGCGGGCGACGTGTCGACGGTCTGCCACTCGCTCGCGCGTTCCCAGTCACCCCCGAGATTGCGCCTTGCGCGGCGATGCCACTCATTCAGGAGCGGCCGCGAGCCAGCGGCAAGAACCAGGCGCATCGGCTCGCCGCCTTCGCCGAGAAAGGCGCGAAGAGCGGACCAGGGCGCGGGTTCAGCGGCGAAGTTCGGCAGATGAGCCGATGCGTTGGGCCGGTCGTCCGCGGCATCGACGATAACGGCATCCAGACGGGCGGCGATGGCTTCCGCCCATTCCGCCTCGCCCAGAAGAATCTTCTGAGGTGTTGGAATGGTCGCCTTCGCCTTCGCGTCGGCGCTGTCCCGCGTTTCCGCGAAAGCCGCATTCACGGCTTCGAGGAAGTCGGTGGCGCGACTGTCCGCGTCGTCTTCCAAGAGGATGGACGTTTCGCCGAGATAATCGAAGACGGTCTCGAGCTTGCGGCGGCTGCGTGCCAAGCGCGCTTCGGTCACGGGTTCCGGCGCGGTCTCGTCCCCGACGACTTCGCTTGCTGGATCGACGATGAGGCATTCGATCTCGTCGATCGTGCGTTGGGTGAGGGGATCGTACGAGCGGATCGAGGTGATGCGTCCGTCCTCGTGCTCGATCCGGCATGGCAGCTCACCACCGGCCGGAAAGAAATCCACGACGCGGCCTCGGATCGCGGCCTCGCCGGGTTCGTCCACCCGATCATCGAAGAGGTAGCCGAGGGTCTGGAGGAACGGCCGCATCGCGTCCGCATCGAACGCGTCGCCGGCGCGGAACTCGCGATGCAGTGTCTTCCAGATGCTGCGCGGGGGCACGCGGTGCAGGAGGGCTTCCGCGGTCGTCACGACGATCTCGGGCAGATTGCCCTTGTCGGTGAGCCACCGAAGCACACCCATGCGCTGCCCCATCACCGCGCGGGACGGCGACAGTCCGTCATAGGGGAGGCAATCCCAGGGAGGGAAATAGGCGATCTTCCTCTGCGGCTCCATGGCCCGGAGGATCGCGGCGATGTCGGCGGCACGCCGGGCCGACTGCGCCACGAAGACGAGGGGCGATGGGGCATCGTCGCGTCTGCGATCCAAGAGGCGGATGGCGGTCGCACCGACCGGATGCAGGGGCGTGATCGTCTCGGCAGCCGAGACGCGGGTGTCGAGGTCGACGGACTGAAGCATATTACGCAACACTCATGGCGGCGGGAGCCGGGACACGGTCGAAACGCACGATCGCGATCTCCGATCCTCACGCGCCCCGAGGTGGTTCAATGTGTCGCCAACGATCTCGCCCTTTACGTTGCGCGATCGCGGGCAACGGGAGTGACGAATGGCCCATCAGGAAAGCGACGATCGCAACGCCCGCCGGCCGCTCGGCCGGCTCGACTTGCGCACGACCATCGACCGCGACGAATACGACGCCCGGCTGAATGCGGTTCAGGTGCGTTTCATGGAGATCCATCAGGCCTATCTCCATACGGGCGACGCGGCCGTCTGTGTGTTCGAGGGCTGGGACGCGGCCGGTAAGGGGGGCACGATCCGACGCATGGCGGCCGTGATGGACCCGCGTGGCTTCAAAGTCTGGCCGATTGCCGCACCTTCGCCCGAGGACCTGCGCCACCACTATCTCTCGCGGTTCTGGCAGCGCCTGCCGGGCAAAGGCGAAATCTGCGTCTTCGACCGGTCGTGGTACGGCCGCGTCCTCGTCGAACGGGTCGAAGGGTTCGCCAAGCCCGCCGAATGGGGGCGGGCCTACGACGAGATCAACGGCTTCGAGAAGCTGCTGACCGATTCCGGCACGCGCATGACCAAGGTCTTCCTCTACATTTCGCCGGACGAGCAGCTGAAGCGGTTCAAGGATCGCATGGAAGATCCGCTCAAGCGGTGGAAGCTGTCGTACGAGGATTTCCGAAACCGCGAACGTTGGTCGGATTACGAGGATGCGGCGAACGAAATGCTGGAGCGGACGTCGACCGCCTGCGCGCCCTGGCTCGTCGTGCCCGCGAACGACAAGCGCTACGCGCGCATCACCGTTCTCGAGCACATTGCCGCGCGCCTGTCCGCCGGGGTCGACCTGAAGCCGCAGCCCGTCAGCAAGGATATCGCCAAGCAGTTCGACAAGCTGAAGCGCCTCGAGGAAAAGGAGGGCGGGAAGTCGGGCTGAGCCGCGTCTTAGCGATCGGTTCCCGCACGCCGCATCGGCATCGCATCGATCACCGCGTTGATGTCGTCGAGCGGCGTCGGGTCGGTCGACGTCCATTTCGTGCCGCCGTCGAGACCGATCAGCGCGGCGGCGAAGGCGACGCCGCCGACGCCGGTCTTCCCACGGAGATCGGCCGCCGTGACGTCCGGCGCGTCCTGTCCTGACAACACGCGCACCTCGTCGTCTCGGACCGTGATCACCGTCAATCGACGCTCGGCAAGATCGCGTTCACGGCCCGTCAAATAGGTCAGCTGCCGAGCGGCTTCTCGTTCGCCAGCGGCGGAGGAGAAGATCACGAGCACCCGGCTTTCCCAACGCAACGCGTCGAGCCCCGCTCCGGACGCAGCCAGGGTCGTCGCCATGACGATCGGTATCAGAAGTCCTGAATCCACGGTCCTGCCTCCTTCCATTCACCCGTTCAACGACGCGCCGCTCGCGCCGTTCCTTGGCAAGGACCCCCGGCTGCCCGTACACCTGAGGAACCGGAAACGCGAAGAGGAACCGATCGCATGCGGCAGGTCATCGGGGGACATGACGCCCTGGTCGTGGTGGACGTCCAGAACGACTTCTGTCCGGGCGGATCGCTCGCGGTGGCCGATGGCGACGCTGTGGTTCCTGTGGTCAACGAGATCGCCCCGCGCTTCGCGATCGTCGCGATGACGCAGGACTGGCACCCCGCGGGGCACATTTCCTTCGCCAGCACGCATCGCGCGGACCCTTTCACCGCGATCGACGTGGCCTATGGTTCCCAGGTGCTGTGGCCCGATCACTGCGTCCAAGGCACGGCTGGCGCAGAGTTTCATCCCGGTCTCCGCGTGCCGCATGCCCAGGCCATCCTTCGCAAAGGCTACCAACCGGGGATCGACAGCTACTCCGGGTTTCGCGAGGCAGACCGAGCGACCGCGACGGGTCTTGCCGGCTATCTGCGCGAGCGCGGCACGCAGCGCGTCTTCATCTGCGGCCTCGCCACCGATTTCTGCGTCGCCTGGACGGCCTTCGACGCGGCGGATGCCGGTTGGCCCGTGTTCGTCGTGGAAGATGCCTGCCGCGGGATCGATCTCGACGGCTCGCTGGAGCGCACGTTCGCCGAGTTCGCCCGTCGAGGCATCCAGCGGATCAGCGCCTCCGACCTCGAATGAGCCGGAGGCCCCGACCCTTCAGTTCGTACCGTTGGCGTCGGCCTGAGCCGTTGTCTTCGGCTCGGAGGTGCGCTCGATCCATTTCACGAACCGTTCGATGTAGCGCTGGAGAAACTCGCGGGTGTGGTCGTTGCGGACCGTTCCGTCCTCGGCGAAGTCGTCGGCCTTCCAGGTGAGGTAGACCTCGGGCTGACCCATAAGCACGACGTCCACGACGTTGAGGACACCCTTCAGATGGTTCTGTCCGGCTGCGGTCCCCGTCGCGCCCGGAGAGGTGCCGACGAGGCCGCCGGGCTTGGCGCTGAACGAGTTCTTGCCGTAGGGGCGGGTGCCCCAGTCGATCGCGTTCTTCAGGACGGCCGGGAAGGAGCGGTTGTATTCGGGCGTCACGAACATGACCGCGTCGGCGGTCTCGATCTCCCGCTTCATGCGTGCGACCGGCTCCGGCAGATTCTGGATGAGGTCGTCGTTGTACATCGGCACGTCGGAGAGATCGACGATGCGGAAGTTCAGGCGCGGTGCGGCGAGCTTGCCCAGGGCGACGGCCAGCTTGCGGTTGATCGAATCGCGGCGCAGCGATCCGACGAGAACGGCGACGTCTGTCATGGGGGACCTCCTGTAAACGTGATCCCTTATGTGCGCCGCTTCTGCTGCAACGCAACCGTTACCGCCAGTGAACGCTGTGTCCTTCCCCGTCAGGTCGCAACAAGCTCGCGCGTCTCGTCGAAACGCAGGTCCGGGTTGCGTTCCCGGGCATAGCGAAGTTCCCAGTCGCCCTTGGGCAGAAAGACGGGACGCCCGTCCCGGTCCTCCGCCACCGCCATCTTGTTCTCGTCGATGAAGGTCTTGAGCTTCTTCTCGTCCGCCGACGAGATCCAGCGTGCGGTGGAATAGGGCACTGGCTCGAAGCCGATGTCCGTCTTGTATTCCTGCTTGATGCGCGAGGCGAGGACGTCGAGCTGCAGCGGACCGACGACGCCGACGATCCAGTTCGAGCCGATCATCGGCTTGAACACCTGGACGAGTCCTTCTTCAGCCAGATCCTCAAGAGCTCGGCGCAACTGCTTCATCCGCATGGTGTCTTCAAGGCGAACGCGACGCATGACCTCGGGCGCGAACGAGGGCAGGCCGGTGAAACGGAAGGTCTCGCCCTCCGTCAGCGTGTCGCCGACGCGCAGGGTGCCGTGGTTCGGGATGCCGATCACGTCGCCGGCGAAGGCTTCCTCGGCGAGGTCGCGCTCCTGCGCGAAGAAGTAGATCGGGTTGTTGACCGCCAGCGGCTTGCCCGAGCGCACGTGGTTCAGCTTCATGCCGCGCTTGAAGTGGCCGGAGCAGAAGCGGACGAAGGCGACGCGGTCGCGGTGGTTCGGGTCCATGTTCGCCTGGACCTTGAACACGAAGGCCGAGACGGTGTTGCCGCGGGGATCGACGGGTCCCTTGTCCGAAGGCTGCGAGCGCGGCGGGGGCGCGAAGCGCGAGACGATGCGCAGCAGCTGATCGACCGAGAAGTCGCGCAGCGCGCTGCCGAAGACGACCGGCGTCAGATGTCCCTGCCGATAGTCGTCGGCGTCGAAGGGAGCGTAACCTTCACGCGCGAGTTCGGCCTCTTCGCGGAAGCGGGTCAAAACGTGCTCGGGCACCATCGCGTCCAGCGCCGGGTCCTCGATGCCCGTCATCTGCTTGACACTGTCGCAGGGCCCCCCCGCGCGCAGGGAGGAATACAGGAACTCGTCGGTGGCCAGATCGTAGCAGCCGTGGAAGTCGGAGCCCATGCCGACCGGCCAGACCTGCGGCGAGACGCTAAGCTGCAGTGCCTCCTCGATCTCGTCCATGACCTCGAAGGCGCTCCGACCTTCGCGGTCCACCTTGTTGGCGAAGGTGATGATGGGAATGTCGCGCAGGCGGCAGATCTCGAAGAGCTTGCGCGTCTGGCTCTCGATGCCCTTGGCGACGTCCACCACCATGATGGCGCTGTCGACGGCCGTCAGGGTCCGGTAGGTGTCTTCGGAAAAGTCGCTGTGGCCGGGCGTGTCGAGGAGGTTGAACGTGATCCCCTCGCGCTCGAAAGTCATCACCGAGGAGGTGACGGAGATGCCGCGCGACTGCTCGATCTCCATCCAGTCGGAGCGTGCGCGCCGGTTCTCGCCGCGCGCCTTGACGGCGCCCGCCATGTTGATCGCGCCGCCCGCAAGCAACAGCTTTTCCGTCAGCGTCGTCTTGCCGGCGTCGGGGTGCGAGATGATCGCAAACGTCCGTCGGGCGGCGAACCCCTTCGGGTTATCCGAATCGCCTTTCGAGGCGGACGCTGCGATGTCCGTTGCGGCGCTCATGGCACGCCCTTTCCGATGGTCTGCGGTGCGGAGGTCTCCTCCGCCGAAACGATGGCCTTCCCAATGACGGCTTGGGTGAACGATCGCAAGGGCTTCGCCGAATTCGGACGCTTCCACACAACCCCGAGTATCGCGATGCAGCACGCTCGGCCAATTGACAGACAATTACGCGACTGAAAGGCTCAACTGGTCCGCTGGCCGTGCCAGTGGGCGGGGGGCTCAATGTCATTATCGGAATTCGTCCTGGAGAACGCTCCTGAACTGCGCGAGGCGATCGTGCGGCGGAACGTTCGGGACGTGGTGGCCGAGAAGATCGCGATGCTGATCGCCTCCGGCATTTTCCAGGTCGGCGACGATCTGCCGAGCGAGCGCGATCTCGCCGCGGCCTTGCAGGTGAGCCGGGAGTCGGTGCGCGGCGGGGTGCAGATCCTGGCGGCGAAGGGGCTGCTGGCAGTGTTGCACGGGGCACGGACTCGGGTGCGTTCCGAAGATGTAGGCCCCGAGTTCCGGCGCTCGCGAGAGGCGCGTCTCATCAACAGCTACGGGCTGGACGACGTGCATGCGGCGCGGCTGCTCAACGAGCGCGTGGTGGTGGGCGACGCTGCCGAGCGGATCGACGACGAAACGTTGCGCTTCCTGCGCCAGTCGCTGGCGATGCAGGCAAGCGCGCTGGAGGATCCGGTGCGCTTCCTCGTGATGGATCGCGAGTTTCACCTGGCGATCTACCGCCGCTGCGCCAATCCCGTCCTCGCGGAATTCGTCGGCGACCTGTTCGGCTACATGATGCAGCAGCGGCATCGGGCGGTGTCTGAACCGGGCGCGATCGCGCGCAGCCATGCCGACCATGCGGAGATCGTGCGGGCGCTCGAGGGGCGTGACCGCGAGGCGACGGTGCGCGCGTTCGACGTGCACATCCAGAGGATCTACGAGACGACGCTGCGCGTGATGGGCCTGCCACCTGTCGCCGCAATGGGAGAAAAGTCCCGGCTTACGGGCTAGGCGTCGGTCGCCGCGAGGAGGCGGGGCCGACGACACTGGGAGGGAGACGACGCATGAAGGTGCTCATCATCGGCGCGGCCGGGATGATCGGGCGGAAGCTCGCGGAGCGGATCGCCGGGGACGGTGCGCTCGGGGGCAAGGCCGTGGAACGCCTTGTTCTGGTGGACGTCGTGGAGCCGAAGGGGCCCACGGGCGGGATCGCCGACGTCAAGACGCAGGCGATCGACGTTTCGGCTGCCAAGGCAACCGAACCGCTGATCGCCGAACGGCCGGACGTCGTGTTCCACCTTGCCGCCATCGTCTCGGGCGAGGCCGAGGCGGACTTCGACAAGGGCTATACGATCAATCTCGACGGGACGCGCGATCTGTTCGAGGCGATCCGGCACGAGCACGCCCGCTCCGGCTACACGCCACGGGTCGTCTTCGCCTCGTCCATCGCGGTCTTCGGGGCACCCTTCGCTGATCGTGTGCCCGAGGATTTCGCCCTGACGCCGCTGACAAGCTACGGCACGCAAAAGGCGATCGGCGAACTGCTTCTGGCCGACTACACGCGGCGCGGTTTCCTCGACGGCGTGGGCCTCCGGCTGCCCACGATCTGCGTGCGGCCCGGCGCGCCCAACAAGGCAGCGTCCGGCTTCTTCTCCAACATCCTGCGCGAGCCGATGTCGGGCAAGGAAGCCGTACTGCCGGTGGCTGACACGGTGCGCCACTACTTCGCCAGTCCACGTGCGGCCGTGGGCTTCTTCCTGCACGCCGCGACCATGGACACCTCACGGATCGGCCCGCGCCGCAACCTTAACATGCCCGGCCTCTCGGCAACCGTCGCCGACGAACTCGAGGCGCTGCGGGCAGTTGCGGGCGAGGGCGCCTTGGCGCTGGTCAAGCGCGTGCCGGACGAGACGATCATCCGCATCGTCGATGGCTGGGCGCCGGACATCGAGGCGAAGCGGGCGCGCGATCTCGGTTTCACGGTCGAGGACTCCTTCGAGGAGATCGTGCGCGCGCATATCGAGGATGAGCTCGGTGGGAGCGTCCGGACATGACGGAAGAACTAAGCCGGATCGCCCTCGTGACGGGCGGCGGAACTGGAGTCGGCAAGGCGATCTCGAAGGCTCTGGCGTCCGCGGGCTGGACGGTGGTGATCTGCGGGCGCCGACAGGAGGTGCTGGAAACGACGGCGAACGAACTGGGGCAGGGCACCGTCGCGATGGTAGCCGACATCGGCGATCCCGCGTCGGTGGCGGCTCTCTTCGAGGGGATCCGCGAGCGGTTCGGGCGGCTGGACCTCCTCGTCAACAATGCCGGCTCCGTGGCTCCCGCGATCCCGCTGGAAGATCTCAGCTTCGAGCAGTGGAGCAACGTCGTGTCGGCCAACCTCACCGGCGCGTTCCTCTGCACGCAGGCCGCGTTCAGGCTGATGAAGGCGCAGGAGCCGCGCGGCGGGCGCATCATCAACAACGGTTCGATCTCCGCCACCACGCCGCGGCCGAACTCGGCGCCCTACACGGCCACCAAGCATGCGATCGCCGGGCTGACGAAGTCCACCGCCCTCGACGGGCGCAAGTACGACATCGCGTGCGGCCAGATCGATATTGGCAACGCCGCCAGCGACATGACCGCCGCCATGTCGGCCGGCGTGATGCAGGCCGACGGGCGGATCGCCTCCGAGCCGACCATGGACCCTGCGCATGTCGGCGCTGCCGTGGTGCATATGGCGGCGCTGCCGCTCGAGGCGAACGTTCTGACTATGACGATCATGGCGACCAAGATGCCCTTCGTCGGGCGCGGCTGAGACCAGGGCGGCCCGGTCGGGCCGACGACATCGACGGGCGGTTTCCCGCCCGAAACGGAACAATCAGGGTCCCGGCCCCGGGCGAAGCGGCGGAACAAGCCGCGCCCGGGCCCCGGCCTTCGGGAGGAAACATCATGGCGTCAGTCGATATCGTCGACCTTCGCAAGTCGTTCGGCTCGCACCCCGTCATCAAGGGCGTGGACATCCAGATCGAGGACGGCGAGTTCGTGATCCTGGTCGGCCCGTCGGGCTGCGGCAAGTCCACGCTCCTGCGCATGTTGGCCGGGCTGGAACACGTGACGAGCGGGCAGATCCGCATCGGCAGCCGCGTCGTCAACGACGTGCCGCCGAAGGATCGGGACATCGCCATGGTGTTCCAGAACTACGCGCTCTACCCGCACATGACGGTGGCCGACAACATGGCCTTCTCGCTGGCGCTGAAGAACGCATCGCGCACCGAGATCGAGAGCCGCGTGAAGCCGGCGGCCGAGATCCTCGGGCTCAGCCACCTCCTCGACCGCTACCCGCGCCAGCTTTCGGGCGGCCAGCGCCAGCGCGTGGCCATGGGGCGCGCCATCGTGCGCGATCCGCAGGTCTTCCTGTTCGACGAACCCCTGTCAAACCTCGACGCCAAGCTGCGCGTGTCGATGCGCACGGAGATCAAGAACCTCCACCAGCGGCTGACCACGACGACGGTCTACGTGACGCACGACCAGATCGAGGCCATGACCATGGCCGACAAGATCGTGGTCATGCACGACGGCGTCGTCGAGCAGATCGGCGCGCCGCTGGAGCTCTACGACCGCCCGAACAATCTCTTCGTGGCCGGTTTCATCGGCTCGCCGGCGATGAACATGCTGCATGGCCGTCTCGACGCGAACGACCCGACCCGCTTCGTCACCTCCGACGGCGTCGTGCTGCCGGTCAGCGGGCGGCATGTGGCGGCGCGGGGGCGGGACCTCGTCTACGGCGTGCGGCCGGAGGCGATCAGCCTCGGCGGCCCGATCGCGATCAAGGTCGTGGTGATCGAGCCGACCGGCTTCGAAAGCCAGGTGCTCGGCGAACTCGGCAAGACGTCCGTGACCTGCGTCTTCCGCGAGCGGGTGACGCTGCGGCCCGGCGAGATGCTCAACGTCTCGATCGATCCGGAAGCGGTCCACCTGTTCGACGCCGCCACGGGCCAGCGGCTCTAGCGTTCGGCGTATCGGCGCGGCGGCAACGGGGCACGACCAGCGCGAAACCATAAAATGCCCCGACCTTGAGGAGGAACACCGTGATCAATCGTAGACAGATTCTCGCCGGCACCGCCGGCATCGTCGCCGGCGCCGCGCTGGGCGGCCGCTTCGGCATGGGCCCGGCCTTCGCGCAAGGCGCCGCGCCGACCTTCACCCCGGAGGCCGGAGCGTCGCTGCGCCTCCTGCGCTGGGTGCCGTTCGTGCCGGCCGAGGAGGAGGCGTTCCTCGCCAACACCAAGAAGTTCACGGACGCGACCGGCGTCCAGGTGCGCGTCGACAAGGAAAGCTGGGAGGACGTGCGTCCGAAGGCGGCCGTCGCCGCCAATGTCGGCTCGGGCCCCGACATGGTGATGAGCTGGTTCGACGACCCGCAGCAGTATCCGGACAAGCTCGTCGACGTGACCGATCTCGGCACCTCGATCGGCGCGGCGAACGGCGGCTGGTATCCAGGCCTCGAATCCTACGCGCGGCGCGGCGACAGCTTCATCGCCCTGCCGCTGTGCGCCATCGGCAACGCCGTGGTCTACCGCGACAGCCACATGAAGGCGGCCGGCTTCCAGGAATTTCCGAAGGACACCGCCGGCTTCCTCGAGCTTTGCAAGGCGCTGAAGGCCAAGGGCACGCCGGCCGGCTTCCCGCACGGCAAGGCTGTCGGCGACGGCAACAACTACGCCCACTGGCTGCTCTGGAGCCACGGCGGCCGGATGGTCGACGAGAACGGCACCGTCACCATCAACAGCCCGGAGACGCTCGAGTCCGTCAAGTATGCAATGGAGCTCTACAAGACCTTCATCCCAGGCACCGAGAGCTGGCAGGACGTCAACAACAACCGCGCCTTCCTCGCCGGCCAGGTGTCGCTGACGGCGAACGGCGTGTCGGTCTACTACGCCGCGCTGAAGGATCCGGCGATGAAGGAGATCGCCGACGACATGCGCTCGGTGAACCTGCCGATCGGCCCCGTCGGCCAGTCGGTGGAGCTGCACCAGGCGTCCACGATCTCGATCTTCAAGCACACGAAGTTCCCGGAAGCCGCCAAGGCCTACCTCCAGTTCCTGTACCAGCCGGACAACATGAACGCCTGGATCCAGGGCGCCAGCGCCTACTGCTGCCAGCCGCTGAAGGCGTACGAGAGCAACCCGGTCTGGACTTCGAACCCGATCCATGCGGCCTATGCCAAGGCCTCGGCGAGCCTGCGGCCGAACGGCTATGCAGGACCGCTCGGCGCGGCATCGGCCGGCGTCATGGCCGACTACGTGCTGGTCGACATGTATGCCGAAGCCGTGACCGGCCAGTCCTCGCCGGAAGACGCGATCAAGAACGCCGAGCGTCGCGCCAACCGCTACTACCGCGTCTAGGCCCGACCCGTCGCCGCGTCCGCCATGCCGGCGGACGCGGCTCCTGCACCCTCGCGCGATCGGGATTTGCCATGTCCAGCCTCACGGCGGGCGAACTGCCGCCCAAACCGTCCTTTTTCGAACGCCTGTCGCAAAGTCGGAACGGGCTCGGCTTCCTGTTCATGCTGCCGGCGGCCGTCTTCCTGCTCTGCTTCCTGACCTATCCGCTGGGTCTCGGCGTGTGGCTCGGCTTTACCGATACGCGGATCGGGCGGCCCGGCATCTTCATCGGGCTGGAGAACTACCAGTACCTGATGGAAGACAAGGTCTTCTGGCTCTCGGTCTTCAACACGGTCGTCTACACGGCCGTGGCCTCGATCCTGAAGTTCGCCCTGGGCCTCTGGCTCGCGATCATCCTGAACGAGAGCCTGCCCTTCAAGACCTTCTTCCGTGCGATCATCCTCCTGCCGTGGGTCGTGCCGACGGTCCTGTCGGCGCTCGCCTTCTGGTGGATCTTCGATTCGCAGTTCTCGATCATCTCCTGGGTACTGATGCAGTGGGGCGTGATCGATGCGCCGATCAACTTCCTCGGCGACGCCACCAACGCGCGGCTCTCGGTGATCGCCGCCAACGTCTGGCGCGGCATCCCTTTCGTCGCAATCTCGCTCCTCGCCGGTCTCCAGACCATCCCCGTCTCGCTGCACGAGGCGGCCGCGCTCGACGGCGCGACGTCGTGGCAGCGCTTCCGGCGCATCACGCTGCCGCTGCTCACCCCCATCATCGCCGTGGTGATGACCTTCTCGGTGCTGTTCACCTTCACCGACTTCCAGCTGATCTACGTCCTGACCAAGGGCGGCCCGGTGAACGCGACGCACCTGATGGCGACGCTGTCGTTCCAGCGCGGCATTCCCGGCGGTGCGCTCGGTGAAGGCGCGGCTATCGCGGTCGCCATGGTGCCGTTCCTGCTGGCGGCGATCCTGTTCAGCTTCTTCGGCCTTCAGCGCCGCAAGTGGCAGCAGGGCGGAACGGATTGAGGAGACCAGCAATGACCGCCAACACCACCGAAACCGCCGGGCACCTTACCGACGACGTCGTCGGCATGTCCCACCACGATACGCTGGCGCGCAAGATCCTCGTGATCTACCTGCCGCTCGCCGTCTTCATCTTCGTGCTGCTCTTCCCGTTCTACTGGATGGCGATCACGGCGGTGAAGCCGAACGACCAGCTGACCAACTACTCGGTCTACAGCCCGTTCTGGGTGGTCGGGCCGACGCTCGACCACATCAAGTACCTGCTCTGGGAAACCTCCTATCCCGGCTGGCTCTGGAACACGGTGATCGTCGCGGTGTGCTCCACGGTGATCGCGCTCGCGGCTTCGGTCTTCGCGGCCTACGCGATCGAGCGGGTGCGGTTCACCGGCGCGCGGGCCACGGGCCTAATGGTGTTCCTTGCCTACCTCATCCCGCCGTCGATCCTCTTCATTCCGCTGGCCTTCATCGTGTTTCAACTCGGGATGTTCGACTCGCGGCTGGCGCTGATCCTGACCTACCCGACCTTCCTCATCCCGTTCTGCACCTGGCTCCTGATGGGCTACTTCCGCTCGATCCCCTTCGAGCTGGAGGAGAGCGCGCTGGTGGACGGCGCCTCGCGCTGGCAGATCCTGACGAAGGTCGTGCTGCCGCTGGCGGTTCCGGGGCTGATCTCGGCCGGCATCTTCGCCTTCACGCTGGCCTGGAACGAGTTCATCTACGCGCTGACCTTCATCCAGTCCTCGGAGAACAAGACGGTGCCGGTCGGCGTGCTGACCGAGCTCGTACGCGGCGACGTCTACGAATGGGGCTCGCTGATGGCAGGCGCGTTGATCGGGTCGTTGCCGGTCGTGATCCTCTACTCGTTCTTCGTCGACTACTACGTGTCGTCGATGACCGGCGCGGTGAAGGAGTAAGGCCCAACGGCGGGTAGGCGCTTGACGCCGGCCCGCCCTTGCCGTTCGCCTTATCGGGCGCAGATTGCGGACGACGGTATTTTCTGGTCCGGTGGCATGCGCGCGTTCGATCTCTTCACCCGGGCGGCCTTTGGGCTCGCCAGCCTCATATTGATGCTGCTGGCCTGCGGGCTGATCGTCTACGCCGTCGACGGCGTCTGGAAGAGCTACAACGCGGCCGACCTCGATGTCGGATCGTCGCTTCTTGAGGCTGTGGGCTTCACCGTCATCGCCATCGCAGTCTTCGACGTCGGCAAGTATCTACTGGAGGAAGAGGCGATCCGCGGTCGGGAAATGCGCAGCGCCGGCGAGGCGCGGCGTAGCCTGACCAAGTTCATCTCGACCATCGTCATCGCCGTCCTTCTGGAGGCTGTCGTGACGGTGTTCCAGGCGGGCAAGGAGGCGATGCCGCTGATGCTCTATCCGACGCTGCTGCTGTTCGTGGGCGTCCTGCTTCTCGTCGGCCTCGGCGTCTACCAGCGACTATCCGTCAGTGTCGAAAGCGAGGTGAGCGACCCGCCGGAGGATGACGATGCCAGATGAGGCAGCGAGACGCGTTCCGACGCCTGCTTTTTGCATCAAGGCTTCGGCTTCCGGTCTACCGATCGAAGCGCGTTGCTCGTTTCGGCAGCGCGGCGGAGGCGACATCCGAATTCGTGGGTTCGGGTCCGCCCGCCATGAGGCCAGGTTTGCAGAAACCCGAAGGTGGAGACGACGATGACCACACTGCTTTCACGCAACGCGGCCCGCGCGTTCCCGAGCCTCGGCACCCTCTTCATCGCCGCGAGCCTTTTCGCGTCCTCTCCTGCCAACGCCTACACCTACACCAATCCGACATATGGGACCTCCGCCACCTTTCCGGCGCGCGCGTTCCCGCGCATCGACCCACCGTCCCCCGAAGGACAGGTCTGGCGCTCGGACGAGGGGGCCGAACTCGTCGTGTATGCGATCGAGAACGGGGACTGGTCGACCCCTCGCGAGCTCGTGCAGTGGCGTAAGGGGCTCGACCAGGTCACCTACCAGAAGACCGGGCAGAACTGGGCGGTCGTGTCCGGATTTCTGGCTGACGGTCGGATCTTCTACGAACGCTACATCTTCCGTGGCGCACTGACCCATTCCGTTTCCGTCCGCTATCCCACAGCGCTTCGTGAGCCATACGACGGGCTCCTCAAGTCGATCACGGAAAGCCTGCGCGGTCCGTCGCGCTGAGGCGTCTTGCGCGCTGCAGCCGGGGCTATACGCGCCGGGACGCTCGCCCTAGAGATCGGCTGGAACGATCACCCTAGTCGGGAAACGGAATGCCTCTAGCCGACAATCTCGCACGCCTGCGTGTCACCGATGGAAAGACGATCGAAGACGTCGCGGACGGGGCAAAGGTGCCGCCCGCATTGGTGTCTGCGATCGAAGGAGGGCGACTTTCCGTGCCCCCTAAATCCTTGAGAGCTCTCGCCGCCTACTTCGGGGTGAGCGTGGAGACGCTGCTGCGCTGAACCCTAGGGAGCGTTCGTCGGCGAAAAGGCGAAGGGCTGAGGCGAATGACGGGAACATCGCGATGGTGCCGGCTGAGGGGATTGAACCCCCGACCTTCGGTTTACAAAACCGCTGCTCTACCGCTGAGCTAAGCCGGCCCGGGTGCCGATCTAGCACACGACGGACCCGCTCGCATCCGCATTTTTCGGTTGGCTCCGGGTGGGGTGACGGCGGCCTATAAAAGCATTGCGCGATGCTTTCGCGGCCGGCAATTTCGAGGCATAGGGTTCGGGTGAGAACTGTGGGAGGAACCCGATGGATCGTCGTCAATTCATTCGTCAGGCCGGGGTCGTCGCTGGTGGCAGCGTCGTGGGCGCCGGGCTTGCGTCTCCCGCTCTGGCACAGAGCGCACCGACGATGCGCTGGCGGATGACGTCGAGCTTCCCGAACACGCTCGACACCCTGTTCGGCTCCTCGCGCCTGTTCTCCGACATCGTCTCCAAGCTCACCGACGGCAAGTTCACGATCGATGTGTTCCCGGCTGGCGAACTGGTCCCTGGGCTGCAGGCGCTCGATGCGACGCAGGACGGGACGGTCGAGGCGGCCCATACCGTTCTCTACTACTACGTCGGAAAGGATCCGACCTTCGCGATCGGCAGCTCGATTCCCTTCGGCCTGAACGCGCGCCAGCAGAACGCCTGGCTCTATAACGGCGGTGGCAACGAAGCCATCAACGACTTCCTGACGCCATACGGTGTCGTCGCTCATCCTGGCGGGAACACCGGAACCCAGATGGGCGGCTGGTTCCGCAAGGAAATCAACTCGCTGAACGACCTCAAGGGCCTGAAGATGCGCATCGCGGGCATCGCGGGGCAGGTTCTCGCGCCGCTTGGCGTCGTGGCGCAGCAGCTCGCGGGCGGCGACGTCTATCCTGCCTTGGAGCGCGGGACCCTGGACGCGACCGAGTTCGTCGGACCCTACGACGACGAGAAGCTCGGCTTCTACCAGGTCGCGCCGTACTACTATTACCCGGCCTTCTGGGAGGCGGGTCCGACAGTGCATTACATCTTCAACCAGGAGAAGTTCGACGAGCTGCCGGACGCCTACAAGGCGGCGCTCGAGAACGCGGCGGCGGTCTGCAACACGCGCATGCTCGCCGACTACGACGTGAAGAACATGCGCGCGATCCGCTCGTTGGTCGGCAAGGGCGTGCAGCTTCGCCCGCTGCCGCGAGACGTGCTCGACGCGGCCTTGGCTTCCTCGCAGGATCTCTACGCCAAGCTCTCGGCTTCCAATCCGAAGTGGAAGGCGATGTACGATCCTTGGAGCCAGTTCCGGACCCAGGTCTACGAGTGGTTCCGGGTCGCCGAGTACACCAACGATACGTACAACTACAGCCAGCAGGCCGCGGGCCGCTGACGTTCAAGATCATGTGATGGTGGAAGGCCGGTTCCCTGCGAGCCGGCCTTTTCGTTTGCGGCCGCGGTCGCTTGCGCCCGATGTCCGCGTGGTTTCCTATGCTCGTGTTTCGCTTTGAGGCGAATGGGAGGGGATCGCGTGGATCGCAGGAAGTTCATTTTGAAGGCAGGCGCCGTCACAGGCGGCGCGGCGGCCAGTACGGTGCTTGCGGCACCTGCCATAGCGCAGGAGATGCCGAGCATTCGCTGGCGGCTCACGTCGAGCTTTCCCAACACGCTCGACACGATCTTCGGCGGCGCCAAGACGCTCTCCACGGCGATCTCGGAGATCACCGGCGGCAAGTTCACGATCGACGTGTTCCCCGCCGGCGAACTCGTGCCCGGTCTGCAGGCGCTCGACGCCGTGCAGGACGGGACGGTCGAGGCGGCGCACACCGCTTGCTACTACTACGTCGGAAAGGATCCGACCTTCGCGATCGGGGCAACGATCCCCTTCGGCCTGAACGCCCGCCAGCAGAACGCCTGGCTCTACCATGGCGGCGGCAACGAGGCGTTCGACGAGTTCCTGTCGGGCTACAACGTCAAGGGACTTCCGGGCGGCAACACGGGCGTCCAGATGGGCGGCTGGTTTCGGCGGGAGATCAACTCCGTCGCGGACCTGCAGGGCCTCAAGATGCGCATCGCGGGCCTTGCGGGCCGCGTCCTCGAGCCGCTCGGCGTCGTTCCGCAGCAGCTTGCCGGCGGCGACATCTACCCGGCGCTGGAGCGGGGCACGATCGACGCGACGGAATGGATCGGACCCTACGACGACGAGAAACTCGGCTTCTATCAGGTGGCGCCGTACTACTACTATCCGGCGTTCTGGGAAGGCGGGCTGACGATCCACTTCCTGTTCAACAAGGCGAAGTACGACGAGCTTCCGGCGCCCTACAAGGCGGCGCTGGACACGGCGGCCAAAGCCGCCAACATCAACATGCTGGCGCTCTACGACGCGAAGAACATGCAGGCCATCCGTTCGCTGGTCGGCAAGGGGGTGCAGCTGCGCCCGCTGCCGCGCGACATTCTGGATGCATCCTTCGATTCGGCGATGAAGCTGTATGCTTCGTTGTCCGAGAGCAATCCGAAATGGAAGGCGATCTACGATCCCTGGTCCAAGTTCAGGACGGAGAGTTACGAGTGGTTCCGCGTCGCGGAATACTCCTACGACACCTACGTCTATACGCAGCAGGCCGCCGGTAAGTAGACACCACGAACCATCGTAAGAAGAAGGCCGGCGGAGCGATCCGCCGGCCTTTTGCTGTCGCTATTGCTGCGGAGTCGTCGCGCCGAAGCTTGGCGGTGCCGGCGAGGCGGGGGCCGGCGGCGCGCCGAAGCTCGGAGGAGGGGGGGCGCCGAAGCTGGGCGCCGGCGGGGCGCCGAACGAGGGGGCGGCCGGCATCCCGAAGGAGGGGGGCGCGCTCACGCCCGAGGTCGGGGCGGCCGAGCCCGGCATCGGGACGTTGAGCTGAATGGTCGAGGGGTCGACCACTCGCTCTTCCTTGAGGAAATAGGTCACGGACTGCGGCCACAGGATCAGGATGGCGACGAGGATCAGCTGGAGGCCGAGCCAGGGAATCGCACCGAGGTAGATGTCCGAACTCTTCACGTTGGCCGGCGCGATACCGCGCAGGTAGAAGAGCGCGAAGCCGAACGGGGGGTGCATGAACGCCGTCTGCATGTTCACGCAGAGAAGGACGCCGAACCATACGAGATCGATGCCCAGCGCATGCGCGGCCGGCGCCAGCAGCGGCACGATGATGAAGGCGATCTCGAAGAAATCGAGGAAGAACGCGACGAAGAAAATGAAGATGTTGACGAAGAGCAGGAAGCCGACCACTCCGCCCGGGATGTGGGACAGGAGGTACTGGATCCAGTGCCCGCCATCCATGCCCTGGAACACCAGGCTGAACACGGTGGAGCCGATCAGGATGAACACCACCATTGCGGTCAGGCGCATCGTCGTCGCCATCGCCTGACGGGTCAGGGTCCAGCTCAGGCGCCGATGCAGGGCGGCCAGCAGGATCGCACCGACCGATCCCATGGCGCCCGCTTCCGTCGGGGTGGCGAGGCCGAGGAACATGGTGCCGAGAACGAGAAAGATCAGCGCCAGCGAGGGCACCATGCCCTTGGCCACCTGCCACCAGAGTTCCCGGCCACTCTTGGTGCGGGCTTCAGGCGGCAGCGGCGGCATCTTGTGCGGCTGCAGCTTCGACATCACGAAGATGAAGCCGAGGAACAGAAGGATCTGCAGGAGCGAAGGCCCGATCGCGCCGGCATACATGTCGCCGACCGAACGGCCGAGCTGGTCGGCGAGGATGATCAGGACGAGCGACGGCGGGATGACCTGCGTGATCGTGCCCGACGCGGCGATGACGCCCGTCGCCAGACGCATGTCGTAGCCGTAACGCATCATGACGGGCAGCGAGACCACCCCCATGGCAATGACGGAAGCGGCCACCGTTCCCGTGATCGCGCCGAGCACCGCGCCGACCAGGATGACCGCGTAGGCGAGACCGCCGGGCGTCGGCCCGAAGAGCTGGCCGGAGCCCTCCAGAAGATCCTCCGCGAGCCCGCAACGCTCCAGGATGGCGCCCATGAAGGTGAAGAACGGAATAGCCAGCAGGAGATCGTTGGAAATCACGCCGTAGAAGCGCAGCGGCAGCGCGTTGAGCAGCGCCGGACTGAAGTGCTCGAAGTAGACGCCGAGCGCGCCGAACAGGAGTCCGACAGCCGCCAGGGAGAAGGCGACCGGAAAACCCATGATGAGAAAGACGATCATCCCGCCGAACATCAGCGGCGGCATCGGCCCGTATTCAAACATTCGCGATTTCCCCCGCCGTACCGCTTACTGCAACGGTTTTTCGTACTTCGTTTCGATCGTGATGAGGCCTGCCAGCGCCGCGAACCGCTTGATGAGTTCGGACAGGCCCTGGAGGAACAGAAGGCCGAAGCCGAGGGGCAGCGTCGCCTTCGCAGGCCATAGGATCAGGCCGCCCGCGTTCATCGAAACCTCGCCACTGACGAACGAGCGCCAGAAGAACGGAAGGGTCAGCGAGAAGAGATAGCCGATGACGGGCAGGAACAGCACGATGAAGCCGAATATGTCGACCAGGAGTCGCGCTCTGGTGCTCAGTACGGAATAGATCAGGTCGACCCGAACGTGTTCGTTGAGACGAAGCGTATAGGATGCGCCGAGGAGGACCATTCCGGCGAACATGTACCATTGGATTTCCAGCAATCCGTTGGAACTCATGTTCAGCGTGTAGCGAAGAAGCGCGTTGCCGGCGCTGATCAGGACTGCGATCAGCACAAGGTAGTCCGCAATCACGGCAAAACCGGCGCTGAGCTTATCGACGGCTCGGCTGAAGGTCAGAAGAAATCCCATCACCCCTCCCTTGATCGGATCGCAGGACATGCCCTCCAAGGCGGGCTTGCTACGCCCATGTGGCCTATGACAGCAAATGCTGGCAAGGCCAGAGATTTCTGGCCTTGCGCCGAAGGACCCGACGGGAAGGGCGACGACGCATGAAGCGGCAACGCGAAATGACGGAGGTGCGGATCGAGCGGCAGGTCGCCAAGGTCGCCCGCCTGTCGCGCGAGCTTCGATTCGAGTTGCTGCTTCTCGACCGGATGCGGACCCGCCTGACCGCGTCGGCACCGAGATGCGATACCGCACCGGTGTTCTCATCACTTGCCGAGGTGTACGCGATGGCGATCGCTCGTCGGAGCGAGACGGATAGCGGCTAGGCCGTCATTTCGCGAGGTGTCGGCGTGCGGCGTAGAGCGATACCGCCGCGGCGTTCGAGACGTTGAGGGAGCGTATGGCCCCGGGCACCTCGAGCCGCGCGAGCACATCCACCGTATCGCGCGTCTTCTGCCGGAGACCCTTGCCCTCGGAACCCAGCACGAGTGCCAGCCTGCCGCCGTCGAGCGCCGGTTCCAGTTCAGCCTCACCCGCCGAATCAAGGCCGATCGTGCGAAAGCCGCGCGCCTTCAGGTCCTCAAGTGCATCTGCGAGGTTCGTCACCTGCACATAGGCGATGAGTTCCAGCGCTCCAGACGCGGACTTCGCGAGGACGCCCGACTCCTGCGGCGAATGGCGCGACGTCGTGACGACGGCGCCCGCGCCGAAGGCCACCGCCGAGCGCAGGATCGCGCCGACATTATGCGGGTCGGTCACCTGATCGAGGACGAGCACGAGATCCGTTTCCGCCAGATCAGTCAGGCGCGCCGCCTGCAGCGGCGCCGTCTCCAAAAGCACGCCCTGATGGACGGCGTCGGAGCCGAGTTCCTGGTCGAGAAAACGGGGTTCGACGATCTCGATCGGGCAGGGCGGAGACGCCTCGTCGAGTTCCAGCCGGTTCAGCGCGTTGCGCGTCACGTGAAGTTGCATCAGACGGCGGCGCGGATTGGCGAGGGCCGCCTGCACCGTGTGGATGCCGTAGAGCCGCACTCGATCGGCGGGTGTCGGCTTGCCCGCGTGCTGCGGTTTCTGCGGCCGCGTTGCTTGCGGCGCGGCGCCCCCCGCCTGATCGCGATGCGCTCGGCGCAGCCGCGCATAATGCGAGTCCTTCGGGGTGTGGCTTTTGGGATGATCGGTCATGAGGGGGATGTATCGGAGATCGCGTTCGCCGCAAAGCGGCGGCACGAAACTCCCGTCATTCGGCTGGTATCAGCATGTTGACATGGGAACGCCCTGTCGCCATAACGCCGCTCGAAGCGAACGGGACTTCCCGCAGCTTTCCGCGCTCCGAAAGGGCGCAGGGTGACCTGGAGGGATGCCCGAGTGGTTAAAGGGGACGGACTGTAAATCCGTTGGCTTAGCCTACGTTGGTTCAAATCCAACTCCCTCCACCATTCACCCACCCGGCGCGGGTATAGCTCAATGGTAGAGCAGCAGCCTTCCAAGCTGAATACGAGGGTTCGATTCCCTCTACCCGCTCCAATCTTCTCGTGTCGTGTTCAGAATCGCGTTCGATCTGGATCGATGGCGCTGCGGCCGGGCGTGCTGGACCGAGAGTAATCGCTGGCTGCCCAGGCGCGCGTCAAGACCAACAACGCATGGCCAAACGCGGCGATCCGGAAGGGTTCACCGCGTTTGACAGCGTATATCAACTGGTCTTGCCGAGTTTGGCGGCTTCTGCCGCGCCATCCTTGCTGGCGTTATCGTGCCCGTTGTCCTGGATGTGGCGCTTGGCTTCCTCCACGCTGATGCCGTGCTTCGCCGCGAGTTCTTCCGCTTCGGTGTCGGGCAGGATCGGGCCGGTGTTTTCCATGGGTATGTTCGACATCTCGTTCTCCCGATTTGCATATCCGCTGAAACGCATGGGCGGGAACAAAGTGCCGCTTGCGCCGCGAGTGAACCAGCGGTCCGTATCACTCTTGCGCGACCCATCGAGCCGCTGCCGCTTGTGTTTCCCCCTGCCACTCGCTATGTCGCGGCCCTGTCCGTGCTAGGCGCAAGGTAGAGATC
>NZ_BBWJ01000038.1 GCF_001463745.1 Aureimonas sp. AU22 | reverse complement strand
TCAACCTCGTCTTCACGCTGCCGATGGAGAGCGAGATCATGGGGGCGATCCTGGACGGGGGCGAGGACGCGGAAGCGGCCGCCCGCACCTGGCTCGCCGCCCATCCCGACGCCTGGAAGCCATGGCTCGACGGCGTGACCACATTCGACGGCAAACCCGCCGAAGCAGCCCTGGAAGCGAGCCTGCAACCTTGATCCCCACCCATTCGCGGCGGCTCTCCCCTGCCGCCGACCGCGCGGCGAAGTTGCGCGATGCTTGACTGGCTCACGGAGCACAAGATCCCCCTCGGCGCATGGCTACGCTCCGGGGTGGATGCGCTCATCACACACGGCCAAGGCTTCTTCGATGCGGTCTCGCTGGTGCTCGGCGGGTTGATCGACGGTCTGACGACCGGGCTCGAACTCGTACCGCCGCTGCTGTTCGTCGCCTTGGCGGGCGCGGGAGCCTACCTGCTGCACCGATCGCTTCAGCTCGCCGCCTTCGCGGTGCTCTCTCTCCTTCTCATCATCAATCTCGGTTACTGGACGGCCGCGATCGAGACACTGTCGCTGGTGTTCTGCGCCACGCTCTTTTGCGTGCTGATCGGCGTTCCCGTGGGCATCGTCGCAGCCCACCGGCCGAGACTCTATGCCGGACTGCGTCCCCTTCTCGACCTCATGCAAACCATCCCGACCTTCGTCTACCTCATTCCGACCCTCGTCCTGTTCGGGCTCGGCGTGGTGCCCGGCCTCATCTCCACCGTCATCTTCGCCATCGCCGCCCCGATCCGGCTCACCTACCTCGGCATGTCCTCGGTGCCCGAACCGCTGCGGGAAGCCGCGGCAGCCTTCGGTGCGACGCGGCGCCAGATGCTGCTCAAGGTGGAACTCCCGCACGCCCTGCCGACCATCATGGCAGGCGTCACCCAGTGCATCATGCTGAGCCTGTCGATGGTGGTGATCGCCGCGCTCGTGGGCGCCGACGGTCTCGGCAAGCCGGTGGTGCGCGCGCTCAACACGGTCAATATCGGCATGGGTTTCGAGGCGGGCCTTGCCATCGTTATCCTCGCCATCCTCCTCGACCGCATCTGCAAGGTGCCTGTCCCGCGCGTCGGGAAAGGCGGGCGTCGATGAGCGCCCCGCTCCCCCATCCCGCCATCGAGCTGAAGGGCGTCGACATCGTGTTCGGCAAGCGACCGCAACAGTCGCTGGCGCTCCTCGATCGCGGCGCGACGCGCGACGAGATCCTGGACAAGACGGGCGCGGTCCTTGGCGCAGCGGGTGTCGACCTGTCGATCGAACAAGGCGAGATCTGCGTGCTGATGGGCTTGTCCGGTTCCGGCAAATCGACGGTCCTGCGCTCGGTGAACCGACTGGTCGGGCCCGCCCGGGGCCAGGTTCTGGTCTCGCACGAAGGGCAAGTGGTCGATGTAACGCGATGCGACGCGGCAACGCTCCGTCGGTTGCGGATGACCACCGTGTCCATGGTGTTCCAGCAGTTCGCGCTCCTGCCCTGGCGCACGGTACGGGAGAATGTCGGCCTCGGGCTCGAGCTGCAGGGTTTGAATACCGCCGAGCGGCAAACCGTCGTCGACGCCAAGCTCGCCATGGTCGGGCTGACGGCCTGGGCCGACAAGCATACGCACGAGTTGTCCGGCGGCATGCAGCAACGCGTCGGGCTCGCGCGCGCCTTCGCCACCGACGCGCCGATCCTCCTGATGGACGAGCCGTTCTCCGCCCTCGATCCGCTGATCCGCACCAAGCTGCAGGACGAATTGCTGACCTTGCAGGCCGAGGCGCGCAAGACGATCCTCTTCGTCAGCCACGACCTCGACGAGGCGCTCAAGCTCGGAAGCCGTATCGCGATCATGCAGGACGCACGCATCGTGCAAGTCGGCACCGGCGCCGACATTCTCCTCAACCCTGCAACGCCTTACGTCGCGGAGTTCGTTCGCCACGTCAATCCGCTCAACGTCCTGCGAGGCGGATCGGTCATGCGTCCGGCACGGGCGATCCCGCGCGACGGCGGCGATCTGCTTCTGGACGGCGACGGCAGGGTCCGCCTGTCGGTGGATGCCGAGCGGCGGCCCGTTGCCGTCAGCATCGACGGCCAGGGCGGCACGATCGGCCATGCGAACCCGGAGGACGGACAGCTCGGCGGAACCTTCGACGTCGTGACGGCGCCGGTCGACCTCAAGCTGCGGGCGGCGATCGCCCTGAAGCGCCGGACCGACCATCCGATCGTTCTCCTGGACCATGTCGGCCGCCTCGCCGGACTGTGCGACCACGACGAGATCTATCGTGGGCTTCTCCAGCGCGCGCCGCGCTGAAGGCGTTCAGCCCTCGCGGGTCCAGTCGAAAATCAGGTCCTCGCGAAATGCGAAGCGCCGGATGTGTTCGGCGACGACGCCTTCCGTTCGATCGAGCGCAGCTGGGTCGTCGGTCGTGACGGCGACGACGAGACGGTCGTCGGCAGCGTCCAGGGCGACCCGTGCGGTCGGCAGGTCGATCGTGCCGTGCCCAGGGTCGAACGCGACGTTGAACTTGTGGGCCCAGTGCTTGCAGAGCTGCTGAAGATAGCGGCTGGCGTGCTCGGTCGGGACTTCGGCGCGGCTGGTCGGCATGGTGGTCTCCAAGGCGGCTTCAGCCCTCTATCCCACCCGTTCTGCTCCCCGCAAGACAGATGCCCCCGTTCGACAAAGGGCGCGGCGACGGTTCCCCGTCGCCGCGCCCCGAACTGCGCCGTAGCTCGGCCGTATCAGGCTTTGTTGCGGTTGTAGACGTCGAAGCAGACGGCGGCGAGGAGCACGAGACCCTTCACCAGCTGCTGGTAGTCGATCGAAAGCTGCATGGACGTCTGCATGCCCATGTTGAGCGCGCCCATGATGAAGGCACCGATCACCGCGCCCGTCACCTTGCCGACGCCGCCATAGGCCGAAGCTCCGCCGATGAAGCAGGCCGCGATGACGTCGAGTTCGAGGCCCGTACCGTTCTTCGCCGTCGCCGAACCGACGCGGGCGAAGAACACGAGGCCGGCGATGGCCGCGAGAACGCCCATGTTGACGAAGGCGAGGAACACGATCCGCTCGGTCTTCACGCCGGACAGCTTGGCCGCCTTCTCGTTGCCGCCGACCGCGTAGACCCGACGGCCGATCGTGGTGCGCGACGTGACGAACGCATAGATTGCGATCAGCACCGCCATCAGGATTAGGACGTTCGGCAGGCCGCGATTGGTGGCCAGCAGGTAACCCATGAACAGGATGGCGACGGTGACGAGCGCCACGCGGCCGTAGAAGAAGGCGAGCGGTTCCGCGACCGGTGCGACCCGGCTCCTGGCCGCACGCTTCGAGATGGCGAACAGCGCAAAGCCGACCGCCAGCACGATGGCGAGAATCAACGTCGTGGAGTTGGCGAGCCCGAGCACCGGCAGGACGTCGGGAATCGTTCCCGTCGAGACCGCGCGCAGCGACGCCGGGATCGGCGAGATCGACGACGAGGAGCCGAGCGTCATGAAGGTCAGGCCGCGGAAGACCAGCATGCCCGCGAGCGTCACGATGAAGGACGGAATGCGCAGGAAGGCGACGAAATAGCCCTGGATCGCGCCGATCACCGCACCGACGCACAGGCACATCACGACGGCCACGGGCACGGATATGCCGTAGAGCACCATCAGCACCGCGCCGACCGCGCCGACGAAGCCCACCAGCGATCCGACGGACAGGTCGATATGGCCGGTGATGATGATCAGCAGCATGCCGATCGCCATGATGATGACGTAGCTGTTCTGGAGGAACAGGTTGGTGAGGTTGGAGGCCGACACGAAGGTCGGGCGGCCCGTCGCCGCGGAATAGGCGGCGAAGAACAGGATGATCGCGACGAGCGCGACGAGCATGCCGTATTCGCGCAGGTGGCTCTTGAAGTAGTCGAGGCTCGCCCCGCCCCCCTGCCCGCTCGGGGCATCCACGGTCTTGATGCTCATGCCGCGTGTCTCCCTGCGGTACGAATGATGGCGCGCATGATGCTTTCCTGTGTCGCCTCGCCGCGTGGCAGCTCGGCCACGAAGCGTCCTTCGTTCATGACGTAGATCCGGTCGCACATGCCGAGAAGCTCCGGCATTTCCGACGAGATCATCAGAATGCCCTTACCCTCGGATGCCAGCCGCTCGATGATGGAATAGATCTCGAACTTGGCGCCGACGTCGATGCCGCGCGTCGGCTCGTCGAGGATCAGGAGCTCGGGGTTCGAGAACAGCCACTTGGACAGCACGACCTTCTGCTGGTTGCCGCCCGAGAGGTTGAGGGTCTTGTGGAAGATGTCGGACGAGCGGATCCGCAGGGATCCGCGATAGTCCTCGGCCACCTTGCGCTCGCGGTCGTCGTCGATCACGCCGCTCTTGGCGATGCCCGGCAGGTTGGCGAGCGAGATGTTCTGTCGGATGTCGTCTTCGAGGAGCAGGCCGTACTGCTTGCGGTCCTCGGTGACGTAGGCGAGCCCTGCATCGATCGCCTTCGGGATGCTGGAAACATCCACCGGCTTGCCGTGCATGAATGCCTCGCCGGACACGTTGCGCCCGTACGACTTGCCGAAGACGCTCATGGCAAGCTCGGTGCGCCCGGCCCCCATCAGGCCCGCGATGCCGACGATCTCGCCCTTGCGCACGTTGAAGGACACGTCCTTCACGATCTGACGCTGGGTGTTGAGGTGGTGGAACGCGTTCCAACCCTTCACCTCGAAGAGAACCTCGCCGATGTTGGGATGGCGCGGCGGATAACGGTCGTCGAGCTGGCGACCGACCATGTCGCGGATGATCTGGTCCTCGCTGACGCCCGCCTTGCAGTCCAGCGTCGAGACGGTGGAGCCGTCGCGGATGACGGTGATGCTGTCGGCGACGCGTGAGATCTCGTTCAGCTTGTGGCTGATCATGATCGAGGTCAGACCCTGCTTCTTGAACTCCAGGAGGAGATCGAGAAGCGCCTGGCTGTCGCGCTCGTTGAGGCTGGCGGTGGGCTCGTCGAGGATCAGCAGGCGCACCTTCTTGGACAGCGCCTTGGCGATCTCGACCAGCTGCTGCTTACCGACGCCCATGTCCTTGATCAGCGTGGTGGGAGGCTCGGAAAGGCCAACCTGCTTCAGGAGCTCGCCGGACCGGCGGAAGGCTTCGTCCCAGTTGATGACGCCGCCGCGCGAGATCTCATTGCCGAGGAAGATGTTCTCGGCGATCGACAGGAGCGGCACGAGAGCCAGTTCCTGGTGGATGATGATGATGCCGACGTGCTCGGAGTCTCGGATGCCGCGGAAGGAGCGGACCTCGCCGTCGTAGACGATGTCGCCTTCGTAGCTGCCGTGCGGATAGACGCCCGACAGGACCTTCATGAGCGTCGACTTGCCGGCGCCGTTCTCACCGCAGATCGCGTGGATCTCGCCCTTTTCGACGACGAGGTTGACGTTATCGAGCGCCTTCACGCCCGGGAACGTCTTGGTGATGCCACGCATCTCTAGGATCGGTGCCAAAGTGCTTCTCCCCAGCGTCATCGAACGATGGAGCGGGAGCCCGAAAGCTCCCGCAAATGCGAGCGGCGGAGCACTGAAAGCGCTCCGCCGCCGAGGACGGATCAGGGCTTGATCTGATCTTCCGTGTAGTAGCCGCTGTCGACCAGAACCGGCTTGATGTTCTCCTTGGTCACCAGCACCGGCTTCAGGAGGTAGGCCGGAACCACCTTCACGCCGTTCTCGTAGGTCTTCGTATCGTTGACCTCGGGCTCCTTGCCCGTGCCGATCGCGTCGATCATGTTCACGGTCACCTTGGCGAGCTCGCGGGTGTCCTTGAAGATGGTCGAGTACTGCTGGCCGTTCTCGATCGACTTGACCGAGGGCACCTCGGCGTCCTGGCCGGAGACGATCGGCATCGGCTTGTCGCCCGAGCCGTAGCCGACGGCGCTCAGCGCGGAGATGATGCCGATGGACAGGCCGTCATACGGCGAGAGCACCGCGTTGACGGTCTTGTCGCCGTAGTAGGACGACAGGAGGTTGTCCATGCGGGCCTGGGCCACCGCCGGGTCCCAGCGCAGCGTGCCGACGCGGTCCATGCCGGTCTCGCCCGACGGGATCACGACCTTGCCGCTGTCGATGTACGGCTGCAGCACGCTCATCGCGCCGTTGTAGAAGAAGAAGGCGTTGTTGTCGTCCGGCGAGCCGCCGAAGAGCTCGACGTTGAACGGACCGGCTTCGGTCTCGAGCTTCAGGCCCTGCACGATCGACTG
>NZ_BBWJ01000037.1 GCF_001463745.1 Aureimonas sp. AU22 | reverse complement strand
AAGCTGCTTCACCATGTTGTCGCCATCGGCGATCCAACGGGCCGAAGCCTTCGTCGGCATGAGCACGCCGACGGTGCCCTTCTCCTGTGCGAACGCACCGCCGGACAGGGTCATCGCGCCGAGGGCAACCGCCGCCAGCAGGGTCTTCATTCGAATCATACTCTTCCTCCCATCGCGACGTCGCCGCAGCGGACGTCCGAAAGCGCGAACCCCTCGCGCTGAGCTCTTCGAATCGTCGCGGGACATGCCCGCGCGCTCCTCGGCTCCGGCCGTCCCTGCTCCATGCGACGGGACGGTCGGAGACCAATTGTCCGATGAATTATCGCATTGACGTAAACGTCGCCAATGAATTTTTTCTGCGCTCTGATTTATCGTAAACCGCAAACGCGGTCGTAGAGCAAGATGGCTTTATCGGCGCGCTCGCGGATCTCCCCAGCGGTCATACCCGGCTTATAGAGAGAGGAACCGAGGCCGAAGGTTCGCACCCCGACGGCGACATAGCCTTCGAAGTCCGCTTCCGACACGCCGCCGACGACGCCGATCTCCCGGTCCTTCGGCAGAACGGCGCGGATGGCGGCCACCCCGGACGGACCGAGGACGCTGGCGGGAAAGAACTTCAGCGCCGAGGCCCCGGCGGCGATCGCCTGGAACGCTTCGGTCGGCGAGAAGACGCCGGGCATCGTCACCATGCCATGGGACGCCGCGCGCCGGAGCACCGCCGCATCGACATTAGGCGAAACGAGAAGCCGCCCGCCGGCATCCGCCAGCCGGTCGACGTCGTCAGGCGTCAGCACCGTGCCGGCGCCAATGTAATGGCCCGCACCGCCGAGACGGACCGCGGATGCGATCGAACGGAAAGCGTCGGGCGAGTTCAGCGGAATCTCGATCGCCTCGAAGCCGGCTTCGATCAGCGTCGCGACGGCTGCCTCGGCCTCTTCCGGCTTGATGCCGCGCAGGATGGCGACGAGCGAGCGTCGCAGCGAGGGCCACGCCACATGGGATGAAACGTCGCTCATGCGGACCTCCGGTCGGGATGCAGAAGATGGGCGGCGGCTCGCAGGCCGTGCCGCACGCAACCGTCGGCGTCCAGCCGGCGGTCGAGCGTCAGTCCGGCCAGGGCGAACGCCGATGCGTAGAGGTCCGCGATCGGCCCCGACGCCAGCAACGCCACGCGGTCTGGCCTGCCGAAACGCGACAGCGCGCCCGCGAACTCGAGCCCGATCAGAAGCCCGGACAGGCGGGCGGACTGCAGGGCCGGCGCGGCCCCTTCGAGCAGCCAGCCGGCCCGCAGTTGGAACAGCGCGTTGGTCGCCTCGCCAGCCCGCAAGAAGCCGCGCGCGAAACCCTCGGAGAACCCTGCGTCGGACGGTTCGGGCCGGGTGTCCGTTTCCACCGCCTGCCGCAGGATAGATCCCGTACGCAGAAGCTGGAAGAGCTCGCCGGTCATGAAGGTCGCGAAGCCCGACACGGTGCGGCCGTCGAGACGGACCCATTTCGAGTGGGTGCCCGGCATGCAGACTAGACCGGTATCGAAGCCTTCGGCCACAACCCCGAGAAGCTGGGTCTCCTCGCCCCGCATCACGTCCGGCGCGTCGCCGCGCTGGGCTAGGCCCGGCAGAATGTGGATCGGCCGCCCCGCATTTGGAACCGGGGTCGCACGGTTCGCCAGATCGTCCAGCGCCGTCGGAACCGTGAGGTAGGCCGCCTCGACCCAGCCGGTCCGCGAGCCGACCATGCCGCAAAGCACGGCGGGCGTGTCGGGCGACAGGCCCATCGCACCGAGATGTCGGTCGAGAACTCCGGCGAAATCGCCGTCTGTGACGCCGATCAGCCCTTCGGGCGCGCGTCGCTCGGCCAGCACCTCGCCGTCGGAGGTGCAAGCCCAGGCGCGGAACGATGTGGTGCCCCAGTCGACCAGGGCAAAGGCTGCTGGGGCGCTCACGATGCCAGCCGCACGCGCGGCTCGGCCAGACCCTTCACGCCCGCCTGAACGATGAAGGTGCGACCGGCATTCGGATCGGCCGTCCGCGCGGCGTCGTCCAGGCCTTCATAGGCGGTGGTGACGAGCAGCTGGTCGAGATGACGGCCGGTGAAGGCCGGGCAGCTGGGCTGGCGCGCCGGAATGGCGAGCGTGCGGATGTTCTTGCCCTCGGGCGAGAACACCTCGATCCGGCCCGCGCCCCAGCGGGCACTCCAGACGTTGCCCTCGGCGTCCGTCACAGCGCCGTCCGGACCGCCGGGACATGCGCCTGCGGCGACGAAGACGGCTGGTTCGCCTGCCGGCAGGCCTGTTTCGGCATCGAGAGGCACGCGATGAATGTCGCCCCGCGCCGTATCGGCGAAGTAGCCGACCGTGCCGTCCGGCGAGAAGCAGATCGCGTTGGGAATGGACACCTGGGCGTAGAGGCGGCGCAGCTCGCCGCCGCGAAACCAGTAGATGGAGCCGCGCCCGGTTTCCGCCTTGCGACCCATCGTGCCGATCCACAACGCCCCGGACGGGTGGACCCGGCCGTCGTTGGATCGCGTGTCGGTCTCGTCGGCCTCGAGTGCGGTGTGCGGCGTCAGCGCGCCGCTCGCGACGTCGCGGACATAAAGACCTTTCTCCGTCGCCAGAAGTTGCGTGCGATCGTCCACGACGCAGAGCTGACTTGCCATGAGAGGCAGTTCATGGACCCGCACTTCGGTGCTGGCCGAATGCTTTTCGAACAGCTTGCGGCCGACGATGTCGAACCACCAGGCCGTGTCGGTCGCCGGATCGTAGGTCGGCCCCTCGCCGAGATGGCAAGCGGGCGCGTCGAGGATATGATGGGGGGCGGCGTCGCCCGCCCCCGTCTTGCCGTTCGCCGTGTCCTGCATGGCCGCTCTCAGTGGTTGTCGCGGGGCACGCCCCTCGTCTGCGCGAGGCGCTGATATTGCACGGCGTTTTCCAGGACGGCACCCGTCTCCATCTGGCCGACGAGCGTCCGCTGGATTTCCTGCCAGGGCGTCTGGTGCTCGGGATACTTGTAGCCGCCCTCGGCCTTCAGCGCCGCGCGGCGCTCGGCCAGCTCGTCGTCGGAGATCAGGATGTTGGCCGTGCCGCGCCCGAGGTCGATGCGCACCCTGTCGCCGGTTTTGAGGACCGCGAGGTTGCCGCCGGCCGCCGCTTCCGGCGAGGCGTTGAGGATCGAGGGCGAGCCCGAGGTGCCCGACTGACGCCCGTCGCCGATGCAGGCGAGCGAGGTGACGCCCTTCTTGATGAGGTAGTCGGGCGCGCGCATGTTCACCACCTCGGCCGCGCCGGGATAGCCGATCGGGCCGGCGCCGCGCATGAAGAGGATCGTGTTCTCGTCGATGCCGAGCGCCGGATCGTCGATCCGGTGGTGGTAGTCCTCCGGTCCGTCGAACACCACCGCCTTGCCCTCGAAGGCGTTGGGATCGTTCGGGTTGACGAGATAACGCTCGCGGAACTCGGGGCTGATCACGCTGGTCTTCATGATGGCCGACGAGAAGAGATTGCCCTTCAGCACGAGGAAGCCCGCCTTCGCCTTCAGCGGCTTGTCGTAGGTCTTGATGACGTTCTCGTCCTCGATCGGCGCGCCCCGGCAGTTGTCGCCGATGGTGCGACCGTTCACGGTCATCGCGTCCTCGCGGATGAGGCCTTGCCCCATCAGCTGGTTCACCACCGCCGGCACGCCGCCGGCGTGGTAGTAGTCCTCGCCGAGATATTCGCCCGCCGGCTGCAGGTTGACGAGCAGCGGGATCTCCTCGCCGAACTCCTGCCAGTCGTCCACCGTCAGATCGACGCCGATGTGGCGGGCGAGCGCGTTGAGGTGGATCGGCGCGTTGGTCGAGCCACCGATCGCGGAATTGACGCGGATGGCGTTGACGAAGGCGTCCTTGGTCAGGATGTCCGAGGGCTTCAGGTCCTCGCGCACCATGTCCACGATACGAAGGCCCGTGCGGTAGGCAACCTCCTGGCGGTCGCGGTAGGGCGCGGGGATCGCGGCCGAGCCTGGCAGCTGCATGCCCAGCGCCTCGGCCAGCGAGTTCATCGTGGTGGCCGTGCCCATCGTGTTGCAGTAGCCGGTGGACGGAGCCGACGAGGCCACGAGCTTGACGAAGCCCGCATAGTCGATCTCCCCCTTGGCCATCAGCTCGCGCGCCTTCCAGACGATCGTGCCCGAGCCCGTGCGCTGGCCACGGAACCAGCCGTTCAGCATCGGGCCGACCGAGAGCGCGATGGCCGGAATGTTGACGGTGGCCGCCGCCATCAGGCAGGCCGGCGTCGTCTTGTCGCAACCGATCGTCAGCACAACGCCGTCGAGCGGGTAGCCATAGAGGATCTCGACGAGGCCGAGATAGGCGAGGTTGCGGTCGAGGCCGGCCGTCGGGCGCTTGCCGGTTTCCTGAATCGGATGAACTGGAAACTCGATAGCGATGCCGCCGGCCTCGCGAATGCCTTCGCGCAGGCGGTTGGCGAGTTCGAGGTGATGGCGGTTGCAAGGGCTGAGGTCCGAGCCGGTCTGCGCGATGCCGATGATCGGACGACCGGACTGAAGCTCTTCCTGGCTGAGGCCGAAGTTCATGTAACGCTCGAGGTAGAGCGCCGTCATGTCGGCGTTGTCCGGGTTGTCGAACCAGGCGCGCGAGCGCAGCGTCGTACCGGCGCGACCGTGGCCGCGATTGCCGCCGGCGGTCTTCAACTCGTCGGTTCCCTCGATCTTGGTCGTCAGGTCGTTCGACATGGGGCTTTCTCCTTCGGCCTCGATGCTGATCGGCGTGAGGCCTGAAACGTCAGGCATGCGTGAAGCGAAACACGGATCGGTGGCGATAGGTCTCGCCGGGATCGAGCCTCGCCGAGGGGAAATCGGGGCGATTGGGCGTGTCGGGATACAGCTGCGGCTCCAGGCAGAGCGCATCACCCATGCGGTGCGTCAGACCGTTCTTGCCGACGGAGGTGCCGTCGAGGAAGTTGCCGGAATAGAACTGAACGCCGGGCTGGTCGGTCAGAAGCTCCATGACCCGCCCGCTGCCGGCATGCCGAACTGTCGCGGCCAGCCTCGGCTCGCCGCCGGACAGGCCGCGCAGGCACCAGTTGTGGTCGTAGCCCCGCCCCCGACGGATCTGCTCTTCCGGCGCCCGGATGCGCTCGCCGATGACGTGGGCACTGCGGAAGTCGAAGGCCGTTCCTTCGACCGCAGCGGGCCCACCCTCCGGAATCGCGCCGACGGCGACCGGCAGGTAGTGGTCGGCCTCGATGCTCAACTCGTGGTCCAGGATGCTGGCGAGGTGTCGTGTGCCGCCGAGATTGAAGAAGCTGTGATTGGTCAGGTTCACGACCGTCGAGCGATCGGTGCGCGCTTCGAAGGCGAGTTCCAGACCATCGTCGCGCAGGCGATAGGTCACGCTGGTTTCCAGCCGACCGGGAAAACCGCATTCGCCGTCCGGGCTGACGCGCGTCAGGCGCACGAACGGCGCCTCGCCCCCTCCCGTTTCCGCAATCCCCCAGACCTGGCGATCGAAGCCGTCCGGCCCGCCATGCAGCGCATTGGCGCCGTCATTGGCGGGAACGTGAAACCGTTCGTTGTCGATGCTGAAGGTGCCGCCCGCGATGCGGTTGGCATAGCGGCCGATCGTGGCGCCGTAGAAGCTACGCGTCTCGACATAGCCCTGAAGATCATCGTGGCCGAGCACGACGTCGTCCACCTGCCCTTGGCGATCTGGCACCAGAAGCGCCTGCAGCGTCGCCCCGTAGGTAATGACGCGAGCTTCGATCCCGCGCGCACGCAGACTCACGATCTCGACGTCGCCGCCGTCGGGCAAGATGCCGAAGCTCTGCCGATCGAGGTCTGGCGAGCCCGTCATCCTCAAGCCTCCACGAAGGCTTCGACGACGTGTCGGCGGCCCAGAAGGAACGCGTCGGCGACATGCTGGAGAGGCGACAGATCGACGTCGATCTCGCCGGCCGACGCGAGTTGCGCGAAACGCCGGTAGATGCCCGCATATTCACGGTCCGGCTGGTCGAGGCGCATGGCCCCGTCCACGAGCAGCCGCTTTCCGCCATCGGCCACCGTCAGCGAGCCGGCGTCGGTCTCGACCATGATGTTCCAGATCTCGCCGCTGGTTTCGCGCCAATCGAACTCGGCCGAAACCGGCAGCCCGGCGGAATCGGAGAAAGCGAGCGAGGCCGCGATCGGCGCCGCACGGTTCTCCGGAAAGGACAGATCGGACCGCGTCAGGAACACCGGGCGCGGAAGGATGGCGGTCATGATCGACAGAGCGTTGATGCCGGGATCGAACACGCCCAACCCGCCGGGCTCCCAGATCCACTCCTGGCCCGGGTGCCACTTGCGCACGTCCTCCTTCCACTCGATCCGCACGGAGCGGATCGTGGTGTCGGCCAGGAAGGCGCGGGCCGGCTCGACGGCCGGGGCGAAGCGCGAATGCCACGTCGCGAAGAGCGCGACGCCCTTCTCGCGCGCCAAAGTCTCCAAGGGACGCACTTCGCTGACCGTCGCCCCGGGCGGCTTCTCCAGAAGCACGTGTTTGCCGGCCGTCAGCGCCGCGATCGCCTGTTCCTGACGCCCCTGCGGCGGGGTGCAGAGTGCCACCGCGTCGAAGAGGTCGGCATGGGCCAGGAGCTCATCCAGCGTCGGGAAGCAGGGCACGCCGTCCAGCGCCGCGTTGCGGCTGGCCACCGCGGTCAGTTCGACGCCGTCGACGGCCGCGATCGAGGGAACGTGCTGGTCCCGGGCAATCTTGCCGAGACCGAGAATGGCAACGCGCAGTGTCATGGCCGGTCTCAGAGCGAGCGAACGGCGACGGGCGTCTCCGTGCCCGGGGTTTCGGCCAGCGGGTTGACCAGCGGCAGCCGGAACGGCCGCGCGTCGATCTCGAACCGGTCGCCGGCTTCCGTCTTCACGCCGTGCGTGACGGAGAGCGTCGCGGTGCCGAAGAAGTGGACGTGGAGGTCGCCCGGCCGGCGGAACAGATCGTACTTGAAGTGGTGATGCTCGAGATTGGCGATCGTGTGGGACATGTTCGCCTCGCCCGACAGGAACGGCTTATCGAACACAAGCTCTCCATTCCGGCGGATGCGCGAGGTGCCCTCCACGTGGTCGGGCAGCGCGCCGACCAGAAGTTCCGGACCGAGCGACGCCTGGCGCAGCTTGGAATGGGCGAGCCACAGATAGTTGCCGCGCTCGACCACATGGTCGGAGAACTCGTTGGACAGGCAGAAACCGAGGCGGAACGGCGTGCCGTCCGGTCCGATCAGGTAGATGCCGGCCAGTTCCGGCTCCTCGCCGCCATCCTTGGCGAAGACCGGCGAGGTCAGCGGATCGCCAGGGCCGACGAGGCAGGAGCCGTCGCCCTTGTAGAACCACTCGGGCTGAACCCCGATCTCGCCCTGCGAGGGCTTGCCGCCCTCCAACCCCATGCGAAACATGCGCATGGAATCGGTGAGCTGTTCGCCGGCCTGCTCCTTGTGCATCTTGTCGCGCCCATCGGCTGAACCGAGGTGCGTCAACCCGGTGCCCGCTACGATGAAGTGCGCGGGGTCGGGATGATGGATCGGCATGAGGATGCGGTCGTCCGCCAGCGCCGCATCGAGATCGACGGCCGCTCCCCGTCCCGCACGATCGATCTCTTCGGCCAATGTCGAGCCCCGCGCCACGGTGGTCTGCGCGAGGTCGTAGGACGAGAAGTAGCCGGGCACGACATGGCCCGCCCCCTCGTCGCCCGCCGCCACGACCTGCACCGAGCCGTTCGCGTCTTTCACCTGGAGGATACGCAGAGCCATGACCGTTCCATGCAACTGGAGACTACGGAAGGGAAAAGACGGCCGGCCGGCAGATCGTCTCGCCGAAGGTCCACCGCCCCAATTGTCTGCGTTATTTCGAACCGCTCCAATCTTGTCAATCGAGTACGGCGGGCCGGCCTTCAAGTCCGCATGAAATCGTCGCTGCGTTGCAGCATGAAGGAACGTCGTTCCGGCCGCCTGCGATGCTGGACAGGGTGACGGCGCGGCGCTACCCACCCCCCTGCCCTTCGACCGGGCACGGGGGAGGCAGGACCATGGCGGCGCAAGGGTTGGATGATGGTCTGCGCGCGCCGTTTCCCGCCTCCTGGGGTTCGCATCTGAAGGCCACTCTGCTGCTCGGACTGCCTTTGATCGGGGCACAGCTGGCGCAGATGTCGATCAACGTGACGAACACCGTTCTCATCGGTCGGCTCGGGCCCGTGGAACTGGCTGCGGCCGTCCTCACGTCGCAGACGTTCTACGTGTTCTGGATGTTCGGCTCGGGCTTCGCCTATGCGGTGATGCCGATGGCGGCGTCTGCCAACGGACGCGGCGATACGCGCGCCGTGCGCCGCTCGGTGCGGATGGGTCTCTGGGTCGTCGGCGCCTACAGCGCGGTCGTGATGGTGCCGCTCTGGTTCACGCGCGACATCTTCGTCGCCCTCGGACAGGATCCTCGCGTCGCCGAACTCGGCGGGCACTACATGCGCATCCTGCAATGGTCGATGCTGCCCTATCTCGCGACCTTCGTCCTGCGCTCCTATCTCAGCGCGCTGGAGCGGCCACGCGCCGTGCTTCTGATCACCGTCGTCGGCGCGCTGCTCAACGGTGTTGCCAACTACGGCCTGATCTTCGGCAACTTCGGCTTGCCCGCTCTTGGCCTGACGGGATCGGGGATCGCGTCGGGGACGACCTCGATCTTCATCTTCGCCGCCCTCGTGGCCTATACCCGCTCGGTTTCCGCGCTCGCACCCTACGATCTCTGGCGCCGTTTCCATCTGCCGGACTGGGAGGCCTTCCGCGAGGTCGCCCGGCTCGGCTGGCCGATCGGCGCCACGATCGTCGCCGAGGTCGGCCTGTTCACGGCAGCCTCCGTGATGATGGGCTGGATCGGAACGGTGGAACTCGCCGCCCACGGCATCGCGCTGCAGCTGGCGTCCATCTCGTTCATGATCCCGCTCGGGCTTTCGAGCGCGGCGACGGTGCGCGTCGGCTCGGCCTATGGCCGCGGCAACGCCGCCGACGTGGCGCGCGCGGCACGGGTTGCGATGATGGTGGCCATCGGCATCGCGCTCTTCGCCGCGCTGCTCTTCTGGGCCGTGCCGGAGCGGCTGATCGGCCTCTACCTCGATCTCGGTCAAGCGGATGCCGGACGGGTGCTGGCGACCGCCATCCCGCTCCTGGCCGTCGCCGCCGCCTTCCAGCTGATCGACGCGGCGCAGGTGGCGGCAAACGGCGTCCTGCGCGGATTGAAGGACACCCGCACCCCGATGCTCATCGCGGTCGGCAGCTACTGGGCCGTCGGCATGCCGATCGCCTACACGCTCGCCTTCCCGTTCGGCTGGGCCGGTGTGGGGGTCTGGTGGGGCCTCGCCGCCGGCCTCCTCGTCGCGGCGGTTTCCATGACCGCGCGCTACCTCCATCGCGAACGGAGCGGACAGATCGCGGCGGCGCCCGAACCCTTCAGCCCCTGAAGATATGCGCCTCGATGGAGGCGCGCTTCATCTCGATCGAGAAGCCCGGCGCGCGCGGCGGCATGTAGCGCCCACCCTTCACGTCGCAGGGGTGCACGAAGTGCTCATGCAGGTGGTCGACATATTCGGCCACCCGCCCCTCCATCGTGCCGGACACGATGAGGTAGTCGATCATCGACAGGTGCTGGACGTATTCGCAGAGGCCCACGCCGCCAGCATGCGGACAGACCGGCTTTCCGAACTTGGCCGCCATCAGCATGATGGCGAGGTTCTCGTTCAACCCGCCGACGCGTGCGGCGTCGATCTGCACCACGTCGATCGCATCCGCCTGCAGGAACTGCTTGAACATGATCCGATTCTGGCACATCTCGCCGGTCGCGACCTTGATCGGCGCGACGCCCGCCTTGATCTGGCCGTGGCCGAGGACGTCATCCGGCGAGGTCGGCTCCTCGATGAACCACGGGCGGAATTCGGCGAGGCGGTTGACCCACTCGATCGCTTCGCCGACCTCCCAGACCTGGTTGGCGTCGATCATCAGCGTCCGATCAGGGCCGATCTCCTCGCGTACGATGCGGCAGCGGCGGATGTCGTCATCGAGGTCGCGGCCGACCTTCAGTTTGAAGTGGGTCCAGCCCTCCGCCATGCCCTCACGGCAGAGGCGCCGCATCTTGTCGTCGTCGTAGCCGAGCCACCCGGCCGAGGTCGTGTAGGTCGGGTAGCCCTTCTCCGACAGAAGAGCGAGGCGCTCCGCCTTGCCGGCCGCCGCGCGCACCAGGATCTCGCGTGCTTCCTCTCGCGTCAGCGCGTTGCCGAGATAGCGGAAGTCGACGAGCGCCAGGATCTCGTCCGGGGACATGTCGGCCAGGAGCTGCCAGACCGGCTTGCCCGCCTGCTTCGCCCAAAGATCCCAGACCGCGTTCACCACGGCGCCGATCGCCATGTGCATCACACCCTTGTCGGGCCCGAGCCACCGGAGCTGACTGTCGCCGGTGATCCGTCGCCAGAAGCCACCCATGTCGGAGGCGATCTCCTCGACCGACAGTCCGACCACGCGCTCGGCCGCTGCCCGAATCGCCAGCGTCACGAGGTCGTTCCCCCGGCCGATCGTGAAGGCCAGACCATGGCCCTCGAGGTCGCCGTCCGTGCCCAGCACGACATAGGCGGCGGAATAGTCGGGGTCGGGATTCATCGCGTCCGACCCGTCGAGCTTCATCGACGTGGCGAAGCGGATATCGAACGTCTCGAAGCTCGTGATTGTGGTGGACATGCCGCTCGATCCCTGTTCATATATGAAAACTGAAATCACTAGCAGAACCGAGAGTCAATGGATCGACAGGAGGCAGTCTCCGAGGACGTGGCCCGCTACAGCGCCCCGGCGCTGGAGAAGGGGCTCGACATCCTGGAGCACCTGTCGTCCACCCGCGCCGCGTTGAACCTCGGCGAACTCGCCGACGCCTTGGGTCGCACGCGCAGCGAGATCTTCCGCATGGTCGCCGTCCTCGAAGCGCGCGGCTATCTCGAGCGTGTGGGAGCCGATCGATACGTGGCGGCGGACAAGCTGTTCCGCCTCGGTCTCAACCGCCCGCTCCACCGCTCGCTCACCGACGCCGCACTTCCCGTGATGCGCGATTTCGCGGAAAGCACCGGATATTCCTGTCACCTCGCCGTGCCCAGCGGCACGCAGATGGTGGTGATCGCGCGGGTGGAAAGCGTATCGCATATCGGGTTTTCGGTTCGCATCGGCTATCGCCAGCCCCTCGTGCGCACGGGCTCGGGCCACTGCCTCCTCGCCTTCATGAGCGAGCGGCGGCGCGAGCGCACGCTGGCGGCCATCGCCGTGGAGGAGCCGGGGTTCGATTTCGCCGCGCTCGCCGCACGCCTGGACCAGTTTCGCCGCGCTGGCCGAATCGTTCGCGCGTCCGGCATCACCGACGGCGTGACCGACGTGTCGCTGCCGATCTTCGACCCCGAGGATACGGGCGCCGTCGCCGCGCTGACCTGCCCGCATCTTCGCATCCTGAGCGACCCGGTGGAGCCGGAAGCGCTGGCCGACGAGGTCGACCGCTCGGCCCAGCGCATCAGCGCCGCTCTGGCGGCGCCTGTCGCGGCACTGGACGCGGACGTCATCCACTCGCGCCCTGCGGCGCCCAAGGGAGAACGCAATTGAGTCAACGTCTGGCAGGACGGCGCGCGATCGTGACCGCCGCGGCGCAGGGCATCGGCCGCGCCACGGCGCTCGCCTTTGCCCGCGAGGGCGCCGAGGTCATCGCCTCCGACATCAACGAGGAGCGTCTAGCCGACCTTGGATCCGAGCCCGGCATCACGACGCACCGCCTCGACGTGCGCGACGGCGACGCGATCGCGGCGTTTGCGCGCGACGTCGGCCGCCCCGACATCCTCTTCAACTGCGCCGGCTTCGTCCACGCGGGCACGATCCTCGACTGCACGGAAGAGGAGTTCGATTTCGCCTTCGATCTCAACGTGCGCTCGATGTTCCGGATGGTGCGCACCTTCCTGCCGGCGATGATCGAGGGCGGCGGCGGGTCCATCGTCAACATAGCGTCCGTCGCCTCGTCCGTGATCGCCGCGCCCAATCGCTTCGTCTACGGTGCGTCGAAGGCTGCGGTCATCGGCCTGACGAAATCGGTCGCGGCGGATTTCGTAGGCCAGGGCATCCGCGCCAACGCGATCTGTCCGGGCACGGTGGAAAGCCCATCGCTGGAAGACCGCATGCGCGCGACCGGCGACCTCGAGGCCGCGCGTGTCGCCTTCGCGGCGCGCCAGCCCATGGGCCGTCTCGGCAGGCCGGAGGAGATCGCGGCGCTCGCGCTCTACCTCGCCTCGCCCGAGTCCGCCTTCGTCACCGGGCAAGCCATCTCGATCGACGGCGGCTGGACCAACATCTGAGCGAGGATCCCCATGCTGCGAAACATCCATCCCCTGCTCGGTCCGGACCTGCTCCATGCCCTGCGTGCGCTCGGACACGGCGACGAGATCGTGATCGCCGACGCGAACTTTCCGTCGCATTCGCTCGGCCCCCTCGTCGTGCGCCTCGACGGCATCGACGCGGTGACGGCCGCCGACGCAATTCTGACGCATCTGCCGCTCGACACGTTCGTGGAGGACGCGGCCTTCCGCATGGAGGTCGTCGGCGACCCCGCCCAGGTGCCGCCGATCGCCGAAGAGTTCGCCGAGGTCGTCCGCCGCCGCGCGGGCGACTTCGCGATCCGTTCGCTGGAACGATTCGCGTTCTACGAACGAGCCAAAACGGCACGCCTGATCGTCGCGACCGGAGAAACGCGCCATTACGGCAACTTGATCCTGACGACGGGCGTGCTCTGAACCGTTGCATACCGGGCGTTTGGAGGCAGGCAGCTCTTGCCAATCGATCCCGGCGCCGATACGGTATGTTTATCTCAATCAGAACAAGAACCGGAACAACCGGTCCATTTTGGGGGAGGAAACCCGATGACCTTGAAACTGACCCGCCGGCTCGCGCTCGCCGGCATCGCCGCCGCCACTCTGGCCCTCGGCCTGCCGAGCGGCCCTGCGCTGGCGCAGCAGCCCACCATTCCGATCATCGTGAAGGACACGACGTCCTTCTACTGGCAGATCGTGCTCGCCGGCGCCCGCCAGGCCGGCAAGGATCTCGGCGTCAACGTGCCCGAGCTCGGCGCACAGGCGGAAACCGACATCAACGGCCAGATCTCGATCCTCGAGAACGCCGTAGCCGGCAATCCTGCCGCCATCGTGATCGCGCCGACCGAGCGCACGGCCCTCGGCCCCCCGATCACGGAAGCCGCCAAGTCCGTTCCGATCATCGGCATCGACTCCTCGGCCGAATCCACCGCCTTCACCTCGTTCCTGACGACCGACAACGTCCAGGGCGGCCGCATCGCCGCCGACGGTCTCGCGGCAGCCATCAAGGCCAAGACCGGCAAGGAAGAGGGCGACGTCGCGCTCATCACGAATTCGCCGAACGCCGGCTCGCTGGAGGAGCGCAAGAAGGGCTTCATCGAGCAGCTTGCAAAGCATCCCGGCCTCAAGCTGGTCGCGGACCGCTACGCCGACGGCCAGGCCGCGACGGGTCTCAACATCACGACCGACCTGCTGACCGCCAACCCGAACCTCGTCGGCATCTTCGCCTCTAACCTGATCATGGCGCAGGGCGCTGGTCAGGCCGTCGCGGAGAACGGCGTCAAGGACAAGGTCGCCCTGATCGGCTTCGACAGCGACGATCGCCTCGTCGGCTTCCTGAAGGACGGTGTGATCTCGGGTCTCGTGGTGCAGGACCCCTATCGCATGGGTTACGACGGCATCAAGACCGCGCTCGCCGCTTCGAAGAAAGAGAGCGTCGAGAAGAACGTCGACACCGGCGCGAACCTCATCACCACCGAGAACATGAACGAAGCCCGGTCTCAGGAACTCCTGAACCCGAAGGTGAACTGACCGTCATCGACCGGAGGGCGGCCACCGCCGCCCTCCGTTCTCCGAGTGTCCGGCGAAATTTTCGTGCATTCGTCTGACGGGCTTCAAGTCCGAGCGTCGTCGCCGAACCAGCCCGTTTGAAGTGCAGGGCCTCGGCCACCGCCGCCCCCTACTGAAGTGCGCCGAACGCTCGCCATGCAAGATCGCGCCCGCCCTCCGCGTCGTTCGGACGGCGCGCCTCGTCGCAGCGGTTTCGAGGTTGCCATGTCCTCTACGCAGAACGATCCCCTTCCGGTCGATCTTCATCTGACCACCGATCCGCTTCCCGAGGCCGGCACGACGATCCTGGAGTTGCGGCAGCTCGAGAAACGCTACGGGCCGGTGCTCGCCCTCAAGCCCGCGTCCCTCGCCTTCAAGGCCGGCGAGGTGCATGCGATCGTCGGCGAAAACGGCGCCGGCAAGTCCACGCTGATCAAGCTCCTGACGGGGGTCATCCGCCGCTCGGGCGGTGAAATCCTTTGGCAGGGCAAGCCGGTCGACCTAGCGACCCCGCAGGAAGCGATCGACCACGGCATCAACGCCGTGCACCAGGAGGTCGTCCTGTGCCGGCACCTGTCGGTGGCCGCCAACATCTTTCTCGGCGACGAAACGGTACGCTTCGGGCTTCTGCAGAAGCGCAAGATGAACGAGGCCGCTCAGGCGATCCTCGACGATCTCGGCTTTCACCTGCCGGCCGAAGCCGAACTCGGCTCGCTCACCATCGGCCAGCAGCAGCTCGTGGCCACCGCCCGCGCCTCGCTGCGCGGAACGCGGTTCCTGATCTTCGACGAGCCCACCGCCTACCTCACGCGCCAGGAGGCTGCGCAGCTCTTCACGCTGATCCGGCGCCTCAAGGCCGAGGGCGTGACGATCGTCTACATCAGCCACCGCATGGAGGAGATCTTCGAGCTCGCCGACCGCGTCTCGGTCCTGCGGGACGGCACCCATGTCGGCACGCGCCTGATCGGCGAGACGAACGACGCCGAGCTCGTCGCGATGATGATCAACCGATCGCTCGAGCAGATCTACCACAAGGAAGCGGTGGCGATCGGCGCGCCGCTGATCGAGGCGCGCCACCTTTCGGGCGCGGGGTTTTCCGATGTGTCGCTGACGGTCCGAGCCGGCGAGATCGTCGGTCTCTACGGGCTGATCGGTGCGGGCCGCAGCGAGTTCGCGCTCAGTCTCTTCGGCCGCAATCCGAAGACGAGCGGCGAGATCCTCTGGAAGGGTCAGCCGATCGACATCACCAACGAGCGCAAGGCGATCGATCTCGGCATCGCACTGGCTCCCGAGAGCCGACGCGACCAGGGCCTCGCACTCAACCTGCCGATCGGCCTCAACCTGAACCTGCCGATCTACAACCGGCTGACGCGCGGCATCACGATCTCCTCGAGCCTCGAGGCGGAGCACGCCGACCGGCAGATCAAGAATCTTGCGATCAAGACCCCGAGCCGGCGCTCGCTCGCATCGTCCATGTCCGGCGGCAACCAGCAGAAGATCGTGATCGGCAAATGGCTGAACCACGGCGCCGAGGTCTTCATCTTCGATGAGCCGACGGTGGGCGTCGACGTCGGCACGAAGGCCGAGATCTACCGGCTCTTCGGCCAGCTCCTGAAAGGGGGCGCCGGCATCCTCCTGATCTCCTCCTACCTGCCGGAGGTCTACGAGCTCGCCGACACCCTGCACGTCTTCCGCGGCGGACAGCTCGTCGGCACCAGCGGCTTTCACCAGTCCACGCACGAGGACATTCTCACCCAGGCGATCGGCGTCTGAACGAGGCGAACATGACCATTCAAAGCTCCAACGCCGATGCCGTCGCCGCTCTCAAGAAGCCGCGCCGCAACTTCGGTTTCCTGTTCGCGCTGACCCTGCTCGGCCTTCTGGTCGCGCTCTGGGTCTTCCTGGCCTTCGCGACGCCGACCTTCGCCACCGGCAACAACATCTCGAACCTTCTCCGTCAGGGCTCGATGATCGCGATCCTGGCGATCGGCCAGACCTTCGTGATCATCACGGCCGGCATCGACCTATCCGTCGGCGCCGTCGTCGGGTTCTCGACGACAGTCATCGCCTACCTGCTCCAGGCCGGCGTACCGGTGTGGATGGCCGTGATCCTGACGCTCGTCATGGGTCTCGCCATCGGCATGTTCCACGGTTTCGGCATCGTGAAGATGGGTCTGCCACCCTTCATCATCACGCTCGCGACCCTGACCGCCCTGCGCGGCATCGGCCTCGTTATCACCAACGGATCCACCATCTCGATCACCGATCCGGCGTTCAACGAGTTCTCGCGCAACGCCTTCCTCGGTATCCCCAACTTGTTCTGGATGGTCATCGTCGTCGCGGTGCCCGCCTTCGTCTTCCTGCATCGCTCGCGCTTCGGCCGCTATCTCTTCGCGGTCGGCTCGAACCCGGAAGCGGCACGCTTGTCCGGCGTCAACGTCTCGCGCACCATCTACATGGCGTATTCGCTTTCGGCGATCTGCGCGGCCTTCGTGGGCGTGCTGCTGGCCACCCGCATCGGCGTCGGCAACGCCACGCAGGCCGAGGGCTGGGAGCTTCAGGCCATCGCCTCATCGGTGATCGGAGGGACGAGCCTCTTCGGCGCGGTCGGCTCGATCCACGGTCCTCTGATCGGCGCCTTCATCCTCGCGACCATCAACAACGGCGCCAATCTCCTCAACGTGAACTCGTTCTGGCAACGCATCATCACGGGCGTCCTGATCATCGTGATCGTCTACTTCGACCAGCTCCGCCGTCGCCGGGGGTGAGGTAACCCAAAGACCACAGGCGGCCGGAGAACCATGAGGGTCCCGGCCGCTTATCTGTTCGGAAGGAACTTGTGCCCCATAATGCAGCTTTGACGAGTAGACCGCTTCGGGTCGAAGACGGGCTGCTGATGGTCCCGGATACCGGGCGTGTCGAGTTTGCAGGATTGAGGGTTTGGTGGCAGCGACCGGGGCCGCGTTGGCGGGCAAGCATGTTCTCGTTGTGGAAGACGAGTTTCTAGTCGCCATCGACATCGAGGCGGAGCTCGAGGAGAACGGCGCGCGGGTCACCTGCGCCGGGACGCTCGCGATCGCGGAAGCCTGTGCCAAGCGAGAGCGGTTCGATGCCGCGATCCTCGACGTGAACCTCCACGGCAAGACGTCCTATCCGGTCGCCGACATTCTCCGGCAGGAACATGTGCCGTTCGTCTTTCACACCGGCCAGGGCGAGAAACGCATACTGGCCGAGCGCTATCCCGGCGTGGAAGTCTGCAACAAGCCCTGCGATGGCATGGCGCTCGTCTCCATGCTCGGCCGCGTCCTCACGAACGGCGCGGCCTGATCCGTCGGTCACGACGCATCAGGTCCCGAGATCGCGCTCCGAGAACTGCGCCAGTACCAAGTCGTCCCGGATCTGATCGGCATCGCGCCGCCGCAACTCGACGCGCCGGATCTTGCCGGACACGGTTTTCGGCAAGTCCTCCACGAACACGAGCTCGCGGATGCGCTTGAACGGCGCAAGCCGCTTGGCCGCGTGTGCGTAGATGGCGCGAGCCGTTTCCAGATCGGCTCGCACGCCATCCGTCAGCGCCACGAAGGCGCGCGGCACCGCAAGGCGCAACGGATCGGCCAAGGGCACGACGGCCGCCTCGCGCACGCTCGCATGCTCGATCAACACGCTTTCCAGTTCGAAGGGACTGATGCGGTAGTCGGATGACTTGAACACGTCGTCCGAGCGACCGACGAACCTCAGCCCGCCGGCTTCGTCGCGGAAGGCGACGTCGCCGGTCCGATAGACCGCACCCTCGGCCCCGGCGAGCGTGCCGTCGTCCTGCAGGTAACCCGCCATCAGGCCGGCCGGGCGAGACGCGCCGAGACGGAGGGACACCTCGCCTTCCCCCGCGACATCGCCGTCCGCATCGAGGACCTCGACGTCGTAGCCCGGCAGCGGTCGCCCCATGGACCCCGTCGCCCCCTCGACGCCGGGGGTGTTCGCGATCATGGCCGTCGTCTCGGTCTGACCGTATCCATCGCGGATGCGCAGGCCCCAGGCAGCCTGAACACGGTCGATGACCTCCGGGTTAAGCGGCTCACCGGCCGCGCAGAGCTCGCGCAGACTGTGACGGACGACGGCAAGGTCTTCCTGGACGAGATGACGCCATACGGTGGGCGGGGCACAGAGTGTGGTGGCGCCGGCCTGCCCGATCGCCCGCAGCAACACCTTGGCGTCGAAGCGCGGCTGGTTGACGATGAGGACGCAGGCGCCGGCATTCCAGGGCGCAAAGAACGAGCTCCAGGCATGTTTCGCCCAGCCGGGTGACGACACGTTGAGATGCACGTCGCCCGGCCGCAGGCCGAGCCAGTACATCGTCGTGAGTGCGCCGATCGGATAGCTGCGATGCGTGTGCAGGACGAGCTTCGGCTTCGCCGTGGTTCCCGACGTGAAGTAGAGGAGCATCGGATCGTCGGCCCGGGTTTCCCCGTCCGGCCGGAAGTTCGCTGCTTCGTTCGCCCTTGCGTCGAGAGAGACCCAGCCGTCGTGCACCATCGCGCCGGGGACGAGCCGCAGACCGTCGAAGCCTGCCTCGTCCACCTTCTCGCACTGACCGGGATCGGTGACGATCGCCTTCACCCCGCCCCTCGCGATCCGATCCGCCAGCTCGCTCGCGGTCAGGAGAAGCGTCGCGGGAATGACGACCACCCCGAGCTTGAACGCGGCGAGCATGACCTCCCAGAGCAGCGGCTCGTTGCCGACCAGGAGCAGGAGCCGGTCCCCGCGCGACAGCCCCTTGCCGCGCAGGAAATTGGCGAGGCGGTTCGAGCCTTCGGACAGCGCGGCGAAGCTGAGGCTCGTCTCGGCCCCCTCCGCGCAATCGACGATCCGCAAGGCAGGCTGGTCACGCGTTGCGGGATCGGTTGCCAGAACGCCGTCGAACCATTCGAGGGCCCAGTTGAACGTATCGGCCTCGGGCCAGCGGAAGCCCGCGCGCGCGGCGGCGAGGTCGTCGCGATTGGCCAGCAGGAAGTCGCGCGCCTCGCGAAGCGTGGTCATCGCGCGTCCTCGGTAGAGGTCGTCGTCGCGGCTCCCCGCAGGAACTCGATCATGGCCGAAAAATCCCGTTCGCCGCCGCCTTCGTCCAGCAGGCGGTCGTAGAGGGTTCGGGCAAGAGCGCCCATCGGCGTCTCGAAATGGGCGTCCCCGGCGGCAGCCTGCGATAGTCCGAGATCCTTTGCCATCAGCGCGGCAGCGAAGCCGGGACGATACTCGTTGTTCGCCGGTGACGTGGGCACGGGCCCGGGCACGGGGCAGTAGCTCGTCAGCGACCAGCACTGACCGGACGATTTCGACGCCACGTCGAACAGCGCCTGGTGGGACAGGCCGAGCTTCTCGCCCAGCACGAACGCTTCGCACACGCCGATCATCGAGATGCCGAGGATCATGTTGTTGCAGATCTTGGCCGCCTGGCCGGCCGCCGCCTCCCCGCAATGGACGATGCGCCCGGCCATGGGTTCGAGGATCGGTCGCGCCCGCTCGACGGCTGCCGGATCGCCCCCGAGCATGAAAGTGAGAGAACCAGCCTCGGCGCCCCCCGTCCCGCCCGACACCGGCGCATCGACGGAATGGAACCCATGCGCGACGGCCGAAGCGTGGATCGCCTTGGCGCTTGCGATATCGATGGACGAGCAGTCGATATGGAGCGCACCGCGAGTCAGAAGCGGGTAGGCCTCCTGGCTCACGGCGACGACATGGCGCCCGGCAGGCAGCATGGTGACGAGGACGTCTGCGCCGGTCATGGCTTCGGTTAGCGATCCCACTGTCTCCACGCCAGCCGTTCGCATGGCCTCCATCGCAGGCAACGAGGCGTCGAAGGCGCGAACGGATGCGCCCGCCGCCACGAGACGCGACACCATCGGTCGTCCCATGTTGCCGAGGCCTACGAAGGCGATGGTCGGGTTGCCTGTCATCGATGCTCTCCCCCAGCGATCCTCGCAAGGCGGCTGACGAGCCCTAACGGCCCATCACCTGCCGCGCGACGATCACGCGCATGATCTCGTTGGTGCCTTCGAGGATCTGGTGGACACGCAGGTCCCGAACGATCTTCTCCAGCCCGTAATCCGTCAGGTAGCCGTACCCGCCGTGCATCTGGAGCGCTTCGTTGGCGATCGCGAAGCCCTTGTCGGTGCAGACCCGCTTGGCCATGGCGCAGAGCGTCGAGGCGGCGGGGTCGCCGGCATCGAGCGCGGCGGCCGCGCGCCACAGGATGCTGCGTCCAACCTCCAGGTCCGTCATCGCGTCGGCCATGCGGAAGCGCAGCGCCTGATGCTCGGCGAGACGTTTGCCGAACGCCCGGCGCTCGTTCATGTAGGCGACGGCCTTGTCCAGGGCGGCCCAGGCACCGCCGAGCGAACAGGCGGCGATGTTGAGGCGGCCACCGTCCAGCCCGGCCATCGCGATCGAGAAACCCTGGCCCTCGACCCCGAGCCGGTTGGACACGGGAACCCGGCAGTTCTCGAAGACGAGGGCGCGGGTCGGCTGTGCGTTCCATCCCATCTTCCGCTCCTCGGGCCCGAAGCTCAGGCCAGGCGCGTCGCCCGGCACGACGAGCGCCGAGATGCCCGAGGGTCCGTCGTCGCCAGTGCGAGCCATGACGACGTAGAGATCAGCCATCCCACCGCCGGAGATGAACTGCTTCGTGCCGTCGAGGCGGTAGGTGTCGCCCTCCCGCGCCGCGCGGGTGCGCAGCGAGGCTGCGTCAGATCCGGCGTCGGGCTCGGTCAGCGCGTAGGCGGCGATCGCGTCCATGCTCGCAAGCTTCGGCAGCCAATGCGCCCGCAACGCCTCGTCACCGCGGCTCGCGATCATACCGGCGGCCATGTTGTGGATCGACAGGAAGGCAGCCACGCTCGGGCAACCGGTCGCGAGCGCCTCGAAGATCAGCGCCGCGTCGAGGCGGCCGAGGCCGGATCCGCCGAGCGCCTCGTCGACGTAGATCGCGCCCATCCCCAGCGTCGCGGCCTGGCGCAGCGTGTCCACCGGCAGGCGGCGCTCACGGTCCCACTCCCCGGCGAACGGAGCCATTTGCTCGGCCGCGAACTCGAGCGCCATCGCGCGAATGGCCGTCTGTTCCGCGCCGAGGGCGAAAGCGTTCATGTCGTTCCTCCCGCCCGGTCGCATCTTCGTCGGCCTTTGGCGATTCACCCGCGACGATAACCTGCGCCCGGCGGATCGTCCAAGGGCACGATCCCGATTCGTGACGTTGGTGCGACAAGAAGAACTTCATTCGCGAACGGAACCGAACGCAGGGCGCCCGCATTCAGATGTCATCCGATACCAGCGACGTCGGAGACGTTGCTTGCAGTTGGTTCGTCAGTCATCTTGGGGAGTATCAAATGAACCGCCTGATTATCGCCTTCGCCGCTACGGCTGCCCTGTCCACGGCCGCCATGGCCCAGACGTCGGAAACCTCGAACCCGGTTCCGGCCACGAGCGCGGGCGACGATACCGTGATGCCGGCCGGCGCCGCGAGCACGGTTGTCGTACCGACCGACGCGCCCCCGGCCTCGACCGACGCCAACACGAGCAAGGTGCCGGTGCCCGGCAACGACAGCGGCATCGGCTCGGCCATGCCGGCGGAAGCCGCCAGCACCGTGGTCGTTCCGACCGACGCCGCGCCGGTCGGCACGGACACGTCCAATCCGGTTCCCGGCACGAGCGCCGGTGACGACTCCGTGACGAAGACGAACTGATCCATCAGGTCGTACCGTAAAACGCCGGCCCCTCGGGGTCGGCGTTTTGCTGTCGGCATCGCGACGCATCGCTCACGCGTGGGGGCGATGGGTCTCGGCGTTGCGTTTGCGGGTTGCAGCGGCCTTCTTCGCCGATGCGGAACGATCGGCGGCAGTGCGCGACGCCGATGCCTTGCCGCCCTTCTCGCCACCTTTTTGCGCAGATGGATGGGTGTCGGGATGCCCCCTCCCCGATCCGCTCTTGTTGCCGCCGCCGCTGTCCTTGTTGACCGTCGCCCAGGCGCGGCGCTCGGCTTCCTCTCCAGATACGCCGCGCTCCTCGTAGCCTTCGGCGATATGCTCCGCCTTGCGCGCCTGCTTGTCCGTGTATTTCGACTTGTCGCCTCTTGGCATGCGAACCTCCTGTTGCACGGGTTCGACGGGAAATCCCGCCGCCCCGGCCGGGGTTCCGGCGCCCTACTCCATGTTCGTGTGGTTGGCGCGCATGACCTCCGGCGTGACCCCGAGGCTCGTCTTCAGCTTCAGAACCATCACCTCGAAGAGAACGAAGAGTGCACCCTCGAACAGCGAGCCCATGGGGAGAACGGAGGTCGCAGCGGCACCCTGGTCGTTCGCCATGGTCTGGGCGGGTATGGTCAGAACGAAGTCGGCCATCTTCGGCACGCGACCCTGCGGCTGGGCGGTGACGACGAGGACGTCCGCCCCCGCCGCCTTCGCGACACCGACGAGCGCGACCGCGGTCGAGATTTCTCCCGGACCGCAGACGACGAGGAAGAGGTCGCCCGCCCCCAGCGCCGGCGTCGTCATGTCACCCACGACGGATACCGAACGGCCGAGATGAAAGAGGCGCATGGCGAAGCCCTTGACCGCCAAGCCCTCGCGCCCGCCGGCATAGACCGAGACATGACGTGCCTGAGCGATGCGCCGGCAGGCCTCGTCCACTGCGGCGTCGTCGATCGCATCGGCGACCCCGGCCAGTTCCTCGATCGCGGTCCGGTAGAGATTGCTCATTCGTGTTCCTCCAAGTTCAGACGATGCCGCCGCCCGACGCACGCGCGGCCGGACGCTCGGCGGCGACGCGCGCGCGATAGCCACTCGCCCTGTACGCCGAAACCGGATCGATCGCGCCGCCTGCCTCCAGCCTCGCTCTCGCCAGGATCGGCTCCACGTCGATGCGGAAGCCGGCCTTCAGGGCCTCGGACGCCATCAGCACGTCGTTCTCGTCCTGATAGCCGCGAAGCGCCTCGCGATCGACGAGCAGCGCCTGCGCATAGGCGCGACGGATCTCGTTCGTCGAGCGGATCAGGCTTTCGATGGGATCGGTGACGTTGTGCGACTGGTCGATCATGTAGGATGGCCGGAGCGCATCCAGGCGGGCACCGGCCTCCACCAGCTCGTTGAAGACGAGAAAGAGGCGGAACGGGTCGATCGATCCGGCGTCGAGGTCGTCGTCGCCGTACTTCGAATCGTTGAAGTGGAAACCGCCGAGCTTTCCCGCGTGGATCAGGCGCGAGACGATCTGCTCGATGTTGACGTTCGGCGCATGATGCCCGAGGTCCACGAGGCAGAAGGCCTTTTCGCCGAGTTCCATCGCCGTCAGGTAGCTGGTGCCCCAGTCCGCCATGACGGTGGAATAGAAGGCCGGCTCATACATCTTGTGCTCGGAGAACACGCGCCAGTCGGCCGGAAGCTGAGAGACGATGTCCTTCATGGCGCCGAGATAGCGCTCGAAGGCGCGGCCGAGATCGCTCTGGCCCGGGAAATTCGAACCGTCCGCGATCCAGACGGTCAGGGCCTTCGAACCGATGGCCTGCCCGAGCTCCACGGTCTCGATGTTGTGCTCGACCGCCTGCGCGCGAACGGCGGCGTCGGTGTGCGACAGCGATCCGAACTTGTAGGACAAGGGCTGGTTCGGATCGTCCGGGTGGTCCTGGAAAGTGTTGGAATTCATCGCGTCGAAGCCGAGGCCGAGTTCTTCGCCTTTGGCACGCAAATCCGCCGGGTCCGCCTTGTCCCAAGGGTAATGCAGCGAGACGGCCGGAGAGGTCCGACCGAGGTCGTTGACGACGGCGCAGTCTTCGAGCTTCTCGAAGACGCCGCGCGGCTCGCCCGCTCCGGGAAAGCGGGCAAAGCGCGTGCCGCCGGTGCCCACTCCCCAGGACGGCACGGCGACGGCGAACCCGGCGACCCGCCGCACCACATCGTCGATCGACACGCCGCGGCGCGCCAGCTTCTCGCCCAGAGCGGCGTAGTCCGCCTCGTGTTCGCCCCGCAGTTTCCCGTTGGCCGTCTCGATGACGTCCCGACCGATTCGCATGGCGTGCCCTCCCGGCTGCCGGATGAAGTGCGCTGGCGAAAAGCCGGTCAGCGCGTGAAGGAAATCTGGTTGCCCGCGTCGACGTTGACGATGTTGCCGGTCGACTTGGCGGACAGGTCGCTCGCCAGGAAATAGACGGCCTCCGCGATGTCCTCGGGGAAGACCGACCGCTTCAGCAGCGAGCGGGCGCGGTAGTGTTCCTCGAGCTGATCGGTCTGCAGCTTCGACGACGCCGCACGCTGCTCGCGCCATTCGCCGCTCCAGATCTTGGAGCCGCGCAGCACGGCGTCGGGGTTCACCGTGTTGACGCGGATGCCGGCCTCCGCGCCTTCCAGCGCGAGGCAGCGGGCAAGGTGGATCTCCGCAGCCTTCGCCGTGCAGTAGGCAGACGCGCCGGCGGATGCGGCGAGACCGTTCTTGGAGGCGATGAAGACCACCGCGCCGCCGAGCTTCTGCCGCCGGAACAGGCGGAAGGCTTCGCGGGAAACCAGGAAGTAGCCGGTTGCCAGAATGTCGATGTTGCGGTTCCAGACCTCCAGCGTCGTGTCCTCGATCGGCGAGGCCGAGGCAATGCCGGCATTCGAGACGAGGATGTCGAGCCCGCCATATTCGGCGACGGCATCCGCAAAGCCCTTCTCGACCGCTGCCTCCTCCGTCACGTTGACGAGGACACCTCGCACCTGGTCGGCACCGAAGGCCTTCGACAGCTCCGACTTAGCGCCATCGAGGGATCCGGCGTCGATGTCGGCGAGCACCACGCAGGCCCCCTCGCGCAGAAGCCGCTCCGCCGTCGCCCGGCCGATGCCGCCGGCGCCGCCCGTCACGAAGGCGACGCGGCCCGCCAGCGACTTGGGCTTGGGCATGCGTTGAAGCTTGGCCTCCTCCAGAAGCCAGTATTCGATGTCGAACGCCTCCTGCTCGTCGAGGCCCTGGTAGACATCGACGCCCGATGCGCCTCGCATGACATTGATGGCGTTGACATAGAACTCACCCGCGATGCGCGCCGTGGCCTTATCCTTGGCGAACGAGATCATGCCGACGCCGGGCACCAGATAGATCACGGCGTTCGGATCGCGGATCACCGGGCTGTTGTCGTGGCGGCAGCGCTCGTAATAGGCGCGGTAGCCTTCGCGATACTCCTCGATCGACGCGTCGAGCCCGGCGAGGACGGCATCGACATCGCCCGAGAACGGCAGAACGAGCGGGCGGATCTTGGTCCGCAGGAAATGGTCGGGGCAGGACGTGCCGAGCGCGGCCAACGGCTGGAGATCGTTCGAGCCGACGAACTGGAGCACCGCGTCCGAATCGTCGAAATGGCCGATCTTGCGCTCGTTCTGGCCGATCCGCGCGCGGATCTCCGGCATCAGGCGCGCCGCGATCCGCCGCCGCTCCTCCGCCGGCAGCGGCGCAACCGCCTCGCCGCCGAAGGCCGTCTTGCCCGCGAGCTGGCCATCGAACCATTCGATCGCGCGGTTGATGATGCGAAGCGTGGTCTCGTAGCAGTCCTTCGCGCTGTGCCCCCAAGTGAACAGCCCGTGGCTTTCGAGGACGACCCCCTTGGCATTCGGATTGTCGGCTGCAAAGCGCGAAAGCTCGAGGCCGAGCTCGAACCCGGGCCGCCGCCAGCCGAGCCAACCGATCTCGTCGCCGTAGATCTCACGCGTCAGCTCGCGGCTCCGCTTCGTCGCGGCGATTGCGATCACGGCGTCCGGGTGCATGTGATCGACATGCGCATATGGGAGATAGGCGTGAAGCGAGGTGTCGATCGAGGCCGCGCGCGGGTTGAGATCGAAGGTGCAGTGGTTGAGGAGGCCGACCATCTCGTCCTCCTGCGCCACGCCCTTGTAGATCGTGCGCAGGCGCTCGAGCTTGTCCATGTAGAGAGTAGCGAAACCGTCGAGCTTCATGGTCCCGACGTCACCGCCCGAGCCCTTCACCCAGAGCACCGTGACCTCTTCGCCGGTCAGCGGATCGGCCTGCCGTACCTTGGCCGACGTGTTGCCGCCGCCGAAATTGGTGATTCGCTTGTCGGAGCCGAGGAGGTTCGACCGGTAGAGCAGGCGCTCCGGCTCGCTCATGGCGGCCGCGCGTGCATCGTCCCAACGGTTCTCCAGGAGTTTCGTCGCTGCGCTCATCGCCAACCTCGTAGGAAGATACCGTCCGCAAGATGCGTCCTCCGCCTCGGATCGGCGGCCGGACCATCGACCCAGCGCGGCACGAAGTCAACAGAAACGATCATCTCCAATCATGATGCAGCGCACAATGACGGAAGATGATCGATCGTGATTGACAGTTTGGCCTGTCCGAGCAATTCTCTGATCGGGAGGACGAGGATGCACGAACGCGAACGCCAGCGGATGATCCTGAGCGCCTTGGAAGGCCGCTCCGTGGGCACCGTTCAGCAGTTCGCCGCCCTCACCGGCGCGTCCGAGGCGACGATCCGGCGTGATATCCAGGCTCTTTCGACCGCAAGACGGCTGCGCAAGGTGCGCGGCGGCGCGGAGGCGCTTGCCTCTGCAGTCCCCGGGCTGCCGGGCGGCTCCAACCTCGCCTTGGCGCATACCGTCAACGTCGCGGAGAAACGGGCGATCGCTCGCGAGGCCGCGCGTCTGTGCGAAGAGGACGACGCCGCCATCATCAACGGCGGGTCGACGACCTTTCAGATGGTCCACTTCCTGACGGACGCGAGCCTTCAGGTGATGACCAATTCGTTTCCGATCGCCGAGCACCTGATGCAGCACTCGCGCTGCACGGTGCTCGTTCCAGCAGGGGCCGTGTATCGAGCCCAGGGTCTTATCCTGTCGCCCTTCGAGGCGGACGGCACCGCCCATTTCCGCGCGCGGCGGATGTTCATGGGCGTCCAGAGCGTCTCGCCGCTGGGCTTGGCGGAAACCGATCCGCTGATCATACAGTCCGAGCAGCGGCTGATGCGGCAGGCCGACGAGTTGGTGATCCTGGCGGACAGTTCGAAGTTCGCCAACCGTTCCAGCCTCCTGCTCGCCCCGCTGCACCGCGCTCAGGTCCTCGTCACCGACGAAGGGGTATCGGACAAGGATGCGGCCATGGTCGAAGCGGCCGGGGTTCGGTTGATCACCGTCCGGGTGGAGGGAGGAGGCGTCAATGGTCACCGGCCCTGAGGAAACGATCGCCTTCCGGATGGTGCTGCGACCGGGCCAGGCGGACGAATATCGCCGGCGCCACGATGCGCTCCCCGCAGAGCTCGCCGCTCTGCTGCGCGATGCGGGCGTGCGCGACTACTCGATCCATCTCGATCCCGAGACGCATCACCTCTTCGCCGTCCTCAAGCGCCCCGCCGATCATCGAATGGACGCCCTGCCCGGCCACGAGGTCATGCGCCGGTGGTGGGCCATGATGGCCGACATCATGGAGACGAACCCCGACGCCTCGCCGGTGGTCACGCCCCTCGAACCCATGTTCCGGATGGCCTGAGCCGATGGATCGTCCCGCTCGCCATGTCGCCGTGATCGATGTCGGCAAAACCAACGCCAAGGTGGTGCTGCACGACCTCGAAGAGCGGCGCGATCTCGCCTTCCGCTCGGTCGCCAACGAGGTGCGGCGCGACGGTCCTTATCCGCACTTCGACCTCGATCGCCTCTTCGCCTTCATCGTCGAGTCGCTCGGTCAGGTCGCCGCCGGCCATCCTCTCGATGCGATCGCCATCACCACGCATGGTGCTTCCATCGTGCTGGTGGACGACGCCGGCCTGTCGCTCCCGATGCTCGATTACGAGTTCGACATCGCAGGCCCCGAAAGCGACGCCTACGAGGCGCTGCGGCCCGACTTCACGGAGACGCAGTCGCCCCGGATGGGCCAGGGACTGAACGTCGGACGCCAGCTCCACTGGCTGCAGAGCCGGTTTCCCGACGCGTTCGCGCACACCCGCCATATCCTGACCTATCCGCAGTATTGGGCCTGGCGCCTGACGGGCGTCGCGGCGGTCGAGACCACCTCGCTCGCGTGTCACACCGATCTGTGGTCACCGCCGAGAAGCGCCTATTCCTCGCTGGTCGAACGCATGGGCTGGGCCGCGCTGTTTCCGCCGCGTCGCACGGCGTTCGAGGTGCTGGGTCCTCTTCGCCCGGAGATCGCGGCCCAGGCCGGGCTGGCCGATCGCGGCGACATTCCCGTCCTCTGCGGCATTCACGATTCCAACGCTTCGCTGCTGCCGCACCTCCTCTCGCGTCCCGCGCCCTTCGCCGTGGTCTCGACCGGAACCTGGGTCGTCAGCTTCGCGATCGGTGGGCGCGACGTCTCGCTCGATCCGGCGCTCAGCACGCTCAGCAACGCCGATGCCTTCGGGCGGCCGGTGCCGTCGGGCATCTTCATGGGGGGTCGCGAGTTCGACCTCCTGACGGGGCACGAGCCGGAGGCGCCGAGCGAGGCGACACTGCGTTCGGTCATCGAACGCGGGATCATGGCCCTGCCGGGCCAGACGCCGGGCAGCGGCCCCTTTCCCGCCGCGCGCGGCGGCTGGTCCATCGAACCGTCCACATTGTCGCGCAGCGAGCGCACGGCGGCCGCGAGTCTCTACGCGGCGCTGGCGACCTCAGAGGTCCTCCACAACATCGGGGCGGATGGTCCGACGGTGGTGGAAGGCCCGTTCGCGCGCAACGACGTTTACCTGCGCGCACTTCGCGCCTTGACCGGGCGTCCCGTCTCCGCTCCCCTCGAAGGGACCGGCACCAGCGCCGGAGCCGCCCTTCTCGCGCTCGGGGCGGACGCCTCGATCGAGCCGGCGGCGGAACGAGAGATTACCAACGCTCCCTTGCCCGGGCTCGACGCCTATCGTGATGCCTGGCTCGCCGCAGCCTACGCCCCTCGATCGAAGGAGACGGCATGACCCACGACCGTCTCGACGTCACGCCCTCCCCGTCCCCCAACGATCCCGCTCTCGAGATCATTCTGCGGGGGCCGGGCGAATCCTTCCGATGGGCGAAGCACGACTATCCCCATCATCTCGCGAAGTGGCATCGCCATCCTGAATACGAGCTTCACCTCGTGACCGCGGGCCGGGGTCGAATGATGATCGGCGACTATGTCGGCCCATTCGCGGAAGGCTGCCTCGTGCTGGCGGGTCCGAACCTTCCGCACAACTGGATCAGCGATCTTGCACCCGGCGCCAGCCTGCCGGGCCGGGACGTTCTGGTTCAATTCGATGCCGCCATCACGGATACGCTCGTGAAGGGTTTCAGCGAGTTCGCGGACCTGCAGTGTCTCCTGCGCGATGCCGCGTTCGGGGTGGAATTCACAGGGGGAACGGCCGAAGGGGCGCGCAGAAAACTTTGCGCGATGGAGCACGAGCGCGGGGCCGGACGGCTGGTTTCCTTCCTGTCTCTCCTGGCGGATCTCGCCTCGCGTCCCGAGGAGCGCCGGGTTCTGGCCCGTTGCGCGCCCTCGCTCGGATTGCACACGTCGGCCTCCCGCCGCCTGGACCGGGTGATCGCCTTCATCACCGAACGATACACGAGCGACATCTCGCTCAGCGACGCGGCGGCGATCTGCAACATGGAGGTCACAGCCTTTTCCCGTTTCTTCAAACATCAGACCGGGCATAACTTCACGTCCTACGTGAACCGACTGCGCGTGCAGCAGGCCTGCGCGCTCCTTGCGGGAAGCGACATGCCGGTCACCCAAATCTGCTACGAGGTCGGCTACAACAACACCGCGAATTTCAATCGCCAGTTCCATGCGGTGTGCCAGCAGACCCCATCCGCCTACCGCGACGAAGCGCGTCGCATTCGAAGCAGTCGTCCGGGCGAAACCCGAGCCGCCTGAAGCAAGAGCCAAGAAACTTTGCAAGGACGTCCGTTGAGGCGTCGCCTCTTCAGGTGCTGGCGCCTAGCGTCGCCCGGCACCAACAAGGGTCATGGGAGGAGATTCGGTCATGCGGGACATCGACACCCTGAAGACGAGCACGCAGGGCGACCAGCGGGCGCTGGTCCTTGAAGCCAAGGACAAGCTATCGCTTCGCGATTGTCCGGTCGATGAAACGCTCGGCGCCCACGACGTGCGGATCGCGATCCACACCGTCGGCATCTGCGGTTCCGACGTCCACTACTACACGCATGGCGCCATCGGCCCCTTTGTGGTGCGCGAGCCGATGATCCTCGGCCACGAGGCGTCCGGCATCGTCACCGAGATCGGCTCGGCCGTGACGACCCTGAAGCCCGGCGACCGGGTCTGCATGGAACCGGGCATCCCCGACCCCAACAGCCGCGCGACGCGGCTCGGCCTCTATAATCTCGACCCGGCCGTCCAGTTCTGGGCGACGCCCCCGGTGCACGGCGTGCTGCGCCCGAGCGTCGTTCATCCGGAGGCCTTCACCTTCAAGCTGCCGGACAACGTCTCCTTCGCCGCCGCGGCGATGGTAGAACCGCTGGCCGTCGGCGTGCATGCCGTCACCAAGGCCAAGGCGGCACCCGGCAACGTCGCCGTGGTGATCGGCGCCGGCCCGATCGGTCTCGTGACCGTGCTCGCCGCGCTGGCGGGCGGTTGCGCCCATGTCATCGTGTCCGACATCGACGACACCAAGCTCGATATCGCGCGCAAGCTCGGCTCGGTTTCCACCGTCAACGTCGCACGCGAGAACCTTGCGGACGCCGTCAAGGCGCGGACCGAAGGCTGGGGCGCGGATGTGATTTACGAGTGCGCCGGTTCGGAAAAGGCGATCGCCGGCATCTTCGAACCGCTCTGCCCGGGTGGCGTCGTGGTCTTCGTCGGCATCCCGCTGGCGAACCCGTCCTACGACGTGTCCGCCGCCATGCTGAAGGAAGCGCGGGTCGAGCACGTCTTCCGCTACGCGCACGTCTTCCCGCGCTGCGTGGCGATGCTCGCCTCGGGTGCGGTAGACGTCTCGCCGCTGATCACCCGCACGTTCACCTTCGACCAGAGCGTCGAGGCTTTCGAACTCGCGGCCAAGGCGCCCAAGGGCGAAGTGAAGATGCAGATCGAGATGGGTCTGGGCAACTAAAGCCCAAACCCATCCACCGCGTTTTGGGAGGGACGAGGATGGACTTCAACGGTAGGACCGCCATCGTCACCGGTGCCGGAAAAGGCATCGGCCGCCATGTGGCGACGCTGCTGAAACAGCGTGGCGCCGAGGTGGTGGCGTTGGGGCGGACCCGCGCCGACCTCGACACGCTGGCGACCGAGATCGGCTGCCGCACGATCACGGTGGATCTCGGCGACGCCGCAGCTGCACGACAGGCGGCGACCGAGGCCCTGCCCGCGGATCTTCTCGTGAATTGTGCCGGGATCAACATCCTGGAGCCATTCCTCGAGATGAAGGACGAGTCCTTCGATACGGTGCAGGCGATCAACGTTCGCGCGGCGGCGATCGTCTCCCAGGTCTTCGCCCGCGACCTCATTCGACGCTCGGCGCCCGGCGCGATCGTCAACGTCTCGTCGATCTCCTCCTTCCTCGGCTTCCGCGACCATGCCGCCTACTGCGCGTCCAAGGGAGCGCTGGACGGCCTGACGCGTGTCATGGCCAACGAGCTTGGCCCGCATCGCATCCGGGTAAACGCGGTGAACCCCGGCATCACCCTGACGGAGCTCGCCCGCGTCGCGTGGAGCGCACCGGAAAAGGGTGGCCCAATGCTGGCCCGCACGCCTGTAGGCCGCTTCGCCGAGACCGGGGACGTCGCCGAAACGATCCTGTTCCTCCTCTCGGATGCCGCCGCCATGATCCACGGCCACGCCATGCCGATCGAAGGGGGCTTCCTTGTCAATTGACGCTGCGCCCATCATCGCCCTTCGCGGCATCGAGAAGTCGTTCGGCCCGGTCTCCGTGCTCAAGGGCGTCGACTTCGACCTGCGTCCGGGCGAGGTTCATGCCCTGATGGGCGAGAACGGCGCCGGCAAGTCCACGATGATCCGCATCATGTCCGGTGCCCACCAGCCGAATGGCGGGACGGTGGAGATCGACGGCGAAGCGCGCAAGCTCGACAACCCGCGCGACGCGCAAGGCCGGGGCATCGCGGTTGTTCACCAGGAACTGCTGCTGTTCCCGGCGCTCACCGTGGCGGAGAACATCTTCGTCGGCCACGCCCCGCGAACCCAGCGCGGCACGCTCGACTGGGCCACCATGCGCCGCCGCGCTCGCGAGATCCTGGATCGCCTCGACTGTCCCGATCTCGACGTCGACGCGACCGTCTCGAGCCTGTCGGTCGCCAACCGCCAGCGTGTCGAGATCGCCCGCGCCCTGTCCAAGGACGCGCGCGCGCTGATCATGGATGAGCCGACGGCAGCGCTTGCGCAGGCCGACGTGCGCCGTCTCCTCGACGTGGTGCGCTCGCTGCGCGCCGACGGCGTCGGCATCATCTATGTCAGCCACCGCATGAACGAGATCTTCGAGATCTCCGACCGCGTGACCGTGCTGCGCGACGGCAAGACCATCGCCACGAGGGCCGTCGGGGACGTGACGGAGGCAAGCCTCGTCTCGATGATGGTCGGCCGAGACATCGACGAGCTGTTTCCGAAAGAGGACATCCCGATCGGCGAGACGGTTCTCGAGGTGCGTGGTCTGGCGCATGCCGGCAAGGTGCGCGACGTCTCCTTCTCCGTCCGCGCCGGCGAGATCCTCGGCATCGCGGGGCTCGTCGGGTCCGGCCGCACCGAGCTCGCGCAGACGATCTTCGGGGTGACGCCGGCAACGGCCGGCGAGATCCTGATCGACGGCCAGCCCGTGACGGTCGGCAGCGTGCGCGAGGCGATCGACAAGCGCATCGCCTACGTGCCCGAAGACCGCGCCCAGCACGGGCTGGTGCGTCCGCAGACGATCCGCGAGAACGTCTCGATGGCGATCCTCGACCGCCTGACGCGCCGCGCAGTGGTCGATACGTCGCGCGAGAAGGCGCTGGCCGAGGATGCCATAAAGCGCTTCGCCATCCGCGCGCGCGGGCCCGGACAGGTCGTGGCGCAGCTCTCGGGCGGCAACCAGCAGAAGGTCGTGATCGCCAAGTGGCTGGCGACCGATCCCCGTATCCTCATCCTCGACGAGCCGACGCGCGGCGTCGACGTCGGTGCCAAGACCGAGATTCACAAACTCATGAACCAGCTCGCGCGCCAGGGGCTCGCCATCATCATGATTTCGAGCGAACTGCCCGAGGTTCTCGGCATGAGCGACCGAGTGCTGGTGATGAACGGCGGCCGGATGACCGCCATCCTCGATCGCGCGGAGGCGACGCCGGACGCCGTGGGCACCGCCATGATGACGGGACACGCCGCATGAAGGGCCCGACGCTTTCGCGCCGCCTTTCGTCGTCCGGCCAGGAAATCCTCCTGGTCGTCGCGATCGTGGCGCTGTTCCTCATTGTCGGCACCCTCAATCCGCGCTTCATTTCGCAGAACAACCTGACGTCGATCTTCGTCGGCAACGCCTACATCGCGGTGGCCGCGATCGGCATGTCGATGGTGATCATCTCCGGGCATATCGACGTGTCGGTCGGTGCGCTGATCGGCGTCCTGGCCACCGTCTCCGGCATCTTGGTGACGAACGGATATCCCGTCTGGCTGTCGTGGCTGCTGCCGGTGCTGATCGGCGGCGCGGTCAACGCAGGGCTCGGCGCTCTGATCGCCTATCTCAAGGTTCCGTCGATCATCGCGACGCTGGCAATGCTCTCGATCCTGCGCGGCGGGCTTATCACCGTGACGGGCGGCGCCTGGATTTCCGGGCTGCCGCCCGCCTTCCAGCTCGCCCAGTTCCGCCTGTTCGACGTGCCCTCCCCGGTCTGGTTCATGATCGTCATGACGATCGGTTTCGCCTTCATGCTGCGCTCCACGGCGTTTGGGCGTTCGATCTATGCGGTCGGCGGCAACCCGGAAGCGGCAGAGGCGTCGGGCATCCCCTACAGGGCGACGATCGTCAAAGTCTTCGCGCTGCACGGCTTGATCGCCGGCGTCGCCGCCATTCTCTTCGCCACGCAGCTCCAGGTGATCCAATCCACCGTCCCGAACGGGCTGGAACTCATCGTCATCACCGCCTCGGTTGTCGGCGGCGTGTCGATCCTCGGCGGCATCGGAACGGTGGTGGGCTCGACGCTGGCCGCGATCCTTTTCGCGGCCATCGGCTCGTCGCTGATCTTCCTCAACGTTTCCGCCTACTGGCTGCGCGCGGTCCAGGGCATCCTCATCCTCGCGACCGTTCTTGCCGACATGGCACGGCGCGGGCGAGCCGACTGAGGAGGAGAGAACCATGACCCTTCGCTCCCTTCTCCGCCACGAGGCGATCCTCGCGCTGATCCTGGCCCTGGCGCTGGCGGTCCTCGCGATCGACAACGAGCGCTTCTTCACCGCCGCCAACCTTCTCAACCAAGGCCGTCTCCTGACCGAGGTCGGACTGATCGCGGTGGTGATGACCTTCGTCATCGTCACCGGCGGCATCGATCTCTCGGTCGGCTCGATCCTCGGCCTCTGCGCCATCCTGATCGGCGTCTTCTGGAAGACGCTCGGACTGCCGCTGCCGGTCGCGATCGTGCTCTCGATGGCTGTGGGAACGCTCGCCGGCTTCATCAACGGCCTGATCATCACGCGATTCCGCGTGCCGCCGCTGATCGCGACGCTTGCCACCCTCGCTTTGTATCGCGGCCTTGCCGAGGGCATCAGCCAGGCGCAGTCGATCCGCGGATACCCGAAGTGGTTCTTCGAGCTCGGACAGGGCAACGTCTTCGGCGTGCCGACGCAGCTATGGCTGCTGGCCGTCGTCGCCTTCGCGGGCTTCTTCATCCTGCGCTACACCGCGTTCGGGCGAGCGACCTATGCCATCGGCAACAACGAGGCAGGTGCGGCGTTCTCGGGCATCGACGTCGCGAAGACGAAGCTCTGGATCTACGCGGCGTCGGGCTTCGTGTCGGCGTTGGCGGCCGTCGTCTTCGTCAGTCGGGTTTCGACCACCCGCTCGGACATGGGGTCCGGCATCGAGCTCGACGTCATCACCGCCGTGGTGCTCGGCGGCACCTCGATCTTCGGCGGACGCGGCCTCGTGGTCGGCACGCTGCTCGGTCTCTGCCTCGTCCAGGTGCTGAAGAACGGCCTCGCCTTGTCCGGCGTGCGCGGAGACGGCACCATCGTCATCATCGGAGCCGTGCTGATCGCAGCCGTGCTCATCTCGAACTTCCTCAGCCGCTATTCCGGCGACTGAGGACGAAAGCTCCGGTCGCCATCGGCCGGGACTACGACACGCCAAACGTCATCGTGGAGGAGACAACGGCATGCGCACCCTTCTGGCATTTCTCGTCGGCACCAGCCTTCTGACCGCACCCGCCATGGCGCAGAGCGCCTGGACCGGGGGCGACGAGCTTCCCGCCAACCCCTTGGCCTGCGACGCCAGCGTCACCGCCGTGCCGCCCGGCGACTACAACGGCGGCGAGCCCACCGGCGCGCCGGACCGCAAGGGCAAGCCGCTCACCGTCGTCGATATTCCGAAGCTCGTCGGCGTCGGCTACTTCAACTCCACCGCCTCCGGCATCCAGGAAGCGGCCAAGGAACTCGGGTCGATGACCGTCACCACCGACGGCCCGACCAAGGCGAACATCGACGAGCAGATCACCTTCATCGACAACTACATCACGTCCGGCGTCGACGGCATCCTGTTCGCCGCCAACGACCCGGTCGCCATCGCACCGGTGCTCAAGCGCGCGCTGGAAGCCGGCATCAACGTCGTGGGCTACGACGCGGATGCAGAAGCCGATGCGCGCCAGTGGTTCGTGAACCAGGCCGAGCCCAACGGCGTCGCCAAGTCGATGATCGACCAGCTCGCCTCGGAGATCGGCGAGGAAGGCTCCTTCGCCATCGTCACCTCGACCTTCACCACGCCCAACCAGGCGCGCTGGATCACCGAGATGGCGGCCTATGCTGAGAAGTGCCATCCGAAGATCAAGTTCCTGGAGACGGTGGAAGCTCAGGAGGACAACATCCTGTCCTTCAATCAGGCCCAGACGCTGATCAACAAGTACGGCGACGAGTTGAAGGGCATTCTCGGCATGACCTCGGTCGCGACCCCGGCCGCGTCGGAAGCCGTGCAGCAGGGCAATCTCTGCGGCAAGGTCGCCGTGGTCGGCCTCGCGCTGCCCAACGCGATGAAGCCCTACATCAACAACGACTGCATCAAGACGACCATCCTGTGGTCCACCGTCGATCTCGGCTACGCCGCCGGCATGGCGATGCGTGCCGTTGCCGACGGCACGCTGAAGCCCGGCGACACGACCTTCAAGGCCGGCCGTCTCGGCGATCTGCAGATCGTCAATCAGAGCCAGATCCTGCTCGGCGCGCCGAAGGTCTTCACCAAGGCCGACATCAACAACTTCGACTTCTAAGGTCGAAGCCGACGGCAAGCGGCGCCGGTTCCCGAAGGGGGGCCGGCGCCGTGTTCGTATCAGGTGCTGGGCTCGACGCTGCCGCGCCGCTGCAGCCAGCGTGCCACCCACCAGCACAGGAAGGCCCAGGCGGATCCGGCGCACCAGCCGGCGAGGACGTCCGTCGGGTAGTGGACGCCGAGATACACCCGGCTCGCACCGATCATCAGCGTCAACGCGATCGCGACGCCGATGAAGTAGGCGCGCATGACGATACTCTGCTCGGCCCTTGCAAGCAGCGCCCCCAGGGTGAGGTAGGTCGCCGCGGACAGCATCGCGTGACCGCTGGGGAAGCTCAGGCTGTGGACGTCCACGAGATGCGCGACGACGTCGGGCCGCTGCCGATCGAAGCCGAGCTTCAGGAGATTCGACAGGATCATTCCGCCGAGAGCCGAAACCCCCATCAGCATCGCCGAAGCCCGCTTGCCCTTCATGAGAAGGTAGGTGATCGCCAGAACCGTCAGCAGTGCCAACACGGTGTAGCCGCCGAGTGCCGTGAGGTCGCGCATCACCGCCTCGACCCAGAACGGTCCGATCGGATCGGCCGCGTCGGCCGGGTTGCGCAGCGCCCGAAGGATCGCGTCGTCGAAGGCGTGGGTTTCCCCTTCCCTCACCTCACTCGCGATCGTCAGAAAGCCGAAGAGCGAAGCGGACACGACGCCGAGAATGAGAAGCCCGCGGACCTCGACCTTGCGCAGGATCGGGACGCGCCCGATCGCTCGGGATGACTTGGCGAGGTTGGCGGGTGCGTCGATGGGTTCCATCGGCGGCAACATATGGCGCGGCCGCGAGCCGGCGAGACGCGGACCGCGTGGATAAGCCCCGCCTCAATCGCTCCTAGCGGTTGCGGTTCGCCTCGATCCAGGCCCTGAGCTCCGCGATCTCCTTTTCCTGCGAGGAGATGACGTCGCGCGAGATGCGTGTGAGCGTCGGGTCCGTCTCGCCGCTGTCGAGATAGGCCTTCGCCATGTCGATCGCGCTCTGGTGATGCGGGATCATCATGGTGGCGAAGTCGAGGCCCGGCTTGCCGGTCATCGGCGTCTTCGCCATCGCGGTGTTCATGTCGTCCATGGCCCGCATCATGCGTTGGCTGGCCGGGCTGTTCGAGCCGTCGGCCTGGACGCCGTGCCCCATCGCACCGTGATCGACCTCCTGTGCCGCAGCGCTTCCCAGCGCCAATGCCATGGCCAGGAGAGTTGCGGCGGCGCCGCTCGCCCGGATCATCGAGCCGCCCCCATCTCGCGGCAGAGGCGCGCGCATTCGCGGCAGGCCGCGACGCATTCGTCCATGTCGCCGACGCGCTCGCAGTCGGCCGCGCAGGCGTCGCAAATCTCGGCGCAGGCGGCACAGGAATGGCGGTGCGCCTCCGATCCGGTCAGCATGATGTGCGCCGAGGCACGGCACATCTCTGAGCAGGCCGCCATCAGGCGGAAGTGCGAGGGCTCGGTATGCCGGCCGCCGGCTTCGAGGCAATGGTGCATGGCCGTGGAGAGGCATGTCCGGTAGCAGGCAAGGCAGGCGTCGATGCAGGCCTGCATGTCGTGATGGGTCATGGTGCAATCCTGTCCGGTTCGCGCAGGGATCGGCCGGGCTCGTCGCGGGAACGCCCCGCGGGCATGCCACCGGCCCGACACCGGTTCATCGAGGACAACGTGCCGTCGCGGGCCGCCATTTCAAGGTGGTTACGCGGGCGGCGGACGGAAGATCGCCCGTTCATCCCCGATCTTGCAGACTGGCCTGATTTTGCAGACGGGCGCCCCATCTTCCGCGCAGACGTTTCAACGGAGGCTTCGCCATGGCCGATGAACCCGAGGACACCCCGCCGGAGTCCAAGCTCACCCGCACCAAGCAGGAATGGGCGAGGCTCGGGCGCTTTCTGACCGGCCGGCAGGAGCGGGCGGAGAGCGACCGCCTTCCCCCCGGTCAGCACCTCGTCAAGAACTGGCCGGTGCTCGACCTCGGGCTCCAGCCGAACGTGTCGACCGAGCGCTGGCAGCTGCAGATCAACGGCGCGGTGGACGCACCCCAGATCTGGGACTGGGCTCGCTTCCAAGACCAGCCGCAGAGCGAGGAGACCACCGACATGCACTGCGTGACCACATGGTCGCGCTTCGACAACCGCTGGGCGGGCGTACTGACGCGGGATCTCATGGCCGTCGTGCGACCTCGAGACGACGCGGCCTTCGTCGTGCTCGGCTCCTACGACGGCTATACGACCAACCTGCCGCTTGCGGATTTCGCGGCGGCCGACGCGATGCTCGTGCACTCCTGGGAAGGCCGGCCGCTCACCAAGGAGCACGGCGGACCCGTGCGGCTGCTGGTGCCGCATCTCTACCTCTGGAAGAGCGCGAAATGGCTGCGTTCGATCGAGTTCCGCACCGCGGATCAGCCCGGCTACTGGGAAGTGCGCGGCTATCACGAGCGCGGCGACCCGTGGACGGAAGAGCGGTATTCCGACTGACGAGCGGGCACGCTTAGCGCTGGCCTTCCCCGCCCTGCCCGGCCCACAATCCCCATCACGAATCGGCCGGGAGGGCCGAAGGGAGATACGCTGATGGACATGGGTCTGAGGGAGAAGGTCGCGATCGTCACCGGCGGTTCGGTCGGCATCGGGCTGGCGGTGGCCGAGGGGCTCGCCGCGGAGGGTGCGAACGTCGTCCTCGCCGCGCGCGGCCGCGAGCGGGCCGAGGCGGAAGCCAGACGCATCGCGGACGCCCACGGGGTCCAAGCGCTCGGCGTCGAGGCGGATGTCTCCACCGTCGAGGGCGTCGACGCGCTCATGCGCGCCGTCGAGGAGCGGTTCGGCGGGACCGACATTCTCATCAACAACGCCGGCACCGGTTCCAACGAGACGGTGATGGATGCGCCCGACGACAAGTGGCAGGCCTACTGGGACCTCCACGTCATGGCGGCGGTTCGCCTCGCGCGCGGCGTGATCCCCCAGATGCGCCGGCGCGGCGGCGGCGTGATCCTGCACAACGCCTCGATCTGCGCGGTGCAGCCGCTGTGGTACGAGCCGATCTACAACGTCACCAAATCCGCCCTGATGATGTTCTCGAAGTGCCTGGCGACGGAAGTCGTCGGCGACAACATCCGCGTCAACTGCATCAATCCCGGCCTGATCCTGACACCCGACTGGAAGAAGACCGCGCGCCAGCTGACCGAAAATTCAGGAGGCGACTGGGAGGGCTACCTCCAGGGCGTCGCGGACGAGCACGCGCCGATCAAGCGCTTCGGCACGCCGGAGGAACTCGCGAACTTCTTCGTGTTCCTGTGCTCGGACAAGGCGACGTATTCGATCGGCTCGACATACTTCGTCGACGGCGGGATGCAGAAGGGGCTCTGAAACGTCACCGGGCGATGCGGGCGCGCATCGCCGTCGGACCATGCGACGACGGAGAGAGCTCTCAGCTGCCGGGGCCGAGATAGGTGTCGATCAGCGCCTCGACCGAGGCGTCGCGCTCGCGCCCCGTCCGGCCGCCCAGCACCACCACGATGACCCCGCGCCCGTTGCGGCGGGCGCTGGCCACGAGGTTGAAGCCCGAGGCGTTGACGTAGCCGGTCTTCATGCCGTCGACGCCCGCGACGCGGCCGAGCAGCTTGTTGGTCGCGGCATAGTGCCGGCCGCCGTATTCGAAACCCTCTGTCTTGAACAGCGCGGCATATTGCGGGAAGCGCTTCCGGATCTGCTGGCCGAGGATCGCCATGTCGCGCGCGGTCGAGATCTGCGCCTCGTCGGGCAGGCCGCTGGGGTTGGCGAAATTGGTGCGGGTCATGCCGAGCTGGCGCGCCTTGCGCGTCATCGCGAGCGCGAAGGCGTCGTCCGTGCCGCCGAGCGCCTCGGCGACCACCGAGGCGACGTCGTTGGCCGACTTCACCGCAAGCCCGGACATCGCGTCGCGCACGCGGATCGTCTCGCCGGGCCTCAGGCCGAGCTTGGACGGCGCGCGCGCGGCGGCGAAGGCCGTGACGGGCATGGCGTCGTCGAGGCCGATGCGCCTGGCCTCGATCGCCTCGAACAGGAGGTAGAGCGTCATCAGCTTGGTGAGCGAAGCGGGATGGCGCAGGCCATCGGCGTCGTCGGCATGGAGCACCCGGCCGCTGTCCATGTCCACGACAATCGAGGCCGGCATGCGCTCCGCCACGACCTCGGCGCCGACGCTCAAGGCCGGCGCCTTGGACGGGGGGATCAGCCCGGCGCGAACGTCGCTGCGCGACAGATCCATCGACTGGCACGAGGCGAGCGCGACGGACAGAAGCAGGGCGGACGCGAGGTACAGGCGCCGGACGAAGGACGAGCGGCCGAAATGATGCGACGACAAGGGCTGAAATCCGGCTGAATCCAATCTCGAAGGATCGAGTAGCACGGCAAACGTTTCGGTAAGCTTTCCGAATCGTTCGCTTCCCACACTTGCGTCTGGCAGGACGCTCGGCCGCTCCCAGATACCGGGCTCAGTCGACGAAGATCCATCCCTCACCGATCGAAAGCCGAGCCCATGTCCTCCATCGAAACGCCCGTTTGGTTCATCACCGGCTGCTCCACCGGCTTCGGCCACGAACTCGCCAAGCTGGTGATCGGCCGCGGATGGCGGGTCGTCGCCACGGCGCGCGACAAGGAGCGGCTGTCGAGCCTGACGGCGCTGGCCGGCGACAACGTCCTCCCCCTTTCGCTCGACGTGACGGACCGGGTGGCGATCGACGCGGCGGTGAAGGCCGCAGAAGAGCGGTTCGGACGCATCGACGTCCTCGTCAACAATGCCGGCTACGGCTACCAGGCCTCGATCGAGGAGGGCGACGACGCCGAGATCCGCGAGCAGTTCGACGCCAACGTCTTCGGCCTCTTCGCGATGACGCGCGCCGTGCTGCCCATCATGCGGCGACAGCGCTCGGGCCATATCCTCAATCTCACGAGCCAGGCCGGCTTCATCGGCTTCGCGGGGTCCGGCTACTACGCCGCGACCAAGCATGCGGTGGAGGGCTTCTCCGACGCCTTGGCGGCGGAGGTCGCAGCCTTCGGCGTGCAGGTGACCTGCGTCGCGCCCGGCCCCTTCCGGACGGACTGGGCCGGCCGTTCTTTGCGCCAGACGCCGAACCAGATCGCGGAATACGCCGAAACGGCCGGCGCGCGTCTGAAGATGACGGCCGATATCAGCGGCAAGCAGGCCGGCGATCCCGTGCGAGCCGGCGAGGCCATGATCCGCGTGACCGAGATGACGAAGGCCCCGCGCCATCTGGTGCTCGGCAAGGTGGCCTACGAGGGTATCACCGCGAAGCTCAAGCAGCGTCTCGCCGAGATCGAAGGCCTGAAGGCGGAAAGCCTGTCGGCCGACTTCCCCGACGCCTGAGCGAGCTCAGCCGCCGTTCTCGCGGATCAGGTCCTCGATGCTCATCGTCTCCAGCGCCGGCTGCGCGCTGGTGGCGGTGGTCGCCATCCGGCGGGCGATGCGGCTTTCGCGGACCGGCGCGCGCATCCCGGCCGGGGCCGGTGCCTGGGCAGCGGCCATGGCGCGTTCGCGCGGGGTGAACGGCAGTCGCCCCGCCTTCGCCGCCTCCATCCGCTCGGCCACCATGGATTGCGTCGACGTCGCGTTCTTGCGCTTCTCGTAGAACGAGTTGCCGCCCTGGATCGTCACGTAATGCATGTTCGAATAGGGGTATGAGTAGCCCGCGGTGTGGAAGAACATGGCCTTCTGCACGTCGGAATGACGGGCGCCACGAAGCACCTGCCGGGCCGTCTTGGTCGCGAGGTCCCTGCCCTTGCCCATGGGCTTCGACAGGACGCCGGGCGCGAACTGGTTCTTCTGGCCGACGACACCGCAGACGGATTTCGGGTATTTGCCCGACTCCAGCCGGTTCATCACAACGGTACCGACCGCGAGCATGCCCGCCTCGGACGAGCGGTTCGACTCGAAATACATGGCGCGCGCCAGGCACTCCTCGGCGCCCATGCGTGGCTCCATCCGCGCGCAGCCGCCCGCGACGCTCAAACCCGCGGCGGCCATGATGAGTGTTAGGCTTCGGCTCCGAGACATCCTGCGGCCCGTTTGCAACGTCGGGTGAATTTCGCGCCGGAAGCTTAAGGACCGGTTGATCCTTTCGGATGCGAAAGGGCCGCCCCGCCGAGACAGCGGGACGGCCCTTTCGAACGGCGTCAGTACGCTGGGATCAAAGAAGCGCCGAGACGGCTTCGCGTTCTTCGGAAAGCTCGGCGACCGTGCGGTCCAGCATCTGGCGCTGGAACTCGCCGAGTTCGAGACCGGTGACGCGCTTGTAGGAACCGCCCTCGCAGATCACCGGCACACCGGCCATCAGGCCCTCCGGGATGCCGTAGGAGCCGTCCGAGGAGACGCCCATCGACACCCAGTCGCCGTCCGAGCCCTGGATCCAGTCGCGCATGTGGTCGATCGCAGCATTCGCGGCCGAGGCGGCCGAGGATGCGCCACGCGCCTCGATGATCGCCGTGCCGCGCTTGGCGACGGTCGGGATCAGCGTCTCCTTGTACCACGCCTCGTCGCCGATCACCTCGGAGAGCTTGCGCCCGTCCGCCGTGGCGTTGGTCCAGTCGGCGAACATCGTCGGCGAATGGTTGCCCCAGACCACGAACTTCTTGATCGCGTCGACCGAGACGCCCGCCTTCTGGGCGAACTGCGTGAGGGCGCGGTTGTGGTCGAGCCGGAGCATCGCGGTGATGTTCTCGGTCGGGAAGTCCTTGGCGTTGGCGGCCAGGATCATGGCGTTGGTGTTGGCCGGGTTGCCGACCACGATCACCTTGGCGTCGCGCTTGGCGCCCTCGTTCAGGGCCTCACCCTGGACGCGGAAGATCTCGGCGTTGGCATTGAGCAGATCGCGGCGTTCCATGCCCTGCGTGCGCGGGCGCGAGCCGACGAAGAAGCCTGCGTCGATGTCGCGGAAGGCAGCCTTCGGATCGTCCGTGATCACGACGTCCTGCAGCAGCGGGAAGGCGCAATCCTCCAATTCCATCACGACGCCCTTCACGGCCTTCTGCGCCTGGGGCAGATCGAGAAGCTGAAGGGAGACCGGCGTGTCCTTGCCGTAGACGTCGCCGTTGGCGATGCGGAACAGCAGGGAGTAGCAGATCTGACCGGCCGCGCCGGTGACGGCGATGCGTTTGGGCTGCGTCATGGATGAACCTTTCGTACCTGTCGGTCGAGCGAGGATGCGGCCCTGCCCTACCGCGACTTGGGTTAGCAATCCACGACGAAGTTTGCGGAAAAATCGATGTTTGCGGCTCGAGGGTGGGCCTAATGCCGTCACACTCCGCGCCCGGACACCTTGCATGATCGGTTTCGACATGTTTTGCGCAGATGCGATGACGCCCGCCGACCAATCGCATCGGTTCGTATGCCGACCATATCGATTGAACCCGTAAACCTTCCAACCGCGCGCAAAAAGTTCTGAACCTGAGCAGATGGCGATTGTGTTTTCAGCCGATCGCGATTTTACTTCGATCCTGGGAGGCGTGCCGGGCGGAAAGGCGCGCGGGCATGGCGGCGGCGAGCCGTCTGCCGTGAAATCGCGGCACCGTCGGCCAGTCGGTTCCGAGACGAATGTCGGGCGCGAATCGCCGGGCAAGGGAGCGGGCACGCCCGAAGAGGCGTCCCATGAACCACAAGGGAGGAAGCATGACGTCGCGCAGCACCATCCACCGCCTCACCGGCCTCATCGCCGGCACGGCCTTGGCCACCTGCCTCATCGCGGCGGCGCCCGCCCGTGCCCAGGAGGACATCCTGGTCGGGCTCGTCGTGAAGACCGAGGCCAACCCGTTCTTCGCCAAGATGCGCGAGGGCGCCAGCCAGAAGGCGGCCGAACTGGGCGTGAAGTTCCAGGGCTTCGCCGGCAAGTACGACGGTGACCACGACAGTCAGGTCACCGCCGTCGAGAACCTCATCTCCGCCGGAGCGAGCGGCATCCTCATCACCGCGAGCGACCCCAAGGCGATCGCCCCTGTGCTCGACCAGGCGCGCCAGGCCGGCATCCTCGTGATCGCGCTCGACACGCCGCTCGACCCCGCCGACGCCGCCGACCAGACCTTCGCCACGGACAACGTGAAGGCGGGCGAGCTGATCGGTCAGTGGGCCGCCAAGACGGTCGCCGATCCGAAGACCGCCAAGGTCGGGTTCCTTGACGCCATCGAGACGCAACCGACGGTCGACGTGCAACGCGACCAGGGCTTCATGAAGGGCTTCGGCATCGATCCGAAGGACATGAGCCGCTATCTCGACGAGGACGACGCGCGCATCGTCGGCCACCAGTGGGGCGCGGGATCGGAGGAAGGCGGCCGCACCGGAGCCGAACTGCTTCTCCAGAAGGACCCCGATCTCAACGTCTTCTACACGATCAACGAGCCGACCGCCGCAGGCGCGTACGAGGCGCTGAAGGCCGCCGGCAAGGAAGGCTCGGTCGTCATGACCTCGGTGGACGGCGGCTGCCCGGGCGTCGAGAACGTGAAGGCCGGCGTGATCGGCGCGACCGCCATGCAGTACCCGTTGCTGATGGCCTCGAAGGGCGTCGAGGCGATCGTGAACTTCAAGAAGACGGGCGAGAAGCCGGCGGCGACGCAGGGGCTCGACTTCTTCGATACGGGCGTGACCCTCGTCACCGACAAGCCGGTGGACGGGGTGGAGTCCATCACCTCCGCCGAAGCCCTCAAGAAGTGCTGGGGCTGATCCCCTCGTCCTGACGATGCGCGCGCCGGCTCCGGCGCCGCAACCGCGGTCGGTGCGAAAACCCCTTTCGCACCGACCGTTTCGACAGGCGCAGAGAAAGGTGTGGGACCATGGCCAGCATCGAACCGGCAGCAAACAACGCGGACGCCGTCGCCCATTTCGCCGAAGAGCGCCGGTCGCCGCTGCGGCGCCTGCAGCATCTCCTGCACCAGTATCCGACGATCGTGCCCTTCGTGGTCCTGGTCGCGGGGCTCCTGGTCTTCAGCGCGATCGTCGGCTCGCGCTTCTTCCAGCCGTTCAACCTGTCGCTGATCATGCAACAGGTGACGATCATCGCCGTCATCGGCATCGCGCAGACGCTGGTGATCCTGACGGCCGGCATCGATCTGTCCGTCGGCGCGATCATGATCCTGGCGACCGTCGTGATGGGCCGCCTCGCCGTGATGATGGGCGTCCCGGCCGAACTGGCCTTCTGCATCGGTCTCGGCGTCGGCTTCGCCTGCGGCTTCGTGAACGGGCTCCTGATCACCTACGTCAAGCTGCCCCCCTTCATCGTGACGCTCGGATCCTGGAGCATCTTCGGCGCGATCTTCCTCTGGTACAGCGGGTCGCAGACGATCCGCGCCCAGGAAGTCGCGGCGGAAGCGCCGTTCCTCCAGCTGACCGCCACCGCCATCCAGGGCGGCGGCGCGCGCCTCACCTTCGGCACGGTGTTCACGCTCATCGTCGCCGCGGTCGTCTGGTACATCCTGAACCGCACCGCCTTCGGCCGCCACGTCTACGCCACCGGGGACGACCCGGAGGCGGCGCGCCTGTCGGGCATCGACACGCGGCGCGTGCTGCTGGCGGTCTACTCCCTGTCCGGCGTCATCTGCGCGCTGGGCGCCTGGGTGCTGATCGGGCGCGTCGGCGCGATCAGCCCGACGTCCGGCGGCACGGCCAACCTCGATTCCATCACCGCGGTCGTGATCGGCGGCACCTCGCTCTTCGGCGGGCGCGGCTCGATCGTCGGCACCCTCATCGGGGCCCTGATCGTCGGCGTCTTCCGCAACGGGCTCGCCCTCTCCGGCCTCGACGCCCTCTGGCAAGAATTCGCCGTCGGCGTCCTCATCATCGTGGCCGTCGGCCTCGACCAGTGGATCCGCAAGGTCTCGGCCTGATCCCCCTCCACCACGTTACCCGCATTCCTCGGAGCGCATACCCATGACCACAACCGCCAAGACCATGGACCTCAAGCTCGCCCGCATCCGGCGCGGCGAATACACGCCGAAGGACTTCATCATCGCGGACGCCAAGGACGGCGACATGGCGCTCGGCGTCGGCGTGTCCGGCCCCGAGCACGACGCCGAGGGGAAGCCGACGGGCCGCATGCGCCCGCTCAAGGTCTATCGCGACGCGATGGAGGAGATGGTCCAGTCCGGCCTCGTCGACATCATGCTGACGTCGCTTTCGTCCGCCGAGCACCTTCAGTCGCGCGGCGCCTATGCCCATTCCGATGTGACGCCCGCCGTGCGCCTCAACGACGGCAGCGACATCTGGCACTGGCGCGGCGCGAACTACAAGCACCTGCCGACCGTGCCCTTCCGCACAGCGCGCCTCGACCGGGTGAAGCCGGTTTCGGACCTCGGCCTCTACGCCGTGACCTTCTTCAACGAGCTCGACCAGGACCTGCGTACGATCGAGGCCTATGCGAAGTTTCGCGACGAGGCGTCGGCGTCCGGGGTGCGCCACTTCCTCGAGGTGTTCAATCCGCAGTTCGAGGTGAAGGCGCCGGGCTCGGACTTCTACACCTACAACAACGATTTCATCGCCAAGATCCTCGCCGGGGTGTCGAAGCACGACCGGCCGGAGTTCCTGAAGGTCGTCTACAACGGCCCGAAGGCGACCGAGGAGCTGGCGTCCTTCGACCCCGGCAACCTCATCGTCGGCATCCTGGGCGGCGCTTCGTCGACCAACCGCGACACGCTGGAAATGGTGAAGCAGGCCGAGAATTACGGCGCGCGCGTCGCCCTGTTCGGCCGCAAGATCTTCTTTGCCGAGGACTCAAAGGCCATCGTGCGCGCCATGCGCTCGGTGATCGAGGACGACGTTTCCTCAGAGGAGGCGACCAAGGCCTACCACGATCATCTCCAGAAGAACGGCATCCGCCCGAAGAAGGCGCTGGCCGAGGATCTCGAGATCACCGATCCGTCGCTGAAAATGGGAGCCTGACCCCATGGCGGCAGCGCAGCGGCGCGGCTTTCTCACCGGGGGAACCTGGTGCGCCGACCACAACAAGCTCCTCGACCGCTGGCCGGTCGAGGAAACCGTCACGCGCATCCTCGAGGAAAGTGTCGAGGGCGGCGGATCGGCCTGCAACTTCGGCATCGACATCCGCCGGCTCGACCCGTCGATGCCGGTGGCCACCATCGGCTGCGTCGGCGACGACGAGGACGGACGCATCCTCCTTCGCTATGCCGACGAGAACGGCATCGAGCGCAGCGGCATGCGCGTGATCAAGGGTGGGCGCACCAACTACACCGACGCCTACAGCGCGCGCGACACCGGCAAGCGCACGCATATCTTCCACCAGGGCACGAGCGCCCTCCTCTCGCCCGACCATTTCGACTTCGGAAGCACCACCGCGCGCATCTTCCATCTCGGCCTGCCGGGCATCCACGACGTGATGGACAATGCCTGGAAGGGCGAGGTGAACGGCTGGGTTGCGACGCTGAAGGCAGCGCGCACGGCAGGGCTGGAGACGAATTTCGAGCTCCTGCAGATCGCGCCCGAGCGCCTGCGCGAACTCGCCGAGCCCTGCCTGCCCCATCTCGATACGCTGGTCATCAACGACTACGAGATCGGCGCGATCACCGGCACGCAGACGACCCGGGACGGCCAGACCGACATCGCGGCCTGCGAGGCGGCCGGCCGTCGCATCATGGAAGCGAGCGCCATCAAGGTCCTTGCCATCCACTTCCCGCGCGCGGCGGTCGCCTTTACGCGCAACGGCACGGTGCATCGCCATCCCTCGGTCAACGTACCGCAGTCCGAGGTTCGCGGGGCGAACGGTGCCGGCGACGCCTTTGCCGCCGGCTTCATGTACGGCCATCACGAAGATCAGCCGGTCGGCGATTGCCTCAAGCTCGCCCATGCCAGCGCGGCCGCATCGCTGCGCAGCGTCGGCACGACGGGCAGCGTCGAGACAGCAGCGAACTGCCTCGCACTCGCCGAGCGCTGGGGCTGGCGCGAGATGCCGACGGCGTGAGGAAGCGACGCCCGGCGGCTATTCCGCCGCCGGGCGTGCCACGCTGTCCTCGCCAAGGTGCAGGCGATCCTGCGCCTGCGTCAATCGGAGATAGGCCCCGCCCTGCGCCATCAGTTCCGCATGGGTGCCGAGTTCGGCGATATGACCGTCCACGACCACCGCGATACGGTCGGCGTGGCGGATCGTCGAGAGACGGTGAGCGATCACCAGCGTCGTGCGACCCCGGGCGAGATCGGCAAGCGAGGCCTGGATGGCGCGCTCGGTCTCGGTGTCGAGAGCGGAGGTCGCCTCGTCGAGAATCAGCACTTCCGGGTTCTTCAGGAACATGCGCGCGATCGACAGGCGCTGCTTCTGACCGCCGGACAGCTTGACGCCGCGCTCGCCCACCACGGTATCCAGCCCGTCCGGCAAGGCCGCGACGGTTTGCGCGAGGTGAGCACGCTCGATCGCTTGCGCGATCTCGGCCTCGGAGGCGCCCAGACGGCCATAAGCGACGTTGTCGCGCACCGTGCCGCCGAACAGGAACACGTCCTGCTGCACGATGCCGATGTGCCGGCGAAGCGACGCGAGCGTCAGGGAACGGATGTCCTGCCCGTCGATCAGGATCGCGCCGCCGTCGACGTCGTAGAAGCGCGGCACCAGCGAGCAGATCGTCGTCTTGCCGGCCCCGGAAGGTCCGACGAAGGCCACGGTCTCGCCCGGTCGGATGTCGAGGTCGATCCCTTTCAGAACGGGTCGCGAATCCTTGTAGGCGAAATGGACGTCGCGGAAGGCGATCGCGCCTCGGGCGCCGCGAAGTTCGACCGCATCCGGCGCGTCGGCGATCTCAGGCTCCGTGTCCAGGAACTCGGTGTAGCGCCGAAAGCCCGCGATGCCCTTCGGATAGGTTTCGAGCACCGCGGCGATCTTCTCGACCGGACGGAAGAACACGCCGACCAGAAGCAGGAACCCGACGAAGCCTCCGTAGCTGAGTTCACCGGCCATCACGTACCAGGTGCCGGCCAGCATCACGATCACCTGCGTCAGGCGCATGGTCAGGTAGTTGAGCGACTGGCTGACAGCCATGATGCGGTAGGCGTCGAGCTTGCGGGAGCGATAGCTCGTGTTGTTGTGCGCGAAGAGGGCCCGCTCGTGCTCCTCGTTGGCGAAGCTCTTCACCACGCGGATACCGCCGACATTCTCTTCGATACGGGCGTTGAAGTCCCCGATCGAACCGTAGATCGCCTGCCATGTGGCGGTCATCCGAGCGCCGTAGCGCGTCGTCACCCAGGAGCCGACCGGCACCACCACGGCGGTGATGACAGCCAGCTCGACATGCACCGACAGCATCAGAAGGAAGGCGCCGATGAAGGTCATCACGGCGATGAAGAGGTCTTCCGGCCCGTGATGAGCAACCTCGCCGATCTCTTCCAGATCCTTGGTCAGCCGACCGACGAGGTGGCCGGTCTTCTGGTTGTCGAAGAAGCCGAAGGAGAGCGTCTGAAGATGCTCGAAGGCCTTGCGGCGCATCTCGGTCTCAATGTTGATGCCGAGCATATGGCCCCAATAGGTGACCACCGCCATCAGGCCCGTATTGAGGACGTAGATGCCCAGCAACCCCGCCGACGCCAGGACGATCATGCCCCAGTTGCCGCTCGGCAGGAGGTCGTCCACGAAGAGCTTCACCGCGATCGGGAAGCCGAGTTCGAGAAGTCCAGCCACCACGGCGCAGGAGAAATCCAGCAGGAACAGCCCGCGCCAAGGAGCGTAGTAGGAAAGGAAACGCGCGAGCATGGCAGCCTCTCGGACCGGGCACGGGCGAACACGCCCGCCTTCCCGGTCTCCGTATCATGGGCTCGTTCCGGCCCTCGCGCGTCGTGTAGGAAACCTGATTGTGCCCGTCAAATTTCCTTCCGCGATCAATCGAAGATGACGCCCTTCTTGAAGATGAAGCAGCCGTGCGGCCGGGCCTCGCTGGTGCGCACCACGGCATAGGCCGACTTCGCCGCGTCGTAGAAGGCGAAGCGCTCGACGCGCTCGATGGTGATCGCCTTGCCCTCGGCCGCATTCACGACCTCCTGCATCTCGCGATGCACGTCGGGGGTGGCGTCGGGATCGCCGACGACGGCCATCAGGCGGACCGGTGCGTCCACGTACGAATCGAGCGGCAGCAGCGACAGGATCGCCTTTGCGGCCTCGGTCGTGCCGACACCGGAAAGCTGGACGCAGGTGCCGGTCACCGTCTCGGCGGCGGTGGATTCCGCGGGATAGTTGCGATCGACCAGCACGAGGTCGTCGCCATGCCCCATCTCGGCGAGGATGGTGAGGAGGTCGGCCGTCACGATCGGTGGGATGTTCTTCAGCATGGAACGGTTCTCAGCTTTTGGAGACGGGTTTGGAGCGCATGCGGCGGACGGTCTCGCGCTCGGCGCGGCGGGCGCGAACCGGGGGCAGCCCCCTGTCCATCAGCGCGAGATCGTCGAGGAGGATGTCGCCCATGCGCTGGAACACGACATCGAGGGCGCCGGCGCGATGCGCCGAAAGCAGAAGGTTGGGTGTGGAGCGAACGGGATCGTCCGTTGTGGGCGGCTCTTCGGGAAAGACGTCGGTCGCCACCTTGATGCGCCCGCTCCGCGCCGCCTCGCGCATCGCATCGAAATCGACGATCCCCGCACGACTCAGCAGCACGAACGCGGCACCGGGCTTCATGGCGGCGAACGCGGAAGCGTCGAAGAGATGCTGGTTGTCGCCCGTCACGGAGGCGGTGACGAACACGGTGTCGCAGTTCGCGAGAACGTCCTCCAGCGGCGCCGCCGCGGCGCCGTGGTCGGCGATGACGGAGGCGGGCAGCCAGGGATCGTAGACATGCACATCGGCTCGGAAGCCGAGGAGCAGCCGATGAAGGGCACGGCCGAGGTCCCCGAAGCCGACGATGCCGATCTTCGAACCGGACAGGAGCCGTGCGGACCCGTTGCCGTCGAGGCCCCAGACCTCGGCCCCTCGCCGGAAGGCGGCGTCGCTTTCCGCGATCTGCCGGTGCAGCGACAGCGCCATGCCGAGGCCCATTTCCGCCACCGGCTCGGCGAAGACCGAACTCGTGATCAGAACGTGGATGCCCCGCTCGAAGCAGGCCTGATAGGGCATGTTGTCGGTGAAGTTGCCCTCGACGTTCACGATGGCCCGGAGCCCCGACATCGCCGCCAGCAGCGAGTCCGAGATGTCGGGCTGGCCGACGAGGTAGCGCGCCCGCGCCAACGAATCGGCCGGCAGGGCGTCGATCTCGCCGGCCGTCGTTTCCACCAACTCGTAGCGCTCGCGGAACCGGACCAGCGCATCGGGCGTGAAGATCATGTCCAGGTCGCGCGGATGCGGCGCGACGATCACCAAGGGTCGTTCGCTCATTCGTCCTCCCCGGAGGCTCAGCGACGGGGTCTGCCTCCGATCTCTGCGATAGCGGTGATCGACGCCGATCTCAAACGGCTTCTCCCGTCGTCCCCACGATCAGAGCGTTTGCGCCGCGCGGCCTGATCGCGCTACGCGGATGCATTCGGCACGAGTGGAGGAAACGGACATGACGAGCGCGATCTTGGTCGACGCGGCGCAACTGAAGCTCAGCGTCCGGGCGGCGCTCGAAGGGGCGGGAGCCTCCAGCGAAGCCGTCGACGCCACCACGCGGGCGTTGATGCATGCCTCGCGCGTCGGCGTCGACAGCCACGGGGTGCGGCTCGTTCCCCACTACTGCAAGGTCATCGCCGGCGGACGCGTCAATCCGCGCCCCAACGTCTCGGTCAGGCGCACCGCGGCCGGAACCGGGACCGTGGACGGCGACGACGGTCTCGGCCATCTCACGAGTTATCGCGCCGCGGCGTTCGCGGTCGAGATCGCCCGGGAAAGCGGCATCGGTGCGGTGGGCGCCGTGCGCTCGTCCCATCTCGGAGCCGCCGGCGCCTATGCGCTGGCCATCGCCGAGGCCGGCATGATCGGCTTTGCCACCACCAACACCGATTCGGTGGTGGGTCTCTTCGACGGAACGCAGGCCTTCCACGGCACCAACCCGCTTGCCTTCGCAGCGCCGGTAGAGGGACAGAAGCCGTGGCTCCTCGACATGGCGACCTCCTCGATCCCGATGAACCGGGTGCTCCTCTATCGTTCGCTCGGGCAGATGCTGCCGGCCGGCGTCGCGGCCGACACGCAGGGTCTGGCCACGCGCGACCCGCAAGAGGCCGACATGCTGCTGCCGCTCGGCGGCGAAGGCTATGGCTTCAAGGGCGCCGCGCTGGCCGGCGTCGCCACGCTGTTCACGGGCATCCTCAACGGCACCACGCTCGACCACGAATTCATCCCGATGGTCGGCGACGTCGACTACAGCACCCCTCGCAACATGGGACACTTCTTCCTCGCGCTCGATCCCGAACGCTTCGCCGGGGCGGCACTCTTCGCCGACGGCATGCGGCGTTATCTCGAAGCGCTGCGGGCCGTTCCGCCAGTGGAGGGCGGTAAGGTCATGGCGCCCGGCGATCGCGAGTGGGACGTGGAAGCGCGGCGGACGGCGGAAGGCATTCCGGTGGATCCGGATACGGCGCGGTTCCTGGGTCTGGACAAGCCTCGGTAACGCCGGCTTGACGAAAGCGACACAGCCGGACAGTATCTGGCCAATTGGTCAGATCAATTGGCCAACGCGCGGCTTGGGAGGGCTGTTGCGGCATGCCCCTCGAGGCCATCGAACCCCGCCGGCTCTATCGCCAGGTCGCCGACCAGCTCCGCCTTCTTATCGAGTCGGGCGAGTACGGGGTCGGCGACCGGCTTCCGACTGAGCGCGAACTCGCCGAGCGTCTCGGCATCTCGCGCCCGACGGTGCGCGAAGCGTTGATCGCGCTGGAGGTCGAAGGCCGCATCCGCATTCGTGTCGGCTCGGGCATCTACGTCACGGCGCCGCCGGCGGACGAGCCGGTCGGCGGCGAGATCGAGGGCCCCTTCGAACTGCTGCGCGCGCGCGAGTTGATCGAGAGCGCGCTCGTGCGCGAGGCGACCGTGAAGGCGACGCCGACGGACGTCGCGGCGCTCGATGCCATTCTCTCGCGCATGGAAAGCGGCAACCATCCCTCGCCCGAGACCATCGCACTGGACCGCGAGTTTCACGTCGCCGTTGCGGGGATTCTCGGCAATGCGGTGGTCACGCGCTTCGTGGGCGAACTCTTCGATCAGCGCATGACACCCTATTTCGCGCGTCTCTCGGAATATTTCGAGACTGGGCAGACCTGGCTCGTGGCTCATGCCGAGCACCGGACGGTGCGCGACGCCATCGCCGCTGGAGATCCGGCAGCCGCCGAGGCCGCCATGCGCCAGCACCTGCGCCAGTCGCAGCTTCGCTTTCAACACAGTTTCGGCGAGGACGCCGGCATGGGCAAGGCCGGCGGGAGGATGCCGGACGCGCCCCCAACGCGGCGCAAGGCGAAGGCCGGCGCGGGTATCAACGGGAGGAACGAAACATGATGACGAAGACGACATGGGCGCTCGGCGCCCTGGCCTTTGCCACCCTCATGTCGGGCTCTGCGCTCGCGCAGACCAAGCTCACCTGGGGCCACGTCTACGAGGTGACGGAACCCTTCCACACCGAGTCCGTCTGGGCGGCCGAAGAGATCAAGAAGCGCACGGACGGCCGCTACGAGATCAGCGTCTTCCCGGCCTCGCAGCTCGGCAAGGAAGCCGATCTCAACCAGGGCCTGACCCTCGGCACCGTGGACATGATCATCTCCGGTTCGAGCTTCGCCTCGCGCGAGTTCACGCCGATCGGGGTGACCTACTACCCCTACATCTTCCGCAATCCCGAGCACCTGCTCGCCTACACCAAGAGCGACATCTTCCGCGAACTCGCGGCGGGCTACGAGGAAGAGTCCGGCCATCACATCACGGCCGTGACCTACTACGGAACGCGCCACACCACGGCGAACAAGGACATCAAGACCTGCGCCGACCTCGCCGGCGTGAAGATGCGCGTGCCGGACGTGCCGGCCTATCTCGCCATGCCGCGCGCCTGCGGCGCCAACACAGCGCCGATCGCCTTCGCCGAGGTCTATCTGGCGCTTCAGAACGGCACGGTGGAGGCGCAGGAAAATCCGCTCACCGCCATCGAGGCCAAGAAGTTCTACGAAGTGCAGAAGACGATCGCCCTCACCGGCCACATCGTCGACCACCTGAACACCGTGATCTCGCAGACCCGCTGGGCCTCGCTCTCCGACGAGGACAAGAAGATCTTCACCGAGGTGACGCTGGAGGCCGCCGAGCGCGCCACCAAGATCGTGCAGGAGCGCGAGGCGAAGCTCGTCCAGACCTTCAAGGACAAGGGCCTCAACGTCGTCGAGGTCGACAAGGCCGACTTCGAGAAGAACGTGAAGGAAAAGGCGCCGCTGGAGACCTACGGCTACCGCCAGGCCGACTACGACGCCATCCGCGCCGTCCAGTAACGCCCCTCCATGCCGCGTCCCGCGAGACCGGGGCGCGGCGCGGCCGCTTGCCATCCTTTCCGCGCCGAACGTCACGCGGGGCCCCGGCGCCCCGCAAGGAGCCGTCATGGCCACAGAACACCACACGCAGACCACGCCCGAAGAGATCGCGCACGCCTTCGAGGACTCAGGCCCGACCGCCGACCTCTCGCCCTATTCCTTCGAGGACTGGGTGACGCTCCTTGTCTTCTGGGGCATGGCGGTCTGCGTGTTCCTCCAGTTCTTCACGCGCTACGTCCTCAACAACAGCCTGGCGTGGACGGAGGAGATCGCGATCAACTGCCTCGTGGTGGTCGTGTTCCTGGGCTCCGTCGCCTGCGTGCGCATGTCGCGCCACATTCAGGTGGACGTGCTCTACCACTACCTCCCGGCTGGTATCGCGCGGCTCTTGTCCACCTTCGTGGACGTCCTGCGCATCGCCTTCTTCGCCTACGCCTCGTATCTCCTATGGCGCTACGTCAACGTGGTCTCGCGCGAGCGGATGGTCACGATCGACCTGCCGCGCTCGATCGTCTTCTACACCGTGTTCGCCGCCTTCGTGCTGATGCTCCTGCGCGCCGTCCAGGTCGCCTGGGGCAATTGGCGCCGCGGCTATTCCGTTCTCGAGCGCCCCGGCGCCTTCGACGGCCTGGGAGAGTAATCCATGCTGGTTCTGATCGGCGCCTTTCTCGTCCTCATGGTGGTCGGCGTGCCCGTCGCGATCTCCATGTTCGTCGCCTCGGGCCTCTATCTCCTGATCTACGGCGTCGCGCCCGACATCATCATCGCCCAGCGTATGATGGCCGGCGTCGAAAGCTTTCCGCTCCTCGCCGTGCCCTTCTTCATCCTGGCCGGCAACCTGATGAACGTTGCGGGCGTCACGGGCCGCATCTACGCCTTCGCCGTCGCCCTCGTCGGCTGGATGAAGGGGGGCCTCGCGCAGGTGAACATCATCGGCTCGGTGATCTTCTCCGGCATGTCTGGCACCGCGCTCGCGGACGCCGCCGGCATCGGCACGATCGAGATCAAGGCGATGAAGGACCACGGCTACCCCGTGGAGGCCGCGGTCGGCGTCACCGCCGCGTCCGCGACCCTCGGGCCGATTTTCCCGCCGTCCCTGCCCTTCGTGATCTATGGGATGATGGCCAACGTCTCGATCGGCGCGCTCTTCATGGCCGGCATCATCCCCGGCGTCGTGATGACGGTGCTGATGATGATCACCGTGGCGATCTTCGCCTATCGCAAGGGCTGGGGCTCCGACACGCCCTTCGAGATGCGCCGTCTCCTGTCGGCCTCGCTCGAGATCCTCGTCGTCGCGCTGTTTCCGATCTCGGTCTATGTGCTGGTCCACCTCGGCCTGTCCCTGAACCTGTCGGTGCTGATCGCGCTGGCCGCGCTCGTCGCGCTGGACTGGAAGTTCGACTTCTCCGCCGTGATGGCGCTGATGACGCCCGTGATTCTCATCGGCGGCATGACCATGGGCTGGTTCACCCCGACGGAAGCGGCCGTCGCGGCCGTGATCTGGTCGCTCTTTCTCGGCCTCGTGCGCTACCGCACCATGACGTTCCGTACCCTCGCGAAGGCAAGCTTCGACACGATCGAGACCACCGCGTCGGTGCTCTTCATCGTAACCGCGGCTTCCGTCTTCGCCTGGCTCCTGACGGTCAGCCAGGCCGCGCAGGCAATGTCGGACCTGATCCTCTCGATCACCGACAACCCGTGGGTCTTCCTGATCCTCGTCAACATCCTGCTCCTGATCGTCGGATGCTTCCTCGACACGATCGCGGCCATCACCATCGTCGTGCCGATCCTCCTGCCGATCGCGCTGCGCCTCGGCATCGACCCCGTGCATTTCGGCCTGATCCTCACGCTCAACCTGATGATCGGCCTGCTGCATCCGCCGCTCGGCATGGTGCTCTTCGTGCTGTCGCGGGTCGCGAAGCTGTCGGTGGAGCGAACGACGATGGCGATCCTGCCCTGGCTGGTGCCCTTGTTCCTGGCCCTGCTGGTCATCACCTTCTTCCCCATAGTAACGCTCTGGCTTCCGACGCAGATGGGACTGATCCAATGAACACCGCGCGCGCAGCGACGATCTTCAGCGCAGAGGACCTCCGGGTCGTGGACCGCGATCTCGGCGCGCTGGCGCCGGGGCTCGTGCGGATCCGCTTCGGAGCCGGCGGCATCTGCGGTTCGGACATGCACTACTTCCGCCACGGCAAGACCGGCGACTACGTCGTGCGCGAACCGCTGGTGCTGGGCCACGAAATTTCCGGCATCGTGGACGCGGTCGGCTCCGACGTCACGGGCCTCGAGCCCGGCACACGCGTCGCGGTCAACCCGTTCCGCCCCTGCGGCCAGTGCCCGCGCTGCCGCGAGGGCCGGGCAAACCTTTGCGAGAACGTGTTCTTCATGGGTTCGGCCTCGAAGAACCCGCACATGCAGGGCGGTTTCTCCTCCTATTTCGACACGACACCCGGCCAGTGCGTGCCGGTGCCCGACCACGTGGCGATCGAAGCGGCGGCGCTCGCCGAGCCGCTGGCTGTCTGCCTCCATGCCGTGAAGCGCGCGGGCGATCTGACGAGCAAGTCGGTCGCGGTGGTCGGCGCCGGGCCGATCGGTCTCTTCACGCTCCTCTCCGCCCAGTTGAAGGGCGCAGGCCGCACCACGGTCGTCGACATGGCCGCGGCTCCCCTCGCCTTCGCCAGCAAGCTCGGCGCGGACGAGGTCATCGATCTGTCGAAGGATGCGGACGGCTTCTCGAAGATCACGCCGCCCGACGTCGTGTTCGAGGTCTCGGGCACCCCGCAGGGCCTGTCCTCGGCCATCCAGAACGTGCGCCGCGGCGGCATCGTGGTGCAGGTCGGCAACCTGGCCGCCGGACCGCTGCCGATCCCGGCCAATTCGGTCATGTCGAAGGAGCTCGACCTGCGCGGCTCCTTCCGGTTCGACGTCGAGTTCGCGGAAGCCGTCGGCCTGATTTCGCAGGGCAAGGTGGACGTCCTCTCGATCGTCACCGCGCGCCGGCCGCTGACGGAGGCCCCGGACGCGTTCCGCCTCGCCCTCGACCGCAGCCAGAGCGTCAAGGTCGTGCTGACTGCTTGACGCTCTTCGGAGCGTGAGCCGACCGGCTCACGCCTCCTCGTCGGCGGACGGTGCGTCGTCCTGCCTCTTGCCGCGCCGCCAGTACGCGACGACCAGATGCCCGTTCTTCCTGAGCCCGAGGTCCTTGCGGCAGAAGCGGCGGATCGCCTTGAAGGCCTCGAACTCGCAGCCTGCCCATACGAAGGGCGGCGGGCTTCCCGGCGCCACCGACGCGCGCGCCGCGTCCTCCAGAAGCGTGGTGGTGCCGGCCGGCGCTCCGTTGCGATGGAGCCATCGCACCTGCATCCCCACGGGATGGCGCAGCGATTGCTCCTCGTCTTCCCCGTCCACCTCGATGAAGGCATGGCCCTTCGCGTCGTCGGGGAGTTCTGCGAGCGTGCGGGCGATCGCCGGCAGGGCGGTTTCATCACCGAGCAGAAGGTAGCGCTCCGCCTTTCCGACCTCGCCCCCACCGGGTCCGAGCATGCCGACCGGATCGCCGGGCCGGGTCTCCCGGCACCAGCGACAGCCGGCGCCTGGCGGATCATGCAGCACCACGTCGATGTCGACATGGCCCGCCTCGGCGTCGATGTTTCGGATCGTGTAGACGCGGGTGACGAGTTCGTCCTCGCCCTCCGGCCAGACCGGCAGAGCGGCGGGTCCGGAATGCGGCCAGACCGGCGTTCGCCCCTGCGGCGGGAAGAGAAGCCGGACATGCAGGCCACCGCTCGCGAAGCGGGCGAGATCGCTGCCCGCCAGCCGCACGCGGCGCATATGCGGCGTCAGCTGGATCGAGGACACCACGCGCATTTCGCGGAAATGCGCGAGTTCGCGCGTGTCCGCCCCGTCCCCCGACCAGACCAGCGGCGGGCAATCGTCGCCGAGGATATGCTGGAGGTAATAAGCGACGACGCCCTTGGCGACGCCATGCTGACCGGGCTCCCGACCCTCGACGACCACCGAGAGCGTCGGGCCGGAGAAGCGCAGGCGCATGTCGCAGTCGTATAGCATCAGACGCGTCTCGCCGTCGGGATCGACGGAATCAGCGGCATCCTCGTCGAGGTGTTCGAGGAGATGGCGCAGGAACTCCGCGCGGTCGGCGACGGGAGCGGACAGCCGCGAGACCAGCGGGCGCGTCGATCGCCCCGCGTCGGTCGACTGCGCGATCGGTTCGATCTGATCCATGCCGGCTCCTATCAAGATGCTCCGGCCTACGATTTGTGGAGAACTGAAGTCAAGTTTCTGCAGCGGCGCAGTCCGCATGTTTCTTCGCGGCGCACTCTCGACTTTCGCAAGGCCATATGGTGCCTATGGCCGCCCCGCCATGGGCTTCAACGGCGTCGAACCGCCGCACAGCGGAGATCAGCAGACATGACGATCCTCTCATTCCGCGCCCTGCGAATGACGGCCGCCGCGCTGGTGCTCCTCGCCGCAAGCGCGCCTGCCGGCGCCGCGCCCCGCGATACGATCACGATCAGCATCGGCGTCGAGCCGGCGGGGCTCGATCCGACGATCGCCGCGCCCGTCTTCATTGGCCAGGTGGTCTGGCAGAACCTGTTCGAGGGGCTGACGCGGATCGACGCCGAGGGCAAGGTCCTGCCGCAGCTGGCCAAGCAGTGGACCGTTTCCGAAGACGCGAAGACCATCACGTTTCAACTCCAGGAGAACGTGACCTTCCACAACGGCGCGGCCTTCGATTCGTCGACTGCCAAGTTCACGCTCGATCGGGCGCGGGGAGAGACGTCCACCAACCCGCAGAAGCAGTTCTTCCAGGTCATCGACAGCATCGAGACGCCCGATCCCGCGACGCTCGTGCTGCACCTGAAGGAGCCGTCCGGCAACCTGCTCTATTGGCTGGGGTGGCCGGCCTCCGTCATGGTGGAGCCTGGCTCAGCCGAGACCAACCGTTCCCAGCCCGTCGGCACCGGACCGTTTCGGTTCGCCGAATGGCGGCCGGGCGACAGGGTCCGCCTGGAGCGGGCCGAGAGCTATTGGGACGAGGCGAACAGGCCGGCGCTGCGGGAAGCCGAGTTCCGCTTCATCACCGACCCGCAGGCGCAGGCAACGGCGATCCGGTCCGGCGACGTCGACGCCATCGCCGAATTCGGCGCCCCCGAACTCTACAAGAGCTTCGAGGGCGATCCGCGGCTTGCCAGCGTCGTCGGCAATACCGAGCTCAAGGTCGTCGCCGGCATGAACCTGCGCCGCAAGCCCTTCGACGATCCGCGCGTGCGTCGCGCCCTGATGATGGCGGTCGACCGTGCCGGGCTGGTGGAAGCGGCGATGAGCGGCTACGGCCAGCCGATCGGCAGCCACTACACACCCAACGATCCCGGCTATCGCGACCTGACGGGCGTCGCACCCTACGATCCGGAAGCCGCCAAGGCCTTGCTCGCCGAGGCCGGTTATCCCGATGGGTTCAAGACGACGATCCGCACGCCGCAGATGGCCTACGCCACGCGCACGTCCGAGATCCTTCAGGCGTTCCTTGCCGAGATCGGGGTGACGCTGGAGATCGTGCCGACCGAGTTTCCCGCCGTCTGGGTCGACCAGGTGCTCAAGGGGCACGACTTCGACATGACGATCGTCGCCCATGCCGAACCGCTCGACATCGGCATCTATGCCCGGCCGGACTACTATTTCGGCTACCGCAGCGAAGCCTTCGACACGGAGAATCACGAGGCCGAACGCGCTGCCGATGAGGCGACGCGTCTCGAGCACTACGGACGCGCTCAGGAGATCCTCGCCGCGGATCTTCCTGCCCTCTACCTCTTCGTGATGCCCAAGCTCGGCCTCTGGGACAAGCGTCTCACCGGCCTCTGGGCGAACGAGCCGATCCCGTCCAACGATCTGACCGACGTCCGCTGGACCGAGTAAGTCGAACGATCGTCTTGGCGGCTCTCCTTTTCCGGCGGTCCTGCAGCCTCCTCGCCCTTCTGGTCGGCGTATCGCTTCTCGTCTTCGTGGTGTTCGACCTCCTGCCGGGCGATCCGGCTTCGGTGATGTTGGGGACCTCGGCGCGTCCCGATACGCTGGCCGCGCTACGTGCCGAACTCGGGCTCGACCAGCCGGTGATCCTTCGCTGGCTCGGATGGCTCGGTGCGGCGCTGACGGGAGACTTCGGGCGTTCGTTGACCTATGGGATGCCGGTCTCGGGCCTGATCGGCCAGCGGATCGCCGTGACGCTGCCGCTCGCCGTCCTGTCGCTCGGGCTCGCGCTGGCGCTCGGTCTTTCCGCCGGCTTCCTCGCCGCGCGCCGACCGGGCGGGTGGGCGGACCGATCGGCGACGGTCTTCGCGCAGGTCGGCATGGCGGTGCCGAACTTCTGGATCGGGCTCCTTCTGATCCTCGTCTTTTCCACCACGTTCGGCTGGATGCCGGGCGGCGGCTTCCCTGGCTGGACGTCGGGCGTCGGTGTGGCGCTTAAATCGCTCCTGCTTCCGGCCGTCGCGCTCGCCCTGCCGCAGGCTGCCGTTCTGTGCCGCGTGACCCGCGGCGCGCTTCTGGAGACGGCGAGCGAGGATTTCCTGCGCACCGCGCGCGCCAAGGGCCTTTCGGATACGGCCGCACTCCTGCGCCACGGCGCGCCGAACGCACTGCCCCCGATTCTCACGATCATCGGCTTCCAGTTCGCCTTCCTCGTCGCGGGCGCCGTCCTCGTCGAAAACGTCTTCGCCCTGCCCGGTCTCGGACAACTCGCCTACCAGGCGCTGGTGCAGCGCGATCTCGTGACCATGCAGGCCGTGGCGCTGCTGCTCGCGGCCAGCGTCCTTCTCGTGAACGCTTTCGTGGATCTCCTGCAACTTTGGATCGATCCGCGCACGAGGTCGCCGGCGTGAGGCGGGGTCGCGCCAACGCACGCCTTCTCGTCGGCGGCCTCATCGTTGCCGCGCTGACAGGGGCAGCGCTCGTCGCCCCCTGGTGGACCCCTTCCGCCAATCCGCTACGGCTGCGCCTCGCCGAGCGGCTCGAAGCGCCGCTGTCCGGCGGGCTCCTCGGCACCGACCAGCTCGGGCGGGACGTCCTGTCGCTTCTGATGCTCGGCGCCGGCAACAGCCTCGGCACCGCGCTGGTCGCCGTCGCGATCGGCACCGTTCTTGGTGGGTCGGTCGGGCTTCTGGCGGCGGAGGTCGGCGGGCGCATCGGCGAGGCCCTGATGCGCGCCGTCGATATCCTCTTCGCCTTCCCGCCTCTCCTGTCGGCGATGATGCTGGCGGCGGCCCTCGGGTCGGGCTTCTGGAGCGCCACGAGCGCGATCGCCCTCTTCACCCTGCCGGTCTTCGCGCGCGTGACGCGGGCCGCGACGGTGTCGGTCCTCGCGCGCGACTTCGTCACCGCCGCGCGCGCGCTCGGGCGAAGCGGGCCGGCGATCGCCCGGCAGCACGTCCTGCCCAACATCGCCGGCACGATCGCGATCCAGGTCTCCCTGCAATTGGGCCTCGCGATCCTGACCGAAGCGGGCCTTGGCTATCTCGGCCTCGGCCGGCCACCGCCCGCTCCCTCCTGGGGACGGATGCTGGCGGATGCGCAGACCTACATGGGCGCCGCCCCCTGGCTGGCGCTGGCGCCGGGCTGCGCGATCGCGCTCGCGGTTCTCGGCTTCAACCTCGTCGGAGACGGTCTTCGCGACCGGTTCGATCCGAAGACGCGGCGCTAGAGCATCTCCGGCGAAAACCGTGTCGGCTCTCGCATCCGGACCATGCGACAGGCAGGCAGCTAGAACACGATCTCGGCGACGAGCGGCAGATGGTCGGACGCTGCCGCCGCATCCGACCGCGCCCGGATGGTGCGGAGCGTCACGTCCGACGAGGCGTAGATCCGATCGAGGCAGGCGAAGGGTCGCCCGACGGGCCAGGTCGGCACGGGCGTGTGGACCGGGAGCGCCGACGCGAGCCGGCGATGCACGGGCCCCCCGCGCCACCATTCGTTGAAGTCGCCCAGCACGACCGTCGGCACGCCCGCCGTCCTGAGACCGACGACGGCAGCGGCCTGCCGAGGTCGGCAGCGGGGGTCGAGGCCGAAATGCGCCGCAACGATGCGCAGCGGTCCGAGCGGTGTCACGATCAACGCCTCGATCGCCCCGCGCGGCTCCATGCCCGGTCCCGGGAGCGGGTGGATTGCGGAGGTCTCGATCGGATGGCGGGACCAGAGAACGTGCCCGTATTCGCGTCCCGAAGGACCGAAGAGACGCGCCTCGACCAGATGGCCGCCGAGCGCGTCCCGCACCCTCTCGAATGCCTGTGGAAGGCGCCTGAGGTGCGTCCGCCCGTCCACTTCCTGAAGCGCGAGAATGTCCGCCGCCAGGCTGTCGATCACCCGGAAGCTGCGGTGGGGATCGGGCCGTCGCCCCTCGCCGACGAAGCCGTGGAGGTTCCATGTCGCGATCCGCAGACCGTCAGTTGCGCTCGGTTCCGACACGATCCCCTCGCCCTCTGCCCGTGACCGTCTGCAGAATCAGGAGCACGTCACCGAAGATGTTGCGCTTCGCCAGATACAAGGCATCGGCCTCTGCCAGTCGCTCCGGCTGCGACATGTCGATGTCCTGGACCTGCGCGAGCCCGGTGATGCCGGGGCGCAATGCGTAGACGCCGCGCGCGCGCCGCGCCTCGATCACCTCGCCCTGCACCGGCAGCGAGGGACGCGGGCCGACGAAGCTCATTTCGCCCTTGAAGACGTTCCACAGCTGGGGCAGCTCGTCCAGCTTCCACTTGCGCAGAAAGGTGCCCAGGCGCGTCACCGCCGACACCGGCGTCTCGTGCGAGGCCGCCGACACGGTGCCCTGTCGCATCGTCCGCAACTTGTAGCAGGTGAAGACGCGCTCGCCTCGCCCGACCCGCTCCTGTGCGAAAATTCCGGGTCCGGGACTGTCCCGACGCACCAGGGCGGCCAGGATCAGGATCACCGGACCGAACACGATAAGGCCTACACCGCTTGCCAGAATGTCGAACACACGCTTCATGAGTGGCGAGTGCCGCGAAAACGCGGACAGAGCAAGTGGGGGACGATCCGACGTGCGCATTCTCGTGACCGGTGCATCCGGTTTCATCGGCCGGCACCTCGTCGCCCATCTGACGGAACGTGGGGACGAGGTGACCGCCGTTTCGCGCGGTCGCGACGGCGCGCCGGACGATCTGCGGCAGGTCGACGACTGGGCGGGTTGGCCGCAACGCCTCGACGCGGTGATCCATCTGGCGGCGCTTAACCCCGCGCGCTCGGAAGCGGCCGCCCGGGACGACGCGGCCCTGATGGAGGCCAATGTCGCGGTGACCAAAACGCTCGCCGAGACCGCCGTCCGACGCGGCGTCGGGCGGTTCGTCTACGCCTCGACCAACCTCGTGCACCCGCTGACGTCCGAACCCTTCGACGAGAGCGCGCCCGAGCGACCGCAGAACGCCTATGCCTCGTCCAAGCTCGCCGGCGAGACCGCCGTATGGGGCGCGCTCGGTTCCGGTTCGACGGAAGGCGTCGTTCTCCGCCTGCCGCCGGTCTACGGACCGGGGGGACGGGGCGGCGTCGCCGCGCTTCTGCGCATCTCCAGCCTGCCGGTGCCGCTTCCGCTCGCGGCGCCCAGCGCCAGCCGCAGTCTCCTGTCCATCGCCAATGCGGTGGATGCGCTGACTGTCGCGGCAGCGGCCCCGGATGCGGCGGGCGGCACGTTCCTGATCTGCGACGGCGAGCCCTGGAGCCTCGGCGAGATGGTCGCCTTCTCGCGCCAGGAGATGGGCCGCTCGCCGCGCCTCTTCTCCCTGCCGACGCATACCCTTGCGAGGCTCGCGAGCCTTTTCGGACGCAAGAAGCAGTACGAGCACGTCTTCGGGTCGCTCGTGGTGGACGACAGGGCCTTTCGCACCGCCACCAACTGGCAACCGCCGGAGACCACCGAAGACGGGCTTCGCCGCATGTTGCGCGACCTGCACTTGAAGCGGCGGGGCAAGCGGCGCTAGAGCCCGACCATGACCCACGCCCCCATCGATCCCGCCAAGCAGAAGCGCCAGAAACGGCTGGAGGAAACGCTCCGCGAGAACCTGCGGCGGCGCAAGGAACAGGCCCGCGGCCGGGCCGACGCATCGCCTGACGACGCCTCGGACGCGACGCCGGAAACGGCCGACGACGACGCGGCCCAAGGGTGAGGCTTGGACATTCTGTCCGGGTGGACTTCACCGGGACCTGAAATTAGAACCCTTCTCACGAAGGAGTTCCGGATGATCGACTATCAAACCCACTTCGCATCCGCGATCGAGGCCCTCCACGCAGAACGCCGCTACCGGGTCTTCGCCGACCTGGAGCGCATCGTAGGCCGCTTCCCCGCCGCCATCTGGCGCCACGAGGGACAAGCGCGCGAAATCACCGTGTGGTGCTCGAACGACTATCTCGGCATGGGCCAGCACCCCGCCGTGGTCGATGCGATGACGCAGGCGGTTGCCTGCATGGGCTCGGGTGCGGGCGGCACGCGCAACATCTCGGGCACCAGCCATCCGCTGGTCGAACTCGAGGCGGAACTCGCCGACCTCCATGGCAAGGAAGCGGCGCTGGTCTTCACCTCCGGCTTCGTGTCCAACGACGCGTCGATCTCGACCATCGCCAAACTCCTGCCCGACTGCCTGATCCTGTCGGACGAGCTGAACCACGCCTCGATGATCGAGGGCGTGCGCCGCTCCGGCTGCCGCAAGCAGGTGTTTCGCCACAACGATCTCGTTCATCTCGAAGAACTTCTCAAGGCCGCCGATCCCGCGCGACCCAAGCTCATCGTCTTCGAGAGCGTCTACTCGATGGACGGCGACGTCGCGCCCATTGCCGCGATCTGCAATCTCGCCGAGCGCTACAACGCGATGACCTATATCGACGAGGTCCATGCGGTCGGCATGTACGGCCCGCGCGGCGGCGGCATCACCGATCGCGAGGGCGTCGCGCACCGGCTCGACGTGATCGAGGGTACCCTCGCGAAGGCATTCGGCGTCCTCGGCGGCTACATCGCCGGCAGCCGCGCCCTGGTGGACGCCGTTCGCTCCTACGCGCCGGGCTTCATCTTCACCACCGCTCTGCCTCCCGCGCTGGCCGCGGCGGCGGCCGCCTCGATCCGTCACCTCAAGCAGTCGGCCAGCGAGCGCGCGGGCCAGCAGCGGCAGGTCGCCGAGGTGAAACGCGAGTTGGCGGGCGCCGACCTGCCGGTCATGCCGTCCGACACGCATATCGTGCCCCTTCTGGTCGGCGATCCCGACCTGTGCAAGCAGGCCAGCGACCGCCTCCTCGATCGCCACGGCATCTACATCCAGCCGATCAACTACCCGACCGTGCCGCGCGGCACGGAGCGGCTGCGGATCACGCCGACCCCTCTGCATGACGACGTGCTCGTCGGGGCGTTGCGCGCGGCGCTGGTCGAGACGTGGACGGCGCTCGGCATCCCCTTCGCCTCGGAGCGACCAGCTGGCGAAGACCGCGAGGACCATGCGCCGGCCCTGGTTCTGGCGAAGGCCGGCGGCTGACAGCTGACGGCATGGCGTGAGCGCCCGCATCGCGCGGGCGCCTGCGCATCAGGCCTCGCGCGTCGGATCGTCCTCGGTATCGTGCGCTGCGGCGGCAGGAGCGGCTTCCTTTCGGATCATGCTCCCTTCCGTTTGCGCTCGCGGCAGGCGTCGAGCCAACACGGGGACCATGAGCGCGAGGCCAACGAAGCGCACAACGTGGTGTGCCGCGACGTAGGCGGGATCGAGGTTGAACTGGAAGGCGAGCACCGTCAGCGCCTCCAGCGCGCCCGGCGCATAGGCCAGCGCGATCTTGCCGAATGCGATGCCGAGCGTCGCGAATGCGGCAAGTCCCGCGAGCCCCGAGAGCCCCAAGCCGATCGCAAAAGCGCCGAGCGACGCCGTCAGCAGCTCCACCATGGCCTTGCGGTGCTCCGGCCGCAGACGGGCCCCGATGGAGCAGCCGAGCACGACGAGGGCGGGGATCGCGATCCAGGTCGGAATGGCGACAGGCGCGATATCCGTGCCGTGCAGGAAGGCACTGGCGAACAGGGCGCCGAGGATCAGCCCGCCGGGCAGCCGGCTGCGCACCCCGACGAAGGCGCACAGTGCGCAGAGACCCGCGAGCGTCGCATATTGAAGCGGCGTGCCGATGACCCCTCCGCGCAAGCCACCCTCTAGGACGTTTCCGCCTTCCAACCACGCAAGGAGCGGCGTCAGTGCGCCGATGAGCAGAAGCAGTCGGACCGACTGAACGACGATGATGCGGGTCATGTCGGCGCGCGTTTCCGACGCGGCGGCCAGCACGAAGGACATCGCCCCCGGCAACGAGGCGAACAGCGCGGTCTCGCGATCCCAACCGAAGACGCGCTCCAGGAACACCTTGGTCGCCACCACGATGAGCGCGACGCCGACCATCTGGATCGCGAACGACAGCGGCCAGAGCGCGAGCTGGTTGACCACATCCGGCGTGACGCCGGACCCTGCCTGGATACCCAGAATGAAGAAGGTGACATCGCGCAACCGGTCGGGTACGCGCAGCGTGAGGCCGGACAGGGTGGCGACGACGACGGCGAGCGTCGCCCCGAGAAGCCAGGCCACCGGCAGCTGAGCCATCGCGGCAAGGCCGCCGCCGATCGCTCCGATGGCGATCGTCAGCGCCGCCTGGGCGAAGCGGTTCAAGGCTGACGCCCGATCCACTCCACAAGTCGGGCGGCCGACATCTCGACCTGATCGAGCCGCCGGTGGAAGCAGGCCCGCAGGTAGCCCGGCGTCGTCGGCGCGAAGGCGGCCCCCGGTGCGAGGCCGACCAGCGCCTCGTCGGCGATGCGCAGCGCGGCCTGCATGCCGTCGTCGATCCCGTCGATCGCGAAGAAGGCGTAGAAGGCACCGTCCGGTGGCGCGATCGACACCCGGTTGGTTGCGGCGAGCGCCCCGGTGAAGATGCGGCGTGCCTCGCTGGCGCGCGCGACCTGGCTCGCCACGAACGCCTCGCCCTGCTCGATGGCGGCCACCGCGCCGCGCTGCATGAAGGTCGCAACGCCCGAGTTGGAATACTGGACGAGGTTCTCGATGAGCTGGCCGAAGGCCGCGGGCGCTTCGATCCAGCCGACGCGCCAGCCGGTCATCGCCCAGTTCTTCGAGAAGGAGTTGACGAAGACCAGCGCGTCCTCGTCGGTCATCGCATCGTGGAAGGACGGAGCGCGGGCGCCGGCGTAGAAGAACCGGCTGTAGATTTCGTCAGCCACCACGAAGACGCCGGCCTCGCGCGCGATGCCGAGGATCGACTGGATCGTCGCGGCATCGGCGGTCCAGCCCGTGGGGTTGTTGGGGGTGTTGACGAAGATCGCGCGGGTGCGCGGGGTGATCGCATCACGCAGCCGATCGAGATCCAGCTGCCACGCGGCGCCGTCCCAATTTAGCGCGACCTCGACGGCCCGTGCGCCGCAAACCCCTGCGGCTGCCGCGAAATTCGGCCAGAGCGGCGACACGAAGACGACCTCGTCGCCCTCGCCCGCAAGAGCAGTCAGCACGAGCTGGATCGCGTGCATGCCCGACCCGGTGACGAAGACGCGGTCGGCCGAGGTGGAGCGGCCGTAGAGGCGCTCGATGTAGCCGGCGATCGCCTGCCGCAGTTCGGGGATGCCGCGCTGCCAGGTGTAGAATGTCTCGCCGTCGCGAAGCGATTGCGCCGCCGCGTCAGCGATGAAGGCCGGTGTCGGCAGATCCCCCTCGCCGGCCCAAAGGGGAATCAGCCCTTCCCGGCCTCGAGCGTGGTTGATGACGGCGACGATTCCGCTTTCGGGCGCGGCGAGCGCAGCCGGACGCAGACGCTGGAGCAGGCTCATGACGGGCAGTCCCGGAGATCGGTTCGGACCGCCCGTGCTTCGCGGTCCGTTCAGCCGGGACTCGGTCTTTCCGTCCGGTTCGTCAAGTCTGAACCGGCAACGAAGACGCTAGAAGTCGCCGCCCGGCACCTGACCCGGCCGCACGCTGGACCGTCCGTTGGCCAGGAGATCGCGGATCTCCTCCAGAAGTTCCTGCTCGCGCGGCACCTCCTTGGCTTCCGAAGGCTTCGCCTCTTCCTTGCGCTTCAGGCGATTCATGCCCTTGACGACCATGAACAGCACGAAGGCGACGATCAGGAAGTTGATCGCTAGCGTCAGGAAGTTGCCGTAGGCGATCACCGCGCCCTGCTCGCGCGCCTGAGCGAGGCTGCTGGCGGTGACGTTGGAGCTCAACGCGATGAACTTGTTGGAGAAGTCGACGCCGCCCGACACGACGCCGACGATGGGCATGATGAGATCCGCGACGATCGAATTGACGAGGCCGGAAAAGGCCGCGCCGATGATGATGCCGATCGCCAGATCGACCATGTTGCCCTTGAGGGCGAACTCACGAAACTCCTTGAGCATGGCCTGTATCCCCTTTAGCCGACTCACGACCTCGTGAGATCAACGTATCGCAGGGGTGCGCGATTGCAACTGCCGGGCGAAACGATGCGCCGCAGGCGGTTTCAGCCGCGACCGGTTCCCAGGAAGTGCAGGACGACTTCCCGCCGGCGGGGATGGCTTCGATGCTCGAACAGATAGATGCCTTGCCATGTGCCCAGCACCATGCGCCCGCGCTCGACGGGAACGGACAGGCTCGTGTCGGTCAGTGCCGTCTTGACATGGGCCGGCATGTCGTCCGGCCCCTCGATCGTATGGACGTAGGGAGCGGTTTCGGGCGCCAGTCGGTCGAAGGCGGCAACGAGATCCGTTCGCACGTCGGGGTCCGCGTTCTCCTGGATCGTCAGCGAGGCCGACGTATGCCGGATGAAGACGGTCAGGAGGCCGTCGCCAGCCCCCTCCGACGCCAGGACGGCCGCGATCTCGCGCGTCATGTCGGTAAGGCCCCGCCCACGGGTCTGGATGCCCAACCGGTGGAGAAACTGCTGCGTGACCGATTGCATGATCGACTTATCCCTCGCGTGCCGTTCCATATGGCCTCCGGGCCGGACGCGGCGAGAGGAGAGACCGATGAGCGGCGACAACGGCCTTTGGGCGTCCGTCTTCCTCGAGCGCGACGACGAACTGCGCCGGCTGAACGCGGAGATTGCGGCTTTCCAGGCCAGTCGTCCGAGTCCCTGGTCCTTCCCGATCGATGTCGTGCGGGAGGCGCGACGACAAGGGCTCGGGGTGTTTCCAGGTGTTGCGCCGGACGGCAACGCTTCGGTCTTGGAACTGCCGACCGAGGACGGACGCACCGTCCCGATCCGCATCCTGCGGCCCGCCGACGGGCGCTCGCTCGGCACCTATCTGCACTTCCATGGTGGCGGATGGGTCTTCGGGGAGGCGGTCGAGAACGACCCGCGCCTGCGCCGCCTCGCGGATGCGACGGGGCTCTGCGTGGCCTCGGTAGACTACCGGTTGGCGCCGGAGCATCCCTTTCCCGCCGGCCCGGACGATTGCGAGGCGGCCGCCCTGGCGCTCGTCGCGGGACGGATCGCGGATCTGCCCACTAGCTTCCTTGCCATCGGCGGCGAGTCGGCCGGCGCCCATCTCTCCGTCCTGACGCTTCTGCGCCTGCGCGACCGTCACCAAGCCGCTCCCTTCCACGCGGCCAATCTGGTGGCGGGTTGCTACGACCTGTCCATGAGCCCGAGCGTGCGCAACTTCGGCGCGGAGCGCTTGATTCTCAACACGGACGACATCGCCGAGTTCGTGCGGCGCTGCGTGCCGGAAACGCAGGACGTTCGCGACCCCGCCGTGTCGCCGCTCTATGCGCGACTGGACGGCATGCCGCCGGCCCACTTCAGCGTCGGCACGCGCGACCTGCTTCTGGACGATACGCTGTTCATGGCCGCGCGCTGGCGTGCGGCCGGCAACGCAGCGGAGCTTCGCGTCCAGCCGGACGGGTGCCATGTCTACGAGACCTTCGCCAGCGAGGCGGGCACACGGTCCGAGCAGGCGATGGCGGATTTCCTCGTTCATCGGATCGCGAAGGTTGCATCATCGGGTCCGACGTCCGCGCTGGAGGCCGGCGCCGATTGACGGCGGCCGGCCCGTCTGGCAGGCGAATTCGCATGGAACAGCGCGCGCTCATCTTCAAACTCTCGCCCCGTTCGCAATGGCTGGAGGCGGAGGCTTCCGGCCGTTTCATCGGCGCGCCGGTCGACCTGAAGGACGGCTACATCCACTTTTCCACCGGCGCGCAGGTGCGCGAAACGGCGGCCAGGCATTTCGCGGGCGAGACCGCGCTGATCGTCGCCGCCGTCGACCCGGAGAAGCTCGGGCCGCCATTGAAGTGGGAACCGTCGCGCGGCGGCGACGTCTTTCCCCATCTCTATGGCGAACTGCCGATGGAGGCGGTCGTCTACGTCGCCGACGTGCCGCTCGGCGACGACGGGCGCCATGTCTTTCCGGGAAGCGTGCGATGAGCCGGGCCTTCTACGACGTCGCCCGGCCCCTGCTGTTCAAGCTCGACGCCGAGCGCGCGCACGGCCTGTCGGTGGAGGCGCTGAAACGCGGTCTCGTGCCGCGGCGCAACCGACCGATCGATCCGCGGCTGCGCACCGACGTCGCGGGCCTCTCGTTCCCCAATCCGCTCGGTCTGGCCGCCGGATACGACAAGAACGCCGAAGTTCCGGACGCCGCGCTTCGGCTGGGTTTCGGCTTTGTCGAGATCGGCACGGTCACACCCCTGCCCCAGGAGGGCAATTCGAAGCCACGCGTCTTCCGCCTGCCCGAGGTTTCCGCCGTCATCAATCGTCTCGGCTTCAACAACCATGGGCATGCCGACGTCGCCGAGCGGCTGGAGGCACGTTCGCGCAAGGCCGGCATCGTCGGAGTGAACATCGGTGCCAACAAGGATGCGCAGGATCGGATCGCCGACTACGTCGCCGGCATCCACCGCTTCGAGGCGCTGTCGAGCTATCTGACGGTCAACATCTCGTCGCCCAACACGCCGGGCCTTCGCAAGCTGCAGCAAGGTTCCGACCTCGACCGGCTGCTGGAATTCGTCATGGCCGCGCGCGACGGCGCAGCGGCGATCGCCGCCACCAAACGTCGACCGGTGTTCCTGAAAGTCGCGCCGGACCTTTCGGAAGACGAGATCTGGGCCATCGCCGACACTGCCAAGCACCGCAAGGTGGAAGGGCTGATCGTCTCCAACACCACCTTGTCGCGGCATGGCGTCGAGGGCCGCATGCATGCCGACGAGGCCGGCGGCCTTTCCGGGCGCCCGGTGTTCGATCGCTCCACCTATGTGCTGGCGATGTTCCGCCGCGCGATGGGACCGGATGTTCCGCTGATCGGCGTCGGCGGCGTGGAGAACGCGTCGACCTTCCTGCGCAAGATGGAAGCCGGAGCCGATCTCGTCCAGCTCTATACGGCCCTCGTCTACCGCGGACCGGGCCTTCCGATCCGCATCCTCAACGACCTGTCGCGCCATCTCGACCGCGCCGGCATCGATACGATCGCCAGCGTTCGCGACAGCCGGGTGGACGAGATCCTGTCCGGCGGCCCGCCTCTGGGCTGGGAGGTCCGGCGGCCGTGAGGGACTGAAGCCGGTGGCGCTCGCGATCGTCCACCACCCGGCCTTCGATGCGCAGTTCAACGAGGCGCACCGCTTTCCGATGTCGAAGTTCACGCGCCTCGCCGCCATCCTCGTCGAGGACGGACTGGCCCCGAACGGCTTCTTCCAGCCGATCCCGGCGCCCGAAGGGTGGCTCGAACTCGCCCACGACGCCGCTTACGTCGATGCCGTGCTCACCCAGCGCGTGGACAAGGCGACCGAAAAGGCCATCGGCTTCGCGGTGGACGAGCGGGTCGCGCGGCGGTCGCGCCTTGCCACCGGCGGCACCGTTCTTGCGGCGCGCCTCGCGCTGGAACGCGGGCTGGCCTGCAACACGGCGGGCGGCAGTCACCACGCCGCCCGCCAGGGCGGTGCCGGCTTCTCGGTCTTCAACGATGTGGCGGTGGCGGCCTGCGTCCTCATCGCGGACGGCGAGGTCGGCCGGGCGCTGGTGTTCGACTGCGACGTCCATCAGGGCGACGGGACGGCGCGGATCTTCGCGGACGACCATGCGGTCCTGACCGTCTCGATCCACGGCGAGCGCAACTACCCGCATCCGAAGGCCGTATCGGACATCGATCTCGGCCTGCCGGACGGGACAGGCGACGACGCTTATCTTGCCGTCCTGCCCGATCTCCTGCAGACGGCCTACGACAGAGCGCGACCCGAGATCGTGTTCTACAATGCCGGCGTCGACCCGCATGCCGAGGACAGGCTCGGCCGGCTGTCCCTTACCGACGCGGGGCTCGCCGAGCGCGACCGGCGCGTCATCGGTTTTTTCCGCGATCGCGGCGTGCCCGTCGCCGGCGTGATCGGCGGTGGCTACTCCAGGGACATCGAGGCGCTGTCGCGCCGCCACACGATCCTGCATCGCGTGGCGAGCGAGTTCGACTGAGCCGTCACCCGCGCCCCGTCTTCAGGAGACGGGAGACGATGAAGACCGGCACCACCACGGCCGCGCCGAGGAGCACGTAGTCGATCACGCGGTTGAGCGACCCGAAGACGCTCACCCAAGCCCACTGGACGAAGTCCTTGATCCAATCCACGATCTCGTAGGGGCGGATGTCGAACCACGACAGGAGGATGCCCACGAGCAGCGAGATCACCAGAAGCCGGACGATCACGGCCAGCGGCGAGCCGCCCAGGAATGTCGTCACGCGATCCGCCATGTCGGTCCTCTTCGTTCCAGTCCGACTTCGAGGTAGAGGGCGGATTGTGGCGATGCAAGCACCCCGCCCGTCACAGGTATGAACGCACGCCTCAGCCGTCGATCATCGCCTGCAGCGTTTCCAGACGGTCGGCCTCGGCGGCCGGCTTGTCCCACCGCAGGCGCGACACGCGCGGGAAGCGCATGGCAACGCCCGACTTGTGGCGGCTCGAGCGGGCCAGCCCCTCGAACGCCACCTCGAGGACAAGCCCGTGGTCCGGGTCGGCGCGCACCGAACGCACCGGACCGAACCGCTCGATCGTGTTGTCGCGGATATATTTGTCGAGTTGCTTCAGCTCTTCATCGGTGAAGCCGAAATAGGCCTTGCCGACCGGCACGAGCTCCGGCTGGTCCTCCGGCCCCGTCCAGACCCCGAACGTATAGTCCGAGTAGAAGCTCGACCGCTTGCCGTGGCCGCGCTGGGCGTACATCAGCACCGCGTCGATCAGATGGGGGTCCTGCTTCCATTTGAACCAGGGCCCCTTGGGACGGCCCGGCACGTAGGAGCTGTCCCACCGCTTCAGCATCAGCCCTTCGATCACAGGATGAGGTGGATCGGCGCGCAGCCGCGTGAGGTCCTCGAAACGCTCGAACGGGACGAAGGGCGAGATGTCGAAGCGGCTCGGCTCGAGCCCTGCCACGAAGGCGTCCAGCCTTTTCCGGCGTTCGGCGAACGGCAGCGCGCGCAGGTCCTGCGTCCCATCCTGCAGGAGATCGTATGTGCGCAGGAACACCGGATGCTTCTTCATCACGGCGGCGGACACCGTCTTGCGGTTCAGCCGCTGCTGAAGGTCGGAAAAGGTGCCGACCACGATATCGTCGCGCACCGCGCCCTGGTGCGGATGCACGGCCGGGCGCCCGCTTCCCTTCGCGGCGGGACGCGCCACGAGAAGCTCGCCGTCGAGCGAGCCCTCAAACGTCATGAAGTCGAGAAGATCGGGAAAGGCGCCCGATACGTCGTCGCCGGTGCGCGAATACAGCCGCTTGACCCCGCGCTCCACCGTCGCCTGGACGCGAATGCCGTCCCATTTCCATTCGGCGGCGTAGTCGTCCGCATTGATCCGCCCGTAATCCGGCTCCTCCAGCGGTTGCGAGAGCATGACCGGGCGGAACGGCGAGGCGGCGGCCGAAACGGGTTTCTCGGCCCGCCCTTCCAGCCAGTCGAAGAGTTCGAGATACGGCACCTCGAGCCCGTGCCACAACTCCTCGATCTCGACGATGTCCTTCGATCCGAAGTCGGCCAGTGCCTGCTTGGCAAGGCGCGAGGAAACGCCGATGCGCATGGCGCCGGTCACGAGCTTCAGCAGCGCATAGCGCCCTGACGAGTCTAGCTTGTCGAGCCAGTCCTCCACGAGGCGTGGCCCTTCCGCCCGCGTCGCGGCATCCAGCTCAGTCACGACCTGTTCGAGGGTCGGCGTGTCGTTGCGGCGCAGAACCTCTCCGTCATGCGGCGCAGGCCAGACCAGCGCGATCGTCTCCGCGAGATCGCCGACATAGTCGTAGGAATAGCCGAACAGCACCTCGTCCATGCGTTCGGTCATCAGGTCTCGCAGCATCGCAGGCTTCACGGAGCGGATGCCGAGTTCGCCCGTGATGGCCGCCAGCGCGTACCCGCGCTCCGGATCGGGGACGCTGCGGAAATGGTCGGCCATCAACCGCAGTTTCCCGTTGCGGGACGGCGTCAGGACGAGACGGTCGAGGAGATCGGCAAAACGCTGCAAGAGGGCTGAACCCGGTGTCGGTCGACCCTTCTAGATAGCTCCGGCCCACGGATCGGCCAGCACATGGCGACCCTATCGTCGCAGGCGTTCCGCCGCGTGCCGGTCGGGCAGCCCCTTTCGGCCGTCGGCGTTCGATCCACCGACCGCTACGCCGTCACCGGCAGCGGACGTGCGATCGCCGCCATCGCGGCGCGCTCGCGCAGGGCGACGTGATGTTTCGCGGTAAAGACCGCATCCGCATCCATCCCCGGCTCCCGCACGAGCCATTCGAGGTAGTCGGTCGGCACCTCGCGGATCGGCACGTGCTTGTGGCGTCCGAACCGCAGGCGCGCCAGAAGCGCCGGTTCGGCGGACACCCGCTCGGCGCGATCAAGGAAATCCGCCGCGTCCGCACAGCGCGGCATCAACTCCTGCGCGATGCGGCGCAGGAGCACGGCCGTGCAGAGCGCGTCATACAAAGCGCGATGCGCGTGCGAATCGCGCAGGCGGTCCGCCACGTCCGAAAGATCCAGCGGCACATACTTCACCAGCGACTGGAGCCCGTGCGCCCGCACCTCGGGAAACGCACGCAGCGCCAGCTTGTAGGTGCAGAGCCATCGGCCCGGCAGCGCCAGACGCGACCGGTCGAACGACGCGCGCTGCGCGGCATAGATCGGAGCCCCCGCGAACCGCGACCGGGCCGTCGCGAAATCGGGCGCGCCCGCCAGCATCTCGTCCGAGATCCGATGCACGCGGCGCGCGCCGGGCGAGATTTCGACACCGCCGGGATCGACCAGACTTTCGCGCGGATCGAAGATCGCCCCGGCGGAAAGGTCGACGTCGACCGATCCGATCTCGATCACCGCATCGTCCTCGAGCCGATGCCCGGCCGTTTCCACGTCGATCACGCGAACCACGAGGTCGGGCATCCCGGCAAACAGGCTGGGCGTGGCGGCGACGGGAGGGAAAAGATCCGGCATGCGGGATATATCGGCGTTCCCGCCCGCCGACGCCAGTGCGGCGCAGGATCGCGATCGGCCGGGTGCGGTCTCCTCGACCGACGGGATCGGGGCGGCGTTTCCCCTTAAGCATCCTTGGCGCATCGCCCGGATCGGGCTAAGGCTTGCCTTACGTTTACGTCAATGATGGAGCGATGCCATGACCCTGCCCCCGATCCTGCAAGGACGCCTCCGGCTTCCGCTCATCGGCGCGCCGCTCTTCATCATCTCGCATCCGGCACTCGTGATCGCGCAGGCGCGCGCCGGGGTCGTCGGGGCCTTTCCCGCCCTCAACGCGCGGCCGGCGGCACAGCTCGACGACTGGCTTTCCGAAATCGCCGAAGCGCTTCGGGCGCCCGGTCCGGACGGAAGGCAGCCCGCACCGTTCGCGGTGAACCAGATCGTCCACCGTTCCAATACGCGCCTCGAAGCCGATCTTGCCGTCTGCGTGCGCCACAAGGTGCCGATCGTGATCACGTCTCTCGGAGCGGTCGAGGAGGTCAACCAGGCCGTCCATTCCTACGGCGGCATCGTGCTCCACGACGTCATCAACGACCGGTTCGCCCACAAGGCGATCGAGAAGGGCGCGGACGGTCTTGTGGCGGTGGCCGCGGGTGCGGGCGGACATGCCGGCACGCTCTCTCCCTTCGCGCTCGTCGCGGAAATCCGACGCTGGTTCGACGGCCCGCTCTTCCTGTCCGGTGCCATCGCGACGGGTGCCGGCATCCTCGCCGCTCAAGCAGCGGGTGCCGACGGCGCCTATGTCGGCTCCGCCTTCATCGCAACCGAGGAAGCCCGCGCCGACGAGCGCTACAAGGCCGCCATCGTCGCCGGTCGCACCCAGGACATCGTCTACTCGAACCTCTTCACCGGCATCCACGGAAACTACCTGCGCGCTTCGATCGAAGCGGCGGGTCTCGACCCCGAGCACCTCCCGACGAGCGATCCGTCGAAGATGGATTTCGGTGCCGATGGCGGCGCGAAGGCCTGGCGCGACATATGGGGCGCCGGCCAAGGCATCGGTTCGATCGACGCGGTCACCTCGGTCGCCGCCCTCGTCGACCGTCTCGCCGCCGAATACGACACGGCGCGCGCCCGTCTCGCCCTGCGTTGAGCTCGGCTCCACATTCGGGCTCGAACCCGCTTGAAACGCAAACGCTTTGGCGCTATCAGAACGCCATCCGCCGGGCACAACCGCTTCGGCCGGGCCGCTTTAGCTCAGTCGGTAGAGCACATCATTCGTAATGATGGGGTCAGGTGTTCGAATCACCTAAGCGGCACCATTTTTTCCTGACTGACTACTTCGGCATTTGGAACGCGCTGGCCTGTCGGCGAGGTTGACCATGGGTTGTCTGGGAAGTGGTGTTTTGGGCAACACCATTACGAACCCCTGACAATCCGTTGACAACTAAGCCTCCAGAACGACTGCTGGTCCGCGATGTCGAGGCGCTGGTACCGGCGTGGGGGTTGCAGTTCGCGACATCCGTCCCTGGATGCGGGGATGCGGATGCTCTTTGCGTGCTGCTCCGAGCCTCCAAACCAGATCCTGCAGGGAACTCGGACAATCCGACGAGACGCGCACTAACTCCCACGCGGCCCGCCTAACGGATCGGCTCACGGGCCAGCGGACGCCAAAGCAATGTTCAAACAGCGTGGTAGTGCCTGAACCAGGTCACGAACGATGCCAATCCGTCCGCGATGTCGGTGGAGGGGACGAAACCGATGGCCTCGCGCAGACGCGTCGTGTCGGCATAGGTAAGCACCACTTCGCCCGGCTGGCGTGGCCGGTGGACCTTCGGCGCCTCGCGCTCGAGAAGACGCTCCAACGTGTTGACGAAGTCGAGCAGCCCGATCGGCCGGGCGTTTCCGATATTGTACAGGGAATGCCTGGTCTCGGCGAACGATGCGCGCGCCGCGATACCACGATCGAGCAGGCGGACCACCGCCTCCACGGCGTCGTCGATATAGGTGAAATCGCGCCGCATGGCTTCTGCCTCGTGCAGCGCGATCGGGCGCCCGGCCAGGATGTCTCGGGTGAAGCTGTAATAGGCCATGTCCGGCCGACCCCAGGGACCGTAGAGCGTGAAGAAGCGCATTCCGACGCAGGGAATGTCCTCCAGACCTGAGAACGCCTGCGCCATCAGTTCGTTGGCCCGCTTCGTGGCAGCATAGAACGAGGCGGGTCGATCGCTTCGATCGTCCTCGTGATAGGGGACCGGCGATCCGACGCCGTAGACGGAGCTCGACGACGCGTAGGCGATGAGTTGCGGCCGCACGCGCCGACACGCGTCGAGGACGGAGACGAAGCCGTCGAGGTTCGGCCGCGCATAGGCCCAGAGGTCTCCGCTCGGGTTTCGTACGCCCGCCCGCGCCGCCAGATGGACGACGATGTCGGGGCGGAACCGCTCCATCAGCTCGAAGAACGCCGTGCCTTCGCTGAGATCCAGCTCGTGGAAACGAAAGCCGCGCTCGTGAATCAGTCGCTCGAGCCGCGCGCGTTTGAGCGCGGGGTCGTAATAGGGGTCGAAGTTGTCGATGCCCAGGACCTCCCGGCCCTCCTGCAGCAGCCGGAGCGAAAGGTGATGGCCGACGAAACCGGCGGTGCCGGTGACGAGAACGCGTTGGATGCGAAACCTCCCGGCAGTCTGCCGCCAGCTCGGACGCTGCAGGCCGTCTTGCACGCGACCCTGCGTCCTTTCGATTCGCAGTTCCTAGCCGGAACGGGGCGCCGAAAGAAGCCGGCGCCCGAGTTCGTCCGTCGATTCCGGACGTGCGAGGAACATGCCATACAGGCCGGGAAAGGCGCCGTGCCGGACCGCAGCCGGCGCAAGGCGTATTTTCCGCTTTCGCCAATCGCGCGCCTCTGTCGTATAACGAACCCCCGCAGACAATCGGTCTCGCGTCGGAGGCCTGGAAATCTTTGATGTCGATCACACCCCTCAGGACGCCTCATCCGGCACGCTCGGGCGGCCCGCGCATCCTGATCTACAGCCATGACACGTTCGGCCTCGGCCACATCCGTCGATGCCGCGCCATCGCCAACCGACTGGCTCTCGGCCTCGATCGGCCCTCGATCGTCATCATATCGGGATCTCCCGTGATCGGCAGCTTCGAGTTCGGCGACGGGATCGACTTCGTGCGCGTGCCCGGCGTTGTGAAGCTGCCGGACGGCACCTACTCCACGTCCAGCCTCTCCCTCGACCTCGAAGAAACCGTTCGCATGCGCGAAGCCATCATTATGGCGACCGCGCGGGGTCTCAAGCCCGACATCCTGATCGTCGACAAGGAGCCCACCGGCTTTCGCGACGAGCTTCTCCCGACGCTTCAGTATCTCAAGGGCGTGGGAACCCGTATCGTGCTCGGACTTCGCGACATTCTCGACGAGCCGGCAGTGATCGTGCCCGAATGGGAGCGCAAGGATGCGCTGTCCGCGCTGGAGCGCTTCTACGACGAGATCTGGGTCTACGGACTGCCCGAGATGCACAAGCCGCTCGATGCCTTCGACCTCCCGCCAGCCGTGGCGGAACGGATCGTCTATACCGGCTACATCCGCCGCGAACTGCCGCCCCGGCCCCAGACGACACGCTATCCACGCCTGACCCGCGAGCCGTTCGCGCTCGTCACGACGGGGGGTGGCGGCGACGGCGAGGAACTCATCGACTGGGTGATCTCGGCCTACGAAGCCGATCCCACGATCCCGCTCGGCGCATTGCTGGTGTTCGGACCCTTCATCCCGCGTGCGCGCCGTGCCCTCTATATCGAGCGTGTCGCGACACTGCCCCGCGTGGATGCCATCACCTTCGATTCCAAGATCGAGCACCTCATGCATCGCTCCGAAGGGGTGATCGCGATGGGGGGATACAACACGTTCTGCGAGATCCTGTCCTTCGACAAGCGTGCGCTGATCGTGCCCCGGCGGACGCCTCGCCTGGAGCAGACGATCCGCGCCGAGCGGGCGGCGGAGCTCGGTCTCATCGCCATGCTGGACGGGGCGATGCTGGAGCCCGGAGCCCGGCGCGACCCCGGCGTCATGGGCGAGGCGATCCGCGCCCTCGCGCAACAGCCGCTGCCGTCGCAGAGCTTTCCGGCTGGCCTGATGGAAGGACTCGACCGCATCGAGATCGCGGCGCACGGGCTCCTGGCGGACGGATATTCCGGGGCGGACCGTGGCGCGGTTCGGGCGTGAAGATGGACATTCGAACGAGGCCGGATACGCACGGCCCGGCCGCCCGTCGCCTTCCGATCGTGGTGAAGGGGTACCCTCGCCTTTCCGAGACCTTCATCGCGCAGGAAATCCTGGCTCTGGAGGAGGCAGGTTTCCTCGTCGAGATCTGGTCGTTGCGCCGACCGACCGACAGCGCGCGCCACGAGCTTCACAAACGCATACGGGCGCGGCTTCACTACCTCCCGGAATATCTCTACCAGGCGCCGCGGCGGGTGCTCGCAGGCCTTCTCCATGCGCGGCAGCTGCCGGGTTGGGGTGCGTTCCTGTCCACGGCCCTGCGCGACCTGCGGCGCGATCCGACGCCCAATCGCATGCGCCGGCTCGGACAGGCGCTGGTCCTGGCGCGCGAACTCGATCCCGAGCTCGCGCATCTCTACGTGCACTTCCTCCACACGCCCGCTTCGGTCGCTCGATACGCCGCGCTGCTACGCAACGGCACCTGGAGCTTTTCGGCGCATGCGAAGGATATCTGGACGACCCCGGAGTGGGAAAGACGCGAGAAGATCGCCGCGAGCCGCTGGGGCGTAACGTGCACACGGCAGGGCTACGCAGAGCTCATGCGCCTGTCCCCGACGGACGACCCCGGCCGGGTTCGGCTCGCCTATCACGGGCTGGATCTGACGCGCTTCCCACCGCCCCCCCAGCGAACCGCGCGGCGCGACGGCCATGATCCTCAAGATCCCATCCACCTCGTGAGCGTCGGGCGGATGGTGGCGAAGAAGGGCTTCTCGGACCTCCTCGACGCGCTCGCGATGCTGCCCGCGGACCGACACTGGCGCCTCGTCCATATCGGGTCGGGCGAATTGAAGGATCAGCTCAAGGCACAGGCGGAACGGCTGGGCATCGCCGGTCGCATCGAATGGAAGGGCTCGCAGCCGCAGGACGGCGTGGTGAAGGCACTGCGCGAGGCCGATCTCTTCGTGCTCGCCTGCCGCGAGGGGGATGGCGGCGACCGCGACGGCCTACCGAACGTCCTGATGGAGGCCGCATCGCAGAAACTCGCAATCGCCTCGACGAACTACGCGGGCGTGCCGGAATTCGTCACGGACGGCGCGAACGGTCGTCTCGTCCCCCCCGGCGATGCCGCCGCGCTGGCCGCTGTGCTGGCCGAACTGATCGCCGATCCGGATGCGCGAGAGCGTCTGGGCGCGGCCGCGTTCGCCACGCTCGTCGATCAATTCTCACTCGACGGCGGAATCACGACGCTGAAGCGCCTTCTCCACGACAGCCTGATGGACGTCGAACTCACGCCTTGACGACGCGCGTGAGGTCGAGGTTCCGCTTGGCGAAGACGTTGCGCGTGTCGAGACCGAGTCGCATGTGGCGCGCCACGAGCGCGTAGTCGACGTCGTCGTGGTCGGTCGCGATCAGGATGGCGTCGAAGCCCGCGATCGCGTCTGCGCTCAGGTCGATCGACCGACGCCCCGCCAACTGCGCGTGCTCCCGGGTCGGGCCGATCTCGGGCACATGCGGGTCGTGGTAGCTTGTCTGCGCGCCCCGGTCCTCCAACAGCTCGATCAGCCGGAACGAAGCGCTTTCGCGCGTGTCCTCGACATTGCGCTTGTAGGCAACGCCGAGCACGAGAATGCGGGCGCCGTTGAGGCCGAGACCGAAGCGGCGATCCAGCGCTTCGGCCAGGCGATCCACCACGTGGCGGGGCATGGCCGTGTTGATCTCCCCGGCCAGTTCGATGAACCGCGTGGGAACCTCGAACTCGCGTGCCTTCCAGGCGAGGTAGAACGGATCGATGGGAATGCAGTGCCCTCCGAGGCCCGGCCCGGGCTGGAACGGCATGAAGCCGAAGGGCTTGGTCGACGCCGCGGCGATGACGTCCCAGACGTCGATGCCCATCGCGCCGTAGACGACCTTCAACTCGTTGACGAGCGCGATGTTGACCGACCGGAAGATGTTCTCGGTGAGCTTCACCGCTTCCGCCACGGCCGGGCTCGATACGGGCACCGTGGACGCCATCGCCGCACCGTAGAGCGCCTCGGCCAGCCGCAGCGCATCCGCTCCGTCGCCGCCGACGATCTTGGGAATGTCGCGCGTTCCGTAGTTCGGATTGCCGGGGTCTTCGCGCTCGGGCGAGAAGGCGAGGAAGAAGGTTTCGCCCGAGCGCGCGCCACCCTCTTCGAGAATGGGCCGCACGAACTCCTCCGTGGTCCCCGGCCAGGTCGTCGATTCCAGCACCACGAGCTGTCCGGGCCGCAGGGTCCTGGCGATCTGACGGCTGGCAAGCTCGACGAAGGACAGGTCCGGCTCGCGCTGGCGCGTCAGCGGGGTCGGCACGCAGATCAGGATCGCATCCGCCTCGCCGAGCCGGGCGAAGTCCGCGGTGGCCTCGAAGCGGTCTTCATCGAGCGCCGTTCGGATCGCATCCGCCGCGATGTGCCGGATACCGCTCTCGCCCCGATTGAGCAGCGCGACGCGACGCTCGTCGATGTCGAAGCCGAGCACGGGGAAACCCGCACGGCACAACGCCAGCGCCAGCGGCAACCCGACATAACCGAGCCCGATCACGGCGACGCGCGCGCGTCGTTCCGTGATCAACCGCCCGAGCGCGATCGCCGCCGCGTTCGCTTCCTGGCTCATGCCCTTGTCCCCTCGTCTGGTATTGCGGCCGCAAACACGGCATCCGTGCGCATCCAACGGATTCCGGGATGAACGGCAAGGCGGGACAACAGCGTCTCCGTGAAGTGCCAGATCCGATCGTCATGGACGAGGTGGTGCGTCAGGAGGCCGATCGACTCCTCGCGCCCGAGATCGCGGACAAGCTTCGTCAGAATGTCCACCTCGTCGGCCAGCCCGCGGCCCTGCCGCCAGGCGATCGGGTCGCAATGCGTGTTGACGATGCACAGCCCATCCAGGGCGGCGCCGGCGCGCGGACCGAAGGTCGAAAGACCGCGATAGCCGATCGCGGACAGCTCCGGGACGAGGGCGGCATCGATCCGGTTCCAGGGCGGCACGAGAACCGGCAGCACCCGAGCGCCGAAGCGCGTCCGCAGATCTTCGAGACCGTCCGTCAGCGCAGTCAGAAGGTCCCCGATGGGCCGAAACCCGAGTTCGCAGCTCTTCATGCCCGTCGGCGCATGGTTGGCATGCTCGATGCCGTGGACGAGTACAGCGAGATCGTCTCCCTCGCGGCGCAACCGGGCTGCCAGCCTGTCGGTGGCGAGCCGCGGGCTGATCGCAAGCGCCAGCGGCATGCCGAGGCGCGCGCGCAGGTCGAGCAAGCGGTCCAGCGCCTCCGTCGGCTCGGCCGCGTCGTCGTCTCGCCACCAGACCGTAGCCGGCCGCCCGCCTTCCGCTAGCGTTTCGAGCTGCCGGTCGAGGGCAGCCCAGGCTGCCCGGACCTCCTGCGCCCGCGTACCGGCTTCCCGTATCAGCGCGACGCTTCGCGCAACGCCCGCGGTATCGATCGCGGGCGCGGCATCGACCGGCAGCGAACGCGCCGCGTCGACGGCACGCAGAAGCGTCTGCGGCGCCAACTCGCGTGCCGGCAGGAGCACGGCGAGGCCGGATGCCGCGAGCCGCGCCGCCCGGAGAGCCTGCTCGCGCTCGCCCGCTTCTTCGAAGGGCACCAGAACGGCGGGCGTTCCGGCCGCTGCGAGATCGAGGACCGTGTTGTACCCGCTTTGGCTGACGGAAACAGCGGCCCGCGAGAGGAGCGCGCGGAAGTCACGTCGGGCGCGTTCCACCACGAGGCGCGGATGGGCTCGTTCCGCCAGATGCCGGAACGCGTCGTCCGGCACGCCGTGACCGACGAGGACGCGCCAGCTCAAACCATCTGCGTCGAGATGCGAGGCCGCGACGGCGGCTTCGAACAGGGGAAGACCCGCCGTCCCTCCGCCGCCCGAGACGATGATCTCATCCGTCCGCTCCTGCGGCTTGTCGCCGGAAGCTCCGTCCGTGATGTAGCCGGTGTAGCGCAGGCGCGACCCCAGTCGCTCGCCGACCGGCCAGGACGCCTCCAAAGGGACGGCGGCCGGATCGCCGTGAACCAGGACGCCGTCGTAGTACCCCGCAACCACGGCGTCGGCCTCCGCCGCTTTCGCCGCGCGCGACGGCGGGTTCAGGATGTCCCGGATCGAGGCAAGGAGCGCGGGGCGATCGGGACGCTCCCAGACTGCCCGCACCAGTGCCTCGAACTCGCCGCGCAGAGAGCGGCGGCCGAAGGGATAGGTTTCGGTCACCACCACGTCCGGCACGAAGCGACGGAAGGCGGCGAGAAGCGCATCGCGCCGCGCCGCCTTTCCCGCATCGTCGAGAACCGTCCCCGCGTCCGTCCAGAGCGTTCGGAAATCCGCATCCCGGCAATGCACGGCCGGGAGTTGCACGACGTCGACGCCCTTGAGATCGAGGTGGGGCACAGGTCGACCGCCGGTCGCAAGGCACACCTCGTGTCCGCGGACGACCAGCCCCCGGGCCAGTTGAGCGGCGCGCGCGAGATGGCCGACGCCCAGGAGATGGGTGACCGCGATCAGGACGCGCACGACACCGTCCCTGCCCGCAGAAGAGGCCGAAGCGCCGCCGACAATCGACCAACCGCCTCCTCGAAACCGTGTCGCCCCGTTGCCCGCGCGCGCGCGCCTTCCCCAAGGCGCCGAAGAAGCGCCCGGTCGTCGGCAAGGCGGCTCAGACCTTCGGCGAAACCCGTGCAGTCCCCGGCGTCCACGAGGAGACCGGAAACGCCGTGCTCCACGACTTCGCAAACGCCGCCATAGCGCATCGCAAGAGCGGGTCGGCCGTGCCTGGCCGCCTCGAGATAGGACATGCCGAATGCCTCGTTGAAACCTGGCCACACCAGAAGATCGGCGGAGCGGTAGACGTCGTTGAGCCGATCGGGATCGGTGACGAGCCCGTGGAAGCGCACGCGTTCGGGCCAGGGCGCGAATGCGGCCTCGACCATGGTGCGCGCGGTGCCGTCCCCGCAGATCTCCAGCGACCAGTCGGCGTCGACCTCAGTGAGCGCCTCCGCCAGCAGACGATACGATTGCAGCTTGTCGGGCGGCCGCATCATGGCGACGGCGACGAGCCGCAAGGGGCCTGTCGACGACAGGGGCGCCGGTGCCGTCGTCGCCGCACCCGCGACGAAGGGAGGCAGATGGGCGAGACCCGCGTCGCCCCCTCGAAGCGCGGCAAGACCCGGCCCGTCGCGTCGGTTGAGGACGAGATGGAGATCGGCCGCCCTCGCCGCGACGGCCGAGGCCTCGTGCAACCGGGCGTAGGGCCCATGCCGCCGCTTTTCGGCATGCGAGGCTTCCGCGAGGACATAGGGGATGTCGAGCGCGCGCGAGACCGTCGGCCCGAGGAGGTCGGGCGCCTTGTAGTAGCTGTGATAGGTGAACCAAAGGCGGGGACGTCGCTCGCGCGGCAGGTTCGCGACCGCCTCGACAAGCCGCTCGGCTTCCCGGCGACCGCGATCGAGGATCTCGGTCTGGTCGCCTCCATCGCGCGAGAACGCCCGGAATGTGCTGGCTACACGCGGGTCGAAGCCGGCGGACCGTAGGCCCGACATGAGAAGACGCGCAACCGTGCGATCCCCCGAGGGTACGGGATCGTCCGGCGACTTCAGCGGAGCGTAGAAGAAAAGCGGAGGGCGAGCCGCCATCAAGTCGATTGGCATAGCCCATTCGCCGAGATCATCGAGTGGAAAACCTACCTGACGCGGATCGCGTCCACAAGGGTTCGAGCGCCTCGGGAAGCGCCGCCGCGGTCCGCATTCCGCCCGTCTTGACGGACGCCGAGCTTCCTGCGCTCCTGCCCACGAAATCCACCAAGCCTTTCGAAGCAGCAGCGCATCCCATGGCGACCTCCCTGTATCGCTACATCTGGCGCCACACGCGCCGCGACCAGATCTGGATGCTGGTGGTGGTCATCCTGTCCATCATTCCGTTCTTCCTGTCGCTGAACCTGCCCAAGCTCATCATCAACGGCCCGATCCAGGGCGACGGCTTCGGGTCGCCCGGATCGACCGTGGACTACTTCCGGCTCACGATCCCGCTCCCCGGCTTCTTCGGTGGTCCGGACGAACTCGTGCTTCTGGACGGCACGCCGTTCGAGCGGCTGGAGGCGCTGTTCGTCCTGTCGTCCCTGTTCCTGCTCTTCGTGATCGTGAACGGGGCCTTCAAGTTCTATCTGAACACCTACAAGGGGCGCCTCGGCGAGCGCATGCTGCGCCGCATGCGCTACGAGATGGTGGACCGCGTCCTGCGCTTTCCCATCCGGCAGTTCCGGCGGGTGCGGCCGGCCGAAGTCGCCTCGATGATCAAGGACGAGCTGGAGCCGATCGGCGGCTTCATCGGCGACGCCTTCGTGCAGCCGCTCTACCTCGCCAGCCAGATCCTGACGGCGATGATCTTCATCTTCCTCCAGAGCTGGACGCTCGGCGCCGTCGCCTTCGCGGTGACGGCCTTCCAGGCGCTGCTGATCCCGCGCATGCGCCGCCGGCTGCTGGTGCTGGGCCGCGAGCGGCAGCTGACCGCCCGGCGGCTGGCCGGCTCGGTCGGCGAGATCATCGAGAGCATGCCGACGATCCGCACAAACGACACGTCCAACATCGTGCGGGCCCGCATCTCCGAGCAGCTCGGGCGCATCTTCCTGATCCGCTTCGACATCTACCAGTGGAAGTTCTTCGTCAAGTTCCTGAACAACTTCCTCTCGCAGGCGACACCGTTCATCTTCTACATGTTCGGCGGATATTTCGCGATCCGCGGCCAGATCGACATCGGCGAACTCGTCGCGGTGATCGCGGCCTATCGCGAGCTGCCCGCACCGCTCAAAGACCTCATCGACTGGGACCTGATGCGCCTCGACGTCGACGTGAAGTACGAACAGGTCGCCCAGCAGTTCGAGATCGACGGCCTGCTCGACCCGGCGACGCAGGCCGCCGGCAGGACCAGCCCCGAAACCCTGGAAAGCGGGTTCCACCTGATCGACGCGACGATCCGCGACGATACCGGCGCGACGCTTGCGAGCGGGATCACGCTCGAACTGCCGCTCCAACAGCGCATGGTCGCGGTGGGGCCGCTCGGTGAGGGCGCCGAGAGCGTCGCGGAAGCGCTCGCGGGCCTCGCTCCCCTCGCCTCGGGCGCGATCACGCTCTCGAACCGCCCCCTAGCGGCCTGGCCGGAATCCGTAACCGGACGCCGCCTCGCTTATGCCGAGGCCGCGCCCTACTACCCGCGCTCGACCCTTCTCGAGGCCCTGCTCTATCCGCTGATGCACTATCCGCTGGAGGACGCCGCCGAGCCCCGGACGCGCACGGAAGCGCAGACCCGAATGGAGGCGAAGGCTTCGGGCAACATGGTGCTCGACGCCGGCGCGGACTGGGTGGATCGGATGGTCCTGCCGGCGGAGCCGGACGGCGAGATCAGGCGGATCGAAGAGGTCGTGGCGACCGTGGAGTTGAGCCGCGACATGACGCGCATCGGTCTCTCCGGTCGCGTCCCCGCGCAGCTTACCGGCCAAGCGAGATCGAAGGTGGTCCGGGCGCGCAGACAGTTTGCCGAACGGCTTCGGGAAGCAGGCCTGGAAGCGGTCGTGGAACGCTTCGACCCGGCCGCGTTCATCAGCCATGCGACGCTTTTGGAGAACCTCGTCTTCGGCGCGTCTCGCGAGGACGAACTCGTCGCCACCCGCCTCCTTGTTCGCTCGGATGCCCGACGCGTTCTGGAACAGACCGGCCTCGACCGGACCCTGGTCGAAATGGGACGCAAGATCGCGGTGACCCTCGTGGAAATGTTCGGCGAACTCAGCGCGGACGATCCGCTGCTGCGCCGCATGGACATCATCAAGGCCGAGGACATCGACTTCTACCGGCAGCTCGTGATGCGGTTGGGAATGACGGGGCGCCCCGCCGAGACGAGCGAGGACCGTGGCGCTCTCATCCGGCTGGCGCTTGCCTATGTCGAGCCCCGCTACCGCCTCGGCCTCGTGGATGACGGGCTTCGCGCGCAGGTGATCGAGGCCCGCGACATCTTCCATGCGACGGCGTCCGCGATGGTGCGTGAGAGCGTCGTGTTCTACGATCCCGAGCACTTCAACTCGGCCGCGACGCTTCAGGACAACATCGTCTTCGGCCGCGTGGCCAACGCGACGCCCAAGACGAGCGCCATGATCGATGCACTTCTCGCCGAGACGATCGGCGCGTTCGATCTCGGCTCCGTCCTGCTGCGCACGGCGCTCGAGTTCGATGTGGGCGCCGGCGCCAAGCGGCTCAGTCTCGGTCAGCAGCAGAAGCTGACCCTGGCACGCGCTCTCCTGAAGACACCGGACTACCTCATCGCCAATCGTTGCCTGTCGTCGCTCGACGCCGACACGCAGGCACGCATCCTCAGGGCGGTTCTCGAACAGTCGCGCGACCCGCAGCGTCCGTTCGGCATGTTCTGGGTACCCTCGGCGCCCGTGGACGAAGAACTTTTCGACCGCATCGTGCGTTTCGAACGTGGACAGGTCACAAGTGACAGTCTTGCCGATCAGCGCCGCGTCGGCCTATCCTTTCCTGCCAAGGCGCAATGACTTCGAGGACGCCCCGGAGCAGCCATCATGAGTCTTCTTGTCGATGAAGTGGAAGTTCTTCGTCGGGCGCCGCTGTTCCAAGGGGTGGCACTCAGCCGTCTGAAGCTTGTGGCCTTCACTTCGCAGGTCATGCGCTTTTCCGGCGGCGACGCGCTGTTCCACCAGGGCGACGTCGGCGACAGCGCCTATCTCATCCTGTCGGGCGAAGCGATCGTGGTGGCCGAATCGCCGATCGGCGAGATCGAGCTGGCCCGCCTCGGGCCGAACGAGGTCGTTGGCGAGATCGGCATTCTTTGCGACATCCCGAGGACCGCCACGGTGCGGGCGGCGGGTGATCTCGCGACGCTGCGCATGGGGAAGGAATGCCTGTCGGACATGATGGACGCCTTCCCGTCCATGGCGCGCGTCATGCTTCGGGAAATGGCGATGCGATTGAATCGAACGTCGGCCGAACTCGTATCGGCGCGCGCCGCGGCAGCGCAGCTCACGTGACGCCGTGAGGACTGCCGAGGACGGAATGCGCATGGTCGTTTGGGGCGCACGGGGAACGCTTCCCTTCGCTCCCGACGACCCTTCCCAGTTCGGCGCGCGGACCTGCTGCGTCTCGATCGAAGCGGAAGGACGGATGCTCGTCTTCGATGCCGGCACCGGCATCGTCGATCTCGGCAACCGGATCATGGCATCGGACCAGCGCGAGATCGACCTTTTCCTCGGGCACGCCCACTACGATCACGTCATCGGGCTGCCCTATTTCGCCCCCTTCTACCATCCCGGCTGCCGCATCCGGATCCATGCCGGCCACATGCAGGACGGCCGCAGTTGCCGCGAACTCCTGGCGGATTTCCTGCGCCCGCCGTTCCACCCGGTCGGCCTGGAGAAGTTCAAGGCCGACATCGACTACGTGACCTTCCGGCCGGGGGATCTCTTGCGTCCCGGCCCCGGGATCGAAATCACGACGCACGAACTCCACCACCCCAACGGCGCCGTCGCCTATCGTGTCGTGTCAGCCGGGCGGTCCATGGTCTACGCGACGGACCACGAACATCGGCCGGGCAAGCGAGACGCCGCGCTGGAAGGCTTCTTGAGCGGTGCGGACGTCCTCGTCTTCGACACCACCTTCACCGATGCCGAGATGCAGACCTACGCGGGCTACGGGCATTCGAGTTACGAGGAAGGCGTGCGACTGGCCACCTATGCCGGTATCGAGCACCTCGTTCTGTTCCACCATTCCCACAAGCGCCGCGACAGCGACCTCGCGCAGATCTTGCGCGAGATGCAGGCATTGAGACCGGGCGTCGTCGCCGGACGGCCGGGGCTCGAGATCATGCTCTCGGCCTTGCGCCGCGAAGCGGAAGCATAGAAACCGCGATGGTGCTCAACACTACCAAGATCCTCGAGATCGGCGACTGGCTCCTGCATCAGGCGCTCGCGGAAAAGCCCCTGGAGTCGATGCTGGAGGGCCTGGCGCACAAGCTCAATCGCGTCGGCGTCCCGATCGACCGGTGCCGCATGACCTGGTCGACCCTTCATCCCCTCTTCGAGGCGGAAACGGTGCTCTGGACCGTAGGACGGGGCATCGACACCAAGCGCTTTCTTCATCAGGAGGAATCGTCGCCCGAATATCTCCGCAGCCCCATCAAGTGGATGCTGGATAACGGCGCGACCTTCCTGAGGGGCCGGCTCGACGTGACCGGCGCCCTTCCCTTCGACCTCTACGAGGAACTGCGGAGCGACGGTTTCACCGATCTCATCGGCCTTCGCACCGAGATGTTCATGGGCCGATCCGTGCTGCCGCTGCGCGAGGACGATCTCGGCCTCTACGTGACCTGGGCCACCCGCGCGCCCGGCGGCTTCCACGACACTGTAGTGGAGATCCTGCAGCAGCTCCAGCGCTACATGGCGCTCGCCTGTAAGCTCGGCATCTATCCCCGCCTCATCACGAGCGTTGCCGACACGTATCTTGGACCCACCATCGCGCGCGAGGTCTTGGGCGGTCACATCCGTCTGGGAAGCGGCAGTCAGGTCCGGGCGCTGGTCTGGTATTCCGATCTCAGAAATTCGACCGGCCTTGCGGAAGACCTCGGCGAGGATCGTTACCTCTCGCTTCTCAACGACTACTTCGAGTGTTCCGGCCACGCCGCGATGGAAGCGGGGGGCGAGATCCTCGCCTTCATCGGCGATGCGGTGCTGGCCGTCTTCCCGATCCAAGAGGACAAGCTCACGCAGCAGGACGCGATCCGGCAGGGCGTCGAGGCCGCGCGCGCGGCCCGAAGCGCGCGCCGCGAGATCAATGTCAGGCGTCGTGAAGCGGGCGAGATCGAGTTCGATTTCGGCATCGCGCTTTGCGTCGGCGAGGTACGGCTCGGCAATATCGGCATCCGCCAGCGCCTCTCCTTCTCCGTGATCGGGCCGGCCGTCAACGAGGCAGAGCGGATCGAGAAGGAAACGAAGCGCCTCGGTGTGCCGGTGCTCGCGACGGAAGACATCGCGGGAGCCCATGCGCCGCAATGGCGCGAGGTCGGGCACTTCACCCTGCGGGGAACCCACCACACCACCGCCCTCTACGGCCTTCTCTCCGAAGACGCCACGTCTTGGCTTTAAGCCGTCCCGTCAGTCCGACAAGGGATCCAGCGCGTCGCGCAGCCCGTCGCCAAGGAACGAGAAGGCGAGAACCGTCGCCATGACGGGCGCCATGGGCAAAAGCAGCCAGGGATACAGCACCACCGCCTCGATGTTCTGGGCTTCCGTCAGGAGCACGCCCCAACTCGTGATCGGGGCGCGAAGACCGAGATTGAGGAAGCTTAAGGCCGTCTCGGCCAGGATCATCGAAGGGATCGCGAGCGCCGCCGAAACCACGATATGGCTCATGAAGTTGGGCAGGAGATGGCGCGCGATGATGCGCGTCGGACCCGCCCCCATCATCTCGGCGGCGGCGACGAAATCCTCCTCGCGCAGGGACAGAAGCTTCGACCGCACGGCGCGCGCCAGTCCCGGCCATTCCAGGAACGCGAGGATGCCGGTGATCGCGAAGTAGACCAGAAGCGGGCTCATGGTCACGGGGAGCGCCGCGGACAACGCGAGCCAGATCGGCAGATGGGGCAGCGAGCGCAGGATCTCCGTCACGCGCCCGAGCCAGAAGTCGGCCCAGCCGCCGAGGTAGCCCGCGATGCCTCCGAACAGCAGGCCGAGTGCGAGCGTCAGCGTGACGCCGAGAAGCCCGATCGTCAGCGAGATCCTTGCTCCATGCACCAGCCGCGAGGCCATGTCGCGCCCAAGGCGGTCCGACCCGAGAAGAAAGGCCGTGCCGCCTTTCGGCGCGCAGTAGAGGTGGCGATCTCCCTCCCAGAGACCCCAGAAGCGGTAGGGCTCGCCTCGGCAGAAGAACCGGAGCGGCATCGGCGCCGAGCGGTCCTGCACATAGCGGCGCTGCAGCGTGTCCATGTCGAGCGAACCGTTCATCGCGTAGACGAAGGGCCCGACGAACCGACCCTCGTGGAAGAGATGGATCGGCTGCGGCGGCATGAAGATGTGGCGTGTGTCGCGCGTGGCAACGCCTGTCGGCGCGACGAATTCGGCCGTGGCCGCGACGAGGTAGGCGGTGACGAGGAACACGAGCGAGAGCACGGCGAGACGGTGGGCGCGCAGCCGCCACCAGAAGAGCCGGCGGCTGCTGGCGCGGGCGTATTC
>NZ_BBWJ01000036.1 GCF_001463745.1 Aureimonas sp. AU22 | reverse complement strand
GGGCGTATTCCGTGCGAACGCTGCTGTGCTCGCCCCGTTCGCGCTCTGGGTCGAAGGGGCGATCGCTGACCCAGTGCGGCACGGCGTCGCTCACGAGCCGCGGCGTCCGGAAAGCCGCAGCCGCGGGTCGATCAGTGCCAGGACTAGGTCGGACACGAGCATGCCGAGGACGGTGAGGATCGCGAGGAACATCAGGAACGACCCCGCCAGATACATGTCCTGGCTGCGGAGCGAGGACAGGAGCATCGGCCCGGTGGTGGGCAGCGACATAATCACCGAGATGATGACCGAGCCCGACACGATCTGCGGCAGGAGGTCGCCGAGATCGGACACGAACGGGTTGAGCACCGGCCGCAGCGCGTACTTGCGCAGCACGAAGCCGTCGGACAGGCCGCGCGCGGTGGCGGCCACGACATAGGGTCTCCGCAACTCGTCGAGGAGGTTGGCGCGCAGGCGCTGGATCATGGCGGCCGTTCCCGACAGGCCGATCACCACGACCGGAACGAGGAGATGCGCCAGGACGGACCCGACCTTCGCGACCGACCACGGCTGATCGAGGTAGGCCGGATCCATCATCCCGCCGATCGACACGCCGAAGAAGGCATTGGCGACGTAGAGCATGATCAACGCCAGAAGGAAGTTCGGCGTCGCCAGTCCGATGTAGCCGGTGAGCGTCAGCGACCGGTCGGCGAACCCATGCTTGCGGCGCACGATGAACAGACCGAGCGGAAACGACACGAGATACACGAAGAGCACGGTCGCGAAGTTCAGGACCAAAGTGAGGAACACCCGGTCGCCGATGACCTCCGAAACGGGCGCCGCATATTCGAAGGAATAACCGAAGTCGCCCCGCGCGAACCCGGTGATCCAATGGAGATACTGAACCGGCAGAGGCTGATCGAGGCCGTACTGCTCGCGCAGGAAGGCGACCTTCTCTTCCGCCTGCGCCTCGCCCTCGGCGCGCAGTTCGGCGATGGAGTTGGTCAGGTAGTCGCCCGGCGGCAGCTGGATGATCGTGAAGATCAGGACGCTGGCCACCAGAAGCGTCGACACCATCGTCGCGAGGCGGAAGAGCAGATAACGCAGCATCGTCGCTATCGCTCTCCCGCCTGCAGCGCGGCCGCGTCGTCGAGAAAGAACGTATCGGGCCGGTAGGAGCCGAGATAGGCCCCCGGCTCGAAGTTCCAGCGGCCCGTTCGCGGCAGGTTCTGCAGGCGCTTGGTGGCGACGATGATCTGGTCGACATCGGCCACGATGCCGATGCGCGGCACCTCGTCGGCGTCCACCCGCAGCATCTCCTCCCAGATCCGGCGCTTCTCGGCGGGATCGAGTGTTCGGCGCCACCGCTCGTTGCGTTGGAGCTGTTCGCGGGCGAAGGCGAGCGTCGGCGGGCTGCCGAGCTTGCCCGCGCTCTCGTGGTTGAGCCCCCAGGCCGGCCACGAGGGCTGCGCCCCCTCGGTCGGCGCCAGCGCGGCGGGGCTGTCCTCCGGCCTCGCCGCTCCATTCTCCAGCCCGGCGCCCACGGTGACGATGGGGGATCCGGCGGCAAGGCGCGAGGCGAGCGTATCGCGCTCCACCGCCTTGAAGAGCATGCGAACGCCGATGCGGAGCCAGTCCTCGGCGACGAGTTGCAGGACGTCGGTCTGCTCGCCGTCCTCGCCCGCGAACTCCACCACGAGGTCGAGCGCCCGCCCGTTCGCCATGAGACGGGTGCCCGAAACGTCACGCCGGTCGAGACCCAGCCCATCGAGAAGCCGGTTCGCCTCGTCCGGCGCGAATCGGGCCCAGCGGGTGGCGAGATCGTCGGTGTAGAGCGGCGAGACCGGCAGCACGGTATCGCCCGCCGGGCGCGCCAGCCCATAGTAGATCGCCTGCGCGATGTCCTCGCGGTTGATGGCGAGCGAGAGCGCCCTGCGGAAGTCGCGTTCCTGCAGCAGCGCGCGCCAATCGGCATCGCTGGTGTTGAGGTCGGGATAAAGCACCATCCGCGAACCGCGGTTGATCGGCCAGCGCAGGACCCGGTAGTCCGAACGGGCCTCGGCCCCTTTCAGGAAGGCGTAGTTCGTCAGCGTCAGCGCCGTGCTCTGCAGATCGGTCTGGCCCGAGGATGTCATGGCCGGGATCAGTCCGGCGCTCGCGATCTCCATCGCGACCTCGTCGATGTAGGGCAGCTGGCGCCCCTGATCGTCGACCCGATGGAAGTACGGGTTGCGGCGGAACAGGAAGCGATCGGCGGGCGGGCGTGTCGCCAGCACCCACGGCTGGAGGGACGGAAGGTCCGGATCGGTGTTCTTGTAGGACTGGTCGTGCTTGAAATGGAGCGCCTGCCAGTTGCGCAGGCCCTCCGCCTCGACGCGCCGCTTGAGCTCATCGGCGTCGGCGTAACGCTCGTGGAACTGCTTGAGGTAGTGTGCGGGACGGAAGATCTCGAGCGGCAGGGAGGCCGCCAGCGAGGGCATGAAGTCCGGATTGGGCGCGGCCCATTCGTAGCGGACCGTCCATGCGTCGGGGAAGGCGACCGTCGGCCCTGCCCCATCCACCAGCAGCTGGCGGGGCAACCCGTTCTTGCCGAGCTGGGGATCGTTGGCGACGTCATCCCAGTAGTAGCGGAAATCCTCGGAGGTGAACGGCTCGCCGTCCGACCATCGGTGCCCGTGACGCAGATGGATGGTGAAGATGCGGCCGTCCCGGACGTCGACGCTTTCGGCGACGTCGGGTAGGATGCGTCCGTCCGGCGTGTAGCCGACCAGGCGTGCATATCCGAAGACCACCATGCGGCGCGTATCGCGCGCCTGCGGCTCGATGGTGCGCAGCGTGCCGCCATAGCGCCCGGGCTGCCGTCCCATCGCGGCGAGATCGGTGCGAAGCGGCTCCTGCGGAAGACGATCCTGCATCGCGGGCAGCCTGCCGGCGGCCACGTCCTCGGCGAAGATCGGCGGCTCGCCATCGGCCGGCGCCGCATCGCATACGGACGCCCAACCCAGGACCACCAGGGCCGAGATCACCGATCGGATCAGCTCCGGAACCATCGCCACGTCGTGTCCTGCATGGGATCGGACCCCGGAGGGGCGCACGCGCAGCGAGGCTCGCACGCAGCCCGCCCGCCCGCAAGCCGCCGACCGCTCAATGTGCGAGCTCGCGTGACCCGGCCTCGAATGCCTGGACGAAGTGTTCCTCGCCGACCGCGACCAGCCCTGGTTCGCCTTCACCCTCTCTTGCCACGAACGGCCAGCCCCAGTCGGCCCGCCGATACGACGCTCCGGACTCGAAGGCCGAGAAATCGATGGGACGATCGGGGTCCGGCTCGGGGATCGAGGCGATGAGGCGGCGCGTATAGGGGTGGAGCGGACGGGCGAACAACGTCTCGCGCGGAGCGATCTCGACGATCCGCCCGCCCGACATCACGGCGATGCGATCGGCGAGATAGTTCACGACGGCCAGGTTGTGGGACACGAAGAGATAGGTCAGGCCGAGTTCGCGCTGCAGATCGCGCAGGAGGTTCAGAACCTGCGCCTGTACCGACACGTCGAGGGCGGAGACCGGTTCGTCGAAGAGGATGAGCTCCGGCTCCAGCGCAAGCGCCCGGGCGATGCCGACGCGTTGCCGCTGCCCGCCGGACAGGCCATGGGGAAAGCGCTGGAGATGCGTGTCCGGTAGTCCGACAAGAGCCAGGAGCTCCCGCGCCCGCTCGCGCCGGGAGCGCCGCGTTCCGATCCCGTGGACCTCCAGCGGCTCGGTCAGGATCGCCTCGATGCTCATGCGGGGATCGAGCGCGAGATAGGGGTTCTGGAACACGTACTGGACGCGCCGTCGCCAGTCCTTCAGCGCCCTGCCCCCCAGGCCGAAGATGTTCTCCATCCGCCCGTCCGCCGCCCGCATTGCCACCTCCCCGGCATCCGGGGTCTCGGCGCGGGCCAGGATGCGCGACAGCGTGGTCTTGCCGGAGCCGCTTTCTCCGACGAGGCCGAGGCACTCGTGGCGACGGATCGTCAGGCTGACGTCGCGCAGCGCCGGGTTGGCGGCGCCACCGCCGAAGCTGCGGGAACGGAAGGTGCGCGAAAGGCCTTGGGCTTCGAGAAGCACCTCCGCTTTCCCCTCCCCGCCGCGGCGGGCGAACTTCGCCAGCGCATCCACGATCTTGATCTCGCGCAGAGGCTTCAGGCGCTCGTCGGGCGAGCGTCCGAGACGGGGCACCGAGCGTATCAATGCCTTGAGGTAGGGGTGGCGCGGCTCGGCGAAGAGATCGCGCACCGGCCCGCGCTCCATCGCCGCGCCGTGGTGCATCACGACCATCTCGTCGGCCATCGACGCGACGACGCCGAGATCGTGGGAGATGAGAAGTAGCGCCGTTCCATGTTCGTCGCGGATCCTGCGCAGGAGACGCAGGATCTCGGCCTGAACCGTCACGTCGAGGGCGGTCGTCGGCTCGTCGGCGATGATCAGGGCCGGGCGGCAGACGACGGCGAGCGCGATCATCGCGCGCTGGCAGAGCCCCCCCGAGAGCTGGAAACTGTAGGCTCCGGCCGCGCGCTCCGGGTCGGGAAAGCCGACCTCGCGCAAGACGTCCAGCGTCGCCGCTCGCGCGCCGGCCTTGTCGAGTTCGGGACGATGGCGGCGGAGCACGTCCCGGAGCTGTTCGCCGATCGTATGGAGCGGCGATAGCGCGGCCGCCGGCTCCTGGAACACCATCGAGATCCGGTCGCCGCGAATGGCCTGGAATTTCGACCCGCCGCGCGGGAGGCTGGCGAGATCCACGGCTTCGGACGTCTTGGGATCCGCAAAGACGATGCGGCCGGACAGTCGGAACGCGATCTTGGGCAGTAGGCCAAGGATCGCATGCGCGGTGACGGACTTGCCCGACCCCGATTCGCCGATCAGCGCGAGCGTACGACCCGGCCGGACCGCGAACGAGAGATCGTCGACGGCACGGATCCGCCCCTCCAGCGTCCTGAACTCGATCGAAAGGTTCTCGACACTCAGGAGCGAGGACATGCGAATCCCGAACAAGCGAAGGCAGCACGGGGGACGAGCGCCTGCAGCAGGCCCATCATGGCAGACGGGCGACCGTTCAGGGAAGCTTTAAGTCGAGAAGCAGCGTCTCGTTGTAGAGGAGGTCGACGTCGCGTGCCTCGATCCCCTCCGCCAGTCGGAACCAGCGCGCAAGCGGGATCGCCTCGCGGCTTCCGCCCCCACCCTCGGACGGCAGAAAGCGGCTGTCGATCGCGAGAACGCCTTCGTCGACCAAGAGATCGGCGAGGTCCTGCGCGCGGGTGGCGAGGAAATCGGGATCGCTCACATGCAGAAGGTCGTGATGCAGGACGTCGTCGCCCTTGCGCTTGCGATGCAGGAAGATCAGGACCGGCGCTCCGGCGCCTTCCACGATCGCCGTGGTGACGCCGAGCCCTGCGTGGTCGGCGATGCGCCGACGCGCATCCGCGCCAAGACCTGCAGGGTCTTCCCCGAGGCGAAGGGAGCCGGGCGAGCGGATGCTGCGCGGCGCGAACAGCTCGCGCCGGTCGTCCAGCACGCGAAACCCGAGCGCGCGGATGCGCCGCCCCGTGGCGCGACGTGCCGTCAGTGTCACGTAGGTCGTGTCGCCGCGCTCCATCCCGGCGCGAAGCAGCGCGTCTCCGACGCCCGTTCCCCGGTAGGAGCGCTCGAGGTACCAGGCGCCGAGGTCGCAGAACCGTCGAAGCCCGAGCCGCGTCGACCGGTCGCTGTAGATCGTGGCCATGAAGCCGACGATGCGCCCCTGATCCTCCACGAGCCATCCTCGCTCGAGGCCGGCGGGGCGCCAGGGAGCGTCCAGAATGCGACGCCAGCGTCGGGGTTCGACGCGCGCGTTCATAAACCGGTGCAGAAACGCGGCCACCGGCTCGACGTCTGCGGGGCCGGCCGGACGCACGAACGGCTCACTCATCTCGCGACCCCGATGCGAAGACCGAGGCCGCCGACACCGGCTGCGCGTGGCGCTCGAGCATCGGAAGGAGACGTTCCAGAAATTGCCATGTCGCGTCGTCGTGATCGAGGTGATGAGTCAGGAGACCGAAGGAAGCATCCCCGCCAGCCGCCGGATCGTCCAGCCACTCGCCCATCGCGGCAAGAAGTTTCCCCTCTCCGGCGAAGCGCGCGCCGCCTTTCCACCGCAACACGTCGAGGTGGGCATTGGCGACCGTGAATCCGTTTTCCCGGCGTTCGCCGGCACTGCCGAACCCGCTGAGGCCGACGTAGCCCGCGCCCGGGAGTGCCGCCGCGATCCGCCCCTCGATCCGATTCCACGGAGGGACCATCACGGGGAGGAACCGCTCCCCGAACGCCTCGGCCAGCCGGTGACGTCCACGATGGAGATCGGCCAGGATCGCCTCGGTCGGCCGAAAGCCACCACACTCGACCGCGCGCTCCCCATCCCGCGCCTCGTTGCGGTGGCGATGCCCGTGCTGCAGCACCGTGACCAGCGGATGCGCGTCGGCGAGCAGCCGGGGAAGCTCGGGATCGATGGTGTCCGGAATGGTCGCCAGGGCAATCGGCATCGCGCAGCTTTCGGCGAGCGCCAGCAGGCGGGCGAGCGCCGGCGTCCAGGCGGTCGCGTCGTCATCGCGCCACCAGACCCGCAGCGCCCGCCCTTCGTCGCGTCGATGAGCGAGACGCGCTTCGAGCCGTTCCCATTCCAGATCCATGCCCTCGAATGGCTCCCCGGTTTCCTGCCCCGCGCGACACCCCCGCCGCTTCGCGTTCTCGATGGAACGCCTGTCGCCTCCCGTCTCATAGATCGATTCGAGCGGGAAGATACCCGGCGTGACTAGGTATCCGGGCGATCGATGCCGAATGCTCCGCGCCGGTGCAACGGATGTCCCCTCGCGCCCGTCCGCACAGGCAAGTTTCGGGGCCCCGCGAGGTCCGTGAGCAACGTCGCGCAGCCGTCGTCGAGAGACGCGTCGGTTTGGCTTCACTATCGGAAATTGAAAATCATGCGGTCCGCACGCAACTTTCCGAGCGCCACGAACTTGACGCAGCACGGACGAATGTTCGACCGGGCATGCGAGACCGAACAATGACCATCATAACGAGAGCCTTGACCAGCGCACATCTACAGGGGGCGGTCCGCCGAACTATGGCCAATGCCGACATGTTTCGCGTCGACCACGATCTGCCCGAGTTCCTGCGCACCAAACTCGACGAACTCAAGCGAGCCGATGCCCGCACCCAAGGACGGTCCGGCGCGGAGTCCGTTTCGATGGAGCCTCGCTCCGCTTGATGCGCGCATGTCGGGAACGGGTGCGAAATAGACAGGCGGTATCGAACGGTCGGTCGACCAACACCCTTTGTCTCGTCACGGCGGCCTGATCCGACGACCCGATGCGGTACCCGACGGGCCCTAGGTCTTGTCTGCATTTACCGCATCCAGATCATGGCGCATGCGAGATGGACGAAGCCCATGAAGGCGCTGATCGTCTTATCGCAGCGTAGGGCGATGCGACGGAAGCGCTTGAGCTTGTTGAAGAAGCACTCGATCTGGTGCCGCTCCTTGTAGAGCCGCCAATCGATGGTGGGCGCGATGGAGCGGCTGGGATTGGCCTTGATCTGCGCGACGGCGCCGAGGCTGTCGGCGATGAAGACGCGCAACGGATCGGCATCATAGGCGGCATCGGCGATGACGTGACGAACGCCCTGCAAGCCGGCCAGGAGGGCTTCGGCCTGCGGGCGGTCGCCATGCTGGCCCGGTGTCGGATGGATGCGGATGGGCAAGCCGAGGGCGTCGACGGCGGCGTGCAGCTTGGTCGTCAGGCCGCCTCGGGAGCGACCGATACAGGCAGCCTGAGCCCCCCTTTTGCCCCGCTCGCATCGGCATGGACCTTCGAGATCGTGCTGTCGATCAGGACGTATTCGAAGTCCGGCGTGTCGGCCAAGCTATGGAACAGCCTCTCCCAGACGCCCGCATGCGACCAGCGGCGGAACCTGGCATGAACCGCCGTCCACTTGCCGAACACCTCCGGCAGGTCGCGCCAGCGTGCCGCATTCCCGGCCATCCACAGGATCGCGTCCACAAACAGCCGGTTGTCCACACCGCTCCGCCCCGGCGTCCCAATCCGACCCGGAAGATAACCCTCGATCCGGTGCCATTGCTCGTTCGTCAGTGTTCGTCTACTCAAGGCCGGCTCCTTTCGCCAGCCTTGAATCAGAACCGTAGCTCAAACGGAATCCCTGAATGCAGACGACACCTAGAGGTCCGTCCCGGTTCCTTCGCTCGGCGCCGTCCCATCGGAATCCGGCACGTCCGGAACGAGATCGTCCGGCACGGTTTCTTCGGCCGGTGTTGGCCCCTTGACCATGGTGCCGTTGATCGTCACCGAACCGTCGGCGGCGGCCGCCACGATCCACTCCATGCGTTCGCCCTTGGGTCGACCGAACCCCTTGACGATCTGAAGCATGCCGACGGCCTGGTTCAGTTCCGGCTGCGTGGCCGCCGCCTGCTGAAGCGTCGCGATCGCCTTCTCGAGACCGCCCGCCTCCACGGCGATCTCGGCGGCCGGCTGCGCGTCGTCGAACGTGAATTCTCCTGAGAACGCGACGTCGAAGTCCTCGGCGACGATGCGGCTCGGCTTCAGCCGGGTCCGGATGTCGCTGGAGGCGAACGTCGCGGCGAGCCGCTCGCGGGCCTCCGGCGACAGAGGCTCTTCGGCCGCGAAGTCCACCTCCGACAACGCCATGGCGGCGGGCGTCGCGAGATCGACGCCGGACATGGCGAAGCCGATCTCCATCTCGCGCGGGAGCAGCGACGCCGCCCAGGACGGAATGAGGGGGCTCGCGGCCTCGATGCCCCGGATGCTCGTATCGATGTCGAACCCGGCCGCCGTGTCGATGCCGGTCGCGCGCATTGCCTGCTCGACCTCGCCCAAGGCGAGTTCGCCATAAGGAGAGGTCAGTTTGAGGTCGCGCGCGCGCGCCTGGCCCTCGAGCGCATTCCACAGGGGCAAGGCCGCGCGAAGCGCGCCCTTCAGCTGCGCGCCGAACGGTCCGGCCAGCGTGCCCTTGGCATCGCGCTCGAGGTCCCCGGCATGCCGGATCGCCAACGCGTAGAGGTCGGTGATGGCGCGGGTCCGGCCATCGCTCACCTTGGCCGTGCTATCGACCTCCGCCGCACCCAGCTCGAAGCCGAAGGACATTCCGGCGGCCGCATCCGCCCCTTCGCCCGCGGGTGGCATGGTCACCGAGGTGGTCTGCCGGTAGTCCGTGTAGGTCTGTCGTATCTCGATATCGGCGCCCCCGCTGGTGGCGCCCGGCTTGGCACTCGTCGACACGCTGGTCGTTCGGATCTCCGCGCGCGACAGCGAGACCGGATCAGACTGGGTGTTGACGGTTCCGAACGCGGTGCCTTCCCCTTGCGTGAAAGCGGCGAGCGCGGGCGAGAACACGCCCTTGAAGAACTGCGAATCCTGCTTGTATTCGAACGTCTGCTTCTGGCCCCCGGCGTCCGGCTCGGCGGTGACGTCGATCGCGTCCTGCGTGAACACGTTCCAGTTGCCGTCGTCGCGCTTCGACAGGATAACCGATATGGGGGCGAACCGGATCGGCGCGCCGGCAAGCTCCGACAGCGCGGCGGCGGGGTCGAGGATCACGCGCTGACCGGCAGGATCGGGCTCGATCCTGAGGATGTTCCGCTCGAACGGTACGGGCGTCAGGTAGTCCGCGAGGATCTGGCGCAGCGCCTTCGCCCCTTCGCTCGTCCCGGCGGCGGCAGGCTCCGGCTTCGGCGGCGTGAGGGGCGTGACGGCCGCAGCCGGCCACGCGAGCGAAGTGGACATGAGAGCCGAAAGAAGAAGGCGACGAACCACGCGGGACCTCCTGACGTTTGGTCACCTTGTAGCGGTCGCACACGCGAAAGGCGAGCCGCGTTCCACCTGAACGAAGAGGTTGTCCGGCTCACGGGTGCGTACGGCGGCGCTCATGTCATTCACCACGCTCATGACGTCATGCGGCATCATCGTTTGAACCGACGGGGCGCTTGGGTCCAAATGACCGACGATGTACGAGGCGGTTCGCCGATAGCGAAGGCGTGCCCGATCCGAAGAGGTGCGAGACCATGGACAACAGCGCATTCATCCATGCCGACGAGATCCGCACCCGCTTCTCGCGCACTATGTCGGACATGTACCGCTCCGAGGTGCCGCAGTACGGGACGCTGATGGAGCTCGTCGCCGACATCAACGCGGCGACCCTCGACCGCGACCCCGCCCTGAAGACGGATCTGGAGCGGACCGACGATCTCGAGCGCATCGATCTCGAGCGGCACGGCGCCATCCGTCTCGGCACCGCCGAGGAACTGTCCACCATGCGCCGCCTCTTTGCGGTGATGGGCATGGAGCCGGTGGGCTACTACGACCTGTCCGTCGCCGGCGTGCCGGTGCATTCCACCGCGTTCCGGCCGGTTCGCGACGAGAACCTCGCCCGCAACCCGTTCCGCGTCTTCACCTCGCTCCTGCGCCTCGAACTGATCGAGGACGAGACGCTGCGCGGTGAGGCCGCCGCCATCCTGTCTCGCCGCGGCATCTTCACGGATCGCGCGCTGGCCCTCATCGAGACGTTCGAGCGCACGGGCGGCCTCGACGACGCGCAGGCCAATGAATTCGTGCGCGAGGCGGTCGAGACCTTCCGCTGGCACGGCGAGGCGACCGTGGACGCCGGCACCTACCGTTGCCTCAACGCCGCCCACCGGCTCATCGCCGACGTCGTGTCCTTCAAGGGCCCGCACATCAACCACCTGACGCCGCGCACGCTGGACATCGACGCCGTTCAAGCCGAAATGCCCGAGCGGGGCATCGCGGCCAAGGACGTGATCGAGGGCCCGCCGACCCGCCGCTGCCCGATCCTCCTTCGCCAGACGAGCTTCAAGGCGCTGGAAGAGGCGATCGTGTTCAAGGGCGAGGCGAGCGCCGAGGCGGGAACGCACACGGCGCGCTTCGGCGAGATCGAGCAGCGCGGCCTCGCGCTGACCCGCAAGGGCCGCGCCCTCTACGACCAGCTTCTCGCCAGCGTGCGCGACGAGGGCGGGGCCGGCAGCGCCGGCCAGAACTACGGCGTGCGGCTCGCAAAGGCTTTCGAGGCCTTCCCGGACGACCACGAGACCCTCCGCCGCGAGGGCCTCGGCTTCTACCGCTACGTCCTGACGGACAAGGGCCGCCAGGCGTCTGCCGCCGGCCTCGACACCAGCCCGATGGAGGCCCTCGTCGCGTCCGGCCACGTCGCCGCCTATCCCATCGTCTACGAGGACTTCCTCCCCGTCAGCGCGGCCGGCATCTTCCAGTCCAATCTCGGCGGACAGGAACAGCGCAGCTACGGCTCGAACGCCAGCAAGGATGCCTTCGTGGAAGCGCTCGGCGCGCCGGTGCAGGACGAGTTCGAGGTCTACGAGACGGCGCAGGCGCGTTCCGTCGACGCGGTCCGCGAGGCCCTGCGCTCCTCCTCCCAGGTCTCGGCGGCCTGACGACGTGACGCGAGACGCGAGCGCTTCAGCGGACGAGCGGCAGTCCGACGGTTTCGTTCGGTCGCTCGGCCTCGAAGGCTTCGAGGGCGAGACATCAGGCGATCTCGCGCAGCGGCTGGTGGCCGGCACCGACAACAGCATCTACCAGCTCCAGCCGGCGCTCGTCCTCTATCCCAAGTCCGGCGACGACCTGAACCGCATCGTTCGCGCCGCGATCTCCGATCCGCGATCGCCCGTGCCGCTCACCGTTCGCGGCGGGGGAACGGGCACCAACGGCCAGTCGCTGACGTCCGGCGTCGTGATCGATGTCTCCCGTCACATGAACCGCATCCTCCGTCTGGACACGCAGGCGCGCACGGTGACGGTCGAGCCCGGCGTCGTGCTCGACCAATTGAACGCGGCGCTGGCGCCGCACGGCCTGTTCTTCCCGCCCACCGTCTCGACGGCCTCGCGCGCCACGATCGGCGGGATGGTGGCGACCGATGCGTCCGGCAAGGGCTCGCGCATCTACGGCAAGACCTCGGCCTGGATCGAGGCGATGGACGTCGTCCTGTCCGATGGCACGGACTGGTCCGTAACCGCCATGCCGGCGGAAGAGGCCGATGGCATCGCGGCAGGGTCGGGCCTCGCCGCCGACATTCACCGCACCGTCCTCGGTGTGGCGCGCGACCATGCCGAGACGATCGCCCGGGTCTTTCCCGACCTCAACCGCAGCCTCACCGGCTACAACGTGCGGGACGTCCTCCGGCCCGGCGGCCCTTTCGACCTCGCCCGACTTCTCGCCGGTTCGGAAGGCACGCTCGCGATCACCAAGGCGATCACCTTGCGGCTTGCCGCCCGGCCGAAGCATCGCGCGCTCGTCGTCGCGCGCTACGCCTCCTTCGACACGGCACTGCGCGACGTGCAGACGCTTCTGGCCGCCGAGCCGTCGGCGATCGAGGTGCTGGACGACAAGGTGCTGGCGCTCGCCACCCAGGACATCCTCTGGACCGGTATCGAGACGGTGCTCGGCGGACCGGGGACGGAGCCCGTGAAGGGCCTGAACTTCATCGAGTTCGTCGGCGACGACCCGGATGCGATCGACCGCGCCATCGCGAAGGCCGAGGCGCTGCTGGCGGCCTCGCCGCACAGGGCGATGGACTGGAGGCCGATCCGCGACGCCGACACGATCCGTCAGCTCTGGCTCCTGCGCGAGAAGTCCGTGGGCCTCCTCGGGCGCCTCGGCGGCCGCCAGCAGGGCACGGCCTTCGTCGAGGACACCGCGGTGCCGCCGGAACGGCTTGCCGATTTCGTGGCCGAGTTCCGCGCGATCCTCGACCGGCACGGGCTGCGCTACGGCATGTTCGGGCATGCCGACGTTGGCTGCCTCCATGTGCGCCCGGCGCTCGACATGGCCGTGCCGACCGACGCCGCGCTCATCCGGCCCGTGTCCGACGAGGTCGCCGCGCTCGCCAAGCGCTACGGCGGCCTCCTCTGGGGCGAGCATGGTCGGGGCTTCCGCGGCGAGTATTCGCCGCTCTTCTTCGGCTCCGAACTCTACCCGGCGCTGGAAGCGATCAAGGGCGCGTTCGATCCGCTCGGTATCTTCAACCCCGGCAAGCTCGCCCGTCCGAACGGCCGGGGACGGATCGACCGGATCGACGCCGTCCCGATGCGCGGCGAGGCCGACCGCGCCATCGACGCGGGTCGCGCGGAGGCTTTCGACCGCGCCATCGCCTGCAACGGCAACGCAGCCTGCCATTCGTGGGACCTGTCGGAGCCGATGTGCCCGTCCTACAAGGCGACGCGGGACCGGGTGCAGTCGCCCAAGGGCCGCGCGGTGGCCCTCCGAGAATGGGCGCGCCTCGCCTCGGAGCGCGATCGCGGCGCCGATGTGGGCACAGCGCTCGAGGCGATGACCGAGGAGGTCAAGGCGACGCTCGACACCTGCCTGTCCTGCAAGGGCTGCTCCAACGCATGCCCGGTGAAGGTCGACATTCCCACGATGAAGTCGCGCTTCCTGGCGGACTACTACCGCACCCGCCCCCGCCCCGCGCGCCACACGCTCATGGCAGGCATGGAAGCCGCCCTGCCGCTCGCACGCAGATTCCCGGCGATCGCCAACGCGGTGCTTTCGGCACCACGCTTTCGGCAGCTGGCCCGGGCCCGGTTCGGCCTCGTCGACCTGCCAGCGATCGTGCCGGCCCGGCGCGGGCGGCTGCGCGCAGTGCCGAGGCCGGCGGCGGGCCGCAAGGTGATCGTACTTGCCGACAGCTTCACCGGCGCCTTCGACGGCTCGGTGCCCGAAGCCGCCGTCGGTGCCCTGCGCCTGCTCGGCTTCGCGGCGGTCCTGTCCCCGTCTTGGGCGAACGGCAAGGCCGAACACGTCCTCGGCCTGCACGAAGGCTTCTCGCGCAAGGCGCGCCGTGCGCAGGCCCTGCGCGCGCGTCTCGTCCGCGACGGCGCGACCCTCGTAAGCCTCGATGCCGCGACGGGCCTGTTGTTCGAGCAGGAATACCAAGAGGCCCATCCGATCGCTTCGGCCCCGAAGGTGCTGTCGATCGAGGCCTTCCTGTCGGAAGCGATCGCGTCCGGCGAAGTGCGCGCCGCGCCGCCCGCCTCGTCCGGTTCCTGCCGCGTCCATCTCCATTGCACGGAGCGCACCTCCCGGCCCGAGACCGCTGATCGGTGGCGGCAGGTGCTGGGCCATTTCGGCTTCGAGGCCGCGGTTCCCGCACTCGGCTGCTGCGGCATGGCGGGCATGTTCGGCCACGAAGCCGAGCATGCCGAACTGTCCCGAAGCATCTTCGACCTCAGCTGGGCCCCCGGCGTCGCCGGCCACGATCCCGCCGAAATTTTCGCCACCGGGTTCTCCTGCCGGTGCCAGACCAAGCGTTTCGCAGGTTTTCGCCCATCCCATCCGATCGAAGCCATCTTCGCTCGCCTCAAGGATCAAGCCGCATGAGGAACGATCCGCGCAGCCATGGGCTCTGGGAGCGGAGCGCCCCGCCGGCGCCGGCGACGAGCGCGCTGGAAGGCGATCTCACCGTCGATGTCGCCATCGTCGGCGGCGGCTTCACCGGGTGCTCCGCCGCGCTGCATCTCGCCGAGGGCGGCGCCAGCGTCGCGCTTCTGGAAGCCGCCGAGATCGGTTTCGGTGGATCGGGGCGCAATGTCGGCCTCGTCAACGCCGGCATGTGGGTGATGCCGGACGACCTGCCGGGTGAACTCGGCGAAATCTACGGCTCGCGCCTTCTCGAACTCCTCGGCGGCGCCCCGAAGACGGTGTTCGACCTCGTCGAGCGCCACGGCATTGACTGCGAGGTCGAGCGGCAGGGAACGCTGCACTGCGCGGTCGGCCAGAAGGGTCTGGCCGAGATCACCGAGCGGGCCCGCCAGTGGCAAGCGCGCGGCGCCCCGGTCCGCCTCCTCGACGCGGCGGAGACGACGCGCAAGGTCGGCTCCACCGCCTATGCCGGGTCGCTTCTCGACGAGCGCGCCGGCACGATCCAGCCCCTCGCCTACGTGCGGGGACTGGCACGGGCGGCCATGGCGGCGGGCGCCAGGCTCTTCACGGGCAGCGCCGTCACCGGCGCGACGGACGAGGGTTCCCACTGGCGCCTGGATACGGCGGGCGGCACCGTCCGGGCGAAGTCCGTGGTCGTCGCGACCGACGCCTACACCGTCGGGGTCTGGCCGCAGATCCGTCGCGAGCAGGTCCACCTGCCCTATTTCAACATGGCGACCGCCCCGCTCGGCGACAACGTGCGACGCTCCATCCTGCCGGAACGCCAGGGCGTGTGGGACACGCGCGAGGTGCTTAGCTCCTTCCGGTTCGACCGTGCGGGCCGCCTCGTCTTCGGGTCCGTGGGCGCGCTGCGCGGCACGGGTGGTCCCGTCCACCGCGACTGGGGACGCCGGGCGCTCGCCAAACTCTTCCCCCAGCTCGGCGCCGTGGCCTTCGAGCACGAGTGGTACGGCATGATCGGCATGACCGAAAACAACCTGCCCTCGTTCCACCGCCTCGGCCGCGACGTCGTCTGCTTCAGCGGCTACAACGGGCGCGGTATTGCCCCCGGCACCGTCTTTGGCCGCTGCCTCGCGGATCTCCTCCTCGGCAGGATCGAGGAGGCCGACCTGCCGCTCCCCGTCACCGACCCGGCCGACGCCCCCCGACGCGGCCTGCGCGAGGCCTACTACGAAGTCGGCGCGCAGGTCGCCCACTTCACCGGCGCACGCCTCTAACCCCTCTTAGACAACAGGATCACCAAGACCATGCTGGATACGCCCTCCTCCCTGAACGCCGAAGTGCAGACCATCCTGTCCGAGCTCGGCGTCCCGCAGGCCGCCTTCACGGGCGGCTCGCGCCGCGTCGTCTCGCCGGTGGACGGCTCCGTCCTCGCCTCTGTTCCCATGGTGGAAACCGGCGCCGTCGGCGATGCGATCGGCCAGGCCCATGCCGCCTATCTCGCCTGGCGCACCGTCCCGGCGCCCCGTCGCGGCGAGCTGGTCCGGCTCCTCGGCGAGGAGCTGCGCACCCACAAGGAAGCGCTCGGCCGCCTCGTGAGCCTCGAAGTCGGCAAGGCGCCGTCCGAAGGCCTCGGCGAAGTCCAGGAGATGATCGACATCTGCGACTTCGCGGTCGGCCTGTCGCGCCAGCTCTACGGTCTCGTGATCCCGTCCGAGCGCGCCGACCACAAGCTCACCGAGCAGTGGCACCCGATCGGCGTCGTCGGCGTCATCTCGGCCTTCAACTTCCCTGTGGCCGTGTGGTCCTGGAACGCGGCGCTCGCCTTCGTCTGCGGCGACGCCGTGGTCTGGAAGCCGTCCGAGAAGGCCCCGCTCACCGCGATCGCGGTGCAGGCGATCTTCGAGAAGGCGGCGGCCCGCTTCGGTGACGTGCCGGCCGGCCTGTCCACGCTTCTGGTCGGCGAGCGCGAGGTCGGCGAGGCGCTGGTGGACGATCCCCGCGTGCCCGTCGTCTCGGCCACGGGCTCGACCCGCATGGGCCGCGCGGTGGGTGAGCGCCTCGCCCGCCGCTTCGCCCGCGCCATCCTCGAGCTCGGCGGCAACAACGCCTCCATCGTCACGCCCTCGGCCGACCTCGATCTCGCCCTGCGTGCCGTCGCCTTCGGTGCGATGGGCACCGCGGGCCAGCGCTGCACCACCATGCGCCGCCTGATCGTTCACGAAACCGTCTACGACACGCTCGTTTCGCGTCTGAAGCGGGTCTACGCCAACATCTCCGTCGGCAACCCGCTGACTTCCGATGCGTTGGTCGGCCCGCTGATCGACGGCGCGGCCTTCGAAGGCATGGGCAAGGCGCTGGCGGCGGCCAAGGCCGCGGGCGGCACGGTCACGGGCGGCGAGCGCGTCGACGTCAACGGCGACGCTTCGTTCTACGTGCGCCCGGCGCTGGTCGAGATGCCGTCGCAGACCGGACCCGTGGTGGAAGAGACCTTCGCCCCGATCCTCTACGTCCTCAAGTATCGCGACCTCGACGAGGCGATCGCGCTGCAGAACGGCGTGCCCCAGGGCCTGTCGTCGTCGATCTTCGGCACCGACATGCGCGAGGTGGAGCGCTACCTGTCCGCCGGGGGTTCGGACTGCGGCATCGCCAACGTCAACATGGGCACGTCCGGTGCCGAGATCGGCGGCGCATTCGGCGGCGAGAAGGAGACCGGCGGCGGCCGCGAGAGCGGTTCGGACGCCTGGAAGGCCTACATGCGCCGCCAGACCAACGCCATCAACTACGGCCATTCCCTGCCGCTGGCTCAAGGCGTGAAGTTCGACGTGGACGGGGGCTCGGCCGAGGCATGAGCGCGCTTCTCCAGCCTGAGACGCGCGCGTTCCAGCCGGCGGCCCGCATCGGCTCGATCGGCGTCTCGGAGATCCTGAAGATCACGGCCAAGGCAGGCGCGCTCAAGCGCGCCGGCCGACCCATGATCATCCTGGGCGCCGGCGAGCCCGACTTCGACACGCCCGACAACGTCAAGGAAGCCGCCATCCGCGCGATCCGCGCGGGGGCCACCAAGTACACCGCGCTCGACGGCACGCCCGAGCTGAAAGAAGCGGTGCGCCGCAAATTCGAGCGCGAGAACGGTCTGCGCTTCGCGCAGGACGAGGTGACCTGCGGCGCGGGCGCCAAGCAGATCCTGTACAACGCCTTCATGGCGACGCTGTCGGCCGGCGACGAGGTCGTCATCCCGACCCCGTACTGGACGAGCTACAGCGACATCGTGGCCATCGCCGGCGGCAAGCCGGTGCTGGTTCCCTGCGGCCCCGAGAACGGCTTCCGGCTTCGGCCGGAGCAGCTCGAGGCGGCGGTCACGCCGCGCACGCGCTGGCTTCTCCTGAACTCGCCGTCGAACCCTTCCGGCGCGGCCTACGACGCCGACCAGCTGAAGGCGCTCGCCGACGTCGTGCGGCGGCACGCGCAGGTCTGGGTCATGTCGGACGACATGTACGAACACATCCTCTACGACGGGCTCGCCTTCGCGACGTTCGCGGGCGTCGCGCCCGATCTTGCGGACCGCACGCTGACCGTCAACGGGGTATCCAAGGCCTACGCGATGACCGGTTGGCGGATCGGCTACGGCGGCGGTCCGGCCGACCTCATCAAGGCCATGGCGGTGGTCCAGAGCCAGGCGACGTCCTGCCCCTCCTCCGTCAGCCAGGCGGCGGCGGTCGAAGCGCTCGACGGCCCGCAAGGGGTGGTCGCCGAGCGGCGCGATGCGTTCCGGCGTCGGCGCGACCTCGTGGTCGCCGGGCTCAACGCGGTGCCCGGCATCGACTGCCCGGTGCCGCAGGGCGCGTTCTACACCTTCGCCTCGTGCGCCGGCCTTCTCGGCTCGCGCACGCCGGACGGGCGTGTGATCGCCACCGACCGCGACTTCACGGACTATCTCTTGGAGGCGGACGTCGCCGTGGTGCCGGGCTCCTGCTTCGGCCTCGAGCCCTTCTTCCGCATCTCCTACGCGACATCGGAAACCGAGCTCTCCACCGCGCTCGCCCGGATCGCCGGGGCGTGCGAGCGCCTTCACCGCGATTGAGCGCTGCGAGCAGCCGTTCCGTTTCTCGGCACGGCTGTTCGCTCGCAGTCCCCCCGTTCCCGCACTCGACCTTTCAGGTCGCCGCGCCAGCTTCCCGTCCGACTGGAACAGGAACACGCGCGTGGCAGACGGTTCGAAGACGGTGGTCTATGCGGCGCTCGCCGGCAATTTCCTGATCGCCGTCACCAAGTTCGCGGCGGCCTTCGTCACCGGCTCGTCGGCCATGCTCAGCGAAGGCGTCCACTCGCTGGTCGACACCGGCAACGAAGTGCTTCTCCTCTACGGCATGCGCCGGGCGGAGAAGCCGGCCGACCGCACGCATCCGCTCGGGCACGGGCGCGAACTCTATTTCTGGAGCTTCATCGTCGCCCTCCTGGTCTTCGCGCTCGGGGCGGGCGTGTCGATCTACCAGGGCATCCACCACATGATGGACCCCGAGCCGATCGAGAGCCCCGGGTGGAACTACGCCGTGCTCGGCGCCTCCTTCCTCTTCGAAGGCTTTTCATGGGTCGTCGCGCTGCGCGAGTTCCGCCGGCAAAAGGGCTCCGCCGGCTACATCGAGGCGATCACCCGCAGCAAGGACCCGACCACCTTCACCGTCCTGTTGGAGGACAGTGCGGCGCTCGCCGGCCTCGTCATCGCCTTCGCCGGCATCTTCCTCGCCGAACGCCTCGGCATGCCCGAGCTCGACGGTCTGGCCTCGATCGGCATCGGCCTCCTGCTGGCAGGCGTCGCGATCTTCCTGGCGCGCGAGAGCAAGGGGCTCCTCATCGGGGAACCGGCCCTGCCGGCAGTCCAGGCGTCGATCCTGCGGATCGCGGAAGCCGATCCGGCCATCCGCAAGGCGAACGGCGCCATCACGACCCATCTCGGTCCCCGCCAGATCGTGGTCGCCCTCAGCGCCGAGTTCGAGGACCACATGACCGCGCCCGAAATCGAAGCCTGCGTTCAGCGGATCGAGACCCGCGTGAGAGCCGAGCAGCCAGACGTGACGACGCTCTTCGTCAAGCCTCAGACGGCCGGAACCTGGGCGCAGCGCGCCCGGTCCATCGCCGACGGTTGAGTGACGAGCGTCACGCGAACTCCAGGATCACGAAATCCGCCGCAAGGCTCTCGCCGACGCTCGCGTGCACGGCCGCGATCGTGGCGGCCTTCGGGGCGCGCAGGTTGTTCTCCATCTTCATCGCTTCCACTGTGCCGACAACCTGCCCGGCCTCCACACGATCGCCCGTCTTCACGTGGAGCTGCGTCAGAAGGCCCGGCATCGGGCAGATCAGGAAGCGCGACAGGTCCGGCGGCTCCTTGGCGATCATGTGCCGCGACAGCTCGAAGACGCGCGGTCGGGACACGCAAATCTCATGCGTCTTCCCTCGCGTGGTGATCGCGGCGCCACGCAAGGTCGGTGCGATCCGCATCCATAGCGCTTCGCAGTCGACCGTCGATCGCGCCATCGCCTCGCCGAACCGCCAGTCGAGAGCCGCGCGGACGGCCGCCGCGCCGTCGATCGAAACCGCGCGATCGGGCCCGTCGCCGGAGACGGCGATGTCGAAGCAGCGTTCGCCGATCTGGCTCATCCACCGCCGCGATGGGCGCAGCGCAGACCCGAGCTGCCCGTCGATCGCGGCATCGCGCTCGGCCCGCATCAGCGTGGCCAGCACGGCCACGACGGCGAGGTGACGCGCCAATGGCTCGCCGGGCTCCACACCCCCAAAACCCTCCGGATACGCCTCGGCGATGAAGCCGGTCGTCAGCGCCCCGGCCCGGAACCGCTCGTGCTGCATGATGGCCGAGAGGAAATCGATGTTGTTGCCGAGGCCCGAAAGCTCGAACCGGTCCAGCGCCTCCACCTGCGCGTCGATCGCCGCCTCACGCGTCTCGCCGTGGGTCACCAGCTTGGCGATCATCGGGTCGTAGAACATCGAGACCTCGCTGCCTTCCACGACTCCGTCGTCCACCCGCACGCCCGCGCCGGCCTCCGGCGGGCGGTAGCGCGACAGGCGCCCCGTCGAGGGCAGGAAGCCGCGATAGGGATCCTCTGCATAGACGCGCGTTTCGATCGACCAGCCGTCGAGGCGAACGTCGTCCTGGCCGATCCGCAGCTTTTCACCGGCGGCGACCCTGATCATCTCCTCCACGAGATCGAGCCCCGTCACCATCTCGGTCACCGGATGCTCCACCTGAAGACGCGTGTTCATCTCCAGGAAATAGAAGCTCTTTCCGCTCGTGTCGGCGCCCGAGACGATCAGTTCCACCGTACCCGCCGAATGGTAGCCGACGGCCTTGGCGAGAGCCACGGCCTGCTCGCCCATGGCGCGGCGCATCTCCGGCGTGACGAAGGGCGACGGCGCCTCCTCCACCACCTTCTGGTGCCGCCGCTGGATCGAGCACTCGCGCTCGCCGAGATAGAGGACGGTGCCGTGCCGGTCGCCGAGCACCTGGATCTCGATATGGCGCGGGCTCTCGATGAACTTCTCGATGAACACGCGGTCGTCGCCGAAGCTCGCCAGCCCCTCGCGCTTCACCGCCTCGAAGCCCTCGCGCACGTCGCTTTCGTTGAAGGCGAGCCGCATCCCCTTGCCGCCACCGCCGGCCGAGGCCTTCATCATCACGGGAAAGCCGATCTCGGCGGCGATGCGCACCGCGTCCTCGGTGCTCTCGATCTCGCCGAGGAAGCCCGGCACCACGTTGACGCCGGCAGCCTTTGCCAGTTTCTTCGACTGGATCTTGTCGCCCATGGCCGCGATGGCGCCCGGCGGCGGGCCGACGAAGGCGATGCCGGCCTCCTCGCAGGCGCGTGCGAAGCTCTCGCGCTCCGACAGGAAGCCGTAGCCGGGATGGATGCACTCCGCCCCCGTCGCGCGCGCCGCGTCGAGGATCAGGTCGGCGCGCAGATAGCTCTCGGCGGCCGGCGCCGGCCCGAGCCGCACCGCCTCGTCGGCCATCAGCACATGCGGCGCGCGGGCGTCGGCATCGGAATAGACCGCGACGGTGGCGAGCCCCATGCGCTTGGCCGTGCGCATGACGCGGCAGGCGATCTCGCCGCGATTGGCGATCAGGATCTTCTGGAACAAGGAGATGAGCCTTTACTCTGCGTCGCGGCGCGCGGTGGAGGGATCGGACGACGCCTCCGCCGGCGGCATGTTGTGGCCGAGAAGGCGAAGCACCTCGCCAGCCGCCTCGATGAGATTGGTGCCGGGCCCGAAGATCGCGGAGACCCCCGCCCGACGAAGCGCGTCGTAGTCCTGCGCCGGAATGACGCCGCCCGCGACGACCTTGATGTCCGCCCGCCCGGCCTCCGCGAGCCGTTCGATCAGTTCGGGAATCAGCGTCTTGTGGCCGGCCGCGAGCGACGAGGCGCCGACGACGTCCACCTGCCGTTCCACCGCCAGCGCCGCCGCCTCGGCCGGCGTCTGGAACAGCGGCCCCGGCACGATCTCGAAGCCGAGATCGCCGAACATCGAGGACACGAGATTGGCGCCCCGGTCGTGCCCGTCCTGCCCCATCTTGGCGACCAGCATGCGCGGGCGACGGCCGAGCCGGCGCTCCGTCGCTGAGACCGCGTCGGTCAGCCGCGTCCAGCGCGGATCGTCCGCATAGGCGCCGCCATAGATGCCCTTCACCGGTTGCGGGTGGGTGTCGAAGCGTCCGAACACGTCCTCCATCGCGGCGGAGATCTCGCCGAGCGTCGCGCGCGCACGGGCGCAGTCGACCGCAAGCTCCAAGAGGTTGCCGCCGCCCTTCGCACCCTCGCGCAAGGCATCCAGCGCCGCCGTGACCGTCACTTGGTCGCGCTCCGCCTTGACCTGGCTGATCCGGCGCACCTGCGCCTCGCGCACGGCGTGGTTGTCGACGTCCAGGATCTCGATCGCCGCTTCGGCTTCCAGCCGATAGCGATTGACGCCGACGATGACGTCCTCGCCGCGGTCGACCCGCGCCGCCTTGGCGGCAGCGGCCTCCTCGATCATCGCCTTCGGCCAGCCCGCCGCGACCGCCTTGGCCATGCCGCCCTCTGCGCGGATGCGCTCGATCAGCGCCCAGGCTCCGTCCACGAGCGCCTTCGTGAGGCTCTCGACGTAGTAGCTGCCGCCGAGCGGATCGACGACCCGGGTCATCCCCGTCTCTTCCTGCAGCACAAGCTGCGTGTTGCGGGCGATGCGGGCGGAAAAGTCGGTCGGGAGCGCGATCGCCTCGTCCAGAGCGTTGGTGTGGAGCGACTGCGTGCCGCCGAGCATCGCGGCCATGGCCTCGATCGTGGTGCGCATGACGTTGTTGTACGGATCCTGCTCGGTCAACGAGACGCCCGACGTCTGGCAATGCGTGCGCAGCATCTTGGAGCGCTCGTCGCGGGCGCCGAGTTCCGTCATCGCCCGGTGCCAGAGAACGCGCGCCGCCCGAAGCTTCGCCACCTCCATGAAGAAGTTCATGCCGATTGCGAAGAAGAAGCTCAAACGTCCTGCGAAAGCATCGATATCGAGGCCGGACGCCACGCCGTAGCGCACGTATTCCATGCCGTCGGCGATGGTGAAGGCGAGCTCCTGGAGCTGCGTCGCCCCTGCCTCCTGCATGTGGTAGCCGGAGATCGAGATCGAATTGAACCGCGGCATCTCGCGGCTCGTGTAGGCGAAGATGTCCGAGACGATCCGCATCGAGGGTTCGGGCGGATAGATATACGTGTTGCGGACCATGAACTCCTTGAGGATGTCGTTCTGGATGGTCCCGTCGAGCCGGGCGCGCGGCACGCCCTGCTCCTCGCCCGCCACGATGAAGAAGGCGAGCACGGGGATCACCGCCCCGTTCATGGTCATCGACACCGACATCTCGCCCAGCGGAATGCCGTCGAAGAGGATCTTCATGTCCTCCACCGTGTCGATCGCCACCCCGGCCTTGCCGACGTCGCCGTGGACGCGGGGATGGTCCGAATCGTAGCCGCGATGGGTGGCGAGGTCGAAGGCCACCGACAGGCCCTTCTGCCCGGCCTTCAGGTTGCGGCGGTAGAAGGCGTTGGATTCCTCGGCCGTCGAGAAGCCCGCATACTGCCGGATCGTCCAGGGCCGCCCGGCATACATCGAGGCGCGCGCGCCCCGGGTGAAGGGCGCGAAGCCCGGCAGGCCGGGATCCCAGCCGGCCGTATCCTCCGCCGTGTAGAGCGGCTTCACGGTGATGCCTTCCGGCGTCCGCCAGTCGAGGTCGCGGCCCTTCACCTCGCGTGCCGCGAGCGCTTCCCAGTCGGCCAGCGTCGGGCGTTCAATGTCCGCCATCGGGCGCCTCCATCAGTTCCACCAGAACGCCCCCCATGTCGCGCGGATGCAGGAAGACGATCCGCGTGCCGTGCGCGCCGATGCGGGGGCTCCCGAGCACCCGTGCGCCGGCGGCCGTGGCCTGCGCGATCGCCGCATCGAGATCGCCGACCTCGAAGCAGAGGTGATGCTGCCCGCCCGCCGGGTTGCGGGCGAGAAAACCGGCGACCGGCGAGGCGTCGTCCAGCGGCTCGATGAGTTCGATCTGCGTATTCTCCGCATCGACGAAGCAGACGCGCACCCCCTGCTCCGCGAGATCGAAGGGCTCGCCCACCGCCGCCGTGCCGAAGAGCCCCGCGTAGTGTTCGCGCGCGCGCACGATCGACGGCGTCGCGACGCCGACATGGTTCAATCGTCCGAACATGGCAGGACCTCCCATCCGCCGATCCGTCACAACGGGATGTTGTCGTGCTTCTTCCAGGGGTTCTCCAGCCGCTTGCCCCGCAGCTTGCGAAGCCCCAGCGCCACGCGGCGGCGCGTCGAATGCGGCATGATCACCTCGTCCACGAAGCCCTTCGAGGCCGCAACGAACGGGTTGGCGAAGCGGCGTTCGTATTCCGCGGTCCGCTCCGCGATCTCCTCCGCGCTCCGCCCCCGGAAGATGATCTCCACCGCTCCCTTGGCGCCCATCACCGCGATCTCAGCAGTGGGCCAGGCGTAGTTCAGATCGCCGCGCAGGTGTTTGGAGGCCATCACGTCGTACGCGCCGCCATAAGCCTTGCGGGTAATCACGGTGATCTTCGGCACCGTCGCCTCGGCATAGGCGAAGAGGAGCTTGGCGCCGTGCTTGATGATGCCGTTGTGCTCCTGCGCGACGCCCGGCAGGAAGCCCGGCACGTCCACGAAGGTGACGATCGGGATCTCGAACGCGTCGCAGAAGCGCACGAACCGCGCGGCCTTCTTCGATGCCGATATGTCGAGGCAGCCGGCCAGCACGGTGGGCTGGTTGGCCACGAGACCGACCGTGCGCCCCTCGATCCGTCCGAAGCCCACGATGATGTTGCCCGCATGGTTCGGCTGGATCTCGAAGAACTCGCCTTCGTCCACGACCTTACCGACCAGCTCGTGCATGTCGTAGGGCTGGTTGGCGTTCGGCGGAATCAGCGTGTCGAGGCCCGGCTCCGTCCGGTCGAACGGGTCCGGGCTCGGGCGCACCGGCACGCCGGTGCGGTTCGACGCCGGCAGGAAGCCGATGAAGTCGCGCGCGGCGAGAAGCGCCTCGATGTCGTTGGCGAAGGCTCGATCCGCGACCGAGGATTTCGTCGTGTGCGTCACCGCACCGCCGAGGTCCTCCTGGCTGACGACCTCGTTGGTCACCGTCTTCACGACATCCGGCCCGGTGACGAACATGTAGGACGAGTCCTTCACCATGAAGATGAAGTCGGTCATCGCCGGCGAGTAGACGGCACCGCCCGCGCAAGGCCCCATCACGAGGCTGAGCTGGGGCACGACACCGGACGCCAGAACGTTGCGCTGGAACACCTCGGCATAGCCGCCGAGCGAGGCGACGCCCTCCTGGATACGGGCGCCGCCCGAATCGTTGAGTCCGATCACCGGCGCGCCGACCCGCAACGCCATGTCCATGATCTTGCAGATCTTGGCGGCGTGCCGTTCCGACAGCGAGCCGCCGAACACGGTGAAGTCCTGGGAGAAGACGAAGACGAGACGGCCGTTGACGGTCCCCGAGCCCGTAACCACCCCGTCGCCCGGCACGACCTGCGTCTCCATGCCGAAGTCGGTGCAGTTGTGCTCCACGAACATGTCGAGCTCCTCGAAGGAGCCCTCGTCCAGAAGCACGTCCAGCCGCTCGCGTGCGGTCAGCTTGCCCTTGGCGTGCTGGGCGGCGATGCGCCGCTCGCCCCCGCCCTGCCGCGCGGCCTCCCGGCGGCGTTCGAGTTCCTGGATCGTCGACGACATGGCGGTCCTCCCAACCCCTGCAGGATGACGGAAGGCCGGAGGTTCCCGCAACCCAAGATGCCGCGAACCGGAGAAACTCGCGATTCGCTCCCCCGGCATATCAAATCAGCGGCACAGGCGACCATGGCCGAGAGCGACGGATCGCAACACGAAGGAGCGAAAGGCATCGTTTCGAAGCGAAGCAAGGCTTAATCGCGCGGGACTCGGGGTCCGCTGCGCCCTACAACGGGAAAACCACCTGCCCCACATGCCGGCCCAGCCCTTGCCACAGCAATCCCCCCTTCTCCGTCCCTTCCGCAGCGCCGACTTCCGTCTTCTCTGGTCCGCCGTCCTCGTCTCCAACCTCGGCGGCCTCATCCAGGCCGTCGGCGCCGGATGGATGATGGCGAGCATCGCCACGTCCGATGACATGGTGGCCCTCGTCCAGACCGCGACGACCCTTCCCATCATGATCTTCTCGCTGGCCGCCGGGGCGCTCGCCGACAGCTTCGACCGCCGCCGCGTCATGCTGGTGGCGCAGGGGCTGATGATGGTGGCGTCGGTCGCGCTCGCCGTCCTCGCGATCCAGGGATGGATCACGCCATGGCTTCTCCTCTTCTTCACCTTCCTGATCGGCTGCGGTACCGCGCTCCACAATCCCTCCTGGCAGGCCTCGATCGGCGATCTCGTATCGCGCTCGGACATCCCGTCGGCCGTCACGCTCAACTCGATGGCCTTCAACCTGATGCGCAGCATCGGGCCGGCGATCGGCGGCCTTCTCGTCGCCGCCGTCGGAGCGGCGGGCGCCTTCGCCCTGAACGCCGTCAGCTACGTGCCGCTGATCGCGGCGCTCGTCCGCTGGGGCTACCGTCGCCAACCCTCCGCGCTGCCGCGCGAGGCGTTTCCGCACGCCGTGTCGTCGGGCCTTCGCTTCGTCGCCATGTCGCCGAACCTTCTCACCGTCATCGGCCGAGCCTTCCTGTTCGGCGTCGGCGCGGTGTCGATCCTGGCACTCCTGCCGCTCGTCGCGCGCGATCTCGTGGCGGGCAACGCGGCGACCTTCGGGCTTCTTCTCGGCAGCTTCGGCGTCGGCGCGATTGGCGGAGCACTCCTGAGCACACGGCTTCGCAACGCCTGCACCAGCGAGACCATCGCCCGGATCGGCTTCCTGACTTTCGGCATCAGCGCCGCGCTCGTCGCCGGCAGCCGGCAGACCTGGCTCACCGCCCTCGCCCTGATGCCGGCCGGCGCCGCCTGGGTGCTGGCGCTGTCGCTCTTCAACGTCACGGTGCAGCTGTCCACCCCGCGCTGGGTGGTGGGGCGGGCTCTATCGATCTACCAGACCGCCACCTTCGGCGGCATGGCGTTGGGAAGCTGGATCTGGGGCCTCGTCGCCGCCGCGCGCGATCCCTCGACCGCGCTCCTCTACGCCGGCGCTCTTCTGGCCGTCGGCGCGGCGATCGGCCTGCGATACGCCATCCCCGCCCTCGTCGCCCTCGACCTCGATCCGCTCGACCGCTTCAAGGAGCCGGAACTGCGCCTCGACCTCGCCTCTCGAAGCGGTCCGATCATGGTGCTGGTGGACTACGAGATCGCGATCGAGGACGTCCCGGCCTTCCTCGCCGTCATGGCCGAGCGACGCCGCGTGCGTATCCGCGACGGGGCGCGGCAATGGTCGCTCCTGCGCGATCTGGAGAACCCGGAGGTCTGGACCGAGACCTACCACGTCCCGACCTGGGTCGAGTACGTCCGCCACAACACCCGGCGCACCAAGGCCGATGCCGACGTCTACGATCGCTTGCTGGCGCTCCATCGCGGCGTCGGGCGCCCGCGCGTCCATCGCATGATCGAGCGGCAGACCGTGCCCGTCGCCGACGACATGCCCATCAAGCCGCATCCGGAAATTCCGTGACGGCGCTTCAGCGCGCCGGTCCCTTGATCGACGGGCCGGCGAGCGCCTTGCGCCGGGCGGCGGACTTGCGCGTGTCGCGCTCGATACGCGCGTCGCGCTCACGATCCGCCTGAAGCCGCGCCGCCTTCAGCCGCTCGGTCTTCTCGCGCACCGTCTCGCCGTCGCCCGGCCGCTTCTCGTCGCTCATGGGGGTTCTCGAAATGCCGTGCCGACGGTTCAGGCCGCGAGCCGCTCTGCGATCGTGTGAAGGGTCTTCGCCACGATGGACGGGAGGTAGGGCTTGGGGAAGAACATTCCGTTTTCCGGCAGTTCCTCGGCCTTCACCCGAATATGCCCGGAGGCGACGATGATGCCCATCGGCGGCCAGCGATCGCGAACGGCGTGGGCAAGCCGCAGGCCGTCCATCGATCCCGGCATGTCGACATCCGTGAACAGCACGCGGATGTCGTCGTGCCTCTCCAGGAGCCGGATCGCCTCGTCCGCGTTCGACGCGCCGTAGGCCGTGAAGCCGGCGTCCTCCACCATGTCGAGGGCGTCGAGGAGCAGCAACGGCTCGTCCTCCACCACGAGGATGGCGAAGCGGGAGCGATCGAATGGTCTGATCATGCGGCTTCGGCTCAAGCTGGCTCTTGACGCTCCGCGGCGAGCGAACCGTCGAGGTGGTAGACGAGTCCGGACGCGGCGAACACGATGGTCGCCTGTCCCTGGAAGTAGCCGGGAACGACCCGTTCCGTTAGCCGTGAACCGAAACCGCGACGTTCCGGTTCCACCACGGGCGGGCCACCCTCTTCCTTCCAGGCGAACCGGAACCGCTCGCCGTCTGCAACATCCCACGAGATGGTAACGAAACCCTCACCGGTCGACAGCGCGCCGTACTTCGTCGCGTTCGTTGCGAGTTCGTGGATCGCCAGCGCGAGCCCGAGGGCTTGGCGCGCGCCGAGGTCCACCGGCAGGCCCGCCATCCTGAACCGATCGGGAGTATCGGCATGCGGCGCGATCGACGACGTGACGATCGTCCGGACGTCGGACGCTGCCCAGTCGGTGGCGGTCAGCATGTCCTGGGCGCGCGCCAGGGCCTGGATGCGTGCCGAAGCCATGTCGGCCGCGTCCTTCGGGTCGGTGGCGTTGCGAAGGCTCTGCGAGACCATCGCCTGGACCATCGCCAGCGTGTTCTTCATCCGGTGCGAAAGCTCGCGCTGCAGAACCCGCTGCTGCCTCTGCTGGCGCTGGCTTTCCTCGAGGTGCGCCTTTTGCTGCAGCAGGAGGTCCTCATTCAGCGCGCGCTCGGCCTCGAGCCGTTCGACGGCGCTGTGCATCGCATGGATCAGGAGAATATCCACTCCTACGACGAAGACGTAGAAGGCGACCGCGATGCGGACGGGCGGGCTGAAGTCGAAGGTCTCGAACGGCGGGATGAACCAGTACCAGGCGGCAAGCCCGCATGCGGCGGCGCAGGCGAGCCCCGGCGCGGAACCCGCGAAGAAGGCCGTCAGGATCACGGCGGGAAAGAAGGTGAGGTACGGAAAGCCGGCCGGCAGCGCATGATCGAAGGCGAAACGCAGGATCAGCGCCGCCGCAAACGCGACGATCGCCAGCCCCCAGGCGCGCGCGGGGCACCGGCGCACCCATTTTGCCGCTTCGAACACCATTCCCCGCCGGTTCCCCATTCAGCCAGTCGAGGCCCTCTATCGCGTACCGCCACCGAGCGCCAGAACGACGAGCATCGCAGCCCGGAAAAGGCTTTCGTACAAGGAGCCGTGATCGGATTTCGACAGGCGATCGGCCGCCTTCGCCCGACACGAACCGGCTGAGCCCGAGGCGAGACGAGCTCGGCCCTTTTCCGCGACGCGAACGTCGCGTTGCGTCCGAACATCGGAGCGCATCGAATGACCGCGATGAAAACGTGTGCCGGTCCATATCAGCTCGACGGGTCGTAACGCCGAACCGGGCTTAAAATTCTATCGAAATGGTAGATTTAGAAATGGCGTTCGTCGCGTCGGGTCCATCAGCCTGTTAGGCTCGCGCCTCAGGCAACGACCGCGCTCCGCAGGCTCGGTCCAGACGAGCGGTGGATCACGCATGGTCAGTGCCTCCGGGTCTCCCATTCCTGCCCCATCGGCTTCCGGCCTTCCGGAAACCGGAAACGCCCCATCATCCCGACCGAGTGCCCCGCGCCCGCCGGCGGAGCGCATCGTGATCGTCGGCGGCGGCGCCAGCGGCGTCCTTGCGGCCGCGCACCTTCTTCGGCTCCCCGGCCGCCGCTTCGAGGTCACGATCGTCGAGCCGAGCGAAGGCATCGGCCGGGGCCTCGCCTATTCCACGGACGATCCGGGGCACCTCCTCAACACGCGCGCCGGGAACATGAGCGCCTTCGAGGACGATCCGCAGCACTTCTGGCGCTGGCTCGCCGAAAGCGGCCACGCGGCCCGCGCCCGGCTCGAAGGCCCGTTCTCGTTCGCGCCGCGCGTCCTCTATCGCAGCTATCTCTGCGACCTCGTACGCTACTGGCTGGCAGACGGCGGCGACGGTCGCCTGCGCATCGTGCGCGAGACCTGCACCCGCATCACGGAAACCCCGCGCGGTGTCGCCGCGACACTGTCGTCCGGGATCGTCGAAACGGCGGACCGTGCGATCGTCGCCATCGGTCACGCCCTGACAGCGAAACACTCGCCCTACGACAACGCCTGGTCCTCGCCGGACGAACTGGGGATCGCCGACGACGACGATGTCCTGATCCTCGGGACCGGTCTCTCGATGATCGACAACGTCGCATCGTTGCATCGACGCGGCCATCGCGGGCGGATCGTGGCCCTGTCGCGCCGGGCGCTCCTGCCGCGCGTGCACGCGCCGACCTCCCCGCTGCAGCTCGATACGGCCGACATCCCGCTCGGCACCGGTCCCGCCTACTTCCTGCGCTGGCTCCGCCGCACGATCCGCTGGGCACAAACCGAGGGCCGCGACTGGCGCGAGGTCATGGACGCGGTGCGCCCGCATGCGAGCACCATCTGGGACGCGATGCCGGCCGACGGTCGAGCCCGCTTCCTGCGGCATGGCCGAACCCTCTGGGATATCCACCGCCACCGGATGCCGCCGGAGATGGCGTCGTTGATGGATGAGGTCCGGGCAAGCGGTCTGCTCACGCTCGTCGCGGGCCGCCTCGTCGAAAGGACCGGGGAGAACGGCCGTTGCCGCGTCGCGATCCGCCGCCGGGCCGGCGGGCACGAGTCCCTCGTCGTGGATCGCATCATTGATTGTACCGGCGTCCTGCGGCGCCCCGAGGCAGACGGGACGGGCCTCGTCGGCAGCCTTCTGGCGTCGGGAACGGCTCGCGAGGATACGCTCGGTCTCGGCCTCGACGTCGCGGCGGACTGCGCCCTCGTCGACCGCGCCGGCCTCCCCTCGCGCCGTGTCTTCGCCGTCGGTCCCGTGACCAAGGCGCGCTTCTGGGAGATCACCGCGGTTCCGGACATTCGTGCGCAGGCCCGGCGGCTGGCGACGCGTCTCGCCGATGTCGCGGACGCCGCCCAAGCAGAGGCCTGAACCGGCGAAGGCCGGATCGCTCCGCCAAGCCCTCGCCTAGACTCAGGCGCTTTCGTCGATGAGGCGCGGGTCCACGGAGCGGATGTCCTGGAAGGCTAGGCCCACGAGGTTCTCCATCGCGCTGCGCGCGCCTTCCGCGTCTCCCGTCGCGATGGCATTCAGCACCTTGGCATGTTCTGGAACCGGATCGCGCGGCATGCGCCCGTCCCGCGATTTGAACAGCGTCGTCCAGCGCACGGCGGCGGCGATGCCGCTCGCCAGCGTTCCCAGTGCCTCGTTCTGCGTCGCTCGCAGGATGGTCTCGTGGAACACGCGGTCCGCGTTGCGGCCTTCCTCGACGCCGAGGCCGTGCCGCCCCATGAGATCGAGCGCGGCGCGAAGCTCGGCGAGATCGCCCTTCGTATGGCGCAGGGCGGCCAACCCGGCGGCGGCCGGCTCGACGATCCGCCGCAGTTCGAACAGCTCGCGCACGAAGGCCGGCGGCGGCGGCCCGTTCTCGAAGATCCAGCGAAGGATGTCGGGATCGAGGAAGTTCCAGGTGCTCCGCGCGTTGACGCGCGTCCCCGCCTTGGGACGACTGCTGACGAGCCCCTTGGCCGCGAGGATTCGAACCGCCTCGCGATAGGCCGTGCGTGACACGCTCAAGCGTTCGCTGAAGTCGACCTCGTTGGCCAGGAGATCTCCCGGCGCATAGACCCCGGTCAGGATCGCCGTTCCGATCTCCTGGGCGATCGATCCATGCAATCTCTGCGAGCGGCCGCGCCGAACGCCCCTGTCGCTTGTGTTGGTCTCGCTTGCCGGCACCCGAATTCCGCTCCCGTCGGAGACGAATCTCCAGTCCTGCGTAAACCCTTACCACGAATAACGGAGTGGACGACGAGACAGGCCGCCTTGGCAAGCCGTCCCGACGGTGAAACCGCTGCGCTGTGCGCCGTTGGGCCTCGGCAAGGCAAAATCTGTTGCCATCGTTCGCCGGGGGGGCCAAAGAAACGAGACGGAGGCAGCGTCTCCGACCGCGACCAGGGATTGCAATGACTTCAGACGCACAGGACCCCGCCGCCACCGAAGCCCAGGGCGACGTTTCGCCCGTCACGCCTCGGGGACGCGCCGTCCTCATCGTCGGCATGCATCGCAGCGGCACCTCGGCGCTCGCGGGGATGATGAGCCATCTCGGCATCGACGTGCCGGGCGAACTGATCCCGCCCGCTTTCGACAATCCGAAGGGCTTCTTCGAGAACCGGCGTTTCGTGCAGTTCGACGACCGCCTGCTCGGCGAGATCGGCTTCGCCTACGACGATGCGGTGCGAATTCCCGCAGACGCGTTCCGTTCGGCTGCGGCCGAGAGCGCCGTCGAGCGCCTGCGCCGCTTGGCTTTGAACGAACTGGGCGACGCGCCGGCGGTGCTCGTCAAGGATCCGCGCATCTGCCGTCTCCTGCCGATCTGGATTCCGGCAATCGAGGCCGCCGGCCGCGCCGTGTCCACGCTTCACCCCTTGCGCGATCCGTTCGAGGTGGCGCAGTCGCTGGCCAAGCGCAACGAATTTCCGATGGAGAAGGGTCTGCTCCTCTGGCTCTCGCATGTGCTGGCGGCCGAGCGCGACTCGCGCGGGCGCCCCCGCTCCTTCATGATGTTCGATGCCGTGATGCGCGATTGGCGCGCCGTGGCCGCCCGCATCGCCGACGATCTCGATCTCGCGTGGCCGCGCTCCTTCGAGGAAGCCGCGCCCGCGATCGAGGACTTCCTCTCCAGCGACCTGCGCCATCACGCGGCGGACCGACGCCCCCCGGCCGCGCCCGGCACCCTGGAGGCTCTCGTCGACGAGACGTGGGGCGCTCTCGATGCGCTGATCGCCAACGCGGACGACCCGAGCGCCCTTGCACGACTGGATGCCGTATCCGCCACGCTGGATCTCGCGGAGGGTATCTTCCGCGGCTACGTCCACGGCACCAACCGGCTTCTCGGCGCGCGCTACGATCGCATCGATGCGCTCGAACAGCATGCCGCGCACATGGACCACGTTTCCCAGGCGCACGAAGCGGAGACCGACCGCTGGCGTATCCATGCGGAGTTTCTGACCACCGAACGGGACTCGCTGCGCAAGGTGGGCGAACAGCTTCGCGACGATCGCGACCGGCTGGAGACGGCATGGCAGATGTCGCAAGCCAGCCTCCAGCAGGTGCTGGGCTCGTTCAGCTGGCGCGCCAGCGCTCCCATCCGGCGCCTCGCCGAGCGCGTCTCGCCTTCGACGCGCACCCGCCTTCGCTCCGGCCTTCGTCCCGCCGTGCGCCTCGTGCGCGGTATGGTGCGGCCTCGCCCGGCGACGCTTCCGGTCCTTGAGCGCCGCGCCGGCGCGTCCGACGATGGTGCGGCCACGGACGGCCGGCAGCACTACACCGAGCAGGAGGTCCGTCAGGCCGAGGCGATCCTGAACAGTCCCTTCTTCGATCCAGCGTTCTATTCCGGCGAAGCGGGCGTTCGCCTGTCCGGCCTCGATGCGGCCCTCCACTACATCACCGTCGGCGAGGCGGCCCGCCACCGCCCCTCGCCGCGCTTCGATCCGCGCTTCTACGCCGTCCGCTATCCCGATCTTGCGGAAGCGGTTCCGAGCCTCCTGGTGCATTTCGTCCTGCACGGCGCCGCGGAAGGCCGTGCCGGCGTCTCGGCCGCGGCCGCCATGGCCTATCCCACCGCCATGCTCGATCCGGCCCGCCGCACGGTCCTCGTGATCGCCCACGAGGCCTCGCGCACGGGCGCGCCGATCCTCGCCTGGAACGTCGCCGAGCGCCTCCATCGCACCCACAACGTCGTCACGCTGATCATGGCGGGCGGCGAGTTCCAGGAGAACTTCGTCCACGCCTCGGATGTCGCGCTCGGGCCGGTCGGCCGCCCCGCCTGCTTCGACCCGCACGAGGCCGAGGCGGTGATCGACGAGATCACCCGGCGCTACCGCATCGATTTCGCCATCGCCAACAGCGTCGAGACCCGCAACTACGCCGTCGCGCTTGAGCGCGCGGGCGTTCCAGCGATCGCGCTGGTGCACGAGTTCTCGACCTATTACCGCCCACCCGGCTTGCTGCACGATCTCTACGAGACGGCGTCCCGCCTCGTCTTCCCCGCCCGCGTCGTCCACGAGGTCTCGCGACTGGAATACGAGGCCGTGCGCAAGCGGTCATGCGACATCGTTCCGCAAGGCCCCTCCGTGGTGCCGAAAGTCGCGAACGCCAAGGCCAAGGGTGCGGTCAACGATCCCGCGCTCCTGACCGTCCTGCGCCCGCCCGGCTTCGAGGACGCGTTCCTTGTGCTCGGCATGGGAACGGTGCAGCAGCGCAAGGGCGTCGATCTCTTCGTCGCCGCCGCGCTCGCCGCCCGCAACGCCGCGCCCGACCGCAAATTCCGCTTCCTCTGGATCGGCCACGGCTACAAGCCGACCGAAGACCTGAACTTCTCCGTCTATGTCCAGGCGCAGATCGAGCTGTCCGGCCTCGACGACTGCCTCGCGATCATCGACAACGTCGCCGATCTCGAGCCGGTCTATGAGCGCATGGACGCGCTGCTCCTGCCCTCGCGCCTCGACCCCCTGCCCAACGTGTCGATCGACGCGGCGCTGCGGGGCGTGCCCGTGGTGTGCTTCGACGGGGCGACCGGCATGTCCGACATCCTGAATGAGGGCGGCGCCGCCCGCTCGCTCGTCGTGCCCCATCTCGACGCCCATCTGGCGGGCGCCGAACTCGCCCGCCTCGCCACCGACCGCACCCACTACGACGCCGTCTCGGCCGATCTCTCCGCCATCGCCCGCCGCACCTTCGACATGGACGTCTATGTCGCGCGCCTCGCCGCCCTCGGCGAAGACGTGGTCGCCGCCGCCGAGCGAGCCCGCGGGGATCGCGCGGCGATCGCCGCCGAGCCGGACCTCTTCGACCGCGACTTCTACACCGGCGAGGTCCACCCGACGATGGACCGCGACGCCGCGCTCGACCATTATGTCGCCGCGTCCGCCCGGCGCACACGCGGCCGCGCGCCCGAGGCCTACGCCTATCCGCGTCGTCCCGTGCCCGGCTTCAACCCGCTGCGCTTCGAGGCCGAGCACCCCGCCGTGGCCAACGATCCGCTGGCGCACTACGCCGCGCTCGGCCGGCCGGACGGCCCCTGGCGGCACGCGGTGATCCGCGCCGATGCGCCCGCCCCGGCGCCACCGGCCGGCCTCAAGCTCGCGCTGCACGGACATTTCCACTATCCCGAGCTCCTGCCGGAGTTCCTGAAGCGCCTGTCGGCCAACACGCTGCCTTGCGATCTCTTCCTGACGACGGATACGACGGAGGCCCTCGCCTCCCTGCGCGGTGCCAGCCACGGCTATCGCAACGGTCGCGTCGAGCTCCTGCAGGTGTCCAATCGCGGCCGCGACATCGCGCCCTTCCTCTCCGCGCTCGGCCGCGAAACGCTCGGCGCCTACGACCTCGTCGGCCATCTCCACGGCAAGCGCAGCCTCCACACGCGAGGCGCCGACGCCACCTATGGCGAGCGCTGGCGCACCTTCCTGTGGGAGCATCTCCTCGGCGACCGCTATCCCATGGTCGACCGCATCGCGGCCGCCTTCGCCGCCGACCCGGCGCTCGGCCTCGTCTTCCCCGAGGATCCCAACATCGTCGGCTGGGACGGCGGTCGCGAGGCGGCCGAACGGCTCGGCGCACGCATGGGGCTTCCGCTGCCGCTTCCCCATGCCTTCGACTTCCCCAACGGCACCATGTTCTGGGCGCGCCCGGCCGCGCTCGAGCCGCTCTTCGCCCTGAACCTCTCGGCCGAGGACTATCCCGCCGAGCCGCTGCCGAAGGACGGCACGCTGCTTCACGCGCTGGAACGCCTCATGCCCTTCGCGGCGGAGGCCGCCGGCTATCGGTTCGCGACGACCCTCGTCCCCGGTTCGGTTCGCTAGAGGGCCGCGCGAGGTGAGGATTTGAAGCGATGATCGGCATCTTCGGGGCCAACGGCTTCATCGGCCGCCATCTCGTGGCGCGGCTCGCCCGGGGGCCGGAGCGCGTGCGCGCCGTCTCGCGCCATTTCGATCCCGCCTTCCTCGCCTCGCTGCCGCGCGAGGTGGAGGTGGTGCAGGCCGATTTCGCCGACGACATCGCCATGGCCTCGGCGCTCACCGACGTGCGCGTCGTCGTCCAGCTCGTCTCGACCTCCTCGCCCGGCCTGCAGAATCGCTACGCCGTCAGCGACATCCGCGACAACGTGCTGCCGCAGGTCTCCTTCCTCGAATCCTGCGTCGCGGCGAAGATCGAGCGCTACGTCTTCCTGTCCTCCGGCGGCACGGTCTACGGCCAGCCGCAGACGCTGCCGATCCCCGAGACCCATGAGGCGCGCCCGCTCTCCTCCCACGGCATGACCAAGCTGGTGGTCGAGCAGTACATCGACATGTACGGCCGGCTGCACGCCATGCCCTACGTCACGCTGCGCGTCGCCAATCCGTTCGGGCCGGGCCAGACCTTCCGCAAGGGCCAGGGCCTCATCCCCGCCCTCCTCCAGCGCCACGCGCAGGGGCTGCCCGTGCGCATCATCAACGGCGGCCAGGCGATCCGCGACTTCCTCTATATCGACGACCTCGCGGACGCCGTCGCCGCCGCCATCGCCTCGCCGGCGGCCGCCATGCGCACGATCAACATCGGCTCAGGCGAAGGCCGTCGCATCATGGACGTGATCGAGGCCGTCGAGCACGTCCTCGGCCAGCGCTTCGCCCGCGAGGACGGCGGCCACCGCGATTCGGACGTCGACGCCAACGTCCTCGACATCACCCTCGCCCGCGACCTCCTCGGCTGGTCGCCGAAGACGCCGTTCATGGACGGGCTGCGGCTGACGCTGCGTGGCTGAGTTACCGTTCCAGCTTCGCACGAGCTTCGCTGCAGTGCGACATTGCGGCAACGCCGAAAAGGACGCGCACGGGTTGCAGCTGCCGCGATATGCCATAGGCGACAATGGACGACGTTTCCCAGGCCAATCCACGCCGTGGTGCAACGTTAAACGTTTGTTTTCTTATTAAAATTTTCTGTTATCCAGATAACCGACCGCCCGGTTGCCTCTGCGGCAGAAAACTCCCTTGGTTTTGCAACGGCTTAGATCCTGTTGCCCGGCTGCATCACCGTTTTCGGCCGGCAGCCATTGGTTGATAATCCGCCTTGCCTGTCCATTTCCGGCCGTGCATAGCTTCCCCCAGCATTCTCGTCACTTTGGGCGTGGCGGGGGGGCGACTACAGGGAGGGTGCGCGGTGTGCACGCCCGCGCCCTGCCTTTCACTGGGGCTCCTAGGAGAACACATGGCTAACTACACCTTTGACGGCTCGTCCTCGCAGACGATCGCTTTCAACACCACGACCGACACGCTCGTGTTCGCCGTTGCGCCGCGCAACGTCGCGAACGTCGTTGTTGATCGCGACGCGTTCACGGTGACCTTCATCACCGCTACCGGTGCGTCGCTGACGCTGACGGGTGTGGATGTTGCGAACTTCAACGCGACGAACTTCCAGTCGATCACCGCTTTCGACTTCGGCACGGATGGCGATGACACCGGCGCTGACGCACTGTCCGGCGCGATTGTTCTCGGCTTCGATGGCGACGACAGCATCACCGGGACGGTCAACTTCGGCAAGCTGTTCGGCAACGAAGGCAACGACACTATTGTTGGCGCCGGGCTCGAGAGCCTCGTGGTCTACGGTGGCGCTGGCGACGACTCGATTACCGGCATCGGCAACGCTTCGGTCGTTTACGGTGGTCTGGGCGAAGACACGATCTCGGCTGTCGGCGCAACCGCAGCTGTGACCATCTACGGCGGCAACGGCAACGTCGACGCTGACGACGGCGCTGACTCCATCACCGGCGGCGACGGCAATGATCTGCTCGTCGGCAACGCTGGTGACGACACGCTGACGGGCGGCCTCGGTAACGACACCATCTACGGTGGCCAGGGCGCTGACAGCATCCTCGGCGGCGACGGCAACGACGTCCTGTTCGGTAATCTCGGCCGTGACACCATCAGCGGTGGCGCCGGCAACGACACCATCTACGGCGGCCAGGACAACGACAGCATCGACGGCGGCGCTGGCGATGACCTGCTGTTCGGCAACCAGGGCAACGACACGATCCTGGGCGGCGGTGGTGCCGACACGATCTACGGCGGCCAGGGCGACGACAGCATCACGGCGACCGGTCTGACCGGTGAGTCCGTGATCTACGGCGGCATCGGCGCGGATACGATCGCTGCGTCCGTGACGGGTGCTGAAGCCAACGCCGTCATCTACGGCGGCAGCGGCCTGGGCGACACCGTCGATGGTGGTGACACGATCTCGGTGTCGATCACCGGCACGGATGCGACCGCGACCATCTACGGTCTCGGCGGTGATGACAGCATCACCGTCACGGGCACGGGTAATGCGTCGGTGTTCGGTGGCGTCGGCAACGACACCATCGTCGTGACGGGTTCGGGCGTCCACTCGCTGACGGGTGGCGAAGGTGAAGACACCTTCGACTTCTCGGGCTACACGTTCGTTGCGCCGACCGCTACCAATGTTGTCTCCATCACGGATATGACGTTCGGTACTGACACGATCGATTTCACGGCGCAGGTTGCGGCTGTTTCGACGGTCACGGCTCCGGCGACTGTGTCGGCAATCAACAGCGCTGCCACCCTCGAGGCGGCTACGCTGCTGGCAATCGACGCTGGTGAAGGCACCAACGCTAACGGCACGCAGGTCGCCACGCTGTTCACCTATCAGGGTGAGAGCTACATCGTGTCGTCCGCCGTGGACAACGCGAACGCCGCTGCTGTTGGCGACATTGACGCCATCGTCAAGGTCACCGGTTTCCAGGGCACGATCGACGTCGGCTCCTTCGCCTAAGACCTCTATCAAATGCCTTCGAGAGGGGCGGCTATTGCCGCCCCTTTTGCTATGGAGGGGAAATAACTGTGGCTGAGCAGATCCTGTTCATCACCCTGGACTCATGCCGCTACGATACGTTCGCGGCAGGCCGAGTGCCGAACATCAAGGCACTTGCCCAACTCCACAAAGCGCAGTCACCGAGCTACTTCACCTACGGCTCCCATTCCGCGATGTTCGTCGGCTTCACGCCTGGCATCCCCGGAAGCGCCCAACCCTTTCTCGACCCCAAGTTCGGCAAGCTCTTCAAGCTGACCGGCGCCTCGTTTCCCGGTAAGGGCACCGAAGGCTACTCGCTCCAGGGCCGCAACATCGTCGAAGGCTTCCGTCGGCTCGGCTACACGACCATCGGCGCTGCCGCGATGGGCTGGTTCGACCCGGAAACCGCAACCGGCGTCCATCTCAGCGAGAGCTTCGAGCACTTTTTCTTTCCAGGCCCCTATCACTTGCGCCAGCAGCTCGCGTGGATCGACGAGCGACTGGACGAGGCCGAGGGCGACACCTTCACCTTCCTGAACGTCGGCGAGACCCATGTGCCCTATTGGCACGAAGGCGCGAACTGGTCGCCGGACGACAGTCCCTGCATCCCGTTCCAGACCGAGGACCGGTCGGACGACTGCCGCGTGCGGCAGACGGCCTGCCTCGAATTCGCCGACCGCCTGCTTGCCCCCCTCCTCCAGCGTCACATGGACGGAACGATCATCGTCTGCGGCGACCACGGCGACTGCTGGGGCGAAGACGGTCTTTGGGAGCACGGCATCATGCACCCGATGACGACGACGGTCCCCCTCCTCATTCGATACAAGGGACAGCCGGTCGCGAACGCCTTCGAAGGCGAGACGCCGCAGGAAGCTGCGAAGCAGAGCCTGTTCCGCCGCCTGCTCGCCCTGCGTTAGCATCAGCCGGGAGGTAAGGTGTGGTACGGGCGCTGCGAGCGCACCGTCACCGACGAAAAACTGTCCGCCCGCTTTCCCCCTTCATCGCGTCCCCCGGTAATCTCCTTCCCATCGCCGCCCCATCGAACAGGCGCGAATGATCACCGGGATCGTTCGGAGGGGTGGCGGGCGGTGTCCGCGACGCGT
>NZ_BBWJ01000035.1 GCF_001463745.1 Aureimonas sp. AU22 | reverse complement strand
CGGCGGGCAACCGGAGAAGCTCCATGGCGGGGTCTCGCACACCCTGCCGAACCGCAACCACCGCGCGGGTCGCCGGAGGCGGACCACTTTAATCAACTACCCCAGGAGGTTCGCCTCCGGCGGCCCGTCGCCCGTTCCACCGGGCCGACACGAAACAAGACCTCCATCAACCCGGTCGCACACGCGATGCGGGTGCTTTCGTGCGTCCATGGTACTCCGTGTCACGGGGACAAGTGGAAAAACCCTAGCATTCTCTGTATGGTCCGGCCACGGCACCCTGCTGCGGTCGGAATTGCCCTCAAGATGCCGTCTTTGGCTGTTGGGAGCGGTCCACGCGTGCGGGCGTCCGATGTACCGCAGCGTCCGTCCGCAAAGGCGATCCATGCAGACCAAAGTTACCCTCGCGCCCGAAATGCGCGATGCGATCCGCGCCGGCGCCCGGCCCATGGCTTTCGCCGCGCTGTTCTCCTTCGGATCGAACCTGCTCTTCCTGGCGATGCCGCTTTACATGACGCAGGTCTACAGCCGCGTCATCACCTCGCATTCCGAAGCGACGCTGATCTATCTCTCCATCGCCGTCATCATGGCCTTCATGGTGATGATCGCGCTGGAGGAGCTGCGCGGCCGCATCCTGATCCGCATCGGCACGATGCTCGACCGCAAGATGGCGCCCCGCCTTCTCGACGCCGTCGTCAACGCCGGCCTTCGCGCCGGCCGCCCGGCGCGCGCCTCGGCCCTGCGCGACCTCGACACGTTCCGGCAAGGGCTCGCCGGCAACGTCACCAACACCATCCTCGACGCGCCCTGGGCGCCGATCTTCCTTGTCGTCATCACGATGATCGACTGGCGCCTCGGAATGGCCGCCACGATCGGCGCGATCCTGCTCTTCGGTCTTGCCCTCCTCAACGAGTACGTGACGAAGCCGGCGCTGAAAGAGGCCAACATCGCCGGCCAGCGCTCGTACGCCGCCACCGATTCGGGCCTGCGCAACGCCGAGGTCATCTACGCCATGGGCATGCTGCCCGGCCTCACCAACCGCTGGAACCGCGACCGTCTGGCCATGCTGGGAAGCCAGGAGGAAGCGTCCGAGCGCGGCGGCTCGGTCCAGGCCGCGATCCGCTTCCTCAACAACTTCCTCCAGGTTTCCATGCTCGCCGGCGGCGCGCTGCTGGTGATCGAGGGCCTCGCCGGCCCCGGCATCATGTTCGCCGCCGTCATGCTGGTGTCGAAGGCGCTGGCGCCGGTGCAGCGCGCCGTCGGCTCGTGGAGCACGATCGTCAACACGCGCCAGAGCTTCGAGCGCCTCAACGCGCTGCTTCTCGAATTCCCCGCCGCCGAGCGCGGCATGGAGCTGCCGCGCCCCTCCGGCAAGCTGTCGGTGGAAGGCTGCTTCTACGCCTTCCCCGGCACCAACAAGGCGCTCCTGAAGAACCTCGCCTTCACCCTGGAACCGGGCGATTGCCTCGGTCTCATCGGCCCCTCCGGCGCCGGCAAGAGCTCGCTCGCCCGCCTCCTCATCGGCGTCCAGCGCCCGACGTCGGGCTCGGTGCGCCTCGACGGCGCGGAGATGCACTCCTGGGGCCGCGACCATATCGGCCGCCACATCGGCTACCTCCCCCAGGACGTCGAGCTCTTCTCCGGCACAGTGCGCGAGAACATCGCCCGCTTCGCCCCGCAGCCGGACGACGCCGCCGTGCTCGCAGCCGCGAAGATGGCCGGTTGCCACGACCTCATCCTGCGCCTTGCCGACGGCTACGACACCGAGCTCGGCGAGGGCGGCGCCATGCTGTCCGTCGGCCAGCGCCAGCGCGTGGCCCTCGCCCGCGCCGTCTACGGGAACCCGAGCTTCGTCGTCCTCGACGAGCCGAACGCCTCGCTGGATTCGGATGGCGAGCAGGCGCTCCTCGCCGCCATCGTGGCGCTCCGCCGCATCGGCTCCACCGTGGTGGTCATCTCGCACCGCATGTCGGCACTGAACTACTCGAACAAGATCCTTCTCCTGCGCGACGGCATGGTGGAGCGCTTCGGCCCGCGCGACGAGGTCCTCGCCCGCGTCGTCGCCCCGGCGCCCACACCTGCGGCCCAACCGCAGCAGCCACAGCCCCAGCAGGCGGTGGCCGGGGCGCCGGAGCCCAAGGCCATTCCGGCTTCGTCCTGATCCTGAAGAGAAGAGAGACCCATGTCCGTTATCGCCTTCAGGAAGAAGCCCGAGGACCAGCAACCCGCCCTGCCCGGCGCGACCGCGCCCGATCCCAAGACCGGGGGTGAGGACGGCGGCTTCGACTTCGGCCTTCGCCGCCCGATCCTCATCGGATCGACCATCGTCGGCGTGTTCATCGTGGGCATCGGCACCTGGGCGGCGTTCGCGCCGCTCTCGGGTGCGGTGCTCGCCGGCGGCGTCGTCAAGGTCGAGGACAGCCGCAAGGTCGTGAAGAACCGCGACGGCGGCATCGTGAAGACGGTGATGGTGCGCGACGGCCAGCACGTGCAGGCCGGCGACATCCTGCTGCAGATGGACGACGTGCAGGCCCGTTCGGCCTACGAGGTTTACGACAACCAGCTGATGAACCTTCTCGCCCGCCGCGCCCGCTTCACGGCGGAGAGCAAGGGCGAGGACACGATCACCTTCCCGCCCGAGCTTCTGGAGCGACGCGACGATCCGGCGGTCGAGCAGTTGATCACGGATCAGACCACCCTCTTCGAGACCCGCAAGATGGGCCTCGAGACGCAGGTCGACATTCTGCAGCAACGTCGCCAGCAGCTCGAGACCCGCATCAGCGGCTACCAGATCCAGATCACTTCCATCGATCGCCAGCAGGAGCTGATCGAAGAGGAAAAGAAGGGCGTCGCCTCGCTCCTCGCCAAGGGTCTCGCGCCCAAAACGCAGGTGCTCGCGCTCGAGCGCGCGTCGGTGGACCTTGGCGGCCAGACCGGGTCGCTGAAGTCCCAGATCGCCGAAGCGCGGGAAACGCAGGGCGAGGCGGAAATGCAGATCAACCGGCTCCGGCAGGACCGTCTGACCGAGGCCAACGAGGGTCTCAGCACCGTTCAGTCGGACATGGCCAACATCGTGCCGCGCCTTCAGTCCTCCAAGGCGACCCTCGCGCTCACCGAAGTGCGCTCGCCCGTGACGGGCACCGTGATCGGCCTGACGCAGTTCACCGATGGCGGCGTGCTCGGCCCCGGCGAGCGGATCCTCGACATCGTGCCGGAGAACACGCAGCTCGTCATCGAGGCGATGATCCAGCCGCAGGACATTGCCAAGGTCGAGCCCGATATGGCCGCTATGGTGAAGCTCACGGCCTACAACCAGAGCACCACGCCGTCGGTGAACGGGAAGATCCTGCGCGTCTCGCCCGACCGCCTGACGACCGAGAACGGCACGGCCTACTTCAAGGCCGACGTCGAGGTGCAGCCGAGCGCCCTCGCCCACCTGTCGCACGACATCCGCCTCTATCCCGGCATGCCGGCCGAGGTGATCATCCCGACCGGCGAGCGCACCGCGATGGACTACATCCTCTCGCCGATCACGCGGTCGATGGACCGTGCCTTCCGCGAAGAGTAAGGCAGCCTCGGCGGCGCGGCATCGGTTCGCGCCGTCGTCCATGGTCCCGAACGTCGCCGCGTGAAGGGATGTCCTCACCTTCTCGTGCAGTGCCGTTCATGATCAAGAACAAGACGCTCCTCTTCATCCATCAGAATTTCCCCGGACAGTTCCTGCATCTCTGTCGGGCCCTGGCGCAACACAACCGCCTGTTCTTCATCACCAAGCCGACGAAGAACCGGCTGCCGGGTGTGCGGCTGGTGGAATACACGCCGCACCGGGCGCCCAATCCGCAGATCCACAACTACCTTCGGACAAACGAGGACGCGATCCTCCACGGACAGGGTGTGGCACGCCTCCTCCTTCAGATGCAGAAGGAGAACGTTCGGCCGGACATCATCATCGGCCACAGCGGCTGGGGCGAGACGCAGTTCGTCAAGGATGTCTTCCCCGATGTTCCGCTGCTCAGCTACATCGAGTTCTACTACAGCGCCCAAGGGGCGGATGTCGGCTTCGATCCGGAGTTTCCGAGCCAGCCCGAACTCAAGTTCCAGCTTCGCTGCCGCAATCAGGTGATTCTGTCGTGTCTCGAATCGACGGATTTCGGCCTGTCGCCGACGCGCTGGCAGCACAGCCGCATCCCCGCCGTTTTCCAGCCGAAGGTGAAGGTGATTCACGACGGCGTGGACACAGATCAGATCGCTCCCGCCGATGCGCCGTCGATCACGCTGGACGGGCGGACCTACGACAAGTCGGCGCCGGTGGTCACCTATGTCGCACGGAACATCGAGCCCTATCGCGGTTCGCATATCTTCATGCGTGCCATCAACCGCATCCTCCAGAAGGTGCCGGATGCACGCATCGTGATCGTGGGCGGCGACGGCGTGTCCTACGGCGCGCGCCTGCCCGATGGCGAGACCTACAAGGCGCGGTTTCTCAAGGAAAACCAGGTCGACGAGTCACGGGTCCATTTTGTCGGGCGGGTGGAGTACGACGACTTCAAGAAGCTGCTGCAGGTCTCCGACGCCCACGTCTACCTGACCTACCCCTTCGTCCTGTCGTGGTCGATGCTGGAGTCGATGGCGAGCGAATGCCTTCTGATCGGGTCGCGCACGGCGCCGGTCGAGGAGGTCGTCCGTCATGGCGAAAACGGGCTCCTGGTCGATTTCTTCGACCCACAGGAACTGGCCGACACGGTGGCGGAGGCCCTGCGCCAGCCGGAGAAGTATCGCGAGATGCGCCGCGAAGCGCGCCGGACGATCGTGCGGGACTACGACCTCAAGCGGGTCTGCCTCCCCGCGCAGCTTTCCCTGATCGGCCGAATGCTCGCCTGATCAGCCCGTCATCGTGGCGAGTGCCGGCGGCACGGTCTCGTCGAGACCGAGCCGGTTCCGGATCGGACCGCTGGAGGAGACGAGCCCTTCGATCGTGTGGCTCCCGAGCGTCGACAGGAACGCATCGAGCGCGCTGCGCAGCGCCGCGTTCAGGGCACAGCTGTCGATCAATGGGCAGTCCACCGCCCCCGTCTCGAAGCATTCGGCCATCGCGAAGCTTTCCTCGGTCGTCTCCACGACCTGACGCAACGTGATGGTCGATGCCGGCCGCGCCAGACGTATGCCCCCGTTTCTGCCGCGCACCGTCTGAACGAAGCCGGCTTCCACCAGGGGCTGGAGAATCTTGAAGAGGAACAGCTCGGACACGTTGTATGCAGCAGCGACGTCGCCCACGCGGCTCAGCCGGTCGGTGTTAACAGCGCAATACATCAGAAGGCGGATCGCATAGTTCGTCTGGCGGGTGAGCCGCATGGTTTCCTCCCTCGGGCGGGCTGCCGAGCAGATGGTGCTTCTTAGAACAATTCCAAGCGATTGGGAAATGCGGCGACTTCGAGCCGTGCAGCGATGAATCACGGCTTATCCACGTTCACGCTTCCAGGCCGCGTTGGCGAAACCCTTTCGAGTTGCTATGAAATTCGCCATGCATGAGGGTTGTGCGACAGGGAGGCCGAGACCGGTGCCCGAAGCCGCTCGAATCGAAGAGGCTCCATGGAATACTTCCTCCAACAATTGATCAACGGTGTGACGCTCGGATCGATCTACGGATTGATCGCGATCGGCTACACGATGGTCTATGGCATCATCGGCATGATCAATTTCGCGCATGGCGAAGTGTTCATGATCGGCTCGTTCATCGCCCTGACCACGTTTCTGCTGCTGGTCTCCGCGGGCTTGACGTTCCTGCCGATCGTTCTCCTCCTGATGATCGTGGTGGCGATGCTGTTTACCGCCCTCTGGGGCTGGTCGATCGAACGCATCGCCTATCGGCCTCTGCGCGGCTCCTTCCGCCTCGCGCCCCTCATCACCGCCATCGGCATGTCGATCTTCCTGCAGAACTTCGTGCAGGTGTCGCAGGGTGCGCGCGTGAAGCCGCTGCCGCCTCAGATCCAGGGCGCCGTGCAGGTCATCCCCGGCGTCCAGATTTCCTACATGCAGATCACCATCATCGTGGTGACGCTGGTGCTGATGACGGTGTTCTCGCTGCTCATCGCGCGCACCCCGCTCGGCCGCCAGCAGCGCGCCTGCGAGCAGGATTCCAAGATGGCCGCGCTCCTCGGCGTCAACGTCGACCGCACCATCTCGCTGACCTTCGTCATGGGCGCCTCTCTCGCCGCGGTGGCCGGCACGATGTACCTCCTCTACTACGGCGTCATCGACTTCTACATCGGCTTCCTCGCCGGCGTGAAGGCGTTCACGGCCGCCGTTCTCGGCGGCATCGGCTCGCTGCCCGGCGCCATGCTCGGCGGCCTTGCCATCGGCCTGATCGAGACCTTCTGGTCCGGCTATTTCTCGGTCGAGTACAAGGACGTCGCGGCCTTCTCGATCCTGGCGATCGTCCTGATCTTCCTGCCCTCCGGTCTCTTGGGCCGGCCCGAAGTGGAGAAGGTCTGATCATGGCCGGCATACAGACCCCGACCGCCAACTCGCCCGAAGGGGCGCAGATCGCGGAAGAAGCGCGTCGCGACGCCATGCGCGGCGAGCCGCCCTTCGTCAACGAGCCGACATCCGGCCCGAGCTTCGCGGTGGCGCTGCGCGAGGCGGTGATCACTGCAGCCATCGTCGGCGCGCTCACGCTGTTCTTCCTTCTCGTGCGTACCGACATCGCGCCCGGCGGCCTCGTCTTCTCGATTCGATGGGATCTCTGGTTCGTCGCGGTGGCGCTCGCCTTCGGCGTTCGCCTCTTGCTCAGCCTCGTGCTGTTCCAGCGCAAGGAAAAGGGCGCCGGCACGGCCAAGAGCGGTAAGACGGTGTCGACCAAGGGCGCCGGCCTCGGACGGTTCCTCGGTGTCGGCCTTCTGGCGCTCGCCCTGGTACTGCCCTTCCTAATCCAGTTCGTGGCGCCCTCGAGCGACCGCTACCTGATCGACCTCTCCATCCTGATCCTGACCTACGTGATGCTCGGCTGGGGCCTCAACATCGTGGTCGGTCTGGCGGGCCTGCTAGACCTCGGCTACGTCGCCTTCTACGCGGTCGGCGCCTATTCCTTCGCGCTTCTCGCCATCAACTTCGAGCTCGGCTTCTGGGTCTGCCTGCCGATGGCGGGCCTCTTCGCGGCGCTCTGGGGCATCGTGCTCGGCTTCCCGGTGCTGCGCCTGCGGGGCGACTACCTCGCCATCGTGACGCTCGCCTTCGGCGAGATCATCCGCGTCGTGCTGCTCAACTGGTATCAGGTGACGGGCGGCCCGAACGGACTTCTGGGCATCCCGCGCCCGACCCTCTTCGGCCTCGACTTCGGACGCGGCGAAGGCTCGTTCTCGGACTACTTCGGGATCCAGTACGACGGCATCCACCGCTTCATCTTCCTCTACTACATCATCCTGGCGCTCGCGCTCCTGACCAACTTCGTCACCCTGCGCATGCGCCGCATGCCGGTCGGACGGGCCTGGGAAGCACTGCGCGAGGACGAGATCGCCTGCCGCGCGCTCGGCATCAACACCACCAACGTCAAGCTGACGGCGTTCGCCACCGGCGCCATGTTCGGCGGCTTCGCCGGCTCGTTCTTCGCGACGCGGCAAGGCTTCATCTCGCCGGAAAGCTTCACCTTCCTCGAATCGGCGATCATCCTCGCCATCGTGGTGCTCGGCGGCCTCGGCTCCCAGATCGGCGTCGTGATCGCCTCGATCGTCATGATCGGCGGCATCGAACTCCTGCGTAACCTCGGCTTCCTGCAGGTCGTCTTCGGCGCGGGCTTCGATCCGACGCAGTACCGCATGCTGATCTTCGGCGTCGCCATGGTCGCCATCATGGTCTGGAAACCGCGCGGGCTCGTATCTTCACGCCAGCCCTCGGCCGTCTACAAGGAACGCAAGGCCATCGGCGCCGACATGGTCGCTCAGGGCGAGGGACATTGACGATGGCGGAGACGATTGAGACGGCGGGTCGCTGGATGCGCGACCCGGTGCTGACCGTCGAGCACCTCACCATGCGCTTCGGCGGCCTCGTCGCCATCAACGACCTGTCCTTCGACGTCGGGCGCGGCGACATCACCGCCCTGATCGGCCCCAACGGCGCCGGCAAGACCACGGTGTTCAACTGCGTGACCGGCTTCTACAAGCCGACGGAGGGGCGCATCGCCCTCCGCCGCGGCACCGGAATCGGACAGGACGAGGTCGTTCAGCTGACGCGCTCGGGCGCGCAGAGCCGCAAGGTCTCTGGCGGCGAGGTGTTCCTGCTGGAGCGCATGCCGGACTTCCGCATCACGGAGGTGGCCGGCGTCGCGCGCACGTTCCAGAACATCCGCCTCTTCGGCGGCATGACGGTCTTCGAGAACCTTCTCGTCGCGCAGCACAACAAGCTGATGGCCGCCTCCGGCTTCACGGTCGGCGGTCTTCTCGGCCTGCCGGGCTATCGGCGCGCCAAGGAAGCGGCGCAGGACCGCGCGGTGGACTGGCTGAAGCGCACCGCCCTCCTCCACCGGGCCGACGATCCGGCGGCCGACCTCTCCTACGGCGACCAGCGCCGGCTGGAGATCGCCCGCGCCATGTGCACCGATCCGGTGCTTCTGTGCCTCGACGAGCCGGCGGCCGGCCTCAACCCGCGCGAATCGGCCGAGCTGAACACGCTGCTCCGCTCGCTGCGTGACGACTTCGGCGTGTCGATCCTCCTGATCGAGCACGACATGGGCGTCGTCATGGAGATTTCGGACCACGTCGTGGTGCTCGACTACGGAACCAAGATCTCGGACGGCACCGCGCATGCCGTCCGCAACGACCCGCGCGTCATCGCCGCCTATCTGGGCGTCGACGACGAGGAGGTCGAGGAAGTGGAAGCCAAGCTCCACGAGGGCGACATCGACGGCGCGGTCGCCACAGCCGGACTGCCGGGAGGAGTGGGCGCATGAGCGCGACGATGACGCACAGTGAGGTTCCCGCGCCGGCGACGGCGCAGCCCCTTCTGTCGATCCGGGGCGTCGAGACCTTCTATGGCAAGATCCAGGCCCTGAAGGGCGTGGATCTCGACGTCGGCGAGGGCGAGATCGTCACGCTGATCGGCGCCAACGGTGCCGGCAAGTCGACGCTGATGATGACGATCTGCGGCAATCCGCGGGCGCGCTCGGGGCAGATCCTCTATCGCGGCGAGGACATCTCGCAGCTGCCGACCCACACGATCATGACCCGCCAGATCGCGCAGTCGCCGGAAGGCCGTCGCATCTTCGGGCGCATGACAGTGATGGAAAACCTGCAGATGGGCACGACGCTCGTCGGTCCTGAGCACTTCGACGACGACCTGCGAAAGGTCTTCGATCTGTTCCCGCGCCTCAAGGAGCGCGCGACGCAGCGCGGCGGCACCTTGTCGGGCGGCGAGCAGCAGATGCTGGCGATCGCCCGTGCGCTGATGAGCCGACCGAAGCTGCTCCTCCTCGACGAGCCCTCGCTCGGCCTCGCGCCGCTGATCGTGAAGCAGATCTTCGAGGCGGTGCGCGAACTCAACCGCAACGAGGGTCTGACCGTGTTCCTGGTGGAACAGAACGCGTTCCATGCGTTGCGTCTCGCCCATCGCGGCTACGTTATGGTCAACGGGCGCATCACGATGAGCGGCACCGGACGCGAGCTCCTCGCCCGCGAGGAAGTGCGCAGCGCCTATCTCGAAGGAGGGCATCACTGATGGAAAAGGAAATGGCCCTCCTCTGGGAGGTGACGTTCTTCGAGTTCCTGATCGTCAGCGTGGTGATCGGCGGGGCCCTCGCCTATGCGATCGGCCGCTCGACGGCGCGGTCCTGGAGCGGTTGGGGGACGCTGATCTTCTACTGCCTTCTTCTGACGGTCGCGATCCGCTTCCTGCATTTCAGCCTGTTCCGCGGCACGTTCTTTCTGCCGCCCGAGACGCTGCCGACGGCCTTGCACTACGCGCTGATCGACTTCGCGGTGATCGTGGCCTTCGCCGCATTCGGCCGGATGCGCACGCGGGCGGGGCAGATGGCGCGCCAATATCGATTCGAGAGGGCATAAAAGTTCGGCACGTCCGGGAAGGTCGAAAAAAATAGGCATAACAACGCCCGACTCGTGAGAATGCCTATTCCGCTTCGCCGGTGCTTGGTCTTTACTCCCTTCGGGGACGAAACGCGCGAACCCTCCGCCCTGCGTAAGACAGGTCGGGAATCAACAGGGAAAACAGACAGATGATGAAAGCGCTTCTGGCCGGTGTGGCCCTCAACGTCGTGCTGGGCGGCGCCGCCTTCGCCGACATCACGATCGGCGTCGCGGGTCCGATGACGGGCCAGTACGCCACCTTCGGCGAGCAGCTGCGCATCGGCGCCGAGCAGGCCGTGAAGGACATCAACGCCGCGGGCGGCGTCAACGGCAAGATGCTGAAGCTGTCGGTCGGCGACGACGCCTGCGATCCGAAGCAGGCCGTGGCGGTCGCCAACCAGTTCGCCTCGCAGGGCGTGCCTTTCGTCGCCGGCCATTTCTGCTCCGGCTCCTCGATCCCGGCCAGCCAGGTCTATTCGGAAGAGGGCATCGTCGAGATCTCGCCCGCTTCCACCAACCCGGACTACACCGACAAGCGCCCCTCGGACGGCATCTACCGTGTCTGCGGTCGTGACGACCAGCAGGGCGAGGTCGCCGGCGCCTACATCGCCGAGACTTACAAGGACCAGAACGTCGCCGTGCTCGACGACAAGTCGGCCTACGGCAAGGGCCTGGCCGAGCAGACCGCCAAGGCGATGGAAGCCAACGGCAAGAAGCCGACCCTCACCGAGTCCTACTCGGCCGGCGAGAAGGACTACACGGCCCTCGTCTCCAAGCTGAAGCAGGCCGACATCAAGCTCGTCTACATCGGCGGCTACCACACCGAGGCCGGCCTCATCGCCCGCCAGATGAAGGAACAGGGCGTCGCGGCCAAGATCATGTCGGGCGACGCGATCGTCACCGACGAGTACTGGGCGATCACCGGCGACGCCGGCGAAGGCACGCTCATGACCTTCTCGCCCGACCCGCGCAAGAACCCGACCGCCGCCCCGGTGGTGAAGGAGATCGAGGCCTCCGGCAAGACTGCCGAGGGTTACGTGCTCTACACCTACGCCGCGATCCAGGCCTGGGCCGACGCCGCGAAGAAGGCCGGCGGCACCGAGTACGAGGACGTGGTCAAGGCGCTCGACGCCGACACCTTCCCGACCGTGATCGGCGACCTGAAGTTCGACGACAAGGGCGACGTCACCCTGCCGGGCTACGTCATCTACGAGTGGAAGAACGGCAAGTACGACTACATCCAGACGGCTGCCGCGCAGTAAGCGAGGCGAACGCCTGATTTTGGAGCGGCCCGGCATGGCGACATGGCGGGCCGCTTCGTTTGGGCGATCATGCCAGGGCGATCTCGACGCCGGCCGCTCGGAATGGGTCGAGCGTTCCGGCAGGCAGATCGCTCTCCACGACGAGGGTGCCGACGTCGCCGAGGCCGATGATGCCGAACGGCGATGCCGCACCGAGCTTGTCGCGCGTCGCCAGAACCAGGGTTTCCGCGGACTGACGCGCGATCATCCGCTTGAGCGCCGCCTCTTCCGCATCGCCGGTGGTCAGCCCGAGCTCGGCATGCACGCCGGTCGCGCCCATCACGAAGATATCGGCCCGGACGCGCGCAAGCGCCTCGACGCAAGCCGCCCCCATGGCCACGACGGAATGCTTGAAGAGACGCCCGCCGATCAGCTCGACCTCGACCGTCGGATGCCGGGCAAGTTCGACCGCAATGCTCGGACTATGGGTGACGACGGTTGCCCGGAGATCGGCCGGCAGCCGGCGGGCGAACTGCAGGTTCGTGGTCCCGCCGTCGAGGAAGACGATCTGACCCGGCCGGATCAACTTCGCTCCGACGGAAGCGATCGCCGCCTTGGCGTCCCCACCGATCCGTTCGCGCACGCCGTAGTCGGCGGTGGCGGGCGAGGCCGGCAAGGCGCCGCCATGCACCCGCTGCAGAAGCCCCTCGCCCGCAAGCTCTCGCAGGTCGCGTCGGATTGTGTCCTCCGACAGATTCAGGCCGCGGCTGAATTCCTTGGCGACCAGCCGGCCATCCCGGCGCAGCGTCTCGAGAATGAGGCCCTTGCGTTCGCTGGTCAGCATCGATCTCCTCCCCACGAAATCCCTTGACCTTGCACGAATATGCACGAATGTTGCGGCCGAGCCAAGCTGGCAGATCCGAAACGAAGGGGGGACATCAGACGATGAGCATTGCCGAGCGCGTCCGCGTTGAGACCGTGACGGTCCTATCCGACGATTGGTACACGCTGAAGAAGACGGTGCTTTCCTACCGGCGCGGCGACGGAAGCTGGCAGCGGCAGTCGCGCGAGACCTACGACCGGGGCAACGGCGCCACCATCCTGCTCTACGATCCGGAGCGGCGTACGGTGATCCTGACGCGGCAGTTCCGCTACCCCGCCTTCGTCAACGGATACGACGACCTGCTGATCGAGGCGCCCGCCGGGCTTCTGGACGATGCGACGCCCGAGGAGCGCATTCGGGCCGAGACGGCCGAGGAGACGGGCTTCGCGGTCGGCGAGGTGCGGCCGATCTTCGACGCCTTCATGAGCCCCGGTTCGGTGACCGAGCGGCTGCATTTCTTCGTGGCGGAGTATCGTCCGGGCGATCGCGCCTCGGCCGGCGGCGGGGTCGAGGCAGAGGGCGAGGATATCGACGTCCTCGAGTTCGGCATCGAGGAGGCGCTCGGCATGATCGCCTCCGGCGCGATCCGCGACGCCAAGACGATCATGCTTCTGCAATATGCGGCCCTCAACCTCCTGCGCGACTGACCCGCGCCGGAGGCGACCCTCAGCCGCGTCCGGCTGCCATCAGGGCGGGGTAGAGCGAGCGGTAGCGGTTGTGCGCTTCGGCAAAGGACTCGACGAGGGTCTCGTCCGGCTCGAATCGTGCGGCGATCGGGGGTTCGGTCATCACCGAATCCGGGTCGGCGCCCGTCGCGGCACAGATCCCGAGGCGGGCGGCGCCGAAGGCCGCGCCGAAGTCGCCGGCTGCCGGGAGCGCCACCGGCGTTTCCAGCACGCTCGCCATGATCTTCAACCAGAGCTCGGAGCGCGAGCCGGCGCCGACGGCGATCAGCTGCCGCACCCAGGACGCGTGCGGCGCGGCGTCCAGGCAGTCGCGGATCGAGAAGGCGACGCCTTCCAGCACCGCGCGCACCATGTCGGCGCGGGTCGTGTCGGCCTGCAGGCCGATGAAGGCGCCGCGCACCGCCGCGTCGTTGTGCGGCGTGCGCTCGCCCGACAGGTAGGGCAGGAACAGGAGCCGGCCGGGGGCGCGAAGATCGGCGCCGGCAGTGGCGACGAGATCGCCCGGGGCCTGCGCCAGCACGCCGGACAGCCATTCCAGCGAGCCGGCGGCCGACAGCGTCACGCCCATCTGGTGCCACAGGCCCGGCAACGCATGACAGAAGGTGTGGAGCGCGGTGTCCGGCACGGGGTCGTATCCCGCGCTCGCGGTGAACAGCACGCCGGAGGTGCCGAGCGACAGGAAACCGGTGCCGGGCCGCGTCACGCCGACGCCGCAGGCGGACGCCGCGTTGTCGCCGCCGCCGCCCGCCACGACCACGCCCTCGGCGAGGCCCCAGCGTCGGGCCAGTTCGGGACGCAGGGCTCCGCTGGCTTCGCTCCCCTCGACGAGCCGCGGCATCTCGGCCTCCGACAGCCGCGTGCGCCGAAGCATCGTCGAGGACCAGCGCCGCTCGCCGGTGCGCAGCCACGCGGTACCGGCGGCATCCGACATGTCGGACACGGACTCGCCGGTCAGCCAGAGGCGCAGGTAGTCCTTCGGCAGGAGAACGCGGCGGACGCGGTCGAAGATGCGGGGCTCGTTGCGCGCGACCCACAGGAGCTTGGGCGCCGTGAAGCCGGGAAACACGATGTTGCCGGTGATGCCGCGCGCTTCCTCGTCGTCGAGTTCGTCCGCCTCCTCGTGCGAGCGCGTGTCGTTCCAGAGAATGCAGGGGCGAAGCACCTCGTCGGCTTCGTCCAGAAGGGTCGCGCCGTGCATCTGGCCGGACAGGCCGATGCCGCGGACGGAGGCAAGTGCGGCGGGGTGCTCGGCCTGCAGCTGCGACAGAACGCTCTCGCAGGCCGCGATCCAGTCGGCGGGCGCCTGTTCCGACCAGCCGAAGGCGGGGCGCGTGACCTGCAGCGAGGCGCTGGCCGTGGCGACGGGGTTCTGGTCCTCGTCGACGATCAGGGCCTTGAGCGACGACGTGCCCAGATCCAGCCCGAGATAGTGGCCCATGCGCTTCGAGTCCTCCTTCAGTCGGGAGCGGCGCGCGGCGCCGATTCTCCCCGTCTCCCACAGGTAACGTCGGATGACGGTCATCATCAACCGGCAAGCGCCCGAAGCCGGGCGCGATCTCTTCGCGCACGCGCTTCTGATCGGCGCGCGGACAGGATAAAAGCGGCGCGAAGCGACCTCAGGACCGGACCATCCATGACCCGCATCGTCTACGTCAACGGCGCCTATCGCCCCGAGACCGAAGCCAAGGTTTCCGTCTTCGACCGCGGTTTCCTGTTCGCGGACGCGGTCTATGAGGTGACGGCCGTGATCGGCGGCAAGCTGATCGACTTTCCCGGTCATTGCGCCCGGCTGCGGCGCTCGCTGGGTGAGCTCGGCCTCCCCTCGCCCGCGACCGACGAGGAGATCCTCGCCATCCATCGCGAACTCGTGTCGCGCAACGCGCTGGACCTCGGCCACGTCTACCTGATGGTGACGCGCGGCGAGGCGGACCGCGACTTCGCCTTTCCGAAGGCCGAGACGCCCCCTTCGTTCGTTCTCTTCACGCAGGCAAGGACCGCGATCGAGACGCCGGAAGTCGGGCGCGGCCTTCGCGTCGCCTCCGTGCCGGACCTGCGCTGGGGACGCCGCGACATCAAGACCGTGCAGCTTCTCTACCCCTCCATGGCCAAGATGGAAGCCAAGCGACAGGGCAAGGACGACGCCTGGTTCGTGGAGAACGGCGAAGTCACCGAGGGCACCAGCAACAACGCCTATATCGTGACGCAGGACGGGACCATCCGCACCCGCGCGCTCGGCCACGACATCCTGCACGGGATCACGCGCGCGGCCATCATGCGGGTCGCGGGCGAACTCGAGCTGCGCATCGAGGAAAAGCCCTTCACGATCGCCGAGGCGCAGGGTGCGCGCGAAGCCTTCATCACCTCGGCGGGCGCGTTCGTCACGCCGGTCGTCGAGATCGACGGTGCCGCGGTCGGGGACGGCCGCCCCGGCCCGATCGCCCGCCGGCTTCGCGCGGCCTATCTCGAAGCTGCGATCGCCCAGGCGATCTGACACTCGCATCTCGACGGTGGCACCGGGGATGCCTATGAGACGGCTCCGTCAGGACCGCGTCCCGTTTCGAGGGAGAATCGCATGAGCACTCGCGACATCGTCTTCATCGCCCTGTTCGCCGCCCTCATGGCGGTGCTCGGCACCTTCCCGGCGCTGCAGGTGCCCGTCATCAACGTGCCGATCACCGCGCAATCGATGGGCGTGATGCTGGCGGGCGGCATTCTGGGGGCGCGTCGCGGGACGCTGGCGATCCTCCTCTTCGTCGTCATCGTCCTGGCGGGTCTGCCGCTCCTGTCGGGCGGACGCGGCGGTCTTGCGGTGCTGGCGGGACCGACGGTCGGGTTCTTCCTCGGCTGGCTGCCCGCCGCCTACGTCACCGGCCTCCTGGTCGAGCGGTTCATGCCGCGGCTTCATTTCGTCGGCGCCTTCTTCGCCGCTACCGTGGGTGGCATCGTGGTGCTCTACGCCTGCGGCATTCCCGGCATCTCGCTGGTGACCGGAGCGCCGCTCTCGACCGCCGCCTCCGGCTCGCTCGCCTTCATCCCCGGCGACCTCGTGAAGGCTGGGCTTGCCGCCGCGATCATCGTCGCCGTGTCCAGGGCCTATCCCTTGATCGAGACGCGCTCCGCCCGCCGCGCGGGATGATCGAACTTCGGGGCGTCTCCCTCGATCGCGGCGGCCGGCGCGTCCTGTCCGGCCTCGATCTCAGGCTGGACGAACAGCGGATCGGGGTGGTCGGTGCGAACGGATCGGGCAAGTCGAGCTTCGCCCGGCTCCTGAACGGGCTGCTGCGACCGACCGAAGGCGTGGTGCGGGTGTTCGATACGGACACCGCCGCCGATCCCAAGGCGGCGCGACGGCATGTCGGCTTCCTGTTTCAGAACCCGGACCACCAGATCGTCTATCCCGGCGTCGCCGAAGACCTCGCGTTCGGACTGAAGAACCGCGGCCTTCCCAAGGCCGAGATCGCGCCGCGCGTCGAGGCGGCGCTCGTTCGCTTCGGGCTCGGCGGGTTTGGCGAGCGGCTGGTGCACGAGCTGTCCGGCGGCGAGCGGCAACTCGTGGCGCTCGCAGGTATCATGGTGCTGGAGCCGCGCCTCCTCGTGCTCGACGAGCCGACGACACTTCTAGACCTTCGCAACACCCGGCGCGTCATGGCGGCCGTCGAAGCCTCCGGGCGGCCCGTGGTCATGGTCACGCACGACCTGTCGCTTCTGGAGGCGTTCGAACGCGTGCTGGTGTTCGACGCCGGCCGGCTCGTCTGCGATGCGGCGCCCGGCGAGGCGCTCGCCACGTATCGGCGGATCGCTGAAGGATGATCGCCGACCTCTACCGGCCGGGCCGCTCGGCCCTCCATCGCACGGGCGCCGGGCTGAAGCTTGCCGGGCTGGCGGCGATCGGAACGCTTCTGTTCGCGTTGCCGAGCGTCACGATGGGTCTCGGTGCGCTGGCGCTCTCCGTGGCACTGGTCGGCCTGTCGGGGCTCGGGTGGGTCTTTCTGCTGCGCTCCGGCAGGGCGATGCTGCCGGTCGTCCTCGTCGTCGGCGGGTTTCAGGCCTGGTTCGCGGGATGGCACGAGGCGGTGGTCTTTTCCGAACGTCTCGCCGCCCTCCTCCTTCTTGCCGGTCTCGTGACGGCGACGACGCGCCCGTCAGAGATCGCGGAGACGATCGCGCGCGCCTTGACGCCGCTGCGCTTCTTCGGGGTCGACCCAAATCGGATCGGCCTCGCCTTCGGGCTTGCGATCCGCTTTGTGCCGGTGCTCGCGAGCCTTGCCGCCGATATCCGGGAGGCGCAGGCCGCTCGCGGCCTCGAGCGTTCGATCTTCGCGCTGGCCGTGCCTCTCATCGTGCGCACGCTCAAGATGGCGGATGAAGTGGCGGAGGCGATCGAGGCGCGAAGCTGACGCGGTGCAGCAAATTCGCGGGTGCCCCGCTTGACCGGGCCCGTCGTTCGACCGACTTTCGATCCATGACTTCGATTCGATCTCTCTGCGTCTATTGCGGCTCGTCCAGCGGCCGCGATCCCATCTACCGCGAATCCGCCCAGGCGCTCGGCACCGCCATGGGGCGGGCCGGCATGCACCTCGTCTACGGCGGGGGCACGCGCGGCATCATGGGCGCCGTGTCCAACGCGGTGATCGCGGCCGGCGGTCGCGTCACAGGCATCATCCCGCGCTTCCTCATCGACATGGAGGCGACCGAGTCCGAGCTGAAGCGGCTGGACGAGCTCGTCGTGACGAACGACATGCACGAGCGCAAGCACCTGATGTTCGAGCGCGCCGACGCCTTCGTGGCGCTGCCGGGCGGGATCGGAACGCTGGAGGAGCTGGTCGAGATCATGACGTGGAGCCAGCTCGGCCGCCACGCCAAGCCCATCGCCATCGCGAACATCAACGGGTTCTGGGACCCGTTCTCGGGCCTGCTCGACCACATGCGCGAGGCCGGCTTCATTCACACCGCCCATATGGTGCGTCCGATCGTGGTGGACCGGATCGAGGACCTTCTACCGGCGCTCGAAGCCGCCGCTCCCGCGCGCATCAGCAAGGGCGTGGCAGAGGTGATCGAAAAGCTCTGAGCGGGGCATGACGAAGCGTCTGGCCGGGCGGCCGGGGCACGCCCGGCCTGCCGACATTCCCTCACTGAGACCTAGTGTGCAGCCTCGACCGCGGGGACCGTCTGGTGGGCGGCCCGCCGGCCGCGGATGATGGACCAGCTGTAGAGGGCGAGCGCGGTCCAGATGCAGCCGAAGGCGACGGCTTGCCAGATGCCGAAAGGCTCACCGAAGATGAAGATCGCCGTCAGCGTGATGAGGGTCGGCGCGATGTACTGGAGAAGGCCGACGGTCGTGTAGCGCAGGAGGCGCGCCGCCAGCGAGAACAGGATCATCGGCACGGCGGTCACGATGCCGGTGCCGATCAGAAGCGCCGTCTCGCCGGTGCCGACGCCGAAATGGCCGCCCCCTTCCCGCACGAGCCAGACCGCCAGCGCCAGCGCCGGCAGGAACAGGATCGTCACCTCGACGAAGAAGCCTTCCGTCGCACCGATCTTCACCGTCTTGCGCAGGAGGCCGTAGGAGGCGAAGGACAGCGCCAGCGCGAGCGACACCCAGGGCAGGCCGCCGCTTTCCACGGTCAGCACCAGGACGCCGGCGGCCGCGATGCCGACGGCGACGGTCTGGAGACGGTTGAGCCGCTCGCGCAGGAAGACGGCGGCCATCACGACGTTGATCAGCGGGTTGATGTAGTAGCCGAGCGCCGCGTCGAGGCCATGGCCGGTGGCGATGGCCCAGACATAGACGCCCCAGTTGACCGAGATGAGCGCTGCGGTGAGAACGAGCGTCGCCAGCACTCTGGGCTGAAGCGCCGCGCGCAGGGTGCCGAGCCCGCCCGTCGCCGCCAGGATGCCGAGCGTCAGGAGCCACGACCACAGGATGCGCTGCGCCATTACCTCCATGGACGGAACGTGCGCCAGCGCCTTCATGTAGAGCGGAAGGACGAGGCCCCAGATCGAATAGGCGGTGATGCCATAGGCATAGCCGCTGGCAGGCTCGGCTTGGGTCGATGGCATGGCGCTTCGCTCGGGTCGATGACGAAGCCCGGTTCTAGCAACCCGAAACCATCACTGCACCTTAGTTTCGTTGATGGCTGCCATTCGTTTCGCTGATGCCTAAGCGTGCGGTGTCTCGCCCGGCCCGTCGCCCGGCATCTCGCGATCCGGGTGCTGGAAGGAGACGATGTCGGAGAGATACGCGTTGTCGGAGGCGTCCTCGGCCGAGCTGCGCACCGGCAGGCCCGGCACCGTATCCGTGTAGGGCAGCTTGGCCTCGATGCCGAACTGGATTTCGGGTGCAATCGCGCTCGGGTCGTCGAAGGCGCCGATGGCCAGCGCCACGCCGTCCGGCGCCTCGTAGGTCAGGGGCGTGCCGCATTCGGGACAGAAGCCCCGCAGCACCTGGTTGGACGAGCGGAAGCGCTTCGGCTCCCGCTTGGTCCAGACGAGTTCGGCCGAGCCGACGTTCACGAGCGGCGCGTACAACGCGCCGAATGCCTTCTGGCACATGCGGCAGTGGCAGACGGACGCGCGGCCGAGCGCGCCCCGGATGCGAAAACGAACGGCGCCGCACTGGCAACCGCCGGTGTGGAAGGGTCGGTTCTCCAAGGTCATGACCGCAAGCGCCTCGATGGCGAAACGCTTCCCTCGTTATGGGTCGCGAAGCGGTCCGTGGCGAGGATCAGGCGGTCGAGCGTCCCGGGCTCGGAGAAGGCGTGGCCTGCGTCCTCGACGATCTGAAGCTCCGATCCGGGCCAGGCCCTGTGGAGGTCCCAGGCGGTGACCGGCGGGGTCACCACGTCGTAGCGGCCTTGCACGATGATGCCGGGAATGTCGGCGAGCCGGCCGGCGTCGCGGATGAGTTGCCCCTCCTCCAGCCACAGGTCGTGGACGAAGAAGTGGTTCTCGATCCTCGCGAAGGCGATGGCGTGGTCGCTCGCGCCAAAGCCCCCGGCCACGTCGTGCAGCGTGCGCATGGACACGGTTCGCCCCTCCCAGTCGGTCCAGGCGCGGGCGGCGCGCGAGCGCACGTTGCGGTCGGCATCGAGCAGCATGGGACGGTAGCCGGCGACGGGGTCCGCCCTCGCCTCTTCCGGCAAGACAGCGAGGAACCGCTCCCATTCATCGGGAAAGAGCCGGCTCGCCCCCTCGCGATAATACCAGTCCAGCTCGGCGCGGCGGCCGGTGAAGATGCCGCGCAGGACCATCTCGGTGACGCGGGCGGGATAGGCCTGCGCATAGGCGAGCGCCAGGGTAGATCCCCAGGAGCCGCCGAACAGCATGGCGCGATCGAAGCCGGCCATGCGTCGCAGGCGCTCCACGTCCTCTACGAGATGGGGCGTCGTGTTGGCGTGAAGGGCGCCGAGCGGCGAGGAGCGTCCGCACCCGCGCTGGTCGAACAGGAGGACATTGTAGCGCCCCGGGTCGAACAGGCGGCGGTGGGTCGGGTAGCAGCCGCTGCCGGGCCCGCCGTGCAGGAAGATCACGGGCTTGCCGTCGGGGTTGCCGCACAGTTCGAAGTAGAGGACATGCCCGTCCCCGACGTCGAACTGCCCGGTGCGGTAGGGCTGGATCGTCGGGTAGAGCTGGCGCCGCGCGTCGCTCAACGCCGGATCTCCCACGTCGTGACGCGCTCGCCGGTCGCGGGGTCCTTGCCGTCCTTCAGGAGCACGCCCTCGCCCGCGAGTTCGTCGCGAAGGGCGTCGGCCGCCGCGAAGTCACGGGCCTTCAGGAGGTCGAGGCGACGGGCGATGCGCTCTGCCACGTCGGGCCTCAGCGCCTGCTCGCGGACCGGGTCGATGCCGAGGAGGCGGAGCGAGCCAAGGGCCTCGGCCGCCTTGCCGTCGTCGAACAGGGCGTGGACGCGGGCGATGGCCGACGAGAGAGCGAGATCGTCGCAGACCGCCTCGAGGAAGACGGGATCGGGCTCCGCCTCGCCCATGTCTCCCGCCGCCCTCGCCGATCGCTCCCACCTGTCGAGTTCGCGCACCGCCTCGTCCAGCTTGGCCGCGGTGAAGTCGATCGGCTCGCGGTAGTGCGTCTTCAACATCAGGAGGCGCACCGCCTCGCCAGGCCAGCGACGCCCGCCGACCTTGTCCGTTTCGAGCACGTCGGCGATGGTGACGAAGTTGCCTTCCGACTTCGACATCTTGCGTCCCTCGACCTGGACGAAGCCGTTGTGCATCCAGACCTCGGCCATGCGCTCGGTGCCGTGGGCGCAGCAGGACTGGGCGATCTCGTTCTCGTGGTGCGGGAAGATCAGGTCGAGCCCGCCGCCGTGGATATCGAAGGTCTGCCCGAGATAGGCCGCCGACATCACCGAGCACTCGATGTGCCAGCCCGGCCGCCCCCGTCCCCAGGGGCTGTCCCAGCCCGGCTCGTTGGCACCCGACAGTTTCCACAGGACGAAATCGGCGGGGTTCTTCTTGTGCGCCTCCACCGCCACGCGCGCCCCGGCCTGCTGATCCTCCAGTTTCCGGTGCGACAGCGCCCCGTAGGCCGGCATGGATGCGACATCGAACAGGACCTCGCCGGCCGCGACATAGGCGTGGCCCTTGGCGATCAGCGTTTCGATCATCGAAATCATGTCGGGCAGCCCGTCGGCGCGCGGCGCGACGAAGGCGGTGGCACGCGGCTCGACCGTCGGAGGGAGGCAGCCGAGCGCGGCGACGTCCCGGTGGAACTGCGCGGCGGTCTTTTCCGTGACGCGCGCGATAGCGTCGTTGAGCGGCAGATCGGGGAAGTCGCGCGCGGCGCGTGCGTTGATCTTGTCGTCGACGTCCGTGATGTTGCGGGCGTAGGTGACGCCGGTCTCGCCGTAGAGGTGCCGCAGGAGGCGGAAGAGGACGTCGAAGACGATCACCGGCCGGGCGTTGCCGATATGGGCGAAGTCGTAGACCGTCGGTCCGCAGACATACATGCGCACCCGCCGTTCGGCCTCCGGCACCGCATCGCCGCGCCAGTCGAGCGGGCGGAACTCTTCCTTGGCGCGGGTCAGCGTGTTGGTGAGGAAAAGGCGGGGCGCGGCTTTGGTCATGTCGGTCCTCGGTCTGCCGCCGTCGCGGCGGCGCAGCAGAGCTACAGCCAAACCCTTCGCCGTTCAAACCGCGACACGTGCTGCCGCTGCGTTCAGCTTCCGTTAAGTATTGGCAATAGGGCTGAGCGATCTTCCGCATTGCAGCATGATGCAGTCACGCCACATGTCACTGCGGCAACCTTTTGTTAAGTATAGATTGGTCGAATTTTCGGAGTCACGCCGCTAAGAAGACGCAATCGGACGTTTTTCTTCAGCCCATCACATCACCACAGGCATGCGGCAATGACCCAGCAGCAATTCAACTTCCGGACCCGTATCGAGCGCGAGCGCGACCTCAAGCTCGTCAGCAATTACCGCGAGATCGGCATCGCGGCCGTGCTGGCTGCCCAGGCGACCCGCCGCAAGGACGAGAGCGGGAAGTCCGCTGCCCAGCGCACCGTGGCGAACGCGAACGCGAACGCACGCGACTGAACGTTTCCGATCCGGAATGCTGCGAGCCCGCCCCGCCGGCGGGCTCGTGCATGTTTGGCTGCCGATCAGTGCGAGGCGATGAAGGCGGCCAGAACGTCGCGTGCCGCCAGGAGGTCGCGCCGATCGATCATCTCGCACACCGTGTGGATGTAGCGAGTGCCGACCACGATGCCGACCGCGCGCGCACCGGCCGCCGCTTGCTGAAGCGCCGCCCCGTCCATGCCGCCGCCGGCCAGGATCGTGCGCTGGCACGGGATGCCCTTCTCCTTCGCCACCGCCTCGAACTCGCGCACCAGCGCGCCGTCCGCGATGAAGGAATTGTCCTTCATGTGGAGGCCGAAGCCGGCGCCGAGTTCGGTGGTCTTGTCACGCTCCGGCACGCCCGGCGTATCGCAGGCCAGCGTCGTGTCGATGCCGATGCCAATATGCGGCCTGAGGTCGTAGGCGACGGTGCGCGCGCCCCGAAGGCCCACTTCCTCCTGCACGGTGAAGGCGACAGAGAGCCGGCACTTGTGTCCTGCCCCGTCGGCCACGAGCTTGCGCACCGCCTCGAGCCCCAACCAGCAGGCGATACGGTTGTCGAGCGCTTTCGAGACGATGCGCTCGCCCATCTCGACCAGCGGCTCGTCCATCACCACGAAGTCGCCGACGCGCACCTTGTCCCTGGCCTCGGCCCCGAGCCCGATGTCGATGAAGAAGTCGGTCGCCTCGTGCACCTTCTTGCGATCCTCGGGCGCCGAGATATGGATCGGCTTGCCCTCGGCCATCATGATCCCGCGATAGTCGCCCTCGTCGGTGCAGACGAGGACACGGCGCGAGAACAGGTTACGCGGATCGAACCCGCCCACCGGCGAGACGTGGATGAAACCCTTGTCGGAGACATGGCTGACGAGGAAGCCGATCTCGTCCATGTGGCAGGCGAGCACGATGCGCTCCGGGTCCTCGCCCTCCCCGTTGCGGGTGCAGACGAGCGAGCCCATCACATCGGTCTCGACCGTGTCGAACAGGTCCGCCGCCTCCGCCGCGATCAGGTCGCGCACCCGATGTTCATGCCCCGGCACGCCGGGGGTCTCGCACAGCCGCTTCAGGAGATCGATGTTCATGGGGTCCGTCCGTCGCGTGGATGTCTAGAACAGGGATAGCTGACCCGGCCCTTCCGGCGTGGGTCTGCCCTCGCAGCGTTCCTGAACCTCCGGCCCCATGTTGGCAACCGCGTTGACGCGGTCGGACACCGGCACGGCCTCCCACGCATCGGTGAGCCCTGCGTGGAGGAGATCGGCGATCCCGGCCGGCGACTGGCCGCCGACGTCGAGCCATCGTTCGAACTCGGCGGGCGCGATCACCACGGGCGCACGCTCGTGGATCGCCGACAGGCGCGGGCCGGCGGCCGCCGTGAGGATCGTCACCGTGTCGATCTCGCTGCCGTCCGCCGCCAGAAAGGTTTCGTGCAGGCCGGCAAAGGCCGCGACGACGCCGCCCGCCGGGCGGACCAGAAACGGCTCCGGCCTGCCGCCTTCGGTGCGGCGCCACTCGTAGAAGCCCGTCGCGGGCACGAGGCAGCGGCGATGGCGCAGGGCGCCGCGAAACGACTGGCGCTCCGCCGCCGTCTCCGAGCGCGCGTTGAAGAGAAGCGGCAGATGCGCGGGGTCCTTGGCCCATCCGGGAATGAGACCCCAGCGCGCAAGGCTCGCCTCGCGCCGAAGGCCGCCGCGGCGCGGAAACAGCGCGACGTGCAGAACCGGCTGCGTCGGAGCGATGTTGTATCGCGGCGGAAACGGATCCACCGCGTCGAGATCGAAGGCATCGCGCACCGCTTGTGGTGTCGCGGTCAGGGCAAAGCGTCCGCACATGACAGCGAGGATGGGGACGCCGTCGCCGCGCCGCAAGCCTTGTCTCCGGGCGGCCGAAGGTTCTATGCCCGCGCCATGAACACACGCCGCCCCCTTCTTGGTGTTTCCGTCTGCCTGCTTCGCGGGGAGGAGGTCTGCCTCGTGCGCCGGGGCCACGCGCCCTGGGCCGGCGCCTGGAGCCTGCCAGGTGGGCGGGTCGAGTTCGGCGAACGCCTGGAAGAGGCCGCGCGGCGCGAGATGCGTGAGGAAACGGGCGTCGAGCTCGACGCGGTCGAGCTTCTGCGCCTGCACGAATCGATCGATCCCGCGCACGACGCCCATGCCGTGATCGCGGTCTTCCGGGCACTCGAGCCGTGGAACGGGCCGGCGGTGGAGGCGGCGGACGACGCCGAGGAGGCGCGGTTCTTTCCGGTCGCCACCGTGCGAGCGATGGAGGGCGAGGGACGCACGACGCCAGGTCTGGCATCGATCGTGGAAGAGGCCGCCGCGCGCTAACCTTAACACGCGCAAGACCCTTCCAAGTCCTTTGCCTGTCTTGCATTCACCCCAATCGGCCTGCAAACGTGGCGCATGGCCGTTGCAGACAATTTTCTTCGAATTCTTGCGACTGCCGGCATCGCCCTCGCCCTGGGCGGAGCCGTCGCGGCCTCCGCGCAGCCCAAGACGTCGGAGCCCGAGGAAAAACCGGCAGCCGAGGAGCCAGTCGCCAAGCCCTCGAACGCCCCCTACATGAAGCCGCTTTCGCGGCTCGCCACGGTTCTCGGCTCGCTGCACTTCCTGCGCGGCCTCTGCGGCGATCCCAACGCCGACGTGTGGCGCGAGAAGATGAATGCCATTCTCGACGCGCAGGCGCCGGGAGAAGCGGACCGCCGGACCCTCGTCGCCCACTTCAACCAGGGGTATCGCGCGTTCGAATCGACCTATCGCAAGTGTACCCCTGCGGCGACGGTAGCCGTGGAAAGATATGCCAAGGAAGGCGCCGACCTTTCGCGCGAGATCAGCGCAAGGTACGGAAGTTAACAATTCGTATAGAGGGTGGTTTGCGCGAGCGATCCGCCGTCCGCCCCCATCCGAGGTCTTCGCCACCTCGGTCCGTAGAAGAAGGAGTGTCCGGCATGATCGATCTGCACGGTTCCGACCTCGACGAGATGATCGTCGCCGAGAAGAAGCAAGTCGCCAACGAGTATCACAACGAAGCTTGGGCTGACGGCATCTCGGACGGAATCGAGGCCGAGATCCTGGCGGAGACAGCGATGGCGACCGCCGTCACCGAACTCGTGCGCCACCATGGCGAGGCCGAGGTGCTCGAACTGCTCGACACCCTGCGTCGCCGCGTCGAGCATGGCGAGTTCCGCGTCGTCCGCTCGCTCCAGTAAGGCAGGGCGGGCATCGCCCGTTTGAACGGTCCCATGACGAGCTTCCAACGCGCCCTTCTCGCGTTCTCCCTTCTCGCCTCGAACGGCGTCGCTGCCGCCCCTGCCCTGGCGCTGTCCCAGATCACGGGCGAGGACGGCAACGTGTTGCCCGGGCGCGAAGGCATCGTCGCCGTGCCCCTGCCGCCCGTCCCGGGCGAGCCCGCGGCGACGGACGGCGCGCCCCCGGCACAGCCTCAGGCCCCGGGAAGCACCCCAACGCCGCCGCAGGCGCAGCCCCCAGAACCCGCCTCCGGCCCGATCGAGACCGCGCCCGGCGACGACGAAGCCGTGCCGGAAACCGGGGACGAGGGAGCGCAGCGGGCGCCCACCGGCGACCTTCCGCCGATCGAGATCGCCTACGGCGACCAGGACCTGCCCCAGCCCGTACGCGACTTGCGCGCCAAGCTGATGGAGGCTGCGCGCACTGGCGATATCGAGAAGCTGAAGCCCTATTTCGAGACCGGCGCAGACCCGACGATCGTGTCCGCCACCCAGCCCGACCAGGACCCGGTGGTGACCCTCAAGGAAGCTTCCGGCGACGGCGAAGGGGTCGAGCTTCTCGCCATTCTCTACGAGACGTTGCAGGCCGGCCATGTCCGGCTCGACCCGGGCGGCGAGAACGAAATCTACGTCTGGCCATATTTCACGCAGGTCGATCTCGGCGCCCTCACCAAGCCGCAGCTCGTGGAGCTGTTCGAGCTGGTGACCGCGGGCGACTACCAACGCATGGTCGCCAACGGTTCCTACGATTTCTACCGCGTCGGCATCTCGCCCGAAGGCCGCTTCGAGTTCTTCGTCGACGGCGATTGAGCGCCCTTGTTTTGGTGACGGCGATCGGCACATAGGGTTCGAGACCATGATTTCGGTCGAAGCCCTGGATCCATGTTCCATGCCCCATGCCCACCTCCCGGACCGCGCGACGCTTCTCGTAACGGGCACTGAAGCCGAGCCGTTTCTGCAGAACCTGGTCACCGCCGACCTGGCCTCCTTGAGCGACGGGGAAGCGCGGCCGTCGGCGTTGCTGACGCCGCAGGGCAAGATCCTCTTCGACTTCCTCGTCAGCCGCATCGAGGGCGGCTTGCGGCTCGACGTCGCGGCCGGTGCGCGCGGCGACCTCGCCAAGCGTCTGACGCTCTACAAACTGCGGGCGAAGGTGACGATCGCGCCGAGCGACGAGCCCGTGGTGGCGGTCTGGGACGAGGCCGCCCCTTCCGACGGCGCGCTCGCGGATCGACGTTTCCCGGCCCGCGTCTTCCGCCGCTACGAGGAGATAGCCGCCGACGATGGCAATCCGTCCGATTTCGAGGCGCTACGCCTGTCGCTCGGGATCGCCGAGGCCGAGCGGGACTTCCCAGGGTCGGACGTGTTTCCGCACGACGTGCTGCTCGACCAGAACGAGGGCGTCTCGTTTCGCAAGGGATGCTTCGTCGGCCAGGAGGTTGTTTCCAGAATGCAGCACCGGGGCACGGCGCGGCGGCGCGTGATGGTGCTGCGCGCCGAGGGCCACCTGACACCCGGCTCCAATCTCGAGGCCGGCGGCAAGGCGATCGGCACCGTGCTGTCGGCCGTGGAAAGCCTCGGGATCGGCATGGTGCGGATCGACCGGCTGGTGGATGCGCTGAGCGCCGGCGCGGAACTCTCGGCCGACGGTGTGCCGGTGGAAGCGGAGGTGCCGTCCTGGGCGGGCTATGCGCTGCCGCAGCCGGGGGCCGGCGGCGAAGCATGAGCATGTCGGCCGCCGCCAAGCCTGCCAAACCGCCGCGCGTCTGGCAGCGTATGCTGAGCGGGCGGCGGCTCGACCTCCTCGACCCTTCCCCGCTCGACGTCGAGATCGAGGACATCGCGCACGGGCTTGCCCGCGTCGCGCGCTGGAACGGGCAGACCGTCGGCGACCACGCCTTCTCAGTCGCCCAGCATTCGCTGATCGTCGAGGAGATCGTCGGCGCCCGCGAGCGCGATCCCCGCTGGCGCCTTGCCGCGCTTCTGCACGATGCCCCGGAATACGTGATTGGCGACATGATCTCGCCCTTCAAGAGCGTGCTCGGCGGCGACTACAAAGGCGTCGAGGCACGGCTCCAGGCCGCTGTGCACCGGCGCTTCGGCCTGCCGGCGGACCTGCCCATCGGCATCAAGCGCGCCATCAAGGCGGCGGACCGGGTGTCGGCCTATTTCGAGGCGAAGCTGCTCGCGGGCTTCCAGCCGGCCGAGGCGCAGGCGCTGTTCGGTCGGCCGAGCGGGACGCTGCCCTCGCCCGAACGCTTCACCCCGCAGCCTGCGGCAGAGGTCGGCCGGCGCTACCTCGAACGCTTCCGCTTCCTCGAGACTCTGGCCGGCGGCCACACGGAAAAGGCCCCATGAGCTATCTCGTCGTCTCCTCGCTCGCCGATCTCCATGCCACGGTTGCCACTCACGGCGCTGAGGACGTGGTGACGCTGATCAACGCCGACACGGTGGTCGAGCGCCCCTCCTCCATTGCGCCGGAGCGGCATCTGTTCCTCGGGATGAACGACATCGCGGCGCCGGCGGAGGGCATGACGCATCCCGCCAGCCATCACCTCGACCGGCTCCTGGAGTTCGGCCACCGCTGGAGCCGCGACAAGCCGCTGGCGGTGCACTGCTGGGCCGGCATCAGCCGCTCCACGGCGGCGGCCTACATCCTGGCGCTCGCGATCAACCCGAAGCTGGACGAGGACGCACTCGCGCAGGAGCTTCGCCGCCGCGCTCCCTCGGCGACCCCGAACCCGCTTCTGGTCAGCATGGCGGACGAGAAGCTCGGGCGCGGCGGGCGCATGGTGAAGGCCATCGCCGGGATCGGGCGCGGTGCGGACGCCTTCTCCGGCACGCCGTTCATTCTGCCGTTGAAGCTCTAGGCAATGCGGTAGAGCGCGCGATCACGCCGAGCGTGCCAAGCCTGGCATCCGGTTCCTTCAAGGCACGGGGTTCCCAGACGTGGCGGGCGAGGAAGAAGCCGGTCATACGAAACCCGTCCGCCACGTCGGTCGAGCCGGGCGCGGCATCGCCGCCCTTGAGGAAGGCGGGCAGCGGCAACAGCTTGTCGCGCCAGGGCTCGCCGGCTTCCCGGCTGACGGCGCGGCCGGATTTCGGCGACACGTAGACCAGATCCTCGCGCGCGCCCGAAGCCGCGCAGGTCTCGAGGTCGAGGCCGAAGCCCAGCTCCTCCAGAAGCGCGATTTCGAACCGAAGGATCAAAGCGCCGGCCGCCACGGGATCGTCGAGATGCTCGACGATCAAGGCCAGCGTGTCGAAGAGGCGCGGATGGGCGTCGCGCTCCGGCAGCAGGCGCAGATGCGCCGCGAGTAGCTGGATGCCGTAGAGGCCGACGGCATTCTCCATCAGCCGCGCGGCGCGGAGCGCCACGGGCTCCACCGTCATGAAGCCGAGATGCTCGTCGAGCCGCGCCCGCCACGTCACATCGATCGTGTTGCCGGGCTGGAGCACGGGCTGAAGCCGGCGCGAGCGGCCACCGCGAATGAGACCGAGATGGCGGCCGCGGCTGCGCGTCATCACCTCGGCGACGACGCTCGTCTCCCCCTGGCGGCGCACGCCGAGGACGATGCCTTCTTCACGCCATTCCATGGAGAGCCAGGGGTCCGTTCGGGTTGCGGCAGACCCCTGATATAGGCACGCGGCGGCTCGTCCGCACGCTTTCAGCTGTGGAAGTCGAGGCCCATCTCGCGATAGCGCTCGGGGTCGTCGCCCCAGTTCTCGCGCACCTTCACGAACAGGAAAAGATGCACCTTCTGCTCGGCGGCCTCGGTGATCTCCTTGCGGGCGGCCGAGCCGATCGCCTTGATCGTCTCGCCCTTGTGGCCGAGGACGATGGCCTTCTGGCTGTCGCGCTCGACGTAGATCGTCTGCTCGATCCGCACCGACCCGTCCGGCTTCTGCTCCCAGAGCTCGGTCTCGACGGTGGAGGAATAGGGCAACTCCTGGTGGAGGCGCAGGTAGAGCTTTTCGCGCGTGATCTCGGCCGCGAGCTGGCGCAGCGGCAGGTCGGAGATCTGGTCCTCCGGGTAGTACCAGGGGCCTTCCGGCAGCCTCTGGGCGAGGAAGTCCATGAGGTCGTCGCAGCCCGAACCGGTCAGCGCCGAGATCATGAAGACGCGCTCGAACTCTGCCTTGGCGGTGATCTCCTGCGTCAGCCCAAGGAGCCTGTCCCGCTTGATGCGATCCACCTTGTTGAGGAGGAGCACCTTCGGCTGCGTCACCTCGGCGAGGCGACCCAGAATCGCCTCGACCTCCTCGTTGACGCCCCGGTCGGCGTCGATGATCGGCAGCACGATGTCGGCGTCCTTGGCGCCGCCCCAGGCGGTCTTCACCATGGCGCGGTCGAGCCGGCGCTTCGGGTTGAAGACGCCGGGCGTGTCGACGAAGACGATCTGCGTGCGATCACGCGTGGCGATGCCGCGCACGAGAGCGCGCGTCGTCTGCACCTTGTGGGTGACGATCGAGACCTTCGTGCCGACGAGCTGGTTGACGAGCGTCGACTTGCCGGCATTGGGGGCGCCGAGCAGCGCGACGAAGCCCGACCGCGTCGGCCCCTGGGGTTCGGCCGTCTGATCCTCGGTCTCGGGCGTCATCTCGTTGTCGGTCAATGGGAAACTCGCTGGTCTGGGCGCGGGGATACGCGCTGGATAACGGTGTGCGCTGCGCGGGTCATGCCTCTTCCGGCTCCCACACGCCCTCGCGCACGAGAATCGCTTCGGCGGCCCGCTGTTCGGCGACGCGTTTCGAAGGGCCTCGCCCTTCGGCGGGTGCGACGCCCTCGATCGCGGCACGCACCGTGAAGACAGGCTCGTGGTCGGGTCCGGAACGGTCGAGCAGCTCGTAGGCGGGCGGTGCGCCCGCACGCTTGTGCGCCCATTCCTGCAGCTCGGTCTTCGGGTCGCGGCGCGCGACCTGGGAACCCGACAGGTGGGGCGCCCACCGCTCGAGCACGAAGTCGCGCGCCACCTCCAACCCGTGTTCCAGGTAGATCGCGGCGATCAGCGCCTCGACGACGTCGGCACGGATCGAGCGGTTCTTGCCGGCCGCCGCGCGCTTGAGGTCGGAGCCGTGACGGATGAACTCGGGCAAGCCCATCTCGTCGGCGACCACCGCGCAGGTCTGGGCGCTGACGAGCGTGTTCAGCCGCAGCGACAGATCGCCCTCGTCGGATTTCGGATGCGTCTCGAAGAGTTTCTGCGCGATCACGAGACCGAGCACGCGATCGCCGAGAAACTCCAGCCGCTCGTAGCTGGCGTCGCTCGCGGAGCGCTTCAGGCTGGAATGGGTGAGCGCGCGCTCCAGGCGCGCGCGATCAGTGAACTTCAGGCCGAGCCGCAGCTCGAGCCGCACCAGAGCCTCGGTGCCGCCCTTTACCCGAGCCATGTGAGGATACGGCTCGGCCGCAGGCTGGACGGCCACTCCCAGACTTCGAGCGGCGACGCGTCGTTCTCCATCGAGAAAAAGATCACCTGCGCCTTGCCGACGAGGTTCTCGAACGGCACGTAGCCGACGTCGAAGCGCGAATCGAGCGAGTTGTCCCGGTTGTCGCCCATCATGAAGTAATGGTCGGCCGGCACCACGAACTCGCGCGTGTTGTCGCCCACGGAATTGGGCTCGGCGTCGAGCGTGTCGTAGGTCACGCCGTTGGGCAGGGTCTCGCGGTACTTCGGGATCTGGGCGCCCGACTCGGTCGTGAAGAAGCCGTCCGGCTCCTTCGGCACGGCTTGGCCGTTGATGTAGAGGACGCCGTCGCGCATCTGGACGCGGTCGCCCGGCAGCCCGACGAGGCGCTTGATGTAGTCGGTCTGAACCTCGTTCGGCTTGCGGAAGACGATGATGTCGCCGCGCTCGGGGCTCGAAGCCAGGATGCGCCCGTCGTAGAGGTCGGGCGAGAACGGAAACGAGTATTTCGAGAAGCCGTAGGACCACTTGGAGACGAAGAGATAGTCCCCGATCAGCAGCGTCGGCATCATCGATCCCGACGGGATCGAGAAGGGCTGGAACAGGAAGGTGCGGATGACCAGCGCGAGCAGCAGCGCCTGGACGACGACCTTCACCGTCTCCCCGAAGCCACCCTTGTCCTTGCTGACGGCGCGATCGACCATGCGCTTTTCGTTCCCGATTGCCGTGCGCGCCCTTGGCCGCACTGGGCTCTAGTAATGTCTTGTTCAGGTTTGGGCAACGGGCTCGGCCCGTCAGCCCTCGTCGGGCAGCGCTTCGATGATCACGAAGGCCTGGGCCAGCGGAAAGTCGTCGGTGATGGTGACGTGCACGACCGGCCGGTGGCCGGCGGGTACGAGGGCGGCAAGGCGTTCGGCGGCGCCGTTGGTCAGCGCCATGGTCGGCTTTCCGCCGGGCAGGTTGACGACGCCCATGTCGCGCCAGAACACGCCCTGCGAGAGACCGGTGCCGAGCGCCTTGGCGCAGGCTTCCTTGGCGGCGAAGCGCTTCGCGTAGGAGGCCGCGCGCTGGTTGCGGCGATCGGACTTGGCGCGCTCGACAGGCGTATAGACGCGGTCGAGGAAGCGCGTCCCGTGCCGCTCGAGCGTCTTTTCGATGCGCCGGATGTCGATGAGGTCGCTGCCGATGCCGACGATCATGGGGCGGGCTCCACGGCGGGGGCGCCGGCTGCCTTGTGGGCCCGCGCGGCCTGGAAGCTGCGCACCCCGACGAGCACCAGCGCGTAGGAAACGAGGGAGAAGAAGAGGCCGAGAGGGATCGAGCCGACGAGCATGGGCTTGAGGTAGGGCGCCCAGATCGCCGCGATGTCGCCATGGGCGAGCGCCGCCCCGAGGCTTTCCGGCGCCTTCCCGTCCGGGATTTCGGCGGCGAGGAGGAAGCGCCCCGTTTCATAGGTCGCGCCCCAGATCAACGGATAGGTCAACGGATTGCCGATGAGGCAGCCGAGCGCTGCCGCCGGCAGGCTGCCGCGGATCAGGTAGGCGATCACGAAGGCCATGATGAAGTGGAAGCCGATGAGCGGCGTGAAGGTGGCGAAGACGCCGGCCGCGACGCCGGCCGCGATCGCATGGGGCGTCGCGCGAAGGCGCAGGACCCGTTTTTTCATGTAGAGGAGCGAGCGCCGCCAGGAGCGGCGTGGCCAAAGCGCCGCCCGCAGCTTCTGCGCTAGGGTTTCGGGCTGGCGACGCCTGAAGAGCATGGACCTGCGGTTCCTGGGTGCGGCGAACGCGAGGCGAGCCGGGTGGGTTCTCCCAGGCTCCGCCCTGCTGAGACGATGCTAGAGCGAGCGGCTACCCGGCTTGATGGGCGCAATTGCGGCAAGCTCGGGGGGCAGCTCGTCCGGCGCGTAGCTCGGCACCTCGTATTGCGCCAGGGACACCAGCGGCACGCCGACATCGACCTTTCCTGCCGAGCGGTCCACGACGCAACCGGCGGCCAGCACCTCGGCGCCGAGTTCCCGCAGACACTCGATCGTCTCGCGGATCGAGAGGCCCGTGGTGACGATGTCCTCGACGATCACGACGCGCGCGCCGCGTGGGATCTCGAAGCGGCGAAGGCGAAACGTGCCGTTCTCGCGCTCGACATAGATCGCCGGCGCGCCGAGATGGCGCGAGGTTTCGTAGGAGGGGATCAGACCGCCGACGGCGGGACCGACGATGTAGTCGATGGGCCCCTCGATCGCCGCCCGCAGCTTCTCGGCCAGCGCCTTGCAGAGCGTCTCGGTATAGGCCGGATACATGAAGACGCGGGCCTTCTGCAGGAAGACCGGGCTGCGGCGTCCGGAGGTCAGGATGAAGTGCCCCTCGAGATAGGCGCCGGCCTTGCGAAAGATCTCGATGACGTCTTCGGTCTGCATGTCCGACGGTTCCTGCCGCAAGCGTTGGCCTTCGGAGATCAGCCGTTCACACGAATGACATCGGTGACGCAAGACTTCGCACGCAACTGATTGAGCGTGCGCGTGAGGTGCTGGAGATCCCAGACCTCCAGATCCAGCACCATCGTGGTCACGTCCGGTGCGGTCGAGGTCATGGAAAGGTTGTGGATATTGGCGTCGTTGAGCGCGATCGTCTCGGCGATCTCGGCCAGCGTTCCCGGCTCGTTCAACGCCGCGACCTGGATCTTGGCGGGAAAACGCGTCGTCATCTCGGCGTCGAGATCCCAGCGCACGTCGATCCAGCGGTTCGGCGAATCGTCGAAGGCGGTCAGCGCGGGCGACTGGATCGGATAGATCGTGATGCCCCGGCCCGCTTCGAAGATGCCGACGATCCGGTCGCCCGGCACGGCGCCGTCCGGACCGAAGCGCACCGGCAGGTCGCCCACCGCGCCCCGGATGGGAAGCTGCACCAGGCTCGCGTCGTCGCCGATCTCCTCCGGCACGCGGAACACGAGGCCGATGGCCGAGCGGATGTTGAACCACCCGTCCTTTTCGGCGTGAAGCGCGCCCTTGGCGGCGCGACTGTCCTGGAAGTCGGGATGCACGGCACGGAAGACGTCGGCCGAGGACAGCTCGCCGCGCCCGACCGCCGCCAGCGCGTCCTCGAGTTCGCGGAAGCCGACCTTGCTCAAGTAAGGCTTCAGCCCGTCGCGCGTGAAGGTCTTGCCGGCGCGGTGGAAGGTGCGCTCGAGGATCTGCTGGCCGAGGCCGCAATACTGCTTGCGGATGGCATTGCGCGCGGCGCGCCGGATCGCCGAGCGGGCCTTGCCGGTGACCGCGACGCTTTCCCAGGCCGGCGGGGGTGTCGCGGCCTTGGAGCGGATGATCTCCACCTCGTCGCCGTTGGTGAGCTCCGTCACCACCGGCATGATGCGCCCGTCGATCTTGCAGCCGACGCAGGTGTCGCCGACATCGGTGTGGACGGCGTAGGCGAAATCGATCGGCGTCGCCCCGCGCGGCAGGGCGATCAGCCGGCCCTTCGGCGTGAAGCAGAAGACCTGGTCCTGGAAGAGTTCGAGCTTGGTGTTCTCGAGGAACTCCTCCGGCGTGTCGCCTTCCGAGAGCATCTCGATCGTGCGCCGAAGCCAGGAATAGGCCTCCGACTCCGTCGACAGGGCGACCTGCCCGTCCTTGTAGAGCTCGTGCGCCGCGATGCCGTACTCGTTGACCTGATGCATTGAGCGCGTGCGGATCTGGAGTTCGACACGCTGGCGCGACGGGCCGACGATCGTGGTGTGGATCGAACGGTAGCCGTTCTGCTTGGGGATCGAGACGTAGTCCTTGAAGCGCCCCGGAACGAGCGGCCAGGTTCGATGGACGATGCCGAGCGTGCGGTAGCAGTCCTCCTCGTCGGCCACGATCACGCGGAAGCCGAAGATGTCGGACAGCTGCTCCAGCGAGAGCGCCTTGCGCTGCATCTTGTTGAAGACCGAATAGGGCTTCTTCTGCCGCCCGGAAACGGTCGCGACGATCCCCTTGTCCTTCAGCCGCGCGGTCAGCGTCTCCTCGATCTGGGCGATCGTGTCGGCGTGCCGCTCGCGCAGCTCGGCAAGGCGCTCGGTGACGGTGGCGAAAGCCTCGGCGTTGAGATACTGGAACGACAGCGTCTCCAGCTCCTCGCGCATGTCGTGCATGCCCATGCGCCCGGCGAGCGGCGCATAGATCTCCATCGTCTCCTCGGCGATGCGCGCCCGCTTCTCCGGCTTCATGTGCTGAAGCGTGCGCATGTTGTGCAGGCGATCTGCGAGCTTGACGAGGAGAACGCGGATGTCGTCGGCGATGGCGAGCAGGAGCTTGCGCAGGTTCTCGGCCTGCGCCGTCTTGCGCGACACGAGGTCGAGGCGTCGGATCTTGGTCAGGCCCTCTACGAGCGCGCCGATCTTCTGGCCGAAGAGATGGTCGAGTTCCTTGCGGGTGGCGTCCGTGTCCTCGATCGTGTCGTGCAGGAGGGCGGTGGCGATCGTCGCCTCGTCGAGATGCAGCTCCGTCAGGATCGCGGCGACTTCCAGCGGATGCGAGAAGTATGGGTCGCCGTTCACGCGCTTCTGCGCGCCGTGCTTCTGCATCGCATAGACATAAGCGCGGTTCAGAAGACCTTCATCGAGGTTCGGCTTGTAGGCCGCGACCCGCTCGACGAGTTCATACTGTCGCATCATGCCTGAATGCCTGGTCCGTGCGCACAAGGAAAAAGGGCGCCCGACGATCCGTCGGGCGCCCCTTCAATATAGGTTGCAATGCGGTAGAACCGAAAGGCCCAACGCGTCGCCCGGATCAGAAATCGTCGTTCTTTTCCGGCGGGATAAGTCCCTCGATGCCGGCCAGGAGGTCGTCCTCCGACATGCGGTCGAAGGCGATGTTGTCGTCGTCGTCCGAGGCCGTCGGCGCGGCGGCGCTCGTGCCGTCCGCGGCCGTCTCGGTGATCGCGCCGGCGACGGGCGCCTGCGGCTCGGGCTCGTCCACCTCGACATGCTTCTGCAGCGAATGGATGAGGTCTTCCTTCAGGTCGTCGGGCGACAGGGTCTCGTCGGCGATCTCGCGAAGCGCGACGACGGGATTCTTGTCGTTGTCGCGGTCCACCGTGATCGGCTGGCCCTGCGCGATCTGGCGGGCCCGGTGGCTGGCGAGCAGGACGAGCTCGAACCGGTTCTCGACCTTATCGACGCAATCTTCTACGGTGACGCGGGCCATGCCTGTCTCCTTGGGAACGGACGCAGTAAGCTGAAGCGTCCGTGTAACCCCTTGACATAGACAGCACAAGGGGGCAGCCGCGCTTGACGCTGCGATCCACCGTTCGCGCGCCGCCGGGCAAGGTGTCGAAACTGGCCTTCGATCCGCTGCGGGCCTATGATCCCCCCGCAGGAAGGCCCCTTGCGGCCCGGCCCTCGCCTCACGCCCCGAAGGTTTCCCATGTTCGATACCCGCGAGAAGATCGCCCTCTTCATCGACGGCGCCAATCTCTACGCCGCCTCCCGAGCCCTCGCCTTCGACATCGACTACAAGAAGCTGCTCGCGGCCTTCGGGAAGCGGGGTTATCTCCTGCGCGCCTACTACTACACGGCCTTGATCGAGGATCAGGAATACTCGTCCATCCGCCCGCTCGTCGATTGGCTCGACTACAACGGCTACCGGGTCGTGACCAAGCCCGCCAAGGAGTTCACCGACCAGCTCGGCCGCCGTCGGATCAAGGGCAACATGGACATCGAGCTCGCGGTCGATGCGCTGGAGCTTGCCGACACAGTGGACCATTTCGTGCTCTTCTCGGGCGACGGCGACTTCCGCTCGCTGGTCGAGGCGCTGCAGCGGAAGGGACGCAAGGTTTCCGTCGTTTCGACGCTGTCCACGCAGCCGCCGATGATCGCCGACGACCTGCGCCGCCAGGCCGACCACTTCATCGACCTGCGCACGCTGCAGCCGGAGATCGGCCGCAGCCAGGCCGAGCGCGACGCGCGCCTCGCGCGGCGTGCGGAGGCCGAGACCGACGCGCCGGACGAGAACGAGGCGTGAGCTCGGCCCCCAAGCACTCCCCGCCCCTTCCGGACGCCACGCCGCCGGAGGACTGCCCGCTCTGCCCGAGGCTTGCCGCCTTCCGGCACGAGTGGCGTGCCAAGGAGCCCGGCTGGTACAACGCGCCGGTGGACACGTTCCTGCCGCGGGCCGGCGCGGAGACGGTGGAACTCCTCGTCGTCGGTCTCGCGCCCGGTGTGCGCGGCGCCAACCGGACGGGCCGTCCGTTCACGGGCGACTACGCCGGCGACCTCCTCTACGCCACGCTCAAGAAGTTCGGCTTTGCCGCCGGCGAATTCGAGGCGCGGCCGGACGACAGCCTTCAGCTCGTCGGCGCGGCGATCACCAACGCCGTGCGTTGCGTGCCGCCCGAGAACAAGCCGACCGGCCCCGAGATCAACACCTGCCGCCGCTTCCTCGCCCCGACGCTGACGGCGCTGCCGCACCTGCGCGCGCTTGTGACGCTCGGCCGCATCGCGCACGACTCGACGCTGCGGGCGCTCGGCGTCCGGCTGAAGGACGCCCCCTTCCGGCACGGCGGCGAGCACGATCTTGGGGGACTGCGTGTCGTGTCCAGCTATCACTGCTCGCGCTACAACACGAACACCGGCGTTCTCACGACGCCGATGTTCGAGGACGTCTTCCGCAAGGTGCGCGACCACCTCGGCTGACCCGTTGCCTCAGGTGAGCTCCGCCGCCCGGCGCATGCGGCGCTCCCGCCGGGCGAGATGCACCTCGACCGCCGTGCGCACCACGAGCGAGGCCAGCGCGATGCACAGCGCGACGATCCTCACACGGTTCTCGTCGCGGTCCACCAGTGCGTCGCGCCTCGCAAGCAGCGACTTTTCCGTCTCGGTGATCTCGCCGACGACCCGGCGGATCTCGTCCATGGTCGCGCGTTCCATCATGGCGACGGCCTGCGCCCGGGCCGCCGGAAACCCATCGCGATCATACAGCACCACGGACTCCGCGATCTCGCCGAGCTTGGTGTCGATCAGCTGGTCGAGACGATCGGTCCGCGCGATCTGATCGGGATTGTCGGAGATGAGGGCGCGCAGTTGACCCCGCGTCGGCTGCAGCCGCCCGAGAGCCTTCTCGTAAGGGTCGAGGAACCGGCGATCGCCGCTGATCAGGTAGCCGCGCTCGCCCGTTTCGGCATCGTCGAGCGCGATCAGAACGTCCTTGGTGGCGTCGATCACCTGATAGGTATGGACGACGAGATCGCGATGATCGTCGAGGAGCGCGTGCGTCCATGTCGTCGCCACGACACCGGCAAGGATCACGATGCCGACCGGCACCGACCGCAGGATCAGCGCGCGCGTCAGCCACCGCGGTCTGATACGCGCCCAAGACGGGTGAGCCATGTCCCTCGACCTCCTGCTGCGATGCCTGGATGGCGCAGGGGATACATGGGCGACCGGACGTGCAAGCAAGGGATCGCCGGCAGTTCCTGCGGTGGGCGAGCCGGTGCCATGTGAGCCGTCGGCCCCATGCGCGGACCGCCCGCCTTGCGATCCGCTAGTGAGCCGTGCGGTGCCTTGCACCGGCAGCCGCGCGCCGCAGCCAGTCCACCACATCGGCGGCACTGCGATCGGGCGGGAAGACGGGGTAGAGGGCCGCGACGATCTCGCCGTCACGGGCGATCATCGTCAGCCGCTTCAGGAGCGTGTCGCCGTCCACCTCGAAGGTCGGCAGTTCCAGCATCTCCTGAAGCTCGAGCGCCGCGTCGGACAGAAGCGGAAACGGCAGCTTCAGCCGCTCGGCCGCCTCGCGCTGGTAGGCCGTGGTCTGAGTGGAAACCCCATAGACGGCCGCGACGCCGAGGTCGCGCAACTCCTGCCAGTGGTCGCGGAAGGAACAGGCCTGTGGGGTGCAGCCGCGGGCGCCGGGGATCTCGTTCCACCCGCCGGGCAGCGGCGCACCGGGACGGCCGGTCATCGGATAGGCGTAGACGACGCAGAGCCCCCTGATCTGCGAGAGATCCACATGCCCTCCCGCCGTCGACGCGAGGGCGAGCGAGGGAAGACGGCGCCCCGTGAGATGGGAGGCCGCGCCGTCGTCTATCGGCGGCTCCAAGCCTTCCGGCAGGGTGGTGAGATCGGTCATCGAGCGGCCCTCCCTTTTCGGGAGAGGTTAGACCGCAAGGGCGCAAGCGCCAAGAGGCGGCGTCAGTCGCGCCCGGCTTCCTTCATCACACGCTGCTTCTGGCGGTTCCAGTCGCGTTCCTTCATGGATTCCCGCTTGTCCGGCGCGTTCTTGCCCCGGGCGACGGCAAGTTCCAGCTTCGCGCGGCCCTGTTCGTTGAAGTAGAGCTTCAGCGGCACGAGGGTCATGCCGTCGCGCTGCACCGCGCCGGCCAGCCGGTTGCGCTGCGTCTTGTGCACGAGCAGCTTCCGACGGCGCTTGGGCTCGTGGTTGAAGCGGTTGGCCTGGAGATACTCCGGCACATAGGAGTTGATCAGCCAGATTTCGCCGTCCTCCTCCGTCGCGTAGGACTCGGCGATCGTCGCCTTGCCGAGACGAAGGGACTTCACCTCCGTACCGGTCAGGACGAGGCCGGCCTCCAGCGTGTCGACGATCTCATAGTGGAAGCGCGCCTTGCGGTTTTCCGCGGCGATGTTGGATTTGGATTTGGGCGGCTTGGCCATGAAACGGAAAAGCTCGGAGACAGGAGGAGGACACGGCGGGACCGCCGCATCCCCTAGATGGGTCGGGACGACCCCTCGATCAATTCAGAAGGCCGGCATGCCGGAGCGCATCGTCGATCAGCGCTTGCGTCGAGGCCTCCACCGGCACCAGCGGCAGGCGCATGACGTTGCGCCCCTTGCCGATGCGCGAGAGCGCGTATTTCGTGCCCGATACGCCGGGCTCCGTGAAGATCGCCTTGTGGAGCGGCATCAGGCGGTCGAGATAGTCCAAACCCTTGGCGAAATCGCCGGCAAGGCACGCTTCCTGGAATTCGGCGCACAGGCGCGGGGCGACATTCGCCGTCACCGAGATGCAGCCGCGCCCGCCGTGGGCGATGTGGCCGAGTGCCGTCGCGTCCTCTCCGGAAAGCTGCACGAAGTCCTTGCCGCAGGTGATCCGCTGCTCCGGCACGCGATCGAGCTTGGCCGTCGCATCCTTGACCCCGACGATGTTGGGGAAGTCGTGCGCGAGGCGCCCCATCGTCTCCGGCGTCATGTCGACCACGGAGCGCGGCGGAATATTGTAGATGATGATGGGCGTGCGGACCGAGCGGGCGATCGCGGCGTAATGCTCGTAGAGCCCGCGCTGCGTCGGCCGGTTGTAGTAGGGCGTCACCACCAGAACGCCGTCGGCGCCGGCCTTTTCGGCGGATCTCGCGAGGTCGATCGCCTCCACCGTGTTGTTGGAACCCGCGCCCGCGATCACCGGAACGCGACCGGCCGCCGTCTCGATGCAGATTTCGACGATGCGCTTGTGTTCGGCATGGGTCAGCGTCGGGCTCTCGCCCGTGGTGCCGACGGGAACGAGGCCGTGCGTTCCCTCGGCGATCTGCCATTCGACCAGGGCGCGAAAGCCGGCCTCGTCGAGGCTGCCGTCCTCGGCGAACGGCGTTACCAGGGCCGTCATCGAACCCTTGAAGGTCATGTCGTCACTCCCGTCGACGTGCGGATGATGGTGCCGAAGCGACGGCGGGCGTGCTCGGGTCGGGCGGTGGGTTCGAGCGTCCCCCGCCGCTCGCCGGACGGCCGGGCGATGTGGCCGATCGTCCGCGCGGACGGGCGCACCATAAAGAAGCCATCACGCCGAAACAAGCGAAGGGCATGACGGGATCGGATGAGGGTTTACGCCTTCTTCACCGCGTTGAGGCAAGCTTTGATCAACCATGCGCGCCGAACCCACGCGCGTGTGGCAGCATTGCAGCAGGAGGCCAGATGACACATTCGACCCGCGCCAAGGTGTTGCTCGCGCCCGTCCTCCTGTCGGTGCTCCTGACGGGCACGGCGCCGGTGAATTCGTTCGAGATGCCGCGCCTCGGCCTGCCCGAGATCATGATGCCGAAGCTCTTCGGCCGCAAGGAAGCGCAGCCCGATCCCGGCCGTTTCGGCGCGCCTCCCGCCCCGGCACCCTCGGCCAACCCGCTGGCGCGCCGCGCGCCCGCCCCGGCCGCGCCCGCCGGCGCGCCGCCGTCCGACGCGATGGCCTTCACCTCGTCGATTGCCGCAATGGGATCGCGCAGCTCCAGCGTCACGCCGATCCGGGGCGACCTTCAGGCCGGGCTCGACGCCACGCATCGCGACATCCGGCGCGCGCTCGCCATCCGCGAGGGCATGGCGCCCGGCTCGCTCGACCGGCACATCCTGTCCTGGGCGATCGCACTGCGCGGCACGAGCGACGTGCCGGCCGCCGAGATCGCCCATACCGCGCTCGAACTGCGCGCCTGGCCGGGCATGTCCACCATCCGCGCCAACCTGGAGCGCGCGCTCCTGCGCGATCCGATGCCGGCGCGCGACGTCGTCGCCGCCTTCGCGGGCGACGCGCCGCGCACGCCGGAAGGCGCCATGGCGCTGGCGCAGGCCTATCTGGCGCTCGGCCAGGCCGTAAAGGCGAAGGAGCTGATCGTGCGCTCCTGGCGCAACGACCGTCTCGACAAGTCGCTGGAGAGCCGCATGCTCTCGACCTTCGGCGCGCTCCTGACCCGGGCCGACCACAAGTTCCGCATGGACAAGCTGCTCTACGCCGACCGGGTGGGCGATGCCTCGCGCGTCGCGACGATGGCGGGCGCGGAATCGCTGTTCAAGGCGCGCGCCGCCTCCATTCAAGGAGCGGGCAACGCCGACCAGCTTCTCGCCAACGTTCACCCGAGCCTCAAGTCGGACCCGAGCTACCTGTTCACGGCGGCCGAGAACCTGCGCAAGAAGGACCGCATCCTCGAGGCGGCCGCGATCATGGAAAAGGCGCCGCGCGATCGCAACGCGCTGGTGGATCCCGACGCCTGGTGGAACGAGCGCCGCATCGTCTCGCGCATGCTTCTGGAGAAGGGCGAACGCAAGGCGGCCTATCGCCTCGTCGCCGCGCACTCCGCGGAGGGCGTGACCGAGGCCGTGGAAGCCGAGTTCCATTCGGGCTGGTACGCGCTCCGCTATCTCAACGACGCGGCGACCGCTTCCAAGCATTTCTCCCGCATCAGCCAGATTTCCTCCCGGCCCCTCACCCAGTCCCGCGCCTTCTACTGGATGGGCCGGGCGGCGGAAGCCGGCGGCGCGGGCAGCGCGCGCGAATATTACGGGCGGGCCGCACGCTTTGGAGCGACCTATTACGGACAGCTCGCCGCAGCCAAGCTCGGCCGCGCACCGGGCGAAATCAACTATCCCAGCCCCTCGGCCGGCGAGCGCCGTTCCTTCGAGAACCGCGAGGCGGTGCAAGCGATCAAGCGGCTGGAATCGATCGGCTCCGCCTGGCGCGCCGACAGCCTCTACCGTGCCCTTGCCGACGAGCTCAACAGCCCCGGCGAACTGGCCATCCTCGCCTCGATGGCGGAGAGGCGGGGCGACCACAGCCTGGCGCTCGGCGTCGGCAAGGCGGCCTATGCGCGCGGCGTCGATGCCCCGGCCCTCGCCTTCCCCGTCGGTGTCATCCCGGCGAGCGCCAACATCTCGGCGTCCGGCAAGGCGCTGGCCTATGCGATCGCGCGTCAGGAAAGCGCGTTCAACCCGACCGCCAAGTCGCCGGTCGGCGCACTCGGTCTACTCCAGGTCATGCCGGCAACGGGACGGAGCCTGGCCAAGAACGCGGGCCTGTCCTATTCCGACACCAAGCTGCAGAACGACGTGTCGTTCAACACCCTGCTCGGCACGCAGTATCTCGGCCAGCAGATCTCGAACTTCGACGGATCGTACATCCTGACCTTCGCGGCCTACAACGCCGGCCCTCGCCGGGCGCGCGAATGGATCGACCGGTTCGGCGACCCGCGCCGCAAGTCGATCGACGAAGTGGTGGACTGGGTCGAACTGATCCCCTTCACCGAGACCCGCAACTACGTGCAGCGCGTGATGGAGAACTATCAGGTCTACAAGATGCGGCTCGGTGCCGGCTTCGACATCGAGCGCGACCTGACCCTCGGCCGCCGAGGCTGAACCTCGGGGCTTCACCTCTTCGGATTCTCCATCGAATGCCCCGGCTCCCAAGGCGCCGGGGCATTTTCGTATGGGGCACGGATTGGCTGTTCGGCGGATCGAAGGCGGGCGGTCTGATCTCCAGACGCGATGTGCGGAGCCTTGGAGACTTGGTTTCGAGGGCCGCGGCTCAAGGGGTCGGCGATGCCGGCGCTCTGGAATGCGTCGATCCCGGGGCAATGCCAAAGGCGAACGCGAGTATCTCGAACCGCGATACCCTGGAAGGACCGCCGAGCGCTTTAGCCTGCTGAACGCGAGCTTTCGGTCATGGCAGCCACAAACTGTGGGGGCAACGCTCGTTAGGTCTCCCCAGGCCGTGAAATGTCTGCGGGCTCCCGCGGCGTAAGCGCTCGGGGACTTGCTGGGAACCGCTACAGAAGCTTTCGAGCCTCGCATTGCCGCGATAGCCCTCTGTCACCGTCGCAGCCCTTCCCCCAACGCAAAAGGCCCGGCTTGCGCCGGGCCTTTCGTTATCGATCCGAGAATTCGGATTAGAAGTTGCGCTGGAAGCGCAGGAAGCCCGAGACCTGATCGGTGTCGCCGATCGGGCCGCCGAAGTCGACGTTCCGGTAGGAGACTTCGGCCAGCGTCGCGAAGTTGTTCGTGATCTGGTAGCCGACGTTGCCGACGAGCGCGTAGTAGTCGCCCGAGGAGACGAGCGGCAGGATCTGACCTGCAGCGTTCCGCACGAAGAAGCGCGTGTCGAAGGTCTCGCCGTACTGGCCCGACACCGCGACGCCGACCTTGCCGAACGCCTGGGCGTAGCCCGCACCGGCGGCCCACTCGAGGACGATCGGAACCGAGCCCGGGACCGGGTTCAGGATGTTCGGGTTGTTGGCGGCGAAGGTACCGGCCGTGGTCAGACCGTCGGTGACAGCGTAGACGGTCGGGTCGAAGGCGTAGTGACCCTCGATCTTCAGCTGCGACTCAGGCGCGATGAGGTCCTTCAGCAGCACGCCGCCCTTCAGAGCGAAGGCGCCGTTGTTGCCGTCTTCGAGGAGCGTCGGGTAGTTGCCGCTCAGCGTGAAGAGACCGTCGTTGTCGAACAGGTCGTTGACGTCTTCCAGGTTGAAGGTCTCGTCGTAGACGGCCGACAGGAAGGCACCGCCCCAGGCGCCGGAATAGACCAGCTTGCCGTGGATGTCCGGAACCACGTCGCCGGTGCCGTCGTCTTCGAGGCCGATCGAGGCCGAGAAGCCGCCCGCGGCGAAGGTGTAGGAGATCTGGTTGGTGTTGAAGTCACCGACGATGAGGTCGGTGTCGGTCAGAAGGCCGTCCTCGAGACCGCCGATGTCCGACGACCACATGGAGTCGCGGTAACCAACGAGCAGGCCGCCGAGTTGAGCGTAGGCCTGGTCGACCGCAACGCCGTTGTTGGCGCCCGACAGGTTGGTCGCCTGGAGACGGACGAAGGCGCGCAAGGTGCCGAGTTCGGTCTCTTCGCGGGCGTCGAAGTTCAGACGGGCGCGGACGCGGCTGCGCAGGTCGTAGTCGTCGCCTTCGAGGTTCTGGGCCGGGTCACCGGCGACGTTCACCTGGAAGCGGACGTAACCGCCGACCGAAAGGCAGGTCTCGGTGCCCGGGATGTAGTAGAAGCCCTTGCCGTAGACGTCGCAAACGCGGACGTAGTCGACCGGCTCGGGCTCGACGGCAACGATGGCGTCGGCGGCGCGAGCGCCGGAAACTGCCACGAGGGCGGCAGCGGAGCCGAGAAGAAGGCTCTTGATGTTCATGTCCTGACCTCCAGTCAAGTTATAGGTTAGGGTTGGGCTTTTGTTTCGAAGGACAGCCTTCCCTGCCCCATCCCCTGTAGAAGTCCGGGTCGTCCCCCGCTCTTCTGATCGTGAGAATAGTCAGGCTCGCTTTGGATGCAATCACGGAAACGCCATGCCACCGCCTCCAAGGCGTGTTGGCCACACTGCTGTTGCACACGCGCCACGATCTCGTTGACGCCCTGTTAAGGATTGCGGCCGTTTCGCGCCGAAGCCTGCGCAAACCTGACCAAACCGCTGTGCCGCAACACTTTGCCAGCTTCGGGCAACGCCCAAGGCCGGGCCGCAACCCGGGCCGAACCGGCCTTCGGGTTCGTTCTGCGGTCGGACGCGGCGCCGCATCGCCGCCGCGTCAGAGGCGAAAGATGGGCGCTCCGATGTCGCGGAAGTCGCGTTCGCGGCAGGTCAGGATGATAACCTGGAGTCCTTCGGCCGCCTTGCGCAACACATGGTGCATGCGCTCCAGCCGCCGCTCGTCGGTATTCACCAGAGCATCGTCCAGTATCACCGTGGCGGGATGCCCGCCTTTCTTGATCACTTCGGCAAGCGCCAGACGCGTGACCACGGCCACTTGTTCGCGCGCACCAGCAGAGAGACGGCGGAAGTCTTCGTCCACGCCCCGGCGGCGAAGCCCGGTGAGTTCCAGCGTCGCCTCGTCGAGCGCGATGTCGGAATCGGGATGGATCAGCCGGAGATAGGGCGCGACGTGAGACTTGATCGGGGCAAGCCACGACTCGTGGGCCTCGCGCTGGGCCTGCAGCAGCGTCTGATGGAGAAGCCGCGAGGCCTCCGCCTCCAGGGCCAGCCGGGTGCGAAGGCGCTCGGCGTGCTCCACCTCGCCTTCGAGCCTTGCGATCTCCTCGTCGAGCGCGTTCGCGCCCTGAACGCGCAACTCTCCCTCGAGACTGGCGACCTCGCCTCGGAGCGCGACCAGCGTGCGTTCGATCTCGTCGCGCGCGCGACGCTTGGCGGCCACCGTCCGCTCCACGGTTTCGGGATCGCCTTCCGCAAGCGCCCGGCGCCGCGCGTCGTACACCGCCTCGCGCGCGGCACGCTCCAGCTCGGCGGCGGCCATGTCCTCGCGCAGCGCCGCCATCGCGCGCGCCGCTTCGGCGTCGTCCGCCTCCGTCCGCAGCCGCCGGGCCTCCGCGAGCAGATGAGCGGCCCGGGCCTCGCGGCCCACAAGGTCCGATTCGGCCGCACGCAGATCACGCCTTGCCGCGTCGAGGCTGCCTTCGGCGCGCGACACGCGTTCGCGCGCGGCCTGTGCTTCGGCGCGGACGGCCGCGAGATCGCCGACGTCGGATCGACCATCCTCCGGCGGCAGCGCGGCTGCCGCTTCGCGCAGGGCCCGCAACTCGACTTCGGCGGCCTGAAGGCCCGACGGCAGCCTCGCGGCGAGAAGTTCGCGGAGCCGCTTCGTCTCGATCGCCCGCTCCTCACCGGCCCGCACCGAGCGCCGCACCTCCTCCACGCTTGGCCCTCCGAGTTCGGCGAGTCGCGCCGCCAATCGGGCCCGACTGCGAGCGGCCTCGTCGGCAAGCGACGCCGATCCGCCCCCCGGCTCGATCGTGACCGTGCCGAAGCCCGGCAGGTGAAACGCGGTTCGCGCCGAAACCGTGTGGCCCGACACGTTCGTCAGGGGCTTGCCGTCGACAAGCACGGCGCCCCCCGCCGTTTCCGGCGCGAACGTCACGGTCGGCGAGGCGGCCGACAGGCGGATCTCCGCCTCGCGGCACGCCCGCTCGATCTCCTCCAGCTCCCCGATGTCGCGGCGGGTCGCGGTGCGTTGCGCGACCGCGCCGGACAGGGCGTCGAGCGCGGCGGCCAGACGGCGGCCCTCGGTCAACTGCGCATCGAGCCGCTCGATCTCCCGGGCGAGACGGGCGCGTTCGCCGGCGATGCGAGCGGTCTCGGCGCGGCGCTCGGCCTCCTCCAGCGCGGCACGAGCCGCCACGAGAGCGCCTTCGAGTTCGGACAGGTGCCGGCGTTCCCGCTCGGCTGCCTCGCGGTGCTCGGCAAGGCGAAGGCGTTCTTCTTCCTCCTGCCCCACGGCCTTGGCGGCGGCGGCCAGCAGCGCCTCGCGAACGCGCAAGCGCTCGCCCGCGTGCTCGCGGGCCGTCAGCGCGTGTCTGAGGTCGCGCTCGGCCTCGGTGCAGTCGCGCCGAAGATCCCCGAGCGCCCTTTGCTGCGCCTCGGCGCGGGCGAGACCGGCGGCGGCCACGCCGACCGCATCGTCCTTCTCATAGGAGCGTAGCACCGAGCGCCGGTCGGACAGGCGCTGCAGCTTGGTGCGATAGTCGGCAAGGGCCGCGCGACGCTGACCCAGAGCCTCGCGCAGCCGCTCCAGCGTGTCCTCGGCCTCGCGGAGCGGCGAGTTCGCCTTGACCCGCAGGGTCTCGGTGAAGAACCGGTCCTGCCGGGCGCGAGAGGCCGCGATCAGGGCCCGCCCCCGTTCGCCGCCGAGGACCTGACTGACCTCGCCCTCCAGCGACGCGGTGACGGCGTCGCGCCCCGCGCCGAGATCCAGGCCCTCGGTGGAGCGTCCCTGGTCGACCCAAAGCAGGCCGAACGTGCCGACGAAGTCACCGTCCTTCGGCTTGCGCGCGCCCGAATGGGTGAAGCGCAGGAGTTCGGCGAGCCGCTCCTCCACCGCGTCGCCTTGAAGCCGGCCGCCGGGCCAGCTGAGTTCGGCCTCCGGCTTCTGCAGGAAGGCCTTGCGCAGCTCATAGTCCGTGCCGCCGAGCGAGAAGGCGATCTCGATCTCCGGACGGACCTGCCGGCCATAGGGCACCAGAGCCCGCGTCGCTTCTCCGGTGGACCGATGCTTCTGGAAGAAGGCAGCCCGCAGCGCTGTGAGAACGGTGGACTTGCCGGCCTCGTTGTCGCCCACGATCACGTTCAGCCCGTCCTCGAACCGGTCGAGGGCGAGGGACGACACGCCGGCGAACTCGCGGAGCGTCAGGGTGCGCAGATACACGGTTTCAGCCCTCCCGCCGCCCGAGACGGGCGTGCTCGGCAAACATCATGCGAAGCGCGAGCGCGGCGGCGGCACGCTCGGGGTCCTCGCGGCTGGCGGCCTTGGCGCGGAGCCGGTCCACCGCGGTGCGCACGAAGCCGGCCGCGTCGATGCGGTCGAGGTCCTCCTCGTCCGGCTCGTCCAGAAGACCGTCGTCGCGAAGACGCAGGTCGAAGAGGCGCGGTTGCCAGTTCGCGAGCGCTTCGTCGAGAGCGATCCGCTCGCGCAGGGAGAGCGTTCCGCGCAGCGTGAGGTCGACCAGCGTCTCGCCCGGTGCAGGAAGCGCCGCGAGGGCATGGTCGAGCGCGCCGGCATCGCCATGGATGTCGATCGCCATGGCGCACCATTCGAAGCGCGCGGTGCGCACCCTTTCGACCCGGGGGGACGCGCCCGGCCCGTCGATATCAACAAGGGCCGCGAAACCCGGCTCGTTGGCGGGATAGCGATCGGCCTCGGGCGTGCCGCTATAGAATGTGCGCGGCGCGATCTCGAGGAAACCGTGCCAGTCTCCCAGCGCCAGATAGTCGAGGCGGGCACGGTCCGCACGGTCGTCTGCGATGGGATTGCCGCTTTCGGCCGCCGCCGGCAGCCGGTTGGCGACGGCCCCGTGCGCCAGGCCGACGCGCACGACATGCGACGAAGAGACGGCCGCGTCGAACCACTCGGTGAGATCGGCGCCTTCGTGATGGCGCAGCAGCGGCGCCGGCAGGACCACGGCACGCCCCTCGCAAAGTTCGATCGGCTCCGGCCGGTCGGCGACGATGACGCGCGCGCGGGTATCGAAGCGGGCAAGCCGCGACCAGACCGAGACGCTGACCGCGGGATCGTGGTTGCCCGGGAGCATGATCCAGGTGCCGGTGAAGCCGGACATGGCGTCCAGTGTGCGCTGGATGTCGCGGTCGGACACCGTGTTGCCGTCGAAGGCGTCGCCCGCCACGACCGCGAACGCGGCGCCACGTGCCTCGGCCAGTGCCGCCACGCGGCGCACGGCGTTGAAGCGCTCGGCGCGCAGTTCGGCCCGTGTTTCCTCGGGATAGCCGCCGAAGGGCTTGCCGATCTGCCAGTCGGCCGTGTGGAGGAAGCGGATCATCGGACGGGGAAATCAAACTGCGCGCGCATGACCGAAGCGTGGGCGGGCGCCCGGTCGGTTTCAAGGACGGGCAGCCGCAAGCCTTCGTTTATCAACGGGTTTTTGGCGCAACGGCAAGACATCTGTCCAGCAGACGCCTGAGTCTCTAAAACGGCAGGACCGACCCGCTGCGAGATCCCGAATGCCGTTCAACGCGCGTACCCTGGCCCTTCCCGCCACGATCCCATTTGTCGGCCCCGAAGCCCTGGAGCGCCGGCTCGGTCGCCCGTTCCTGGCGCGGCTCGGCGCCAACGAAAGCACCTTCGGCCCCTCGCCGCTCGTGGTCGAGGCAATGAGCCGTGCGGCGCGGGACAGCTGGGCCTATGGCGACCCGGAGCATCACGCCCTGCGCGAAGCCATCGCGGCGCATGTCGGCATCCGCTTCGAGGAGGTGGTGGTCGGAGAGGGGATCGACGGCCTGTTCGGCCTGCTGACGCAGATCGTGCTCGAGCCGGGCGACCGCGTCGTCACGTCGCTGGGTGCCTATCCGACCTTCAACTACCATGTCACCGGACACGGCGGCACGCTCGATTTCGTGCCGTACCGCGACGATCGCGAGGACATCGACGCGCTGATCGAACGGATGCGGGAGGTGCGCCCGAAGCTCGTCTACTTCGCCAATCCGGACAATCCGACGGGAAGCTGGCACGAGGCGGACGCCGTTCGGCGCCTGATGGACGCCGTGCCGGAGGGAACGCTTCTGGTGCTGGACGAGGCCTATAGCGATCTCGCGCCGGCGTCGGCGCTGCCGGCGGCGTCCGAGATCCGGCCGAACGTCCTGCGCTTTCGCACCTTCTCCAAAGCCTACGGCATGGCGGGCGTACGCGTGGCATTCGTGTTCGGTGCCGCCGAAACGGTCGCGCATTTCCACAAGGTGCGCAATCACTTCGGGGTATCGCGCATGGCCCAGGCGGGCGCGCTCGCCGCGCTCGGGGATCAGGCTTATCTCGCCGACGTCGTGGGACGGATCGTGCGGGCCCGCTCGCGCCTGGAAGAGATCGCGGCGACCGCAGGTCTGCGCGCCCTGCCCTCGGCTACCAATTTCGTGGCCATCGACTGCGGCCGGGACGGCACCTATGCGCGGCGGATCCTCGAAGGCGTGCTCGAGCACCAAGTCTTCATCCGCATGCCGGGCGTGGCGCCGCTGGATCGCACCATCCGCGTGACGGTCGGCCGGGACGACGAACTCGACCGCTTCGCGCTCGCTCTGGACGCGTCTCTGAGCCGAGCCGAAGGCTGACGGCACGGCTCAGTTGCGGGCGAGCCATTCGCGGGCAAGGCGCAGCGCGCGGCCGATCTCGGCCTTGGTCATCATGGCCGCGAGGTCCTGGCGGTGCGACGCCGCGTCGTCGGAGCCCATCTGGTCGGCAAGGTTGAAGTACATGTGTGCCGACACGAGGTCCGTCTCGCCCTCGCGGCCCGACGCGTAGCGCAGGCCCATCGCGAAAAGCGTCTCGCCGATCGGCGCCGCAAGCCCGAGCGCGGTGCCGAAGTCCCCATCCTGAAGGTCGAAGCGTGCCATGATTCCTGTCCTCTATCCCCGTTGCGCCCCATCGGGGTGCCTGAGACGAGATTGCCAGCGGCCGTTGAACCGGTGCTTAAAATGCTTGCCTAATTGAAGTTGAATTCAGGATTCATCTGTCGGCAAGTCTTGATGTCTTATCCCGCGAACCCCCTGCATTCAGGGCTTTGCGGCGATTCGGTTCAAACTTGCTTCAGCATCTTTCCTTGCCATCCGTTCAGCATGTCTCGCGATCGCATCCGAAACTCGTGCTCTTGGCGATGCGCGCCTTCCCGTTTACGTTTGCGTAAGCCGCAAGGCCCGCGAGCAAGACGGGGCGGCCGGGAGGACCTGATGAAACGATTGGCTTTGACATTCCTGGCGCTGGCGGCGCTGACCAGCGCGGCGGCAGCAGACCCGATCGAGGGAACGTGGCGGATGCCGTCCGGCAACGACGCGCGGATCGCTCCCTGCGGGGGCGACTTCTGCCTGACCTACGTGAACGGTCCGAACAAGGGCAAGACCTTCGGCAAGATGACGCCGTCGGGCGCGGGCGCCTACCAGGGAACCGTCACCGACTATACCAAGGGCGGCAAGGAGTATTCCGGCAAGGGCAAGCTCACCGGGGACACGCTGTCGGTCTCCGGCTGCGTCCTCGGCGGACTGATCTGCCGGTCGCAGTCCCTGACACGCCTCTAGGCGCGGTAGCCGCGGTCCGATCGACCGTTCCAGCGCGTCCGCCTCGACGCGTGAGGCACAGAGCCGCCGTGTTGCGGACCCGCATCTTGCCACGACGTTCGCGGGCTCGGATCTCCTGATCGGTTGCCCGTCCTTCTTCGCTCCGCGCCGTGGGTCCTCTCGACCTGCCACTTCGGCGTGTGTATGGGCAGGACGTCGGGGGAGTCGCGGGCTGCGGTCGGCGAAGCGTCGGGGGCGTGATGTGGGTTGGCCGGAAGGTGGACCAGGCTCATGCAACCCTCATCGAGTGTGACCGATCCAACCAGGCCCCAACGCCAGGCAAGCCCTTGCGGCCGTTCGGCGTGCCGCGCGCCCGCCCGATGGGCCGATGGGTCCGATGAACCGAGGAAAACAAGCATGGCGGTGATGAGCGCCCCCGACGTCGCCGAGCCGGTGATCCACCAATCGGTCTTCCAGCGGCGCGCACGCAACCGCAACCTGCAGTGGCTCCGCGGTGCCGCAGCCCTGTTCGTGCTGCTCTCGCACGCGTCGCACCAGGCGTCGTTCCTGTTCGACTTTCCGGCCCTCACCCGGTCGTTCAACCACGGGTTCGCGGTCCTCGGCGTCGCGGTCTTCTTCGCGATCTCCGGCGCCCTGATGGCCGACATCATCAAGACGACGTCGCCCTACGAGTTCCTGATCCACCGCATCATTCGGATCTATCCGCTTCTCATCGTCTGTTCGATCGTCTTGCCGGTGGTCTTCTTCGGCATTTACGGGATCGACCTGCGGGCGCTGTCGCTGGTGCCGATCGGCGACAAGGGGAACTTCCGCCTCGGCACCGTCGAATGGACGCTGATCTTCGAGCTCTTCTTCTACGTGGTGATCTTCTTCGTCTCGATCCTCGGATACGTCCGCAAGCTCGAAGCGATCGCGGTCGGCGCCATCGTGCTGACGGTGATCGGCGTGATCGTTCGCCCCGAAATCCAGGGGGCGATCTTCGTCAAGATTTACGAGATTCCGCTGCTGTCGGCGACGGCTGCCTTCGCGGGAGGACTGCTGATCCCGAGGCTGATCGAGATGAAGGCTTTCCAGCCCGGGCTTACCGGCGTCGCCATGGCCTGCGCCATGCTGGCCTCGACGATCGACGATATCGGTGTCTGTCGCCTGCTCGGAGCGCTGTCGGCGGTTCTCGTCGTCGGCATCGTGATCTCCCACGACCAGCATGCGGACGACGCCAACCTCCTGTGTCGCGCCGCCACGAAGCTCGGCGACTGGAGCTACGCGATCTACCTCTGCCACATGTCGGTGCTGACATTCGTCTTCACGTCGATATCGGCACCGCCTGTCGTCGAATGGATCCTGGCGATGGGTGCCGCGATCCTGGTCGCCATTCCGCTCGGCATGATCGATATCCGCCTCTACGGATGGCTCCGGCGACGCTCCAACGGGGCCAACCCCCAAACCATCCGGCGCTGGGCCTGGATCTATGTCTGCGTCTATCTGATCATGGCGTTCGTCTTCATCTTCAAGAGCTGACGCCCTGTATCGGTCGTCGCTGCGCGGCGTTGGGGCGCGGGTGAGAGCACAGCCGTCTTGACGCGACGAGCGGTTTCGGGGGATCGCTCGCGCTCGCACAACCGGGAGCCGACCCATGTTCAAACCGTTCGCCGCCGCGACCCTTCTGGCCGTCCTCTGCACGCCGGCCCTTGCGGCCGAGCCGATCGTCGGCACCTGGCGCCTCACGAACGGCGAGACGGTCGACTACAAACCCTGCGGCGCGAAGTTCTGCTCCACCGTCAATTCCGGGGCCTACAAGGGCAAGACGGTGGGCACGGTCGAGGGTAGCGGCACCCGCTACACCGGGACCGTGGTCGATCCCAGCAGCGACAAGAGCTACGACGGGCGCGTCGAGATCACCGGCGACAAGCTGGTCCTGACCGGCTGCGTCGCGAAGGTGTTCTGCCGGTCGCAGACATGGACGCGCGCCGGAAAGTCCGGCTGATGGCCGGCGCCAGCACGGCCGAGACCGCGCACATAGCGCCTCGCTCCGTCGAGGCCGTCCACGAGCCGGTGTTCCAGCGACGCTCGCGCAACCGCAACCTCCAATGGCTGCGGGCGGTGGCTGCGCTGTTCGTCGTGTTCTACCACGCGTCCGGCCATCTGGCGGCCGAGTTCGGCGACGAGCGCTTCGCAGCCGTCTTCAACCATCGGTTCGGCATCCTCGGTGTCGCGATCTTCTTCGCCATCTCCGGTGCGCTGATGGCGGATATCCTGAAGACGACGCCGGCACCGAACTTCCTGATCCACCGCATCCTGCGCATCTATCCGATCTTCATCGTCGCCTCGCTGGTGCTTCCCGTCGTCCTCTTCGGCGACCCCGGAGTGGACATGCGGGCGCTCTCGCTCGTGGCGATCGGCCAGAACGGCAACTACCGACTGATGGTGGAGTGGACGCTCGTCTTCGAGCTCTTCTTCTACGTCGCGCTTTTCCTCGTGGCGGCTGTGGGGCTGGCGCGGCGCCTGGAGGCCGTCGCCGTCGTCGCCCTCCTCCTGTCGATCGCCGGCACGCTGATCGCCCCCGACGGGCAGGCCCGCATCGCGGTGAGTTTCCTCGAAATCCCCATCATGTCGGCGACCGCGGCCTTCGCGGGCGGGCTGCTCATTCCCTGGCTGGTGCGCCGGAACCTCTTCCATCCGGCGTTCGCGGGGCTCGCCGTGGCTGCCGCGATCGCCATTCCCGGCACGAGTTCGGTCGGCGCGGGCCGGCTCCTCGCGGCCGTCGCAGCCGTGATCCTCGTCGGCCTCGCCGTCTCGTTCGAGGCGCGCCGGTCGGACCATTCGACGATGGAGCGCGCCGCCACGAAGCTCGGCGACTGGAGCTATGCGCTCTACCTCTGCCACATGCCGGTGGTCTCGTTCGTCTACAACCACCTGCCGCTCACCGGCGCAGCCGCCTGGACAACGGCCGTCGTCGGGGCAGTCCTGCTCTCGATCCCGCTCGGCATCCTGGATCTGCGGCTCTATGCCTGGCTGCGCAAGCGGTCGGACCGATCCACGCCCGAGAGCTTCCGCCGCTGGGCGTGGATCTATGTCGGCGTCTACGCGATCGTCGCGGTGATCTTCCTGTTCAAGGACTGAGGACTTAGCGCGCCCTTTGGCCGAACAGGACGCTCTGGGCGTTCTTGTCCTGGGCGAGGTTGAGCTTCTCGCGCTCCTCCTTGCCCACCGCCAGGCCCCGCTCCACGGCAGGCCGCGCGTTCAGCGTCTCGAACCAGCGCTTGAGATGGGGGAAGTCGTCGAGGTCCTGCCCCTGGTTCTTGTGCGGCACGATCCAGCCGACGCAGGCCATGTCGGCGATCGAGTATTCGTCGGCCAGGAAGTCGCGCCCCTGAAGCCGCTTGTTCATGACCCCGTACAAACGGTTGACCTCGTTGGTGTATCGGTCGATGCCGTAGGAGATCTTCTCCGGCGCGTACTGGCGGAAATGGTGGGCCTGGCCGGCCATCGGCCCGAGGCCACCGACCTGCCAGAACAGCCACTCGTCGACTGCGACGCGCTTGCGCTCGTCGGCGGGATAGAAGCGGCCGAACTTGCGGGCGAGATATTGCAGGATGGCGCCCGACTCGAAGACCGAGATCGGCTGGCCGCCCGGTCCTTCGGGATCAACGATGGCGGGCATGCGGTTGTTGGGCGAGATCGCCAGGAACTCCGGCTTGAACTGGTCGCCGGCGCCGATGTTGACGAGCTTCAGGTCGTATGGGACGCCCAGTTCCTCCAGAAGGATCGAGACCTTCCAGCCGTTCGGCGTCGGCCAGTAGTGCAATTCGATGGGCTTCGTCTGATCGGCCATGCTGCCTCCGAGCGCTGCGTTGGGCTTCAAACTAGTGCGACGCGGGTCGACTGGCAGCGGCGCGAGGCAGCCGAAACGAGCCGCGATCGGCGAACGCTGCGTGAACGCAGGCTGAACGACGGCTCCAGCCCGAATTCAGCTTCCGTCAGCAATGATCGGGAACGAGAGAAGAGGAGACCGCCGTGATCGTCCGCCTGTCCATCGTCACATCGCTCATGGCCCTCTTCGCGATCAGCTTCTCCACGCTGGTGGAGCAGGATCGCCAGTCCCACGGTCCGCTCGCGACGGCCACGCAGGGCTGCTACGACCGGGGCGCGGTCTGCGTTCGCTAGAGCCCATTTCGCCCGTCACGGACCTCCGCTAAACAGGGTTCATGACCGACCGTTTCGCGCATCCCGCTTCCGAACCCCTGACACCCGCGCCCATCGCGACGCAGGCCTTCACCGATGCTGAGGCTGCGGTCGAGGCGCTGAAGCGGATCTATGCCGCTTCGGCCGACTTCCTGTGCGACAGCTTCGACGAAGTGCTGGAGACGAGCGACACGTCGCGACGCTATCGGGCCTTCTATCCGCAGGTCGCGATCCGCACGGCGGGCCATGCCCGCGTCGATTCGCGCCTGTCCTTCGGCTTCGTGCCGGGCCCTGGCCACTACGCCACCACGATCACCCGGCCCGAACTCTTCGGCGGCTACCTCGTCCAACAGTTCGAGCAGCTCCTGAAGAACCACGGGCAACCCATCGAGGTCGGCGTGTCGAAGACGCCGATCCCGCTGCACTTCGCCCTTCCCGAAGGCACCCATGTCGACGGCGCGCGGGCGGAGAAGCTGAACAAGCCGCTGCGCGACATCTTCGACGTGCCGGACCTCGAGGCGACGGACGATCGCATCGTCAACGGCAACTACGTGCCCAAGCCCGGCGAGCCGCTGCCGCTGGCGCCGTTCACCGCCCAGCGCGTCGACTACTCGCTCCTGCGCCTCGCGCACTACACGGCGACGAGCCCGCAGCATTTCCAGAACTTCGTGCTCTTCACGAACTACCAGTTCTACGTGGACGAGTTCTGCGCCATGGCCCGTCTGCTGATGGAAGACGGCGGGCGGGGCTACGAGAGTTTCGTCGAGCCGGGCAACGTCGTCACCCGTGCCGGCGACAGCAAGCCCGAGCGGGGCCTTGCGCCCCCGCGCCTGCCACAGATGCCGGCCTATCACCTGACCCGGGCCGGCTCGAACGGCATCACCATGGTCAATATCGGCGTTGGCCCGTCCAACGCCAAGACGATCACCGATCATGTGGCCGTCCTGCGCCCGCACGCTTGGCTGATGCTCGGCCACTGCGCCGGGCTGCGCAACACGCAGGCGCTCGGCGATTACGTGCTGGCGCATGCCTATGTGCGCGAGGACCACGTGCTCGACGCCGATCTGCCGGCCTGGGTGCCGATCCCGCCGCTCGCCGAGGTGCAGGTGGCGCTTGAGCAGGCGGTGGCGGACGTGACGGGCCTCGAAGGCTACGATCTCAAACGCATCATGCGGACCGGAACGGTGGCGACCATCGACAACCGCAACTGGGAGCTACGCGACCAGACAGAGCCGGTGGAGCGCCTGTCGAAATCGCGTGCGGTCGCGCTCGACATGGAGTCGGCCACGATCGCGGCCAACGGATACCGGCTGCGCGTGCCCTACGGCACCCTCCTTTGCGTATCCGACAAGCCGCTGCACGGCGAGCTGAAGCTGCCCGGCATGGCGACGGAGTTCTACAAGCGGCAGGTGGCGCAGCATCTGGAGATCGGCATCCGCGCGATGCAGAGTCTCGCCGACATGCCGGTCGAGCGCCTTCATTCCCGCAAGCTGCGCTCCTTCTTCGAGACGGCGTTCCAGTAGCACCTTCGATGACCGATCGCTCGTTTCCGCATCGGAGGCACCGCATGCTGACCGCGCTGATCCTCCTGATCGCTCTCCCACTGGTGCTGGGCTTCGGCGGCCGCTGGTCGGAGCCGCTCGACGCCCTGTCGCATTTCCGGGCACATCTGGCGGTCGGCCTTCTCGTCCTGGCGGGACTGGCGCTGTTCCTCGGCCACTGGTCGAGCGGCGCGATGGGTGCGATCGTGGTGGGCGTGGCGCTCTATACGGTGGCGCCGTTCATCGTGCCGATGAAGCCCGACGTGGTTCCCGGAGCGCCGAGCTACACGCTGCTCCAGATGAACCTCCTCTGGAATGCCGGGGACCACACGGAAACGATCCGCCGCATCGCCGATACCCGGCCCGACATCGTGACGGTACAGGAACTGACGGGTGAATGGCGCGCGTCGCTTCAGGCGCTCGAAGCCACCTACCCCTATCAGGCGATCTGCCTGGAAGCCGACGGATACCACGGCGACTCCGCCCTTCTGTCGCGTCGGCCCTTCGTTCAGGGCTCGGAGCCGCGATGCGACGTCGCCGACTCGCTCGCCGTCGCGCGGATCGATCTGAACGGCGTGGCGGTGACGGTGGCCGCGCACCACCAGCTCTGGCCGTGGCCGCGCGGTCAATGGCGTCGTTTCGCGAGCGTCCGGGATAAGCTCGCCGCCCTGCCCGCGCCGCTGCTTCTCGCCGGTGACTTCAACGCGGTCGGCTGGAGCGCATTCCTCGGCGCCTACGCGAAGGCGACCGGTACGCGCGTCGTGCGCGGTGTCGGGGCAACTTGGATCCTGGAGCGATGGCCGACGGAGGCGGCACGGTTCTTCGGGCTCGGCATCGACAACATCCTCGCCTCGCCCGCCATCACGATCCAGAGCATCGAGCGGCTGCCGGCGACGGATTCGGACCACCTGCCGGTGCTCGTGCGCTTCACCGTCGCGCCTCCGGAGCGGGAGCCGCAGACGGCGGTCGCCGCGCGCGGGTAGCGCACGCGGCAGGCTTCGTCACATCGTTCCGTAGACCGGCCCCTCGGCGCCCTGGGGCGGGACCCAGGTGATATTGCCGTTGGGGTCCTTGATGTCGCAGGTCTTGCAGTGGACGCAGTTCTGCGCGTTGATCTGGTAGCGCGGCGCGTCCGCACCTTCCTCGATCCATTCGTAGACGCCGGCCGGGCAGTAACGCTGCGACAGCCCGGCATAGACGTCGTGCTCCGACGTCTTCTGGAGGCTCATGTCCTTCACCTTGAGATGGACCGGCTGGTCTTCCTCATGGTTCGTGTTCGACAGGAACACCGACGACGTCTTGTCGAACGTGAGCACCCCGTCCGCCTTCGGATAGGCGATCGGCTTGTGCTTGGCGGCAGGCTCGGTCGAGGCGGCGTCGGTCTTGCCGTGGCGCAGCGTGCCGATCAGCGAGCGGCCGATCACCTGATGCGCCCACATGTCGAGGCCGCCGAGCACGACGCCGAGGGCCGTACCGTACTTCGACCAGAGCGGCTTGACGTTGCGCACGCGGAACAGGTCGCGGCCGATCGGCGAGGCACGCCAGCCGGCCTCGTAGGGCGCGAGTTCGTCCTGCGCCCGGCCGGCGGCGATGGCGTCGGCGGCGGCTTCCGCGGCCTGCATGCCCGAAGAGATCGCGTTGTGCACGCCCTTGATGCGCGGCACGTTGACGAAGCCCGCCGAGCAGCCGATCAGCGCGCCGCCCGGGAACACGAGCTTCGGTACCGACTGATAGCCGCCTTCCGAGATCGCCCGCGCGCCATAAGACAGCCGCTTCGCCCCCTGAAGGAGTTCGGCGATGTCGGGATGCGTCTTGAAGCGCTGGAACTCCTCGAACGGGTTGAGATACGGGTTGGCGTAGTTCAGGTGAACGACGAAGCCGACGTAAACCTGATTGTTTTCCAGGTGATACAGGAACGAGCCGCCACCGGTCTTCATGTCGAGCGGCCAGCCGAAGGAATGCTGGATCAGGCCGGGCTTCGCCTTGGCCGGGTCGACCTGCCACAGTTCCTTGATGCCGATGCCGAACTTCGGTGCATCGGCGTCCTTGGCGAGACCGAAGCGGCCGATCAGGTCCTTGGCGAGCGAGCCGCGCACGCCTTCCCCGATCAGCACGTACTTGCCGATCAGTTCCATACCCGGCTGGTAGTTCGGCCCCGGCTCGCCCGAGCGCTCGATGCCCATGTCGCCGGTGGCGACGCCCCGCAGCGCACCGGCCGCGTCGAACAGAAGTTCGGTGGCGGCGAAGCCCGGATAGATCTCGACGCCGAGCGCTTCCGCCTTCTCGGCCAGCCATTTGCAGACGAGGCCGAGCGACACGACGTAGTTGTCGTGATTGTCCATGAGCTTCGGCAGACCGAAGTTCGGCAGGCGAACCGAGCCGTGGGGCCCATAGACGTAGAACTTGTCGCCCGTCACGCGCTGGCGGATCGGCGTTTCCTCGGAGCGCCATTCCGGCAGGAGCACGTCCAGCGAGGACGGGTCGAGTACGCAGCCGGACAGGATATGGGCGCCGACTTCGGAGCCCTTCTCCAGCACCACGACGGAGAGATCGGGGTTCACTTGCTTCAGACGTATCGCCGCCGACAGGCCCGCCGGCCCCGCTCCCACGATCACGACGTCGAATTCCATCGACTCGCGGATGGCGGCTGTCTCTGACACGGGCAAGTTCCTCCGTCTTTGTTCAGTCTGGAACGGGTCCAAATCGTAAGTGCCGCTCATATAGGAATTTTCCGAGCGGTGACACTCGCTGTTCTTACGTAAACGTCATCGGCATCCGTGCGAACGTGCGTTTCGATCGGATGACCGGTATGAGGGAGCATGTCTATAACCGACGCGACAACCTTCCCGGAAGAATGGACCGCCTTGCTCGCCTGGTATGAGCTGGCGGGTGTTTCGACCTTCGTCGGTGAGACGCCGCGCGATCGCTTCGCGGAGACGGAAGCGGAGGCAGGCCGACGCCGTGCGCCGACGACGACGCCGCGTCCCGCGGAAGCGAAGTCCAGCACGCCCGCGCCCAAACCGGCCACCGTCGTGGCTCGGCCGGCAGCGATCCCGCCGGATGCCGATGCGACCTCGGCGGCGGACGCGCGCGCGAAGGCGGCGCAGGCCGCGTCCCTTGCCGAGCTTCGCGACATGCTCGCCGCCTTCACCGGATGTGGCCTGCGCCAGACGGCCAAGCATCTCGTGTTCGGAAACGGCGCGGAGGATGCCGACGTCATGTTCGTCGGCGAGGCGCCGGGCCGCGACGAGGATCTGGCCGGCGAGCCTTTCGTCGGCAAGTCGGGCCAGCTCCTCAACCGGATGCTCGCCGCGATCGGGATCGAGCGCGATGCGGTGCGCGTCACCAACACCGTGCCCTGGCGCCCACCGGGGAACCGCGCTCCGACGCCCGCCGAGACCGAAGCCTGCCTGCCGTTCACGCTCCGGCATATCGAGCTGGTCCGGCCCCGCGTTCTGGTTTGCGTCGGTTCCTCGTCGTGCCGGGCGCTCCTGCGCTCGGACGAAGGCATTACGCGACTGCGGGGGCGATGGCTTTCGCTGACGACACCCGGCGGCATGGACATCGCGGCGATGCCGATGCTCCACCCGGCGTTCCTGCTTCGCCAGCCGGCGCAAAAGCGCCTCGCGTGGCGCGACTTCCAGTCGCTGCGGGAGCGGCTGGGCGAGACTGCCTGACGCCGCCAACCAATAAGAGAAACTTACTAAGTCGATGAAACCGGATCGCCGAAGGGGCGTTAGGAGGACGAAACACGGGTGAAGTCGACCACCGGACGGGGTGAGCGGCGCCCGATCCCAGGATGAGGAGTTTCGATCATGAAGACCAAGACCATGATCGCAGCAGCCCTGATCGCCTCCACGGGCTTTGGAACCGCAGCGCTGGCGCAGCAGACGAGACCGGCGCTGACGGGTCAGGAAAAGACCGTTCGCTACCATCACGATCAGCAGGAGAAGGCCTGGAACGACCAGCGCCTGAACCACGGCCGCACGACCGAGAGCGCGACGTTCGGCGCACCCAATCGCCAGACATTCGGTCGCGAGCGGGCGCAGGAGGAAGCGGCACCGTCGTCGTTCGGCGTCCCCGGTTCCGGGGCGGCGTTCTACAACTACACCCCGCCGAAGGACTGAGCCTTCGGCTGATCGCCGAAACGAACCAAAGATGGGGCGTGGACCGACTGGGGTCCGCGCCCCTCTTCAGTTCTGGGGCGGGGAGACGCTTCGCGCCCGCTTGCGTTCGATACCGAGCCGATGCTCGCGCAAGATGATGAACACACCCGCCGACACCACGATGGCGCCGCCGAGAAGCGTGGTCGGGCTCGCCACCTCGCCGAACAGTGCCGCGCCGATCGCCACCGCCATGAGCATGGACGTGTATTCGAAGGGCGCGATGGTGGACGCTTCCGCGTAGCGATAACAGGCCGTGAGAAGCAACTGCCCGATCCCGCCGAAGATGCCGGCGAGCACCAGAAGCGAGGCCTGCCACGGGCTGGGCCAAACCCATCCGAAGGGTAGGCTCACAAGGGCGATCACGCTGCAACAGATGGAGAAGTAGACGACGATCGTCGTGGTCGGCTCCGTGCGCACGAGACGGCGCACCTGGATCATGGCTACCGCCGCGAAGGCGGCGCCGGCGAGCGAGGCGATCATGCCGAGGCGCTGGGCCCCGGAGAGCGTGCCGACGTCGAGCGACAGGTTGGGCGCGATCACGACGACGATGCCGCACAGACCGACCAGCACCGCCGTCCAGCGGAAGCGCCCGACGTGTTCGCGCAGGAAGATCGCGGCGAACACCACCGTCAGGAGCGGCGATGCGTAGGAGATCGTGATCCACTCGGGGTAGGGCAGCCGCCCGATCGCATAGAACCCGAACGCCATGGACGTGACGCCGATCGCGCCGCGGATGAAGTGGCCGCCGATGTCGCGCGTATGGAAGGCGGTGCGAAGCGTTCCCAACCAGCAGAGGTAGGCGAGCACCGGCACGAGCGCGAAGAAGGAGCGGAAGAACACGAGCTGGCCGGCCGGGATCTCCGGACCGAGTGCCTTCAGCGTGGTCTGCATGCCCACGAACACGGTGACGGACACGACCTTGAGGCCGATGCCGAGCATGGGCCTGAGGGCGAGCGCATGGGGAGGCGAGGCATTCATGACGGCGGATCGGCTTCGGCTGAGGACGGCGCGGCCACGCCTTCGGACGGAATGCGACGCAGCCACCGGCCGGCGGACTCGGGCGAGCGCCAGGGTCCTCTTTAGGCTGCCTCCTTCCGAGCGTCGAGGCGGGAAACCGTCGCTCCGCCTCACCTTTCGCGACGGCGGCTGCCGATACGTGAGCGCGGATTGCCGTTGGCAAGCGCACCGGCGACGATTATCCCGTTGCGATCGATATGGGAGACGCCTCCGCCATGCTGCGCACCGACGACGGCCAAGTGATCCGCCTTTCGGACTACCGTCCGCCCGCCTTCCGGATCCGGCACGTCGAGATGCGGATCGCGCTCCACGACGGGCACGCCGACGTCGAGACCACGATCCATGCCGAGCGCGCCGAGGGTGCCGATCCGGCCGAGCCGCTGGTCCTCGACGGCGACGCGTTGCGCCTGGTCTCGCTCCACCTCGACGATGCCGCGGTCGACCCCGCCCGCTTCGAGGTCTCCCCTGATCGCCTGACGGTGCGCGATCTGCCCGCCGTCCCCTTCGCGTTGCGGATCTCGACCCGGCTCGAGCCGGAGAAGAACACCGAACTCATGGGGCTCTACCGCTCCAACGGCATCTGGTGCACCCAGTGCGAGGCGGAGGGCTTTCGCCGCATCACCTACTTCCTCGACCGGCCGGACGTGCTGGCGACCTACCGCGTGCGCCTGGAGGCCGACCGGGACGCGGCGCCGATCCTCCTGTCGAACGGCAACCCGGGGGAAAGCGGCGATCTCGGCGGCGGACGGCATTTCGCGGTCTGGGACGACCCGCACCCCAAGCCGTCCTATCTCTTCGCCCTTGTGGCGGGGCGTCTCGACGTCCTGGAGGACACGTTCCGGACGGCGAGCGGGCGCCCGGTCGACCTTGCGATCTACACCGAGCCCGGCCTCGCCGATCGCGCGGCCTACGCGATGGACGCCCTCAAGCGCTCGATGGTCTGGGACGAGCGCCGCTTCGGGTGCGAATACGACCTCGACGTCTTCAACATCGTCGCGATCTCGGACTTCAACATGGGCGCGATGGAGAACAAGGGCCTCAACGTCTTCAACCACAAGTATGTTCTGCTCGCGCCCGACACCGCGACGGACGGCGACTATGCGGGCGTCGAGACCGTGATCGCCCACGAATACTTCCACAACTGGACGGGCAATCGCATCACCTGCCGCGACTGGTTCCAGCTGTGCCTCAAGGAAGGGCTGACGGTCTACCGCGACCAGGAGTTCAGTGCCGACGAGCGCTCGCGGACCGTCAAGCGCATCGCCTCCGTCCACGGCCTCAAAGCGCAGCAGTTTCCCGAAGACCAGGGACCGCTGCAGCACCCCGTGCGCCCGACGCAATACCGCGAGATCAACAACTTCTACACGGCGACGATCTACGAGAAAGGCGCCGAGCTCGTCCGCATGCTGGCGACGATCCTCGGCGAGAACGGTTTTCGCGCCGGAATGGACCTCTACTTCGCGCGGCACGACGGCGATGCGGCGACGATCGAGGACTTCCTGCGCTGCTTCGCCGACGCGACGGACACCGACCTCCAGCAGTTCGCGCTCTGGTACGAGCAGGCCGGCACGCCGGACCTCGAGGTGCGCGAAAGCTATGCGGACGGGCGCTTGACCGTGTCGCTGCGTCAGAACCTTGCGAAGGGTGCGGCGGGGACGGGCACGGAGCCGATGCACATCCCGATCCGCTTCGGGCTGGTCGGCGGCAACGGCGCGGACATGGATGCGAACCCTCTCGCCGGCGCTGCCGAGGTCGAGGGCGACGTGATCCATCTCGTCACCGCCGAGGCGGACGTCGTGTTCGCGGGTCTGTCCGAGCGCCCTCGCCTGTCGATCCTCCGGGACTTCTCGGCCCCCGTCACCCTTCGCCACGAGCAGAGCCGCGAGGACCGTCTGGCGCTGGCGCGGCTCGACCCCAACGGGTTCGGGCGCTGGCGTGCACTGACCGACCTCCTGGGCGAAGCCCTGCGCGACGCGTCCGTCGCGGGCAGCTCCGCTCCGCTCGACCCGCGCCTCGTCGAGGCGCTGGTTGATTGCGCGGCGGAAGAGGCGCTCGAGCCCGCGCTCCGCGCGCAGATGATCGCTGTCCCCGGAGAATCCGAGATCGGACGGCTGGTCGGCACGAACGTCGATCCGGAAGCCGTGCACGGTGCGAGGGAGGACGCGATCCGTTGCGTCGCGAAGGCAGGCGAGCGAGCGTTCCGTGCGGTGCGCGACGCGCTGGCACGGCCGGGCGAGACCTTCGGCGCGGATGCCGCAAGCGCCGGAAGGCGCGCCCTGCGCAACGCGCTCCTGATGTTCCTCAGCGCCGCCGACGAGGATCCCGCCTCGACCTTCGAGGCCTTCCTCGCTGCGGACAACATGACCGACCGGATGGCGGCGGCGACGATCCTCGCCCATCGTTTCCCGGATGCGCCGGAAACGGCGGAGGCGCTCGATCGCTTCTACCGCGCCTTCGAGGCCGACCCGCTCGTCCTCGACAAGTGGTTCACCCTGCAGGCGACCGTGCCGCACCCGGCGACCCTCGACACGGTGCGCGAGCTCGCCCGCCACCCGAAATTCACGCTCGCCAACCCCAATCGGGCCCGTGCGCTGATCGGCGGCTTCGCCACGGGCAACCAGCGCGTCTTCCACCGAGCCGACGGCGAGGGATACCGGTGGACCGCGGAGCGTCTGGAAGAGCTGGACCGGCTGAACCCGCAGACCGCAGCGCGGCTGGCCACCTCGTTCCGCTCCTGGCGCTCGTTCGAGCCCGGACGCCGGGAACAAGCCCGCCTGGCACTGGCGGACCTTGCCGGTCGCCCCGGTCTCTCGCGCGATCTCAGCGACATCCTCGACCGCACACTGACGTGACGCCGCGATGAAAATTTCCGCAAAAATGTCTCGTTAACCACAGCTGGCGAAAGCTGCGGAAAAGCCCTGTTGATCCTGTGCAACAATGAGAAATCAGGATTGCACAGCGCCTCGCCGTTCGCCCCGCGCTTCTGGACAAGCGAGTCCCCGTCTGATTCATTGCTTGTGGGATTCGGGCTTGCGGCGCCCGGATCGCATGCAGCGACGAGGGATGGATCAATGGGTTCGGACGCGACAAGCGCTCCGGCAGGGAATGACTCATCCCTTGCTCCGGAGAAGTTGACGACCTTCATTGAGCGCGCGCGCCGCCGTATTCCACAGACGAGCCTCGATCGGATCGCCGAACTGGAACCCGTGCTTCGCCGATCGATTCCCGTCTTCGTCGTCGGCTTCCTGGTGCTCATCGCCGCGGTGCGGCTCGCCGCGCTGATCGAGGAGCGCGATGCGATGGAGCAGCGCGCCAGCGAAGACCTCCAGATCGCATCCAGCCTTCTGCGCGCCGAGGACGCGGCGCTCGACGCTCGCACCGACGACCCGGCCACGCGCGCCCAGATCCTCGTGAACAGCGCCCTGCCCCTTTACGTCAAGGCGAACGGGCTGATCGCGATGGTGACCGACAAGACCGGACGCGTGGTTGCCACGACGCCGGGGCACGAGGTCGCTCTCGGCCACGAAATCGATACGCTGATCGACGGCGGCCAGCCGCTTCTCGTGTTCGGGGAACGCGCGGGCGTTCTCGACGTCCACTGGGGCGCAAACGACGCGATGGCCTCGTCCGCCCTCCTGTCCGGGCCGCTCGGCAGCGTCGTGCTCCTGCGCGAGGACGCGCATGTCTTCGCCGACTGGCGCCGGTCGGTCTCGCTCAGCGTCACGCTGTTCTGCGTGACCGCGCTCGTGCTTCTGGCCATCCTCGTCGCCTATTTCCGTCAGGCGACGCGCGCCGTCGCGGCCGACCGGCTGCTCAACGAACAACACCACCGGGTCGAGACGGCGCTGTCGCGCGGGCGCTGCGGATTGTGGGACTGGGACCTGTCGCGCGGGCGCATGTTCTGGTCGCGCTCCATGTACGAGATGCTCGGCCTGCCGCCGCGCGACGGCGTCCTGTCCTTCGCGGAGGTCTCCAACCTCCTGCACCCGGATGACGGATCCTTCTTCGAGTTCGCCCGCCAGATCGCTTCGGGAAGCGTCGGCAACATCGAACGCTCGTTCCGCATGCGTCACGTCGACGGCCAGTACCTCTGGCTGCGCGCCCGCGCCGAGATCGTGCGCAACCCGGACAACGACATCCACCTGATCGGCGTCGCCGTGGACATCAGCGAGAACCATCTCCTCGCGCAGATGACCGACGAGGCCAACCTGCGGCTGCAGAACGCGGTGGAGAACATCTCCGAGACGTTCGTCCTGTGGGACGCCGACCATCGCCTCGTCCTGTGCAACACCAAGTATCAGGAGGTCTTCGGCCTTTCGGATCAGGACGTGCGTCCCGGCACGCCGTTCGAGACCGTGCGCGCCAAGGCGCGCCGGCCCATCGAGGAGCGCAAGCTGACCAGCCCGAGCTTCGTCTACGGCGAGCGCGCCACCGAGACACTGCTCGCCGACGGACGCTGGCTTCAGGTCTCCGAGCGCGTGACGGGCGACGGAAGCCACGTGTCGATCGGCACGGACGTGACGCAGTTGAAGGTGCACCAGGAGCGCCTGTCCGATTCCGAGCGCCGCCTCATGGCGACCATCAACGACCTGTCGACCGCACGCCGCGACGCGGAGGCGAAGGCCAAGCAGCTCGCCGAGCTCAATCGCAACTACATGATCGAGAAGGAGCGGGCCGAGAGCGCCAACCAGGCGAAGACCACCTTCCTCGCCAACATGAGCCACGAGCTGCGCACGCCGCTGAACGCCATCATCGGTTTCTCCGAGATCATGCGCGAGGAAAGCTTCGGTCCCATCGGCAACGGCAAGTACACGGAGTACGCCGCCGACATCCACCAGAGCGGCCACTATCTCCTGAAGCTGATCAACGACATCCTTGACATGTCCAAGATCGAAGCCGGCCGCCTCGCGCTGGCCCACGAGGATATCGACCTCGCGTCGATCCTCGACGAGGCGGTGCGCATCGTGCAGGTTCCGGCGAACTCGAAATCGCTGCGCATCGGCGTGGAGATGCCGGGCGTGCTCCCGCTGAGCGGCGACCGCCGCGCCACCAAGCAGATCCTTCTCAACCTTCTCGCCAACGCGGTGAAGTTCACGGCGCCCGGCGGCGACGTGCGGGTGCGCACCCGCCTGCGCGGCACGCACGCGGTCATCACGATCGTCGACAACGGCATCGGCATCCCGCGCGAGGCGCTCAAGAGCCTCGGCAAGCCGTTCGAGCAGGTCGAGAACGAATTGACCCGTACCCACAAGGGCACCGGCCTCGGGCTTGCCATCGCGCGCTCTCTCATCGAGCTGCAAGGCGGCACGATGTCGATCACCTCGCGGCCGGGCCGCGGCACCGCCGTCAGCTTCCGCCTGCCCTGCCCCGGCTGCGCCGAGGCCGCGGGCGAGAAGCCTGCCGTTCTGCCGCGCGCGGCCTGAACGCGATCAGGCGCCGGTGGCGCCGCGATAGGGGATCGTCGCCTCGAAGACATGGCGGACCTCCCGCGCGGCTTGAGCGATCTGCGGCTCGATGCCGGACCGGTCGGCGAGATCGAGCGAGGCGGCGATACGATCGGCCAGCGGTCCCGGCACGTCCGCGACATTGAACGCGCGGTCTCCACCGAGGCGCAGGATCTGCATGACGCGCGTCATCTCGCGCATCGCCTTGGGAAGATGATCGCCGGTGACGTCGCGATCGCGCAGCCGTTGACGCAGAACCTCGATCACCGTGCCGGTCGGCTCGCCGATGAAGTCGAGCGGCACGATCCCGGTCAGGATGCTCCATTGCGCCAGGAACTCGAGGTCGGTCAGCCCGCCGGCGATGCGCTTCAGATCGAGCGCTCCGCGCGCGGGCTTCTGGCCATCCAGCCGGGCGCGCATATCGGCGACGTCGTCGGACAGGAGCGGATCGGCCTCGTGCGAACGGATCGCCTCGTGCACGGCCTCGCGGATCTCGTCGCACAGTCGCTCGTCCCCCGCCATCGGGCGCGAGCGCGTCAGCGCCATTCGCTCCCAGGTCCAGGCCTCGGCCTGGTACTTGCGGAACGCGCCGATCTGGGTGGCCAGCGGCCCCTTGTTTCCCGACGGGCGCAGACGGAAGTCGACTTCGTAGAGCACCCCTTCCGCCGTCGGCGAGGTCAAGGCCGAGATCAGGCGCTGCGTCAGGCGGGCGTAGTAGGTCGAAACCGGCAGCGGCCGGGTGCCGTCCGAGCTTTCCGCCTCCGCATCGTGGTCGTAGAGCAGCATCAGGTCGATGTCGGACGTGGCCGTCAGCTCGCGCGAGCCGAGACGCCCCAGACCAAGAACCGCGATCCGGCCGCCCGCGACCCGCCCATGGGTGCGCACGAACTCACCTTCGACCGCACCCAGCACTTCGCCCAGCACCGCCTCCGCGAGATCGGAGAAGGCGAGCCCCGCCGCTTCCCCTTCCAGGGCGCCCGAGAGAAGCCGCACGCCGACGAGAAAGCGCTGCTCCGATGCGAAGATGCGCAGACGGTCGAGCCGCTCCTCGAAGAAACGAGCGTCGGCAAGGAAGGCGGTGAGCCGCTCGCGGATGAGATCGCGCGTCGGGAGTTCCGAAAAGAAGGCGGGATCGAGAAGGGCGTCGAAGACGTGCGGACGGCGAGCGATCGTGTCGGCGAGGCGCGGAGAGGCGGTGATGATGCGCGCCAGGAGTTCCAGTAGCCGCGGGTTGGAAGCGATGAGCGAGAAGAACTGGAGGCCCGACGGAAGGCCTTCCAGAAAGCGGTCGAATGCGGCGAGCGCACCGTCCGGGTCGGCACCGCCGGCGAAGGCCTGGAGCAGGGACGGCAGAACGGCGACGAACTGCTCGCGCGCGGCCTCCGAGCGCATGGCGCGATAGCGTCCCGATCCCCAGCGGTGGACGATCCGTCCGATGTCGGCCGGCCGGTTGTAGCCACGCTCCGCAAGCCAGCCGAGCGCCGCCGCGTCGGCTTCGTCCTCCAGGAGGGCATCGACGCCGGTCTCGTCGTCACGCGCGGCGCGGCCGTCGGAGAACAGGGCCGAGAACCGCGCCTGAACGCTCCGCAGACGCCGAAGGAGCGCGGCTTCGAAATCCTCCAGGCCCTCGAAGTTGCAAAGCCGTGCGATCCGCACGAGGTCCTCCCTCGCGGTCGGGAGCGTGTGGCTCTGCTCGTCGGCGACCATCTGGATCGCATGCTCGACCCGGCGCAGGAACCAGTAGGCTTCCGTCAGCTCGGCCGCGACGCCCGGCGCGACCCAGCCTTCCGCCGCCAACCGCTCCAGTGCCTCGTCGGTCCGCCGGGTCCGCAACTGGGGCAAACGGCCGCCGGCGATGAGCTGCTGCGCCTGCGCGAAAAACTCCACCTCGCGGATACCGCCCTGCCCGAGCTTGACGTTGTGCCCGGCCGTGGCGATTCCCTCGAATCCGCGATGGCGGTCGATCTTGGACTTCATCGCCTGGATGTCGGCGATGGCCACGAAGTCGAGATAACGGCGCCAGACGAACGGGGCGATCTCGCGCTGGAAACCGGCGCCGACCGCCGGGTCGCCGGCAACCGGTCGCGCCTTGATCATCGCGGCCCGCTCCCAGTCCCGCCCCGCACCCTCGTAGTAGATCAGCGCGGACGGGATCGGGATCGCGAGCGGCATGGCGGAGGGGTCCGGGCGCAGCCGCAGGTCGGTGCGGAAGACATATCCGTCGCGCGTGCGCTCCCCGATCATCCGAACCAGTCGCCGGCCGAGGCGCGAGAACATCTCGACGCTCTCGCTCTGGTCGAGGATGGCTGATGTCTCGGGTTCGAAGAACAGGATGATGTCGATGTCGCTGGAGTAGTTCAGCTCGCGACCCCCGAGCTTGCCCATGCCCAGCACCGTCAGCCCGCATCCGGTTTCGGGATCGGCGGGGTCCGGAAGCGCCAGCTGGCCGCGCCGTTGCAGGTCCGCGAGGCAGAAGCGAAGCGCCCGGCGGATGGCGGCCTCGGCAAGGTCCGACAGGTCGGCCGTCGTCCGTTTCGCGTCAGCGGCGCCGAACAGATCGCGCAGGGCGATCAGCAGCGACGCTTCGGCCTTGGCCTGCCGCAGGAACGCCATTTCCGACGCCTCCGAGACGTCGGCCGGTATGCCCTGCCCGAGTTCGTCGATGATCGAGCGAACGCGCTCCCCGGCGTCCTCGTCGAACAGGCGGTCGATCCAACTTGGGGACCGTTCCGCGACGGTGGCCAGATGTGGCGAGAGGGAAAACGCCGCGATCAGCCGCCCGGCGTCGGAGCAGCCTTCGGTCTCGAGCCATCCGGCCAGACGGTCCATGCCCGCATCGCGCGCGCGCGCGGCGAGCTCCTGACGGCGCTTGGCGAACTCCTGATCATCGTAGGGGTGCAGCGTGGCGGTCCCGCCGATCTTCAGCTCAAGGCGCGCGGGCTCCGTCATGCGGCTGAACAACCCTTTCCAGAGGAATCTCCAGCGTGACTTTGAGGCCCGGCGCCGCATCGTCAAGCGAGAGTGTGCCGCCGTGGATGGTGGCGACGGCCTGGACCAGGGAAAGACCGAGGCCCGAGCCGGGCTTCGAGCGGCTCTCGTCCAACCGGTAGAAGCGCTCCAGCACGCGCTCGCGCTTGTCGGCCGGCACGCCGCTTCCGTTGTCGGCGACCGAGACGAGGCAATGGTCGCCCCGCCGTTCGACGACGACGCGGATCTCCAGCGGCCGCTCGGACAGACCGTATTTCAGCGCGTTGTCCAGAAGGTTGGAAACGGCCTGGGAGATCAGCTCGCGGCTGACCGGCGCGACGACGGGCTCGGGCGCCTCGAGGACGAGCCGCCCGCCGGCATCCTCGGCCAAGGGCTCGTAGAGTTCTGCGACATCCGAGACGATCGAGGACAGGTCGACCTCGCTCTTCAACGCGGGGTGGGAGCCCGCCTCGACGCGGCTGATCATCAGCAGCGCGTCGAAGGTGCGGATCATCCCATCGGCTTCCGCGAGCACAGCCTCCAGCGCGTTTCGTCCGTTGCGCTCGGGATCGGCGTCCCCGAGCGCGGCCTCCACACGGTTGCGCAACCGCGTCAACGGCGTCTTCAAATCGTGGGCGATGTTGTCCGACACTTGCCGGAGCCCTTCCTGCAGCAGAGCGATGCGCGCGAGAAGCACGTTCAGCTTCTCGGACAGTCGATCGAACTCGTCGCCGGTCCCGGTCACGGGTAGCCGCTCGGACAGGTCACCTCCCATGATGCGGGCGGTCGCCGCGGACATGCGGTCGAGCCGATGCAACGCGGTGCGGCCGACCAGGAACCAGGCGAGGAGTGCCCCGAAGCTCATCAGGAGCAGCGCCAGGATCAGGGCGTTGCGGACGATCAACCGGATCCGTTCCTGATCGCTCTGATCTCGCCCCACGAGGAGCCGCATCCCGTTGGGAAGCTGCACGACCTCGGCGACGGCCGTGTGATAACGATCCTGGTCGGTCTCGGTGAAGCGCGCGTAGCGGAAGGGCTTGGTCTTGAAGCCCGGCTCGTCCAGGACGCCCGCTTCGAGACTCTGCACGTTGCCAGCGAGGATCAGGCCGGTCCCGTCGGTCACGAGATAGAGCGGCGCGCCCGGCTGGCGCGCGCGGCGGTCGATCGCGCGCACGATGCCCGAGATGCCCGTGGTCTGGTAGATGCGGTCGAGAACCTCGATCTCGTCGTCGATCGCATCCTGGCTCTGCGACTGCAGGATGGAAGACGCCGTTTCCGTCACGTAGACGAGAAGGATCGCGGCAAAGAGCGCGAAGAGCGCGAGATAGACCGCCGAAAGCCGCACGGCGGTGACACGCATCAGCTCGCGAACGCGCAGGATCGTCGGCCGGCGCAAGGACCCTCAGTCCCCGGCGCGGATGATGTATCCGGACCCGCGAACCGTATGCAGGAGGGGCTCGCCGAACTCGCGCTCGATCTTCGAGCGGAGGCGCGAGATATGAACGTCGATCACGTTGGTCTGTGGGTCGAAATGGTAGTCCCAGACATTCTCGAGAAGCATGGTTCGCGTCACAACCTGGCCGGCATGCTTCATCAGATATTCCAGGAGGCGGAACTCGCGCGGCTGAAGGGTGATCGGTTTGCCGGCGCGACGCACCTCGTGCGACAGGCGGTCGAGCTCCAGATCGCCGACGCGATACACCGTCTCGACGTCCTTGGTCCCGCGTCGCCGGCCCAAGATCTCGATGCGGGCCAGAAGCTCGGAGAAGGCGTAGGGCTTGGGGAGATAGTCGTCGCCGCCGGCACGAAGGCCCTTCACCCGGTCGTCCACCTGGCCCAGCGCGGACAAGATGAGGATCGGCGTGGCATTGCCTTTCTCGCGCAGCGCGGAGACGACCGACAGGCCGTCGCGCTGCGGCAACATGCGGTCCACGACGAGAACGTCGTAGGCCTGCGTCAGCGCCATGTGCAATCCCATCTCGCCGTCCGCCGCATGGTCCGGCACATGGCCGGACTCCCGCAGGGCCTTCGCAAGGTAGGAGGCGGCCTCCCGGTCGTCTTCGATGATGAGGATGCGCATGTGATCCGATTTAGAGGACGGCGCGGACATCGTCATCGTGAATATCCTTCGATGAAGCGGGCGAACAGGGGCGGCGGACGCCGCCCCCGGATTTCCGGCGAGTGGATCGCGATCAGCTTCCGCTGATCGGCAGGGCCACGAAGCGGTTCTGATCGCCGCTGCGAAGCTGGAACAGCGCCGCCTTCCGGCCCGAGGTCGCGGCCTTCTTGATCGCGTCCTCGACCTCGCGCTGCGACTTCACCGAGCTGCCGTTCACCGCCACGATCGTGTCGCCCGCCGAGACGCCGCGGTTGGCGGCCTCGGAGTCGGGGTCGACCTCGGTGATGACGACGCCGTCACCCTGGTCCGACGGAGTGAGCGTCAGGCCGTAGCCGCGCAGCGAGGACGGATTGACCGGCACGTTGCTGTTGCCGCTGGTGTTCGACGCTTCGTCGAGGCTGGACAGGTTGCCGAGCTCGACCTTGATGTCGCGCGCCTCGCCGTTGCGCCAGATCTTGACGTCGATGGTCGCACCGGGACGATATTCGGCGACCTTGCGAGCCAATTCGCGCGGACCCTTGACCGTTTGCCCGTTCACCGCCGTGATCACGTCACCGGTCTGGATGCCCGCCTTCACCGCCGGGGTGTCGGTATCGGGCAGCGTGACGATGGCGCCCTCTTCCGCGTTCAGCCCCAGCGCCTCGGCGATATCTTGCGTCACCGGCGCGATCTGCACGCCGAGCCAGCCGCGCTGGACGTTGCCGTTCTCGCGCAGGGACTGCACGACACTCTTGGCCGTCGAAGCCGGAATGGCGAAGGCGATGCCGACATTGCCGCCCGATGGCGAGAAGATCGCAGTGTTGACGCCGATCACCTGACCTTCGAGGTTGAAGGCGGGGCCGCCCGAGTTTCCGCGGTTCACCGCCGCGTCGATCTGGATGAAGTCGTCGTAGGGGCCGGCGCCGATATCGCGGCCGCGCGCCGAGACGATGCCCGCCGTCACCGAGCCGCCGAGACCGAACGGATTGCCGACAGCCACCACCCACTCGCCGACCCGGACCTTGGAGTCGTCCGCGAAATCGACATAGGTGAACTTGCGCTGACCACCGTCCACCTTCAGCAGCGCGAGGTCGGTGCGCGAGTCGGTGCCGATCAGTTCCGCCTTCAGCTCCGTGCCGTCGTCCAGAACGACCGTGTAGTCGCTGCCGCCCTCGACCACGTGATTGTTGGTCACAAGGTAGCCGTCGTCCGAGATGAAGAAGCCGGACCCCTGCGCCATGCCCTGGCGCGGGCTGCGGCGCGGCGCCTGACGGCCATCGGGCGAACCCGGCATGCCGGGATTGCCGAACTCGAAGAAGCGCCGGAGCGGGTGATTTTCCGGCAGGTTGTCGAAGGGCGACTCGGCATTGCCGTCGTCGCTCGCCGGCCGCACCTGCTCCTTCACGCGCACGGAGACGACCGCGGGGGAGACCTTTTCAACCACGTCGGCGAAGCCCGGGTTCTCACCCGTCGGCTGAACCGCCACTGCCTGGGCGAAGCTCGGCACCACGTTGGAAACGACGCCGCCCGCGAGGACGACGCCTGCGACGCCCGCCGCCAAGACCGCGGTGGAAAGGCGACGTGTTGTCTTGTTGAAGTTCGTGTTCATGCGAAGGACCCTCGTTGAATTCCCGATCCGCCGACGGGAGCCATTTGGCCCGTCCGATGGTGGGAAAGTAGGGGTCGCAACGTTACGGCAAGTTTTCGCGAGGATGAAAGCTTCGTAAGGTCGGGCAGTTAGCGCCCATCGCCCCGGCCGGGTCCGTCGTCCAGGATCTGCGCCAGTTGCGCCTCTTCCGCCGCCGAAAGGTCGCCTGCGGGAGGAAACTGAACGGCCGGTCGACCCGACCGCCGCAGCACGACGATGCCGATACCCAGAAGCAGGATCGGCGCGCCCCACAGAAGTGCCGTATCCCAGCGCACGCGGGGACGCAGCAGCACGAAGTCGCCGTAGCGCGATACCAAATAGTCGATGACGTCCTCGTCGCTATCGCCGGCCGTGATGCGCTCGCGTACCAGGAGCCGGAGGTCGCGCGCCAGAGGCGCGTCGGAATCGTCGATCGACTGGTTCTGGCACACCATGCAGCGAAGCCCCGCCGACAGGTCGCGGGCCCGCTGCTCGAGCGACGCGTTCGGCAGGACCTCGTCCGGCTGCACCGCCAGCGCCGGAAAGGCCCAGCCCATGAGGCACACCAAGGCGATCGCTCGCGTTCGTGATCGACGCACCATATCAGGCCACCCTGGCGGCGCGACGCCTTGCCGGCGCTCCGACCCGAAGACGACGGTCGCTGAGGGAGACCGCGCCCCCGATCGCCATCGCGACGGCGCCGAGCCAGATGAGCGTCACCAGCGGCTTCCACCAGATGCGAACCACGATCGACCCGTCGTTGGCCGTCGCATCTCCCAGAGAAACATAGATCTGGCTGAACACCAGCGTGTGGATGCCCGCTTCGGTCGTCGGCATCTGGCGTGCCGGATAGAAGCGCTTGGCGCTGTCGATGACCCCCGTTTCGTTGCCGCCATCAAGCAGCGTGAAACGACCGACGTCCTCACGATAGTTCGGTCCCTGCCGGAACGTCTGCCCGTCGTAACGCAAATCGAACCCGCCGACCGCCACCGTCTGCCCCGGCTGCATCGTGGTGACGGTCTCGGTATCGAAGGTGCTGACGCACACGACGCCGAGCAGCGTCACGCCGACCCCGAAATGGGCGAGAGCCGTGCCGAAGGCCGATCGGGGTAGCCCCACCAGTCGGGCGAAGGCGATGCGCAATCCGGCTTTCGGCAGGCCTGCCCGTCCCGCCAGATCCACGAGCGCGCCGACCATCACCCAGACCGCAAGGCCGATGCCGAGGGACGCCAGGATCTTGGTTCCCTCGTTCACCGCGAGCACCACGATCGTCACGAACAGGGCGGCGCCCACCGCTGCGTAGAGCCGCTGGGCTGCACCCAGGAGGTCCCCCCGCTTCCATGCGAGCAGGGGACCGAACGGCACCGCAAACAGAAGCGGCACCATCAGCGGCCCGAAGGTCAGGTCGAAGAAGGGCGCGCCGACCGAAATCTTCGTGCCGGTGAACACTTCCAGAAACAAGGGGTACAGCGTTCCCACGAGCACCGTGGCCGTTGCCGTGGTGAGGAACAGGTTGTTGAAGACCAGCGCGCCTTCGCGAGAGATCGGCGCAAAGAGCCCACCGCTCTCCAGCTCGCTCGCCCGGAAGGCGAAGAGCGCCAGCGAGCCGCCGATGAAGATGCACAGGATCGCCAGGATGAAGACGCCGCGTTCCGGATCGACAGCGAAGGCGTGAACCGAGGTCAGGACCCCCGAGCGAACCAGGAAGGTTCCGAGCAGCGAAAGCGAGAAGGTCAAGATGGCCAGCAGCACCGTCCAGACCTTCAACGCGGAACGCTTCTCCATTACGGCGGCCGAATGAAGGAGCGCCGTGCCCGAGAGCCACGGCATGAAGGAGGCGTTCTCCACCGGGTCCCAGAACCACCAGCCGCCCCAGCCGAGTTCGTAGTAGGCCCAGTACGAGCCCATCGCGATCCCTCCGGTGAGGAACAGCCACGCGAGCAGCGTCCAGGGGCGCACCCAGCGCGCCCAGGCAGCATCGATCTGCCCCTCGATCAGGGCGGCCACCGCGAACGAGAAGGCGATCGAGAAGCCGACATAGCCGAGATAGAGGAGCGGCGGATGGATCGCGAGGCCGATGTCCTGAAGGATCGGATTGAGATCGTTGCCCTCGAACGGCGCCGGGATCACGCGCGTGAACGGGTTCGAGGTCAGGAGGATGAACAGCAGGAAGGCGGTCAGAATCCAGCCCTGGACCGAGAGCACCGTCGCCTTCAGGCTCGGCGGAAGGTCGCGGCCGAACAGAGCCACCAGCGCTCCGAACAGCGATAGGATCAGCACCCACAGGAGCATCGACCCCTCGTGGTTCCCCCAGACGCCCGTGATCTTGTAGATCATCGGCTTGGCGGAGTGGGAATTCTCCACGACATTGAGCACGGAGAAGTCCGAGGTCGCGTAGGCTGCCGTCAACGCCCCGAACGCCAGGGCAAGCAGCGCGAGTCCTGTCACGGACGTCGCCGACCCGGCTTCCATCAGCCGCGCGTCGCCGGTGCGCGCGCCCAGGAGCGGAAGCACGGATTGAACGAGCGCCGTGCCAAGCGCCAGCACCAGCGCGAAATGCCCGAGTTCGACGATCACAAGCCGGCTCCCGCAGGCTGTGTTTCCGTGGCCGAGACGATGGCGCCGTCCTTCCAGAGGCCGCGCGCCTTGAGGTCGTCGACGACTTCCTTCGGCATGTAGGTCTCGTCGTGCTTGGCCAGAACCGTGTCCGCGACGAACACCCGGTCATTGCCCAGATGCCCCTCCGCCACCACCCCCTGCCCCTCGCGGAACAGATCGGGCAGCAGGCCGGCATAGGTGACCGGCACGCTTTCCACCGTGTCCGTCACGCGGAACGAGACCCGCTGCGCGCCGTCGCGGTGCACGGTACCCGCCTCGACGATCCCGCCCAGGCGGATGCGCTGCTCGTCGCTAGGGGCGCGGGCAGCCAGGTCGGTCGGGGAATTGAAGAAGGCGACACTGTCCGACAGCGCCGTCAGCACGAGCCCCGCGGCCGTCGCGACGACGGCCAGGATGCCGAACAGGCTGGCAAGGCGCTTCTGCTTACGCGTCATGGTGTTGCGGTATCCGGCTGCAGTCCGAGCTCTCGTGCGAAGCTCATGATATCCATAAGCTCCGGTGAGGCTTCCGGGAATACGGCCCGCACCTGCCGCAATGCCGCAAGCGCCTCGTCAGGCTGCTTTAGAACGAGGTAGGAGCGCAGGAGCCGCTTCCACCCCTCCGCATCCTTCGGCTGAACGCGTAGCCGCTCCGCAAGGCCCGAGACCATTCCCTGAACCATCGCCAGCCGATCCGTGTCGGACAGGGTTTCGGCGTTCCTGATGTCGTCCGCCGTCGGTCCGGGAGCCTGCGGCGTGGATGCGACGCCCGCACCGGAGCGCGCATCGGCGAGGGCCGCTTCCGCCACCGGACGCCACGGACCATCCGGCGGGCCCGTCCGCAGGAGTTCGCTCCAGGCCTCGGCCGCCTCCGGAGCCCGTCCCTGCTGCGAGAGCGAGAGAGCCAGGAAGAACCGCGCGGGCACCCATTGCGCGTCGAGCGACAGGGCGCGACGAAATTCGGTTTCCGCTTCCGGCGTGACCTTTCCGTCCGCCGCTTGGACGAGAGCTTCGCCGAGCCCCGAAACCGTTTGCGCTGTGGGAGGCGAAAGACGCAGCACGTTGCGAAACGCCGTCACGGCCTTCTCGCCCTGCCCCAGTCGGAGATAGACGGGAGCGACGACGTTCCAGCCCGCGGCGTCGTCGGGCTGGGCGGCAAGACGCCGCTCGATTTCGGCGACCGCGGCGTCGACGTCCAACGTGTCGCCGGCTGCTTCCCGGGAGGCCAGCGGCTGATCCGGTGCGTCCGGCGATCCCCACCGGTCGTAGAAGAGAAACGTTCCGATCGGCAGCAACAGCGCCACGGCCAGCCCTGCCACGACGGCGGATCGCGCCTGCGGGCGGGCGTCGGGTGCCGCCTCGGCGGCCTCGCGCGCGCGGAGCAAGCGCCGTCCGATCTCCGCGCGAGAGGCTGTCGCCTCCTCCGATCCGATGCTGCCCCTCGCCTCGTCCTCGCGCAACTCGTTCAGCTGGGCGCGGTAGACCTCTTCGTCATAGGTCTCGCGGGCGACTGCGGTTCGCGCCGGGCGCACCAGGAGCGGCAGGACGATCACGAGCGTCGCGGTGGCGGCAAGGACGAAGGCGATGAGCCAGAACAGCATCAAGGATCCCGGGGGACGGCGGCTCGCGCCGCCGATCGAGGCACATGGGGAGAACGGCGAGCGTCGTGCGCCATCGCTCCCCCGCTGGGCGCGAGCAACGCGGAACCGCCCCGTCTCCGGTCTGGAATTGCTCTAACAACCCCGCGCCGGAAAGCCCATTCAAATCGGCATCAGGACCGTCGACGAGGTCAGGCGACGGGGGTCCACAGGTCGGCGCCGGTGCGGCACGCGCTTCCGACCTGCCGAACTTTCGAGGAGCCGCGCGTGATCACATGCGTGTAGCCGCGACAGTCCTGCGAGCCGATGCGATAGAGCTGCGTCGGCGTGATCTCGCCCTTGAAACCGTCCGACTCCCAGGGCACGGCTTGCCCGACGCTTCCGAATTGCAGCGCCTGATACTGCGCCAGCAAGGCGCGCTGCTCGGCGGTTGGGCTGAGCTTCACGCTGTTCGTCGGGGTGATGCTGCCGCGCAGCGCTGCGGCCCGGTCGGACAGCGGCTCCGGCGCGTTGCGCGCGGCGCTGGTCAGGCAACCCGACAGAAAAGGCAGGGCCGCGGCGACGAGGCAGGTGGTCCAGATTTTCGGCATTCGTCCGTCCGCCGCTCGAGCGGCCCATGCGGCCACAACAAGTTGTCGTGTCAGGACATCGGCGCGCCGGGGGCACGAGGCAAGATCACCTCCGCACGCAATCCTCCGATTTCGGAGCGCGCGAGCCGAAAAGATCCGCGGTATTGCAAAACGGTATCAGCGACGATCGACAGTCCGAGCCCGCTGCCGGCACGCTGCTCGTCGAAGCGCCGGCCCCGCTTCAGCGCCTCCGCCATGTCCTCTTCCGACAACCCCGGCCCGTTGTCCTCGACCACGATCCGCAAGCTCTCCGCGCCGCTCGCCTCGAGCGAAAGCGCGACGCGGCCCCGGCCATACTTCGAGGCGTTCTCGAGAAGATTGCCGATTGTCTCCTCGAGGTCCTGCTGCTCGCCGGCGAAGACGATGCCGGCCGCATCCTCCGACCGATGCTGTTCGAACGTGGTGTTGGGGTCGAGCCGTCGCAGAACCTTCAGAAGCCGGTCCAGAACGGGCACGACCGGCGTGCGCACGATGGCGCCGTCGGTGGCGGCTACCCGTGCGCGATCGAGATAATGCTGGACCTGACGGCGCATGATCTCGCTCTGCTCGCCGACGATCCGCCCCTTCTGACCACCGATCGCCGAAGCCTCGTTCAGGAGCACGGCAACCGGCGTCTTCAGCGCATGGGCGAGATTTCCGACTTGCGTGCGCGCCCGCTCCACGATGCGGCGGTTGCTGTCGATCAGCGCGTTCATCTCCAGCGCCAGCGGTCGGATCTCGGCGGGAAGGTTGCCCTTCAAGCGCTCGGCGCGTCCGGCACGCACGTCGGCCAGCGCGCGGCGCACGCCCGCCAGCGGACGCAGGCCGTAGAGGATGGCCAGCGCATTGACGACGATCGAGCCGAGACCGAAGAAGCCGAGATAGAGCGCCATCTTGCGGTCGAAGGCGTCGATGTCGGATTCCACCACGCTGGCATTGCCCATCACGCGGAAGCGTGCGGCGTGGTTGTCCTGGTCCAGGACGACTTCCGCCTCCTCGACGTAGAGCGTCTCGCCGTCGAGCCCCTCCGTTCGATAGTCGCGGCGATACTGCATGTCGAAGGGCGCAAGCTCGGTCGGCTCGTCCGCGATCTTGCGCGGCCCCAGGGAGAACGAGGCCAGCCGCCCTTGCGTGTTGGCACTGGCGGGAAGCACCTCCCAGTACCAGCCGGAAAGCGGCTGCGAATAGCGCAGGTCCCCGAGGTTCGGGACCCCGGACAAGGTCCCCGTCTCGTCCACCGTCACAGAATTGATGAGGTTGTAGAGCTGCGCCCGCACGACGGCTTCGAAGCCCGACTGCGCGGTGCGCTCGTAGAGACCGGAGATCAGACCGGCGACCACAAGAAACGCCGCGACGACCCAGACGCTCGACAAAGAAACCACCCGAAAGGTCAGGCTCTCCGTCAGCCGCGGCCGGTTCGCCTCGGCCGGCGGCCTTTCCTCCGATGCCTCTGCGTCGGCTCCGTTCAAGGTTAGCCGCCGTGCCGCATGCGGTAGCCGAGACCGCGCACCGTCTCGATCATGTCGACGCCGATCTTGCGGCGGAGCCGGCCGACGAAGACCTCGATCGTATTGGAATCCCTGTCGAAGTCCTGATCGTACATGTGCTCGATCAGCTCGGTCCGCGAGACCAGCTCATCCTGGTGATGCATCAGGTAGGACAGGAGGCGAAACTCGTGCGAGGTCAGCTTGAGCGGAGTCCCGTCGAGGCTCGCCTTGGAGGCCTTCGTATCCAGACGCAGCGGCCCGCAGTGGATCTCCGAGGAAGCGTGTCCCGCAGCGCGGCGGATCAGGGCGCGCACCCGCGCCAGCACCTCCTCCATGTGGAAGGGCTTGGCGACGTAGTCGTCCGCGCCGGCATCGATCCCCGCCACCTTGTCGCTCCAGCGGTCGCGCGCGGTCAGGAGCAGCACCGGCATCGCCCGCCCTTCCCGCCGCCAGCGCTCCAGGACGCTGATTCCGTCCATCTTGGGCAGGCCGACGTCGAGGATCACCGCGTCGTAGCTCTCCGTGTCGCCGAGGAAATGTCCGTCCTCGCCGTCGGAAGCCTGGTCCACGACATAGCCCGCCCCGGTCAGAGCCTCCATCAGCTGCCGCCGGAGGTTCGTGTCGTCCTCGACGATCAGGATGCGCATGGCAGTCTCGTCCCGGCTTCTCGTTTTGCCCTGCGCATGCGCTTACTGCTCGATCGTGATCGTCTGACGGCGGGGGCGGTTTCCATCGCTCGCCGGGATCAACACGGTCACGACGCAGACGGTCCGGTCGCCTTGCTGCGACATGCGAACGGACAGGACCTGCCCACCCGTCTGAGCAGCGGCCTGCGCGGCGGCGGACGAGCATCCGCCCCTTTGCGCCAGACGAACTTCCTTGGATGCGTCCGTCGTCGGAATCGCGGCCCTCCCGGTCGGGCGCATCGGCATGGCCGCGGCGGCCGAGCCGATCAGAGCGAAACCGAGAAGCGAGGACGCAGCGATGCGGCGTAGGGCAGGTCGGATCATGTCTCATCCAGGGTCTGTTGTCCGCAACACTAGAGACCGCGTGCTGAATGTCGAATGAACGGGCGCCCGTGGACGGGCGCCCGCCCGCTCACCGGATGCGGGTGCGGGCGTCGAAGCGGCCGAAGATGGCCACCGCCGCACCGATCGCGCCCGCTGCCGCCGTCAGCGCGGTCACGGCCTCGTCGCTCGCCAGCCCGACCACCTCGACCCCGAACAACCCTGTCAGCGAAGCCGCCAGCGCCAGGACGCCGCCCCAGACCGAGCGCGATTCGTACCAGTTCTTGATCTCGTCCATGTCCGTTCCTTTCGTTGAGAGATATCAGCGCCGGGTCAGGCACAGCCGCGCCGCGGCCCCTGCCCCATAGCTCTGGCTGACCTGTGCGACGTGCACGACGAGTTCCCCCGGCAGCCCACCCATCCGGCCGCCGAGGTCATCGGCAGACAATTGCAATCCGGACACCCCGACCGTCTCGGTCCAAGGTCGGTGTTCGCCGCCACTCACGCTAACGCGGTAGGTTTCGCCCTCCTCGTCCAGCGGCACATCCGTTCCCTCCCAGGCCGGATCGACCGATCGCGTCCGCCGGATCCAGGCGAGCGCAAGTCCGCCCGAATCGTAGCGGCCGCGAAGATGGACCGGGGACAACGGCCGCAGGACGCGCCGGCCGAGCGCCGCCGTACGCCTGTCCGCCGCCCCGTCGTCGAGCGCCCGCCCGGCCGGAACCGTCCGCCAGTCGATCGGCACGCCCGCCTCGTCCTCTTCGAGCGGCACTTGCGAGACCGCCTGGTCCAGAAGCACGAAGGGCGCACCCGCCGGCGCTCCCGAGCCGGCTTCCTCCCCGGTCCCCCCGATGCCTCGCTGAAGTCCACGCAAGCGATAGCGCGCGGGACCGATCTCCTCGGCCTCGCGAAACCGCACCACTTCCCATGCGCCATTGCCGGCGCGCACCGCCGCCGTGTTCGCGCCGGCATCGACCAGCGCGGGATCGAGCGAGGCGAGGCTGCCGGTCGCCAGATCCACCACGATCGTGTGCGTGCGATCGAGGATCTCCTCCCGGCCCGGTTCGAGCGGCACCACCAGATGCCCCACCGTCGCGCAGGCTGCGGCAACCGTTCGAACCGCATGCCCCGAGACCGAGGCGGAAGCCGTGACGACATAGGGCATCCACGGCCTCGCCGAGACGGCCACGAGCGCGCCGCCGCCGCCAGCGCCGAGCTTCGGCAGATCGAGAAGCGCGACCAGCGGGCGCGAGGCGAACATTGGGCCTGTCGGTTGGGCGGCAAAGGCAGGCGCGCCGACGGCTTGCGCTCCGCTGCGGTGGCCCACCCGCCGCGCCTCCACCCGGCGGGACGAACCATCCTCGATCCGCTCCACCTGCCAGAGCCCAGGCCGATCCGCGAGCGTCAGGAGGTCGCCCACGCCCACCTCGATCTCGGACGGCGAAAGCGCGAAGCGCGCCGCTTCCCGCTCACTCGTTTCCCGTTCGAGGAGACCCCGCGCCAGTCCCCGCGCCTCGCCCTCCGTCAGCACCACGGGCAGTTCCACTGTTGCCTGGCCCGGCTGCGACCGGCCGGGAAGTGTCGCCTCGGCGGCCGTCGAGCGATAGGCGCGGTCCCCGTCACTGAAGCCGACCACGACCTCGCCCGGCGCTTCGCCGTCCTCGACGCGGCGCACCTCGAACGGCGCCTCGTCCGACGGGTCCACGAGAGCCATGGCCTCTCGACGTTCGCTCCGCCGTGCGACCGAACGGAACCGGAGCACACCCCCGCTCGCGAAAGCCTCGATCCCGGTCAGCCGCATCAGCTCTTCCAGTTCCCCACGCGCCGTTCCCGGACCCGACACGACGAAGCCACCGACGAGCCCGTCGACGGCCGAAACGTCGAAGCGTTCGAACCCGCGGTCGCGCAGGAGGGCCGCGATCAGCGCGTCCATCGAGGCACGTCCGAGGCGCCCGTTCAGCCAGTGGCCGCGCTGCCAGTTGTCGCCATCGCGCCAGAGCGAGGCGCGTTCCGGGAAGGCCGGAAAGGGCCGCACGTCCCAGGTCCAGAGGTGAATGGCGTTCGCCGGCACCATGCGCCCGCCATAGATCGGCGAGACCGGATTGCGCGCCGCGTCGAAGCCTGCGGCCTCGTCGTCCCAATGCCGCTGGTGCGCCTCCAGGAAACGCCGCTGCATGAGATCGTCCCGCGTCCCAGTCGAGAAATGCGGAAACGCACTCTCGGCCGACTTCGGGTCCACGAAGACGTTGGGCTGGTTCGCGCCCTTGTCGATCGCCGGGCAGCCGAGTTCGGTGAACCAGACCGGCTTCGATCGGGGCATCCACGCCGTGGGCGTCAACGCCTCGACCCCGCCCCGCCGTTCGACATGCGGCTCGCACCACCACGACAGGATGTCCTTCGCGCGGAAGACCCACGGCTTGCCCAACCCATCCGTGATGCTGCTGCGCTCGCCAACGCGCCGAGCGCCCTCGCTCGGGTAGAACCAATCGGCGTGCTCGCCGCCCGTGATGGCTCGGACGAGCCCGTCGAGGTCGTAGGGCGAGACCATCCCGTCGCGCGACTCCGTCGCCTCGTCGTCCCGCCAGTCCGAGAGCGGTAGGTAGTTGTCGATGCCGACAGCCCCAACTGCCGGATCGGCCCAGATCGGATCGAGATTGTAGAAGACGTCGCCGCTGCCGTCCTCGGGCTGGTAGCCGAAGTACTCGCTCCAGTCCGCCGCGTAGGTCACGAGCGCATCCGGCAGGATCGCCTTCACGTCCCGCGCCAGCACCATCAGCGCCTCGACGAACGGAAAGCGTCCTGCCTCGTCGCGCAGTCGGGTCAGGCCGCGCATCTCCGAGCCGATCACGAAGGCGTCCACGCCGCCGGCCGATCGGGCGAGGTGAGCCTGCTGCAGGATCATCCGGCGATACGACCATTCCGCGAGTCCCGCGTAACGCACGCCTTGCGCATCGACGGAAAAGTCCGACACCGCAGCCGCCCCGACGAAGCGCCCGATCTCCGCCCGCGCATCCGGTGTCCGGTCGGTGGTTCCGGCACGCGTTTCGGCCACGTCCAGCGTCATCCGCCCGCGCCAGGGAAAAGGTGCCTGAGCTGTTCCGCCATAAGGATCGGCCAGCCCGTTCCCCGGCGGAACGTCCATCAGAAGGAAGGGATAGAAGGTGACCTTTAACCCTTTTGCATGCAGCGCCTGGATCGACCGGCGCACCCCCGCATCCGATGGCGTGCCGCCATAGGCCGGTCCACCCTCGACCTCGCTCACCGCCCTTGCGTTCGCGCGCGCCAGCCCGCCGACGCTCCAGACCTCGGTTTCGTCGCGCGCGTTGGTTTCGACACCGGGGCGGCAGGTCGCACGCCCCGCCCGGAGATCGTCGGCAAACCAGGACACGACCAGCGCCGCCCGCTCGAGCCTCGGACATAGCGCCGTCAGCTCGTCCAGCGAGGCCGCGAAATCGCTGGCTCCATGCAGGACGTTGCGGTTCAGCAGCCGATCCTGTCCCGCTCCGACGCGCTCTCGCACCACGATCGGATCGAGCCCATGCTCCGTCGCGCCAGGAATGATCGTGATCGCCCGGATGCGCTTCTCCAAGTCACCAACCGGGCGAACGACCTCGCAGGATATCTGCGGGATCCGGTTGCCCCAGCGTTCCAGCGGCAGCCGTTCGAACACGAGATAGGCCAGCCCGCGGTAGGCCGGTGCCTGTCCCAAACCCTGCTTCGCCTCGATCAGCGGATCGGGCGCCTGCCTCTCATCGCCGTGGTGGAGGCGCCACTGGATGGCGGCGAGGTCGAGTTCCTCCCCGTCGGCCCAGATGCGGCGCACGCAGGCGATCGGCCCCTCGCAGAGCGCCACCGCGACATTGCCGAAATAGCTGTATGTCGTCGTCGACGTGCCCTGCGGCGCGCCGCCCTTGCCGCCCTGGCGCTCCGTCCGGCTCGCCTCTTCGAAGCGCGTCGTCCAGATCACCTGGCCCGCCACCCTCGCGGTGCCGTAGACGCGGGCAACGCCCGCTCCCTCGTCGGCCTCCATCACACGGCTCGTGCGCAAGCGCCCGCTGTCGCGTCGCGCGCCGCCGGCCATCAGCCGGTTATCGATCGCGTAGCCGCCCAGCGCGCCGATCGCCCGGCCGGCCACGGCTCCGAACGGACCGCCGATCAGCCCGCCAAGCGCCCCGCCAGCCGCCTGCAGAAGAATGGTCGCCATGGCTCAGACCTCGTCGGGAAATCGAAACGCGGCGGCGATCCGTCCAGCCCAGCCGGGCGTCAGCGGCGAAGAAACCACCGCAGCTCTCTCGTAGGCATGGATCAATCTCGGGCCCGCCTCGCCGGGTTCGTCCAAAATGCCGCAGTGGCGTGCGGGGCCGACATCGCGCCAGCGAAACAGCACGAGATCGCCCGGCAGACCGCCGCCCTGCGAGACGGTCAGAAAGTGCCGACGCGCGGCTTCGAGCAAAGGATCGCCGCCTCCCGTCTCCGCCCAATCCGCCGAATAGGGCCCCGGCACCTCCGGCTCTCCGCCATAGAGCTCGCGCCACACGCCGCGCACGAGGCCGAGACAGTCGCAGCCGATCCCCCGGCGATGGCCCTGATGGCGGTATGGCGTGCCGAGAAATGCGCGCGCGGCGTGGAGCGCCCGTACGCGCGCGCTCACGGCACCACCGCCGATCCGTCGTGCAACCCGTCGCTCTTGGCCACCGCCAGCGCCGCGTCCGCTCCCGGGATATGCGGAAACCCCCGGAAGTTCAGGCCGTTCGCGAACCGCTCGCGGCAGGTGGCGAAGCTTCGGTCACACCCCGCCGTCAGCCGCGCCTCGTCGCCCGCCGCCCAACCCGGCGGCAGCGGCTCGAGG
>NZ_BBWJ01000034.1 GCF_001463745.1 Aureimonas sp. AU22 | reverse complement strand
GGCTCGAGGAGATCGACCGCCAGCGTCCCGTCCTCGCCGAGGCGCAGGCCCGCCACGGTGAGTGCGGGAGCCGTGCCCACCTGCAGCCGCCCCTCGCGATAGGATTCCCGGTCGAACGCGCCGACCCCCTCCAGCACCACACGCCCGACGCCGACCGAGGCGATCCGCCCGACCTTCGTCCAGCGCGCGAGGTCGACACCACAGCGCGCGTCGCCGAGCGCCGCGTCGCACCGACGCCGGTAGTATCGGCCATGCTGCCGGTCGAGCCGCGCGGCGAGCCCGCGCAGTTCCACGGAGATCCCGACATCGTTGCGGGTGATCTCGCCGAAATCAGCCGCATCGATCAGGAGATGATCCTCCGGCCGCTGCCAATCCACGCGGAACACCTCGACGCCAGCGCCGTCGAAGAGCCCCGCGGCGATGTCCGCCTCGCCGATCGCCTCGGCGGACAGAGCCGCCTCGACGCCGTGCGTTCCCGCCGCCAGGCCGAGAGCCGCCTCGGCCTCGCCCGCCGTCCACCCCGTTCGCGCCGCGAATGTCGTGTCCGCGAAATGGAGGTCCTCGTCGTGGTCGGTGAACCCGAACACCCGTCCGTCCGCCCGCGTCACCCGCCAGGCATGGGCCAGCGTCGTCGCGGGCTGCCGAAGCCGCGCGCGAAAATCGTCCGAAATGCCGGTCACGGCCGGACCTCCACCAGAGGAATGGTCGGGATGTCGCCGGCCTCGAAGGCGGCGACGTTGATCGCGAGATGGTCCATGTCGAAACGCACCGGCACGTCGAACTCGAATCCAGCGGTCAGCAACGCGCCGACTGCGGGAGGTGCGGCGAACGTCACCGTGCCGTTCGTCGGATCGACCACGAGCCCGCTGGTCGTCGCGGAGCCGCCGACCGCGATCCGCACGCTGCCCGGCACCGGTTTGCCGATCGGCCGGACATAGGCGTCCGCATCACGTCCGTAGCGTTTGACGAGCTGAAACACCGTCGTCTCCCCGTCGCCGATCCCGAGCGGCTGGTCGGTGGCGCCGGGGGCGAGCCCCCCGCCCGCCGAGGAGAAATCGAACGGATCGCGGAAGCGGAACCCGACCAGCCGCCCGCGCCGCGCCTCGAAGAAGTGAAGAACCGCCATGAGATCCTCGACGCTGCGAACCCCGGACCCCGCGTCGTAGCGGCGCCAGGAATGGCGCGTGCGCTGGTTGCGGTTCTCGTAGCCGGTGGACAAGCGCACGATGTCCGTTCGCCGCTCCGGCCCGCCGGCGGTGCCGAAGGCGACGCGCAGCGGAAACCGCTCTTCGCTGAAGGAAGCCAGCATGGTCAGAGCCCCCTATGGCCGCGCATGGCCGCGCGCGCCACCATCGCCTGGATCTGCACTTCGGCCCGCCGGAAGCTCGGCGCGTCCGGCGTCGTCACATTGAAGACGATCGAGGGACCGGATCGTGCCTGTCCGCCCGGAGCCGCGACGCCGAGCGATCCGTCCGGCCCCCGGCGGAGCGGCAGGATCGCCTCGGCGCCGGCTTCGCCCATCAGGCCGATCCGACCGCCGTTCGGAAAGAAGGTCGGCGCGCGCACGACCCCGCCCTTGGCAAACGGCACGATGCCGCCGGCCGTAGCCCCGGCCGCGCCCGCGACACCTCCGCCGCCGATCCCCGAAAGCACCTGCCCCAGCATCCCGCCCGCCAACTGCGTCAGCGGTCGGAGCGCGGCATCCAGAGCGATCGTCGAGATCCGTCCGCCGAGTTGCTTCAGCACCCCGTCCAGCGACCGCCCGCCACCGGCGGCGCCGCGGAACGCCGATGTGAGCGCGGTGCCGAAGGCGCTGGCTCGGGTCGAAAGGTCGCCGAGCGCGCGCTCGAAGCCGCTCGTGTCGGCCTCGACAGCGATGCGCAGGGCATCCACGGTTTCCACCATCTCTCACCTCGTGTCGGGAAAGCGTTGCATGAGATCCACGAGGCGCGCCCGGCTGGGCGGCTCGCGGAGGCTTGCGAAGGGCCTGAGCGCCAGAGCCAGCTCGCGCGGGGTGGCGCGCCAGATCGCGTCCGGCGTCATGCGCAGCACGCATGAGGCCGTCGCGAACACTTCATCCCAGGGAAATGCCGCCGTGCCCGTCGCATCGTCGGGCGCGGCGGCGTTCAAGGGCGGCCGGGCGTTTCCTCCGGCCCACCGAAGGCCGCCGCGAGGAGATCGGCTGCGATCCGCGCCGCACCGGCCGCTCCGCCTTCGATCGCCATGGCGGCCACCTCGTCGTCGGTGGCGGGCGACCCGCCGCCGCGCAAGCCTGCCCCGATGATGCGCGTCAGGTCGCGCGCCGAAAGCCGCCCGGAGCCGAAGCGCTGGGCAAGGCTAGCGACGTCCTCGAGCGCAAAGGCGTCCTCGAGTTCGGCAAGCGCGCCCAGCGTCAGGCAGAGCCGATGCGGCTGCCCATTGAGCACGGCCTCCACCTCGCCGCGCCTTCTGTTCACGGCCATCTCAGAGCGCCGCGAACTGGAGTGCGCCGGCCGATTCCAGCGAGACCTCGAAAGAGACCTCGCCGTTGTGCTCGCCGCCATATTCCAGCGCGGTGACCTGGAACGGCCCGGTCACGCTGCCGAAATCCGGGATCACCGCCTGGAACGCGGCGATCCGGCCTTCGAAGAACAGCCGCCGCAGAGAGGCGTCGGACGCCGCATCCTTGAAGATGCCGGATCCAGAGAGCGAAGCGCGTTGCACCCCCGCCCCGCCGAGCAACTCGCGCCATCGCCCGGCGCTCTCGGCATCGGTCACGTCGACCGTCTCGGCGTTGAACGAGATGCGGCGCGAGCGCAGGCCCGCGACGGTCGCGAATGCGCCGATCCCCTCTGGATCGGCCTTGAGAAGCAGGTCCTTGCCTTTCTGCGCGCCCATGATGCGTAACGTCCTTTCCGATGTGCCGAACGAAGAAGGGCGGCCCTCCCGGACCGCCCTTCGCGAAATTCATCCCTGCTGCCGGTTGGTTCAGGCCAGCGGCTCCGTCACCGCGCGAAAGCGCAGGATGCCGTGATAGGCCGGGCTTTCCGGCTCCTGACGCGCTTCGGCGAACTGAAGCTGGAGGTTGACCAGCCGGTGACCCGTCAGGGGCAGCGTCTGGTCGTGCAGCGTATTCGAGACCATGTCCATGATCTCGTAGGTTTCCTGCTTCGAGCCGCCCTTCGCCCAGACATGCAGCGTCAGGATGTGCTCGGCACCGTCCTCGGTGCCGGTGGACCAGTCCACCACCGCCGTACGGCCGAGCGTCAGATAGGGAAAGGCGGTGCGCTCAGGCACCCGGTCGAACACCTTTGGTCCGCCCAAGCGGGCGAGTAGTGCCGGGTCGTGCGTCAGGGCGGAAACGATGGTGGTCTGCAGTTCAGCGCTGGGATGCGCCATGGGATTCGGTCCTCTCGGCTCCGGGAGCCGGTCCGAAAGCGCCGTTCATCGGCGCGCCCGGAACCGCTCGGACAAAGATCGATCACGCGATATGTATGGTGTCACATATCGCGTGATAACCCGGACGGCGGCTCGTCCGTCGTTAACTTTTCGTCAGGAGTATCGCCGCCGCCGTTCTCGCGTTCGGCCAAGACGTCCACCGCCCGTGTCGCCGCCTCGCGCCGAACGGCCTCGCGCATGCCGGTCCGCAGCACATCCCGCCGCAGCCGCAAGGCCACGCGCGCAATCATGCCTCGGCCTCGCAGCGACACACGAGATAGCGTCCCGTCTCGTCCGGGTCGTGCAGCGTGCGGATCACGAACCGCCGCCCGCCGACACGAAACGCCATGCCTCGGTCGAGCCCCGGGCGCGCCCGCAGGGTCACGCGATGCGTGGCGGTGCCCACCCGCTGCCCCAGTCGCTCGTCGACATCCACCGCAAGCGGCTCCAGCCGCACGGAGGTTTCACCGATCTCCACCCAGACGTCCTGGCCGCCGCCCATGGCGTCCGGCACGACGTCGTTGCGCTCGATCGCGGCTCGGTGGCGAAGCAGGCCCGCGTCGATGAACAGCGGCGTCATCACAGACCGACCCGCCGGTAGGGCGCCAGCAGCCCGCGCACCAGCGGCGGCAGGAACGCCGGCTGCATCGACGCCGGCGCCGCACCTCGCATCTCGTAGGAAACGCCGACGAGATGCAGCATCGCAAGCTTCAGCATGTCCGGAACGGCAGCCGCGTCGAGCCCCATGTCCAACTCGATCTCCACCTCGCGTCCGCCGCGTCCCGTCAGCGCCTGTGGCAGGCGCAGTGTGCCCCCGTCGCGCACGATCCGCACATCGGCGGCGTCCACGGCCTCCGGGGTCCCGTCCAGGCCGAAGATCCGGGCCGCCAGCACGGCGCGGGCCGGACGGCGCGACAGCGCGAGGTCCGCCTCCGCCGGGCATTCCAGGCACAACCGGAACGCCCGCCGCGCTACGACGAGCCCAGTGCGCGCTTCGATCGTCTCGCGCGCGGCGCGGATGAAACCCGCGATCGCCCCATCCTCGTCGTCGCGTTCGACGCGCATCTGCGCTTTTGCTTCAGCCAGCGTCACCGGCTCGGCGACCGGCTGCCCGTTGTCGATCCAGATCATCGTGCGTCCCGTTCCGCATGAGAAATCGAGGGACCGGGCGTCGCCGCCCGGTCCCGGCATCGTCAGGCCGCGAAGTTCAGGAGCTTGGCCGCATCGAAGTCCTGGATGCCGCCGCCCACGCGCTTGGTCGTGTAGAAAAGGACGTAGGGCTTGGCGCTGTAGGGATCGCGCAGCACCCGCACGCCCTGCCGGTCGACCACGAGATAGAAGCGGCCGAAGTCGCCGAAGGCGATGGCCTTTGCGCCCGTCTCGATGTCCGGCATCGCCTCGGCCTCCACAACGGGAAAGCCCATCAGCGTCGCCCGCGCGCCCACCGCCGAGGGCGGCGCCCAGAGGTAGTTTCCGTCGCCATCCTTCAGCTTGCGCACCGCGCTCTGCGTGCGGCGGTTCATCACGAAGCTGGCGTTCTGACGGTAGCCCGCCTTCAGCGCATAGATCAGGTCGATCAGCGCGTCGCCCGCAGCCCCGGCAAGGAACCCGCCGTTCGCCCCCGTCGAGATCGTGCCGACGCTGCCCCAGGCAAAAGCGCTCTCGGCAACGGTCGGATAGCTCATGAAGCCCTTCGGCTTCGACACCCCGTCGCCGCTCACGAAAGCCGCGCCCTCCTGCGCCGCGAAGGCCTGCTCGACCTCCTCGCCGATCCAGGCGTCGATATCGACGGCGGAGTCGTCGAGCAGCGCGTTGGTCGCCGCCGGCATCGCGTAGAGCTCCATCGTCGGGAAGCTCAGCTCGGCGAGCTGCGGCGCGTTCGTCTGCGGCCGGGCATCGGCCTGGCCCACCCAACCCGTCTGCGCCCCGTTCACCGCGAAGGGCTTGCGCAGCACTGCCGACGACACGGTGCGCACGGTGGCGATCCCGCGGATGGGCGAGACGGCGGCCAGTCGCCGACCGATCTCCGTCTCCGTTTCGCTCGGCACCAGGAAGCCCCCGTCGGCGCCGACGAGGCCCGACATCGCCTTCTCCTCCAGCCGCCGCAGGCGCGTCTCGTCACCGCCGCGCACATAGGCCTCGAAGGCGGAGCGATGCTCGCTCGGCTCGGCGCTCGCCGTCTCGCCACCGCCGGCTGGCGGGCGCATGCCCTTCAGCACGAGACGCTCCAGCCGCCTCTCGTGCTCGTCCATCGCCTTGGCGATGCGGTCGGCCTTCTCGCCGGTCAGGACGTCGGCGCTCATGCGCTTCTCGATCTGCGACAGGCGGTCGTCGTTGGCCTCGCGGAAGGCGTCGAAAGCCCCCATGAAGTCGTTCAGCGCCTCGGCGCCCTCGCGTCCCCCGTTGGCTTTCGTCTCCGGCGCGCCCTGGTTGAAGGTCTGCATGTCGTCTCCTCAGGCTGGAAAAAGCGAACCCCGTGCCGGTGGTCCGGACGCGGGGCTCAGGAAAGTCGAAAACTTCTGGCTCTCAGGCGCCGACGGCCAGCCCTCGAGGCGCGATCCGCCACGCCGCCTCGCGCAGCGCCCTTGCGAAATCCACCGCGATCCCACGCACTTCGCGCACCCGCGCCGCTTCCTGCATGGGAAAGGTCACGAGCGAGATCTCCCAGAGATCGATGTCCGTCAGCAGCCGTCGCGCCACGTCGCGCAGCGGCTGCGCGCGCCGGGTCCGGAAACCGATCGACAGACCGTCGATCGCCCCGCCCCGCAGGAGCGCCAGCGCCTCGCGTCCACGTTGGCTGCCGAGCTCCAGCCGCCCCTCCGCGTAGAGCCCCCGCGCGTCCTCGCGCAGGACCGTCCAGCGTCCGATCGGCTCGCCGGGATCGTGCTGCCAGAGCATGCGGATGCCGGCGGCCGTCCGCTCCTCCAGCGACCGGGCGAAGGCCCCGCGCTGGATGCGATCGCCCGACCGGTCCGTCCGGTCGAAGAGGCTGGCATACCCCCGGATGACGCCCGGCTCGTCCTCGTCGATCGCCGGCAGCGGCATCGTCCGCTTGATCGATGGAACACGCATCATTGCACCGCCTCCCCCGCCCGCGCCGGCCGCACCCACAGGCCTTCGGCAAACCTTTGCAGCGCGCCGAGCGCCCACCAGGCCGACAGGCTCACCGCCGCCGAACCGATCAGCATCAGTTCGGTGGCTCCGATCCGGCCGCCGAGGCGCAGATGGTCCCCGAGCGCGATCCCCGCCGGGCCACCGAACACGACCCCCGTCACCGCCCCCGTCAGGAAGCGAGCCATCGCCTCACGCCGCCCGTTCGGCAGGAGGTAGGCGATGGAAATCACCGATCCTCCCACCGCCCCCGCCAGCTTGGCGCCGAACAGCGCCAGCGGGGACGCCACATCCCCCGTCATCGTATCCATCGTCGTTCCCCCGTCATGTCGCCGTGCGTCGGCTGCGCGCCCCATAGCCCACGGCCTCGCGCTTCTCGTCGTCGTCGAGGAAGCTCGCCGCCCCGAGCCGTGCCCAGAGCGCCTCGCGCTCCACCGACAGACCCTCGATCCGGTCCGCGTCGAAACCGAGCCGCAAGTCCCGCTCGTCCTCGAAGAAGCCGCCGAGCCAGTTGCCGAGCGCCGCCGAGAGCCGCGCCACCAGCGGCAGCACGGTCAGCCGGATCAGCGCCCGGTTCGCCTCGGCGTAGTTGGCGTAGGTCGCATCGCCCGGGATGCCGAGCAGCATCGGCGGAACACCGAAGGCAATCGCCACGTCCCGCGCCGCGCCGTTGCGCGCTTCCATGAAATCCATGTCGCGGGGGGAGAGCGCCATCGCCTTCCAGTCGAGCCCGCCCTCCAGCAGCATGGGCCGCCCGGCCCGCGCAGCGCCCGCATAGCCGCTCTCCAACTCGGTCTTCAGCCGCTCGAACTGGTCGCTCGACAGGTTGCCGCCGTCGCCGGGCTGATAGACTAGCGCGCCGGAGGGCCGGGCCGAATTGTCGAGCAGCGCCTTGTTCCAGCGCGTCGCCGCATTGTGGAGGTCGAGCGCCGTCTGCGCCGCGCTCACCGGCGCGAACCCGTCCGCTTCGCTCAAAGGGTGAAACAGCCGGATCGCCAGCACGCGCGCCGGCCTTTCGCCGTCCGCCTCCAGCGGAATGCGCCGGACGCGCCCGCCCACCCGCTGCTCCACCGCCTCCGGCCAGCCGTCGACGGAGGAGATCGTACGGATCTGGTCCGGCCGTAGCGCGTGGATCTGGCGCGGCACACCGTCCAGCACGCTCGCCTCGACATGCGCCGCCCCCGACAGAAGGAGATGACCGACCAGCGTCTCGATCAGCGCCGCGCCGTCCTGCAGCCCGTTCGGCTGGCGCAGAAGGTCGAGAATCGCGTGCGCTTCCACCTCCTCCCGCCCCTGGTACAGAACGAAGGGCACAGCCGCGGCGTTCTCTGCGATCAGCCTGACGCAGCGATAGACCAGCGGATTGCGCATGAAGCCAGCGCGCGCCAGCGACCCGTAGGAGCGCTCCGTCCAGTCCGCCTCGTCCGCCGCGCCGGTGAACACCAGCGCCCCGCCGGGCGAGCCCGACCGCACCTCCGGCGCAGGCGTCAGCCCCGCCAAGGCCTTCAGCCTCGTCGTCAAACCCATCTCATGTCTCCGTTCAACGGAAGGCTTCAAGTCTTTGCGGTCACAGCCGCCGGATACGCGGCTCCGAGCGCGGCTGGTTCAGCGCGGTCACCGCCCAGACCATGGCGTCCAGCCGGTCCGGCGAGCGCCCGTTCGACAGCCCGTTGGGGCCGAAATCGCAGAGCTCGTCCTCCAGTTCGGCAAAGCTGCCGGCATGCCGGACGCGCCCCTGCTCGTAGAGCGCCGCGACCGGTTCGGCCCGCACCCATTTGCCGCGCGTCGCCCGAACGCTCGACACCGGCACGTCCGGTGCCACCGTTCGCAGCACGGCCTCCACCATCTCGCCGCCCTGGTTCACCTCGGCGACGATCCGGTCCGCCTCCAGCTCGCGATAGAGCGAAACGGCAGCCGCTGCCCATTCCGGCGGCTTCAGCCCGCGCCTGCTCCGATCGGCCAGCACGTAGATGGTCCCATCGCCGCCCAGCCCCGCCGCCACGATGCCGCAGGCGTCCGACGTGCGTCCGGACGAGGCCGGCGGATCCACCGCCACCACGATCCGGCCGAGCGACGGCACCGCGCGCACCCGCATGCGGTCGATCGCGCCACGGTCGAACAGCGCGTCCTCGCGCGCCTCGATCATCTCGCCGTCAAGTTCCTGCCGTGCCAGACGCGATCCGCCGTAACGCGTCTCCATCGCCGCCACGAACCCGGCGGCGAGATTGCCGGCGTTCTCGCCGGTGCGCATCCGCGTCACCGCCGTCCCCTCCTCGGCCATGAGCCGTTTGAGGATCGGCACCGCGCGCGGCGTCGTCGTCAGCACCATGCGGGGGTTCTCGCCCAGCCGCAGCGCCAGCTGCAGATTGTCGAAACAGCCCTCCGCATAGGTCCACTTGGCCAATTCGTCGCCCCAGGCCGCATCGAACTGGTAGCCGCGCAGCGCGTCCGGGTCCTCCGAGGAAAACACCTGCGCCACCGCGCCGTTGGCGAAGACCAGCCGGCGCCGCGAGGCCTCGAACACGGGGCGCGTTTCGTAGTCGAGCGCCCGCAGCCCGCTCTCGCCCTCCACCATTACCTCGCGCGCGTCGCCCAGCGTCTCTGCCACCAGCGCGATGCGCCCATGGACGCGTCCCGCCAGCGGCGCCTCGCCCAGCGCCATCGCGCGCACCCATTCGGCGCCGGCCCGTGTCTTGCCCGACCCGCGTCCGCCGATCAGCAGCCATTGCCGCCAGTCGCCCGGCGGCGGCAATTGCGCGGGCCGTGCGCACAGGGCCCAGCGCGGAAGCGCCCGCCGCAGCACATGCGCCGGCTGGCCCTCCAGTTCGCGCTCGATCTCCGCCCAGAATCCCCCGTCCATCAGCCCACCGCCTCGCCGCCCGGCGCCGCGATCGCATCGAACAGCCCCGCCGCTCCGCCGCGCTGCGCGTCGATCGATCGCAGACGCTTCAACATCTCGGCACGCAAGGCACCGGCTTCCGCCTCGTCCTCGCGCCGCCCGGTCTCGCGCGACAGCGCCTCCAACTGGCGAAGCTCCAGAAGCTTCTCCAAGGTGCGCGTCAGCTGCGAGATCGTCTCCACCCGCGCTTTCGCCTCCGCCCCGCGCTCCGCCAACGTCTTCTTCGGCACTGGTTCGCCGGGCTTCTCGGCCACCCGACGCGGCCGTTTCTCCAGTGCCGAGACCTCGGCGGTGAGCGCCACGAACAGGCGCTCCGAAAGCAGCGTCTCGTCCGGCTTGCCCATTCGCCCTGTCCTCCGAAACGCCGAAGGCGGCCGCTCCTTCCGGAAACGACCGCCTCTTGAGCGCACCAATTCGACTATGCCTGAACCCTACATCGGCACCGTCACGGTGTCAATGACTATTTTCCTATTTCAGATAATTTTCCTACATCGTTGGATCGATCCTCGTCCGGATCGTCTCCGGGCCAGGCCGCGAGGTGGTCCTCGTAGTCCTCCGGCTCCATCCCCTCTTCGCTCACGGTCCGCCCCCGAACCGAGATCCCCGCCTCGTGCACGGTCTGCGGATCGCCCGACACGAGATGATGCCACCACCGGAGGGGGTGCCCCTCCGCCACCAGGCGGTAGCCGCACGTCGGCGGCAGCCAGGCGATGGAGCGCACGAGGTCGGGGCTGAGAGTGACGCAGTCCGGCACGGTGGCATGGCGGTTCTCGTAGTCCGAGCATCGGCAGCTTCCCCCGTCCAGCATGTGGCAGGCGACCTCGGTCCAGACGATCTCGCCGGTGTCCCAATCCTCCAGCTTGTTCAGGCAGCAGCGCCCGCACCCGTCGCACAGGGACTCCCATTCCTCCGTCGTCATCTCGTCCAGCGATTTGCGCGCCCAGAAGGGGGTTTCGTTCATCTTGCTCTGCGATCCGTGGAACCCGACGCGCACGCCTCGGAACCGCCCTCTTCGCCCGTCATGGGACGATCGTCAGAAGGGGTCGGTTTCGATGGCTGTTTGTCTCGCCGACTGGTTCTTGTAAGATGGTCCGACGCGTCGTTGCGGCGCGCCGGGGGGATAGGCTGACCGTGCCGAAACTGTTCTCGTCCAAGCCGAAGGGCCGGCGCGCCCCGTCTCGACTGATGGAAGTCGATGCTTGGCTGGATACCACGCTCTGGCGGCTTTTCCATGGCTTTTCCGGCGCTTGGGAAACGGTCACCATCGCCTCGCGCCGCTTCCGGGTGCGCGGTTTCAACCGCGTCGTGGTCGAGCTCTGCTGCGAGTCGCTGACCATCGGTCTCGCCGGTTTCGTCGTGCTGCTCGTGCTCGCTCAGCCCGCCATGCAGAAGACCGTTGCCGGGCTTCCCCAGCAGGCCGACTATTCCGTCCTCTTCCTCGACCGCCACGGCAACGAGATCGGCCGCCGCGGCATCCTCAAGGCCGACGCGGTCCCGATCGACGAACTGCCCGACCATTTCGTCAAGGCGGTGCTGGCGACCGAGGACCGTCGCTTCTTCGAGCACTGGGGCATCGACTTCATCGGCCTCGGCCGCGCCCTCGGCCAGAACGCGCGCGCCGGCGGCGTCGTTCAGGGCGGCTCGACGCTCACCCAGCAGCTCGCCAAGAACGTCTTCCTCTCCAACGAGCGATCGCTCGAGCGCAAGATCAACGAGGCGTTCCTGTCGCTCTGGCTCGAGGCGAACCTCACCAAGCGCGAGATCCTCGGCATGTATCTCGACCGCGCCTACATGGGCGGCGGCGCCAACGGCGCGGCGGCGGCGGCCGAGTTCTATTTCGGCAAGAACATCCGCGACGTGAACCTTGCCGAATCCGCGATGCTCGCCGGCCTTTTCAAGGCGCCGACGCAATACGCGCCCCACAATAACCTGCCCGCCGCCCGCGCCCGCGCCAACGTCGTGCTATCGGCCATGGTCGATTCCGGCTTCATGACCGAAGGCCAGGTCGTCGCCGCGCGGCGCCATCCGGCGACCGCGGTGGACCGCTCCGTCATCAAGTCGCCGGACTACTTCCTGGACTTCGCCTTCGACGAGATCCAGCGCATCGCAGCCGACCTGCCGCAGCGCACGGTCGTCGCGCGCACCACGATCGACATGGGCCTGCAGCAGCTCGCCGACGAATCGGTCGATTTCCACCTGCGCCAATACGGCAAGACCTTCGGCGTCGAGGAAGGCGCTATGGCGGTGATCGCCGACGACGGCGGGGTCGTCGCCATGGTCGGCGGCAGGGACTACGGCCTGTCCCAGTTCAACCGCGCGACCCGCGCTCTTCGCCAGCCGGGCTCCTCGTTCAAGGCCTATGTCTACGCGCTGGCGATGGAGAACGGCCACAAGCCGACCGACATGATCGTCGACGGCCCGGTCAGTGTCGGCAACTGGTCGCCGCAGAACTACGGCCTGAAATACGCCGGCCGCCTTCAGATCCAGGACGCCATGGCCCGCTCGCTCAACACGGTGGCGGTCAAGCTGAGCCAGGAGTCGGGCCCCGGCAAGGTGGCCGAACTCGCCCGCAACATGGGCGTCGAGACCCCCCTGAGGGGCGACAAGACGATCGCGCTCGGCACCAACGAGGTGACGATCCTCGATCAGGCCACCGGCTATTCCGTCTTCCCGGCCGGCGGTCTCACCTCCAACCGCCATGCGATCCAGCAGATCACCGACGCGGAAGGCCACATCCTCTGGGACGCCGAGCGCGACATGCCCCCGCGCCGCCGCGTCCTGTCGGAGCAGGCGACCAAGAGTATGAACGAGATGTTCGTGCGCATTCCCGAGATAGGCACCGCCCGTCGCGCCCGCCTGTCGATGACGCGCGCCGGTGGCAAGACCGGCACCACCCAGAGCTACCGCGACGCTTGGTTCGTCGGCTTCACCGGCAACTTCACCGCCGCCGTCTGGTACGGCAACGACAGCTTCAAGCCCACCAACAAGCTGACCGGCGGCGGCCTGCCCGCCATGACCTGGCAACGCTTCATGGAAGCCGCGCATCAGGGCATCGACCTGCGTCCCATCCCCTACATCGACGATCCTATTCCCGCGCCCGGCTCCATCGACGTCCCCAAGCCGGAAGGTGCCGAAGCGCCCCAGATCGCGCGGCCGAGCGTCATCAACAACAACACGCGCCGCGTCCTGTCCGACCTCGAGCTTCTCCTGTCGACCCTGGAGCCCACAGGGCCGGAAAAGTTCGCCGCCACCCGGCCCGACGGCCCAGGCCCCAGCGTCAGCCGCTGATCCGGGTCCTCTAGCCTCCTGGCCGGATCGGGGTCATACACCGCCCATGCGTTTCCTTCTCCTCACTCTCCTGGCCATCGGCGTGGCACTGGGTCTCGGCACCTGGTCGGCCGCCCGCATGCTCGAAAGCTACGAGGGTGCCGACATCCAGGCGGTCGGGCCCTGGCATGCCAACCGCACGGCGGGCTCGCCCACGGCCGACCCCTACTCCAAGGCCCGCCTCGCCCGCTCCGGCGACCTGACGCTCGGGCTCGGCGAAGGCGTCGCGTTTCAGGCCAGGGTGGACACAGAGAGCCGCGAGCTTCGCCGCGAATGCGACTACCGGCTGGAAGGCGCCTATCCGCCCGCCCGCATCGCGACCCTTTCCGCCTTCGACTACACCGGTCGGCCGGTGCCGGTCGCCGAAGGCCGGCCGTCGCAGCTCGTATCGCTCAACTGGATGCGCGCGGACGACAACCGCGCGACGATCGCCGTGGGGCCACGTGCCCAGCCGGGCAACTGGCTCGCGGTCGAGGGCACCGGCGGCTACATCCTCGCGCTCACCTTCTACGACACGCCGATCTCCACCGACATCGGAGCCGCTCCCATCGCCATGCCTCTGATCGTGCGCACCGGTTGCCTCGTCGATGGGTAAGCTCGTTCTCGCCCTTCTGATCGGCCTCGTCGGCGCGGCGATCGTCCATATCGGCATCATCTTCTCGATACCGCTGCAGGCCGAGAACGATGCGTGGGGCCGGCTGTCGCGGCTCGGCGACCTCTTCGCCGTGGTGCGGATCGAGGGGCGGCCGAGCGCGGCGGGAAACCAGCCGGGCGCGCCGGGCTTCGCCTTCATCGACCCCGCCTTCATCGACGCCGCCTGCCGCTTCTCGCTGGAGAACGGTCCGGCGCGCGTCACCGCGGACGAGCGCACCGGTTTCTGGACGGCCTCGGTCTATGCGCGCAACGGCGACAACCTCTACTCGATCAGCGAGCGTGTCGCCCTGGAAGGCGCGCTCGATCTCCTGGTGGGCACGCGCGAGCAGCTCGACCTCGCCCGCGTCGAAGGATCGGAGCTTCCCGACCAGACCATCTCCGTCGAGATGCCGAGCGAGGAAGGCTACGTGATGGTCCGTTCGCTGGTCGACAGTGAAAGCGAGCGCCCTTTCGTCGACCGCTTCGTGCGCTCCATCGGTTGCCGTCCCGCCACGGACGAGGAGGCTGGAACGCCCACGGGCTGACGCGGCGTCGGAGCGCCCGGAGCGCCGCGCAAACGGCGTGTCGTTTCCGCGCTTAAGCGGTCAGGTCCTGCAAGACCGCTTCATGGGTCAGCACGGGCGAATGGGCCCTGCGCCCCATCTGCCCGTCCCGCGCATCCATCCGCTCGTAGCGAATGCAGGGCAGGATCAGCACATCCGCCGTGCGCGGAGTGGCTTCCGCCGGCGTCCCGCGGGTCTCGTCCCGCATGGGGACGACGAGTCGATGCACGTTGTTCATTTCTCGCCTCCGTCCCGAACCCGAGGTTTCGGTTGCGGGAAGATTTCGACGAGCCGTCCGGTTCCTCGATCACGCCACGCGCGGACGGACCGTCGTCTTCCCTGTCCCACCTTCCCCCATCCGCCTTGTCCGGCGCTGACTCCGGCGCACGCGGCGCCGTCGGTCCATGGCCGCCGCGGAGGTCAGGCGTGGGCAGGCTTCGCAGGGTTAACAGGTTGCTAAGGGATTCGATCTAATCCTATCGGACTGCCGCATCCCACCCGCACACATGTCTGGAGCCCCATGAAGGACGCCGCACCGCGGATCTTCCGATCCCTTGAACGTCATCAGGCCCAGCAGCAGTTCGACACGGTCGTCACAGCCGCCATCACGGCCTATGGCGCGCTACGCCGTCCCACCCAGAGGCAGGCCGACGACATGGCGCGGCTGGTGGTGCCGCTCTGGTCGAAGATCGGCGCGGACACGCGGCGCAACGCGGCTGCGGCCCTCTCCCACTCCGCCCGCGTTCCCCGCTCGCTGGTGGATCTCCTTCTCGCCGAACCGATCGAGATCTCGGCCCCCTTCCTGATCTCCAGTCCCGCGCTAGAGGATCGCGACATCACGCGGCTTCGAAGCACCGGCGACGAGCGGGTCGCCCGCCTTCTCGACAACCGGACGCGCCGCAACGAAGGCCCGGCGCCGCAGCTCGAGGAGATCGAGCCGGAGGTCGCGAAGGCCGCCGAGGCCCAGCCTGCCAGCACCGACCCGCTGCCGGACAGTCCATCCCTGTCGCCCGACTTTCTGTCCGAGACGCCGCTACTGGAAGCCGGCGCGACGACGCGGCGATCGGGACCATCGGTCGACGGCGTGCGCGAGGCGCTGCGCCGTCTGGCGCTCACCGGCCGCACGGCGCCCTCGACCCGGCCGGTCGACATGGAAGCCCTGATGCTCCTCGCGATGGAGCGGCAGGAAGCAGCCTTCTACGACATGCTGGCGCAGGCCCTGCCGATCGACGGACGCACGATCCTCGAGATCGCCGCCGATCCCACCGGCGAGCGCCTCGCCGTCGCCTTGAAGGCGCTGAAGGTTCCCTCGGCCGATGCGATGAGCATCCTGATGATGCTGAAACCGGCTGTTGGCCTCGACGTCCTCGCCTTCGACCGGCTGGCCCTCTTCTATCGCACCCTGCGCGCGGAAGACTGCCGCTCGATGGTCAACGCCGCGCGTCTGCAGCCGGCGGAGCGGTCGACCGGGGAAGGCATCCGCTCCTTCGAGCCTGCGCGCCGCGAGTTCGGCCGCCGGACCGAGCGCCCCGCCCCGCGCGAAGCGCAGGGCTGAGAAGCCCTGCCCTTTCAGTCCGCCTCGACGATCGTCAGATAGCGGTCGGGGCGGTCGGTCTCGAGCTCCACCACCCAGAAGTCCGGGTCGAACCGCGCCTCGCGCGCGAAGCGCGTTTCGAGCGCCGCCTCGTCCGCGACGCTCTCGGCCACGAAGCGGCGATCCCCCTTCTCGTCGGCCATGGATTGCGGCGCAGGACCGAGGAGCCGGATCGCCCCCTCCCGGTCGCGCAGGACCACGAACACGGCGCCCGCCGCATCCGCGCCCCGGCGCACCACGGCCGCGAAGCCCCCATCTGAGAACACGCGGCGCACCACGTAGGCCGCGAACATCTCGCTTGTCAGTCGCATGCTGCGGATCAGCCGCCGACCGCGATCGCACGCAGGCGGTCGAGCACCTGCTGCGAGGGCTCGCCGGTCACGTCGAGGCTTTCCAGTGCCTGGAAGGTGCGGATCGCCGCCTTGGTCCGCTCGCCCAGGATCCCGTCCGCCTGAAGGTCCGCGACCTTCGCGTCGGCGAGACCGGCCTGGATCTGGCGCACGAGGTCGCTGCCCGAGCCTTGCGATGCGTCCGAGGCGACGCCGGCCGTCTCGAGGCTTGCGACCTGCGTCGGATCGATCTCTTCGGCGTGACCGGCCGCTCGGATCTGCGTCAGCAGCAGAGGCGTCGCCATGCCGTCGACCCGCAGGCCGCGTTCCGTCTGGAATGCGCGGATCGCCATATCGGTCGCCTGGCCGGCGCGCCCGTCCACCTCGGCCTTGTAGTAGCCCTGGTCGGCGAGCAGCGACTGGACCTCGCGAACCAGTGGGAATGCGACGATCCGCGGATCGTTGCCGATCGGCGCGGGTTTGGCCTTCTGAACCGCCGTGCGCGTCGCCGTCGCCTGAGGTTCGACGTCCCGCGTCACCAGCATGGGGTGGCGGTGCGGGCCGGCCTGCCGGTTCAGGGCGTTGTCGGCCACGAGACCGGCCGAGACCGAGAATACGGCGATCCCGCCGAACAGTGCGGGCCGCGCGGCCACAATCCGCGCTCCCGCGGCCAGTCCGGCCAGCGACGCGCGCGCGCCCAGAAGCGCGACCTGACCGGCGAGACCGCCGGACGGCTTACGCCGTGCGGCGGGCTTGCGGGTCTTGGCGGAGGGAGCTGGTTTTCTTGCGGGCATCGGTCAACGCTACGATGTTTTCGGAATGGGTTTGGGCGGCCTGGATCCGGTCGGCGCAGTCGGTGGGAATACGAACGGTGACGGTGGTCCCCTTGTCCGGCTGGCTGCGGATGTGCAGGCTGCCATGATGGAGTTCGGCCAGCCCCTTCACGAGCGACAGGCCGAGACCCGTTCCCTCGTAGCGCCGCGAGGGCCCTTGCGAAAGCTGCACGAAGGGCCGGGCGAGGCGGGCGATGTCGTCCGGCGCGATCCCGATACCGGTATCGCTCACCGTGAAGGTCAGCCAGTCCGCATCGCGCGCCGCCGTCAGGCACACCGTGCCGCGATCGGTGAATTTCACGGCGTTGCAGAGGAGATTGACGAGGATCTGGCGGCAGGCATGGGCGTCCGCGACGAGCGTCTCGGTCGGAGCCGGTCCGCGCACGATCAGCCGCAGCCCTTTGCGATCGGCATCGCCCTGAACCATTTCGGTCGCCGCGGAAACGATCTCGGCCGGAGCGAAGGCGGCCATCTGCAGTTCGTAGCGCCCCGCCTCGATCTTCGACATGTCGAGCAGTCCGTTGACGACCGCCAGGAGATGCTCGCTCGAACGGCGGATCAGCCCGACATATTCCTTCTGGCGCGGATCCGAGAAGCGGCCGCACATTTCCTGGTCCAGCATGTCGGCGAACCCGACGATCGCGTTGAGCGGCGTGCGCAGCTCGTGCGAAACGGTGGCGATGAATGCCGCCTGCCGGCCGTCGTCGGCGGCGTCGGACTGCGAAGACGCCGCACCCCCGCCGAGTTCGACGACACGGATCGCCTGAAGCACGCCGCTCGCATTGCGAACCGGATCGAGAGCCAAGTCGACCGCACGGAAGCTCTCGCCCTGCGAGCGCAGGCGCAGAGCGATCCGCCGGGCCGGGCCGCCGGCACGCATGTCGTTTAGCGCATGCAGGAACACCACGCGGTCGAGCAGATGAAGATGCTGCGTGAATGGCTCCGCCGCGCCATCGGCCCTCGCCGGCAGCATTCCGTCGGCGTCGAGCACCGCAAGCGGCGTCTCGACGCGCATCGGCATCGTGTTCTTGCGCGTTCCATAGAACCAGCGGCAGACGACGAAGGTGGCATAGGCCGCGCACAGCGGCAGCGCGATCGTGTACCCGGCCAGCCCCTGCCCCGCCGGTCCCATGCCATGCAGCGACAGGAAACCGGTGAGACCGAAGGCGGCCAGCATCGCCGGCATCATCAGCTTGGCGCGAACACGCGCTCCGGCGCTCCAGGCCTCGACCGGGCCGACCGCCACCAGCACCAGCGGCCAGAGGCTGTCGAGAACGAGCGCCAGGACCCCGATCATCACCGACCCGGCCAGATGCAGTCCGACCAGCACGAGATCGAACTCCATGCCCGCCTTGATCGCAGCGGCGAGGGCCAGCAGCACGACGGCACTACCGAGGAGCACCGGCAGCAGCCCCGCCCCGCCCGGCACGACGAGCGCCAGCGGAGACAGCGCCGCGGACAGGAACCCCGCGGCGATCAGGCCGGCGGCCAGACGCCCGTGGTCGTGCGGTATCGGCGCCGCACCGCCCGAAGCGCCGACCATTTCCGAGAGCCGATCCAGCCCGTGGATCAGTCCCATCTTGAAGTCGACCGATCGTCCGGCTTCCCGGCTGTTTCGCGACTGCGCCATCACTCATCCACATGCGGCGGCCCGATCAACGGGCCCGTCATGGACCCTGCGAACCGTCAATCACCATGGGGCGAGATTGGCCCTTAACCTTTTAAGGAAGCCATAAGCCTGGCGGCGGGACACCGTTGCCCCGCCGCCGCACCGGCGTTCCAAGCGAAGGCAGAGCCCCCGACTTCGCGTTATGGTTAAGGAAATGTATTCGCTGAAAACACAAGCAAGACAATGTGTTAGCGCGCCTTCCTCGGGTTCGGCTCGCGAAATCGCGGTTGTCTGGTTACCGCAATCGCTACGATTTGCGCTAAACAGGAAACGAAGACCTTGGACCGCAGCCCATACGCCCGGAGCCGTCGCGCCCGCACGGCGGTACGGGGAGGCCAAGCGGAACGCGGAGACACTCGCCCCCCCATGCGCCTTCTTCTGAAGCTCGCCTTTCTGATCGGTCTTGCCCTGTTCTTCCTCGCGCCGGCGCGCCAGGACCAGGACGGCATGCCGGCCGGCCTCTCGGCCGGGGCGCTCTTCTTCGCAGCGCAGCAGACCGTGGCCGATCTCGGTGGCTTCTGCGAACGATCCCCGATGGCCTGCGAGAGCGGGCGGGACGCCATTCATTTCGCCGGGGCGCGGATCGCGGAAGGACTGACCTTCGTCTACGGTCTGGCGGTGGGCACCGCCCAACGGCCGAACGAGCCCGCTCCGCCCTCCGCCGCAGTGCCCGAGGCGAAGGCGGGTGACGCTCCGAGCGCGCATCAGGCCAGGGTTCCCGCCGCCCCGCCCCCGCGCCCGTATCTCGCACCAGCGGGCTGAGCCCGCCTGACAAGTCGCGCCCCGGTCCCTATATGTGAGCCGGGCCGCGACGGGGGTCCGGCAACGAGGACATCATGCGCGACATCGATGAGATCGTCTCCGACTTCGAGCTTCTCGACGACTGGGAAGACCGCTACCGCTACCTCATCGAACTCGGCCGCGAACTCCCCGCGATGGACGAGGCGGAGATGAACGAGCGGACCAAGGTGCCGGGTTGCGTCAGCCAGGTCTGGCTCATTAGCCAGGCGGACGGCGGGTCCCCGCCGCATATCCGCTTCAAGGGGCAGTCGGACGCGCATATCGTGAAGGGGCTCGTCGCCGTTGCGCTCTCGCTCTATTCCGGTCGCACCGCGCCCGAAATCCTGTCGCTCGATGCCGAAGCCCTGTTCGGCAGGATCGGGCTGCAGGACCACCTGACCCCGCAGCGGTCGAACGGCCTGCGCTCCATGGTGCGCCGGATCCAGGCGGACGCCCGCGCGGCGATGGAAGCCGCCTGACGTCAGCCGCCCTTCCAGGCGCGTATGCCCCTGCGCGCCTCTCCCGCGTCGTGCACCAGACCGTAATGACGAGCGAGCGCGGCAAGACCGGTCTTCAGCATGAGCTTGGCCGAGCGCGCGGGCCACTGCCGCTCCGCCTCCACACGCTCCGTGCCCTTCAGAAAGCAGCAGACGTCCAGCAGGACGCCTGACAGTTCGGGTCCCACGGCCTTCAGCGCATGCTGGACCCGAGCGCGGCAATCCAGCACCGCATCCGAAAGGTCCGCTGGGCCGGACCGGGGGCCCGATCGCGGCGTGTCCTCCCAACGCTGCGTGACACTTGGACTGAGACCACCGCGCGTGAAGTCGGCGCGCAGGCGTTCTCCGGCCGCAACCTCGTGTGCGGCAAGGAACGGCTTGCCGTCCGCGCCCTTGCGGGAGGAAAGCCGGGTGAGCGGAGATTCGTCGGTCGCCGCCATCGGATCAGAAGTCCCCTTCCCCGGCGCCCGGAACCGACAGGCGCCGGCACGATTGGGCCAGGGCCTCCATCCGGTTCAGGAGCGCGTCGAACCCACGATCGTCCCGCTCGTCCTCGATCCGTCCGACCGCATAGGAAACGCTGGTCCGGTCGCGGCCGAAGCCATGGGCGACGGCGTTGAGGGAAAGTTGGAAGGCGACGTGCGCCAGGTACATCGCCACATGGCGCGCCCGGGCGATCGGCGCCTGGGCGCGGCGTTCCGACAGGATGTCGGCCGCCGGAACGCCGAGGAAGGCCGAAACGATGTCGACCGCCACCCGGCATTGCAGCCGGCCGCGCCCGCCGGGATCGGCTCCTCCGGGAGCGGGTTGGTACCGGCGGCTTGCGGTCTGATCGAGATATTGGGACATCGCACGACTCCATGGCTCGGGATGAACGAAGGCTAGCAAGTCCCGAACGCATGTAGGAATATTTTCTTTCCATCACCGTGCGAATACGACCGGCAAGGGCGCTTTCGCTGACGCGTTTCCCCGCAATCCACAGCGCGAAATAGGAACATAATCCACATCTTTGGACGGACGCGCCAGGTTCGTCGGGCAACTGGAGGACGAGCGATGCCCGGGACCGACGACCCTATCTCGCGATTCGAACGACACTTAAGGGAAGCCATCGAGGACTTCGCCAAGCGCCTCCGGCACCACGTAGGCGGCGCGCTGCCCCATCGGGGCATCATCGGGAGCACCGTGAGCGGGATGGAAGCGCTGCTGGTCGAGGAGGGCCGCCTTCGCCGTCAGGCCCGACGCAATGCCCCCAGCTACGATCTCAACCGGCACATCGCCGTCCGACGACTGATCGCAAAGGCCGAGGCCATGCCCGGTCCCGTTTGCTAGCACCCTGCGAAGCGGCTCGGATGTGTCGTCTCCAGAGACCTCGGCTCAGGCCGCTTCCGCGCGCTCCGCCGCTCGGAAGCTGTCGAACAGGGCAGACAGCGTCAGTTCGGCGGCCTTCACGAGATCGAAGCTCTCGTTCAAGCGAAGCCATTCGGTCAGAAGCCCCGTCATCGATCCGACGCAGACGTTCGTCGCCATGGCAGGGTCGAGACCGGGCCGGAGCCGCCCGAGTTCGGCGGCCTTCCGAAAGGCGGCGAAGATCACGTCGTTCATGTGATCCTCGCCCTCGCGGTGGGCGCACATCGCGCTTTCCATCTCCCCAACGTACTCGCAGCGCAGGACCAGGATCGAATACACCCGCTTGGCCCGCTCGTCGGTGACGAAGCGACGCATGCTTTCCAGCATGGTCCGCTCGAGCGCCAGAAGCGGGCGCTCGTCCGACAGAAGGTTCTGGCTTTCCAGGAACACGCGCTGCGGCAGATAGGCTCGTTCGTGCATCGCCAGGAACAGGTCGCTCTTGCCGCTGAAGTGCCAGTAGATGGCGCCCCTCGTCAGCCCGGCATGCGACGCTATGTGCGTCAGGCTGGTCTGACTGACACCCCGATCGAAGAACACCTGTTCCGCTGCGTCGAGAATGACGCTTCGCGTCTCCAGCGCTTCTGCCTTGGTCCGCCGCAAGCCTGCCTCCTTGATTACATCCATATATGAATGTATGTAAGCGATCGATCAAGCCGGATTCTGCGGTCCGGCCTTCCGGAGTTCCTGATGCCTCGTCCACACCTTCTGCTCACGGCGGCAGTCGTCCTCGTGCTGTCGTCTCCTTCGCTCGCCCAACAGGCCGGGGGTGCCGCCCCGCCCCCGCCGGCGGTGACGGTGATGACCGTGAAGCCCGAGAACGTGCCCGTGACCTACGAATATCCCGCTCGCGTCGTCGCATCGCGCGAGGTCGAGGTGCGCGCGCGGGTGGGCGGCATCGTCCTGAAGCGGACCTTCAACGAAGGGGCGCGGGTGAAGGAAGGCGACCTCCTGTTCGAGATCGATCGCCGGCCGTTCGAGGCGGAAGTGGCCCTCGCCGAGGCGCAACTGCAACAGGCACAGGCGCAGCAGGCGCAGGCTCGCCGGACGGAGGAGCGTGCGCAGGCACTCGTGCGTACGGGCGCCACCTCCACCGCCAATCTCGATGACGCGACATCGCAGCGCGAGCTGGCCGACGCGACGGTGGCCCAGGCGCAGGCGCGTCTTCAGACCGCTACCCTGTCGCTCGACTACGCCTCGGTCGAAGCGCCCGCCAGCGGCACCACGAGCCGCGAGCAGGTGCCCGAAGGCTCGCTTCTGACGTCGGGCGACCTCCTGACGCGCATCACGCAGCTCGATCCGGCCTACGTCAACTTCGCCGCGGCCGATACGGAAGCGTTCTCGATCCGCCGCATGATCGAGGAGGGAACCGCGGAGGGCTCGCTCGACACGCTGACGGTCACCGTCCGCTTCGGCAACGGCACGGACTACGACCAGACGGGCAAGATCGACTTCACCTCCTCCTCCATCGACCAGGCGACCGGCACGATCCTGTCGCGCGCCGTGCTACCCAATCCCGGAAACCAGCTTCTGCCGGGTCAGTTCGTGCGCGTCGAGATCAACGGCCTCGTGGTGGAGAACGCCGTGACCATCCCGACGGAAGCGCTGATGCAGGGCCCGCAGGGTACCTTCGTCTATACGCTGGACGAGAAGAACGTCGCTGCCGTGCGCCCCGTGACGGTCGGTCGCGAGCTCGACAAGCGGCTCCTGATCTCCAACGGCCTGAAGGCCGGCGATCGCGTCGTCGCAGTGGGCGTGATCAAGGTTCGGCCCGGCTCGCCCGTGGCCCCGACGGATACGCCGGCGGCGACTGACGGCGGCGTCGCCGCCGCGGGCGCGCCTCCCGCACCCGGCGTTCAGGCCGAGGCCGCGACGGGAGCCGCTCAGTGAACCGTTTCTTCGTCGACCGGCCGGTCTTCGCGGCCGTCATCTCGATCATCATCGTGCTGGCGGGCCTCGCCGGCATGCGCGCCTTGCCGATCGAGCAGTATCCCGAACTCGTCCCCCCTCAGGTCCAGATCTCCGCGAACTATCCCGGCGCCTCCGCCGAGACCGTCGCGCAGACGGTCGCCGCCCCCATCGAGCAGGTGGTGAACGGCGTCGAGGACATGATCTACATGAACTCGTCGAACTCCTCGGCGGGCACCTCGACGATCAACGTCACCTTCACGTCCGGCACCGACCCGGACCAGGCGACGATCAACGTCAACAACCGTGTCCAGCAGGCGATCTCGCAGCTTCCGGCCGAGGTGCAGCGCCTCGGCGTGACGGTGACGAAGCAGTCCTCGTCGATCCTCGCCGTGGCGACGATGACCTCGTCGGACCCGCGCTACGACGCGACCTACGTGTCGAACTACGCGCTGCTCTACGTCCTCGACGAGCTGAAGCGCATTCCGGGCATCGGCAACGCGCAGCTCTTCGGCCAGCGCAACTACTCCATGCGCATCTGGCTGCGCCCCGACCAGCTGGCCCAGTACCAGCTCACGCCGGGCGACGTCGCCAATGCGATCCGCGAGCAGAACGCCCAGTTCGCCGCCGGCCAGTTCGGCGCGCAGCCCTCCAACTCGCCCGTCGCCTTCACCTATTCGGTGACCACGGCAGGCCGCCTGCCCGATGCCGACGCCTTCGAGAACATCATCATCCGCTCGGACGCCAACGGCGCCTCGCTGCTTCTGAAGGACGTCGCCCGGGTCGAGCTCGGCGCGCAGGACTACGCGTTCAACGCCACCTACAACGGCAACGAGACGATCCCGATCGGTCTCTACCTCCAGCCGGGCGCGAACGCCCTGAACGTGCTGGCCGACGTGAACACGCGGCTGGCGGAACTGTCCGAACAGTTCCCGGACGGCATCACCTACTCGGTGCCCTACGACACGACGAAGTTCATCAACGCCTCGATCGAATCGGTAATCCACACCTTCATCGAGGCGATGGTGCTCGTTCTCGTGGTGGTCTACCTGTTCCTCCAGAGCTTCCGCGCGACGCTGATCCCGATGATAGCGGTGCCCGTGTCGATCATCGGCACGTTCGGCGTGCTTCTCGCGCTCGGCTTCTCGATCAACCTCCTCACCCTGTTCGCGCTCGTCCTTGCCATCGGCATCGTGGTGGACGACGCCATCGTGGTGCTCGAGAACGTCGAGCGCATCATGCGCGACGACAAGCTGCCGCCGAAGGAAGCGACGGCCAAGGCGATGGGCGAGGTCACCTCGCCCGTGATCGCCATCGTTCTCGTGCTCTGCGCCGTGTTCATTCCCGTCGCGTTCCTCGGCGGGCTCACCGGCACGATGTACCGGCAGTTCGCCGTGACCATCGCGACCTCCGTCACGATCTCCGGCATCGTCGCCCTGACGCTGACCCCGGCGCTGTGCGGTCTCCTCCTCCGGTCCGAACACAAGGAGCCGATCGCGCCGTTCCGCTGGTTCAACCGGATGTTCGACCGGCTGACCAACGCCTACGGACACGGCGTCGCGTTCATCATGCGTCGCGCCCTTCTCTCGATCGTCCTGTTCGCGGCGATGATCGGCGGCGTGGTCTATTTCTTCCAGACCATTCCGTCCTCGCTGGTGCCGGACGAAGACCAGGGCACGAACCTCGCCGTCGCCATGCTGCCGCCCGCCAGTTCGCTGTCGCGCACCACGGACGTGATGGCCGAGCTGTCGCAGAACGTCATGAAGCATCCCGCCGTTCAGGATGTCGTCGCCTTCGCGGGCTTCGACCTTCTGTCGGGTTCGCAGAAGACGAGCGCGGGCGCCGCCTTCATCACGCTGAAGGACTGGGGGGAGCGCATCGATCCGGCTTCCGACGCGCGCAACCTGCCGGGCACCTTCATCGGCATGAACGCCGGCATCCAGGACGGCATGGTCCTGGCCTTCTCGCCGCCGCCGATCCAGGGCCTGTCGACGACGGGCGGCTTCGACCTCTTCGTGCAGGACCGCACGGGTCAGGGAAGCCAGGCGCTGATCGAAGCCACCAACGCCCTGGTCGAGGCCGCATCCAAGCGTCCCGAACTCGCCGGCGTGCGCACCACGTTCGACGCCAGCGTGCCGCAGTACCAGATCGACGTCGACCGCGAGAAGGCCAAGGCGCTCGGGGTTCCCATCGCCTCGATCTTCGAGACCATGCAGTCGACCTTCGGGTCGCTCTACGTCAACGACTTCACGCTGCTGGGGCGCAACTACCGCGTCTCGCTCCAGTCCGAATCGGACTTCCGTCAGAAGCCGGAAGACCTGCGCTTCGTCTACGTGCAGGCGTCCAACGGCTCCATGGTGCCGCTGGATACGCTCCTGATCACCAAGCGCATCATCGGCCCGGATCTCATCGAACGGTTCAACGCCTTCACCGCCGCCAAGGTCTCCGGCGGTCCGGCTCCCGGCTTCTCGTCCGGCCAGTCGCTGCAGGCCATGCAGGAGGCGGCGGCGGAGGTCCTCCCCGAGGGCTACGAGATCGCCTGGACCGGTTCGGCCTACCAGGAGATCCAGGCCGGCGGCACCGGCGCCATCGCTATCGGTTTCGGCATGGTGATGGTGTTCCTGATCCTGGCCGCCCAGTACGAGCGCTGGTCGCTGCCGGTCGCCGTGATCCTGGCGGTGCCGTTCGCCATGTTCGGCGCGCTGCTCGCCATCTGGCTGCGGGGTCTCGAGATCGACACCTACTTCCAGATCGGTCTGGTGACGCTGGTGGGCCTTGCCGCGAAAAACGCGATCCTGATCGTCGAGTTCGCGGTCCTAAAGCGCGAGGAAGGCATGTCGGCGTTCGACGCGGCTCTCGAAGGCGCGAAGCTTCGCTTCCGCCCGATCGTGATGACATCGCTCGCCTTCATCCTCGGCGTCGTGCCGCTGGCGCTGGCGACCGGCGCGTCTTCGGCGAGCCGCCATTCGATCGGCACCGGCGTCATCGGCGGCATGTTGATGGCGACCTTCGTCGCGATTTTCTTCATCCCGCTGTTCTACAAGCTCCTGGCTCGGGACAAGAAGCCGAAGAAGCAGGCTGCGGCCCCTCCGGAGGCCAAGCCGGCCCACTGACGATAGGCCGGAAGGGGCGCCGAGAGGCGCCCCTTCTTCATGAGAGGCAGCGCGCGGAGCGCGTGCCGGTCATGCGGTGCGCCTTGGCCAGACGCGCTAGGTTGCCGGCCGCCTTCGATCATCATCGAGAAGGCGCGCGTCCACGATGCCGGGCGATGCGGCCAGCGACGCCCCCTTCACCTGCGCGAAGACGTCCATCCCGGTCGCAAGCGCCAGAGCGGCGAGCGAGCGGCGCGTGATGCGCGCCTGCAGGCGCTGCCCCTCCCCCGCCCCGAGACCGAGGGTGACCACTGCCTCGCCCTCCCCGACCTCCGCGATCGCGAGGATGCGTGCGCGCAGGATGTTGAGGATCGTCGAGCGCGACGGACGATCGAGGGCCAGGCTGACATCGGAAGCCGCGATCCGCAGTCGAACCGCGGCGCCGGGCGCCTGCGCCCCGGCGGCGACCAGCACCGTCTGCCCGTCGAGGTCGAGCCGCAGCAGCCCGTCCCCCGCCTCGTGGCCGACGACCTGTGCCGACAGGACGGCGGCCGTGCCGCGCGCCCGGGCGAAAGGCAGCGCGGGATCGGTCAGGAGGTCGTTGATCCACCCCTCGGCTTCCACCCGGCCGGCGCGCACCAGCACCAGCCGGTCGGCCAGCCGCTCGACCTCGGCGATGTCGTGCGACACGAGGAGGATCGGCAAGGCGAGACGGGCGTGTAGACGCTCGAAATAGGGAAGGATCTCCTGGCGCGCCATCGCATCCAGAGCCGACAGCGGCTCGTCCATCAGGAGGAGACGCGGCTGCGACAGGAGCGCCCGTCCGAGCGAGACGCGCTGGCGCTCGCCGCCCGACAGGTGCGCGGGCGACCGGTCGATCAGACGATCGAGACCGAGGAGGTCGACGACTTCCTCGAAGCCGATCGCCGGCGCCTCCCGGCGCCCGCGCATTGCCCGATCGAAGCCGTAGGTGAGGTTCCCACGCACCGAGCGATGCGCGAAGAGGCTGGCCTCCTGGAACACGTAGCCGATCGGACGCCGGTGGGGCGGGAGAAAGGTCCGCTCGTCCTGCCAGACCTCGCCGCCGACGCTCAAACGCCCGTCGAGCCTCTGGAGGCCGGCCATGCAGCGCAGGAGCGTGGTCTTGCCGCATCCCGAGGGGCCGAACAGCGCGGTGACGCCGCGCATCGGCGCCTGAAACGCGGCGTCGAGCGTGAAGCCGCCGAGCCGTCCACGAAACGCCGCCTCGATGATGCCGGCCGTCATCGCGCCGCCCCCCCGCGACGCCGCTCGAGCAGGGAGACGGAGAAGATGACGAGGAAGGAGAACACCAGCATCCCAAGCGCCAGCACATGCGCCTTCTGCCACTGCAGCGTTTCGACATAGTCGTAGATCGCGACCGACAGGACCTTGGTCGTGCCCGGAATATTGCCGCCGATCATCAGGATCACGCCGAACTCGCCGACCGTATGGGAGAATCCGAGCACGGCGCCCGTCAGGAAGCCCGGCCGGGCAAGCGGCACGGCGACGCTCCAGAACCGGTCCCAGGGCGAGGCGCGCAGGGTGGCCGCCACCTCCCACGGGCGCTCGCCCGCCGCCTCGAAGGCGTTGCGGATCGGCTGCACCACGAACGGCATGGAATAGATCACCGACCCGAGCACCAGACCCGGAAAGGTGAAGGCGAAGGTGCGCAGGCCGAACAACGGCCCGAACCAGCCGCCGAGCCCATCCGGCCCCAGCGCGATCAGGAGGTAGAAGCCGAGGACGGTCGGCGGCAGCACGAGCGGCAGCGCCACCACGGTCGCCACCGCCTCCTTCCACCAGGCGCGCGAGCGCGACAGCCACCAGGCGATCGGCGTGCCGATCACCAGGAGCAGCAAGGTCGTCAGCGTCGCGAGTTCCAGCGTCAGCCGGATCGGCGACCAGAGCTCGCCCCAGTTCATCAAGCGCTATTCGCCGGTGCGGTAGCCGTATTTCCTGATGATCTCGACGGCTTCCGGCGTCTTCAGGAATTCCACGAAGGCCTTCGCCGCTTCGTTCGTCTCGCCCGTCTTGAGAAGCACTGCGTCCTGGCGGATCGGCGTGTAGAGCGACTGCGGCACATCCCACCGCGAGCCGCCCTTGGCGTTGATCACCTGGCCGAGCGCCACGAAGCCGAGTTCGGCATTGCCGGTCTGGACGAACTGGTAGGCCTGCGCGATCGAGGTGCCCTGCACGATCTTCGGCCGAAGCGTCTCGTAGAGACCGAGCCCCTTCATCGCCTCGATCGCGGCGGCGCCGTAGGGCGCGGCTTCCGGGTTGGCGATGGCGATCTTGGCGAAGTCGCCGCCCTTCAACGTGTCCTCGCCCGTCACCTTGCCGGCTTGGTTCGAATAGAGAACGAGCTGACCGATGGCGTAGGTAAAGACGCTGCCAGCCACGCCGTAGCCTTCGTCGACCGCCTTCTTCGGCCTGACGTCGTCGGCGGCGAGGAACACCTCGAACGGCGCGCCTTGCGTGATCTGCGTGTAGAACTGGCCGGTCGAGCCGAAGGAGAGAACGGCATCGTCACCCGTCTTCGCCTTGAAGGCTTCGGCGATTTCCTTGGCCGCGTCGGTAAAGTTAGCGGCCACAGCGACCTGCGTGGAGGCCGCGAAGGCGCCTGTCGGCAGGAGCGCGATCCCCAGAACGGACAGCGACAGGGCGCGTGCAAGCTTACGAATCATGAAAGCCACCGATATGGTCGAGAGGACATATCGCCAAGGCTAGCCATGGCCCCGCCAACTCGGCAAGCGATATTTCCGTCAGGACATATCGCTTGAATGCGCGGCGGTCCCCAGCCTGCTTGCCAGGGCTTCGAGATCGTCCGCGATGGCCGCGTCGCTGAGTTCCTGCATCCGTCGATAACGCCGGAGCACCTCGGCTCCCAGTTCGGTCAGCGCCGCGCCGCCATGGCCGCTGCCGCCCCGGCTCATCGAGACGAGCGGCGCGTCGAAGGTGGCGTTCAGTTCCTCGATCAGGCTCCAGGCGCGCTTGTAGCTCATGTTCATGCGCCGTCCCGCCCCGGCGATGGACCCGGTCTCGCGGATGCCTTCCAGAAGATCCGCCCGCCCCGGCCCCACGATGCGACGCTCGCCGAAGACGAGGCGGAGGCGCGGAACGCGGTCGAGATCGAAGGGGGGACGGTCGCTGGCCATGCCCGTCTTGTCGATGCTTGGCTCGCGGTTGTCCAGCAGCCGGCCGGATGCCCGCTTGTTCGCTCTTCGCCTCTTCGCTAGGGAGCTTGGAGGGATAACGGGAGGGTGGACGCCATGATCGTCGTGTTCGGGTCGGTGAATGTCGATCTGGTCTGCAAGGTTGCGGCCATCGCCAAACCCGGCGAGACGGTGCTGGCACCGGGCTACGAGCAGCTGTCCGGCGGCAAGGGTGCGAACCAGGCCGTGGCCGCCGCGCGCTCGGGAGGGCGCGTTCGCTTCGTCGGCGCCGTGGGACGCGATGCGTTCGGCGACGGAGAGGCGAACACGCTGGAGCGCGAAGGCATCGACATCGGCAGCCTCGCGCGCCTTGACGAGCCGACGGGCTGCGCCTTCATCTCGGTGGCGGCGGACGGCGAGAACGCGATCACGGTGGCAAGCGGCGCCAACCGTTCGGTCGCGGCCAGCCAGCTGACGGGGCGCTGGGAGCCCGGCTCCTCCGTTCTCGTCCTCCAGATGGAGCTTCCCTTCGACGAGACGGTGGCGGCCGCGCGCGCCGGACGCGGCGTCGGCGCGCGGGTCATCCTCAACCTCGCTCCCGTGCCGCAGGGCGTCGATCCGGAGCGGTTGAAGGACCTCCTCCAGTCCACCGATCTTCTGATCGTAAACGAACACGAGCTGGACGAGGCGGCTCGCATCCTCGGCCTCGTTCCCGGCGCCCCTGAGGCAACCGCCCGGGCCGTCGCGGAGGAAACCGACCTGTCGGTGCTGGCGACGCTCGGCGGCGCAGGCGCGCTTCTCGTCGCGCGCGGCGGCACCGTGGAGCGCTTCGCCGCGCCTCGCATCGAGCCGGTGGATACGACCGGCGCCGGCGACACCTTGTGCGGCGTGCTGGCGACCGGGCTCGACGCCGGGCTCGATATGCCGACTGCCGTGCGCCGCGCCGTGGCGGCGGCGTCCCTCGCCTGCCTGTCGTTCGGCGCACGCAGCGCCATGCCGAGCGCCGGCCGCATCGACGCGTTCCTCGAAGGCGCGAACTGATGGCGCCGCCGCTACGCATCGCCTTCCTCGGCGAGTGCATGATCGAACTTTACGAGAAGCCCGGCGAAGCGCCCGGCACGATGCACCGGACGGTGGGCGGCGATACGCTGAACGCCGCCGTGTATTGCCGCCGGGCTTTGGGCGACGACGCGTCCGTCGCCGTCCACTACGTCACGCGGCTCGGCGACGACCCGTTCGGGCGCGAGATTCCGGCCTTCATCGAGAGCCAGGGCGTCGAGACGACCCACGTCCATCTGGCGGAGGGCGAGACGACGGGCCTCTACGCCATCAGCCGCGACAGCCGAGGCGAGCGCTCCTTCGCCTACTGGCGCTCGGTCGCGGCCGCACGGCGGCTCTTCACCGACGGGCGCGAGGCGGCGCTCGCCCGAGATCTCGCCGGTTTCGACGCCTTCTATTTCACCGGTATTTCGCTGGCGATCCTGCCGCCCGAGTGCCGCGCCCGGCTCCTTTCGCTGGCGCGGGAGATGAAGGCGGCCGGGCGCATCGTCGGCTTCGACGGCAACTATCGTCCTCGTCTCTGGGAAAGCGCCGACGCCGCGCGCGAGACGATCGCGAGCGCCCACGGCTCGGCGACGATCACCATGCCCGGCCTCGACGACGAGCAGGCGCTCTACGGCGATCGCGACGCGCTCGCCGCCGCCGAGCGACTCCTCGGCTTCGGCGCTTCGGCGGCGATCGTGAAGTCGGGCGGCGATCCCGCGGTGGTGGCCGAGCCCGGCCATGTCCGCGAGGTCGCGGGCCAGCAGGCACCGCGCATCGTCGACACGACGGCGGCCGGCGACAGCTTCAACGGCGCCGCCATGGCTGTCTGCCTCAAGGGCGGCACGCTCGACGAAGCGGCCGAAGCCGGCCACCGCATGGCCTCCGCCGTGATCGGCGAATACGGCGCGATCGTCGGGCGCGAGGGCACTGTCTGGCCGCGCGGTCCGCTCGGCTGAAACGACGAAGGCGCGGGGACCACTCGTCCCCGCGCCCTCTCCTGCCCACAATCGGGTGCCGTCACTCCGCCGCTTGCGCCACGCTCGCGCGCGGCATGCCGCGCAGCACCTTGTCCAGCGTCATCGGATAGTCGCGAACGCGCACGCCGCAGGCGTTGTAGATGGCGTTGGTCACCGCCGCCCCGACGCCGCTGATCGCCAGTTCCCCGATGCCCTTGCCGGCCAGCGGGCTCGCCGCATGGTCGCGCTCCTCGAGCATCACCACTTCGAGCTGCGGAACGTCCGCGTTCACCGGCAGATGGTACTCGGCGAGGTCGTGGTTCACCATCAGGCCCGACCGCTTGTCGACCACGAGTTCCTCGGTCAGCGCCGTGCCGATGCCGAAGATCTGGCCGCCGAAGCATTGCGAACGCGCCGTCTTCTCGTTGAGGATGCGGCCCGCCGCCGCCACGGTGAGCAGCCGGCGCACGCGCGTCTCGCCCGTGTAGGCGTTGACGGCCACCTCGCAGAAATGCGCGCCGTAGCTCGCCTGGTGTGTGTTGGTCGAGGTCTTGCCCGGCTTGAACGTGCCGGTCACCACGATCGGCTCGCCCGCGAGGATATCGACGAAACTCGTCTGCCGGTTGCCGGCGATCGCCGTGCCGTCCTTCAGGGTCAGCTCGTCCGGTTTCACCTTCAGCTTCTTGGCGATCGCCTCCACGATGCCCTCGCAGGCGACGAAGACGGACGAGCCCGAGGAATTAGCGCCCCACGAGCCGCCGGAGCCCGGCGCATCGGGATCACCGGAGTGGCCGAGCTTGACGCTCACCTTCTCGAGCTGCAGCCCGAGCACCTCGGCCGCGATCTGCTGCAGGATCGTGTAGGTGCCCGTGCCGATGTCGGTCATGTTGGTCTCGACCAGCGCCGTGCCTTCGGGCGAAAGCGTCACGCGGGCCGAGGACTGCTGCACCATGTTCTTGCGCGAGGCGGTCGACATGCCGATGCCGATCAGCCACTCGCCTTCCCGGCGCGTGCCGGGTTGTGTCGCGCGTTTGTCCCAGCCGAAGCGCTTGGCCCCCTCGTCCATGCATTCGACGAGCTTGCGCGAGGAGAACGGCAGTCCGTCCTGGGGATCGACGTCCGGCTCGTTGCGCTTGCGGAATTCGATCGGATCGAGGCCGAGCTTCTCGGCCATCTCGTCCATCGCGTTTTCGAGGGCCAACATGCCGACCGCCTCGCCCGGCGCACGCATGGACGACGACAGAAGGATGTTCACGTCCGTCTTCTTGTGCGTGATGAGCCGGTTCTCGCCGCCGTAGAGAAACACGGTGGAGATGCCGGCCGGCTCGAAGAACTCGTCGCCTGGCGTGTTGCTGGCGATCGTGTCGTGGCCGATCGCGGTGATGACGCCGTCCTTGGTGGTCCCCAGGCGTATGCGCTGGATCGTGTCGGAACGACGCGAGGTCGTCTGAAACACCTGCTGGCGCGTCAGCGCGATCTTCACCGGACGGCCGGTTTCCTGCGCCGCCATGGCGGCGAAGACCGATTCCGGTCCGATGCCGAGCTTGCCGCCGAAGCCGCCGCCGATATAGGGCGCGACGATCTCGACCTTGGACTTCGAAATGCCGAGCGCCTTGGCGAGCTGACCGACATTCGTGGAAACGAGCTGGTAGCAGCCGTAGAGCTTGAGCTTGTCGCCGTCCCAATGGGCAACGGCGGCATGCGGCTCCATCGCCGAATGGCTCTGGCTCGGGGTGGTGTAGGTCGCGTCCAGCGTCACGTCCGCCTTGCGGAAGGCGGCCTCGAAATCGCCCTTCTCCGACTTCGTCGGCGTCGCGCCGTCCGGCGGATAGTGTGCCTCGCCTTGCAGCGCTACCGGGTCGTAGCGGCCCTCGGACGTCTCGTATTCGATGTCCACGAGCTTGGCCGCGTCGCGCGCCGCCTCGAAGCTCTCGGCGACCACGAGGCAGAGCGGCTGGCCGTAATGTGTCACCTCGCCCGCCGCGGGCTTGGGCGCCGGATCGTTGGGATCGGCAGCCGCGCGCGGGGATCGCTTGTCCACGACCACGGTGAGGACGCCGGCCGACGAGCGTGCCCGCATCGTGTCGATCCGCTTCACCTTGCCCGAGCCGATGGTGGACAGCACCATGTAGCCGTAGGCCACCTTCTCGCCGGGCAGATTCTCATAGGCATAGGGCGCGCGGCCCGAGACCTTGAGCGGTCCCTCGAACCGGTCGACGCCCTTGCCGATCACGTTCTGCACGGCGCGGTCGAGGCGGGTCTCGCCGATCGGCTCGTCCTGCTTGAAGCTGTGGGTCGTATCCATCATGCGCCTCCCTGCGCCGCTTCGGCGAGCACGGCCGGAAGCGTCCGGCGCACCAGATCGATCTTGAAGTCGTTGTCGCCGTAGCCCTTGGCATCCGACAGGAGGAGGTCCGCCGCGCGCGAGAAGACGACCTCGCCCGGCGCTTCGCCGATCAGAACCTCCTCGACGCCCCTGGAGCGCCACGGCACGGTGCCGATGCCGCCGAAGGCAAGGCGCACGTCGGCCATGCGCTCCTCCTCCATCCGCACCACGGCTGCGACGGAAAAGAGCGCGAAGGCGTAGGACGCGCGGTCGCGCACCTTTCGATACAGGTGGCGCCCGGCGAGAGGCTTGGGCAGGCGAACCGCGGTGATGAGTTCACCTGGCTCGAGGATCGTCTCGATATGAGGCGTGTCCCCGGGCAGGCGGTGCAGTTCCTCGATCGGAATGGTCCGCTCGGTTCCGTCGGCCTTGAGCGTGAGCACCTCGGCGTCGAGCGCGCGCATCGCCACCGCCATGTCGGACGGGTGCGTCGCGATGCAGTGCTCGGACGTGCCGAGAATGGCGAGGATGCGGTTGAAGCCGCCCCGCCCGTCGCAGCCGGAGCCTGGCTCGCGCTTGTTGCAGCGAGCGCTGGTCTCGTAGAAATAGCCGCAGCGGGTGCGCTGCAGGAGGTTGCCGCCGGTCGTCGCCTTGTTGCGCAGCTGGCCGGACGCACCCGACAGGAGCGCGCGGGCGAGCACCGCGTAGTCGCGCCGGATGCGCTCGTCGGCGGCAAGGTCGCTGTTCGAGACGAGCGCGCCGATCCGCAGCCCCTCCCCGTCCGCTTCGATGCTCTTGAGCGGCAGACGGGTGATGTCCACCAGGCGGCTCGGCGTCTCGACCTGAAGCTTCATGAGGTCGAGAAGGTTGGTGCCGCCCGCGATGAACTTGGTCGCGGCATCGGCGGCGACGGCGGCAGCCTCGGTCGCGCTGGACGCGCGCTGATAATCGAAGGTCTTCATGCCGCGCCCTTTCCGCTGGCGTCGCGGATCGCGTCCACGATGTTGGGATAGGCCGAGCAGCGGCAGAGATTGCCGCTCATGCGCTCGGAAATCTCGGCGTCGGTCAGCTCCACCTTGCCATCCAGAGTTTCCGACGCATGGCTCGGCCAGTTGTCACGCGCCTCGCCGAGCATGCCGACGGCCGAGACGATCTGGCCCGGCGTGCAGTAGCCGCACTGGTAACCGTCGTGGTGGAGGAAGCTCTCCTGCATCGGATGCAGGTGGCCGGGGGCGCCGAGGCCCTCGATCGTGGTGATCTCGTCACCCTCGTGCATCACCGCGAGCGTCAGGCACGAGTTCACGCGGCGACCGTCGATCAGCACCGTGCAGGCACCGCACTGGCCGTGGTCGCAGCCTTTCTTGGATCCAGTCAGTGCGAGGTGATCGCGCAGGGCATCGAGCAGCGACGTGCGGATGTCCACGTCGAGATCGTACTCCGATCCGTTGACCTTGAGTCGCATGGGGTTCCGCTCTCTGTAACGTTTCCAATTCGGGAACGCAGTTGGAGCGGCTTGGATGCGCGGAAAGGAACGTCGCCGCTCTTTTCCGGCGTCAGGTCGTCGCAATCCCGATCGGCCGGGCGATTCGTCCGCCCGTCAGCGGCTTCGGCGCACCCGTCGTCGAGGGAAAGCTGATGGGCAGCCCGCGCAGGACGCGCACGGCGAGAAACGCGAAGCACTCGGCCTCGACGGCATCGCCGCGCAGGCCGAGCGCGTCGCAGTCCACGGCCTCGGCGCCCGCCCGTCTGGTAATCTCGCGCATCAGCACCGGGTTGCGCCGTCCGCCGCCGCCGACGACCAGCCGTGTCGGGCGCACGGGCAGGAGGTCCAGCGCCCGCCCGACGGCGCCGGCCGTGAAGGCGGTCAGGAGCGCCGCTCCGTCCTCCAGCGACAGGCCGTCGGCCATGTGCGCCGTGAAGTCGTTGCGGTCGAGCGACTTCGGATAAGGAGCGCCGAGATAGGGATGCTCGAGGAGCGCGGCGAGCCGCGCCTCGTCCACATGGCCGGCCGCGGCCAGAAGCCCGTCGCGATCCATTTCGCGCTTCGTGTGGGAATGGACCCAGTCGTTGAGCGGTGCGTTGGCGGGTCCCGTGTCGAAGGCGTGCATCTCGCCGTCCGCCGACACCCAGGTGATGTTGGCGACGCCGCCGAGATTGAGGAAGGCAGTGTCCTCGCCGGCCCCGATCCGAGCCAGCAGCGCCTTGTGATAGATCGGCGCCAACGGTGCGCCCTGGCCGCCGAAGGCCACGTCGCGGCTCCGGAAATCGTAGACCACGGTGATGCCGAGGCGACGCGCCATTTCCTCGCCGTCGCCGAGCTGGCGCGTGTCACCGAAGCGCTCGGCCGTCGGCGCACGATGCAGGACGGTCTGTCCGTGGAAGCCGATCACGCCGCAATCGACGTTCGGCAATCCCTCGTCTTCGAGAAATGCCTGCACCGCGTCCGACTGGGCGATCGTCAGCGCTTCCTCGGCGGTATCGAAGATGACCGGTTCGTGTCCCTCGAAGTTCCAGCGCGACGCGGCCGCCAGCGTTTCCTTCAGGAGGGGCCGAATGTCCTTCGGGTAAGGCGCCAGCAGCGTCGGTCCGAACTCGTGGATCGTCTCGCCGTCCGTGCAGAGCATGGCGATGTCGACATTGCCGTCGAGCACCGTTCCGGTCATCAATCCGATCGCCCAAACCGACATGATCATCCGTCTCCAAAGCACGCACCGCGGCGATTCGATGCTCGCCAGCCCGAGGCTGTGCCATGCCATGCCCGGCGCCAAGCTGACGGGCGAGCCGCCATCGCGCGCTTCAGCTCACAATGGCGCGATCCGTCACCCGTCTCCAGCTGGCGCCGTCGCTGAAGGCCAGCACCGCGCCGCCCGCCTCGTTCGCCACGAGGACGATCTGGCCCGCCCCGGCTCCGGCCGGTGGCAGCGCCGACTTCAGATAGGAAGCGACGCGCACGGCGCCACCCACATCGAGGGCACAGACCGGTGCGGCATCCTGAGCCACCGAAACATGCCCGGATGCCGGGTCGGCCTTCATCGCGGGCCGGAACAAGGCGCCGTCCGTCGAAACGCGGACGGCGAAGCCATCGTCCCCGACCAGCCCGATCTCGGCCAGCCCCGCGAAGCCGGACTGGAACAGGACGGAGGCGACATGTGCCGGCGACTGCTTGTTGACGACCTTGCGGGCATCCCCCGATCCCGGCGTGCGCGCGTCGAAGGTCAGGAGTTCGGAATCGGCCGCGACGGTCAGCCGGTTCGCCTCGGACGCTTCGGCATTGATGCCGATCGCCGGCCACTCGTCGCGCGAGAGCGGCCCGCCTCCCCAAGCCGTGCCGTCGAAGACGACCAGCGCCCCCTGATCGGCGACATAGGCGATCTGACCCGCGACCGGGCGGATTTCCACGAAGCCACCGTTCTCGAACAGGGCGAGCGAGCCTGCCGCCATGTCGCCCCAGCGGGCACCGCTCGCCCCGGCCGGCAGGATGAAGAGCATTCCTTCGGACACCGCGTCCGGCTCGTCCGTCCGGGTCGCCGAAACGACCGCGGTCTGAACCAGCACATCCAGGAGACGGAAGGCGTCGTTCAACGTCAGGTGGCGCTGGGCCTGCTGAGGCATCAGCAGCGGCAGGGACAGGCGGGGCGACTGCGACATGACCGGGCTCTCCTTCGTGAAAGCCCAATTCTATGAGCACTAGCGGCAGGGGGAGTTCCCGCGGATAGTGTCGCGTGCCGATCGCATCGCCGTCGGCCAGTGCTTCCGTGTCGCACTCGCGCCATGGTTGTGCCTCCACTGCCACACAGTGGTTGCAGGAACACCACCGTATGCACTTTATAGTTGCATGCGACGCCTTCTCTGTGGCTACCTCCCGTTGAGGAAACGGCAGGTCTGGCGACAGATCTTCCCCGAAAATCGAGTGTGTCGATCACCTTGCCGGAACGCTATCCGGGAAGTCGAACGCGCTCGGCCAGAGAAGGGACGAGACATCCATGTCGATCCGGGCACGACACAAGCTCTGGTGCATCGTCGTTCTTCTTGCGTCCGCCTCGCCGCCTGCAGCTGCGCAAAGTACTGTCAGCCCTTCTTCCGACTGGAACGGGAACTTCAGCTTTTCCTCGACGGCCGACAGGAACCTTCGGCTCCTTCGCTCCGACCTCATCAAGAAGGAAGAGTCGGGATACTACGAGTCGCTGGGCAAGACACAGATCACATCGACGAACCACATCCAGTACGGCGACCGGATCGAGACGCAGACCAACTCGGAAACCAACGAAATCGGTCAGCAGACGACGGCGATCGGCGCCGTCAACACGTCGACCAACAATATCGACATCTCCGGTCGCGGAAACATATCCGTCGCCACCGACAATCAGGCGGTTTCGAGCGGCTGTCAGGATGGGCGCGTTTCCATCGACAGCCAGCCTTTCAACACGTCCCCGACGTGTAACTGAGTCCCCTGATGCGTCGCTCGCTCGTCTCGTCGCTTCTCTGCCTCGCCCTTCTGTCGGGCTGCGCCGGGGCACCCGGTGTCGCGGGCTCCACCAGCAACGCGAAGCTCGTTCAGGGGCCGCCGATCAGCGACATCGTCACACCGTTCGACAAGGCGCTGACCTGTCTGAACGGGCGGATCGCGCGGAACCTTGTGTTCTCGGTCGGCGCGGTCCTCGACCAGACCGGCAAGGAAAGCTTCACCGACGGCGGCGTCGGCAAGTTCGTCACGCAGGGCGCCGGCGACATGATCCAGTCGGCGCTGTTCAAGGCGGGTGCGACGGTGGTGAACCGGCGCGACCCCCGCGTGATGACCACGGAAGCCGAATGGCGGATCCGCGACACCTCGCGCCAGATCCCGTCGAACTTCTACATCACCGGGTCGATCAATTCGCTGGATTTCATCCCCGGGAGCGGAGCGGAAGTCGAGGTCGGCGGCGTCGGCGTGAAGTACCGTCAGAACCGCATTCTGATCGGTCTCGATCTGGCGATGACGGACGCCAACAGCGGGCTGATCGTCGCCAACGTGCCGCTCCAGAAGCAGATCTTCTCGTCCGAGGCGGGGATCGGGGTCGGCCGGTTCATCGGAGATCAGCTGACCAGCATCGATTTCGGCGGCCGCGAACGCGAGGCCATCCACTTCGCGCTGCGTCAGATGCTCAACCTCTCGACGTTCGAACTGCTGACGCAGGTGATGAACGCGAACAATTTCGCCGATTGCCGCGAGTACGTCGATCGCGGGCACGGCTATGTCGACCACACCAAGACGGCCGAAGCCGTGAAGGCGCTGGCGACGTCGAAGGCCGCCGCGAAGGCGGTGGGCGCTCTGCCTCCGGGTGTCGCAGGTCCCATTCCCTCGGCCGGTGCCGCCGCGAGGATGCCTCAGCCACAGGCTGCTGCGCCCGCAACGCCGGCCGCAGCGCAGAAGGAGAAGCCCTATGCCGGCGCCAGCGGAAACTTCGCAGGCAGCAACGGCAGCGGCGAGGACACGAGCGCGCAGGCCAAGGCGCAGGCCATCCTGACGCAATGAGGAATTCGACGGGACGCTGCAATCGTCCCGCCGAGAGACAGGCTCTCGAAAAACCCTGTCCAATCATCGAGACGACCGACAGGGAGCCGGACGATCTCGGGCAACAAGCTGGAGCTATCAAATGAAGACCCTACTCGCAATCGGCGCCTCGGCGTTCGTCATGGGCCTCGCCACGGTCGGCGGTGCCCAGGCCCAGTCGCTCTCCGACGCGATCGGCGCCAACCTGATCGGCCTTCAGGGCACCTTCGCCAACGGCAACTGGGCGAACCAGGCCGTCAACGTCGGCACGATCAACGGCGGCATCGTTCTCGGCCAGACCGGCGCCGAGACCCTCGCGAACATCGACGCGCCGACCCTGAACATCAATCTCGAGGCTGCAGCCGGCGGCGGCCTGACCCTCGCTCCTCCAGCCCTGTCGATCGCCGCGGGCGCTGAACTGGAACTCGGCCTGGACCTCGGCGCGACGTCGACGGCGGTCCGCACCATCGGTGAGATCGCCAGCTCCGCCGAGATCGCCACCACGGTCGTCGGCGCCCTGAACACGGGCGACGTCGCATCGGCGGTTTCGTCGACCGCCTTGCGCGCCAGCAACTCCACCACCGCCGCCACGGGCAGCCTGAGCACCTCGGTCGGCTCGGCGACTTCCGCCGCCGCCAACACGTCGAACACGGCATCGTCCGCGACGGCCTCGCAGCTCACCTCTCTGACGCTCGAAGGCCCGTCCACGACGGTGACCGCGGCCACGGAGGCGCTGACCAACGGCCCGCTCACCGACCTCTATGCCAGCAACCTCGCCTACAACGTGGGCGAAATCACCGGCAACGTCGCGGCGATTGCCAACAGCATGGATCTCGCCGGCGTGTCGACGACCGTCGTCGGTGCCCTGAACACCGGCACGATCTCGATGGGCTTCGACGGATCGGCCTTCAATCAGGCCATCACGGCCGACCTGCCGAACTAAGGCGATCCAAGTCCCGGGAGGCGGTGCGCCGCTCCGCCTCCCGACCTCCGATCCCATGTGCCGCCACCTCCGGCCCGCGCCGGCGGATGGGTCGGTGCGGCCTCGACACCCTCAGGACCCAAGATACCGGCGGACCATCAATGACGTCGGACACAACCAAACGACTGGAGCTGATGTCATGAAGAAACTCCTCCTCGCGCTGACGGCCAGCGCGATCGCCGGTCCGGCCTTCGCGGCCGACATCGTCGACTATCCGCCGGAGCCCCCTCCGGTCGCCGTTCTCGCTCCGGCCTTCTCCTGGACCGGTCTCTATGTCGGCGGTCAGGCAGGTGGCTCCTTCAACGGCGGCTCGTCGAACATGCCGTCGAGCTTCGTCTTCGTCCCCGGCATCGCTGCATCGCCCGGGCGCGAAGCGCTGCCACCCACCCCGTTCATTCCCGGCAGCCCCGGCAGCCCCGCCATCCCCGGCACCCCTGGTTCGCCGGGAACGCCAGGTACCCCTGGCACGCCTGCCGTGTTCGGAACCCTGGAATATTCCTGCACGGGCGCGGCCGTCGGGGGCATCGCGGCCGGTAGTTGCGCCGTCGAATATCCCGATGGCACGGACGGCATCCTGACCGCGGAAGAGCTCTCCGCCGCCTATGCGGCCGTTGGCGGCGTGGGCGCCCTTGCCGCGGCGGGCCAGTTCCAGACTATTGTGACACCAGCCCAGCCCGGAACGCCCGGCACTCCGGCCGTGCCAGCGACCCCCGGCACCCCGGCGGTCCCGGCAACCCCGGATACGCCCGCGACCGCCGGCTCGCCCGCCGTCGCCCCGACGCCCGGCCGGCCAGCCCAGACCTACGCCTACGATTTCGGCGCCAACCATCGCTCCTACTCCGAGGACGACGACAGCTTCGCCGGCGGCGGCCACGTGGGCTACAACTTCGCGCTCGGCGATGCGCTCGGCGGGCAGGCCTTCGTGCTCGGCGTCGTCGGCGACCTGTCCTATGTCGACATCACCAAGAGCGCGGGCATCACCAACGGCGTGGACACGATCGGGGCGTCGCGCGAGCTCGACTACCTCGCCACCGTGCGCCTCAAGGGCGGCGTCGGCCTCGACCGCTTCCTCGTCTACGGCACGGGCGGCGTCGCCTTCGGCAACGTCGAGACCACGATCGTCAACACGCCATTCGGCCTGGCGGCCAGCGACGACGACACGCGCGTCGGATACGCCGTGGGCGCCGGCACCGATTACGCGGTGACCGACAACCTGATCCTCGGGCTCGAGTACCTGTACACCGACCTCGGATCGACCGATTCCGAACTGGTGATCCCGCTCGCCGACGGGTCGACGCTGACGACGAAGTCCGACGACGACTTCGACTTCCACACGGTCTGGGCCAAGGCCTCGTTCCGCTTCAACTGATCCGCCCGTTCGGTCCTCGGCACTGACGTTCTGCCGCCGGAGACCGAATGCGGGGACGGGATCGCCTGCCCGGTTCCGTCTCCGCCCCCACCGCCGGCCCGCTCACGCGGGTCGGCGGTTTCGTTTGCGCGTCAGTCCTTCGCGCGCGGCACCTGGACGTCGTCGGGCGCGCCGACCATGCCCGCCGCGCCTTCCGCGGTCACACCGGCCTTCAACCGTTGCTCGCGCAGGAAGATGAAGACCCCGGATGCCGTGATGATCGCAGCGCCGACCAGCATCGAGACGCGCGGGGTCTCGTCGAAGAACACGGCGCCGAACAGGAGCGCCCAGACGATCAGCGTGTACTGGTAGGGCACCACGGTCGAGGCCGGCGCCAGGAGAAGCGAACGGTTCACCGCGGAGTGCGCGGCCATCGCGACGATGCCCAACAGGAACAGGAAGCCGAGGTCGAAGGCGGACGGCGTCACCCACTGCATCGGCGCCAGAAGAGCCCCGAACATGAGCGCCGCGACCGTCTGCCAGGTGATCAGCGTCGTTTCCCCAGCGCCGGCCAGGATGCGCGTCGTGATCATCAGGAGCGCGTAGCAGAAGCTCCCGGCCACCGCGATCAGCGCGGGCCAGCCGGCGCTGGCGAGATCCGGCCCCAGCGCGATCAAGACGCCGCCGAAACCGATCAGCACCGCGCTCCAGCGTACCCAGCCGACCCGCTCCTTCAGGATCAGCGCCGAGAGCGCCGTCACGTAGATCGGGCCGGCGAGATAGAAGGTCATGACGTTGGCGAGCGGCAGATAGCTCAGCGCCCAGTAGAAGAAGCCGGTCTCCATTGCCGAACCGGCGGCGCGCAGGACATGAAGCCCTGGCCGCGCCGGCCGCACGATGCTGCCCGGCCGGGCGCGAAGGACGAAGGGAGCCAGGAGCAGGAGTGCCGAAACGCTGCGCAACAGGAGAACCTGGCCAACCGAATAGGTGCCGACCAGCCACTTGCCCATCGCGTCGTTGACGGAGAACATGAAGCAGCCGAGCAGCATGAAGCAAACGCCCAGAAGGGCCGCCTTTCTGGGGTAGGAAGCGCTGGTTAGCGTCGACATGGAGACTCGCTGGTCGCTGGCTGCGGTGGCTTCCCTCCGGGTTACAGGGCGCCGCCCGCAGCGTCCATGCCGAACGCGCGAACGCATCGTTTCCGCCGGTTTCGGTGCCGGCATGCGGCCCTCAGGAGGACACGGCGCGCATGGGTCGACTGAGGAAGCGGGAGCCTGCGAGACCGAAGCGCCAGGGCATGTCGACCGCCTTGCTGATGCCGATCCGCGGCCCGGCCGACACCTCGACAGGTCCGCTCGCGGGACGCAGGGCGAAGGGTGGCTTGTCGAGGGCGAGGCCGTCCTGCCCCCCGTCGATGCCGAGCGCCTGGGTCAGTCGTCCCGGGCCGGAGCAGAGCAGCCGCGGATCCGACGTGCCGCGCCGCGTCGCCATGGCGTCCAGCCCCTCCAGCGGCTCCAGCGCGCGCACGAGCACGGCGCTGCCGGGTTCAACGGCGTGGCAGACGACGTTGAGGCACCAGTGCATTCCATAGGACCGGTAGACGTAGGCGCAGCCGACGGGGCCGAACATCGCGCGGTTGCGCGGCGTCATCCCGCGGAACGAATGCGAGGCGGGATCGTCGGCCCGGTAGGCTTCCGTCTCGACGATCCGCCCGCCCGCACCCGCGAAAAAGAGCTCCGCGCCGATCAGTGTCCGGGCGAGCGTCACCGCATCCGCATCGAAGAAACCATCCGGCAGCCCCTGCATGCACCCTCGTCCCGCAAACCCTCGGCACCCCATACGCGACTCGTCTTGACAGGCGCGGCGAAGCGTCCGTATATCGCCCCGAACTCGCCGTTCAACAACGGCGGGCGCTTTGGATGTGGCAAGGGCCGACCATCCGTCATGGCAGTGTAGCTCAGTTGGTGAGAGCGCCGGATTCATAACCCGGAGGTCGGCAGTTCAAATCTGCCCACTGCTACCAAACTTCTTTCGGCTGGATGATCGGGGCGCCGGAAGCTGCCGAGCTTCATGGGTCGTGGCTGTGCGTTTTCGATCGCCTCGCAGAACACAATCCTAAGACCTCTTTTCTATCGTCGGCCGCGTCATGGAAGACGCCGGGCGGTCGATGTTCCTCAGAGCGATACAGTGGCTGACACTCTCGTCGGTCGATCCTCACCTGGCGGAGAAGCAGTTCCTCGAGCTGCGGTCGCAGGTTCCCCTGCTCTATGCGCTTCTCGGCGTCAACGCGCTGGCGCTCGGTTACACCCATCACGGCGTTGCCCCCGACTGGATGTCGATCTGGGTGCCGGGCGCGCTGGCGCTCATTGGCATCTTTCGTGCCGTCGCCTGGCTCCGCTACGATCGAAGGGGTTTCGACCACGCCGCGATCCTGACGATCCTGCGGCGCACGACCGTGCTCGGCTGCCTCATCTCGGTCGCCTACATCACTTGGTCGCTGAAGCTCACCGACTACGGCGGACCGGACGAGCGGGCGCATGTGGCCATGTTCGTCGGGATCACGGTGATCGGGTGCATCTTCTGCCTCAGCCATCTCCCGCAAGCCGCGATCCTGGTCGCGGTCGCCACCACGATCCCCTACCTCGCGTTCTACACGCTGGTGTTCGAGAGCACCGTCTACAAGGCGATCGCGCTCAACATCGTTCTCGTGACGCTCGTGGTGATGCGGGTCCTGATGAACGGGTTCTCCGCCTTCGCAACGCTCGTGCGCTCGCAAAGCGAGACCGTGCGGCTCAATCGCGAGGTCACGGTCCTCGCGCATACCGACATGCTCACCGGCCTGCCCAACCGCCGTCTCTTCTTCGCCGACCTGGAACGGCGGATGAAGGAGTGCGGCGGGACGAACGGGCCGCTTTCGCTCGGCGTCATCGACCTCGATCGGTTCAAGGCGGCCAACGACACCTACGGCCATATCGTGGGCGACCTGATCCTCGCCGAGGTGGGCGCGCGGCTGGCGTCGGAATTCGACAACCGCGGCGGTGTCGCACGCCTGGGCGGCGATGAATTCGCGTTCGTGATCGAGGCCGACGGCGAGACGGCGATCGCTCTGATGACCGGTGTCTGCCAGCGGCTGTCGGCGCCCTATGTCGCCGACGACGTCACGATCTCCATCGGCGCATCCTGCGGCATCGCGACCACCGAGGGATCGGCGGGCGGCGCTTCGGCGCTCTACGAACGGGCGGACTATGCCCTTTACACATCGAAGAGCACGCGCCGCGGATTGCCGACGCTCTACTCGGCGGCCCACGAGGCGGCCGTCCGCTCGGATCGCGCCATCGAGGCCGCGCTCCAAGCGGCCGATCTCGACCGGGAATTCGTGATCCATCTCCAGCCCGTGGTGGATACGCGCACGCACGCCGTCACCGCGGTGGAAGCGCTCGCACGCTGGACGTCGCCGACGCTCGGATCCGTCAGCCCGGCCGTCTTCGTGCCCGTCGCGGAACGAACGGGCATCGTCCATCGACTGACGGTCAAGCTCTTCGAACTGACGCTCGCGGCGGCGAAGGACCTGCCGGCCTCCATCACGGTGTGCTTCAACCTGTCGGCCCACGACCTGACGTCGCACGGGACGATCCTGTCGCTCGTATCGGCCCTTCGCCAGTCCGGCGTCGCGCCCTCGCGCATCGTCTTCGAACTGACGGAAACCGCGATGCTGCGCGACTTCGGCGCCGCCCGCGAGGCGCTCGGCATGCTGAGCGCCATGGGCGCGCAGGTCGCCATCGACGACTTCGGCACCGGGCACGCCAGCCTCAGCTATCTCCGGGAACTGCCGATCGGCCGGGTGAAGATCGACCGCAGCTTCGTGTCCGGCGAGAAGGCGTTGGCGCGTCGCGACCTGCTCGGCGCCGTGATCGCCATGTGCCGGTCGCTGGACCTGCCGTGCGTCGCCGAAGGCGTCGAGACCGACGAGCAGATGGCCTTCCTGAGTTCGGCGGGCTGCGATGCTCTGCAAGGCTACCTCATCGCGCGGCCGATGCCGCCCGCCGATATGATCGAGTGGATGAAGGGCCTGCCCGCCGACCGTTCGGCGCGCAGCGCCTGACCCCGCCCTTGCGGCTCTCCCTTCGCGAAGCTAGGCAACGCGCTTGAGAGAATGCCGATGGAGCTGTCATGACACCGCGCGTTGCCGTCGTCGGCTGTGGACAATGGGGTCAGAACCATGTCCGCACGCTGAAGGAGATCGGGGCGCTCGCCGCCCTGTCAGACCAATCCGCGCAGAAGGCCGCCGCCCTGTCGGAGCGCTTCGCGGTCCCGGCCGTCACCCTCGACGCGCTTCTCGACGATCCCGGGATCGATGCGCTGGTGCTGGCCCTGCCGCCGTCGCTGCATGGCCCGACCGCGCGCCGCGCATTCGCCGCCGGCAAGGACGTCCTGATCGAGAAGCCGATCGGCCTCGACCCGGCCGACGCGGCGCTGACCGCCGAGGCGGCGAGCGAGGCCGGCCGCATCCTGATGGTCGGGCACGTCCTGCGCTTCCACCCCGTGTTCGAGCGTCTGGACGCGGCCGTCGCTGAGGGCCGTGTCGGAACGGTGCGGCACATCATTTCGACGCGCCTCGGTCTCGGGCGCTTCCTCGGCATGGATGCGGTCTGGGATCTCGCGCCGCACGACCTGTCGCTCGTACTGCAGATCGCGGGCGAACATCCCTCCGGTATCGAAACGCTCCGCCGCACGGTGCTCAGCGACGAAACCGACGTCGCCGACATCGCCCTTCGATTCCCATCGGGCATCGGCGCGGAGATCCACGTCTCGCGCGTCTCGCCGTTCCGCGACCGGCGCTTCTCGGTGGTCGGCACCGAGGGCATGCTGACCTTCGACGATCTGGCCCCGGAGGGACAGAAGCTCGCCTTCCACGGGCATCGCGTCTGGCGCGACGGCGCGGCTTTCGCCTTCCAATCGGCGGATGCGGATTATCTCGACACCGAACCCGGCCTGCCGCTGGATCGCGAGCTTCGCCATTTCCTCGAATGCGTCGCCACGCGCCAAGCCCCGCGCACCGGCGCGGACGAGGCGGTCGAGACCGTGCGCATCCTGGAGGCCGCCTCGCCCCGCAAAACGGCCTGAGGCGTCAGGCGACGAGGCTCTCGCCGGCCGCCACCGCCGGCAGCGCCCGCTCGGTGCGCGCGATCACACCGCCGCCGAGTACCTGCGCCCCCTCCCCTTCGCCGGCATAGAAGACGCAGGCCTGGCCGGGCGAGACGCCGTCCTCGCCGGTCAGAAGCTCCACCACCGGCACGCCGTCCGCCCCACCGAAAAGGCGGGCGGGCGCGGGCGGGCGGGTGGAGCGAATGCGGACGAAAAGGTCGATGCCGTCCTCGCCTGGGCGCGGCATCGGTGCGGAACCCAGCCAGTTGACCGCGCGAAGCCCCAGGCGTCGCGTTTCCAGCGCCGAGCGGGGACCGACGGTGACGCGGTTCGCGCCGGCATCGATGCCGACGACGTAGAGCGGCTCGCCCGAGGCGATGCCAAGGCCACGCCGCTGGCCGATGGTGAAGTGCACGATGCCTTCGTGGCGACCGAGCGATCGGCCGTCGAGATGCACGATCTCCCCGGGCTCTCCGGCTTCGGGCCGCAGCCGCGAGATGACGTCGCTGTAGCGGCCCTTGGCGACGAAGCAGATGTCCTGGCTGTCGGGCTTGGAGGCGACGCCGAGCGAAAGCCGGGCCGCGATCTCGCGCGTCTCCGGCTTGGTCAGCCGCCCGAGGGGAAAGCGCAGGAAGTCGATCTGCTCCTGCGTCGTCGCATACAGGAAGTAGCTCTGGTCGCGGTCGAGGTCGGCGGGGCGGTAGAGGCTGCGATGCGCGCCGTTGGGACGAGACAGGATGTAATGCCCCGTCGCCAGAGCGTCGGCGCCGAGATCGCGCGCGGTGGCCAGGAGGTCGCGGAACTTGACCGTCTGGTTGCAGGCGACGCACGGGATCGGCGTCTCGCCCGCCAGGTAGCTTTCGGCGAACGGGTTGATGACCGCCTCGCGGAACCGCTCCTCGTAGTCGAGGACGTAGTGCGGAATGCCGACGATCTCGGCCGTGCGACGCGCGTCGGCGATGTCCTGCCCGGCGCAGCAGGCGCCCGCGCGCTTCGGGGTAGCGCCGCCGTCGTAGAGCTGGAGCGTGATTCCGACGACGTCGTAGCCCTCCGCCTTCAGGATGGCGGCGGTGACCGACGAATCGACGCCGCCCGACATGGCGACCACGACGCGCGTGTCGGCGGGCGCCTTCGGCAAGTCGAGGCTGTTCAGCATGGAAGGCAAACTCGGCTGCGCCGGACGATCCGGCAGGTATGCGCCTCTTTTAATCCGGCCGCGCCGACGTGCCAACCTTTCGGCAATCCCGGCGTTTCCGGCGGCGGATCGCCGGCGCAAGCATAACTTGGGCTGCGGCCAAGCTTGATTCAACCTGTTATCGAATTGCTAATAACGGCTTAGCGGAATGTTTAGAGCCGCTGGTCTAGCTTGGCATGGCGATTAGGTCTTTGCGTAATGTAGAGAGTTCAATGACCGATCAGGTTAGACCAAGAGTGAAATACGTCATTGGACCCGATGGGAGTCCGCTGACGATCGCCGACCTGCCACCCTCGAACACGAGGCGTTGGGTGATCCGTCGCAAGGCGGAAGTGGTCGCGGCGGTGCGCGGCGGGCTTCTCAGCCTCGACGAAGCCTGTTCGCGATACACCCTGACCGTCGAAGAGTTTCTGTCGTGGCAGGCCTCTATCGACAGCCATGGCCTTGCAGGCCTGCGCACCACGCAGCTGCAGGAATACCGCAAGAAGATCGATTTTCACTGATCGATCGCCCGGCGGCGAGATGACGAGAGGTCGGCCCGAAAGGTGCCGGCCTTTTTTCTTGGGCTCGCGACGCGTGGCAGAAAACTCGGCGCACGAAAAAGGGCCCGGGCGATTTTTCGCGCCGGGCCCTTTCGATAGGGGTGTACCGCTGTCCTGGAGGGTCAGGCCACGGCGGTCCGCCGCTCCTCCCCCGCATCGCGCTGCTCGAGCTTCTCGGCGTTGACCAGTTCGGCCTCCGCTTCCTCCAGCGCGATTCGCGCGGCGTTCATCTGGATGCGCAGATCGCCGGCCGAATTCGTGAGGTTGTCGCGGCGGGTGCGCGCGGCCTTTGCGAAGGTCGGGTAGGCGAAATGAGCGAGGTCCGTGATGCCGGACTTCTTCTCTTCGCTGGCGATCTGGGCGTCGAGCTCGCCGGCCATCCGCTCGAACTCGTTGAGCATCATCTGCAGCTGGTCGGCTTGCCTGCGCTTCTCGGCAACCTTGAAGCGCGCCAGCCGAACCAGGTTGTCACGTTTGGCCATGACGCCCTCATCTCCTGTGTTCCATAGAGGCTCTCAACATGAACCCCCGTTTCGCGAAGCGTCTGCGGCTTCAGGCAAGCCTCGGCGGCTACACCTTAACCGTCTGTTTACGCGCGCCGTTAATCATAGCCACGGATCATTTAAGGCAGGGTAAACCGATCAGGTTCAAGTCGAAGGGAGGGAGCAACGTGTTTTCAGTCACCGATGCCACACAGCTTCGCCGCGATGCGAACACAGATCGAAAGACTCGGTTGATTAAAGGATTTGGGCGGAAGGCATTGTTAACCATTTACGGGCACGATGCGTTCTAGCTCCAAGACGAACTCCAACCTAGTCGGACGACTCGCCCCGGCCGGGCTGATGCAGAGGATTTAACTGATGCGCGTTCTTTTGATTGAGGATGACAGCGCGATCGCGCAGAGCATCGAACTCATGCTGAAGTCCGAGAGCTTCAACGTCTACACGACGGACCTCGGCGAAGAGGGCGTGGATCTCGGGAAGCTTTACGATTACGACATCATCCTTCTCGACCTGAACCTGCCCGACATGTCGGGTTACGAGGTGCTGCGGACGCTGCGTCTTGCCAAGGTCAAGACCCCGATCCTGATCCTGTCCGGCATGGCCGGCATCGAGGACAAGGTCCGCGGCCTCGGTTTCGGCGCCGACGACTACATGACCAAGCCCTTCCACAAGGACGAGCTGGTCGCCCGCATCCACGCCATCGTGCGCCGCTCGAAGGGCCATGCCCAGTCGGTCATCGTCACCGGCGACCTCACCGTGAACCTCGACGCCAAGACGGTCGAGGTCAACGGACAGCGGGTCCACCTGACGGGCAAGGAATACGCCATGCTGGAGCTGCTTTCGCTCCGCAAGGGCACGACGCTCACCAAGGAAATGTTCCTGAACCACCTCTATGGCGGCATGGACGAGCCCGAGTTGAAGATCATCGACGTCTTCATCTGCAAGCTGCGCAAGAAGCTGGCCACCGCCACCGAAGGCAAGAACTACATCGAGACCGTCTGGGGCCGTGGCTACGTGCTCCGCGAGCCCGAAGCGGACACCCGCGCCGCCTGATCCGACAGCCGACAGCATCGCATCGCCAGGCCCGCCTCCCCTCAAGGGAACGGCGGGCTTTGGCGCGTCCGGGTCATGCGGCGACGGGCGTGGCCGCCTGAACGAACGGACCGACCCATTCGAGCAGCGATGCGCGGTCGAAGGGACGGAAGATGAAGCCGTCGGCGCCGGCGCGCTTGGCGCGGGTCATGGTGCCGAGATTGGACTCCACCAGGGAGACGAGGATCTTGGCTTTAGCCGTCCTCGGATCGGCCCGCAGGGCGCGAACCGACGCGTCCACCGTGGTGTTCTGCAAAGAGGCCGAAACCAGCACCAGTACCGGAGCAGCAGCGCCGGGCTCGGCCAGGAGCCGCGCCGCCCCCGCCACGCTCTCGGCGCCGACCGTCGTCAGGTCGATCCCCGTCAGGATGCGGGCGGCGACCTTGGCGACGATGCTGGATTCGTCGATCACCAGGCAGGTTGTCATGGCACGGCTCCCGCTCGACCCGGACCTCGAGGCCCGGCGTATGGGAGAGACCCTAGCAGTCGATCTTTAGGGAGCGGTTCACGGAGACGCCTAGCGATCCGTCAACGCGATCCGTCGATTTCGACCGACTGTTCCGGCTCCGCAGCCGTGGCGGCGGGCTCGACGTGGAAGGTCACTTCCTCGTCGCCTTGGTCCAGGCGAACGGAGAGGCCGGCCTCGCGGGCGAGCAGCAGCGCGTAATAGGGCTGGATCGCATGGGCGTCGATCGATTCCGGCACCGCTTCGCCGGCCAGAAGCTCGCGGAACTTCGCCGGCACGCGCAGCGGCTTGCCGCGCGCGGCGATGGTGAAGCGGGCGACCGGCTCCAGCTGCTCGATCGTCACGTCGACCTCGCGCCCGCGCGGCACGGAGGCGTTGGCGACGACGAGGAGATTGAGCACCAGCTTGGCGATGTTCTTCGGAACATAGGCACGCTCGCCCGTCCACTGCAGGTTGGCCTTCTCGAAGGACATCCAGCCCTCGGCCACCGACTTGGCGTCGCCCATGTCGATCTGGGCAGTGGACGAGCCGGACGCGCCATAGGCGATGCGCGCGAACTGGAGCTTGGCGACGGCGCTCTTCGTGGAGGAGCGCACCAGGGCCATTGACTCCGGATCGTCCGGCATGTCGTCCAGAAGCTCGAGCCCGCTCTGGATCGCGCCGACGGGCGAGATGATGTCGTGGCAGAGGCGGCTGGCCAGGAGAGCCGCTAGATCCGGCGCGGACAAGGCGGGCAGGTTCGACATCGGCGTTCCGTCCTGGTTAACATTCGATGAAAATGCGACATGACCGGCCTATCACGCCGGCCCGCCCGGCCGCGAGGCCAAGGCGCCTCCCGGTCGTCCTTTCCGTCGCCTGTGGCATCCGAACGACACCTGCCGTAACGGCAGGCGGCTCTCGTTAGGAAAGCGGAAACCATGGAGCGCGCAAGTTGTGGAGGAGACCGTCGCCCCGTCGCCTGATGCGCGCGGGTCGCCAGAGCTTTCGGAAGGATTTCCCGATGAACCGCATGACCCGGTCGGTCCGCCGCCTCGCCTTCGCCGCTCTCGCCGCCACGGCGCTACCGGCGACCCTCGCCTTGACGACCATGCCGGCTGCCGCGCAGGCGCAGAGCGGCGGCTACACGATGGAAGAGATCGTCGGCGAAGGGCACCGCTTCTTCGGCGCGACGGCGGGCGGGCTTGCCACCGTGATCGAACGCGCCTTCCAGGAGCGCGGCCTTCCCAACGGCTACATCCTCGGCGAGGAGGGCTCCGGCGCCTTCATCGGCGGCTTGCGCTTCGGCGAGGGCACGCTTTTCACGAAGAACGCGGGCGAGCATCGCATCTACTGGCAGGGGCCATCCATCGGCTTCGACGCCGGCGGCGACGGCGCGCGCACCATGATGCTGGTCTACAACCTTCCGTCCGTCGAAGGCGTCTACGGTCGCTTCATCGGCATGAGCGGCAGCGCCTACCTGGTCGGCGGCGTCGGCATGACCTTCCTGCAGCGCGACGCCATCACCCTCGTCCCGATTCGCACGGGCCTCGGCGCTCGGCTTGGCGTCAATGTCGGCTATCTCAAGCTGACCCCGAACGCGACCTGGAACCCGTTCTGAGGCAGGGTTGCCAGCCTGCGAATGCTGCGGCGATCCTCGCCGGAATGGCGCCCCGACCCTGCCTTGCGATGCTCTAGGCAGGGCGCACCGGATTGACGTAAGACAATCGGATGCGGCCTTCGCGGGCTGGCGACCGGGCCTCTCCCCGAGGAAGCCCGGTCGATAGGCAGGTGCCAGGCACGAGGTCGACTGTTCCATGATCGCAACCGCGCTCGTCTTCGCACTCGGCGCCCTCGTCGCCAGTTTCGTCGCCCTCGTCTTCGCCCCCGTCCTCTGGAGCAACGCCCAACGGCTCGCCCGGCGAGAGTTCCAGGCATCGATCCCCACATCCGTGCGAGAGATGCAGGGCGAGATCGACGCCGCCCGCGCACGCGCCGCCTTCGAGATGCGCAAGGACGCGCTGCATCAGCGCGCGGCGCACGAGAAGGCCGTTCGCGAGCGGGCCGAGGCCGGGCGTGCGATCCTGGAGAACGGCCAGCTTCTTGCCCGTCAGGCCGACCTGACGCGGCAGATCGAGGAAGGCTCGGGCCGAACCCGTCGGCTCGAAGAGGAGCTCAAAGCGCTCACCGCCGAGCGTGACGTCCTTCTGGCGGCGCGCCAGGACCTGGGCATGCGGCTGGATCGGCGCGAAGCGGAACTGGCCGGTCTCTCCAGCAAGCATCAAGCTCTCAGCGAACGCTTCGACGAACAGCGCTTCCGCCTCGCCAGCGCGGAGGCGCGGCTTGCGGATCTCGCAGCCCCCCTCCGGGCGCAAACCACCGGAGCGGCATCATTTACTACCGCGGCTGCCTCCTCCGCTGGGCAAACAACGACAGTGGCGGTCGCCCCGACTTCGAAGTCCGGCAACGAGATCGCCCTGCCGCCCCCGGCATCGGCGCCCGCAACCGACGCCAAAGGCGTGGCACCATCGACCGGCAGCAGCCGCTTGCGGGCGGCCATCGCGCGCACGGGCGGGGCCAAACCCACGAATGCCGATCATGCCGAGATCCGCGAGCGCATCGGCGACATTGCGGCGCGCGTGATCCATGATCGCATCAAAGTCGAGGGCAAGGATTCCTCGCTTGCCCGCATCATCGCCGAGGCGCCGCCCGCGCAAGGAGGCGAGCCGCTCCTCGCCGACCGGGTTCGCCGGCTTCAGGCGGACGAGGCGCCGGTCAAGGCTGCGGCGCAAACCCCAAATGGTGCAGGACGACCGCGGCGGAAGTCGCGACGTTGAGGCTGTCGAGCCCTGGTGCCATCTCGATGCGCACCGGCCGGCAGCGATCCATCACGCCCTCGCTCAGCCCCGCCCCCTCGGCGCCGAGAAACAGAGCGCGCGGGGTCTTGTCGCGAATCGAACAAAGAGGCTCGGTGGCACCGGGCGTCAGCGCCAGACATTCGAAGCCGAGCGAGGCGAGACGCTCCGCGATCGCTTCCGCGCCACCCCAGCGCGCGAAGGGCACGGTGAACACCGTTCCGACCGAAACCCGGATCGCCTTTCGATAGAGGGGGTCGCAGGCGCGCTCGTCGAGGATCACGGCGCCGGCGCCGAACGCCGCGGCGTTGCGGAAGATCGCGCCCATGTTGTCGTGGTTGGAGAGGCCGCAGGCGACGACGACGCTGCCGCTTGCCGCCAGCGTCGCAGCCAAGGCCGCATCGAGATCGGTCGTGGCCGCCGGTGAGACGGGTTCTGCAAGGGCCATGACACCGCGATGCACGGGAAAGCCCGCGATCCGGTCGAAGACGTCCCGCTCGGCACGATAGACCGGCGTTTCCCGCGGCAGAGCGCCGAGGCGCGGCGCAAGACCCGCCAACCGCTCGCGCAGCACCAGAAGCGCCACCGGCCGGAAGCGGTGCGAGGCGAGGATCTGATCGAGCACCACCGCCCCTTCAGCGATGAACTGACCGTGCCGCGTGAGGTCGCGCTCACGCACGTCGCGAAAGGCTGCGATGCGCTGGTCGTCGGGATCGGTGATGTCGATGACGGCGCCAGAGCCCGCCCACGTCTCTTCCATCGCCATGCCGTCCCGCCCTCTCCTCGCAGCGGACACGGCGCCCGCTCCGCCTGATCCGACGAACCGAGCCCGCACGCAAGGGATGGTCGCGGCAGAAAACCGGCAGCAAGTTCGAACCAGATATCGGAAGGAAGAAAACTGGTACGCCCAAGGGGAATCGAACCCCTGTTTGCGCCGTGAGAGGGCGCCGTCCTAACCGCTAGACGATGGGCGCGAACCAGTGATCGGGTGTATAGTCGGCCCCTTCCGGATTGGCAAGCGGATTCTGCAGGTCAGTTCGCGCCTTCGGCGGCCGGCGCCGCATCCGTCGCCGCGATCGGGTAACGCGAGGCCACGGCGCCGCTGGCGAGGTCGAGAAGCAGGAGGTCCTGCCCCCCGTCGGCCCGCTCCACGGTGAGAAGCGCCTGGTCTCCGTCCAGCGTGGCGTTTGTGATTCGCGCGCCCGCACCGATCGCCACCGGGGGCAGCGTGCCGCCGGCACGACGGCTGCCCTCGCCGTCGGAGGTGCGATAGACAACGGCACTCAGAACCGCGATAAGCCCGACGAACAGGACGGCGATCGAAACGCCCAGCAGGCGGACCATTTTGCGCCGCACCTTCTCGAAGGCCGGATCGGGCGGTACGCCGTCGTTGTCTAGGTTTCCCGTCACGTTCTTCCCGCGCCGCTGGAGTGTCAGATGTCGATCGTTGGTACAGGGGGAGACGAAACGGACGCAAGCGAGTTCGTCGTCTCGGAGCAGGAAGCCGGACGACGGCTCGACCAGTTCCTGGCCACCGCGCTCGGCGGCGAGTTGTCGCGCTCGCGCCTGCAGTCCCTCATCGAGGACGGTCAGGTGCGCGTCGACGAGACGCCCGTGCTCCTTCCCAAGCGCAAGGTCGCGGCGGGCGAGACGGTGCGGCTCGCGGTGCCCGAGCCCGAGGCGCCCGAACCCGTGGCCGAAGACATCCCGCTCGCGATCCTCTACGAGGACGAACACCTCGTGGTCCTCGACAAGCCGGCGGGGCTGGTGGTCCATCCCGGCCCCGGCAACTGGACCGGCACGCTCGTCAACGCCCTCCTCTTCCATTGCGGCGACACGCTGTCGGGCATCGGCGGGGTGAAGCGGCCGGGCATCGTCCACCGTCTCGACAAGGAGACGAGCGGCGTCATGGTCGTGGCGAAGTCCGACGCCGCCCATCGCTCGCTCGCCAAGCAGTTCGCGGCCCACGGGCAGGACGGCAAGATGGAGCGCGCCTACCAAGCCGTGGTCTGGGGCGTGCCCTCGCGCCCCGTCGGCACGGTCGAAGCCTCTCTCGGTCGGTCCAATTCTGATCGCACCAAACGCCAGGTCGTCAAGGACGGGCGGCCGGACGCCCGCCATGCGGTCACGCATTTCGAGGTGCTGGAGCGGTTCGGCACCGAAGGCGCCAACGCCGCGCTGATCGCCTGCGTCCTCGAAACCGGACGCACCCACCAGATCCGCGTCCACATGAGCCATATCGGCCATCCCTTGATCGGCGACGAGGTCTACGGCGCGCACTTCCGCACCAAGTCGAAGAAGCTCGGCGAAGTGGGCGATGTGGTCGCGGCCTTTCCCCGTCAGGCGCTTCACGCTTTCCGCCTCGCCTTCGAGCATCCCGTGAGTGGAGAGCCGATGGAGTTCGAGACAGAGTTGCCGGACGACATGCAGGAACTTCTGGAAGCGCTCGCCCGTTTGGAAGGCTGAGACGCCCGCGACCACGACGAGGCCGCACGCTTCGACGCGTGCCTTCTGTGAACGAAATGTAACCTTCGTTTGCCCCAGTCGGGCCGTGTAATCCGGGCATAGAGTCACCATATCGAAGCTCGGCGGACTGCGCCTTCAGGGCGTCCGCAGCCGATCGGCTCGGAAAAACGAGCGATCAGGGCAGAAGGAGGGTTCCATATGGCGAGAGCCAATCTTCCCAGCATCGCGTCGGGCGAAGGCGGTCTGAGCCGCTACCTCGACGAGATCCGGCGTTTCCCGATGCTGGAACCGAACGAAGAATACATGCTGGCCAAGCGTTATGCCGAGCACGACGACCGCGACGCGGCGGGCAAGCTGGTGACGAGCCATCTGCGCCTCGTGGCGAAGATCGCGATGGGCTATCGCGGCTACGGCCTGCCGATCGGCGAGGTCGTGTCCGAGGGCAATGTCGGGCTGATGCAGGCGGTCAAGCGCTTCGACGCCGACCGCGGCTTCCGCCTGGCGACCTATGCGATGTGGTGGATCAAGGCTTCGATCCAGGAATACATCCTGCGGTCCTGGAGCCTCGTGAAGATGGGCACCACGGCCAACCAGAAGCGCCTGTTCTTCAACCTGCGCAAGATGAAGAGCCGCATTCAGGCGCTCGACGAGGGCGACCTGCGGCCCGATCAGGTGCAGCAGATCGCCACCTCGCTCGGCGTGTCCGAGGAAGAGGTCGTGTCGATGAACCGCCGCCTGTCGGGCGATGCGTCGCTGAACGCTCCGATCCGTGCGACCGAAGGCGAATCCGGCGAGTGGCAGGACTGGCTGGTCGATCAGTCGGAAAGCCAGGAGGACGTTCTCGTCGAGCAGGACGAGCTTCAGCAGCGCCGCGGCATGCTGCACCGGGCGATGGACGTGCTCAACGACCGCGAGCGTCGGATCTTCGAGGCGCGCCGGCTGGCGGAAGACCCGCTGACGCTGGAAGCCCTGTCCGGCGAGTTCGACATCAGCCGAGAGCGAGTGCGCCAGATCGAGGTGCGCGCGTTCGAGAAGGTGCAGAAGGCCGTGCAGGACACGGCCGAAGCCACGCGCCGCTCGCTCCGCGTCGTCGAGGACGCGCACGCCTGACGGCGGGCCGTCCAGGGCTATGAAACAACGAAGGGCCGGTCTCCCGCGAGACCGGCCTTTCTTTCGTCTGGAGAGGCGGAAGGCGGCTCAGGTGCGCCCGTTCCAGGCCTCGATCGCCTCGCGGAACACACGCTCGCCCGGAATGCCCTTCTCGATCGACATCAGCGCGCGCTGGCCGGACGCGTAGGCGATCGGGATGTCGATCCACTCCTGGCTGCCGAGCAGCGCGAGATTGCTTTGAACGGCCTGCGGCAGGTCGTTCAGCGCGATGATGAAGAACCCGTCCGAGATTTTGCCGGCGACACCGATCAAGGGCTCGCCGCGCGCCTGTTCGGTCGGCTTCAGCGCCAGACGCTGGACGTTTTCGATCTGTCCGCCGGGGAAACCGGCCGGGGTGTCGAACATGATCTCGATCACGTGGCTGGCGGGCAGCGTCGTGTCGGCGTTGCGACGGATCGTCAGGGTCATTTTCAGGTTGGTGTCGGGCACGTCCACGACGGCGCGGATCGCCGGTTCCGCCGCCTGACCGTCGGCGGGCGGCTCGCTGGCGAGGCTCCAGACGACGTTGCCGTTCTGCTGGCTGCCTTCGCGATCGGCCGAACGCTCCTCGTAGAACACGGCGCGCTGACCGACCGGCACGGTGCCGGACGCCACCGCTGGTGCACCGGCCGGCGCCTGCGGTGCGGTTGTCGCGCTCGGCGCAGCCGGCGTCTCGGCGGGGGTCGTCGCAGTGGGCGGCGGTGATTCCGGAGGTGCCGATATGGTGGCGGTCGCGACGTTCGTGCCTTCTTCGAAGGCGTTGGGTGCGCTGGCGCCCGGGCCTTCGTCGACCTCGGAACCATCGGGCAAGAGGCGCTGCGTGAACTGACGCCCGCCCGGCGCCGGCGGCGTCGTGGCAGGGGTCGCGGGTGCGGTGTCCGTGACGACGCCGCTCGGCGGCGCCGCCGTTTCGGGCGCCGTGCCGCCGACGGGCGCGGCGGCTTCCCCGCTGTCGGTGGTCTGGCCGGGGGCGGTGCCCGCAGGTACGGAAGCTGTCTGCGGAGACCCGAGCACCACCGAGCGGATGTCGTCGAGATACACCCAACCGAGTGCGCCGAGTCCAATCAGCGCGACCACCGCCACGCCCGCGAGAAGCGGCGGGCGGCTGCGTGCGGCCTGGCGACGGGGCGCATAGCGGGGCGCCGCAAGATCGGCCTCGGGGATGCCCGACAGCATGGCGCCGGGCGAAGGTGTGCCCGTTCGCGCGTCGGCGGACGCCGGCACCGGGCTGGCCGGTCGAAGCGCCCCGCGCCCGATGCGCGGCTCGCCGGCGGTCGTCGCATCGGCCTGCGGCCGACGCTCGCGCGCGGAAGGGGGAGCGGAGGCGGGCGTTTCGGCGGCCGGGCCGACCACGCCGACAAGCGGAGCCTCGTCTTCGGCAGGATGGCTGTCGCGGCGAGACGGCTCGGGCGATCGCGGCTCGGCACGCGGTGCCGTGCGCTCGGCACGCAGCGGTTCGGTAGGTGCCTCGGGCGCGCGATAGGCGGCGCCGTGCGGCGGCTGGCTACCCGGCACCCCAAGCGGCGCGCCGGGCTCTGCGCTGCGCGCCGTCGGCGTCGCGCGTGGGAAGCTTGGCGCCGGCGGGCGCGGGGCGGCGCGCTCGGGCGC
>NZ_BBWJ01000033.1 GCF_001463745.1 Aureimonas sp. AU22 | reverse complement strand
GGCGGCTTCCGTTGCGGCCGCGGCGGCTGCGGCGGCATCTCCCGTCGAGGTGCCGCCGCTCTGGATCGCCTGCTCGTTGGCGCTCACCCGGTCGCTGAGCTGGGTGAAATCGGCGGTGGAGACGGTGCCGGTGCCGGCACCGCCGGCGGCCTGCGCGGACTGGACCTGTTCCACCGTGCCGCGGATCTGATCGAGATCGCTGCGAAGCTGCTGGACGTCGCCGGCCTGCGCGAACTGCTGCGTCTGCACCGGCTGCTGCTGGCCGGGCGGCGGAATGAGGCCGCCGTAGAGCGCCGTGCCACCCAGAAGCAGCGCGATCACGGCGCCGAGCGCGCCGGCACCCAGAAGCGAGCCGAAACCGGCCCCGCCGCGCGGCTCGGCCGAATGGCCGGCGTGATAGGGGCTGTTCTCGGGCACGGAGGTCTGCGTGCGCGCGGCCTCGGCCTGGGGATGAACCGTCTCGTCGTCCTCGAACTCGCCGAGGTGCCGGCGCGTCGGCTCGGCGGCGGCGTCCGCCGGCACGAACCCTTCCTCGCGTGCGAACTCGGCGGCCGGTGCCTCGCCAGCCAGTGCCTCGTCGGTCGGGGCGTCGGTGCCGGTCCCTCGCGAACCGGGCGCGTGGTCGTCGCCGCCCGGCAGGACGCCGCCCGCGGCCGGATCGACGCTGTCGCCCGCCTCGGGCGCCGGCCCGGCGACGGCTTCATGCACGCGCGCGGCCTCGCCGGCATCCGTCGTTTCCGCCACGGCATCGGCATCTTCGACCGGACGATCGCCGGACGACGCACCGCCGCTCACCACCGCCTCGTCGGTGCCCGCCACCGTGTCGGAGGCGAAGCCCGGCTCGACCGCGGAGCGTTCCGCATCGGTGGCGGTCGCCAGATCCTCCGGACCGCCGGTCGCCTCGAGACGCTCGGCCTCGCCGTCGATGATGGTTTCCGGTCTGCCGCCAGTCTTGGGGCGGCGCGGGCGATTGGCCATCCGGGGCTCCTCGAGTCGCGTCGGCTCCGAACGGAGCCGCATCCTTTGGGTTCCGGCGCACGGCCGATCGGCGCGCTGCGTTCGCGGCAGCAAGCCGATGCTGATTTAGCGTCTCCTCGCCAAGCTGCAACGGAGTTTGTGCGCCGCATACGCGTTCATGAACCATGGGAGATGAAGAACGCCGCTCCGTGCCCGCGTCATCCGAGCCGCGCGAGAAGATCCTTCAGCGTCGGGCGCGCCCCCCATTCGGCCCGCCGCCCCGGCCGAAGCGAGGCCGCCACCGCTTCCGACAGGCAGAGAAAACGCAGATCCGCGCGATGAAGGGCGTCGCCTTGCGGCGCCCAATCCTCGAACAGTTCGGCCTGTCGCCGCGACAGGACGAGCACCGCGTCGGGCGGGCCGCCCGCCACGAGGCGGGCGAGTTCGTCGGCGGCCGGGCGCCGGTCGATCATCTCGTAGACTTCCAGCGTGCGAAACGGAACGCCGGCCGCATCGAGGCCGGCTTCGAGGTCCGGCAGTCGCACCCGCCCCGCGGCATAGACGAGAGGCGCCTGCCCATCGGCCAGCGAGGCGGCCAGCGGCACGAGATCCTTCGCGCGGCCCGGCCCCGCGACGACAGCCGCCACCCCCTCGTCCCGCAGCGCTTCGGCCGTGCGTTCGCCGACCGCCAGAACCGGCCGCCTGGTCGCGGCTGCATGGCGCGCGAGCCAGGGAGCGGCGTGCGCGCTGGTGGCGAGGAATCCCCCGACGGGTTCCCGGCCAAGCGGCGGATCGAGCGGGCGCACCGCCTGCAACGGCAAGAGCATCGGCTCGTGCCCGCGCCGGCGCAGCATGGCGGCCGTCCGCGCGGCGTCCCCGGGCTCGCGCAGCACGAGAACCCGCGCCATGGCGTCAGCCGAACCAGCCGGCGAAGAAATCCGGCCCGGCTTCGGCGACCAGCCGGCGCGCGGCCTCGGCCGCCGCCTGCGTCGCGTCGCCTTGGGAAACCGTCAGCCGCGTCTCGTGCATGCGCGCGCCGTCGGGGGTCAGGATCATGCCGTGGAAGCGGAAGGCGTCGCCCTCGGCCTGCGCATGCGCGGCGATCGGCGTGCGGCACGATCCGTCGAGCACGGCCAGGAACGCCCGCTCGGCGAGCAGCGCTCGGTGGGTCTCGGGGTGATCGAGCGGGGCGACCATCTCCATCGTGCTCGCATCCGCCTCCCGCTGCTCGACACAGATGGCGCCCTGCCCCGGCGCCGGCGGGAAGGCTTCGACGTCGAGAATCTCGCCGGCGACGCCGGCCGCATGGAGGCGATTGAGGCCGGCGAGCGCCAGGAGCGTACCCTCCACCTCGCCCCGCTCCAGTTTCTGGAGCCGGGTCTGCACGTTGCCCCGGAAGATCACGAGGTCGAGGTCCGGGCGCATCCGCTTCAGGAGGGCCTGGCGGCGGAGCGAGGCCGAGCCGACCCGCGCGCCTTGGGGAAGCTCCGCGATGCTTTGGACCTTTCGTCCGATGAAGACGTCGCGAACGTCTTCGCGCGGCAGAAAGGCGGTGAGGGCCAGCGCCGGCGGCACCGCGGTCGCCATGTCCTTGGAGGAATGCACGGCGACGTCGATTCGCCCGTCGAGGAGCGCTTCCTCGATCTCCTTGGTGAACAGGCCCTTGCCGCCGACCTCCGACAAGGCGCGGTCCTGGATCCGGTCGCCGGCGGTCGAGATGACGACCACCTCGAAGGCGTCCTGCGGCAGCGCGTGCGCCGCCATCAGCCGGGCGCGGACCTCGTGCGCCTGGGCGAGCGCGAGGCGGCTGCCGCGCGTGCCGATGCGGAAGGGTCGGGAGTCCATGGGCAGGCCTTTCGATACGGCGGCGGCCGTCGTTGAGGGTGCCGGCGCGGCCCTTCCCTACAACAGGCCGGCGGCCGGGGGCCATATCAAAGCCTTGTCGTCCCCGGACGGTGGCGAAAGCACGCCGGCCCGTCTATGTGCTGCCCCATGACCGCGCCCGACCTTCCCACTTCCGGCCCTCTGGTTCTCGGTATCGAGACGAGCTGCGACGAGACCGCGGCAGCCGTCGTCGCGCGTGATGCCGCCGGCCGGGCCCGCATCCTGTCGGACGTGGTGCTCAGCCAGACCGACGAGCACGCGGCCTTTGGCGGCGTCGTGCCGGAGATCGCCGCGCGCGCCCATGCCGAAGCGATCGGCGGGATCGTCCGGGCCGCGCTGATGGAAGCCGGAGTGACGCTGGAGGCGATCGGAGCGGTCGCCGCCACCGTCGGACCGGGCCTCGTCGGCGGGCTCATCGTCGGAGCGACGACGGCCAAGGCCATCGCCTTGCCCCGCGGCCTGCCCTTCATCGGCGTGAACCATCTGGAAGGCCATGCCCTGACGCCGCGGCTGACGGACGGGCTCGGCTATCCCTACCTCCTGCTCCTCGTGTCCGGTGGCCATACCCAGATCCTGCTGGTCGCGGGTCTCGGCCGGTACGAGCGCTGGGGCACCACGATCGACGACGCGCTGGGCGAGGCCTTCGACAAGACCGCGAAACTTCTCGAACTGCCCCACCCCGGCGGCCCCAGCGTCGAGCGCATGGCGGCCGGCGGCGATCCCGGGCGCTTTCCCCTGCCCCGTCCGCTGCGGGGCGAGAAGCGGCTCGACTTCTCCTTTTCCGGCCTCAAGACCGCCGTTCGCCAGACCGCCGAGGCCAACGCGCCCTTGAGCGAGCGCGACGTCGCCGATCTCTGCGCCGCGTTCCAGCGCGCGGCGAGCGAAAGCGTCGCCGACCGGCTGGCCCTGGCACTCGCAAGGTTCCGCGACCGCTTCCCCGACCACCCCGATCCGGCGCTCGCCGTCGCGGGCGGGGTCGCGGCCAACGGCGAGATTCGCCGGGCGCTGGCCGAACTGTCGGAGCGAACCGGCGTGCGCCTCGTCTCGCCGCCGCATGCGCTGTGCACCGACAACGCGGCGATGATCGCCTATGCCGGGCTGGAGCGGCTGGAGGCGGGTGAACGCGACGCCACAGCCACGCCGGTGCGTCCGCGCTGGCCGCTGGACGAGACCGCCGCGCCGCTGATCGGCTTCGGCAAGCGCGGAGCCAAGGCATGAGCGTCTGCGTGGTCGGCGGCGGGGCATGGGGCACGGCGCTGGCGGCGGTCGCCGCGCGCAGCGAGCCGGTGCGCCTCCTTCTGCGTGATCCCACTGTCGCCGACGCGATCAACACGCGCCGAGAGAACCCCGCCTATCTTCCGGGCATCGCCTTGCCGCCCGACATCGAGGCGATGCTCGACCCGGCCTCCGCCCTGGCGGGCGCCGCTGTCGTCCTCCTCGTCACGCCGGCGCAGACGTTGCGCGCCCTCTGCCGGACCCTCGCTCGCGCGCTGTCCCCCGACGCCACGCTCGTTCTCTGCTCCAAGGGCATCGAACGCGAGACCGGCCTCTTCGCTTCCGCCGTGGTGGAAGCCGAGCTCCCCGGCCATCCCGTCGCCGTTCTGTCCGGCCCGAGCTTTGCCACGGACGTCGCCGCCGGCCTGCCGACGGCCGTGACGCTCGCCACCCGCGACGCCGCGCTCGCCGACGCGCTGGCGCAACGCCTGTCGGGTCCGGCCTTCCGGATCTATGCCGGCACCGACATCCTCGGCGTCGAGGCGGGCGGCGCGCTGAAGAACGTACTGGCCATCGCGGCCGGCGCCGCGGCCGGCCTCGGGCTCGGAGCCTCGGCCCAGGCAGCCCTCGTGACGCGCGGCTTCGTGGAGCTGACGCGCCTCGGCGAGGCGCTTGGCGCCGACCCCCGCACGCTGATGGGCCTGTCGGGCCTCGGCGACCTCGTCCTCACCTGCTCCGGCACCCAGTCGCGCAACTTCTCCTATGGTCTGGCGCTGGGACGGGGCGAGAACCTGGCCGCGCTGAAGCTTGCCGAGGGCGTGTTCTCGGCCGGCATCGCCGCGCGGTTGGCAGCGGAGCGCGGCATCGACGCGCCGATCATCGCGGCGGTGGCCGGCATCCTCGACGGCTCGCTGCCCGTCGAGGGCGCGGTTTCCGCGCTTCTCGCCCGCCCGCTCAAGCGCGAGTTCGAAACCGCTTGATCGCCTGTCCCGATTTGCTACGGGGCACTGGCCCCATCTACCGGAGGAGACCCCGATGCTCTACGCCTTGATCTGCGACGACCGCCCGGATGCGGGAACCCTGCGCGCCGACACCCGCGCCAGCCATCTGGAGCACCTGAAGGCGCTCGGGTCCGTCCTCAAGTTCGCGGGGCCGTTCCTCGGCGAGGACGGCAAGCCGACCGGCAGCCTCCTCGTGGTCGAGGCGGCGAGCGAGGAAGAGGCCCGTGCGCTGGCCGCGAAGGACCCCTACGCCGTGGCCGGGCTCTTCGCGGGCGTGACGGTGCGTCGCTGGAACTGGACGATCAACAACCCCGAGAGCGCCTGAGAGCCCATGGCCTTCTGGCTGTTCAAGTCCGAGCCGTTCAAGTGGTCCTTCGAACAGCAGAAGGCCTGCGGGGCGGCGGGCACCGAGTGGACGGGCGTGCGCAACTACCAGGCGCGCAACTTCATGCGCGCCATGACCTTGAGCGAGCGCGGCTTCTTCTACCATTCCAACGAGGGCAAGGCGGTGGTCGGCGTGGTGCAGGTCTCAGGGCTCGCCCATCCCGATTCGACCAGTGACGACCCGCGCTGGGAATGCGTCGACATCCGCGCGGTGACGGACATGCCGAACCCGGTGACGCTCGATGCCGCCAAGGCCGAGCCGCGCCTGAAGGACATGGTGCTCGTCACCAATTCGCGCCTGTCGGTGCAGCCGGTGACCGAGGATCAGTTCCGCACGATCTGCGAGATGGGCGGGCTCGACTGGAAGACCGCGACGGGAACCTGAGAGCGGACAGAACGTTTCGCGAACGAACACTTCGCGGAGCTTTCCATGACCGACGCCAATCCCAAGTCCGACGCCGCCAACTCGAACACGGTGAAGGACCCGGACGACTGGACCACGGGCGACGAGCCGATGACCGGGGCGCAAGGATCCTACCTTAAGACCCTGTGCGAGGAGACGGACCACCCGTTCGACGACACGCTCACGAAGGGTGACGCGTCCAAGCTGATCGACGAGTTGCAGGCGAAGAGCAAGCGCCTGAAGGACGGCTGAGACCCTCGTCCTCCCCCACGAGAAAGGCCGCGCCTCGCCAGCGCGGCCTTTCTTGATTTCGGATCAGCCTTGTTCCGCCGCAGAGGGGCTTTCTTAATGCAGGAAGCCGAAGACCCAGAGGAGAAGAATGATCGGGATCGGAATGCCGATCAGCCAGAGAAGGCCACCCTTGAGCATCGTCGTTGGTCCTTTGAATTGGTCTCCTGCTTCAACCGGTCGCATGCGCTTCGGTTCCCGTTTGCGTGAAGCGAAAGCATGAGCGAGCGCCAGCGCCGCCGCGCATTCGTCCTCGCCAACACCGCGCCGCTGCGCCCGCCGCACGTGCCCGATATCGTCCTGCGTCTCGCCCACGAAGCGCACGAGCTTTGGCTGAAGACCGAGGAGGAGCTGGAGGCGATCGGCCTGCCTCCGCCGTTCTGGGCCTTCGCGTGGGCGGGCGGCCAAGGACTGGCCCGGCATGTCCTCGATCATCCCGCCCTCGTCGCCGGCCGGCGCGTGGTGGACCTCGCCTCCGGCTCCGGTCTCGTCGCCATCGCCGCGGCCAAGGCAGGCGCGGCCTGCGTCACGGCGCTCGACATCGACCCGTTCGCGCGCGAAGCCGCCACGCTCAACGCCGCCGAGAACGGCGTCGCCTTCGAGGTCGTGAGCGAGGACCGGATCGGCGCGGCGCTCGATGCGGACGTCCTCCTGGCGGGCGACGTCTTCTACGACAAGGGCTTCGCCGCCCGCCTCGCGCCCTGGTTCGACGAACTGGCGGCGGGCGGCATCGAGGTCGTCGTCGGCGATCCCGGCCGCGCCTACCTGCCCACCGCTCGCGTCGAGCGGCTCGCGACCTACGAGGTGCCGGTGACCCGCGCGCTGGAGGACGCCGACGTCAAGCCCACCACCGTCTGGCGCTGGAGGCCGGGGGCCTGATCCGACGTCTCGACGCCGCCACGCAGCTCGCCTAAAGCTCGTGGGACCTTGGGGGAGGACATCCATGAGCCAGACGCCCGAATCGCCGTTCCAGCTCGCCGCTTGCGCCGAGATGCTTTTCGCCGGCCTGCCCATGTCCGAGCGGATCGCGCGTCTGACGCAAGGCGGCTTTCTCGTCGAGATCTGGGACTGGACGCGCCACGACATCAGGGCGCTGGCCGCGTCGGGCGCCAGCTTTTCCTCCATGACCGGCTATGTCACCGGACGCCTTGCCGACGACGAGGGCGCGGACGAACTCCTGCGCACGGCCGCGCAGTCGATCCCGATCGCCAAGGAGATCGGCTGCCCGCGCCTCAATCTCCATGGCACCGGTCTCGACGGGCAGGGCCAGGCCGTCGTCCCGGCCGCGACGGTGACCGGGCCGATGTGGATCAAGGCGGTGGACACGCTCAAGCGCATCGCCGACCTCGGCGAGCGGCAGGGCGTGACCTTCGTCCTCGAAAACCTCAACGAGGCCGTGGACCATCCCGGGGTGCCGTTCGCCAAGGCTGCTGATACGATCGCGCTGGTGGAGGCGGTGGACCGCCCGACCCTGCGTCTCAACCTCGACCTCTACCATGCGCAGATCGGCGAGGGGAACCTGATCGAGCTTTGCCGCCGGGCGCTGCCGCTGATCGGCGAGATCCAGGTTGCCGACGTTCCCGGCCGCCATGAACCCGGCACCGGCGAGATCGCCTACCCCGCCATCGCCCGGGCGCTGCAGGCCATGGGCTATCGCGGGGTCGTCGGCCTCGAAGCCTGGCCGGAGGGTGACGACGAGCGCGCCCTGCAGCGCTTCCGCGAGGCGTTCCGCGGGGCAGATCGTCACGCAACCGTCACGTCGGCTCTCTAAATCCGCCGCTTCATAGGACGGGACGGCGACATGGTGGGATTTCGGCTGGAGGGCTTGAACAAGACGTTCAACGGCACGCGGGCGGTGGACGCCCTGTCGCTCGAGGTCGCGGACGGCGCCTTCCTGGCTCTCCTCGGCCCCTCGGGGTGCGGCAAGACCACCGTGCTGCGGCTCCTCGCAGGCCTGGAGCGGCCCGACGGCGGGACCATCGCGATCGGCGATCGCGTGGTGGCCGGCCCCGGCACCTTCGTGGAGCCGGAGGAGCGCGGCCTCGGCATGGTGTTCCAGTCCTATGCGCTCTGGCCGCACATGAGCGTCGCGGGCAACGTGTCCTTCGCCCTTCACGGCAAAGGACTTGCCGCCGCCGACATCGCCCGGCGCACCGATGAGGCCCTCTCGCTGGTCGGCCTCCGGTCTCGCGCCGAAGCGCGCCCGCACCAGCTGTCCGGCGGCCAGCGTCAGCGCGTGGCCCTTGCCCGCAGTCTCGCCCTGCGGCCGAAGCTCCTGCTTCTCGACGAGCCGCTCGCCAATCTCGATCCGGCCCTGCGCGCCGGGCTCGCCGCCGAGTTCCGCCGCCTCCATGCCGAGACGCGCACCACCTTCGTATTCGTCACCCACGACCAGGCCGAGGCGCTGGCGCTCGCCACCACGATCGCGGTGCTCGACGCCGGCCGCCTTCAGCAATGCGCCGCGCCCGAAGACCTCTGGCGCCGGCCCGCCTCGCCGGCCGTGGCGCGCTTCATCGGGGATGGCCGCCTCCTGCCGGTGGACGTGCTCGGCCGCGAAGGCGATCGACTGCGCCTGTCCTGGGGGTCCAGGCGTCTCCTCGCGCCCGGCGACGCGCCGCCCGGCCCCGGCTGGCTCTGCGTCCGGCGCCAGGGCCTGACGGTCGCCGGTGCCGCATCCGACGGGGACGTGCTCCCCGGCACCGTGCACGGTTCCCGTTTCGAAGGCGGCGCCTACCTTCACGACGTCGGTCTTGGCGACGCTTCCATGGTCGATGTCGAGGTGGGGGGGCCCGTGCCCCTCGGTCCCGGCGCGCCGGTCGGCGTTCGCGTGACCGATGGCTGGGTCATCGCGCGCTCGCCGTGAGCCTTCGGAACGGTTTCACGCGCCTGTCATGTTCGGGCGCTAGCGGGAGCCCACTCTCCCTGATCATGAAGGATCGCCCGATGTCGCGCCGCCTCGTCTCCCGCCTCGCCGGCCTCGCCGCCGGCCTCCTCCTCTCGGGCTCGGCCCTTGCCGCGGACGCGTCCGGCGCGATCACGCTCTACACCTCGCAGCCGAACGACCAGATGACGGCCGTGGTGGAAGCCTTCCGCAAGGACTATCCCGCGGTCACCGTCGAGATCTTCCGCGCCGGCACGACCGAGCTGATGGCCAAGCTCCAGGCCGAGTTCGCGGCCGGCGGCTCGCCCGCCGACGTGGTGCTGATCGCCGACACGATCGCCATGACGCAGCTGAAGGACGCCGACCGCCTCCTGCCCTACGCCGACGCGCCGGTGGAGAACATTCCCGCCAATCTCGTCGATGCCGACCGCACCTATTTCGGCACCAAGCTGCTCACCACCGGCATCGTCTACAACACCGACAAGGTGAAGACCGCGCCGACCTCGTGGAACGACCTAAAGGCCGCCGACGCCGCCTCGCAGCTGATCATGCCGAGCCCGCTCTATTCCGGCGCCGCCGTGGTGCACGTCGGCACGATGACGCAGGACCCCGCCTTCGGCTGGGACTACTACAAGGCGCTGGCGGACGGCGGCGCCGTCGCCGGCCAGGGCAACGGCACGGTGCTGGAGGCGGTGGCCCGCGGCGAGAAGAGCTACGGCATGATCGTCGACTACATGGCGATGAACGCCAAGGCCAAGGGCTCGCCGCTCGCCTTCGTATTCCCGACGGAGGGCGTCTCGACCATCACCCAGCCGGTCGCGATCCTGAAGGGCACCGACAACGAAGGTGCCGCCAAGGCCTTCGTCGACTGGCAGCTCGGCAAGGCGGCGCAGGAGCAGTCGGTCGCGCAGGGCTATTTCCCGGTGATCGAGGGCATGGCTCCGCCCGCCGGCTACCCCGATCCGAAGACGCTGACCGTGCTGCCGACGGACTCGGCGGCGCTGGTGAAGGACGAGGCCGACCTCAAGATGCAGTTTTCCGACCTCTTCGGTGGCTGAGACGGTAGCGCGGCCGCGCACACGATCCTCCACGCGGCCGTCCCCGGCCGCGTGGATCCCCCGTCCGGAAACCCTTCTCGCCGGCGCGCTTCTCCTCGTCGTCTGCCTCGTCGGCACGTGGCCGCTCCTGCGTCTCCTGTCGCTGGCCTTCGGCCCCGGCGAGGATGGGTCGGCGCTCGGCAACCTCTGGGAAGCCTGGGGCTCACGTGCGATCCAGCGCGCCTTCTGGAACACGCTGGCGGCATCCGCCGGCGCGACGGCGATCGCGGTCGCGATCGGCACCGGGCTCGCCCTCCTTCTCGACCTTCTCCACGTGCGAGGCCGGGCGCTCGCGACCTTCCTCCTGCTGTCGCCCCTCCTCGTTCCCTCGCAGATCATGGCGCTCGCCTGGATCGAGCTGGCGGGCCTTGCCCTGCCCGGCTCGGGCCGCGTCCTGTATTCGGGTCCCGGCGTCGCGCTTCTGCTCGGCATCGAGGCGATGCCGCTTGTGTTCCTCGCCGTGCGGGCGGGCCTCGCGCTCGTGCCCGCCGATCTCGTCGAGGCGGCACGCATCGCGGGCGTCCGGCGACCGCGCATCCTCGGGCGCATCGTCCTGCCGCTTCTCCTGCCGGCGATCGCCGGCAGCGCCGCGCTCGCCTTCGCCGCATCCGTCGGCAATTTCGGCATTCCGGCGCTTCTCGGCATTCCCGGCCGCTTCTCGACGCTCACCACCCTCGCCTACCAGCGGCTCAACGGCTTCGGCCCGGCCGTTCTGCCGCAGGTGGCGGTGATCGGACTGATCCTCGTCGTGCTGGCGCTGGGAGCCCTCGCCCTTCGCACGCTGCTTCTGCGCGCGCTGGCGGTGCCGGTGGAGCGCACGAGAGGCCGCGCACCTACGCTCTTCGAGCGCCGACCGCGCCCGTGGGCGGACGCGCTGGTCTGGGCGAGCGTCACGGTCCTCGCCGTTCTGCCCATGCTGGCGCTGGTCGCCGGCGCCCTGACGCCGGCGCTGGGCGTCGCGCTGACGCCGGACACCGCGACGCTGGAACAGTTCCGCAGCGTTCTTGCGAGCGCCGCCGTGCGCCGCGCGCTGTTCAACTCCGTCGCGCTGTCTCTCGGCATGGCGCTCGCGGCCGGGTGCCTCGCGGTTCCCCTCGCCTATCTCGGGGCCGTGCGCCGCAGCCGGACGGCACGCGCGGCGAACATCCTTGCCGACGCGCCCTTCGTGGTGCCGGGCACGGTGCTCGCCCTTGCCTTCATCCTGGTGTTCCTGCCGCCGCTGCCCCTTCTCGGCGTGTCGCTCTACGCGACGCCCTGGATCTTGGCTCTGGCCTATGTCGCCCGGTTCCTGCCGCTGGTGACGGCGCCGGTCAACGCATCCTTCGCAAGCCTCGATCCGGCGCTGGACGATGCGGCGCGGGTGTCGGGCGTGCGGCTCTCGCGCCGCCTCGCGTTTCTCGCCCTGCCGCTCGGGTTGAAGGCGACGGCGGCCGGCATGCTGCTGGCCGCGCTCACCGCCTTCAACGAACTCACCGTGTCCGCGCTTCTCTGGTCGGCCGGCACGCAGACGGTCGGCGTCAGCGTGTTCTCGCTGCAGTACGAAGGCAATTCCGGCGAGGCGGCCGCGCTCGCCGTCCTCGCCACGCTCCTGGTCGGTCTGCTCGCGCTCCTCGCCGATCGGCTCGGGCGCGGCGCGCCGGGCGCCCTGCCCTGGCGCGACTAGCCGGTCACTCCGCCGCGACCGCCGAGACCTGCGCCTTCGTCACGCGGATCGGCACCGATTTGGCCGCCGGCACATGGCTGTCCTTGGCATGGTGCCAGAGCGGGATCAGGCGGTTTAACTCGGGATAATAGCCCCCGACGTCGCCCTTCGGCAGCTTGAAGGCGTGGACGCGCAGGCCCTCGACGCGCCGCTCCACGCCGTCGTCGGCATGGGTCTCGACATCCACGAAATCCTGGTCCTCCAGCCCGAGGCGCGCCATGTCGTCCCGGTTCATGAGGAGCACCATGCGCGATCCCGAGATGCCGCGCAGGCGATCGTCGTAGCCGTAGATCGTGGTGTTGAACTGGTCGTTCGAGCGCAGCGTCATCAGCGTGAAGACGTCGGGGCCGCGCGTGTCGATGTCGGGGTTGGTGTCGAACCCGTCCTCCGGCACGTGGAAGTTCGCCTTGCCGTTTTCCGTCTTCCACTCGCGCCGGCAGGCCGGCAGGTCCCGGTGGAAACCGCCGGGCTGCATGAAGCGCTTGTTGAAGTCCTTGAAATACTGCGGGTAGGCCCGCTCGATCTCGTCGCGCACCAGGGCATAGTTGCCGACCCACGCATCCCACGGAATGGTGGAGCGGCCGGGCACCGTCGCCTTGGCGAGTTCCGCCACGATCTTCGGCTCCGACAGAAGCTCGGGGCTTGCCGGCGGGCGCCACCCCTTCGAGCCGTGGATGCAGGCGGTGGAATCCTCGATCGAGACGACCTGGTCGCCGGTGGCCTGCCGGTCGCGCTCGATACGCCCGAGGCAGGGCAGGATATAGGTGACCGCCCCCGGCAGGAGGTGGTTGCGGTTCAGCTTGGTCGAGATCTGGACGTGGAGCCGGAGGTTGCGCCACGCCTTCTCGATCGCCGCCGTCTCCGGCACGGCGCGCGAGAAGTTGCCGCCGAGACCGATGAAGGCCTTCACCGAGCCGTCGAGAATGCCCTCGCAGGCTTCCACCGTGGCCTTGCCCTTCTCGCGCGGCGGCTCGAACCCGTAGAATTCCTTGAACTTGTCGAGCGGGGCGAGTTCGGGCTTCTCCGTGATGCCGACCGTGCGCTGCCCCTGCACGTTGGAATGGCCGCGGATGGGCGAGATTCCGGCGCCGCGCTTGCCGATGTTGCCGCGCATGAGAAGGAGGTTCACCACCATCTGCACGTTGGCGACGCCGTGCCGGTGCTGCGTCAGGCCCATGCCGTAATGCGCCATCACGGCGTTCGAGCGGGCATAGGTGCGCCCGACCTCCTCGAGCTCGGCCCGGCCGAGACCCGAGCACCGCTCGATCTCCTCCCACGTCGATTCCCGAACGAAGCGCTCGAAGTCGGCGAAGCCGTGGCAGTGCTCGGCGATGAAGGCGACGTCCAGAACGCGCGCGGCGCCCTTCGCCTGCGCCTCGTCGTCGAGCTGGAACACGGTCTTGGCGATGCCGGTGATCGCCGCGATGTCGCCGCCGCACTTCAGCTGGAAATACTCGCTCGACATCTTGGTGCCCTCGCCGGGCGAGAGCATCTCGGCGGGCGACTGCGGGTTCTTGAAGCGCATCAGCCCCCGCTCCTCCACCGGATTGAAGGTGAAGACGGGAACGCCGCGCTTGCGCGCCTCCTGCAGCGGATGCAGGAGGCGCGGCGCGTTGGTGCCCGTGTTGTGGCCGAAGAAGAGCATCATGTCGCAATGCTCGAAGTCCTCGTAGACCACCGTGCCGACCGGCGAGCCGATCGAGAGCGGAAGGCCGACCGAGGTCGATTCGTGGCACATGTTGGAGCTGTCGGGCAGGTTCTGCGAGCCGTAGACCCGGGCGAAGAGCTGGTACATGTAGCTCGTCTCGAGCGAGGCGCGGCCGGACGCGTAGAAGATCACCGACTTCGGGTCGAGCGCCTGCAGTTCCCGCCCGATCTCGGCGAACGCGCTCTCCCAGGACACGGGCACATACTGGTCAAGCGAGGCGTCGTAGCGCATCGGGCTGGTCAACCGGCCGTTCTTCTCGAGGTCGTGGTCCGGCCAGTCGAGAAGCTCCGACACCTTGTGCCGGGCGAAGAAGTCGCGGTTCGTGCGCCGCTTGGTCTGCTCCCAGATCGTCGCCTTGGCGCCGTTCTCGCAGAACTCGAAAGCGTGGTGGTCGGCGGGCTTGGCCCAGGAACACGAGACGCAGGCGAAGCCGTCCGGCTTGTTCTGCTTGTAGAGCGTGTTCCAGATCGTGGAGACGGCGAGCCCTTCCGCAAGGCTCTTGGTGGCGAGCGACTTGACCGAGCCCCAGCCGCCCGTCGGCTCGTCATAGGGTTCGACCGTGGGTTCGGACTGGATCTCGCTGCGCTTCATGACGGCATGCCTTGCGTCGGAACGATGGGGTGCACCAACGGTATGGACGCGCGAGCCGCCCCCCGGGTTCCCCTGTCCCGGTGAATCCTAACGCCGCACCACGAGGCGGGCACCGGGGCGAAGAAACGCCGACAGCCGATCCATGTCGCGGCGGGAAACGGCGACACACCCTTCCGTCGGCAGGTAGCCGGCCCGCGCGACATGGAGAAAGATCGCGCTGCCCAGCCCGCGCACCCGTGTGCGGATGTTCCAGTCGAGCACCACCACCACGTCGTAGAGGGCGTCCGCGCGCTGCATGCTCTCGGTGCTGGCGTCGAGCGGCAGGCGTACCGGACTGTTGTAGGCAGGATGGGCCGGCGCGTCGCACCAGCCGTCGTCGGCTCGCGCACGGTGGACGGGCAGACCGGGCAGTCGGACGGGTGGCCCGCCCTGCCCGCCGCGCAGATAGGCCGCCAGAACCGGCATCGCGGCGAGCGGCGTCGCCCCGTCGCCCTCGCGCTTGCCGCTGGTGATCCCCGAGCGACCGAGCGCGCAGGGAATGCGAAGCGATCCCGCCGCCAGAATGCCTCGCCGCCCATCGAGCGGCGAGGCGCGCACGATAAGATGAGGGCCCGATCGGGCTTTCCCCGGTCGAGGGGGTGGAAAAAGTCGCATGCCGCTCACAAATTGTTACAGAGCCGGGCGCAGATCGTCGCCCTGACCCTCGCATCCTGAACCGGGAACCTTGAATGAGCGTACGTAGCATTCTCATTGTCGATGACGACGACGACCTTCGCACGACGCTCGTGGAACAGCTCGCCCTGCACGAGGAGTTCCAGGTGCTGCAGGAGGCGAACGCCACCAAGGGCATCCAGACGGCGCGCGCCAACCTGATCGACCTCGTGATCATGGACGTCGGCCTGCCGGACATGGACGGACGCGAGGCGGTGAAGGCGCTGCGCAAGGGCGGCTTCAAGGCCCCCGTCATCATCCTCACCGCGCAGGACGGCGACGCCGACACCATTCTGGGGCTCGAGTCGGGTGCCAACGACTACGTCGCCAAGCCCTTCCGCTTCGCGGTGCTGCTGGCGCGCATCCGCGCCCAGCTTCGCCAGCACGAGCAGTCCGAGGACGCGACGTTCCAGGTCGGCCCCTATGTCTTCAAGCCGAGCCAGAAGGTGCTGCTCGACGACAAGGGTGGGAAGATTCGTCTGACGGAGAAGGAAACCGCGATCATCCGCTACCTCTACCGGGCCGACCGGCGCGTGGTGACGCGCGACGTGTTGCTGGAGGAGGTATGGGGCTACAATTCGGGCGTCACCACCCATACGCTCGAAACCCACGTCTATCGCCTGCGCCAGAAGATCGAGCCCGAGCCGTCCAATGCCCGGCTGATCGTGACGGAATCGGGCGGCTACAAGCTGATGCCGTGACGGCGTAATCCCGGGTTCTGTGGCCGGCAGGGAACGCATGGCGCGCGAAGCGGCCTTCCGCCGGCCGGTTCGCCCGTCTTTGGGCTTCACGCGGCGGCCTTTTCCTGCGATGTCCGAAACGGGCGCGAGCACGGGCGCGCCCTGGCGCATTTTGAGGCGAAGCGGATACGCTGGGCCGTCGGGCAATGCGCCTGAAGCATGGGGCGCACGGGGTGTATCGGTCGGCATGAGCCTGGAAAGCGACATGGAGCTTCTCGGCGGCGTCTCCCTGTTTCAGGACCTGACGCGCGACCAGCTGCGGCTTCTGGCCTTCGGCGCCGAACACCGCCATCTGCGCGCCGGCGAGATCCTGTTCCGCGCCGAGGCGCGCGCCGACGCCGGATTCATCGTGGCGGAGGGCGAGGTCAACCTGATCGAGGGCGAAGGCGACGCCCGGCGGATCGTGGACACCACCGGCGCCGGGACGCTGCTCGGCGAGATGGCGCTGATGGCCGACACGCGCCGGCCGGTGACGGCGGTGACCGCCACCGACTGCGATTTCATCCGCATCTCGCGCCCATTGTTCCGCCGCATGCTGCAGGAATATCCCGACATCGCGGCGACGCTTCACCGGCGCATCTCGGCCGAGCTCCAGGACATGACGTCCCGCATCCTCGCCCTGTCCGACGTCTTCGACTACGACGAGGATACGGACACGCCTGCCCCTGCGAGCGACGAGGACGCCGGTCGGCGGGGCTGAAGGGCGCGCGCCCCTCAAGGCCGCTGCCGCGACGACCGCTTGCCCTTTGGGGGCGCTTCAGGCCCCGGCCATCGCCGCGCGCGTCCGGCGTTCGGCCGCCTGCAGGGCGCGGTAGGCTTCGAACTTGGCGGCATGGAAGCGGGCGGTCTCGCCGCCCGCGGGCTCCACCGTCTCGCCGGCGCGGCACATGCGCGAGGCGGCGCTCGCCAAGTCCGGCACCGCGCCGCTCGCCACGGCGCCGAGCATGGCGCTGCCGAGGAGAACCGGCTCAGGCGTTTCCGGCAGCACCACCGCCGTCCCCGTGGCTTCGGCGAGGATCCGGCGCAGGAGCGGCGATCGCGAGGCGCCACCCGACACCACGATCCGCTCGAGGGCCACGCCCTTGCCGCGCATCGCCTCCACGATGTCGCGCGTGCCGTATGAGAGGCCGCATAGGCCGGCGACGAAGAGGCGCACGATGGCGTCCTCGTCGGCGGCCAGCGTCAGCCCGCTCACCGTGCCGGTGGCGTGCGGGTCGGCATGGGGCGAGCGGTTGCCGAGATGATCGGGCACGACGTGGATGGCGGCAGCGAGCCGCGCCGCCGCCTCGAGCGAACCGCCGAGCGCCACGGCCCGCGCTTCGAGATGATCGAGGACGCCGCGTCCCTCGCGGGTCGCCGCGTCCTGCGCCGCCACGAAGCCCGGATGCGAGCCGACGAGATGGTCGAGCGCTGCGCCATAGCCGGATTGCCCGCCCTCCAGAAGCCAGGCGCCCGGCAGCATGGCGCCGAAATAAGGGCCCCAGACGCCTTCGACGAAGGTCGCATCGGCCGTCACGGCCATGGCGCAGGCGGAGGTTCCCATGATGAGCGCGAGGTCGCGCCCGACGCCCGACACCGTGCCGACGCCGCCGGCATGGGCGTCGATCAGCGCCGCGCCGACCGGCGTTCCGGCAACGAGCCCGAGATCGGCGGCGGCCTCGGCGGTCAGCCCCGCGCCCACGGGCTCGCCGATATCGAGCACCTCGCGTCCGATCCGGGCGAAGCCTTCGTCGGCGAACTCGGACAGGCCGATCGTGCGGAAATAGTCCTCGTCCCAGCGGCCTTCGTGGGCGAGATAGGTCCACTTGCAGGTGATCGTGCACACGGAGCGCGCGGTGGAGCCCGTGGCGCGCCAGGACAGGTAGTCGGCGAGATCGAAGAAGTGCTCGGCCGCCGCGAACGTGTCCGGCTTGTTCTCCTTCAGCCAGAGAAGCTTCGGCGTCTCCATCTCGGGTGAGATGCGCCCGCCCACATACTGAAGCACCGGGTGCCCGGTGGCGTTGATGCGCTCGGCCTCAGCGATCGCGCGGTGGTCCATCCAGACCACGATGTCGCGCTGCGCGTCGTTCGACGGGCCGACGGCGAGCGGTCCGCCGCCGGGGCCGACCGCGACGAGCGAGCAGGTGGCATCGAACCCGAGACCGCGCACGCGGGCGGGATCGCCGCCCGCCGCCGCCAGCGCTTCGCGCACGCTCTCGCAGACTGCGCGCCAGATGTCGGCGGAGGACTGCTCGACGATCTCGCCGGGCTCGCGCCACATCCGGATCGGGCGCTTGGCGGTGGCCACCAGCCGGCCGGCCGCGTCGAAGAGGCCCGCGCGCGCGCTGCCGGTGCCGACGTCGACACCGAGGAAGAGATCGTTCGCAGTCATGATCGTAAGGTCCCGGAAGCTTCAGAGGTCGACGCCGTGCGGCAGGATCACGAGGTCGCGGATCACGACCCCCGGCGGACGTGTGACCATGAAGAGCACGGCGTCCGCAACCTCCTTGGCTTCCATCAGGCTTTTCGAGGCACGCGCCTCTTCCAGCTTGGCGGCCGGCCAGTCGTCGATCAGCGGCGTGATCACCGGGCCGGGCGCGACCGCTCCGACGCGGATGCCATGCTTGATGACCTGGCGACGCAGCGTATGGACGAAGGCCTGGATGGCGAACTTCGAGGCCGTGTAGACCGGCTCCCAGACCACCGGCACGAGACCGGCGACGGAGCTCGTCACCACGACGTCGCCCGAGCCACGCTCGGCCATGTGCGGCAGAACGGCATGGATCGAGCGGAAGGCGGCGTTGATGTTGAGGTTCAGCATCCGGTCCCAGCGGTCCGGGTCGCCCTCGATCACCTCGCCGCCGACATAGGCGCCGGCATTGGCGTGGAAGATGTCTAGCCGCCCGGCCTTCTCGAGGATCTGCGGCATCATCGTGGCGACGCTGGCGCCGTCCGTCAGGTCGATGCGCAACGGGTGGGCGCCGGCGCCCAGCTCGTCGCAGGCCTGTTTCAGCCGGTCGGCGGCGTGGTCGACGAGGACGACCTCGGCGCCCGCCCGAAGAAAGGTGCGCGCGCACTCGTAGCCGATGCCGGACGCGCCGCCCGTGACGGCGGCGACCTTGCCGGAAAGATCGAAGTTCATGGACGAGATTCCCGAATGGACGGTGTTTGGGGGCACCGGCCCCGCCGCATGAACGGCGGGGCCGGGAGCACGTCAGCCGCGGCCGTGCGAGGCGCGCGAGCGGCGGGCGAGCGAATCCACGATGACCGCCAGCGCCAGGACGCCGCCAAGGATCATGTAGCGAAGGCTGGACGAGAGGTTGAGGAGCGTCAGCCCGTTCGAGATCGCCTGGATCACGATGATGCCGAGCAGCGCCGAATAGGCCGAGCCGCGACCGCCAAAGAGCGAGGTGCCGCCGATCACGGCCGCCGCGATGGCGTTGAGGTTGACGTCGCCGGTGCCGGCCTGCTGCGAGGCCGAGCCGAGGCGCGCCGCCGACAGGAGGCCGCCGAGCGCCGCCAGCGTCGAGCAGAGCACGAAGGCGCTCATGTAGATGCGGCGCACGTTGATGCCCGCGCGACGGGCCGCCTCGCGGTTGCCGCCGACGGCCATCATCGAACGCCCCCACTTGGTGCGGGTGATCGCGTAGTCCATGGCTACAACCATCGCGACGAACATCCCGAACATCCACGGAACCCCACGCCCCTGCGCGAGATAAAGGACGACGGCGAGAAGCCCGAGCGTGAGGGCGAGCGCCTTGGCGACGACGACGCTGAGGGCTGCGCCGGTGAGGCCCGCCGTCCTTCGGCGTGCCCGCGCCCGGAGGCCGCTCCACAGGACCGCCGCGCCGGGCGCCAGCGCCAGGAGCACGGACAGCCAGTTCGGCATGTAGGCGTTCTGGCCGAAGCGCACGAAGGCGAGGCTGAAGGGTAGATTGATCGAGCCCGACGTGCCGAGGAGATAGAGCTGGAGCCCGAGGAGCGCGAGAAGGCCCGCCAGCGTCGCGACGAAGGACGGCATGCCGACCCGGTTGTAGAGCGTGGCGTAGAGCGCGCCGACGAGCGCGCCGAAGCCGAGCGCCACCACGACCGCGCCGATCAGCGGCCAGCCGTTGTTGATCCACAGGACGCCGAGGATCGCGGAGGCGAGGCCCGACATCGAGCCGACCGACAGGTCGATCTCGCCGAGCAGCAGGACGCAGACGATGCCGAGCGAGATGATGCCGGTGGTGGCGCAGTCGTAGAGAAGGTTCGACACGTTGCCCGGGCGCAGGAACACCGGGTTGAGCGAGGTGAAGACCACGGCGATGAGAACGAGGCCGACCGCCACGGGGATCATGCCGAGATCGCCGGACCGCACGCGGTCGCCGAAGGCGCGCAGCGCCCCGCCGAGACCCTCGTCCTGGCGCACGCGTGCATCGGCCCGGTCGAGCGCCTGGCCGGCGACGGAGTTGGGGTTCGCGCTCATGGACGGCCTCCCTCGGTACCGGACAGCCGCTCGGCGCGGCGCGATACGGAATTGTCGGCGGCGCCGGTGATGGCCGAGATCAGGTCATGATGGGAATCGGCCGGCGTGAAGACGCCGTTGTTGCGCCCGAGGCGCAGGACCACGATGCGGTCCGCCACGGCGCGCACGTCGTCCATGTTGTGCGAGATGACGATGACGCCGAGGCCGCGGTCGCGCACGCGCTCGATGAGGTTGAGCACTTCGGCCGTCTGGGCGACGCCGAGCGCCGCCGTCGGCTCGTCCAGCATGATGAGCTTGGGCTCGAGAAGCAGCGAGCGGGCGATCGCGACCGTCTGCCGCTGGCCGCCGGACAGCGAGGCGACCGGCTCGCGCACGGAAGGGATGCGCGCCGCGAGTTCGTTGAGGAGCGTCCAGGCGCGGACCTCCATCGCCACCTCGTCGAGCTTCCAGGGATTCGCCTCGCGCCCGAGATAGATGTTGGCGACGACGTCGAGGTTCTCGCAAAGGGCGAGATCCTGGAACACGGTCGCGATGCCCAGATCCAGGGCGGCCGACGGGCTCGACAGCGCGACGTCCTTTCCAGCGAAGCGGATCGTACCCGACGAGGGCTGGTGGACGCCGGCGAGCACCTTGACCAGCGTCGACTTTCCCGCGCCGTTGTCGCCGACGAGGGCGACCACTTCGCCGGGATGGACGTCGAGCTCGATGTCGGTGAGCGCCGAGACGGCGCCGAAGTTCTTGGACACGTTGCGCAGCGAGATGACCGGCTCGACGCTGCCCGAACGGGCGGGCGCGGCGCGGTCGGCGATATCGGCCATGAGCCGGGCCTCCCTTCTGGATGGAACGGGGACCGGCCACCCCGACGGGCGGGGCGGCCGGCAGTTCGGATGGGAGGCCTTACTGGATGCCGAGCTCCTTGCAGGCGCTCGCATAGTCGCCGGTGCAGACCGTCGCGGCGGGCGTGATGTTCTTGTCGAAGATCTCGGCCTTGATGTTCTCTTTCGTGATGACGAGCGGCACGAAGAGTTCGGACGGGGTGTTGTAGAGCGTCGTCTTGGCCTCCGGCGTCTTGCCGGAGATGAACTGGAAGGCGATGTTGGCGGCGGCCGCGGCCACGATCTCGGAGGGCTTGGAGATGGTGTTGTACTGGTCGCCGGCGATGATGAGCTGCAGCGCGGCCGTGGTCGCGTCGTTGCCGGTGACCGGCGGCACCGGGTCGACGCCGGCCGCCTTGAACGCCGCGATGGCACCGCCGCCGGTGCCGTCGTTGGCGGCGACGACGCCCTTGATGTCGGCGCCGTAGCGGGTGATCTGGCCGCTCGTCCACTGCTGCGCCTCCGGCGGCGCCCATTCCGGCGTGTCGAACTCGGCGAGCGTCTTGTAGACCGAGGCGTCGAGCGCCGCGTCGATGCCGTCGCGGATGAGGCCGGCGGCGGCGTCGGTGGGCGAGCCGTTGATCTGGAGGACGCCCGCACCGTCCGGCACGCCCGTCGCCTTCAGATGGTCGACCAGCGACTGGGCGATGGCCTGGCCGATCGCCTTGTTGTCGAAGGACACGTAGTAGTCGGCCGGGGTTGCCGGGATCGGGCGGTCGTAGGCGATGACCTTCACGTCCTGGGACTGCGCCTGCTGCACCAGCGAGGCGGCGGCGCTGGAATCCACGGGGTCGAGCACGACCACGGTGGCCCCTTGCGCGATCACCGAGTTGAACTGCTGCTGCTGCAGCGCCGCGTCGCCGTTGGCGTTCTGGTAGACCACCGTGCAGTCGGCGCAGAGCTTCTTCATCTCGTCGCGGAAGCCGGGGAAGTCGCGCTCCTCGTAGCGCGTCGAGCCCTGGTCGGGCATCAGGAAGGCGACGGTGGCATCAGTCGTCTGGGCCGAGGCGGTGCCGGCCAGAAGGCCGAGGGCGAGGACGGCGAGGCCGCCGTTGCGCAGGCTCATGTTGGTCATGGTCGTCTGTCTCCCTTGGGTCTCGTTCTTCTATCGATCTCGGCGTTCGGGGCACGCGCGAAGGGCCCAGTGCGGCGACGGGGCGCTTGCCGAACGCCCGTGCGCCGAATGCATCGGTCCCGCGCCGCCTCAAGCGGCGTAGGACAGTCTCTGGTTGCGCTGCGACAGGTTGCGGAACCGCGTCGGCGTCATCGCCTTCTGCAGCTGGAACTGCCGGTTGAAGTTGGACACGTTGTTGTAGCCGGCGGCGAAGCAGATGTCGGTGATGGAGCGACAGGGGTCGCTAGTCAGCAACTGGCAGGCGAGGTTGATGCGCAGCCGGTTGACGTACTGCACGAGCGTCATTCCGGTGTGGCGCCGGAAGGCACGGCTGAAGGTCGAGGGACTGCGGCCCGAGATGGCGGCAAGATCCCCCTCGCTGAACTCTTCGGTCAGATGCCGATTGATGAAGGCCAGGGCCTCGTTGATGCCCCCGCTCATGAAGCCCGACGGATCGGGCAGGTAGTCGGCGCTGGTCAGCGGACGGGCATCCTCGGCGGCGATCAGGACATCCATCAGCGCCATGAACAGGGACAGGCGCCGGAAGCCCGCGGCCTCCACCATTTCGGCCATGAGCGGTCCCGCGCGTTCCGCCGTGGCCGGCGGGAACAGGACGCCGCGGCGGCTGAGGCGCAGGAGGGCGGCGGACGCGGCGAACTCCGGCAGGGCGCGCGTCGTCTCCTCCACGAAGTCTTCCGAGAACTGGACGATCCGGCAACGCAGCGGGACGACGGCGTCCGGCGCGATCTCGCTCACCCAGTTGTGCGGCAGGTTGGGCCCGGTGAGCACCAGGTTGCCGGGCTCGAATTCGCCGATGAAGTCGCCGACGAAATAGTTGCCGCGCGTCTCGACGATGTGGTGGATCTCGTATTCGGGATGAAAGTGCCAGCGGACCGTGTGGAAGGGATAGCCGTGGGTCCAGGCCTTGAACGACTCTCCCTGCCGGATCTGGACGAGTTCCAGGTCTGGATGCATGCCGTCTCCTCCCGGCCGTGTCTGCGGCAGGAGCGTGTTCCCCGCTCTCTGCAGGCACCAGTAAAGACCTCGGCGAAACGCTTAGCTACCTCCAGCCACTCCGGCGCTCGATATTTTTTTGTCGGCGGAGGCCGTGGATCGGGCAAGGCCGCGTTTGGGCGAACGCCATCCGCCGGGAACCGACCATCCCAACGGCACTTAGAACCCTTTGCGGACCCCGTCGGCGCGCCGGCGCCCGGCTCCCCCGCAGCGGTGGCATGAGGCACCGCCCGGCCTCGAACGAGGCCGCACCGCGCACGGGTCAGATGGCGAGCGTCACCATCACCGGCACGTGGTCGGACGGCCGCTCCCAGCCGCGTGCCTCGCGCAGGACACGGGCGCCGGTCAGGTGGGGGCCGAGGTCGCCGGAACTCCAGATATGGTCGAGCCGGCGCCCCTTGTCGGCCCCGTCCCAGTCCTTCGCGCGGTAGCTCCACCACGTGTAGAGCTTCTGCGGAAGGGGGAAGTGCTGGCGCACGAGGTCGGTCCAGTTGCCTTCGGCGATCACGCGCTTCATGCCGTCGGTCTCGACCGGCGTGTGCGAGACGATCTTCAGGAGCTGCTTGTGCGACCAGACGTCGTCCTCGAACGGCGCGATGTTGAGGTCGCCGACGAGGATCGCCGAGACGCCGGGCTCGGCGTCGGCCCGCATCAGGCGCATCTCCTCCAGGAAGTCGAGCTTGTGGCGGAACTTCGGGTTCACGGCCGGGTCGGGCTCGTCGCCGCCCGCCGGCACATAGAGATTGTGGACGCGGATCTGGCGTTCGCCGACCGCCAGGCGCACCGACAGGTGGCGCGCGTCGCCCATCGTGCAGAAGTCCTGGCGCACGAGGTCGGAAAAGGGCAGGCGCGAGATCGTGGCGACGCCGTGATAGCCCTTCTGTCCATGGAGCGCGACGTGATCGTAGCCGAGCGCGCGGAACGCCTCCTCCGGGAAGAGCTCGTTCGGGCACTTGGTCTCCTGCAGGCACAGGACGTCGGGCGCTTCCGCCTTCAGGAACGCCTCCACGATCGGCAGGCGCAGGCGCACCGAGTTGATGTTCCAGGTGGCGAGCGTGAAGGGCATGGGGCAGGTCCGTCGGGCGGGATCGTCGGCGCCTGTCTAGACCATTGGCGGACGCGAAGGAAACGCCCCGCCGATCCCTCGCGCGCGCAACGCATGCGGGCCGCCCGCGTTGTGGCGGGGCGCGCGAGGGCCGCGGAAGGAGTTCAGTGATGTTCCAAGGCTTCGAGACGCGCAGCGTCGCCGGCGAGGGCGCCGAGATCTTCTGCCGCATCGCGGGTGATGGGCCGCCGCTGCTCCTTCTGCACGGCTATCCGCAGACCGGCGCCATGTGGGCCGGCATCGTGCCGCGCCTCGCCGAGCGCTTCCGCGTCGTGGTGCCGGACCTTCGCGGCTACGGCCAATCGTCCGCGCCCGAATCGAAGGGCGGCGAAGGCTATGCGAAGCGGGTGATGGCCGCAGACATGGTGCGCGTGATGGCCTCGCTCGGGTTCGAGCGGTTTCGCCTCGCCGGCCATGACCGGGGCGGCCGCGTCGCCTATCGGCTGGCCTTCGACCATCCCGGCGCGGTCGAGCGCCTCGCGCTTCTCGACATCATTCCGACCGTGGAGATGTGGGAGCGACTGGACGCCCCAGGCGCCCTGTCGTCCTACCACTGGCAGTTCCTCGCCCAGCCCAACCCGATGCCCGAGCGGCTGATCGGGGCGGACCCGGTGTTCTATCTCGATCATACGCTGGCGAGTTGGACAGCCAACCAGTCCACCGCCCCGTTCGCCTCGGAGGCGCTCGCCGAATACCGCCGCTCCTTCTCGCGCCTCGATGCGGTGCACGGGGCCTGCGAGGACTACCGCGCGGGCGCGACGATCGACCGGCGGCACGACGAGGAGGACCGCGCGGCAGGCCGACGCATCTCCGCCCCGCTTCTCGCCCTCTGGGGCTCGAAGGGCACGCCGGCCAAGCACGGGGACCCCGTCGCGATCTGGCGCCAATACGCCGACGACGTTTCCGGCCATGCGATCGAAAGCGGCCACTTTCTCGTGGAGGAAGCGCCGGAGGAGACGCTGAAGGCGCTGCTCGGCTTCATGGGCTGAAGGCTACCAGCCGATCCGCCCGTAGCCGACGCCGACCCCGACGCCTCCGGTCCACACGGGATCACCATACCGGCGGTCGCGCCGGGCCTGGGCCCGGTCGAGGTCGATGCGCTGGAGGCATGCGGCGAAGGCGTCGGTGCGCGGGCGAAAGCCGTAGTCGCGGCATTGCGCCTCGTCGGCCGCACGCCGTTCGGCCGGCGTGATGGTGGTGCAGGCCGAGAGGGCCAGCGGCGCGAGGCAGGCGAGGAACAGGATCGGGCGCATCGAGAGACATTCCGGCGGGCGGCGCTCCATGCGCCGCCGGGCGGGAGATCAACCCCGCCATGCGCCCCGTCGTTCCCTTCAGCGGTTGCCCGTCATGCCGCCGCGAATGTTGGCGTAGGGGATGTTGAAGAGCTTGTCGTCCACCGAACCGCCCTCCTCGACATTGTAGACCATCACGGTCGTGTCCTTGCCCTGCGCGTCGCGGATGGTCCACTGCCGCAGGTCCATGGTCGAGGGATCGAACATCATGGTGATGCGTGAATTGCCGAAGATCGACTTGTCGCCCATCACGATCGTCGTGAGGTCGGCCCCTTCCTTGACGCTCTGGATGTTGGCGCCCGACAGGTCGATGCGCCGGTCGAGCAGCAGCTTCAGCGGCGTCTTCGACAGGGGATAGAGATCCCAGGTGTTGAGCTTGCGGTTGTTCACGGCAACCTGGTCGCCGTCGGCGATCACCCGCACCGGCGAGCCGGAATAGTCGAAGCGGATCTTGCCCGGCCGCGCCATGAAGAACGTGCCTTCGCTCTGGTTCCCGGCGGCGTCGAACTGGACGAAATTGCCCTTCATCGTCTTCACGCCGGAAAAGTGGTCGGCGACGCGCTGAGCGGCGGCGGCCCCTTGGGCGCTCGCGGGCGCTGAGCCGGCCAGGAGGCCGAGCGCCAGAGCGCCGGCACCCACAAGGGTGCGAAGACGGGTCGTGGCACGGCGGTTGGCGGTCATGGATGTCCTCGTCTCGTTCTGGTCCCGGCCCGGAGAAGGGATACCGGACCGTTCCGTTCCTTCGATGCCGGTTCTAGCGAAAGGCTCCGGCGGGATTGGGGCGCTGGTGCCTGCTCAAAAAAGATGGGGCGGCGGACGCCTTCGCGCAAACCGCCGCCCCATCCTGGATCCTCAAACCGGCGCGGGCCTGTCAGCTCCCGCGGAACTGGCGATGCCCGACGACCGGGTCACGCATTGTCCGTCGGCACCAGGATCTCGCGCTTGCCGGCATGGTTGGCGGCACCGACGATCCCTTCCCGCTCCATGCGCTCGATGATCGAAGCCGCACGGTTGTAGCCGATCTGGAGCCGGCGCTGGACGTAGGAGGTGGACGCCTTGCCGTCGCGCAGGACCACCGCCACCGCCTGGTCGTAGAGGTCGGCCGACTCCTCGCCGCCCGAACTGCCGCCCGAGCCGCCCGCCGCCGCGCCGCCGTCCTCGTCCTCTTCCTCGAGGATCGCGTCGAGGTATTCGGGCGTGCCTTGGGCTTTCAGGTGCTTCACGACCTCCTCGACCTCGGCGTCGTCGACGAAGGGGCCGTGGACGCGCTGGATGCGCCCGCCGCCGGCCATGAACAGCATGTCGCCCATGCCAAGCAGTTGCTCGGCGCCCTGCTCTTGGAGGATCGTGCGAGAGTCGATTTTTGACGTCACCTGGAAGGAGATGCGGGTCGGGAAGTTCGCCTTGATCGTACCGGTGATCACGTCGACCGAGGGGCGCTGCGTCGCCATGATGACGTGGATGCCGGCGGCACGCGCCATCTGGGCGAGGCGCTGGACCGTGCCCTCGATGTCCTTGCCGGCCACCATCATCAGGTCGGCCATCTCGTCGATGATGACGACGATGTAGGGCAGCGGCGCGAGGTCGAACTCCTCCGACTCGAAGATCGGCTCGCCGGTCTCGCGGTCGAAGCCCGTCTGCACCGTGCGCGAGATCGTCTCGCCGCGCTCGATGGCCGAGGACACGCGGGTGTTGAAGCCGTCGATGTTGCGAACGCCGACCTTCGACATCTTGCGGTAGCGGTCCTCCATCTCCTTCACCGTCCACTTGAGGGCGACGACCGCCTTTTTCGGGTCGGTGACGACGGGGGCGAGGAGGTGCGGGATGCCGTCGTAGATCGACAGTTCCAGCATCTTCGGGTCGATCATGATCATGCGGCACTCGGCCGGGCTCATCCGGTAGAGGAGCGACAGGATCATGGTGTTGATCGAGACCGACTTGCCCGAGCCCGTGGTGCCGGCCACCAGCAGATGCGGCATCTTGGCGAGATCGGCGATGACCGCCTCGCCGCCGATCGTCTTGCCGAGCGCCAGCGCAAGCTTCGCCTTGGCGCCCGCAAACGTCTCCGACTGGATCATCTCGCGGAAGTACACGGTCTCGCGCTTGGCGTTCGGCAGTTCGATGCCGATCGCGTTCTTGCCGGGGATCACGGCGACGCGCGCGGCGATCGCCGACATCGAACGGGCGATGTCGTCGGCAAGGCCGATCACGCGGCTCGACTTGATGCCGGGCGCGGGCTCCAGCTCATAGAGCGTGACGACGGGACCCGGCCGCACCTCGATGATCTCGCCCTTCACGCCGAAGTCGTCGAGGACGCCTTCGAGAAGCCGCGCGTTCTCCTGCAGGATCTCGGGCGTCAGCGAGTTGTCGCGGTTGCGGGGTTTGGGCGGCGACAGGAGCTCGATCGGGGGCAGCTCGAACTCGGCGTTGAGTGCGGCGTTGCCGAGTTCGGCGAGGCGCGCGCGCGAGGACTGGCGCGAGGTGGCGTCTGCCGCGGCCTGGGGCACGACGCGGGCGGGGCGCTCGAACATCGGGCCTCGCGGCGCAGGTGCCGCCGGGGCCGGGGCCGCGGGAGCCGCACGCGGAGCGGGCGCGGTGCGGGGCTGCTCCGCTTCCGGCTTCGGCGCCCGCTTCAGGCCGGGGAAGGCGACGATGTTGTTGGCGATGAAGTCGCGCCATCCGCCGCCCTCTTCGGGCGCGGAAGGACGCTCGTCGGCCACGAAGTGCCCGTCCGCCTCGTCCTCCATGGCGATGCGCTCTTCCAGGGACAGGCGTCCGTCGTCGCCGAGATAGGGCGCGCCCGCGTCCGTCTCGAAGGGCGCGTCGTCGTCATGGTCGAAGGCCGGCTCGTCGTGGCGATGGATGTCGTCGTAGCCGACCACGCCGCGATCCTCCGGCGCACCGGTCTCGAACAGATCCTCGTCGCCCTCGTCGTCCGGCCCGAATGTCGGCTCGGCATGTCCGGCGGCGGCCGCGGCTTCGATGGCGGCCTGGCGCTTGGTCATCTTGTAGGAGCCGTTCCAGTCGGAGCGGCCATGGCGCACGGTGGCGCGGCTCGTGTCCACCGTGCGGCGGCCGCGCGCGGCGGGTTCGGACGCGGACGCGGGGGCGGCAGCGGCGGCGGCGCGCGGTGCCACCGGAGCGTCCGGCTCGGGCGCATAGGGCACCTCGGCCCAGGCGCGGTCCTCGTGCGCGTGCGGCTCCTCGTCGAACGCCGGCTCGTCGAACTGCGGCGGCTGCACGACGCGCACCTCGCGCCGGGCGGCCGGAGCCGCCGCCCCGTCGCGGAAGCGGGCGGGCGGCGCCGGCGGCATCAGCGGCACGTCGGCATCCCAGTCGCGATGCGAGAACGGGTCCTCGCGTCGGCCGAGGATGGGCAGTGACCCGGACACGCGCGTGGCGGCCGAGCGAAGGCTGTAGGCCCAGTGGCTGGCGACGCCGGCGACGAGCGCCAGGCGGCTCTCCCCCTCGTCCTCGTCGGCGGCCTTGGCGCGGCGGGCGCTGAGCGCCACCGGCTCGTCC
>NZ_BBWJ01000032.1 GCF_001463745.1 Aureimonas sp. AU22 | reverse complement strand
GGGCGCTGAGCGCCACCGGCTCGTCCGGCGCACCGACGATCCCCGCGCCGTTGAGGATGCAAAGAAGCGCGGGCGCGGCGAAGAGCGCCGCGGCGAGCCAGCTCCAGGCGCCCGTCGGATAGGCGCCGGTGGCGAGCGCCGGGATCTTCAGGAGGAGATCGCCGACGATGCCGCCGAGCCCGATCGGCAGCGGCCAGCCGGCGGGGGCCTCGAGCGAGCCGAGCGCGGCGCTGGCGAGCGCGAGGCCCCCGAGCGCGATCCAGGCGCGCTGTCCCGCGCGTCCGGCCCGGCGGCCGACGAGGCACAGGATACCGCGGATCGCCAGCACCATCGGGATGAGGACCGCGGCGAGGCCGAAGACCTGCATGGCGAGGTCGGCGACGACCGCCCCGCCCGCGCCCGCCATGTTGCGCACGGGGTTGTCGTTGGAATAGCTGAGCGAGGGGTCGTCCACCGCCCAGGTCGCGAAGGCCGTGGCCAGCCACAAGGCGAGGCCGACGAGGCCGACACCCAGACCCAAGCGCGCCGGTCGTGCCATCGATCCCGTTCCCTCGTCCCGCGCCTCGATCGATGCCATGTCGCTGCCCCTAGCGTTCTGCCTGCCCGGAACGGTGCCTGCCGCACCGTCCGATTTCCACTCTCGCCGGTCGGCACGGGACCGCGCGCGCGTCATTCGACGGCGAGCCTCCCGCGCTCCGGCTGTTTGCGGTCAAGGTAAAGAAACGGGGTTAAGGGTCGTTTAACCCTGCGCACCGGCTCGATGACGTCCGGCTCGCGCCGGCTTGATGGAACCGGCTGCGGTTGCCGGCGTCATCCCCGCGAACGCAACCCGATGCAGGAGTTCCACGATGAAGATCGTTCACGAGGACCAGGGCCGGACCGGCGTCTTTGCCGCAGGCGAAGGCACGGACCGGGCGGAACTGACCTACGCGCCGGCCGGCATCCAGGATTCGCTGATCTTCGACCACACCTATGTGCCCGAGCACATGCGCGGCCAGGGGATCGCCGAGCAGCTCGTCGATCATGCCGTCGCCTATGCGCGCAGCCAGGGTAAGACCGTGGTGCCGGCCTGCTCCTACGTCCGCGCCCTGTTCGACCGCCATCCCGAGCGCTACGGCGACATTCGCGCCCGGGAGGAGAAGCCGGTCGGCCGGATCTGACGCTCCTCAGGCGTAGCGCGCGACCGACAGGTCGCGCGCGTCGATGTCGGGGGCACGCCCCGACACGAGGTCGGCCAGAAGCCGGCCCGAGCCCGAGCTCATGGTCCATCCCAGCGTGCCGTGGCCGGTGTTGAGGAAGAGGCCCTTCACCTTCGTCGGGCCGATCACCGGCGTGCCGTCCGGCGTCATCGGGCGCAGGCCCGACCAGAAGCTCGCGGCGCCCAGGTCGCCGCCGGGAAACAGGTCGGTGACGGAGTGCTCCAGCGTCCGCCGCCGGCGCTCCGACCGGTCGTTGGTGAAACCGGATATCTCGGCCATGCCGCCGACGCGGATGCGGTCGCCGAGCCGCGTCAGGGCGATCTTGTATGTCTCGTCCATCACGGTGGATTCGGGCGCGCGCGACGCGTCCACGATCGGGATCGTCAGCGAATAGCCCTTCACCGGATAGACCGGCAGCTCGATCCCGTGCGGGCGCACCAGAAGCGGCGAATAGGAGCCCATCGCGACCACCACCGCGTCGGCCCGGATCTCGCCGGCGTCGGTGTCGACGCCGATCGCCCGTCCGCCCTCGACCAGGAGGCGCCGAACCGTGCGGCCCCAGCGGAACGAGACGCCGCGCGCCGCGACGATCTCGGCGAGGGCAGCGGCGAACTTGAAGCAGTCGCCCGTCTCGTCCTGCGGCGTCTGCAGCCCGCCGACGATCTTGTCGCGCGCGTGCGCCAGCGCCGGCTCGGCGCGGATGCAGCCCTCGCGGTCCAGCACCTCGTAGGGGATGCCGTCGGCCGCCAGCGCCTTGACGTCCTTGGCGGAGGCGTCGAGCTGCCCTTGAGTCCGGAAGAGCTGCAGCGTGCCGGCCATGCGCTGGTCGTAGGCGATGTTGGTGTCGCGGCGAAGCTCGGCGAGCGACACGCGACTGTAGTCCGACAGGCGCAGCATCCGGCTCTTGTTGACCGCGTACCGTTCGGCCGTGCAGTTGGCGAGCATCCGTGCGAGCCAGGACAGCATGGCGCGGTCGAGCTTCGGGCGCAGGATCAGCGGCGCGTGCTGCATCATCAGCCACTTCACTGCCTTCTGCGGGATGCCGGGCGCCGCCCAGGGGCTGCAATAGCCGAACGACACCTCGCCCGCGTTGGCGAAGCTCGTCTCCAGCGCGGCGCCCTCCTGCCTGTCCACCACCACGACCTCGTGGCCGGCCTTCATCAGGTACCAGGCGGAGGTGACGCCGATGATGCCCGCGCCGAGCACGACGACCTTCATGGCCGGTCTCCCAGGTTCGTGGTCGAGACGAAGCGGCGCTCGTAGCGGGACCCGAGCGCGGTGAGGATCTCGTAGGGTATGGTGCCGGCGGCCGCGGCCGCCGAATCCAGGGTCGCATCGCCGCCGATCAGTTCCACGAGATCGCCGGCCCGGAGCGGGGCGTCGCCTGCGTCCACGATGACCGAATCCATCGACACGCGCCCGACGATCGGCAGGCGCCGCCCTTCTAAGAACGCCGCGCCGCGGTTGGAGGCGGAGCGCAGCCAGCCGTCGGCATAGCCGACGGACAGGGTCGCCAACCGCATCGCCCGCTCGGCCACCACCGTGAACCCGTAGCCGATGCCCGCCCCCGCCGGCACCTCGCGCAGCTGGATCACCCGCGCGTCGAGCCCGACCACGGGCTCCATCGGATTGGGCCGCCCTGCCGTCGGCGCGCCGCCGTAGAGGGCGATCCCGGGGCGCGCGAGATCGAAGCGGAAGCGCTCGCCCAGGAACAGGCCTGCCGAGTTGGCGAGCGAGCGGCGCGCCTGCGGCAACCGCGCCGCCAACGCCTCGAAGGCGGAAAGCTGCGCCGCGTTGGCCGGATGATCCGGCTCGTCGGCGCAGGCGAGGTGGCTCATGACGAGCACCGTTTCGACGCCGCAGAGGCGCGCGGGATCGTCGGCCAGCGCAGCGACGTCGTCCGGCGCGAGGCCGAGACGCGACATGCCCGAATCCACCTGGATCGCGGCCGGCAGCGCCCGACCGAGGGAGCGCCCGAGCGCCCCCCAGGCATCCAGCTGGGCCAGGGAGTTGAGGACGGGCCGGATCGCCGCCTCGGCGCACAGGCGCTCGTCTCCGGGCACCAGCCCGTTGAGGACGAAGATTTCGGCGTCGCCCGGCAGGATGGTGCGGAGCGACAGGGCTTCCCCGAGATGGGCGACGAAGAAGGTGCGGCAGCCGGCATCGAGGAGGGCGGGCGCGACCGCGTCCATCCCGAGCCCGTAGGCGTCCGCCTTGACGACGCCCGCGACCGCCGCGCCGGCGGCTTGGGCGACAAGACGGCGATAGTTGCGCGCGAGCGCCCCAAGGTCCACCCGCAGGACGCCCCCCGTGGCGGCGCCCGGCCCAACCCGTTCGGCGTGAGAATGAGAGGCGGCGTTCATGGCAAAACCCTCGGCCGTTGCCCGTCCATACTGATCGAAGGATCGTCGAAGAACATACCGAAGGGCCGTCGATCCTGCTATTTTCAGACAGTCGGCGACATTTCGTTCGAACCGACGCAACGGTGTTCCGATGGATCGAATCGATCGCGCCCTCGTCCGGGCGCTTCGCCGCAACGCGCGCGTCACCAACGTGGCGCTCGCCGCCGAAGTGGGCCTGTCCGCCTCGGCCTGCCTGCGACGGGTGCAGATGCTGGAGGAGTCAGGCGCGATCCGGGGCTATACCGCGATCGTCGCCGGCCCCGGGGGCGAGGACGCCCACGTCGTGATCGTGCGCATCACGCTCGAGCGCCAGACCGAGGACGTCCTCAACCGCTTCGAGGCGGAGGTGCTGAAGCATCCCGAGATCCGCGAGTGCTACCTAATGACGGGCGCGGAGGATTATCTCCTGCGCGTCGAGGCGGACGGCGCGGGCGACTACGAGCGCATCCACAAGGAGATCCTGTCGCGTTTGCCGGCGGTTTCCCGGATCAACTCCTCCTTCGCGATCCGGCGCGTCCTCTCGGATACGGGCGGCCGGCGATAGGGTTCAGGTCTGGCCCTTCCGCTCCTCGCCCTTAGATGGGGCCTCTCGGGGGGCGGGGTCCGGCAGGACCTCGTGCAACCCTTGCGACAAGACGAGAAGGGCCAAGCGTTCATGAGCGCACCGGACACCGACACGATCGACCAGATGGTCGAGACCTCGATGCTGCATCAGGCGCGCCGCTTCGCCGCGTCCTATGGCGGCCAAGGCCGGTTCTGGCAGCGCCCCTATGCCGAAACGCGCCCGCGCATCGCGTCGGCCGTCGCGCCCGTCTGGTTCACCGCCTATCCCGCCTCGATCGTCACGCGGCCGGGCGAATCCGTGCTGGCGACGCTCGGCGACCAGCGGCTATGGGCGGCCCTCTCCTCGATCGGCGTGCGCGGCATCCACACCGGCCCGACCAAGCGGTCCGGCGGCTGGCGCGACGGAACCTTCACGCCGACGATCGACGGCAACTTCGACCGGATCGGCTTCGACATCGACCCGTCCTACGGCACGGCCGAGGAGTTCGTCGCCATCTCTCGCATGGCGGCCGCCCACAATTCGGTGGTGATCGACGACGTCATCCCCGCCCATACCGGAAAGGGCGCCGATTTCCGCCTCGCCGAGATGAACCACACGACCTATCCCGGCCTCTACCACATGGTGGCGATCCCGGAGGAGGACTGGGCGCTGCTGCCCGACGTGCCGGAAGGGCGCGACGCGGTGAACCTGTCGCCCCCGACCGTCGACGCGCTGCGCGACCGGGGTCACATCGTCGGCCAGCTGCAGCGCGTCATCTTCTTCGAGCCGGGCGTCAAGGAAACCGACTGGAGCGCCACCGGTCCGGTGGTCGGCGTCGACGGCGTGACGCGGCGCTGGGTCTATCTCCACTACTTCAAGGAAGGCCAGCCGAGCCTCAACTGGCTGGACCCCTCCTTCGCGGCCCAGCAGATGATCGTCGGCGACGCGCTGCATTCGATCGACCAGATGGGCGCACGCGGTCTGCGGCTGGACGCCAACGGGTTCCTGGGCGTCGAGAAGCGGCTCGATGGGCCGGCATGGTCGGAAAGCCACCCGCTGTCGGTGGTCGGAAACGCGCTTCTCGCCGGCATGATCCGCAAGGCCGGCGGCTTCTCCTTCCAGGAGCTGAACCTCACGGTCGACGACATCGCCTCCATGTCGAAGGGCGGCGCGGACCTTTCCTACGACTTCATCACGCGGCCGGCCTACCAGCACGCGCTGCTCACCGGGGACACCGAGTTCCTGCGCATGATGCTGCGCACGGTGCACGAGTTCGGCATCGACCCGGCCTCGCTGATCCACGCGCTCCAGAACCACGACGAGCTGACCACCGAACTCGTCCATTTCTGGACGCTGCATGCCGAGGATATCTACACGTTCGGCGGCCAGACCTGGCAGGGCCGCACGCTGCGCACCCATATCCGCGAGACGATGTACGAGAAGCTGTCGGGCACCAACGCGCCCTACAACCTGCGCTTCGTGACCAACGGCATCGCCTGCACCACGGCGAGCGTCGTCACCGCCGCGCTCGGGATCTCCGACCTTTCGGCCATCACCGACGAGGACAAGGCCGAGATCCAGCGCGGCCATCTCCTCCTCGCCATGTACAACGCCTTCCAGCCGGGGATCTTCGCGCTTTCGGGCTGGGACCTCGTGGGCGCCCTGCCGCTGCCGCCCGAGGCCGTCGCCGAGCACATGGAAGACGGCGACACGCGCTGGATCGAGCGCGGCGCCTACGACCTCACCGGGCTCAACCCGGAGGCGGCGGTATCGGCCGAGGGCCTGCCGAAGGCGCGCGCGCTCTACGGGCCGATCAACGAGCAGCTGAACGAGCCCGGCTCCTTCGCCTCGCAGCTCAAGCGCCTCCTCGCCGTGCGCGAGGCCTACGGCATCGCGGCGAGCCGCCAGACGATGATCCCGGACGTCACGACGCCCGGCCTTCTCCTGATGGTGCACGAGCTGCCCGACGGGCGCGGCACGCAGGTCACCGCCCTCAACTTCGGCCGCGAGCATGTGGACGAGACGGTGATCCTGCCGAACGTGCGCTCCGGCCCGGTCGTGGACATGATCGCCGAGACGGTGGAGGGCGACCTCACGGAGAACGGCGAGCTGCGCATCGTGCTCGACCCCTGGGAGGGCCTGTCTCTGCGCATCGTCGGCGCGCTGCCCGTCCTCTGACCTTGCCCGGCCCCGTCGTCAGGAGCTGGTGACGGGGTCGAAGGCGAGGAGGAACGAGGCGCCGCGTGGGACACTCTCGACCGTCAGCTCGGCGTCGAGCTGGCGCACGAGGCTGAGGATCACGCGGATGCCGAAGCTCTTGCGCGAGGTTTCGAGATCGAAGCCTTCGGGCAGGCCTCGCCCCGCGTCGCGCACGCGCACCATGGCGCGTTCGCCCTTTTGCCAGAGCGCCACCTCGATGAGGCCCGGCTCGCCCTCGTCATAGGCATACTTCACCGCGTTGGTGACGAGTTCGTTGACGATCAGCCCGACCGGAATGGCCTTGTCGGCGCTGACCACGACCGGGTCGGCGCGGCATTGGATCTCCAGACCCACCGTCGCGAAGACGAGCTGCGAGCACAGGTCGTCGAGAAAGGTCGAGAGGTCCACCTCCGTGACGCTGGCGCCCTTCCACAGGTGATCGTGGACGCGGGCGATGGTCATGATCCGCGCCTCGGCGTCGACCAGCGCGGCCTTCGCCTTGGGGTCGGCGACGACGTTGGAGTTGACCCGCAGCAGCCCGGCCACGACGCCGAGGCTGTTCTTGACGCGGTGGTTCATCTCGCGCGTCAGCATCGCCTGCGTTTCCAGCGCCTCCTTGAGGTGCCGGTCGGTGTCGACGCGCTCGATCGCCGCGCCGAGGATGCGCGCGCAGCCGGACAGGAAATCGACGTCGGAGACGTCGAAGTCGCCTGCGTCCGGACTGTCCACCTCGAGAACGCCGAAGGCCCGCTGGCTGCGGCCGCCGCGGTCGATCAGGACGTTGACCGCGCGGCGGATGCCGTAGTCGGCCAGAAGCTTGGGCGTGCGGAAGCGCGTCTCGTCCGACAGGTGGTTGGACAGCACCGATTCGCCGGTATGAAAGGCGTAGCCGGCCGGCGACTCGAGGTCGGCTCCGAGCGTCGCGGTCCCGACTTCGCCGGGCGCCCAGCCCCAGCCGCCGCGCATCAGGAGATCGTTGTCCTGCGGACGGTACTCCAGAACCTTGCAGTACGGCGCTTCGAGGCCGCGCGCGCAGAGCTCCGTCGCGCCCGCAAAGAGCGCCGGAATGTCGTTGACCTGAAGGGTCAGCCGAGCGAATTCGGCAAGCAGCTTCTGCTGCTTCAGCCGGTAGGCCAGTTCGTCGCGCCGGGTCGGGCCGGGTGCCTGTTCGATTTCCATGACACCCTTCCCGGCCGCGGTTTCCCGCTCCTTAGCGTATCCGTGCGCCCGCGGGAATCGGGGTTCTATCGAGGCGGGCCCGGCCGGTCGTTCGGCCAGCCGGGCACCGGCGTCTCATGCCGCGGGAATGAGGCCCTTGTCTTCCAGCGTTCGCCAGAGCGCGTCGGGGATGGCGGTCTCGAACCATTCGACGTTCTGCCGGAGCTGCTCCGCCGACTTCACCCCGATCACGACGTTGCCAGTGGCGGGATGGCGCATCGGGAACTGGATCGCGGCGGCGGGCAGGGCTACGCCGAACTCCTCGCACACCGCCTTGAGCGCATCGGCCTTGGCGACGATCTCCGCAGGGGCGTCGACGTAGTTGAACTTCCGGCGCCCCGACGAGGACGCCAGGATGCCGGAGTTGAACACGCCGCCCACCACCAGCGCGACCTCGCGCTCCAGCGCTTTCGGCAGGAGCTTCTCCGCGGCCGAGCCGTCGAGCAGCGTGTAGCGACCGGCGAGCAGGCACACGTCGAGATCGGTCTCCTCCATCGCGTCGAGGATGGCTTGCGTCTCGTTCACGCCGAGGCCGAAGCCCGCGATAAGCCTGGCGGCCCGCAGTTCCTCCAGCGCGCGGAAGCCGCCGCCCTTCGTCAGGGCGTTCCAGTGGTGCTCGTGCAGATCCCCATGGGTGACGCGGCCGATGTCGTGGACGAAGAGGATGTCGAGCTTGGACAGGCCGGTGCGCTGGCGCGAGTCGTCGTAGGAGCGCAGGATGGCGTCGTAGGAATAGTCGAAGACCTCGCGGAACGAGAGGCCGTTGTTCCAGCCGGAATCGAACTCGTTCTTCGGGGGCTCGGGCGGCAGCGTGCGGCCGGGACGCTCGAAGCTCATCAGGCGTCCGACCTTCGTCGAGACGGTGAAGGCGGACGGATCCTCCTCGCGCAAGAGTTCGCCGGTCAGGTGCTCGCAGCGCGTCAGGCCATACATTGGCGCGGTGTCGAAATGCCGGATGCCGGCGTCCCAGGCGGCCTTGAGCGCGCCGCGCGCGTCTTCGAGCGGCACCGGCGCGTAGAGCCCGCCGAGCGGTGCCGTGCCCATGCCGAGCGCCGTCACCTCGATGCCCGCTCGCTTCAAAAGGCGCTTGTCGGATGCTTTCATGTGATCCCTCCCCTCGGCGGCCCCCCGGCCGCCCCATGCGATGTTGCGGTCTTAGCGCCAGCGCAGCTTCGGATGCCGGTTGACGTCCTTGTAGAGCAGATAGCGGAACGGACCCGGACCGCCGGCATAGCAGGCCTGCGGGCAGAAGGCGCGCAGCCACATGAAGTCGCCGGCCTCGACCTCGACCCAGGTCTGGTTGAGGAGATAGACCCCCTTGCCCTCGAGGACATAGAGCCCGTGCTCCATGACGTGGGTCTCCGGGAAGGGGATGACGCCGCCCGGCTGGAGCGTGACGATGGTCACGTGCATGTCGTGGCGAAGGTCGGCGGGATCCACGAAGCGCGTCGTCGCCCAGACGCCGCCGCAATCCGGCATCACGGACGGCGCGACGCTGAAATCGCTGGAGAACACCGGGTCGGGGCTGCCAAGCCCCTCGACCGCCTCGTAGGCCTTGCGGACCCAGTGGAAGCGCACGGGGGCGGTGCCCCGGTTGCGGAAGGTCCAGGCCCGGCCGGCGGGCAGATAGGCGAAGCTGCCGCGCGACAGCGCATGCTCGGCGCCGTCCACGCTCACCGTGGCCTCGCCCTCGACCACGAAGAGCACGCCTTCGGCGCCCGCGTCCGGCTCCGGCCGATCGCTGCCGCCGCCCGGCTGAACCTCCATCACGTATTGCGAGAAGGTCTCGGCGAAGCCCGACAGGGGCCGGGCGATGATCCAGGCGCGCGTTCCCTCCCAGAACGGCAGGTAGCTCGCCGTGATGTCGGACAAGGTGCCCTTGGGGATCACGGCATAGGCGTCGGTAAAGACGGCGTGCTGGCTGGTGCGCTGGGTCTGCGGCGGCAGTCCGCCGGTGACGGTGTGGTAGCGTCGCTTGTTCGCGGTCATCGCGTCCCCCTCAGGCCGGCTGCGGCACGCCGACCGTCTCGGCCGCAGCCTGCCGCGGCTCCGGCTCGCCGGCCAGGCGCCGGTGCCAGACATCGGCGGCACGGATCACGGGCTCGGGATCGGTCTCGAAGGGCGTGTTGAAGATCGACAGCTTGCGCGCCTTCTCGCCCAGCACCGGATCGCCCGTCAGCGAGATGAAGAAGGGCGCGAAGAACAGGGGGATGGCGATCGGGCAGATCCACAGGAAGAGCTGCAGCGAATAGACATAGCCCACCGCACCCAGCACCGCCCCCGCGATCATCATCCACCAACTGGCCGCGAACGCTGCCGAGAGCGGAAGGCCCTCGTCCTCGCGCTCGGTCGCCGGCCAGCCGCTGTCGCGCGCCATCAGGATCTCGGCCACCGCCTTGGACTGGAACAGCATCATGATCGGCGCGAGCGCGCTGGTCAGGACCAGCTCGCACGTGGCGCCGAGCAGCACCGCCCAGCCGCCGCCGAACCGCGAGGCGCGGCGCGACATGGCCGTGCGGAAGGCGATCAGCGTCTTCGGCAGCAGGAGAAGCAGGAAGATGCCGAGCAGCAACAGCAACGCCTTGCCGGTCTCCGGCGTCGGGAAGACGGGAAACAGGCTGTCGGCGGGGAAGTAGTTGGGCGCCGGCGCGAGCACGGGGTCCAGCATCGAGGCGATGAGGAACAGGAGCCAGATCGGCGAGGCCGCGTAGGCCATGATCCCGGAGATCATGGAGACCTTGCTCCAGAGCTTGAGGTTCGGCGCCCGGAGCAGCCGCCCGTGCTGGAGATTGCCCTGGCACCAGCGCCGGTCGCGCTTGGCGTATTCGATGATGTTGGCGGGCGCTTCCTCGAACGAGCCTTCGAGATCGGGATCGAGCCGCACCTTCCAGCCGGAGCGCGACAGGAGTGCGGCTTCGACGAAGTCGTGGGACAGGATCAGGCCGCCGAAGGGAGGGCTCCCGGAGAGCTTCGGCATGCCGCAACAGTCGGCGAAGGCCTTCGTGCGGATGATCGTGTTGTGACCCCAGAACGGTCCCTCGCGCCCCTGAAGGGCGGCGATCCCGCGCGAGAAGACCGGCGAGTAGAGCGCCGCCGAGAACTGCAGCGCGCGGCCGAACAGCGTCTTGCGGCCGATGATCAGCGGCTGGGTCTGGAGCAGGGCGAGCTCGGGGTCGGCGTCCATGCGCGCCACCATCTCGACCAGCGTCTCGGGCCGCATCAGGCTGTCTGCGTCCAGCGCGATCATGTACTCGTAGGCGCCCCCGTAATTGGTGACGTAGTCCTCGATGTTGCCGGCCTTGCGGTTCACGTTCTTGACGCGGTTGCGATAGAACAGGATCGAGCCGGTCTCGAGTTCTCCCGCAAGCTTCAGGATCGTGCGCTTCTCATCGCTGACGCATTCCGCCTTGGTGGAATCCGACAGGACGAAGAACACGAAGTTGTCCATGCGGCGGATGAAGCGCAGGCCTTCGATCATGGCCGCGACGCGCGCCATCACCGCCGAGGCGTCCTCGTTGTAGACGGGCACCAGGATCGCGGTCTTGTGCGGGGAGGGGGGCGGCAGCGTGCCGGCCTTGCGCTCGCGCTTGCGGGTGCGGCCGAACAGGATGCCCGTCACCGCCGTGTTGAAACCCCAGGCAAGCCAGACGCAGCAGATGGCAAGCAGCACGATCTGGATGACGTGAAGCCATGTCGTGCCGTTCGCCGTGATCACCACCGCGAACAGGACGCCGGCCAGCGCCGCCAATACAATGGCTGTCAGCGCGAAGAGAAGTCTGCCCAAAACCATCGTGTTCCGATCCCGGCACGGGAAGTTCGATCATGCCACGCCGCAGCGCGTGCGCTGCCTCATAGCCGCTGCTGCCTCGCTTGTCATCGCGTCCTCAATGTGGCGCGGGGCTATGCAGGGGCTAGTCCCCAGAAGGAGGGGGGTCGACGACCGCCAAGGACGGCTCGACGACGACGGCTTGCCCCAGACCAATGTAATGTTATATCACTCGCACCCGAGCCCCATCGCCTGCGTGAGCCCATGTCCCCCGTTCGCCCCCGTCCCCCTTCCATGCTCCGGCGCTCGGCCGCCGAACGTCTCGGCCTCGCGCTCGCCGGCGCGCTGGTGCTCTGGGCCGTGGTGCTATGGGCGATTCAGGCGTGAAGGCGAACGTGCCGCTTCCCTGCCCGGCCGTCGAGCTGCGCGACCTGACGCTCGCCTATCGGCGCCGGCCCGCGGTGACCGGGGTCACCGGGCGGTTCGCACCCGGCTCGATGACGGCCGTGGTCGGACCCAACGGCGCGGGCAAGTCCACTCTTCTCAAAGGCATCATGGGCAGCGTGCGCCCGAGCGGCGGCAAGATTCGGATCGACGGGATCCGGCATCGCGACATCGGCTATCTGCCCCAGGCGGGCGATCTCGACCGTTCCTTCCCGATCAGCGTCCTCGACCTCGTCTCGCTCGGCCTCTGGCGGCGTACCGGACCGTTCGGGCGGATCGGCCGCGCCTTGGGAACGCAAGTGGACGCGGCGCTCGCAGCGGTGGGCCTCGAGGGCCTCGGCGACCGACTGGTCGGCACCCTGTCCGGCGGCCAGCTCCAGCGCGCCCTCTTCGCGCGCCTGCTGCTGCAGGACGCCCGCCTCCTACTCCTCGACGAGCCCTTCACCGCCATCGACGCCCGCACGACACGCGAACTGATGGATCTCGTGAAGCGCTGGAACGGCGAGGGGCGCACGGTGATCGCCGTTCTCCACGACATGGAACTGGTGCGCGAATACTTTCCCGACACGCTACTGCTCGCCCGCGAGACCGTGGCCTGGAGCGGCACGCCCGATGCCCTGTCGCGCCTCAATCTCGCGCGCGCGCAGGCCCTGAGCGAGGGCCTCGACAGCCAGGCGCCGAGCGAGCGGGCCCGCGCCGCATGACCTTTCACGATCTCGTCCTCGCGCCGTTCTCCGACTACGCCTTCATGCGCCGGGCGCTCGCGGGGTGCCTGGCGCTGTGCCTCGGCGCCTGTCCGCTCGGCGTGATCCTGGTCCTGCGGCGCATGAGCCTCGTCGGCGACGCGATGGCGCACGCGATCCTGCCGGGCGCGGCCGTCGGCTTCCTGGTCGCCGGCTTCTCGCTCTTCGCGATGACGCTCGGCGGCATCCTGACCGGGCTCGCCGTCGCCTTCCTCGCCGGTCTCGTATCGCGCTACACGACGCTTCGCGAGGACGCGAGCTTTGCCGCCTTCTATCTCTTCTCGCTCGGCCTCGGCGTCCTCCTCGTCTCCGTGCGCGGCTCGAACATCGACCTTCTCCACGTGCTCTTCGGCACCGTGCTCGGGCTCGACGACGCCGCGCTCCTTCTGATGGCCTCGATCGGCACGCTCACCATGCTGGCGCTCGCCGCGATCTACCGGCCGCTGATCGTGGAATGCCTCGACCCGGGTTTCCTGCGCGCCGTCGGCGGCTGGGGGGGCGTCGTCCACATGGGCTTCGTCGCGCTCGTCGTCCTCAACCTCGTCGGCGGCTTCCAGGCGCTCGGCACGCTCATGGTGGTCGGCATCATGATGCTGCCGGCGACGGCCGCGAGATTCTGGGCGGAAAGCGTGCCGGGACAGATGGCGGTCGCGGTCCTTGTGGGCCTCCTCTCCTCCGTCGCCGGGCTTCTCGCCTCCTACCACCTCAGCCTTCCCGCCTCGCCGGCGATCATCCTGTCGGCGAGCGCGATCTACGCCCTGTCGGTTCTCGTCGGGCGCGTCGACAGCCTCGCCGCGCGCGCCTTCAGAGGCGGGCTGGCCGCCGGCTGACCCCCTCCCCCAAGGAGACTTCCCCATGATCCATCGCCGTCACTTCGCGGGCCTCGTGGCCGGTGCCGCAGTCCTTCTCACCCTCGCCGGCGCGCGGGCGGACGAGCCCCTGCCCGTCGTCGCCTCCTTCTCGATCCTCGCCGACATGACGAGCCGCATCGGGGGCAGCCACGTCGCGGTCTCGTCGCTCGTCGGCCCTGGCGGCGACGCCCACGTCTTCGAGCCGACCCCGGCCGATGCGCGCGCCCTCGGACAGGCCAGGCTCCTCGTCACCAACGGCCTCGAGTTCGAGGGCTGGCTGCCGCGCCTCGTCTCGACGGCGGGCTTCCGGGGCGCGACGGCGGTGGCCTCGACGGGCGTGACGCCGCTGCGCTTCGACGAGGAGGAGCACGAGGAGCATGACGGGCACGACCATGCCGAAGCGGACCACGCGCATGAGGACCATGCGCACGAGGATCATGACCATGGGCCGAACGATCCGCACGCCTGGCAGGACCTCGCCAACGGCCAGATCTACGCGCGCAACATCACCGAGGCGCTGAAGAGCGCGGACCCCGCCAACGCCGCCGACTACGAGCGCAACGGCGAGACCTATATCGCCGAGATGAAGGCGCTGGACGACACGATCCGTCGCGAGCTCGACGCCATCCCGGCCCCCGAGCGCAAGGTCGTCACCTCGCACGACGCCTTCGGCTATTTCGGCAAGGCCTACGGCATCCAGTTCATCGCCCCGAACGGCGTGTCCACCGAATCGGAGGCTTCGGCCGCCGACGTCGCCCGCATCATCGACCAGATCCGCGCAGAGGCGATCCGCGCCGTCTTTGTGGAAACCGTCTCGGACCCGCGCCTCGTCCAGCGCATCGCCGCCGAGACCGGCGCCGAGATCGGCGGCTCGCTGTTCTCCGACAGCCTGTCGGAGCCGGGCGGCCCGGCCGCGACCTATCTCGACATGTTCCGCCACAACGCCGCGGAACTCGCCAAGGCGCTGAAGACGAGCTGACATCCAGGCGACCGGCGCCCTTCCGCAAGGGCCGGGTCGCAGCCATATGGAAGGAGCGGCGCGACCCGTCGCGCCGCTCCGAGCTTTCCGGGAAAGATGCCAAGGGATGAGCCCGCACCATCACGACCACGACCATGGCGACGTCCCGGACAAGGGGCTGACCCGCAACCAGAAGCTCGTCTTCGACGCGCTGGAGCGGGCCGACGGGCCGCTCAGCGCCTATTCCATCCTCGACGCCCTGCGCGGCGAGGGCCTGCGCGCGCCGCCCCAGGTCTACCGGGCGCTCGAGAAGCTTCTGGAAACCGGTCTCGTCCACCGCCTGGAGAGCCTCAACGCCTTCGTCGCCTGCGCCCACCCGCACGCCTGCGCCCACGCGCTGACGGCGTTCGCGATCTGCGAGAAGTGCGGCACGGTCGCCGAGTTCGCCGACGAGGTGGTGGAGGCGCGCCTCGACGCATGGGCCGGGGGGACGGGTTTCGTTCCTCGCCGCACCACGGTCGAGATCAAGGGTCTTTGCGCCGCCTGCGCCTGAAGCCGAGTGCCCCGCGGGACACTGTGATGCCGTGCCCCGGCTCGCCCTCCCGGACCGATCGGCCGGGCGACGAGACGGATCGCGACAAGGGCGCAGGTGCGGCCACCACTTCCTGAGGACGGTCACCGTCGCGTCATCCGGGCGTCGCGCGCCTGTTACGCTTCTGGGTTGGTTTCGCTCCGTCCGGCCAACAGGAAACCGACCACATGAAGACGCTTCTCACCGGCGGCCTCGCGCTGCTCGCCATCGGCTCGTCCGCTCTCGCTGAAAGCACGGAAGGCCGGCAGTTCACCGCGACGCTGGCGCATCAGGCCATCCTGCCGGCCGACACGCGCGTGCCCGCGCCGCAGGATGCGCCCGAGCATCTGCGTCAGGCCGGCAAGTTCACGACGCCCGACCGCCACCGCACCGACGCGCTCGGCACCGTGCCGGGCAAGGACGGCCTTCGGCCGACGGGCACCGGGCTGCCGATCGACGGCCAGGCCGTGCAGGGCTTCTCCGGCATCCGCCGCATGGAGGACGGCACGTTCTGGACGCTGTCCGACAACGGCTTCGGCTCCAAGGCGAACTCCAGCGACGCGGCGCTGATGCTGCATCACATCGCGATCGACTGGACGGCCGGCACGGTGGACCGCCGCGAGACGGTGTTCCTGTCCGACCCGGGCAAGAAGGCCCCCTTCCCCATCGCGCTCGAAGGCACGAACACGCGCTACCTGACCGGCGCCGACTTCGACGTCGAATCGATCCAGCCGGTGGCGGACGGCTTCTGGGTCGGCGAGGAGTTCGGCCCCTGGCTCCTGAAGTTCGACCAGGCCGGCAAGCTGCAGTCCGTGCACGAGACGCGCGTCGGCGGCACGAAGGTGCTGTCGCCCGACAATCCGACGCTGCAACTGCCCGCCGATCCCGCCAAGCCCCTGCCCGCCTTCAACCTCAAGCGCTCCGGCGGCTTCGAGGGCCTCGCCCGCTCGCCGGACGGCGCGCATCTCTATGCACTCCTCGAAGGGCCGCTCTACGCCGACGGCAAGGTGGAGACCGTCGAGGACGGGCGCACGGGCTTGCGGGTGATCGAGTTCGACATGGGCAAGGGTGACTGGACCGGCCGTTCGTGGATCTATCCGCTGGGTGAGGCGGGCGTCGCCATCGGCGACTTCAATATGCTCGACGACACCACCGCGCTGGTGATCGAGCGCGACAACGGGGCTGGACGCCCGTCGGAGGCCTGCCATGGCGAGCCGAAGGACGACTGTTTCGCGACGCCCGCCAAGCTGAAGCGCATCTACAAGATCGAGATGAACGAGGCCAATGCGGGCGGCCCGGTCCGCAAGATCGGCTATCTCGACCTCATGGACGTGAAGGACCCGAAGGGCGTCGCCCGGCAGGGCACGAAGGACGGCGTCTACGACATGCCGTTCGTGACGATCGAGAACGTTGACCGGGTGGACGACACCCACATCGTCGTCGCCAACGACAATAACTTCCCGTTCTCGGCCGGCCGCGAGGTCAACCGGGCCGACGACAACGAGTTCGTGCTGATCGAGGCCGGCGAGTTCCTGAACGCCCGCTGATCCCGAGCGCAAAAAGGCCCCCGGACCCATGAGGTCCGGGGGCCTTTTCCCCGTTCGGGAACCGGCGCCCTGGGGCGCCGGCCCGTTCCGGGTCCCCGTTCTTACTGGAACAGACGCAGGACGTTCTGAGCCGACTGGTTGGCGATCGACAGAGCCTGCACGCCGAGCTGCTGCTTGACCTGCAGAGCCTGGAGCTTGGTGGACTCTTCGTTCATATCGGCGTCGACGAGACCCGAGATACCCTGCTCGATCGTGTCCATGAGGTTCTGCACGAAGGTCTGCTGCAGTTCGACGCGCTTGGAGACGGCGCCGATCGACGAAGCAGCAGCGGTGACCTTATTGATCGCGCCGTTGACGACGTTGATGTAGGCCGTGATCGCCTGGACGCGCTGCTCGGCGGTGATCGCCCCCAGACCGTTCAGAGCATCGTCCGTGATGTCCATGCCCGTGACTGAGATAGTCGAACCACCGTTGGAAGCAACCGCATTACCAATGGTCAGGCTCTGTGCAGCACCCGTGGCCACAGTCTTGAACAGCAGCTTGTCGGTATCGCCCGAGTTCGTGCTGACTTCCACGGTCAACGTCGAGGCCGGGATACCCGCCTTGGTCAGAGCCAGCGCGACAACCTTCTGGTAGTCGGCAACGTCATCGATCTTTCCGTCGGTGACAGGCGTACCCGGCACACTGAGGGCTTCGTTGACGATGGCCTGGTTGACCGTGACCTTGGTCGTCGTCGAGCCGAGAGTAACGTCGAACTTGATCGTGTCGTTCTCATCGAGCGTGACCGCCGTCGAGCCGCCAAAGGCACCAACCGTGACCTCAGCACCCTTCGCTGCGCTGACCGGAAGACCTGCACGGGAAGCCGCCGTGGTGAAACCGATGGTACCAGTACGTGTGGTAGCGGGAGTCGCATCCTGGTGAGTGATCACAGCCGTCAACTGAAGAGTTGATGCCGCGCCGGTATTCGATGAGGTGTTCGTGAACACCAGTTTGCCATCCGCATCCTTACTCGCGGCGATGGTGGCGGAAGCAGCCGTCGCACCAGTTGCAAAAGCCGTGAGGAAGTCGTCAATGTCAAAATCATCGGCGTCAGCGACGTCGACTGTAACGTTGACGCTAGGAGTCCCGTCAACGGTAAACGTCAGCTGAATGTCGTCGCCGTCGACCATCGTACCTTTCGTGAAGGCGAAGGTCTGCGGATCCAGCTTAGCCTTGGTGGCAGAAGCTACGGCGTCAACACCGTTCTGAGCCACACCAGCCGTCGTCGTGAGACCACCAGCGTTGGTGCTGTTGCCCGTGCCAGCCGTGCCGCCGAACGTCAGAGCCGTCTCGACGCCACCGACCTTGGCCGACAGGCCGATCTCGGAGTCGAGAATGCCCTTCTTGGTCGCGGCAGCGGCGGTGTTCGAGTCGAGCAGCACCGTGTTGCGGGTGTCGATCTGGATTTCGCCGACTGTGACGTTGCCCGAGATGTCGCGGGTGAACGAGGAGACGATCGTCTTGTCCGAGTCATAAGAGCTGAGGCCGGAGTTCACCGACAGCCAGTTCTCGCCCGAGAAGGTCGAGGAGTTGGCGATCGACTTGAGCTGCTCCTGCAGCGACTCGATCTCGGCCTGGATGGCCGTGCGGTCGACATTGGAGCCGAGAGCGGCGGTCAGCTTCGACTTGATTTCGTCAAGGACGTCCTTGGAAGCCGACAGGCCCTGGTAGGCGGTGTCGAGCGTAGCGGCGCCGAGGCCGAGCGCGTCGGTGACGGTCGAGAGCGCCTTGTTGTCCGACTTCATGGTCGTGGAGATCGACCAGTAGGCGGCGTTGTCCTTGGCTTCGCCGATGGCGAGACCGGTCGAGATGCGCTTCTGCGTGGCGTCGAGCTGCGTGTTGGACGTCTGCAGCGTGCGCAGAGCCTGGGTCGCAGCGGAATTGAAGTTGATGGAAGACATGTGAACTTGTCCCGAAAAAGATACTCGTGGGACATGACGGTCGAACCGTCGGTCAGCATCGGCATCATGCCTGGCGAACCTTGGCGCGTGGCCGTGTTGTTCGCTGCTGCAGGGACGTTTCTAGCGGCCGAGATTGAACAAAGGTCTAACGCGCCGAGTTTTTGCCGGTCCACGGTTCGGCGGAAGCGAGTAGGGAGGATCTGGCAACGGATGGCTCCAGTGGGCACGGGAACGCAGAGTGCTTCTGGAAACCGCGGCGTGCCGTGGAACCTGCCCTTCCCCGCCGCGGCGGCCGAACAGGTCTCGCATCGAACGCCAGCCACGCAACCCGTAATGACGCAGCGCAGCACGACCTTTGCTTGCGCTCGCGGTCGGTTCTGAAGTCCTCTGCCGGCCGACGGGGCGATTCGCTCCTTGATCCGAGGACCGACGCCATGAGCCCGATTTCCCTTCTTCCCGACGATGCCGCCGACGCCGTCCTGGTCGGCCGCCTGTTCGATCCCGAGACCGGCGGGCCCGTCCTCGTCACCTTGCGCGGCGAGCGTCTCGTGGAGGCGAGTGCTGCCGCGCCGACGCTGTCGCAGCTTCTGGAACTCGCCGATCCCGTCGGGGCGCTGGCCGGCGTTGCCGACGCGCGCGAATGGGAGCTTTCGGCCGTGATCGAGGCGAGCCGTCGCAACGGCGCGACCCGCGAGACGAGCCCTGTGCTCCTCGCCCCTTGCGACCTCCAGGCGGTGAAGGCCTGCGGCGTCACCTTCGCCCGCTCCATGATCGAGCGCGTGATCGAGGAGCGCGCCAAGGGCGATCTCTCGCTCGCCGCCTCGATACGCGGCGAGATCGCGGAGGTGATCGGCGGCGCGCTGACCGATGTCGTGGCGGGGTCCGAGAAGGCCGCGGAGGTCAAGCGCATCCTGCAGGAGCGCGGATACTGGTCGCAGTATCTGGAGGTCGGCATCGGGCCGGACGCCGAGGTGTTCACCAAGGCGCCGGTGCTGTCCAGCGTCGGCTGGGGCTCCGAGATCGGCATCCTGCCCTCGTCCGAGTGGAACAATCCGGAGCCGGAAGTGGTGCTCGCCGTCAACTCGCGCGGCGAGATCCGCGGCGCGACGCTCGGCAACGACGTCAACCTTCGCGACGTCGAGGGGCGCTCGGCGCTTCTCCTCGGCAAGGCCAAGGACAACAACGCCTCGAGCGCCATCGGCCCCTTCGTGCGCCTCTTCGACGAGCGCTTCACGCTCGACGACGTGCGCGCGGCCGAGCTGACGCTGACCGTGGAGGGCGCCACCGACGGCTATCGTCTCGAGGGCCATTCCTCCATGCGCGAAATCAGCCGTGATCCCGCCGACCTCGCGGGCCAGGCGCTCGGCCGCCATCACCAGTATCCCGACGGGATGATGCTCTATCTCGGCACGCTGTTCGCCCCGGTGGAGGACCGCGACGCGCCGGGCAAGGGCTTCACCCACAAGGTCGGCGACCGTGTCACGATCGCCTCGCCGCGCCTCGGCCGTCTGGAGAACATCGTCACGCACACCGACGAGGCGCAGCCCTGGCGCTCTGGCATCACCGAGCTGATGCACTATCTGGCCCGGCGCGGGTTGATCGGCCGGGGGGCCTGAAGCCGCGAGGCATGTTGCCGACGAGGCCTTGCCGAAGTCGCAATTTGAAGGCATGCCGATGCGTTAGCTTCAGGGCGCGCATCGGCCGCGCCAGACCCGGGGGACCATACGCATGAGCGCAGCGCTCGACCTTCAGCCGGAGCCACCGGTTTCGGCGCGCGCGCTTCTGGAGACGACCGACTGGTCGGCCACCTCGCTCGGCCCCCGCGAGAACTGGGCGCCGGCTCTGGCGATCGTGCTCGACACGGTTCTGGATTCGCAGATCCCCAAGGTCCTCATGTGGGGACCCGATCATGTGATGATCTACAACGACGGTTACCGCGAGATCGCCGGGGACAAGCATCCGGCGGCCTTCGGCGGCACCGTGCCGGACGTCTGGCCCGAGATCTGGGACTGGAACCGCAAGGTCATCGAGACCGGCCTCGCCGGCCAGGCGGAAACCTACCGCGACCAGCCGATGCGCCTGTTTCGCAACGGGGCTTTCCGCTACGTCGTGTTCGATCTGTTCTACACACCGATCCGCAACAGCGAGGGAGCGATCGGCGGCGTCCTGTGCACGGTGATCGAGCACACCGAGCGCGAGGCCGCGCGCAGCGGCCTGCGCCAGTCGAACGAGCGGTTCCGGGCCGCCGTCGCCGCCATCCACTCGACGCTCTGGACGAACTCCGCCGAAGGGCGGATGAGCGGCGACCAGCCGGGCTGGGCCGCGCTCACGGGCCAGACCCGCGAGGAATACGAAGGCTTCGGCTGGGCCGCCGCCGTACATCCCGAGGATGCCGACGCCACGGTGGTCGCCTGGAACGAGGCGGTCGCGGCGCGATCCACCTTCGTGTTCGAGCACCGGGTCCGCGTCGCCTCCGGCGAATGGCGCACCTTCTCCATTCGGGCGGTGCCGATCATCGACGAGGCGGGAGCCTTGCGCGAGTGGGTCGGCGTCCACACCGACGTCACCGACGAGCGTCTCGCGCAGGAGCGCATGCGCGAGCATGCCGGCGTCCTGGAGCGGCAGATCCGCCATCGCGAGCGCGCGGAGGAGCAGCTCCGCCAGCTGAACGAGACGCTGGAGCAGCGCGTGGCGCAGGCGGTGGACGAGCGGCGCGCGGCCGAGGCGGCGCTCAACCGCTCGCAACGCCTGGAAACGGTGGGCAAGCTGACGGGCGGCGTCGCGCACGACTTCAACAACCTTCTTCAGGTCGTCTCCGGCAACCTCCAGCTCCTCCTCAAGGACATCGCCGGCAACGACCGCGCCGAGACGCGCGTGCGCAACGCCCTGGCCGGGGTCTCGCGCGGGGCGAGGCTCGCCGCCCAGCTTCTCGCCTTCGGCCGTCGCCAGGCACTCGAGCCCAAGGTCGTCAACGTCACGCGCTTCGTGCGCGGCATGGACGACATGCTGCGCCGGGCGATCGGCGAGGGCGTCGAGGTCGAGACCGTGTTCGGCGGCGGGTTGTGGAACACGTTCATCGACCCGAACCAGATCGAGAACGCGCTTCTCAACCTCGCGATCAACGCGCGCGACGCGATGGAGAGCCAGGGCAAGCTGACGATCGAACTCTCCAACGCCCATCTCGACGACGACTACGCCCGCCGCCACGAGGTCGCGGCCGGGCAATACGTCATGCTGGCGGTGAGCGACACGGGTTCGGGCATGAGCCCGGAGGTGATCGAGCGCGTGTTCGAGCCCTTCTTCACCACCAAGGCCGAGGGCAAGGGCTCCGGCCTCGGCCTTTCCATGGTCTACGGCTTCGTGAAGCAGTCCGGCGGCCATGTGAACATCTACTCCGAAGTCGGGCATGGCACCACGATCCGGCTCTACCTGCCGCGCTCCACCGAGCGCGAGGACCAGGAGGTCGAGGTCGACACCGGTCCCGTCGCGGGCGGCACGGAGACCGTGCTCGTGGTGGAGGACGACGAGGAGGTGCGCGCGACTGCGGTCGAGATGCTGACCGACCTCGGCTACCGCGTTCTCAAGGCGGTGGACGCCCAGTCGGCGCTCAACGTCGTCGAGAGCGGCATCCCGATCGACATCCTGTTCACCGACGTCGTCATGCCCGGGAAGCTGAAAAGTCCGGAGCTTGCCCGCAAGGCCAAGGAGCGCCTGCCCGGCCTCGCCGTGCTCTTCACCTCCGGCTACACCGAGAACTCCATCGTCCACGGCGGCCGGCTCGACGCCGGGGTCCAGCTTCTGCCCAAGCCCTATACCCGCGAGGCTCTGGCTCGGAAGATTCGCCACGTCCATGCCAACGAGGCGCAGGCGAACGGCGCGCGCAAGGCGTTGCACGGCCCCTCCCTCGCGCCCGCCGCGCCGGGACCGGCGACGCCAGCCAAGAGCGGCGGAACCGGAGCCGGGGCCGGAGCCACCGTCCCGGAACCAGTGGGCAAGGGCACCATCCTCCTCGTCGAGGACGACGGCCTGATCCGCATGAACACCGCCGACATGCTGAAGGACCTCGGCTATGTCGTGGTCGAGGCCGGCCGCGCCGAGGACGCCCTCACCGCGATCCAGACCCTGCCGTTCGACGCGCTGGTCACCGACGTCAACCTGCCGGGCATGTCGGGCACCGAACTGGCGGACGAGGCGCGGCAGGTGAAGCCGGAGGTCGGCATCGTGTTCGCGACCGGCGATCGCCACGTGGCGGGCGTCACGCCGGGCGCGGACCCGCGCGTCACGGTGCTGTCGAAGCCCTACGGCATGGAGGACCTGGAAGGCGCGATCCTGCGCGTCCTTGCGAGCGAGCGCGCGCTGGCCTGATCGAGCGCCCTCACTCCGGCGGCATGTCCGCTTCCGGAGCGAGATCGACGCCCTCGAACGAATGGTAGAACAAGGGATCGGCGACATAGCCGGTCACCTCGCGCCGCGCCGCCACCGAGAAGATCGAATGGGCGAGCGGCACCCAGGGCGCCTCGCGGTGAAAGATTTCCTGGGCTTCGGCGTAGAGGCGCTTGCGCGTCGGCACGTCCGAGACGGTCTTGGCCTCGCGCACCAGCCGGTCGTAGTCCGGGTCGCACCACCGCGCCACGTTGTTGCCGCCGGGCCGTGCCGCGGTGCAGCCGAGCAGCGTGTGAAGGAAGTTGTCGGGATCACCGTTGTCCCCCGCCCAGCCGTAGAGCACGAGCGGCACGTCCTCGTTGCCCATGATGGCGACGCGGTAGGCGTTCCACTCGGTGGTCCGCAGGTGGAGGCGGATGCCGAGCTTCTCGAGGTCGGCCGCGATCATCTCGGCGACGCGCCGGGCGTTGGGATTGTAGGGGCGCGAGACCGGCATGTACCAGATGTCGGCATCGAGCCCGTTCTCCAGCCCCGCCTCGATCAGAAGCTTGCGCGCCATCGCGACGTTGTAGGGGTAGGGCCGGATGTCGTTGTCGAAGGCCCAGAGCGTCGGCGGGATCGGGTTCTTGGCGGCCACCGCGCCGCTGACATAGACGGCCGAGAGGATCGCCTGCCGGTCGATCGCCATGTTGATCGCCCGGCGCACCCGCACGTCGTCGAACGGTTTCACGTGCGTGTTCATGGCGAGGTAGCCGACGTTCAAACCTTCGGTTTCGTAGACCTTGAGGTCGGGGCTCGCGCGCAGGGCCGGCAGATCGGCGGCGTCCGGGAAGGCGCTCATGTGGCACTCGCCCGCCGACAGCTTGGCGAGCCGGGCCGAGGTCGTGGGCGTGATCGAGAAGACCAGGGTGTCGATCGGCTGGCGACCGCGCCAATAGCCCTCGAAGGCGCGGAAGCGGATGGCGACGCCCGGCTTGAAGCCGACGAACTGGAACGGCCCGGTGCCGACGGGCGCGGTGTCGAGCGCTTCCGGCCGTCCCGCGGCCAGAAGATGATCCGCATATTCGGCCGACAGGATCGACATGAAGGGCATGGCGAGGTTGGCGAGGAACGGCGCCTCGGGCCGCGTCAGGCGGATGCGCACGTGATGCGGATCGGGCGCCTCGATCGACGAGATGAGGTCGGGAAAGCCCGAATCCTGGAAATAGTCGAAGCGCGCGCCCGACACGGCATGGAACGGATGGTCGGGCTTCCATTGGCGCTCCAGCGAAAAGATCACGTCGCGCGCCTCCATGGGGCGTGTCGGCGTGAAGTCGTCGTTGGCATGGAAGGCGACGTCGCTCCGCAAGGTGAAGGTGTAGTCGAGCCCGTCGGGCGAAACGGTCCAGCTGGTGGCGAGCGCCGGGCGGATCTCGGTCGATCCGGGGCGGAACTCGACTAGCGTGTTGAACATGGGTTTCGAGGCGTCCATCGCCGTTCCGGTGATGGCGAGCTGCGGGCTGATGGATTCCGGATCGCCCTCCGAACAGAACACGAAGGTCTTGGCGCCGGCCGTGGCCGGCAGGGCGAGAAGGACGAAAAGGACGAGAACGAGGCGGGCAAGCGTCATGGCGCAGGACCTTCGAGACCGGGCAGGTGCGCGGGCGCGTCGTGGCGCGGCGCGTCGAGCGGCAGGTCGAGGAGAAAGGTCGTGCCCCCGTCGGATCCGCCGGCAAGCGACACGCTGCCGCCGAGCGTCGCGGTCACGAGATTGAAGACGATGTGGAGGCCGAGGCCGGTGGAGCCGGTGGCGCGCCCGGTGGTGAAGAACGGATCGAAGACGCGCAAGCGGTCCTCGCGCGCGATGCCGCGCCCGTCGTCGGAGAAGGCGATGCGCAAGGCGTTCGCCCCCCGTCGCTGCGCCTCGACGCGGATCGTCCCCGTCTGCCCCGGTCCGTAGGCATGGGCATAGGCGTTGGACAGGAGGTTGGTCAGCACCTGCGCCAGCGCGCCGGGATAGGAGTTGAGGCGCAGGCCCGGCTCGCACACCACCTCCAGCTCGTGGCCGGCGCGCTTGCGCAAGGGGCCGAGGCTGGTGAAGAGGTCGCGCGCGAACTCGCCGAACTCGAACTCGCGCCGCTCGCCGCTCGCCTGGTCGGCCGCCACCTGCTTGAAGGAATGGACGAGGCCGGCGGCGCGCTCGACATTGGTGGTGGTGAGGCGTGCGCCTTCCGCCATGCGTGCGACGAAGGCGGCGAACGCCTCGCGCGTCACGCGCCCGTCGGCGGTCGCCGCCTCGAAGCGGCGCACGTCGCCCGCCATGGTCGTGGCGGTGGTCAGCGCCACGCCGAGCGGCGTGTTGATCTCGTGGGCGACGCCCGCGACGAGCTGACCGAGCGAGGCGAGCTTCTCGGCCTGGATCAGGTCGGCCTGCGTCTCGCGCAGGCGCGAGAGCGTCTCGTCCGATTGCTCCTTCGCGCGGCGCAGCGCCGCCTCGCGCATGTCGCGTTCCAGGAGCACGTTGTTGGTGGCGCGTGCCATGGAGCCGAGCTCGTCGAGGCGATCGGCCTCGGGCAGGAGACCGGCATCGGTGCGGCTGGCGCGCGCGATCATGCCGCGCTCCAGCCGCCGCAGCGGCTTGGTGATGGATCGGGCGACGAGGACCCCGGCGCCCGAGGCCAGGAGAAACGCCATGCCGCCGCCCGCAAACAGGATCTGGCGCACGGTCGAGCCGATGGCGTCGGCATTTCTGGAGAGGTCGTTGTTGAGGCCGGAAACCTGGAGCAGCATGATCCCCGCCGTGTCGGACATGTCGACCAGGAGGCGCGACTGTTCCTCCAGCCCCTGGCGCACGGCGCGAAGGCCCGAGCGCCATTTCTCCAGCGCGTCGATCATCTCGCTCTGGATCAGCGGCGAGATGGGAAGTCCCTCGACCTTCTCGCCGATCGCGCGCCCCTGCGCGTCGATCGCGGGAATGGCATCGGCCGATCGCGCCTCGATCACCTCGCGGCTGTGGCGGGCGAGCTTCAGCGTGTCGACCGCGATGTTCTGCGTCGCCTGCTCGGTCTCGTGCGCATCCACCGTGTAGGCGAGAAGGCTGGAAATCTCGCCCTGCAGGGTGCGCTGGGCGGATATGTCGACCTTCAGCTGGCGGTCCACGCGATCCAGCGCGTCGCGAAGCGCCCGCGGGCCTTCGGAACCCAGATCGGGCGGGGCGCGCTCGCCTGCCCCGCCGGCCCGCGCCACCTCGATCGCTTCCGTGAGGCGCGCGGCGGCGTTGCGCACCCGCGCCATCTCGAAGGACGCCGAGACGCTGGTCTCGGAGGGCGAACGGCCGCTGACGAGAACCAGCATGCCGTCGGCGATCGCCGCTCGCAGCGCCAAGGCGCTGTCAACCACGTCGCGCGTCAGGCTCAATGATCGATCGCGCGCCGTCAGCGTGCCGACGAGGCCGCGGTTGGAGCGTGTCTGGCGGGCGCGTGCCTCGTCGGTCAGCCGCAAGAGCGTCTGGAGGCGTTCGTCCATCTCGGCCACCAGGCGATCGCTTTCGCGCGTCGCCCTCGTCAGATCGGCCATCAGCGACTGGTATCGCCCGAGCGTGGCACGCGTCTGCACGATGGAGCTCGCCTGGACGGGATCGCGCGTCCTTGCCGCCAGCTCGCGCAGGCCCGCCGACGCGCCGGTGACGGACGCCGAAAAGGCGGCGGCTTGGCGCTCGCGGCCCGTGCGTGCGCCCGACACGTAGGCGTCCTGCGCGCTCATGCCCGAAACGACCTGACGATAGATGTTGGCGGCCTCGAGCGCGCCGGCCCGCGCAAGGTCGGCGCGGTCGAGCAGCACCACGGACAGGAAGCCGATCAGCGCGATCAGCGCGATCGGGATCGCACCGACCAGAAACACGCGCTGGGCGATCGTCGGTCCGCCGAAACGCAATCGCGAATGGAGCCGGCGGGCCGGCCAGACGCCGGACGCCGTTCCGGATCGGACCGGTGTCAGGCAGCTGGGGGAGACGTGGTCCATGCGAGATCCGGGTGGCGTCGAGACGGGCGGACCATGGGGGCGTTTCGTTTCATGCCGATTTCGTTCCGGCCGACGCCTGGGGCGCCGCTTCCGGCGAGAAGATGTATCCCGCCCCGCGCACCGTGCGGATCACGGTGGGATGGGCGGGATCCGGCTCCACCTTGCGGCGGATGCGGGTGATGCGCACGTCGATCGCCCGGTCGAACGGGTCGCTGTCCCGGGCGCTCGCCAGATCCAGCAGCCGTTCGCGCGTGAGCACGCGGCGCGGGTTCTCGGCGAAGGCCTTGAGCAGGCTGAACTCGCTCTGGACGAGCTGCACCGAACCTCCCGCCTCGTCCCACAGGAGCTGTGCGTCGAGATCCAGCCACTTGGTGCCGAAGCGCACGCGCCGCGCCGCGTCCGCCTCGGCGGCGGGCGACGCGGCGACGCTGGCGGCGCGGCGCAGCACGGAGCGGATGCGCGCCAAAAGTTCGCGCAGCTCGCAGGGCTTGGCGAGGTAGTCGTCGGCGCCGAGCTCGAGCCCCACCACGCGATCGACGAGGCTGGCGGTCGCCGTCAGCATGATCACCGGAATGCGCGTTTCCGTCTTCAGGAAGCGCACGATCGACAGTCCGTCCTCGCCGGGCATGTTGAGATCGAGCACCACGAGGTCGGGCGTCTCGCGCATCAGGAGGTCCCGGAACGCGGCACCCCCGTCGCAGGACGCGACGCGAAGCCCGTTCATGGCGAGGTAGTCGCCGATCATCGCGCGCGTCGGCTCCTCGTCGTCGACCACTGCGATCAGGGGTTCGCTCATCGGCATCTCTCAAGGGCGTCCAGGAAGGGGGCTGAGGGGAAGGGTGATGGTGAAGGCGGCGCCGCCGAGCGGACCGGTTTCGGCGACGTCGATCGCGCCGCCGTGCAGATCGACGATCTTGCGCACGATGGAGAGACCGAGCCCGGTGGAGCTTTCTCCGGCCGTCGGCTGGGCGGACAGGCGCTGGAAGCGGCCGAACAGGCGCACGAGGTCCTCCGGCCTAAGGCCCGGTCCCGAATCGCAGACGCGCACGAAGGCCGCATCGCCCTCGCGGCCCGCCGTCAGCTCGATCCGACCGCCGGCCGGGGTGTATTTCACGGCATTGCTGACGAGGTTGTCGATCGCCTCGCCCAGGCGATCGGGGTCGCACTCCAGCGCCAGCCCGTCGGGCACGGACACGGCGAGGACCTGATCCTTGGAGGCGGCCAGCGGCGCGTTCATCTCGGCCGCCGCGCGCACCACGGCGGCGAGTTCGGTGAGGCGCGGATTGACGCGCACGTCCATGGCGTCGGCCATGGCGTCGGATACGGAGAGATCAACGATGCGGGCCATGCGACGCGCGGCGGTGCGAAGGTGCTCGGTCTGCGTGTCGATCGGCCCGCGGATGTCCTCGGGAAGGTCGGCGGCGAGCGCCGCCAGCATCTCGGCCCGACCGAGGATCACGGCGAGCGGGTTCTTCAGATCGTGCGCGACGGTGCCGAGGATCTCGTTCTTGAAGGCGTTGACCCGCTTCAGCTGCCCGCTCTGGATCTCCAGCCGCTCGACCGCGGTGCGAAGCTCGTGTGTGCGCTTGGCGATCTCGCTCTCCAGCCCCTCGTTGGCGGCGAGAACCGCGCCGTGCATGCGGGCGTTGTCGAAGGCGGCGGCGAGCTTGGCGCAATAGACCGACACGAGCGCGCCTTGCGTCGGGTCGAGCGGCTTCTCGGTGTCGAGCACGACGAGGATCTCCGCCCCGCCGGCGGTGCGCACGTAGAGATGGACGCGCCCGTCGCGGTGTTCCGGCTGGTGCCATTCGGCTCCTTCCGCGATGAGGGCGGCGAGGTCGAGCCCCTGCCCTGCCTCGAAGCTGCCGAGGCGGGCGAGCACGGTCGGCTCGCCACCGCCTTCCTCGCGCAGCACCAGCATGCCCTCCGATTCCAGCGACAGAAGGGCATTGAGCTGCAGGAGGACGCCGCGCGCGAGATGGGTGAGGGAGCGTTCGCTGAAGAGGTCGCTCGACGCTCCGACGATCAGTTCCAGCCCGGCGCGCATATCGTCGAGCTTCTTGAGCTGCTCGAAGGAGCGCAGTGCTGCGGTGATGGTGGTGAACAGGCGGTCCGCGGTGAGTTCGGTCTTGGCCTTGTAGTCGTTGATGTCGAAATCGACGACGACGTCGTGTTCGGGCGCCTGCCCCGGTTGGCCGGTGCGCAGGATGATGCGCACGAGTTCGTTGCCGAGTTCCTCGCGGATGGCCCGGGCCAGCCGGAGCCCAGCGTCGTCGCTCTCCATGACGACGTCGAGAAGCACGATCGCGACGTCCGGATGGGCGCGCATCTGCGCCAACCCTTCCGCCCCGGAACGCGCGCCGAGGAGCTCGAGACCCCGCCCGTGCAGACGGAAGGCATCGAGCGCGAAACGCGTGCCATCGTGGACCGCGCGGTCGTCGTCGACGACGAGGAGCTTCCACGGCGCAGGCGCGGGCAGCGCCGGCGCGCGCTCGCCCGAATCGAAGCTCATCCACTCGCCCGTCATCGCCCCTCCGCGGCGGCATGGGTTCCCCAGGGGCATCGGTCAGCGGCGCGCCGGTCCACGCCGGCATGCCGCCAGATGCGCGTAGAAAGCGTAGTCGAATTCGCAAGCGGAAGCCAAGCTCGCACCGGTCCGGCGCGAAGGCTCCGCACTCGGCGAGCCCTGTGACACATGCCGTTCCATCCAGCGGGCGACGCGAAACGGGCGTGCAAGACGACAGTAGACGTTGCGGATCATGGCCGGCCCCCGGAAGCCATGGGGCGTACGTCCTGCACGCCCCGGTGGTGGTGCTGGATAAGGGGGCGATGTTTCGGGCGTCGGTCGGGAACAGGAACGGTGTTTCGCGATTGTTTCGCCTTTTGCGCTTTACCCGGCCCGGATGCGTCGTCGACGGCATCCAACGGAGCGAGCCGACCAACCGCGAGGGAAACGAAGGATCAAGCGAAACGAGATCGCTTTCGCTCGCAACATCGGCGGCATCGCGACGCAACGGGTCGTCCCTAGACCTGCCTCCACTTAGAGACGCCGGGCCTGCCGCGTCTCCCGCTTGGAGCTGCCTGCCGTGACCTCGTCGTTCGAAACCGCTCTTGCCCTGTCGCCTCAGATCGGGGCCAGCGCGCTGACCCTTCTCCTCGCGTCCCTCGCCCGCCGCCTCGTGCCGGCCGGACAGGACCGGGCGAGACGGCTGTGCGGGCTCGGCGCGGCGCTGGTGCTCGGCCTCGTGTGGATCGGCGAGTTGCAGTCGCTGCTTCTGTCCCTGACCGCGGTGGCGATGGCGGTCGTTCTGGCGACGAAGGAACTCATCCAGTGCGCGACCGGGGCCGTGGCCGGACGGATCGGCCGAAGCTACGCCGTCGGCGACCAGGTGCAGCTCGACGGCGTGTCGGGACGGGTCCTCGCCGTGAACTGGCTGACCACGACGATTGCGGAGAGCGATGCGCGCGCGCACGGCTCGCGGCAGACCGGTCGCCGGCTGGTGGTCCCCAACAGCCGCATCTTCGCCGGCGGCATCCATGTGGAGGCTCGCACGCCCGGCGTCCGGCACCATGCGTTCTCGCTCACGCTGGAGGCGACGGTTCCCCTGCGCGACCTCCTCGCGCTGGCGCATGGGGAAGCGACCGAGTGCACCCCATCCGGCGCGCCCGCCCCGTCGGTCGCGCTCGCCACCACGGAGTTCGGCAAGCCGCGCCTCGACATCGTCCTGTTCTGCGCGCCGGAGGAGGCGGCCGGTGCCGAGCGGCGGATCGCGCTCGCGGTGCTGGAACGGGCGGCGGGCGAGACGCGGGGGCGGGCTGCCCTGTCGGTGGTGCGGGACCGGGCTGCCTGAGGGCGGCCCCCCCCTCAGAACTTCAGCCAGAGCGCGGCGATGAGGCCGCGCTCGTCGAGTGCGTTGCGGCCGGCGACCGCACCCCAGCCGCCCGCCTGCACGGCGACGGCCGGCGTCAGGTCGTAGACGGCGCTGAGTTGCAGCTTGTGCTGGTCATACCCTTCCAGCCCGTCCGTCGGCAGGCCGACCACCGAGAAGCTCTGCGCGAGGACGAGGAGGTCCGGTCGGGGACGAAGCCCGAGCGTCAGGTCGCCCCGCACCTCGTCCGCCGAGGTCGCACCCGCCGCGCGGTAGGCGCCCTGCGCATCGACATAGGCGGGCAGGCCGGCGAGCGTGAAGCCGTAGCCGGCGAGAAGGCGACCCTCGATCTCGCCGACCAGAAGTCCGGCACCGCCTGGATCGAGCGCCGGATCGGCCTCGGCGATCCGAAGGTTGGCTTCGGCGGAAGCGACGAAGCCGCCGCGCTGCAGGAGGCGGAAGCGTCCGCCGATCTCCGACACGCCGAGCCCCGTTTCGTCGTCCTGCGTCTCGAAGCTGAGGTGCCGCAACTCGGTTCGGCCGCGCAGCGTGAACCGATCGGTGATGCCGTACTCCGCCAGAACCTGGATTTCCGCCTTTCGGAAGCCGGAGACGGGCGCGCGTCGGCGGTTGTCCGCGAAAGCGCCGCGCGCCTCCGATCCGCCGACGGTGACGATGGCGAGGCCCTCCCCCTGGCCGAGGGTCCAGGCACCGGCCGCAGCCGGGGTCACGCCCAGGAGTTGAAAACAGGCGACAACGGCTAAAGTGCGCAGGACATCGCGAAACCCCGGTGTACGATACATCGTCGGCACTGTCGGCTTCCCCGAACCGTCAAAATTGCACATAGAATTGCAATCAGAAGTTTAATCCTTCGTTGAGCCTGCCGCACAAGGCGCGCCGCACCGGCGGCATGCCCTTCTTTTGCGCGGCGTCCTGGTCTAGAGGCTGTCACGAATCGCGGTCAGGCGTTCCGCCGACCGATCCTCGACACGCGCCGGGAGCCGCCGCCATGACCGACACCGCCGCCATGCAGGCCAATCTTCTCGCCGAGGCCCTGCCCTTCATGCAGGCCTACGAGAACAAGACCGTGGTGGTGAAGTACGGTGGCCATGCCATGGGCGACCAGGCGCTCGGCCGCGCCTTCGCCCGCGACATCGCCCTTCTCAAGCAGTCGGGCATCAACCCGATCGTGGTCCACGGCGGGGGACCGCAGATCGGCGCGATGCTGGCCAAGATGGGCATCGAAAGCCGGTTCGAGGGGGGGCTCAGGGTGACCGACCAGAGCACCGTCGAAATCGTCGAGATGGTTCTGGCCGGCTCCATCAACAAGGAGATCGTCGCCCTGATCAACGCCGAGGGCGAATGGGCCATCGGCCTGTGCGGCAAGGACGGCAACATGGTCTTCGCCGAGAAGGCCAAGAAGACCTATGTCGACCCGGATTCGCGCATCGAGCGCGTGCTCGACCTCGGCTATGTCGGCGAACCGGTGGAAGTGGATCGCACGCTTCTCGATCTCCTGGCCCGCTCGGAGATGATCCCGGTGATCGCGCCCGTTGCGCCCGGCCGCGACGGGGCGACCTACAACATCAACGCCGACACGTTCGCGGGCGCGATCGCCGGCGCCGTCCAGGCCGCGCGGCTCCTGTTCCTGACGGACGTGCCGGGCGTCCTCGACCGCAACGGCGAGCTGATCAAGGAACTGTCGGTGGCGCAGGCCCGCGCGCTGATCGCCGATGGCACGATCTCCGGCGGGATGATCCCGAAGGTCGAGACCTGCATCGAGGCGATCGACCGGGGGGTGCAGGGCGTCGTCATCCTGAACGGCAAGGTGCTGCACGCCGTGCTTCTGGAACTCCTGACCGAGCACGGCGCGGGAACGCTGATCGTTCCCTGACGGCATTCCGGCGGCAACCGGGGACGCCGGCCAGGCGGCCGGCGCATGCGAGGGAACAGCCCTCGCTCGCCGGCGGATCGTCAGTCAGGCATATCTTTCACCTTGTCTGTCATCGCCGCGTCGGGTACTGCGGGGCCCAAGCGTAACGCTCGTTACGCCTTCCCGCAGCACCGAAAGCCACTGCCTTGACCGCCGTCCCCGCATCCGCCGAAGGCTCCGCGCCCGTCAACTCGCGCGCCCGCATCCTGTTCGCCAGCCTCATCGGCACCACGATCGAGTTCTTCGACTTCTATATCTACGCCACCGCCGCCGTTCTGATCTTTCCGCAGCTCTTCTTCCCGTCGGCGGATCCGACCTCGGCGACGCTGCAGAGCTTTGCGACCTTCGCCATCGCCTTCTTCGCCCGGCCCGTCGGCGCGGCCGTGTTCGGCCATTTCGGCGACCGCATCGGGCGCAAGGCGACGCTGGTCGCGGCGCTGATGACGATGGGCGTCTCGACGGTGGCGATCGGTCTCCTGCCGACCTATGCGAGCGCCGGGGTCCTCGCGCCGTTGCTTCTCGCGCTCTGCCGCCTCGGCCAAGGTCTCGGGCTCGGCGGCGAATGGGGCGGTGCGGTGCTGCTGGCGACCGAGAATGCGCCGCCCGGCAAGCGCGCGTGGTACGGCATGTTCCCCCAGCTCGGCGCGCCGATCGGCTTCATCTGCGCCACCGGCTCGTTTCTGATCCTGTCCGAGGTCCTCTCCGACGCGCAGTTCTTCGCCTGGGGCTGGCGCATCCCCTTCGTGGCCTCGGCGCTTCTGGTCTTCGTGGGCCTGTGGGTGCGCCTCAAGATCCACGAGACACCGGCCTTCCAGAAGGCGATCGAGCGGCACGAGCGCGTCAAGGTCCCGCTCCTCGCGGTGCTCGGCGAGCACAAGGGTCGGCTCCTCGCCGGCACCTTCGCGGCGCTCGCGACCTTCGTCCTGTTCTATCTGATGACGACCTTCGTCCTGTCCTGGGGCACCTCGGCGCTCGGCTTTTCGCGCACCGGCTTCCTGCCGATCCAGATGCTCGGCGTCGTGTTCTTCGGGCTGGCGATCCCGGTCTCGGCCGTGATGGCCGACCGCATCGGCTCGCGCGCGACGCTGCTCCTGGCGACACTCGGCATCGGCCTCTTCGGCTTCCTGTTCGAGCCGCTGTTCGGCGTCGGCAGCGTCGGCAGCGTGGTCGCCTTCCAGATCATCGGCTTCGCCCTGATGGGGATGACCTACGGCCCACTGGGCACGGCGCTGTCCGATCTCTTCCCTACCGCCGTGCGCTACACCGGCGCCTCGCTCACCTTCAACTTCGGGGGCATCGTGGGTGCGTCGCTGGCGCCCTATCTCGCCACGCGCCTCGCCACGGACCATGGGCTCGCGGCGGTTGGATACTATCTCTCGGCGGCGGCCGTCCTCACAGCGCTCGCCCTCTTCGCGACGCCCCGCCGCGCCGAGTTCGAAGGCGCTTGAGCGGAGACGGTCCGGGTTCTGCAGGGATCGTCCGGTTGACGTCGCGGCCCTTCGCATGCGCAAAGGAGCCATGACCGCGAACCCGACGATCCAACGCACCCGCGACGCCAACCCCGCCGACTTCGCCCATGTCGACACATGGGTGTTCGACCTCGACAACACGCTCTATCCGCGCCGCACCGACCTGTTCTCGCAGATCGATGCGCGGATGACGGACTACGTGGCCGAGCTCCTTGCCGTGCCGCGCGAGGAGGCCCGGGTCGTCCAGAAGGACTTCTACCGGCAGTACGGCACGACGCTGCGAGGCTTGATGGAGGTGCACCGGATCGACCCGGACGCCTTCCTCTCCTATGTCCACAACATCGACTATTCCTGGCTCACGCCCGACCCGAAGCTCGGGGACGAGATCGCCGCGCTGCCGGGCCGCAAGTTCATCTTCACCAACGGCGACCGGGGCCATGCCGAGCGCACGGCGCGCCAGCTCGGCATCTTCGAGCATTTCGAGGACATCTTCGACATCGTCGCCGCCGGCCTCGTTCCCAAGCCCGCGGCCGAGACCTACGACAAGTTCATGGGCCTGCACCGGATCGACACGACGCGCGCTGCCATGTTCGAGGATCTCGCGCGCAATCTCGAGGTTCCCAAGCGGCTCGGCATGCGCACCGTCCTGATCGTGCCGGAGAATTTCGAGACGACGCTCGGCGACGCCTGGGAGCACGAGGGCCGCGAGGGCGAGCATATCGACTTCGTCACCGACGATCTCGCCGGCTTCCTCGCCCGCGTGCGCGGCGCCTGAAACGAGCTATCGTCTCGGCGATCGCAGGATGGGAGAAGGCCCCGGCGCGAGGAGCGCCGGGGCCTTCAACGATTCCTCGTGCCGATCGTCCGGCCAGATGAGGATCAGGACGTCGTCCTGCCCGTGGTATCGGTGCCCCAGCTGCGCGACCCGCCGATCTCGCCCGCCGCCGATCCGACGCCGGTCGTGTCGGTCGCCCCGGTGCCGGCATAGGAACCGGTGCCGGACTGGACGCGAAGGTTGTTCTGGACATGCGTCACGCCGGACACGCGTTCGGCGAGGTCCTCGGCGCGCCGCTTCTGGTCGCGGGTCGGCACATGACCCGACAGCGTCACTTCGCGATCCTTCACGCCGACCTCGACGTCCGAGGCGTCGATGTAATGATCGTCGGTCAGGCGGTCGTTGACGTCGTCGCGGATGCGCTCGTCGGACCGGGTGTAGCCCTTCGGCCCCCGCCCGCCGAACTGACGATCCGCCTCGCGTCGGCGCTCGGCGTCGCGATCGCCGAACCAGGAGGCGATCTCGTCGCCCGCCCGCTCCACGAAACCGCGCTCTTCGCCGCGATAGCGCTCGTCACCGAAGTTGCGCTCGCCCTGATCGTAGCCGCTGGTCTGCCGGGAGCGGTCGCGCGCGCCGTAGTCGTCGTAGGACGATCCGCCGGCCCCGTACTCGCTGCGCCGGCCGTATCGGTCGCCGCCATAGCTGCCGCGCGTGTCGCGATGGTCGCCGCGCCCGAAGCGATCGTCGAAGGCGCCGCTGGAAAACGACGGGCCGTAGCCTCGCGTGTCGCGCGAAGCATAGCGGCCCGAGTCGGACTGGTCGCGCCCGTAGCCGCTTTCCGAACCGGTCCGCCCATAGGCCTCGCGGTCCCATTCGCCATAGGCGTCGCGCTCGCCATAAAAGGCACGGCGACGTGCGTCGCGCTCTCCCATGCGCCCGCTCCGCTCGTCCTCGTTGCGCGCACGGCCGCGATCTCCCGGTGTCCTGTGGTCGCTCATCCGATCTCTCCCATGAACGCCTGCACCGACGCGAAACGCCGGGCGAGCAGGCTGTAGGCATGGCTAACGAAGCGTCGCGGCGCGTCGTTCCACCGGAGGCCGCAGGGATCGATCAGTCGCCCAGAAGCGAGCGGCCGGGGCTGGCGAGGGAGCCGGCGGGAGTGGAACCGCTCCGCGGAGGTGCGCTGCGATCGGAGGGCGCGGCGTCGAGGCCCGCCCGGTTCTGGCGCAGCACCGCGTCCTCCGTCCATTCACCGTCAGCGCCCTGCCCGGCCTTGGCGGCGGCGCGCGCGGCGGCGCTCTCCGGGTCGCTGTCCGACGGCGGCCGACGCTCGCGCGTCTCGTCGGCGGGAATGCTCTCGGCCACGTCCATCGCCTGCTGCCGCCGCATCATGTCCGAATCGGTGTCTTCGCCGCCCATGGATCCGCTCCTGCGAGAAAGGTGTCGGGGCGAAACGGAAGCGGCGCTGACGAGGTTCCTGCGTTCAGAACCGGTAGAAGGCGCGGATCGTTTCCCAGCCTTCCTCGGCCGTGTCGACCATGCGGAAGAGATCAAGGTCGTCCGGGGCGATGGTGCCTTCTTCCGCCAGGAACTCGAAATCCACGAGGCGCCGCCAGAACTCCCGGCCGAAGAGCAGCACCGGAATGCGCGCCATGCGTCCGGTCTGGATCAGGGTCAGCGCCTCGAAGAGCTCGTCCAGCGTGCCGAAGCCGCCGGGGAAAATCGCCATCGCCTTTGCCCGGAAGAGGAAGTGCATCTTGCGCGTGGCGAAGTAGTGGAAGTTGAAGCAGAGCTCGGGGGTCGCGTAAGGGTTGGGCGCCTGTTCGTGCGGCAGGGTGATGTTGAGGGCGATCGACACCGCGCCGACATCCGCCGCGCCCCGGTTGCCGGCCTCCATCACGCCGGGCCCACCCCCGGTGACGATCACGAACTCCTTGCCGCCCGAAGTGTTGGCCGAGTGCTGCGAGGCGACCTGCGCGAAGCGCCGGGCCTCCTCGTAGTAGCGGCTGTTGGCCTCGAGCCGCGCCTTCTGCCCCGCGTTGCGCGCCGCCCAGGCCGCCTGGCCGGGCTCCGGGATGCGCGCGCCACCGAACAGGACGACCGTGGACAGGATGCCCGCCTCGATCAGCGCCAGTTCCGGCTTCATCAGTTCGAGCTGCAGCCGCACGCCGCGTGTTGCCTCGGCGGTCAGGAAGTCCGGGTCGTCGTAGGCGAGCCGGTAGGTCGGCGACAGTGTCTGGGGCGTACGTGGCTTCGCCGCCTGGCGCCGCTGGTCGTCGCCGGCGGAGGGAAACGGCACCCAGGTCCCTTCGGGCGCAGCCGGGCTTGCGCCGCCGCTCTTCGGTTCGTCGTCCATCATCGCCAGCGTCCTGCCATGTGTCTGGAGCGACGGGTTTAGAGACAGTTGCCGGACAGGGGCAAGCCTTGTGCCCCCCGTGGAGTGCCTCTAGAGGATGCGCGACCCCCCTTTGGCCGCCCAACCGGAGACGATCGCCCATGTCCGCCGCCCCCCACGCCGACCTCGAACGCACGATCGAAGCCGCCTTCGACGCCCGCGACACCGTTTCCGCGACGACGGGGGGCGCGGTGCGCGAGGCGGTGGACACCGCGCTCGGCCTTCTCGACCGCGGCGAGGCCAAGGTCGCGACGCGTGGAGGCGACGGCGCCTGGACCGTCCATCAGTGGCTGAAGAAGGCCGTGCTCCTGTCGTTCCGCCTCAACGACATGGAGACGATTCCGGGCGGCCCCGGCGGCGCGCCGTGGTGGGACAAGGTCCCCTCGAAGTTCGACGGTTGGGACGAGGGCCGGTTCCGCGAGGCCGGCTTCCGGGCGGTGCCGGGCGCCATCGTGCGCCGCTCCGCTCATATCGGCCGCAACGCCATCCTGATGCCGAGCTTCGTCAATCTCGGCGCCTCGGTCGGCGAAGGCACGATGGTGGATACCTGGGCGACGGTGGGCTCCTGCGCGCAGATCGGCGCGCACGTGCACCTGTCGGGCGGTGTCGGCATCGGTGGTGTCCTGGAGCCGCTCCAGGCGGGCCCGACGATCATCGAGGACAATTGCTTCATCGGCGCCCGCTCCGAGGTCGTCGAGGGCTGCATCGTGCGCGAGGGCTCGGTGCTCGGGATGGGGGTCTTCATCGGCCAGTCCACCCGCATCGTCGACCGCGAGACCGGCGCCATCACCTATGGCGAGGTGCCGCCCTATTCGGTGGTGGTGGCGGGTTCGCTCGCCTCCGCGAAGGCGATGGGCAACGGCGAGCCGGCTCCCGCCCTCTACTGCGCGGTGATCGTGAAGCGGGTGGACGAGCGCACCCGCTCGAAAACCTCGATCAACGACCTCCTGCGGGCCTGAGACGCCGACCCGATACAGAGACGAAAAAAGCCCGGAGCGCACACCGCTCCGGGCTTTTTTCTGAACGAACGTCGAAGCTCAGTTGAAGCCGAGGCCGCCGGCCGGAGCCGGGCTCGCCGGGGTGCCGGCATCGAAGGCATCGCCGAAGCGACCGACGTCGGGGGCCTCGTGGCGCACGACGCGTCCGCCGACCATCGAGCCGACGCCGATCGAGCCGTCGGCGCGCTTTGCCGCGGCACGGGGCATGTTGTCGGCAACGCGCACGGGACGGGCGACGGGCAGCGGCGCGGCGGAAGCGGGAACGGACAGGACCGCGGCGGTCGCCGTGGCAACCGGGGCCTCCGCCGGCGCCATGGCGACGGCTGCGGGCGCCCCGTCCTTTCGGGCGGCAGCGGGCTGCGCCGAGACTTCGCGGGCGATCAGGCCGGAGCGCACGGTGGGCTCGACGGCAGCCACCAGGGTCGGCGCCTCGCCGCCCATCGCCGGCGACTTGCGGGCGCGGATCGCGGCCATGTGGCGCTTGACGTTGGAGCAGTAGACGCTAGCGGACTTCGACATCACCGTGGTGCGGTGGCCACCCTTATATTTCATGGCCGTCTGGCAGACGTCGCCGTTGCCCTGCTCGTAGGCGCCTTTCAGGTAGCGCATGCCGTAGCGAAGATTGGTCTCGGGATCGAGAAGGGCTTCGGCCGAGCCCTGGAAGCCGAGGCCGCGCGCGGTGGCCGGCTTGATCTGGGACAGTCCGTAGACGCCGGAACCGCGGGCGCGCGGGTTGTAGTGGCTTTCCACCCGCACCACCGCATAGGCCAGTTCGCGGGGAATGTCGTTCTCGTCGGCGGCCTTCTCGATGAGTTGGTCGATCTTGGGATCGCCGGTGATCGTGTCGCCGACGGCGCGAGCCGCCTCGCGCACCGTGCGCGCCCCGGCGGAGGCCACGGCCACCGCGCCCGAGCCGACGGCCGAGGCGCTGGCGACCACGGTGTCCTTTGCGGCGACGACCCCGCCCTTGACGCTGTCACGCGCGGCCACGGCGGTGCCGAGGGCCTTTGCGGCAAGTCCGGCTTCCGCCTTCGTCTCGGAAGCGGCCGCGCCGGCCTCCGTCCTCGGCTGCGCGGCGGAGTGGATGACGCGCTCGCCCTTGGCCTCAGCCACCAGCAAGGGCGCTGCCTTGGGACGACCGGTCGGCAGGATCACCCGCGTGGGGCCTGCGTCGTTCGACGCGATCTCGACCACCTTCTGGGCGGGAGCCGCCGCGGCGTCGGCGGCCTTGATGTCCTGGGCCGTCTTCGGGGTCATGTCGGCGGTGCCGGCCATCCGGTCCCCGTCCGAAACGCAGGCTGACAGGATCAGCGGTGCAAGGAGCGCCAGTCCGGCGACTGAAACCATCCGGCCGGAACGCACACACGCGCCCCGGGCTCCTTCGGCCCGCTGTTCAGTCATGCAAGGTCCCCACAGCCGTTTCCCTCGACCTCGTCCTTGCCCCTCCAAACCCGGCCGAAACGTGGCAGGAATGGGGGAAAGGTTACGAAGCGTTCACGAAGGTTAGCGCAACGTGACCGAAAAACACCACCCCGTCGAAGTTGGATTTGCCGGCTTGGAGCAAGCTTGACAGATTCCAAACATCGTCCGGCCACACTATCCAACTGAATCCACGGGACGATTCGAGCCGTTCGAGATGCGACGAATGGTTCCCAGCGTGGTGGAAAAATCGTTCCAGAACGCGCCACCCGAGGTTAAACCGATCTCCATGACACCCTTTGCGACCGACCCCGCCGCGATTCTCCAGCGCCTCCTGCGCTGCCCGTCCGTGACGCCGACGGAGGGCGGAGCGCTCGGCGAGTTGGCAGCGATGGTTGAGCCATTGGGATTTGCCATCCAGCGTCCGACCTTTCGCGAACCGGGCACGCCTGACGTGGAAAACCTCCTCGCCACACGCGGCACGAGTGGTCCGCACCTGTGCTTTGCCGGCCATACGGACGTCGTGCCGCCGGGGGCCGAGGCGGACTGGCGCCATCCCCCCTTTTCCGGCGCGGTGGAAGCGGGCGAGATGTTCGGGCGCGGCGCCGTGGACATGAAGGGCGGCATCGCCTGCTTCGTGGCGGCCGTGGCGCGCCTTGCGGACCGGGGCGCCCTGCCGGAGGGGTGCATCTCGCTCCTGATCACCGGCGACGAGGAAGGGCCGGCGATCAACGGCACGGTGAAGCTCCTGGCCTTCGCCGAAGCGGCAGGCGAGCGCTTCGACGCCTGCCTTGTCGGCGAGCCGACGAACCCGCAGAGCCTCGGCGACATGATCAAGATCGGTCGGCGCGGCTCGCTGTCGGGGCGGCTGGCGCTTGCCGGCACTCAGGGCCACGTCGCCTATCCCCATCTCGCCGACAACCCGGCACGCCGGCTGGCGGCCGTCCTCGACGCCCTGCACCACCCGCCGTTGGACGAGGGCAGCGAGGCCTTCCAGCCGTCCAATCTCGAAGTGACGAGCGTCGACACCGGCAATGCGGCGACCAACGTCATTGCGGCGCGCATCGACGTCGCCTTCAACATCCGCTTCAACGACCGTTGGACGCCCGAGACCCTGAGGGCCGAGCTGGTGCGGCGGATCGAAGCGGCGCTCGGAGGCAAGCCCTACGAGATCGTCTGGCGCGAGCCCGTTTCGGACGTGTTCGTCACGGCCGGGGGCCCCCTCACCGCCGCGCTCTCCGCGGCCGTCGAGGCGGTGACCGGCCGTAGACCCGCACTCTCCACCTCGGGGGGCACGTCGGACGCCCGTTTCATCAAGAACCATTGCCCGGTGGTGGAATTCGGCCTTGTAGGTGCCACCATGCATATGGCCAATGAGAGGGTCGCCCTCTCGGACCTCGAAACGCTGACGGCCATCTATGAAACCTTCATTGCCCGCTGGTTCGCCGCCCAGTCCTGATTTCCTCCCGACCCTTCCGGAAATCGGACGCTATTTCACCGGCGCATGGCAGCTGATGGCCGGCGACCGGCGGGGTCTCGATCGGCTCGACCTGTCGGCCGACGGGTTCTGGCGGTCCTTCGCAGCGCTCGTCGTGGCGCTGCCGCCGACCGCCCTGTCCTGGCTGGAGTTCGAGCGCATCGAACGCGGACGGGCGGCGGTCAGCCCGGTGATGGCGCTTGCAGCCCACGCCCTCGCCGATCTCACGGCCTGGCTCCTGCCGCTTCTTCTCGTCGGGATCGCCGCCCGGCACATCGGCTTCGGCAAGCGCATGGTGCCCTTCGTCGTGGCGGTCAACTGGGGCGGGGCGCTCCTGACATGGGTCTTCTCGCCCTTCTTCGTGCTCCTGCTCGTCGGCGGTCAGAGCGATCTGACGCAGGCGCTCGGCCTCCTAATCGCGCTGGCCTCGATCGTGCTGACCGTTCGGCTGATCGCGGTGTCGACCGCCTGCGACTATCCCCTCGCGATCGCCATCGTCACCATGATGGTCTTCGTCTCACTCCTCTCCTACGCCGCCGTCTCCGACCTGTTCGGCCTGGTCATCGGCTGAGGCGTAGTCGACGCGCGTGAGGTAGAGCCCGTCGGGCGGCGCGACCGGGCCGCAGCGCTTGCGATCGCGCGATTCCAGCGCCGAGACGAGATCGCCCTCCGTCCAGCGGCCCTCGCCGACGAGCTTCAGCGAGCCGGCGAAGGAGCGGATCTGGTTGTGGAGAAAGGACTGGGCGGAGGCGTGGATATGCACCTCGCCGCCCGGCCCCTGCACGACGTCGAGCCGCTCCAGCGTGCGCACCGGGTTCTTCGCCTGGCAGTTCACCGAGCGGAACGTGTTGAAGTCGTGGGTGCCGAGGAGACGCTTGGCGGCGCGGTCCATCGCCGCGACGTCCAGCGATCGCCAGACCCACCAGACCTGGCCCTTGAGGATCGAGGGCGGCGGGCGGCGATTGAGGATGCGGTAGAGATAATGCCGCTTGCGGGCCGAGAAGCGCGCGTCGAACCCGTCCGGCACCCGCTCGGCAGAGAGGATCGCGACGCCTCCTTCCTCGCGCAGGTAGGCGTTGAGCGCGTCCCGCACCGTGTCCGTCTTCCACTCGCGGGCGATGTCGACATGGGCGACCTGCCCCGTGGCATGGACGCCGGCATCCGTGCGCCCCGCGCCGAACAGCGTCACCGCCTCGCCGCAGAAGGCAAGGAGCGCGCGCTCCACCGTTTCCTGCACCGAGATGCCGTTCTTCTGGCGTTGCCAGCCGCAATAGGTCGTGCCGTCGTATTCGATGGTCAGCTTGTAGCGCGGCATCGCGTCAGGCGCCGAGGCGCGTGCCGGCCGGCACCTGGGTGCCGCGCAGGAACTGGTCGGCGGAAGACGGTCGCCCCCCGGCCTTCTGCACCTCGAGAAGCCGCACGGCCCCCTCGCCCGAAGCGATCAGAAGCCTGTCGTCGAGCGCCGTGCCGAGCGTGCCGGTTGCCTCCTCCGCCACCGCGCGCAGAAGCTTCAGCCGCTCGCCGCCCAGCGTCGTCCAGGCTCCGGGAAAGGGCGAGAAGGCGTTGATGCGGCGCGCGATCTCGCCGGCGGGACGCGACCAGTCGACCGCAGCCTCGCTCTTCTCGATCTTGGCGGCGTAGGCGACCGCGCGACCAGTGCGGGCGGCAATGGCATCCTGGGATTCGAAACGAAGCGTGCCGGCTTCGAGCTTCGCCATCGCCTCGACCATCAGTGCGGCCGATGCCTCCGATAGGCGGTCGTGGAGCTCCCGCGCCGTGTCCGTCTCGCCGATGGGAACTTCGCGGGTGAGCGCCACCGGTCCGGTGTCGAGCCCGAGTTCCATGCCCATCACCATCATGCCGGTGACGGCATCACCCGCCTCGATCGCGCGCTGGATCGGGGCGGCGCCCCGCCAGCGCGGCAGGAGTGAACCATGTCCGTTCAACGCGCCGAGGCGCGGCGCCTCGAGGATGGGTCCGGGCAGAAGAAGGCCGTAGGCCACCACGACGGCGACGTCGGCGCCGAGCGCGGCAAAGGCCGCCTGCTCGTCCGCCCCCTTCAGCGAGACGGGCGCGCGCACGTCGAGCCCCAGCCGCCGTGCCTCGTTTTCCACCGGCGAGGGCACGGTTTCCAACCCGCGCCGGCCGGCGGGCCGTGGCGGCTGGGTATAGACCGCAGGGATCTCGTGACCGGCCTCGTGCAGCGCACGCAGGGTCGGAACGGAGAATTCCGGCGTGCCCATGAAGACGACGCGAAGGGTCATGCGGTCAGACCGCGCCGCGCTTGGTCGCCTTGGAGAACTTGCGGATCACCATGTCGCGCTTCAGCTTGGAAATGTAGTCGATGAAGAGCACGCCGTTGAGATGGTCGATCTCGTGCTGCAGGCAGGTCGCGAGCAACCCGTCGGCCACGACCTCGTGCGTCTCCCCGTCGAGACCGAGATAGCGCACGGTGACCGTGGCCGGCCGCTCCACCTCGGCATAGTAGTCCGGGATGGAAAGGCACCCCTCCTCGTAGGTCGAGCGCTCGTCCGAGGACGCCAGGATCTCCGGGTTGAGAAAGACCTGCGGCGCCTTCTCCTCGTCGTCCTCCTTGGACAGATCGATGGTGACGATGCGCAGCGGCTCGCCGACCTGGATCGCCGCCAGCCCGATGCCGGGTGCGTCGTACATCGTCTCCAGCATGTCGTCCGTGAAACGGCGCAGGGCATCGTCGACGCGCACCACCTTCTCGGACGCGCGGCGCAGGATCGGATCGGGCAGGATGACAAGGGGCTTGACGGTCATGTCCGTCAGGTAATCGCACAGCGCGAAACGGTCAACCGGCCGCAGATGTTCCCGTTTTGATCTGGCCGTGTCCGAGGGAATCGGCTAGCCTCGGCGCATGGACTTCTCCGCCCTCGCCGCCTTTCTGGACCGCCCGCTCGCCGCGCCCTTCGGTTTCACCGTGAGCTGGGGCGAGGCGCTGCTCACGCTTGCGATCCTCGCCCTTCTCGTGCGTCTCGTCCGGCGCCGGGCCGGCGGGGCGCAGGGCGATGCGCGCGACGAGCTTCTGCAGGCGCAGGCCGAGCTGGCCGGACGCCTCCAGTCGATGGGCGAGATGCTGGGCGCGCGCCAGGCCGAGCTCGCGCGCACCGTCTCGGAACGCCTGGACGGGATGGGCCACCGGGTCGGTCACTCGCTGAACGAGGCGCAGGTCCGCACCGGCGAGACCCTGTCGCGGCTCGCCGAGCGGCTGGCGGTGATCGACCGGGCGCAGGGGCAGATCCAGGGGCTGGCCGGCGAGGTGGTGCGGCTTCAGGACATTCTCGCCAACAAGCAGGCGCGCGGCGCCTTCGGCCAGGCGCGGATGGAGGCGATCGTGATGGACGCCCTGCCGCCCGGCGCCTACTCGTTCCAGGCGACGCTCTCCAACGGCAAGCGGCCGGACTGCCTGATCCTGATGCCGAACGGCGCGCCGGCCCTCGTGGTGGACGCCAAGTTCCCGCTGGAAGCCTGGACCGCGTTTCGCGAGGCCCCGAGCGACGAGGCGCGCGACATCGCCGCCACGCGCCTTCGCCGCGACATGGAGGTGCATGTGCGGGCGGTGGCGGAGAAGTATCTCCTGCCCGGAGAGACGCAGGACACCGCCTTTATCTTCGTACCTTCGGAATCGGTCTTCGCCGAGATCAACGAGCATTTCGGCGACATCATCCAGCGCGCGCACCGCGCCCGGGTGGTCATCGTCTCCCCCTCGCTGCTGATGCTCTCGATCGAGGTGGTGAAGGCACTTCTGAAGGACCAGCGCATGCGCCGCGAGGCCGGTCTCATCCAGCGCGAGGTCGTGCTCCTGGCGGAAGATCTCCAGCGGCTCGACGCGCGCGTATCCGCGCTCAAGACCCATTTCGGCCAGACGGGGCGCGACATCGACCAGATCCTCATCTCCACCGAGAAGCTGATCCGGCGCGGCGAGAAGATCGCGGCCGCCGAACTCGGTGCGGAAGACGGCGCGGCGCACCTCCCCCGGCCGTGAGGGTCCAGCACACGGTCCCGAAACATTCCGGTCGAATCGAACGGTTTTCCACACCTTCACGAAACCAAGCGGAAAAAGACCCGGGCTAAAGCTTGACAAATCTTTAACGAATGGGATCGAAACCGGACCTGCCGCGTTTCTCCCGGGACTGAATGAACGGGGGCAACAACATGCGCGGCGTGACGACGGCGGTTCTCGCGGGTCTGCTTCTTTGTGCCGCTCCGGTTGCTGTTTCGGCTCCGGCAGCCGCCGCGTCGGACGCATCGCAGGACCTCGCGGCCCTCTACAACCAGAACACCGACCTCGCCTTCCGCACCGGGCTGCAGCACCGCCTGACGTGGACGGGCGACTACGCCGGTCCGTTCGACGGGCGCATCGGCCCCCAGACCCTGCGTGCGGTGCGCGACTTCCAGGCTCGCAACGGCCTTGCGGCCGACGGGATCATGGACGACGCGTTCCTGAAGCTCGTGATCAGCAAGAGCGATGCGGCACGTGACGCGGTCGGCTTCACCCAGGTGACGGACGAGGCGACGGGCGTGCGCCTCGGTCTGCCCGGCGCGCTCGTCGCGCCGATGGGCGAGACCGAGGTCGGCAGCCTGTGGCGCTCCGACGACGGCGGCATCGAGATCGAGACCGTCCGCTTCTCCAAGGAAGGCTACACGCTGGACGGCGTGTTCGGCGTCCTCTCCCAGACCGGACCCGGCAAGACCGTGAGCCAGGCGGAACAGGCGAACGGCGGCTTCACCATCCGGGGTCACGAAGACGGTCGCGAGTTCCTTATCCGCTTTTCCGGCCGGGGCGCGGACCTTCGCGGCTTCTCGGTCGCATGGAATGCCGACCATGCCGACGCGATCGCCCCTTATGCCGAGGTCGCCGCGCAGTCGGTCGAGCCCTTTGCGGGCGAGCCCCGTTCGGGCGACGTCGGCCCGATGGCGCGCCTGTTCGAGAGCGGCCGGGCCGAAGGCGTCGCCTTCGGCGAGGGCGAGCGCGCGCCGGCGACGAAAGAGGCCACGCCGTCGCTTGCGAGCCCCGCGCCCGGCTTCGATTCGTCGGGCACCGGTTTCGTGGTCTCCAAGGACGGCTGGCTCCTCACCAACGCCCACGTCGCCAAGGCCTGCAAGACGGTCCTGGTCGGTGAACTCGGGCCCGCCTCGAAGGTGGTCGTCGACGAGAACCAGGATTTGGCGCTTCTGAAGGTCGACGCCAAGGTCGGCAAGCCCCTGCCGATCGTCGCCGGCAAGCCGCGCCTCGGCGAGGACATCCTCGCGCTCGGCTTCCCGCTTCGCTCGATCCTCGCCGACAGCCTGAACGTCACGCGCGGCAACGTGTCGTCGCTGATGGGCCTGATGAACGACGCGAACTACCTGCAGATCTCGGCCCCCGTGCAGCCCGGCAATTCCGGCGGCCCGCTGGTCGATCTCGCCGGGCGGGTCGTAGGCGTCGTCACTGCCAAGCTGAACGCCGTGGCCGTCGCGGATCTGACGGGCGACATTCCGCAGTCGATCAACTTCGCCATCCGCCCGGACGCGGCGGCGCGTTTCCTTCACGCCCACCACGTCGCCTTCGAGACCGCAGACGCGTCGCTCGCGCTGGAGAGCGTGCCCGACGCCACCGCCAAGGTGCAGGACTCGATCTACCCGGTCCTTTGCCTCGGATCGAACTGATCGGATCCCCGACGGGCGAATGACACTGCAGTGGACGGACGGCTGAGGGCTGGGAAGCCCGGTCGTCCGTCGGTGTTTTCTGCCCGTGGCGAAGGCCCTTCGGACCATCTGATGCGCAGCAGTCATCGACGCGATGATGTCGCGGGCGACAGCGCCGATGCCCCCCCCACACTGTCAGTCTGCGCGAACGGCGACTTGGCAGGACCCGGTTGTCCCCCGCTCGCGGCCGAATGCGGTTGCGTGCACGGGGAACGGTCGTTCTCGCCGTTCCCTGCACCTCCGCAAACTCCTGGGTGGGCTTTCCGGGCCTTTCCCTTCACACCGACACGCACTCTGCAAGGTGGGCAAACGTGACGCCCCTTGAAGAAGTCCTCGAACAAGCCTCGCTGTCTCGACCATCAGCGACAGGGGGTGCACCCGAAGACGGCAAGGGCCGGTGTACCTGCGCTCCGCGGTCGTTGCGCGGTTGAATCATGAAACCGCGTTGGCGCCATCGCGTCGTCCAACGGCATCGCCGCCGGAAGGGTTCGGTTTCCATACCGCATGGGATCGAGAAGGCTGGACGCTTTCGCACTTGCGAAACAATCTGCGGGAGGTAGCATCCGCCGCGCTCGGGCCCGTTCGGCCCCAGGATCGCAGAGGGATCATTCATGACGGTACTCGTCACCGGCGGCGCCGGCTATATCGGCAGCCACATGGTTTGGGACCTCGTCGACGCCGGCGAACGCGTGGTCGTGCTCGATCGCCTGTCCACCGGCTTCGAATGGGCGGTGGCGCCCGAGGCGGAACTCGTGGTCGGCGACATCGCCGACACGGCTCTCGTCTCCCGGCTGATCGCCGAGAAAGGCATCAGCGAGATCATCCATTTCGCCGGCTCGATCGTGGTGCCGGAATCGGTCGCCGACCCGCTCGGATACTATCTCAACAACACCGTGGCCTCGCGCGCGCTCATCGAGGCGGCGGTGACAGGCGGGGTGAAGCATTTCATCTTCTCGTCCACGGCCGCGGTCTACGGCTCGCCGAAGACCATGCCGGTGCCCGAGACTCAAGCTCCCGCTCCGGAATCACCCTACGGCACGTCGAAGTGGATGACGGAGCTGATGCTGCGCGACACGGCGGCCGCCCATCCCCTCACCTTCGCGGCGCTGCGCTACTTCAACGTGGCGGGCGCCGATCCGAAGGGGCGCGCCGGACAATCCACCAAGGGGGCGACGCATCTCATCAAGGTCGCGAGCGAGACGGCGCTCGGCAAGCGACCCTTCCTCCAGGTCTTCGGCAACGACTACGACACGCCGGACGGCACCTGCGTGCGCGACTACATCCACGTCTCCGATCTCGCCGCCGCCCATCGCCGGGCCCTCGACTACCTGCGCGCCGGCGGCACGTCCGTGATCGCCAATTGCGGCTATGGCCACGGCTATTCGGTGCTCGAGGTGCTGGATACGGTGCGGCAGGTCGTGGGTCGCGACTTCGACGTGCGAATGACCGGCCGTCGGCCGGGCGACGCCAGCGCCATCGTCGCCGATGCGACCCTTGCCCGGCAGCGCTTCGGGTGGGAGCCCCGCTACGACGACCTGCCCCTGATCGTGCGCCATGCGTTGGACTGGGAAGAAGCGCTCGGGCGCCGCAACACCCTGTAGAACAGGTGTCCTGCCACCGGCCGGCGGAACGGCAACGGCGCCGACAGCCGCCCCCGTCAGCCGACACGGTGCGGCTGGGTTAGCCGGCGTCAGCCTTCGGTGATCAACGAGGGGTTCGGCTCCCCGCGGACGGCTCGCCGGCCATCGCGCCGATGTCGGCGAGGGTGCGGGCCGGTGGTTCGGCTTCCGGCGGCTTCGGTGGGCTGGGGAAGCGCAAGGACAGGTTCCAGCGCTCGACATCCCCGTGCTCGCGCATGAGGATCACCCTCGTGTCGAGCATGGTCGCCTTGAACGGCTCAAGGGCCGCGATCCGGTCTCCGAGGGCCTGCCCACCGTCCCAGCGCCAACGGTCGAACAGCGTCGTGATCAGCTTGGCGACATCGCGGGCCGCTGCGTCGCGACCGCTGGGGTCGACGAAGTTCAGCTTGACGCGAAGTTCCGAAAGCGTCTCGCCGCCGCGCAGGACGGCAAAGCCTCCCACCTTCCGCGAGTCCCCGAAAGAGCGCTCGGCGACGCACTCCTGCATCTCGCCGAGCGGGCTCGCCTGCCAGCCGTCGGTCGACCATCCCGCCTGGCGGAACGTTTCGCACACAGCCTCCGGCGCCTCCGGCACGAGACGCACGAAACGGGGCTGGTGACCGCGCAGATCGAGATCGCGCAGGCCGGCGAACCGCTGCACGGTGAGCGCCTGGGGTGTGGGGACGGGCTCCGCCGGCACGGATCGTGTTTCCACCACACGCGGCGCGCGAACGGTGACCAACGGCTCCTCGCCATCGGGCCGGACCGCCATGAGCCCGGCATAGAGCGCCCCACCGGCAAGGAGAACGAGGACCACGACGCGCAGGGCGCCGGTAACCCCGCCCTCGCCGTATTCCGCGCGCCGGACGGATCGATCGAGGTTCGCCGCTTCGCTCGCCGCGTCCCATCGCGACGGTGCGGACGGCGACGCCTCGACGGCCGGTGCGGCGTCCGATTCGGCGGGCGGCTCCACGCCCGTCTCCGCCTGTGTCGCGGGTGCGGGCGGCGGGATGGGTGGCGGGGCGGTGTCCCCTTCCGGCTCCGCTGGCGTTTCGGGGACCTCGCCACCCGCCTTCCGTTCGGCCGGGTCGTCGGTGCCGTGCGTCATGCGCGTCGCTCCTTCCAAGGCCCGGCAGGTTCAGGCGATTCGGATCCCTCTATCCTTCAAACAGGGCAGGAGTCCGTCGGCGCCTCATTCCTCGCGCGGCGCGTCCGCGTCAGCCGGCACGAGCCCCGCCGCCGTGGGCTCCACGAGGATGAAGCCGAGGTCGAGATCGACTTCCGGCACCGCGGCTTCGGTGAAGGGAATCATGACGCTGGCGCCCCCGTCGGGCGCGATTTCCAGGATGTCGCCCGCGCCGAAATCGTGAAAGGCCACCACCTCGCCGATCACGGTGCCGTCCAAGAGCCGGGCGACGAGCCCCACGAGGTCGGCCTGGTAGAACTCGTCCTCCCCTTCCGCGGGAAGGGCGGCACGGTCCACGAAGAGTTCGGTTCCGTTGAGAAGCTCGGCGGCGTTGCGGTCCGCGACCTCCTTGAACCGGACCACGACGACGTTCTTCTGAAGCCGGGCCGAGGCGACCGTGTAGCGACGGCCCATCGCATCGACGAGCGGGCCGTAGGCTCCGACATCCTCCGGATCGGCCGTGAAGGAGCGCACCCGCACCTCGCCCTTGATGCCGTGGGCACCGCCGATGACGGCAAGGAGAACGCGGTCGTCGGTCGGGTCGGTCACGATCGAGGTTCCAGTCGTGAAGAGATGGGCCAAGGCTGTTGCCAGGGCGTCAGTCGCCCGTACGGAGGGTTCCGTCAAGCGGGTGGGAACCGCCGACACGAAAACGGCGCCCCGGAACATTCGGGACGCCGCTTCCGATTTCGCATGATACGAGGGGAAGGCCTTACTCGGCCGAGGCCTCGGTGCCCTCGTCCTGCGCGCCGGCCTTCTCGGCAGCGGCCTTCTCGGCCGCCTCGCGGGCGTCTTCCTCGCGCTGCTTGCGCTCGGCCTCGCGCTCCTGCGCCTTCTTGCCCGGCAGGCCCTTGGTCGGGTTGGCGCGGGTCGGACGGTTCGCGATGCCGGCCTTGTCGAGGAAGCGGAGCACGCGGTCGGTGGGCTGCGCGCCCTCGCCGAGCCAATGCTTGATGCGGTCTTCCTTCAGCGTGACGCGCTCGGCATCCTTCGGGAGCATCGGGTTCCACGAGCCGACCGTCTCGATGAAGCGGCCGTCGCGCGGCGAGCGGGCGTCGGCGACGACGACGTGGTAGTAGGGGCGCTTCTTGGAGCCGGCACGGGCAAGGCGCATCTTCAGGGGCATCTTGGTCTTCCTTCTGGTTCTTGTCTTGTCGCGGCGCCTTCTTGGAGTGTCGCGCCGTCGGGTTTCAGGTGGTCCGGGCCGAGGCCCTTATTTCTTCCGGCCGAGGCCGGGAAGTCCGGGGAAGCCGCCGCCGGGAAGGCCCGGAAGCCCGCCGTTCCCAAGGCCGGGCGGCAGGCCGCCGGGCAGGCTGCCGAGCCCGCCCTTCTGCATGGCTTTGGCCATCTCCTCGAGTTGCTTGGGGTCCATCTTCGACAGGTCCGGCATCCCGCCGCCCATGCCGCCGGGCAGGCCCATCTTCTGCCCAAGCCCCCCCATGAGCTTGCCCATGATGCCGGCGCCCTTGCCGCCCTTGCCGCCCATCGCCTTCATCATATCGGCCATCTGGCGATGCATCTTGAGGAGCTTGTTGATGTCGGCGGAATCGGTCCCCGAGCCGGCCGCGATCCGTTTTTTCCGCGAATGCTTCAGTTGGTCCGGGTTGGCGCGTTCCCACTTCGTCATCGAGGAGATGATCGCGAGCTGGCGCTTCAGGAGCTTGTCGTCCATGCCGGCGGCGGCGATCTGGTCCTTCATCTTGGCCATGCCGGGCATCATGCCCATCACGCCGCCCATGCCGCCGAGCTTCTGCATCTGGCCGATCTGAGCGGCGAGATCGTCGAGGTCGAACTTGCCCGACTGCATCTTCTTGGCCATCGCCGCGGCCTGTTCCGCGTCGATGTTCTCGGCCGCCTTCTCGACGAGGCTGACGATGTCGCCCATGCCGAGGATGCGGTCGGCGATGCGGCCGGGATGGAATTCCTCCAGCGCGTCCATCTTCTCGCCGGTGCCGATCAGCTTGATCGGCTTGCCGGTGACGGCGCGCATGGACAGCGCCGCGCCGCCGCGCCCGTCGCCGTCGACGCGGGTAAGGACGAGGCCGGAGATGCCGACGCGCTCGTCGAAGGAGCGGGCGAGGTTGACGGCGTCCTGACCGGTGAGGCTGTCGGCAACGAGCAGGATCTCGTGCGGGCGGGTGGCGGCCTTGATCTCCGCCATCTCCTGCATCAGCGGCTCGTCGATATGCGTGCGGCCGGCCGTGTCGAGGATCAGGACGTCGTAGCCGCCGAGCTTGGCGGCCTGGGAGGCGCGGCTCGCGATCTCGACCGGACCCTGGCCGGCGATGATCGGCAGCGTCGCGACGCCGGTCTGCTCGCCGAGAACGCGCAGCTGTTCCTGCGCGGCCGGGCGGCGCGTGTCGAGCGAGGCCATGAGGACGCGCTTCTTCTGGCGCTCCGTCAGCCGCTTGGCGATCTTGCCGGTGGTCGTGGTCTTGCCCGACCCCTGGAGGCCGACCATCATGATCGTGACGGGGGCGGGCGCGTTGAGGTCGATCGCGACCCCTTCCGAGCCCAGCGTCGCCACCAGCTCGTCGTGGACGATCTTGACGACCATCTGGCCGGGCTTGATCGACTTGACGATCTGGGCGCCCACCGCCTTCTCGCGCACGCGGTCGGTGAAGGAGCGCACGACCTCCAGCGAGACGTCCGCCTCCAGAAGCGCGCGACGCACCTCGCGCAGCGCCGCCGCGACGTCGCCGTCGGACAAGGCACCGCGGCCGGTAAGGCCGTTCAGGATGGACCCGAGGCGGTCCTGGAGGGATTCAAACATCAGGCGTCTTCCTTGTCCTTCCGGTCGCCCGAAAGAATGGGAACTCGTCGCATCCGATCCAAGCCGAACCGCGGCGCCAAACGGAAACGCATCCGCGGGCGACACTCGCTGGCGGATGGTGACCTCCGTGCGGCTTGGGAGCCAAGGGGCACGGTCGGCGGGTCGCGGACGGAAGATCGAACGCTGGATCGGGTGCTTGAAACAGTCCGGCGGCGCCATGTCAAGCGCCCGCACCTGTCGCGGGGCGCGGAAAGCCCCGCAAAAGCATTCCGTTAAGCACCTTTCCCAACACTCTCTTCAGCATCCTCGCGTAAGGCTGAGGGTGAAGACCCAGGCCACCACCCTCCGGCCTGGCGGCAATGCAGTCGACGGCCCGATGAACATCCTGCGCTTCCCCGACACGTCCCGGACCGAGGACCGCACCAGCGGTCCGGCCGAGATGCCGTACGCGGACGCGAAAGGCGAAGCCGCCCACGCCGTGCCGGATGCTCGCATCCTTCAATCGCTGTCGGTCCTGAACCGGCCGATTCTCGAGGCGGTGGTGAGTCGCCGCCCACGGGCACAGGACGTGCTGGCTGCCTTCCGGGCGGAATGGACCCCTCCGCGGCTTCGCATGCCGCGCCCGGCCAACGACGTGGCCAATACCTAGAACCCGTCCCATTGATGGTTCGGATCGGACGAGGCTCTCGACAAATTGAACGTGGCACCGTATGAGAACGATCGTTCGCTCTCACACGCCCGAGGCTGTTCGTGACCCTTCCCGCCATCGCAGTCCAGGTCGCCCAACCCAGCGACGATCGACGCCGCCAGATTCTCGCGGCGGCGCGGATCTGCTTCGCCCGGGCCGGGTTCCATGGTGCGTCCATGGGGCAGATCTGCGCCGAGGCCCAGATGAGCCCCGGCGCGCTCTATCGCTACTTTCCATCGAAGGACGCGATCATCGAGGCGATCGCCGACGAGGAGCGCGTCGGCGCGGTGGCCTGCATGGAGCGCATGCGCGGCCCCGGCTCCATCGCCGACAGGCTGGTCGCGACCGCCATGGAGTATCTCGCCTCCGCCCGCGACCCGGAGAGCGGCGGGCTGATGGTCGAGATCTGCTCCGAATCCCTTCGCAACACGGCGGTCGGCAAACGCTTCTGCGAGCTCGAGACCATGGTGCGCGACGTCATGCGCACGGCCATCGAGGAAGCGCGCGAGCGCGGCGAGGTGCCGGCCGATCTCGATGTCGCCGTGGCCCTCACCATGATCTTCGCCTTCGGCGACGGACTGATGATGCGGCTCCAGTTCGAACGCGAGGTCGCGCTGGACAGTATCGAGCCGCATCTCCTGCGCGTGGTGCGTGCGCTTCTTCGCATGGACGAGGTCTAAGCCCGTGCGCGCCCTTCTCCGCTCCCTCCCCCATTCCGCCCCGTCCTTCCGGAGGCCCGCCATGTCCGCCCGTTCCCTTCTTCTCGGCGTCGCGCTGACCCTGATCGCCGCGCAGCTCGCCTTCGCACAGGAGCCGGCGCCCGCCGTTGCGCCCGCCGTGGCGCCTCCCTCGATCAGCGTCGTGAAGGCCGAGCGGCGATCCATCGTCGCGAGCGTCCCGGTGACGGGCACGCTGACCCCGCGCGAGACGGTGAGCGTCGGTGCCGACGTCGAGGGCCTGCGCATCGAGTCGCTCGAGGTGGACGAGGGCGACCGGGTGAAGGCCGGCCAGGTCCTCGCCCGTCTCGCGACCGATCTCGTGGATGCCGATCTCGTGCGCGCCACCGCGCAGATCGCGCGCGCCGACGCCGCGATCACGCAGGCAGGTGCCCTGGTGGAGGAAGCGCAGTCGGCGGCGACGGAAGCGGCCAACGCCCTTCAGCGCACGCGCGCGCTTTCGGCCAAGGGCATCGTCGGCCAGGACATCCTCGACCAGCGCGTCTCGGCGGCCTCCGCCGCGACGGCGCGCCTTGCGTCCGCGCGCCAGGGCATCGCGCTCGCCGAGGCCGACCGCGCGGCGGCCGAGGCCGACAAGCGCTCGCTCGATCTCCGCCGATCCAAGGCCGAGATCAAGGCGCCGACCGACGGGCTGGTGCTCACCCGCGACGCGCGCCTCGGCGCCGTCGTCTCGGCCGCCGGCGGCCCCCTGTTCGAGATCGCGCGCGACGGGCTGATCGAGCTCGACGCCGAGGTCAGCGAGACCCAGCTCGGCCGCATCCGGAAAGGCCAGCCCGCCACCGTCCGCCTGCCCGGCGGCGAGGCGGAGGTTGCCGGCGAGGTGCGCCTCGTCTCGCCCAAGGTCGATCAGGCGACGCGGCTCGGCCGGGTGCGCGTGGCGCTTCCCCCCTCCCCCGACCTGCGCTCGGGCTCGTTTGCGCGCGGCAGCGTCGAGACGGCCCGCTCCGAAGGCGTCGTCATCGCGCGCACGGCCGTTCTCACCGACGAAGGCGTCGCCCGCGTCCAGGTGGTCAGGAACGGACATGTCGAGACCCGCACGGTGAAGACCGGGCTCGTGGCCGGCGACGTTGTCGAGATCACCGAGAATCTTGCGGCCGGCGAGGACGTCGTGTCGCTCGCCGGCACCTTCGTGCGCGATGGCGACGCGGTGACGCCGATCACCGCTGACGCGGCGACCCGGACTGCGGAGGCTGCCCGATGAACTGGAACATCTCGGCCTGGGCGATCCGCAACCCGGTTCCCCCCATCCTCCTCTTCGTGGTGCTGGTGGCGCTCGGGCTCGTCTCGTTCATGACGCTGCCCATCACCCGCTTCCCCAACATCGACGTGCCGGTGGTCTCCGTCACCATCCTCGAACAGGGCTCGGCCCCGTCCGAGATGGAGACCCAGATCACCAAGCGCGTCGAGGACGCGGTGGCCGGCGTCTCCGGCATCAAGCACATCACCTCCACGATCACCGACGGCCAGTCGGTCACGGCGGCCGAGTTCCGACTGGAGATCAACACCGACCGCGCCGTCAACGACGTCAAGGACGCGATCGCCAAGATCCGCGGCGACCTGCCGCGCACGATCGAGGAGCCGGTGATCCAGCGCTTCGAGGTCGAGAACCAGTCGATCGTGACCTACGCCGCATCCTCGCCGGGCAAGACGCCCGAGCAGCTGTCGTGGTTCGTGGACGACACCGTGATCCGGGCCCTGCAGGGCCTCAAGGGCGTCGGGCGCGTCGACCGCATGGGCGGCGTCGAGCGCGAGATCCAGGTCCGACTCGACCCCGACCGCCTCGCCTCGCTCGGCATCACGGCGGCCGCCGTCAACGCCCAGCTGCGCTCCACCAACGTCGACCTGTCGGGCGGGCGCGGCGAGTTCGGCGGCCAGGAACAGGCGATCCGCACGCTGTCCTCGGCGGCCACCGTCTCCGGCCTCGCCTCCACCCGTATTGCGCTGCCCGGCGGGCGCGAGGTGCGGCTCGACGAACTCGGAGCGGTTCTCGACCGCTGGCAGGAGCCGCGCTCCTTCGCACGGCTCAACGGCGAGCCGGTCGTCGCCTTCTCGATCTTCCGCGCCAAGGGCGCGAGCGACACGACCGTGGCATCGGCCGTGGAAGCCCGCGTCACTGAACTCGGCGCGCAGCACCCGGACGTGCGCTTCTCGCGCATCGACGACAGCGTCACCTACACCTACGGCAACTTCGAATCGGCGATGGAGACGCTCGGCGAGGGCGCCGCGCTCGCCGTCATCGTGGTTCTTCTCTTCCTGCGCGACTGGCGCGCGACCGCGGTCGCGGCCATCACCCTGCCGCTCGCGGCCATCCCCACCTTCTGGGCGATGAGCATGCTCGGCTTCTCGCTGAACCTCGTCAGCCTCCTGGCGATCACGCTCGTCACCGGCATCCTCGTCGACGACGCGATCGTCGAGATCGAAAACATCGAGCGGCACATGCAGATGGGCAAGAAGCCCTATCGCGCCGCGATGGAAGCCGCCGACGAGATCGGCCTTGCCGTCATCGCGATCACGCTGACGATCATGGCGGTCTTCGCGCCGGTCTCGTTCATGGGCGGCGTCGCCGGCCAGTACTTCAAGCAGTTCGGCCTGACGGTCGCCGTCGCCGTGTTCTTCTCGCTGCTGGTCGCGCGCCTGATCACGCCGATGCTGGCGGCCTACTTCTTCCGCGCGCCTCGCCACGAGGGGCCGGGCTTCGGACGTCTGCTCAAGCGCTACCTCCTGCGCCTCCTGCCGCTGGCTGGGCTCGCCATCGGCGGCGTGTTCGGCCTCGCGGCCCTGCCGGAGGCGGCTGCCGCCGGCAACGGCCTCGCCCGCGCCCTCCAGCCCTATGTCGGGGCGCTGCCGCCCGTCTCCTGGGACGCGGCGGGCCGCGTGGCGGTGGAGATTCTCGCCGGCGCGCTGATCCTGTCGGCGCTTCTGGCCTATCTCAACCGGCCGCACCCTGCCGAGCAGCACGACGGGCCGCTGATGCGCGCCTATACCGGCTTCCTCGGGCTGACCGTGCGCTGGCGCTGGCTGACCCTCATCGTCGGCATCGGGCTCTTCGCGCTGTCGATCCACTCGATCCAGTACCTGCCGACCGGCTTCATCCCGAAGGAGGACGCCTCGCGCATCGTCGTCTCCTTGGAGCTGCCGCCCGGTGCGACGCTGGAAACCACGCGCCGGATCACCGACGAGGCGGCGGCCAGCGTGCAGGAACTCCCCGAAGTGCGCTCGGTTCTGGTGATCGGCGGCTCCTCGCCGACCGGCACGCTGGAGGTGCGCCGCGCGTCGATGACCGTCGCCTTGACGCGCAAGTTCGAACGCACCCGCTCGCAAGGTGAACTCGAGCCGGTGATCACCGCCAAGCTGCAGGAGATCCCGGACCTGCGCTCCTTCTTCGTCAACGACCGGGGCGAGCGCGAGCTGTCGGTCGGCATCCTCGGCCAGGACGGCCGGGCGGTGTCTGAGGCCGCCTCCAAGCTCGAAGCCGAGATGCGACGCGACGCGATCTTCGCCAATCCGAGCGCCATGGCCTCGTTCGAGCGACCGGAAATCCGGATCCGGCCGCGCCTCGACGAGGCGTCCGATCTCGGCATCGCGCCCGACGCGATCTCGCAGACCGTGCGGGTGGCCACGATCGGCGACCTCGACGCCAATCTCGCCAAGTTCAACGTCGACACCCGCCAGGTTCCGATCCGCGTGCAGATCACGGAGGATGCGCGACGCGACCTGTCGACCGTCAGCTCCCTTCGCGTCAACACCGCGTCCGGCGCCTCCGTGCCGCTGGAGGCCGTCGCCGACATCGGCTTCGGCCAAGGCCCGTCCACGATCGAGCGCTACGACCGCGAGCGCCTCGTCAAGGTCGGCACCTCCATGGCGCCCGGTCACGAGATCGGCGAGGGCTCCGAGCACATCATGGCGTCGGACGCCGTGAAGACCATGCCGCCGGGCGTGCGCCTCCAGCAGGTCGGCGACGCCGAAATCCAGGGTGAGGTCTTCGCCGGCTTCGCCTCGGCCATGGGCGCCGGGATCATGATGGTGCTGGTGGTGCTGATCCTGCTCTTCGGCTCGGTGTTCCTGCCGCTAACCATTCTGGCCTCGCTGCCGCTTTCGGTCGGCGGCGTGGTGGGCGCGCTGCTCCTCACGCACAACGCCATCTCGATGCCGGTCGTCATCGGCATCCTGATGCTGATGGGCATCGTCACGAAGAACTCGATCATGCTGGTCGACTTCGCGGTGGAGCAGGAGAAGCATGGCATGCCTCAGCGCGACGCGATTATCGACGCCGGTCGCAAGCGCGCGCGCCCGATCATCATGACGACGCTCGCGATGGCGGCGGGCATGGTGCCGGCGGCGATGGCCACCGGCGAGGGCGGCGAGTTCCGTGCGCCGATGGCGATCGCGGTGATCGGCGGCCTTCTCGTCTCGACGGTGCTGTCGCTCGTCTTCATCCCCTCGCTCTACACGCTGATGGACGATCTCAGCCACGTGACGGGCCGCGTGTTCCGCTGGGCGCTGAAGCCGAACGCCGGCGAGGAGAGCGCGCAGGGTGCCCCGGTCGCAGCCCATCACGGGCCTCCGCTCGCGCCCGTCCAGCCGCAGGACCTCGGCCAGGGACCGACCTGGAAGCGCGTCACCGAGTTCGGCGGACGCTCCGCCAGCAAGGATGCGGGCGACGAGCGACGGCCCCCGCCGCAGATGCAGCCGGCGGCGGAGTAGGCACCGAGCCTTCTGGAAATCGACGGGCGGCGCGGCTATCCAAGGGCCCCGCCGCCCGTTCTCGTTCCGGGCAACACCCCGCTCGCCCGGAGGCCGCCCCTTGTCCACCGACACCCTCTTTTCCGGCCACGCCCCGGCCGACACCGTCCCCTCGCTCACCATCCGCCGGCCGGACGACTGGCATGTCCACCTGCGCGACGGGGCGATGCTGGAGGCGGTGCTGCCGTTCACGGCCAACCAGTTCCGCCGCGCCATCGTGATGCCGAACCTCGTGCCGCCGGTCACCACGGTGGAGATGGCGAAGAACTACCGGACGCGCATCCTCGCGGCCCTTCCCAACGGCTCGGACTTCGAGCCGCTGATGACCTGCTACCTCACCGATCACACCGACCCCGACGAGATCGAGCGCGGCTACCGCGACGGCGTGTGGCTGGCCGCCAAGCTCTATCCGGCGGGCGCCACCACCAATTCCCATGCCGGCGTCACCGACATCGCGAAGCTTGCGCCCGTCCTCGAGCGCATGGAGCGGATCGGAATGGCCGTCCTCGTCCACGGCGAGGCGACCGACCCCGCCATCGACATCTTCGACCGCGAGGCGGCGTTCATGGAAGCGGAGATGCTGCCGCTTCTGAAGCGCCACGAGGGGCTGAAGGTCGTGGTGGAGCACGCGACCACCGCCGAGACGGTGGACCTCGTGCGCGCGCATGCCGGCCGCGCCGCCTGCACGATCACGCCGCACCACCTTGTGATCAACCGGACCTCGATCTTCCAGGGGGGCCTGCGCCCCCATCTCTACTGCCTCCCCGTCGCCAAGCGCGAGCGGCATCGGCTGGCCCTGCGGCAGGCGGCGACCTCGGGCGAGGCCTGCTTCATGCTGGGCACCGACACCGCGCCGCACCGGCGCGGCGCCAAGGAGGCGGAGTGCTGCTCGGCCGGCGTGTTCGGCGGGGCGACGGCGCTGCAGACCTATGTGCAGGTCTTCGACGAGGACGGCGCGCTGGATCGCTTCGAGGCCTTCGCCAGCCTGAACGGCGCCCGCTTCCATGGACTGCCCGTGAACGAGGGCACGATCACGCTTCTTCGCAAGCCCGCCACGGTGCTCGCCGCGGTCAGCGTGGAGGAGGAGGACGTCGTGGTGTTCCGGGGCGGCGAGCCGCTGCCCTGGTCCCTGGGCGACGTCCGCGCCTGAGCGCCTCGTTTCCTTGCTCATGAAAAAGGGCAGGCGGATCGCTCCGCCTGCCCTTCTCAAATTCGCCTGGTCCCGAAGGGGAGATCAGGACGAGTGGTAGGCCGCCTCGCCGTGCGAGGTGATGTCGAGGCCTTCGCGCTCGGCTTCCACGGTCGGGCGCAGGCCCACCACGGCGTCGACGATCTTGTAGAGGATCGCGGAGACGATGCCGCAATAGACCACGGTGATCAGCACCGCGACGACCTGGCTGTAGACCTGCGAGCCCATGGTGACGCCGTCGAGATAGCCGCCGCCGCCAAGCGCGGTGGAGGCGAAGACGCCGGTGCCGATGGCGCCGACGATGCCGCCGATGCCGTGGATGCCGAAGACGTCGAGCGAGTCGTCGTAGCCGAACTTCGGCTTCACCACCGCCACGAAGAAGTAGCAGGCGGCCGAGGCGATCGCGCCGAGGAAGATGCCGCCGATGGGGCCGACGGCACCCGCCGCGGGCGTCACGGCGACGAGGCCGGCGATGATGCCGGAGACGGCGCCCAGCATCGAGGCCTTGCCCCGGGCGAAGGCTTCGATGAGCACCCAGGCGACCGTGGCGCCGGCCGTCGCGGTGAAGGTGTTGATCATGGCGAGCGCCGCGCCGCCGTTGGCCTCGAGGTTGGAGCCGGCGTTGAAGCCGAACCAGCCGACCCAAAGGATCGACGCGCCGACCATGGTCAGCGTCATCGAGTGCGGCGCCATGTTGTCACGCCCGAGGCCCGTGCGCTTGCCGACGAGGAACGAGCCGACGAGCGCCGCGATGCCGGCGTTGATGTGCACCACCGTGCCGCCCGCGAAATCGAGGGCCGCGACGCCGCCGGCATGGGCGCCGGTGAAGATCAGGCCGTTGGCGTCCCACACCATGTGGGCGACGGGGAAGTAGACGATCGTGACCCAGAGCACGGTGAACAGCACCACGGCGCCGAACTTGATGCGCTCGGCGAACGCCCCGACGATCAGCGCCGGCGTGATGCAGGCGAAGGTCATCTGGAAGGCGATGAACACGTATTCGGGGATCACGACGCCCTTGGTGAAGGTCGCGGCCATCGTGTCCTTGGTGATGCCGGCCAGGAACATCTTGGCCGTGCCGCCCCAGAAGGCGCTGGTGGAGCCGCCGAAGGCGAAGGAATAGCCGTAGGTCACGTAGATGATCATGACGACCGCGGTGATCGTCACGCACTGCATCAGCACCGACAGCATGTTCTTGGCGCGCACGAGGCCGCCGTAGAACAGGCCGAGGCCCGGCAGGATCATGAACAGGACGAGGAGGGTCGAGACCAGCATCCAGGCGACGTCGCCCTTGTCCATGACGTCGGCGACCGCGGCCGCGGCATCCGCGGGCACGGTCTCGGGCGCAGGCGCGACGCCCGTTTCCTGGGCGAGCGCTGCGACCGTCGTGAGGCCCGTGAGGGCAAGGGTCGCGAGGGAAGTCTTCAGAAGGCGCATGATCGTTTCAAATCCCCTCAGAGCGCGTTCGTGTCGGTTTCGCCGGTGCGGATGCGAACCGCCTGGTCGATGCCGTAGACGAAGATCTTGCCGTCGCCGATCTGGCCGGTCTTGGCGGCGGCCGCGATGACCTCGACCGCGCGGTCGGCCATGTCGGTGGGCACGGCCATCTCGATCTTCAGCTTGGGCAGGAAGCTGACGGCATATTCGGTACCGCGGTAGATCTCGGTATGACCCTTCTGGCGCCCGTAGCCCTTCACCTCGGTCACGGTGAGGCCCTGGATTCCGACAGCCGTCAGTGCTTCACGCACCTCGTCGAGCTTGAATGGCTTGATGATCGCCATCACGATTTTCATGTGCACCTCGAACCTTCGTGCGGTGGCGCGCCCCCGGGCGCTCCGCTGGATTGGGCGACCCTTTCGGCACGGCGTCCGAAGGGTCACGCCCAAACAGGAATCAAGATGCGTGCCAAATGGCCGCCAGCCTCGGTTTCGCCCGGATTGTGCGGCGCGAAAGGGGCATGTGCCGGTCTGTTGATCAGCATCGGCGACCGGCCGGCGAGCAATCTGCCGAAAACCGCGGCAGATGCCGAAAGAGCGGGCAGATCAGCCGCCGGAAGTGCGACGCGGGCGGATCAGGCCTTCCTGCGCCACGGAGGCGACGAGGGTTCCGTCGAGGGCGAAGAGCGAGCCGCGCGTCAGCCCGCGTCCGCCCGACGAGGAGGGCGAGTCCTGCGAGTAGAGATGCCAGTCGCCGACATGCGCGGGCCGATGGAACCACATGGCATGATCGAGGCTCGCCGCCTGGATCCGCTCGTCGAAGACCGACAGGCCGTGGGCGAAGAGCGCCGTGTCGAGCAGCGTCATGTCCGAAAGATAGGCGAGCGCCGCCGCGTTGAGGGCCGGATCGGACCCGAGCGGCGCCACCGTGCGCACCCAGATCTGCTGGCGCGGCGGCAGGGGGTCGCGGGTGAGATAGTGGTCGAAGGAGACGGGGCGGAACTCGATCGGCCGGGGCCGGCTCCAGAAGCGCCGGATCGGCTCGGGCGCGCGCTGGAGGATCTCCGCCGTGAGGTCGGCGGCCGACGGCAGGTCGTCCGGACGCGGCACGTCAGGCATCGGCACCTGATGGTCGAACCCCTCCTCCCGCCGCTGGAAGGAGGCGGACAGGGTGAAGATCGCCTCGCCGTGCTGGATGCCGTGGACGATGCGCGTGGTGAAGGAGCCGCCGTCGCGGATGCGTGCGACCTCGTAGATCACCGGCGCCTTCGGGTTTCCGGGGCGCAGGAAATAGCCATGGAGCGAATGGACGGGGCGCTCGGGATCGACCGTGCGCTGGGCGGCCACCAGCGCCTGCGCGATCACCTCGCCGCCGAAGGTGCGCTGCCAGCCGACGGAGGAGGAGACCCCGCGATACAGGTTCTCCTCCAGCTTCTCGAGGTCGAGCGCGCGGATCAGCCGGTTCATCGTCTCGTCCATGCGCGCGTCCCTTCCGCCATCTCGCGCGCCTTGTCCGGCAAAACCGCCGGGCCCGCAAGGTGAGGCACCGTGTTGCCCCATCGCCGCCGGGCGCCTAGATCAAGGCCGACGACGCGCCGCCGCCGGCACGTCCCGCAACGGAAAGCTTGGCTTCATGTCCGACACCCCAGCGACGCCTTCCCCGTCCCGTCAGGCCGACATCGTGGTGGCGGGCGCCGGCTATGTCGGTCTCGTCACGGCGGTGGCGATCAAGCAGGCCGCGCCCGAACTCGACATCCTCCTCGTCGATGCGGCGCCCGACGGCGTCTGGGAGCGCGACACGCGCGCCTCGGCGATCGCGGCGGCCGCGATCCGCATGCTGACGCACCTCGGCACCTGGGAGGCGATCCGGGAAGAGGCGGAGCCGATCCGCGAGATGATCGTCACCGATTCCAAGACGGGAGATCCGGTCCGCCCGGTGTTCCTCACCTTCGGGGGCGAAGCCGAGCCCGGCGAGCCCTTCGCCCACATGGTGCCGAACGTCGCGCTGAACGGGGCCCTGCGCCAGCGCGCGGCCGAGCTCGGCGTCGCCATCCGGGCGGGCGCCCCCGTCACCGGCATCGCGGAGCGCCCGGCCGCCATTGCGGTGGAGCTCGGGCAGGAGACCGTCGAGGCGCGCCTGCTGGTGGCCGCCGACGGCGTGCGCTCCAAGATCCGCGACATGGCCGGCATTCGCACGGTCCACACCGACTACGGCCAGAGCGGCATCGTGGTGACGGTCCACCACGAGCGGCCGCACGGGGGCCGGGCGGAGGAGCATTTCCTGCCCGCCGGCCCCTTCGCCATCCTGCCGCTGAAGGGGAACCGCTCCTCGCTCGTCTGGACCGAGCCGACCGCCGAGGCCGAGCGTCTCCTGCGCGCCGACGAGATGGTGTTCGAGCTGGAGCTGGAGCAGCGCTTCGGCTTGAAGCTCGGCCGCCTGACCGTCGAGGGGCGCCCGCGCGCCTTTCCGCTCGGCCTGACGCTGGCGCGCGACTTCGTGAAGCCGCGCATCGCGCTGGCGGGCGATGCCGCGCACGGCATCCATCCGATTGCCGGCCAGGGGCTGAACCTCGGCTTCAAGGACGCGGCGGCGCTTGCGGAAGTCGTGGTGGACGCCGCCCGCCTCGGCCGCGACATCGGCGCGCTGGACACGCTGGAGCTCTACCAGCGCTGGCGCCGCTTCGACACGGTGCAGATGGGCGTCACCACCGATGTCCTGAACCGTCTCTTCTCCAACGACAATGGCCTCCTGCGAACGGTGCGCTCCTTCGGATTGTCGCTCGTCGACCGTGCGCCCTTCGCCAAGCGCCATTTCATCGCCCAGGCCTCGGGGCTGTCCGGGGGCGCCTCACCGCGTCTCCTGCGCGGCGAGGCGATCTGAATTGCGACAGGCGCGGACGGGCGCGCAAAATCCTTCCCCTCCCCCGCTCCCGATTGGAACGCCCATCGGCGCAACCGCTTGCGCCTTGGCCTATTTAGAACCATGACAGCCATGCCGCGGCGGATCGCGATCCGCCCGCGGGCGGCGTTCACGGATCAGGCATCGGGACGAAGAACATGGCGGGTGACGTCAAGGCGAGCGCGAAGGCCAAGGGGCCGAAGCTTCCGGTCATCATGACCGCCAACGACCTGCTCGAGGGCGAGGTCGTCTTCCTGACCCGCGACGGCTGGAGCCTCGACCCGAAGGCGGCGCTGATCGCCGACGACGCCGAGCTGGCCGCCTGGATGGAAGCCGAAGGGCGCCGCGGCTTCACCGAGAACCGCATCGTCGATCCCTATCTCGTCGAGGTGACGCGCGACGAGGCCGGCCTGCCCGTCGCCAGCCATTTCCGCGAGGCGATCCGCCAGAAGGGCCCGACCATGCTGACGCAGTACGGCAAGCAGGCGGAATTCTAGAAAGGTTCCGGCGAGGGCGGACGCGCCCGCAACGCCGGGTGGGCGAGGGTCGAGGGGGGCTCTCGCGGCAAGCACAAGGACCAGCGGCATGTATCGTTACGACGAATTCGACGAGCGCTTCGTGCGCGAGCGCGTCGCCCAGTTCCGCCACCAGGTGGAACGCCGGCTCGACGGCTCGCTGTCGGACGACGAGTTCAAGCCGCTGCGCCTGAAGAACGGTCTTTACCTCCAGCTCCACGCCTACATGCTGCGCGTCGCCGTGCCCTACGGCACGCTGAATTCGAAGCAGATGCGCCAGCTCGCCCTGATCGCTGAGAAGTACGACAAGGGCTACGCGCATTTCACGACGCGCCAGAACCTTCAGTACAACTGGCCGAAGCTGAAGGACGTGCCCGACATTCTCGACCTCCTGGCCGATGTCGAGATGCACTGCATCCAGACGTCGGGAAACTGCATCCGCAACGTCACGGCCGACCAGTTCGCCGGGGTTGCCGCCGACGAGGTCGAGGACCCGCGCCCGACCGGCGAGTTGATCCGCCAGTGGTCGAGCCTCCATCCCGAATTTTCCTGGCTGCCGAGGAAGTTCAAGATCGCCGTGACCGGCGCCGAGCACGACCGCGCGGCGATCAAGGTGCACGACATCGGCATCCGGATCCTGCGACACCCGGAGAGCCAGGAAGTCGGCTACGAGATCATCGTGGGCGGCGGTCTCGGGCGCACGCCGATGATCGGCAAGGTGATCCGCGACTTCCTGCCGAAGGACGAACTCCTCGCCTATCTCGAAGCCGTGATGCGCGTCTACAACGCGGAAGGCCGGCGCGACAACAAGTACAAGGCGCGCGTGAAGATCCTCGTCCACGAGATCGGCACGGAGGAGTTCAAGGCGCGCGTCGAGCACGAATACGCTCAGCTGAACGGCCCGACGATCAACGCGCCGGCCGCCGAAGTCGAGCGCATCGCCCGCTACTTCGCACCCCCGGCCTACGAGACGCTTCCCGCGACCTCCGAAGTGCTCGACGCTGCCCGTGCGGCCGATCCCGAACTCGACCGCTTCGTGGAGCAGAACGGCTTCCCGCACCGCCAGCCCGGCTACATCGCGCTCACCGTGTCGTTGAAGCCCATCGGCGGCGTTCCAGGCGACATGTCGGACGCCGAGATGCGTGCCTTTGCCGACATCGCGGAGCGCTATTCGTTCGACGAGTTCCGCGTCACCCACGTCCAGAACCTCGTCCTGCCGCATGTGAGGCTCGACGACGTGCCGGCGGTCCATGCGGCTCTCAAGGCGGCGGGTCTCGCCACGGCCAATGCGGGCCTCGTGACCGACATCATCGCCTGCCCCGGCCTCGACTACTGCGCGCTCGCGACCGCCCGCTCGATCCCGATCGCGCAGGACATCTCCAACCTCTTCGCCTCCGAAGAACGCCAGAAGGACTTGGGGCCCCTCCAGATCAAGATCTCGGGCTGCATCAACGCCTGCGGCCACCACCATGTCGGCCATATCGGCATTCTCGGCCTCGAGAAGTCCGGTCGCGAGAACTACCAGATCACGGTGGGCGGCGACGCCTCGGAGTTTGCCGCGCTCGGCGAGCGAGTCGGCCCCGGCATCGACGGCGACCAGGTGCCCGGCGCGATCGAGGCGCTGGTCGCGGTCTACAAGCGCGAGCGGCAGGGCTCGGAGACCTTCATCGACACGGTGAAGCGCGCAGGGCTGGAGCCTTTCAAGGAAGGCTTCACCGCCTACGTCGCGCGCGAGACCGCGGGAGAGCCGGCATGAGCCTTCTTCTCGACGAGACCGGTGCCAAGGCCGACGCGTTCGCACGTGTCGAGGAGGTCGCCGACCTGTCGCTGACCGCCGGCGCGGTGATCGTGCCCCTGACAGTGATCGACCAGGCGATCGCCGACCGGCGCAACACGCCGCTCGGCCTCCATGTCGGCGGCGACACGCCGCTCTGCGCGCTGGAGGGGTATCTTTCGACGGTGGATCTCATCTCCGTCGGCTTCCCCTCCTTCTCGGACGGGCGCGGCTTGTCGCTCGCAAAGCGCATTCGCCGGGCGGGCTTCGCCGGAACCTTGCGCGCCTCCGGTCCCCTGATCGCCGACCAGTTCCGCGAGGCGCTGGACTGCGGCTTCGACGAGATCGAGCTGCCCGACGCAATAGTCGCGCGCCAGCCGGTTGAGCAGTGGATGGCGGCGAAGGACATCGTGGGCGACCACTACCAGACGGGCTACGGCGAGGGAGAGAGCATCCTCCAGAAGCGCCTCGCCGCCCAGCGGGAACGGGCATGAGCACCGCGCTCGACGGCACCGTCGAGGCGCTGAACGCCGCCTTTCCTCAGCTGAGCCCGCTGGAGCGGCTCCGGCACCTTCGCGAGACCGTGCCCGGCCGCATCGTCTTCACCACCTCGCTCGGAATCGAGGACCAGATGCTGACGCACCTGATCTTCTCCGAGAAGCTGAAGATCGAGGTCGTCACGCTCGACACCGGCCGCCTGTTTCCCGAGACCTATTCGCTCTGGCAGGAGACCGAGGACAAGTACGGCCGGCGCATCAAGGCGAAGTACCCGCAGGCGGAAGCGCTGGAAGAGCTGATCGACGACCAGGGCATCAACGCCTTCTACTTCGCGCCGGAGCTGCGCAAGGCCTGCTGCGGCGTGCGCAAGGTCGAGCCGCTGAACCGCGCTCTCGCCGGCGCCAGCGCCTGGATCACGGGCCTTCGCCGCGACCAGTCGGCCAACCGCGAGAGCATGGAGTTCGCGAGCGCCGACGTCGGGCGCGGACTCGTCAAGGCGAACCCGCTCTTCGACTGGACCCGGCCCGAGATCGCCGCCTTCACCGCGCGCCACGGCGTGCCCGTCAACGCGCTGCACGGCCAGGGCTTCCTGTCGATCGGCTGCGCCCCCTGCACCCGCGCCATCCGGCCGGGCGAGGTGGAGCGCGCCGGCCGCTGGTGGTGGGAGGACGAGACGCGGCGCGAATGCGGGCTCCATGTCGACGACCCCGTGGCCGTGAGCGACACGGAGGAGGCGCAAGCCGCCCTGTTCGAGCGTGCGGACATCTGACACGCCTACCGTCCGGCCGGACGTCGCCGGCCGGAGATCATCGGGACATCCCCCAATCGGATGGCCCACAGACAAGCCGCCCACCTGAAAGCCCCCGCCATGAAGCACATGACGCATCTGCAGCGCCTGGAAGCGGAATCGATCTTCATCATCCGGGAGGTCGCGGCGACCGCCGAGAACCCGGTCATGCTGTATTCGATCGGCAAGGACTCGGCCGTGATGCTGCATCTGGCCATGAAGGCCTTCGCGCCGGGCAAGCCGCCCTTCCCGCTTCTCCATGTCGACACGACCTGGAAGTTCCGCGAGATGATCGAGTTCCGCGACCGGCGGGCGAAGGAACTCGGCCTCGACCTCATCGTCCACATCAACGAGGAGGGCGTGAAGGCGGGCGTCAACCCGTTCGATTCGGGCAGCCGCCTCCACACCGACGTGATGAAGACGGAAGGGCTGAAGCAGGCGCTGGCCAAGTACAAGTTCGACGCCGCCTTCGGCGGGGCGCGCCGCGACGAGGAGAAGTCGAGAGCCAAGGAGCGCATCTTCTCGCTCCGCTCGGCCGAGCACCGCTGGGAGCCCAAGAACCAGCGTCCCGAGCCCTGGCGCCTTTTCAACACCCGCAAGCGGCAAGGCGAGAGCTTCCGCGTGTTCCCGCTCTCCAATTGGACGGAAGCCGACGTCTGGGACTACATCGCGCTGGAGAGCATCCCAGTCGTACCCCTTTACTTTGCCAAGAAGCGGCCGGTCGTGGTGCGCGACGGCATGATCATCATGCGCGACGACGAGCGCATGAAGCTTCTGCCCGGCGAGAGCGTCGAGGAGATGACGGTTCGCTTCCGCACGCTCGGCTGCTACCCGCTCACCGGCGCGGTGCGCTCGGAGGCGGACGACCTGCCCGCGATCATCTCCGAAATGCGGGGCTCGCGGTCGTCGGAGCGGGAGGGCCGGCTGATCGACAAGGACGGCGGCGCCTCGATGGAAGAAAAGAAGCAGGAAGGCTACTTCTGATGAGCGGTGCGCTGAAGACCGACCCGCAGGCCGCCGCCGCCGGCGACGAGATCCTGGCCGCCTCCGCCAACGAGCGGGTGCTCGCCGAGGACGAGACCTTCGCCGGTCCCGCGCCCGACGGTACCCCGTCTGACGGCAACGTGGCCGACGAGGCGCAAAGCGAGATCGTCGATCCCCAGGCCGACATGCCGCTTCTGGCCTCGCCCGCCGAATCGCTCCTGCGCTTCATCACCTGCGGGTCGGTGGACGACGGCAAGTCGACCCTGATCGGCCGCCTCCTCTACGACACGAACTCCGTCTTCGACGACCAGCTCGACACGCTGAAGCGCGATTCGAAGAAGTTCGGCACGACGGGCGAGGACCTCGACTTCGCGCTCCTGGTCGACGGGCTGTCGGCCGAGCGCGAGCAGGGCATCACGATCGACGTCGCCTACCGCTATTTCTCCACGGCAACCCGCGCCTTCATCATCGCCGACACGCCGGGCCACGAGCAGTACACCCGCAACATGGCGACCGGCGCCTCCCAGGCCGAGCTCGCGGTGATCCTGGTCGACGCGCGAAAAGGGATCCTGCCCCAGACGCGGCGCCACTCGTTCATCACCTCGATGGTCGGCATCAAGTCGGTGATCGTGGCGATCAACAAGATGGATCTCGTCGACTTCGACGAAGCGACGTTCCGCGAGATCGTCAGGGGATACGAGGCGATCCGCCCGAGCCTCGGCTTTACCAGCGTCACCTATATCCCGCTCTCGGCCAAGAACGGCGACAACCTCGCCTCGCGCTCGACCCGCGCCCCCTGGTACGACGGGCCGACGCTGCTCGAGGCGCTGGAGCGCGCCGAGCCCGAGACGCTCGCCGCCGGATCGCCCCAGTTCCGCCTGCCGGTGCAGTGGGTGAACCGGCCCAACCTCGACTTCCGCGGCTTCTGCGGCACGGTCGCGGGCGGGCGCGTTGCAAAGGGCGATGCCGTCGTCTCGCTGCCGAGCCGCCAGCGCAGCCATGTGCGCGCGATCTTCGGCCCGAACGGCGAGGTCGAGGAGGCCGAGGACGGCGAAGCCGTATCGCTGACGCTCACCGACGAGATCGACGCCTCGCGCGGCGACGTCCTCGTGCGCGAGGGCGATCCAATCGCGCCCCAGACGCGGCTCGACGCCGACATCCTCTGGATGGTGGATCGCCCGCTGATCGCCGGTGCGCGCCTCATCGCCCGCCTCGCCTCGGCGCAGGCGCCCGCGACGGTGCGTGTGCTCCGCGAGGCGATCGACATCCACTCCTACCAGCCGCGCACCGCCAACGCGCTTCTGATGAACGAGATCGGGCGCGTGACGCTCCATCTCGACAAGCCGCTCGTGGCGACGACCTACACGGAGAGCCGGGAGCTCGGCGCCTTCATCCTCGTCGACCAGCTCACCAACGAGACGGTGGCGCTCGGCACCGTGACCGGCCTGCCGGAGACGCAGACGACGCTCCTCGGCATGCCCGCCGCCAACCCCGCACCCAAGGGCAGCCCGCCCGAGGCGCGCTCGGGGCTCGATCGGGCGAAAGCCGAATGGCTCGGCCCCTCGCTTGCCGGCGATGCGAAGCGCGCGCGCGGCGTCACCCTGTTCCGCGCGGCGGCCGCCGTGATGATGGCGATCATCGCGGTGCTGCTCGGCCTCCAAGTCTGGCAGGCGCTGATCCTCGGGATCCTCGACTTCGTGCTGCGGCCCTATCTCCGGCGCCTGATGGTTCCGGCGGAAACCGAAGTGGTTCCCACCGACCCGACCGACGTTCGCGACGGCATGGGCATCTGACACGCAGGAAGGGCGGGGTCTTCCCCGCCCCTTCGTCAGTCCAGCGGACGCGCTTCCGACGGCAGCATGATCGGGATGCCGTTGCGGATGGGATAGGCGAGCCGCGCGGCTTTGGAGACGAGTTCGCCGCGCTCAGCATCGTAGGTGAGCTGCGCCTTGGTCAGGGGGCAGACCAGAAGCTCCAGGAGCTTGGGGTCCGGGCGATTGCGCTCGGCTTCCTCCGGCATGGCTCGTCCTTCGCGTTGAACCGACATGGCCGCCCTATTGCAGGATCTGTCCGCCGCCGTCGCCCGAATTCTCGCGGGCCAGCGAGATCTCGGTGATGGCGACCAGCGTCTCGGCCCGCGTGCGCAGATCGGGGGCTTCCAGCAGCGCCTGCTTCTCGGCCGCGCCATAGGGCGACATCATCGACAGCGCGTTGACCAGCGTCTCGTTGGAGGCCTTCGAGACCGAATCCCAGTCGGCCTGGAGCTGGTTCGCCTCGAGGTACATGCGGAACGCCTTGAGTAGCCCCTCGCGGTCGACCTCGTCGGCCCCCTCCCCGGGGTCGAGATCGGCGGAGAACGGCGCGATGCGGCAGGTGCGGAAGGGCTCGGGCCCCGATAGCTCCTCGCGGACGCGAAAGCGTGCGATGCCCTGAAGGCTGATGATGTAGCGGCCATCCCCGCTTTCCGAGAACGAGGTGACCCGTCCAAGGCACCCGACGGCGCACAGTTCGGGCTCGCCGTCCGGCCGCAGGCCGCCGTCGAGACGAGGCTGGATCATGCCCACCACCCGATCGCCGGTCATCGCCTTGTCGAACAGCGCGATGTAGCGCGGTTCGAAGATATTGAGGGGCATCTGGCCGCCCGGCAGAAGCAGGGCGCCCGTCAGGGGAAACACGGGGACGGTTTCCGGCAGATCCGCTTCCGTGCGGTAGTTGACGTTTCCGACCTGAACCACGGCTTGGATCCTCTCTCGTGCGTTCCCGCCCAATTGGCGCAGCGGCCCGCCTCGCCAAGGGCGACGGATCCGCGCCCGCCCTCCCGATCCGGCGGCGAGGCGCCGCGCTGCGCCCGGACGGGCCTAGCGGAACAGGAGCGACGACAGCTTGCGCCGTCCGTCCTTGGTGGCGGGGTCCATCGGGCCCCAGGCCTCGAAGAATTCGAGGAGCTTCCGCCGCGCGCCGTCGTCCTCGAACGCACGGTCGCGCCGCACGATTTCCAGAAGCCCGTCCGCGGCGGCGGCCCGGTCGCCCTCCGCCTGCGAGATCAGCGCGAGGTCGAAACGCGCCTGGTGGTCGTCCGGGTCCGTCTCGAGCCGCGCCCGCAGCGCCTTGGCGTCGCCGAGCCCCGCGATCTCCTCCAGAAGCTTCAGCCGCGCCTTCACGGGCGCGAAGGCCGGATCGTCCAGGACCGCCGGCGGCATCGCATCCGCCACCGACTGCGCCCGTGCCGTATCGCCGGCCAGGAGATAGCACTCGGCAAGGCCGGCGGCCGCCTTGGCGTTTTCCGGATCGTGCTGCAGCACCGCGCCGAAGAGCTGCGACGCCTGCGCCGCGTTCCCGGCCTTCAGGAACTCGCCGGCCTGCTCCAGAGCCTCGGCCAGCGGATCGCCGCCGGGAGCCGGACGGCCGGCCGTCAGCCTGTCGATGAAGGCCTTGACCTCGCTCTCGGGCAGCGCGCCCATGAACCCGTCCACCGGCTGGCCGTCCACGAAGGCGAACACGGCCGGGATGGACTGGACACCGAGCTGACCGGCGATCGACGGATGCTCGTCGATGTTCATCTTGACCAGCTTGACGCGCCCGCCCGCAGCCTGGACCACGCGCTCCAGCACCGGCGTCAGCTGCTTGCACGGCCCGCACCACGGCGCCCAGAAGTCGACGAGCACCGGCTGGTTGCGCGATTCCCGCACGACGTCGGCCGAGAAGCTGGCGGTTGTGGTGTCCTTCACCAGATCGCCGCCCGGCGCGGAAGGGCCCGGCCGGGCGGCGGAGGCGCCTGCGGCCGTCGTCTGGGCGCCGTAGCCGCCGAGCGGCGAAGCATAGGGATTGTTGCTCATCGAGACCGTCCGCGTCGCTGATGGCTCGTCGCCGGACGCGCCCCTTCGGGAAACGCATTCGGATGGAGCCTGAAGATCGTCTCGGGCGACCGGCATGGCCGCCCGGCACCTTTCGGGATGACAGGTCGCCATATCGTGCGCAAGCGCCACGCCATCAAGAAGGGAAGCCCGCTCCGCGAAGCCGTCGCCCGCAACGAGGCACAGACCAGTCCGGCCGGGTCTCCAGACCCCCTCCGGCCATCGTCGCGGCCTTGTCATTTTCCCTGTTGCAATCCTCCCGCCGTTGGGCCATAAGCCGCTCACCGCAGACGCCGCAGCGACGGCCTCCAGCGGGGAGCGGGCGGGCGTAGCTCAGGGGTAGAGCACAACCTTGCCAAGGTTGGGGTCGTGGGTTCGAATCCCATCGCCCGCTCCATTTTTCTTCCGGTAACCGAGGACGCGAAGCCAGTTCCGACGAGGGCTTGCGACGTTTTTTTGCGGTTGAAGTCGCGGTATTTTCCAACGAAATTTTGCTCGATCAGACGCGCGTGGTTACTTCCGGGTTACGGCGGCGATCGCGGCAGGCGTTTTGGCGTCGCGGCGTTGAAGTGGTGGAAAGAGGTTCATGTGTGTTACCGCGGACAGGCGCTTCAGCTGTCTGCGCTCGATTGTGCGCGTTCGCATGCCTTTGCCAAGCCTGCTCGGAAACCACTACGGCCAGACCGTTCACGCTGGCGGCGGGTTAGTTATGCTTGGCGAACTCGTCTGTGTCGCAGCAGCAAACAGGCGCTCTTGCAACCACACTCTGAACGCTTGATCAGTGTTGTAGAGTGCGTAGAGGTCGGTGTGGTCCGCGAGGCGGCCGAGCAACTCGTCGTCAACAGCGCGGTTGTGCTCGATCCGAGCGTTCTGCGTATCGCTATTCCGCAGCGCGTTCTGCACGCGGCCATTCGCGCCGATCTTCTCGGGAAGCTCTTCAAACAGAAAGCGGGTAACCCGGTCCTGGTCGCGAAAGTCGGTTGTGCCGAAACGTTCGTTGAATTCGCGGACCACGGAGCTGAGCTGATCTATTTCCGATTCTAGAGGGCCGCCCGCCGCCCCGGTCGGCACCGGCTCGATCTCCGCGTTGGCGTCGTTTAGTGCGATCTGCATCGCTGCTGCGATCTCGACGCGGTAGCTCTCCATGTCGATGGTCTCGAGCACGTCGAGCGGTGCGTCGTCGCTGGCCGGGCTGGGTAATTTCGGAAGCAAGAGTGCTAAGAGTGTAGAAAGCTTCTCCCACTCCGGAACGGCGTAAGGCAAGATCGTGCCGAGAAAAGCGTAGTTGCGGACGAACGCCTTAGCAGCGCCTTTGAACGCGATTTGCTCGGCCTCAGTCTGCGCCTCGTAGCGCGTCGAACAGGCGTCGAGAATCGGGTCGAGGCGCTCTCGCGGTGCCGCGGCAAGGAACAAGGAGACAACAGCTTCGACATCCTCCGCGGTATAGACTTCAGCGTCATCGAGCCCGCGCTTCAGATCGTGCAGCATGTTGGGATCAGTCTCACCCGACAGGATAGTGGCGCGGTAGAAGTCGGAGAACGCCGCCTCGACCACTGCCGGATCGTTGCGGAAGTCCAGCACCACGGGCTCGCTTTTGCCGGGCCGTGCACGGTTCAGCCGCGACAAGGCCTGCACGGCTTTGACGCCTGCGATCGTCTTGTCGACGTACATCGCGAACAGCTTGGGCTGATCGAACCCGGTCAGATATTTGTCCGCGACAACGAGGAACCGATAGGGATCGGCGTCGAACTTGTCCTCCAGCTCGCTACTGGGAAAACCATTGAACGACGCTTCCGTCCGCTGCTCCCCAGCATCATCGACTGCGCCCGAAAAAGCGACCATCGCCTTGTAGGGTGATCCGCGTTGGGCGAGCGCTGCGTTGATCGCCCGCCAATATTCAATCGCGCGTTCGATACCGTCAGTCGCAACCATGGCGCGCGCCTCACCACTAACCTTTTTGCGCGCGCTTACTTGGTCGAGGAAGTGGTCGACGATTATTCCGGCCTTGGTGGCAATGGCGTGGTCATGCCCTTCGACGTAGCGGCGCAACGTTTTCAGCGTGCGCGACACGTCGACGTTGGGGTCGTCCCCAATCGTTTTCGCGAGGCGATACCAACTCGATACCGGCGTGTAATTTGCCAGCACGTCCAGGATGAACCCCTCATCGATCGCTTGCTTCATCGAATAGAGGTGGAAAGGGCAGTGCTTCACCTCGCCGTCCTGCTCATAGCGCTCGCCGAAAAGCTGCAGAGTCTTGTTCTTGGGCGTTGCGGTGAACGCGAGATAGCTCGCATTGTCGAGCATCCGGCGACCTTCGATCACCGCCAGTATGCGATCCTCGGTCGTCGCTTCTTCGTCGATCTCCGTGCCGCCGAGCGCCGTGTTCAGCGCACCCGCCGCGCGACCGCCTTGGCTCGAATGCGCTTCGTCTATGACGATGGCGAAGCGGCGGCCGCGATGGACCGAGCCTATATCGTCTAGGATGAACGGGAACTTCTGGACGGTAGTGACGACGATCTTCTTGCCGCTTTCGATGAAGTCGCGCAGATCGCCGGATCGTTCGGCATGGCCCATCAATCGCGCCGTCTGGGCAAAGCCGCCAATGGTGTCCTTCAGATTCTTGTCGAGCACCTGCCGGTCGGTGACGACGATTACCGTATCAAACACGGGAACGCCGCTGACTTCGAGCCCGACCAGCTTGTGGACTGTCCAAGCGATCGAGTTCGACTTGCCGGAGCCTGCCGAGTGCTGAATCAGATAGCGCCGCCCTGCGCCATTCGCCGACGCATTCGCGCAAAGCGCGCGCACCACATCGAGCTGGTGATAGCGCGGGAAGATCGGCTTTCGCGCCACGATGCGGCCGCGCGCGTCGCGCTCCTCGACGATGCCAGCAAAGTTTTCGATGATGTCGCTCAAGCTGCGCTTGGCCAGCACCTCACGCCACAGATAGTCAGTGCGGATGCCGTCTGAGTTGGGCGGGTTGCCCGCGCCGTCGTTGTGGCCCTTGTTGAACGGCAGGAACCAGCTCTTCTGCCCGGCGAGCGCGGTGCACATCCGCACCTCGCGATCGTCCATCGCGAAATGGACGGCGCAGCGGGTAGGGCGAAAGATCAATTCCTTAGCGTCACGGTCGGTCTTGTATTGCGCCTCGGCATGGGCGGCGGTTTGGCCGGTCAGCGAGTTCTTAAGCTCGAATGTGGCGAGCGGCAGCCCGTTGACGAACAGCGCAAGATCGAGCGCGCGGCGCGCGTTATCGAGCGAATAGCCGAGCTGGCGCGTGACCGAAAAGCGATTCCGGCCGAAACGGATGGCGGCTTGCGGGTTGCCAGGCGACGGCAGTGGGAAATAGAGCGTCACCGCGTGCGGGCCGTGGCGGACGCCCGAGCGTAGCACGTCGATGATTCCGCGATTGGTGATCTCGTCGCGGACGCGGGCAAGGAATGCGCGGCGCTGCGGCATGTCGGCATCGAGTGACAGCAGGGCGACCAGCTCAGGCTGTGTTGCGCGGAGGAAGGAAGTGAGCTGGACGAGGTCGAGCGCATGAGCGCGGTCGAAATCGTCGCGATGACCCTCGATATAGTCGTCGGGACCGGCGAAAGGGGCGCGCTCTTCGGCGCCGCTGGTCGGGGTGCCCGCGACCGGGGCCGGAGCGCCGGTTAGCCCGGCGACTATCAGCGCCTCCAGTCCGCTCTCGCTCACATCAGTCGACCGCATCGAGCGCATACTCCATGTCTTCGTCGTCGGTTGCCATATCATCGGCGAAGTCGTCGCCTTCGACGGTCGGGATCGTGGCATCGCGCACATCGAGCCTTCCCGTGACGACGGCGGCGGTGAGGCTGTCGCGGTACTCAAGGATGAGGTCGATTTCAGTTTCGACGCGGCTCAGAGCAAAGTTCAAATCTTTGGTCCGCTCATCTACCGCAGCAACAATGGCTGCCTGTTCCTCAACTTCAGGCACAGGAAACCGCAACCGCCTAAGGTCAGAGGTCGATAGGTGCTTCACCGTCGTCGAGAAGGTGAGGTCATTGATATATCGAAGTGCGAACGGCAGCACGAGCGCGAGATAGGATGTGGTTAGACGTGAGCCGGGGCGCAGACAGCATAAGCGTTGATTCAGGGCTGCTTCGCCGCCGCCCCAGATCACTGAATTGAAGTCGCCGTCCATCCCAACAAGAAGGTCGCCATCACGCACCCATGCGCCGTCCGGGACTTGGCCACCAACGCGGAGGAATGTGTGCCCGCGCAAAAGATCGCGAATCCTGATCAGCGGTGCGCCATCCTCTGAACCGAATAGCCTCGCGTCAAAGGGATATCCGGGAATGATGTTGGCGGCTGACCCTAAATGGACCCTTGTCCACGCCTCAGGAGCCAGTCCAACCCAATCTACACCCGAGTCGACGAGTGCGGACTGTTCATCGATACCGCAAAAAACCAGACCACGGGTTATAGCCTGACGCCGCTCCACCAGAAGGCTCCTGATGCGGCGTTTGGCGGCGATGAGGCGGTGGACTTGGGCGGTATAGGCGTCAAGGAAATCGGCGATCCGCCGCTGCTCCGTGGGCGGGGGCGCTGGCGACAACAGCGGCTTAAAATACTGCCAATAAAGGCGATTGCGGTCGGGCACGATCCCGCGAGAGGCGAAATCGACCTGGCGCATATAGGCGGTCGTTCGGAACAAGTAGGTGTAGAAGCGGGGGTCGATATCATCGAGCGGTCGGGCGACGACATAGGCGGGGCTGATCAGTCCGTCGCAGGGAGCAATGCCCACCGCGCCCTGCCACATCCGCATGATGTTATAGGCGATATCGCCCTCGGTAGCGCGTTTGTATTTGGCCCGGTCGGCCAACTGCTGCTTGCGCCCGCCGTCCATGTCGCGGACCCGGACACCTGTCCGCAGCGAGACCTCCAAGATCGGCAAATCAGGAAACCCGGTCTCGTTGCGCTCGGCAAATAGGCGCCCATTGCGGACGAAGCCCCAATGCGCTGGCACTTTCGGCAGCCAATCGACGCCACTGTCGCGATACTCGGGATAGGGGTTCAACGCCGTGGTCATGCGTCCGCCTCGACCAGCACTGCATCAAGCAGCGCCTGGGTCTGGTGCTCCAGAGCGTCGATCTCAGCCTTAATCTCGGCCAGTGGGCGCGGCGGCTTGGGCTTGTAGAAATGCCGCGCGAACGAGACTTCATAGCCGATCCTAGTTTTTTCGCGGTCGATCCAGGCATCGTCCGCATGCGGCAGCACTTCGCGCTCGAAGAACGCCTCGATCCCGCCGGGCTCGTCGAACGCAACGATCTCAGTATCCGACAGAGCCTTGTCAGGCTCATAGACGACGATCGCCGCTTTGCCCTTCACGGTCGCTGTGAAAAACCCGCCGCGCGGATCGGCTACTTTCTTCGATGCGGATTTCACGATCGGCCTGGCATCAGCTGCGCGCCAGCTCATCGCTCTTGCGATCATCCGCGCCTCGGCGGGTTTCATCACCAATCGCTCGGCTCTAATCGCGCCCGTCACCTTCGCCTCGAACACGGCGTAATCGTCATGCTCGGCATCGCCGATCACCGCCATCAGCCGTTCGGCGGCGCGGTGCAAGCGGCGGTCGCGCACCCAGGTGGCTGGATCGAGAAGCTTCTTCACCGTCTTGCGCGGCAACTTCGGCGTGGTGTCCTCGGCTTCGGCGGCGACCTCCTCGCCCTCCGCACTGGCCTCGTCCTCGCTCTCCGCTGCCTCTTCCATTTCCGCCTCGGGCGGATCGAGATGGGCTTTCAGACGTTCCGCCACGCTGGCGAAATCATCGAACAGGGCATCACCGAACTCGGCGTGCAGCGCCTGGCGCAAAGAACGGTGGCCGCTTTGAAAACGCAACGCATCGATCGCCTCGCGCGTGAAACGCGAACGCAGCCTCAGCGGTCGTTCGACGACGATCTTCCAGTAGCCGAACGCGCTGTTGGGCAGCACGACCGAGGTGTCGCTCGGTTCCATTGCCTCATAGGCATTGAGCACCGCCTGGATATGCTCAGGCGTCATCTCGCAATTGCGCTTGCCAAGGTTGCGGCGGAGCGGCCGGAACAAACCGGTCGCGTCGATCAACTGGACCTTACCCTTGCGACGCTCGGCCTTGCGATTGCTCAGCACCCAGACATAGGTCGCGATGCCGGTGTTATAGAAGATGTTGAGCGGCAGCGCGACGATCGCTTCCAGCCAGTCATTCTCGATGATCCAGCGGCGGACATTGCTTTCGCCTGAACCCGCCTCGCCGGTGAACAGGGCGGAGCCGTTGTGAATGTCGGCGATGCGGCTGCCGAGCGGCGTATCCTTCATCTTGCTCAGCTTGTTGACAAGAAACAGAAGCTGCCCGTCCGACACGCGCGGGAACAGGCGAAGCTGCTTGTCGTCTCCCTCAAGGCCGGGATGCTTGACCACAAAGCGAGGATCGAGCGCCCCTGCCTTGCCGCCCATCGCAGCGAGATCGACCTTCCAGGTCTTTCCGAACGGCGGGTTGGCCATCATGAAATCGAAGCGCAGCCCCTGACGGCCATGTGCGTCGGCGGACAAGGTGGAGTTCGGTGCGATGTTGCGTGCCTCTGCACCCTCGCCCTTGATTAGCAGGTCGGCCTTGCAGATGGCGTAGGTCTCGGGATTGCTCTCTTGGCCATAGAGATGAATTTCCGCCGCCTTGCCCGCACCTGCGGCAAGGCGCGCCAGCTTGGCTTCGCCAACCGTTAGCATCCCGCCGGTGCCGCAGGCATCGTCATAGAGCAGATAGGTGCTATCTCCGATTCGGTCGGCGACGGGACGGAACACCAGTTCCGCCATCAGTTCGATGACGTCGCGCGGCGTGAAGTGCTCCCCCGCTTCCTCGTTATTCTCTTCGTTGAACTTGCGAAGCAGTTCCTCGAACAGCGTGCCCATCGCGTGATTGTCCATCGCGGGCAGGCGGATGCGGCCATCGTCATCGCGGACCGGAGCGGGCGACAGGTTCACCCGATCATCGCAGAACTTCTCCAACAGGGCGTGGAGGATTGCGGCGCGCTCCAGCGTGTCGAGCTGCTTGCGAAAGCCGAATTGCTCGATGATCTCGCGGACATTGGCCGAAAAGCCGTCGAGATAACTTTCGAAGTCCGCCCTCTGCGTCGCCGGGTTCGGGCGTGAAAGCAACTGCTTCAGCGTAAAGGGCGATCCGTTGTGGAAAGCCTGCGCCGCCGCCTTGTTTAACGCCGGCTCCTGAGCGGCGGGCGGCAGGTCGAGCGCGTCGAGCTCCACTTTGCGGGCCAGCACCGCAGGCTTCGTCGCCTCGAGCACGGCGTCGAGCCGACGAATGACCGTCATCGGCAGGATAATGTCGCGGTACTTCCCGCGGGTGTAGACGCCGCGTAGCACGTCGTCGGCGATGTTCCAGATGAATTGGCTTATGTTCATGAGGGCCTTCTACGACGGCCTCATGGCATACGCCAATGTCGGAGACTCGGCAGCGCACTAAAGGGTGTCGTTTTCGGCCGCTGCAATCAGCACGTTTGGATCTGCGCCAATCGCTCTGCAAACGCTGATAAACTCAGCCACGTCGATTCGTCGCTCCAGCAACTCGACCTTTGATACGAAGGTCTGACGCTGGCCGATCCGCTCTCCAAGCTCAGCCTGTGTGATCCCAGCGTCCCTCCGCGCTTGCACGAGCCGTTCGATAATGCGGCGATAGAGATTGGAACGAAGGGATGTCACGTCGCTGTGCCGGTTGGAGACCAGCGCGCAATTGAAACCCCAATTTAGAGTACCCCAAATTCGGGTATTCGCTCATGGTGCTGCCACGATCGGTTCGATTCGAGGCAGCCATGAAAGAGCAGTACGTCGGCGACATCAGCGACTACCGGAAGTACGCCCTATTGCGAGCCCTGGCGGCAGACGGCGCCAACCGCATTGGCGTATGCTGGATGCTCACCCCGTCGGACGGCACTACGGACGGTAACAAGCTCGCCTACCTTGCCCAGCCAGAGAAGCACCGCGCCTTCGACCCGGCGCTGTTCGACATTCTGGCGCAAGCGGCGGCCGACCCCGACCGGCGACGGTTGGAGACGATCGAGGAGAGCGGCGCGATCCCCGGCGCGCGCTACCTTAACGGATCGCTCAGCGACGACGCCGACGAGCGACAGGCCTACATGGACGCCTGCCGTGTCGCCTTTGCGGACACCGACCTCGTGTTTTTCGACCCCGACAACGGGCTGGAGGTCCCCTCGCTGCGGGCCGGCCGGAAGAACTCGTCGAAGTACGTTTTTCTCGACGAGATCCGCGCCTTCTACGAGACCGGTAAGTCCGTCCTGATCTACCAGCACTTTCCCCGCGTCGAGAGGGAGGCGTTCGTCTCGGCCTGCGTCGAGCGGCTTCGCGCCGTCGCTCCGGACGCGTCGCTCTGGGCGTTCCGCACGAAGCACGTCGTGTTCCTGTTGGTTGCTCATCCCGACGCGAGAGCGACGCTCGCGGAGGCCGCCAAGACGGGAGCGTCGCGATGGGACACGAGTTTCCTCACCGGCGCGGAGAGGAATACCCCTTCCACAAGCCACCCCGATCCGATGACGGACGAACCGGTCGGTGACGCCAACGACAACGGCGGCGGTGGGGCCTCGGCGAACCCTAAGCCTGCCTCCCTCCTCCGTCGTCTGCTCGGCTGCTTCAGATAATTGCGCGCGACATACCGACATGTTTTCGTTGTGCTTTTGGAGTTCGCGCCGATGATCCGCAGACCATACGTCCTCGTTCTCGCCTTGCCGTTGACTGCCGCCCTGGCCGGGTGCCAAACGGTCGAGGAAGCGGCAACCAAACGAACGCTGGAGGTCTGCACGGGCGGCGGACATGGTCCAGGCACGCGCTATCACGACTATTGCATGAGCCAACTCAAGCCTGTGGCGGTTCAGGTCGAGCAGCAGCGGCGGCAGAAAATGGTCACCGATGGCGTTGCCATGATGGCCCAGGGCCTCAACCCTCCTCCACCGGCTAAGCTCACCTGCATTCAGGACGGCAACGTCACACGCTGCTACTGAAGGAGCGTCGGCGCCTTCTCCGTCACGGTGTCAGCTCGCGTCCACGGAGATGTGGACGCCAGGAACATAGCCGGCAGCCAAGACCGCCGCGATGCTCACGGGCGTGAGTCGGCGCATTGCCTCGTTCGGCGGAGGTGCGGCCGGCCCATAACCATCGAACGACCAACGATGCAGACGGCCCTTCCACTTGAGGAAGCAATCCGCAGAGCCGACCGGCGAGAGGATGACGCCATCAGGCTCCGCAACGGTATCGACGATGGGGCATTCGGTCTCCGAACGCTCCCGGTGCAGACGGTCGTCCATCACCGTGACGCGCGGCGGCTCGCCCGACAGACCAGCGCGGACCCATGCTGCCTGGAAAGCGCGGAAGCGGTCGCGTCGGCATTCGGCGCATGGGCGGTGCCCGGCCGACAATGCTGTCGCCTCATCGCGGAAGAACAATTCGGTGTAGCTGCCGGGCGTCATGAGCTGGCGCCGGACACCCGGCCACGACGTCACGCAGGCGATCCACGCCTTGCTGCGATAGTTGCGCACGACCTCGCGGCGGTCGTTGTGCAGACAGCCGCGATTGCCCATGAGATCGCCCTTGGCGGCCACGGCGACAATCTTGCCGAACGGGTTCACGCGGTTCTGGAGTGGCATCGGCGTCGCCCGTCAGCAGCTTCGGCGCTGCCAGAATGGCACGTTGAGTGACCAGCGCGAAAGGTCATGCCCACCAGGGTAGGATATCCGATACCCTTCCGACGTTCGGACGGGTCCCCCGTCGCTTTCGCTGCCGCCACCATAGGTGGGGGAGGCGGCAGCAAGGCGCCCCGGAGAGAGACACAGCGATGCGCGACCGGAGCGATGAGTCCCGGCCGCGCCGCAGGACGTTGGGCTCTACCGCCCCTCAGGCGGCGAGGCAGGCCTCCATATCGTCCGCCACGATCTCCTCGGCCGGCCGGGTGTCGGTGATGGTGTGGTCGATGCCGTCGCAGACGCCGTATTCCTCCAGCGCCCATTCGATCTCGTCGGCGCTGATCCCGGAGCGGCGCTCGGCCTCCTCCAGGCTGACCAGTTCGGTGGCGCCGGTGTTGCGGTCCTCGATCATCAGGTAGTTCATCGCGCTATCTCCATGTTCGAAATAGAGAAATTGAAACACGGCGAAACTGGCGGCACAATTTATCGGATGGCGCGAGGCGCATGGGCGCGGCGGCATTGTGGCAAGCGAGCCATATGTGGCGAGGCGAACGGGGGGCACACCGGCGCGCGCAGCGGCGCGGTGGGTGCTACCATAGCGGCGCCGGCCGCCACCGCGCCCCGCGTAGGCACGGCGCCTCGAGACGTAGCCATGGGTAGGCAGGGCGGCATGCCCCTGCCCTCACCCCGGCCGCACATGCAAGCGAGCCAGTGCCATTCTACCTCACGACGCATAGGCGCGGTCGAGCGCCGCCACGGCCGCGCTGCCGCCGCGAACAGCCTGGGTGTAGTGTCCTAGCGTCACCGTCGGGTTGGCATGGCCGGCGATCTGGGCCACGAGCCCGACCTCGATCCCCTCCGCCTGGAGCGTCGAGATGAAGGAGTGCCGGGCCGAGTGTGGCGTGACGTAGGGCAGCTTCAGTCGCTCGAAGGCGGGCTCCCAATAGCGCCGACGGAAGTTCTGGTAGAGAAGCGGACCACCGCCGCCGATCCGGGGCTTCGGCCATTCCTGCAGGCGACCGGGGCCGGGGAAGACGCGGTGCAGCGCCTTGTCCTTGCGCGGGCAGCGCAGGCGCCAGGACAGGAGCATCTCGCGGAGCGTCGCCCCCATCGGGATGTCGCGTGTGCCGGCCTCGGTCTTGGTCATCTCGGTGAGCGAGCCGTCCCGCTCCTGGATGCGGCAAATGCGGATGACGTTGGCCTCGAAGTCGACGTCCTCCCACAGAAGGCCCAACTGCTCGGAGGGGCGCGTGCCAGCGAGGAAGGGGAAGGCGTAGTAGATGCCGTGCTCGTCGTCGAGCTTGGCAGCTTTGATCAGCGCCTGGATGTCCTTGGACGCAAGGATGGTCTTCTTCGGCTTGTGCCGGGCGCGGGCGAGGCCGGTCGGCATCGACGGGGCACGGGTGCCGAAGTCCTCCTCGGCGAGCGCTAGGATCGACTTCAGGTGCGCCTTGGCGCGGTTGGCGGTGTAGTTGCCGACCATCTCGACCAGCGTGCGGTGCCACGCCCGGATCGCCGCCGTCGTGAGGTCGGTGAGCTTCAGAGCGCCCAGCATCGCGACGAACTGGGCGTTCTTCGGCTTCTTGCCGTTGGCGGTAAGCTCGAAGCGCTCGCGCGGCGAGCCCTCCAGCAGTGGGCCCCGGATGCAGTTCGCCACTATCTTGTAGCCCATCAACGTCGAGGGTTTCACCTTGCCCTCCTTGTCGGCGAGCCAGTGGTCGATCGCCTCCCCGATCATCGGGACAGCCTTCGGATCGACGTAGGTCCCCTCGGCGACCTGGGCCAGCAGTTCGCGCTGGCGGGCTTCGGCCTCCTTCTTCTTCTCGAAGAAGAGTTGCTTGCGCCCGCCCGACTTCGGGTCGACGTAGTTCAGGACGTAGCGGTCCTGCATGACGATGGCGCCGCTGGTCAGCTTGCGCTTGCGGGTGCGCTTGGTGAGCTTGACGGTGAAGTCCATAGGAGAGATCACTTCCGGAACAGAATGAGGGCAAAAAGCAAAAGGAAAACACGCAGAAGCAACCGACACAATTAATCGCAGCGGCCCTGCTCGGACGACGTATACGCCCGACGAGAAACCACGCGTGTAACCAAGGATGCTTTGGCGCAGGACGATGCCCGTCGGAGCGGGCCTCGCGATATTCCGGAATTCGTCCCCGCCAGGGTTGAAGTCGCGGAGCAGACGGCTGCGGTGAGTGCTGGTGTGCCGCTGGTGACGGTAGCCGGCCGGCGCGCGGGCCAGCACTGCCCAGGGTACTACCCCTCCCCCGGGGCGAGGTGCGGTGACGACGCGCAAGCGTCGTCACCGCCGTCAGGGCGTCACGTCAGAACTTGGTGAACGGCGGAGGACCCTTCGCCTCAACCGTGATGCGGACACGCTTGCCCTTATTTGTCTTCGGCAACTCTTCTACCTTGATGCCAACACGCGCCATGATTGGCCGAAGACGGGCAAGTGCCTTCGACAGTTGCGACGGTGTTTTGGGTAGCATGGAATTGTTATCGCAGCCCAATGCCACGAATAGCTCACCGATCGTCCCTTCGTATTCTTTGCCTAGGAGGGTGGACTCCCGCAGCTTGATGACGAGGGGGTCGTCGTTGACACGTTCGATCATCACATCGTCCTGGGCTTCCACGATCGCGTCGATCGTGGAAGAGCCGCCGAGGCCTAGAGCTTCCTCACCTGCCAAAATCCACCGGGCCGCGTCCGCCATGCGGACGTTGGTCGGCGGCGTGACGTTAGCTGAGTTACGCATCGCGCAAGCCACAGCGTCGTAGAGAACACCAAGAATTTCCGGCAGCATCTCCTCAAACTCCGCCAGCAGGACAGCCTCCTCCTTCCGGCCGCCTTCCAGCATCGGCGACAACCGTAAGGGGATAGCCCGCTCCATCAGATCGGGACGGCTGACGAAGTTGGATATGCCGTTGATGACGAACGGGCGGGCGTAGGAGATGATGTTCAACTCGCCGTTGGTATAGAGCTTGCGGATGGCGATACCGCCACCGGTCGCCAGCGAGCAGAGCGCATCCGAGATATCGCCCTTCATCCCCGATGCGTTGTCAAAGTTGAGCAACCAGAACTCTTTGGCCTGAATCATGAGGTCCCGGTCGTTGTCCGGGAGGCGGATACCTTTCGCAGCATTGGGATCGATGATCCGCTTGATGACATCCATCAGGAAGCTCTTGCCCGAGCCCTGTTCGCCTTCAATCAGCAGGACGAGGTAGGGGCCGGAGGGCTTCAGGGCGTTGAGGAGAAATGCCGAGAGGAGGCGGAAGACATTGTCCCCGAGGCCCAGCAGACGCTGGAGCTTTGCTAGGGATGTGCCATTTCTCGGGTTGGGAAGACCACGGAAGCCGGCCCCGCGGATGAACCGATGATTTGCCACCGCTTCGATCCGCCAACCGTTCGTTGTCACCGCGACGACGTTTCCGTCCGGGCGGCCGAGATCGATTTCCACTTGGTCCATGTCACCGCCTACACGCCGGAAGACGGGAAGCGTGGGAGACGAGAAGAGAGCGTTCGCCTCCAACGTGTCGATCACCTCCGAAACGGGATTGCGGCTCGCCGGCTTACCAAGTCGGGTGAAAGCCTGATGGCGAATCCACTGTTCAAAGCTGCTGGAGCGCACCGCGTAGGTCAGCACGCCCTCACCGGTGGGAATTGTGACGTAAGCGGTCCCATCGCCGTCATTGAAGTATGAGCAATCGGTGGCGAACGTCATGTTGACGAGGGTTTCCACGAGGGTCTGACGTTGTTTCTCCCCGCCGGCATCGAAGCCCTTATCGCGGGCCGACTCGACCCAGCCGGGAAGTTCGTCCAAGGCGTTACCCTCGTAGCCCTCTGGCAAAAACGCAGTGATGATGGCCGTGATTTCGTTGTCCGTCGCTCCCTTCGCGACCAAACGGCCGACAAGCGGCAGCCCGGCTTCGTGTGTTCCCTTGCCGTCCAAGATCACCAGGATCTCCGCTGAACCAAGCGCGACACCGAGCATTTTCAGTTCGCTTGGAGTCACGATGGGGAGTTGGTCTAAGGACGTTTCCAGAAGCGACGCGCCCCAATCGACATACGGCTTTTGCGTCTCCGGATGAATTGAAGGCGGCATGACCGTCATCTTGCCACCAGCGAGCACGTCGATGTCGCCCAAGCCGTCCGTGCCCTTCAGAACGGTCGACTTGGTGCCCTTCGGCGTCTGAACGAAGTAGGTGGCGCCCTTCTTGCCTTTCTTGCCGGAGATGACGCCGCCCTTGGACTTGAGAAATCGCTCAACGGGCGCGACCAAGCGGTCGTCGTCGACGTCCAAGGCGATCAAAGCATGGCCGGGTTTGGCCTCGCCGCCCATCAGTAGGCCAATGCCGTTGTCGGCATAGGTCTCAAGCCAAGTCTTGCGCTTGACCTCGTTGGGAACGGCGGCAAGGTACCCTTGCCAGCTTTTGAGCTCCTTAGCGGGGCGCTTCGAGCCCGGCTCCAGCGGAACGCATTTCAGGCCGAGCAACCAGAACTTCGGTGCTGCTTCTTCAAAAATGCTCCCGCTCACGCTGCACCGCCGATCTTCGAGGCTTCGATCGAAGCCTGGATGTCCGACAGCTTAACGAGCTTACGGCTGTTGAACGGCTGGTAGGCCGGAAGGTCGCCGCGCTTCACCGCGCGTTGGAGCTGCCAGTAATGCAGGCCCAGCGCCTTGGCGGCAGCCTGGAGTGTGAGCAGTTTTTCAGGTTTCTGAAGGTGTTCAGGCATTGGTGACCCTCTCGTTTGGTTGAGACGGTCCTTTGATTAGCCATACACACTGCCCATCGCGACGGATTCAAATCGCGCAGTTATTTTCCTTGACGGTATCCCGGCGGGATGACGTGCGGCTCAATCTTTACCTCAAGCTTTTCCAAGCCTTCGAGAACAGGCCACATCATCTCCGCGACATCTGGGCCGGCATCAGCATCATAGGAATGGTCCCGAAGCAGGTTGACAGCGTTTTCTTTGAACTTTCGGACGAGATTACGAACAATCGCATCCCTGTGTGCAAGCTTCGATGCCGTTGGATGGTATTCAACAAGTTTCCGGGCAATTTCCGTCGGCGTTACGTCATCTCGCCCTTCCGAATAGACCTGCACCGAGTAATCAAAGGCCATCATTCCCAGAAGGTCGTCGCGATCTACCTGGGACGGCCCAGCCGGCGGTTTACGCCCAAGCAGCAGCGCAACGACCTGCCCAACCCGGTTCTCATCGGATCGCCCTTCTGTGTCGGGGTGGGCCATGATGATCGATCTGGCCAACAGTCGGAGCGCACGCTCGTTTCGAGGAAGCAGCAATTCAGGGACGGATTTTGGTTTACGGGGCATCTGCATCCTCTGACCGACAAGACCCCCCCCCCCTACCGCAGGCCGGCACCGTGCGGCTACCAGTTGCCGTCACCACCGGCACACCGCCACGGGGTAAACCGAGTTCAACACAGCGCGTGACGGCGTGCCGCTGGTGACAGCGGCTTCGGCGCGGCAGCAGTCAGCGCACCGGCAGGGGGAGGGGTTAAGCGGCACCGCCCCACACGCCCGCACGCGTAGCGCCGGCCCTGCGAAAAAAGAAAAGCTGGCGTAGCCTGCTGTGGGGGTTGAGCGGGTAGGTCCGTAGCGGACGTCATGGCGATGACCGGCCTGAGCGGTCGGTAGACGTCGGCGCCTCAGCCCCACGGAGACCGATCGACCCTCACCTCCGCGATCCGCCCGAACAGCGTGTCGGCTCCTCCAGCACTGGCATCAAGCTCCGCGGCCACCGCTTCGGCCCATTTGAACCAGTCGCCGAGACTCCGCTCACCGATCTCGACATATCCGCCTGGGACTCTCGATTGGAGCGCTGCCATCATCGCGCGGATGCGCTGAGCCTTCTCGAAATCCTCTGACACTCGAAAAAGCATCTGCCGGCGGCCTTCTTCGAGTTTGGCGAGGTGCTCCAGTTCGGCTCGTCGGACAGCCTCCTGCCGCCACCGCTCTTCCTCGCGTTCCCGTTCCGCACGCCAGTCGCGGAGGATCGCCGCTCCTTCGATAAACCGCTCGGCGATCCGAGGTATCCGGCCCTCCAAGGACGACTTGGGGGTCTCGTTGACCTGTTCATGGTGAGGCCCGCGCAGGTACGTATCAAAGCACAGCACCAACCGGTCGGTGCCGACAAGTTCGGTCCGAGCATATGGGTAACCGCCCACGCCGGCGGCATGCTTAACCTGCCGCATTTTCTCGCGGACGGTGAACTTGATTGTCTCGCCACCGATGTGCGCCGCGATGCCCCCTTTGGGTACCTGCTCCAGCTTCGCCCCTTGATCCTCCAAAGCTCGAAACAATGCGTCGCAAAATTGATGTCGTCGATGGTTGATGCCGGACAGCGGTGGTTGCGCCGGCGAACCCCATAGCGAACCGCGGCTGCTTCGGGCCTCCGCTCGTCGCCTCTCGTGCTGTGCGAGCCAGTCGCGGACAATCGGATGCAGCTGAGCAGGTCGTTTTTTTGGCGGTTGCTCTGTCGAGCGATGCGGCTCCTCAGGCTTCGCCTCAACCTTTAAGGGCAGCGCTTCGTCGAGCGGCTTCTCGACCACCGATGTCTGCTTCGGCCGGTGAGGCTCAATTTCGATTGCCACTTCATTGGCGCCGACGGGAAGAGGTCGCAATTCGACCGGTATCCCCAAAGCCACTCTGGTCCAGTACCCAGATCCTGGGTAAGGCACATCATGCTGCCGGCACAGCGCAGCTAGCGTCGTACCACTGACGCCGAAGCGGGGAGCGAGCTTGCTGAGCGGGATAGATGAGACAAGTTGATAGAGTTCTTCTCGGCTGATCCGCATCCCTGCCCTCTTCCAGCGCTACCTCGAGTCGGCTGCGAGCCTAACGCATTGGAGGGCGCTCAGAAGAGCCTTGACCACATCGCCGTGAGTCCACAGGACACAACTTGCACCCCTGATCCCCACGTTGTGCTGCCTGACCAGCAATCCTTCGCATCAAACACTTTCATTCCGTTCGGCCTTCCGCCCATTTCGATCGACGTCGGCTCAAACGGCTGGAGATTCAGCGCTGGAATGGCGGGCACGCTCGACGCTCGGAATGTTGATCGATCCCACAATCTATGATGCATAAGGACCGCGCAACTTGCCATTGCGCCCTTGTGGGGAGCGAAATTGTCCGTCAAAAAACTGCCTTTCATCTCATCCGTGAATCTTGCGCAGATTGACGGCCGGAATGTAGCACCAACCGCAATCTTTTATGGTGCAGACAAGAAGCCCCATATAGGATTCGATGCACGCGAGCGGTGCGGTTCCCCGGAACAGTTGATTGAAGACTTCAAGATCGAGCTCGGTCAGCACGATCCAGATGCAGTCACGAAGCGAACCGTAAGCACGTCCCATGCCCCACGCACTACTGTTGTAGGCGTCGCCCAGGACTATCTTCATGAGCTTCTCGCCAAGGTAAATGTCTGGCTGGAACGTCAGGGACGACAAATACCTAAAAGCATTTTGATTGCAGAACCGCTCGCGCTTAGCGGCATAGACATGGCGGAGGAAAACTGGCTCTCCAATTACCGTCGAGCCATTCGCCGCATCCTGCATGGGCGCTTCGATCAGATCGACTTCCTCCCGGAGCCATTTGCCGTATTTCAGTACTACAGGTATGGCCTGCGGCACCCTGTCATTGCGGAGCAACGCAAGCATATTGCATTGGTTCTCGACTTTGGGGGTGGAACCTTTGATATTTCGGTAATTGAAACAACCAAGACTGGAGACGTTAGCAAGTCCGGCACTAATTCCCGCCCTCTCGGCGCGAAATCCGTTCAAGTCGGCGGCTTTTATATCAACCGCGTCCTCGTCGAGGAACTTTTGATGAAATCTGTTGACAGAGCAATTCGGAGCGATGTGAGAAAATCACTAGAGCTCGCTGCAAAGATCAAGACCCCAGACGATCTCGCTGAGGTCAATGACCGTCAGCAGGCCTTCTATAGACACTATCGCAAGCTCCTACAAACGATCGAGGTTGCAAAAATCACCGTCTGCAACTCTATTGCCAACTGGAGTCTATCCGCCGATCTATCTGGACTCGCACCATTCCCGATATCTGTACCGACTAATCCCTATGATCCCGCCTCGCGGCTTGCAAACATAAACTTGGACGCCGGACTACTTCGACGAGTTTTTGAAGCAAACGTATGGACAGCAAAAATCCGTGATGCTGTCAAAAAAACAATCGAACGCGCCTCAAGAGAACTTAAGGGTCAAGACATATCGGTTGTTCTCCTATCAGGTGGGTCATCGAACATTCGCTGGCTTGGTAAGCTGCTGGAGCGGGATCTGGGAGCGACCGACCTTCATGAAGCGGAAATACTGCAGCTCAGCGAAAGCTTTCAAGAAATTGTGGCTAAGGGCTTGGCAACAGAATGCGCGCGTCGGTTCTATACGGAGGGCGAAGGCGATTTTCGTGCCGTCACCTATAACAGGCTCTGCCTATCGCTGCGCCCGGACGATGGTGAGATCGAAGTTAAGCGAGCTCGCCCGCTGACCCCAGATCTTGCTAGTATGGCAGCTGACAGCTTGGATGCCGGAGTCCTGTTGCCATCTGCAAGCAGCCTTCGAGGACTAGTAGGCACCCCTCTTCTATGGAAGGTCCGTCTCGATCGCCCACCCCGGCGACTTCTCGAGTATTTTTTCATGCGATCATCCCTTGATCCCGAGGATCTGGAAGCCCGTCACAACATCATCGAAACTCGGGTGGTTACACCCCGCAACGCACGGTTCGCGGCTGCAATCGAAGTCGAACTTACAGTTCGCGAAGACGGGACTGCAGTCCCGAGATTCATCTATGGACGCAATGATCGCTCCGAAGGAGTCGTTGCAGAGGGAAGACCATTCCATATCGACATGACATTCGCATCGGACGAGATGGGTAGCTCGACTTATCTCGGCGTCGATTTTGGTACAAGCGCGTCATCATGTTCATTCGTCGACAGCACCGATGTTCAGATGATCCAAGAACGTAGTCGTTCACAAGGGTGGAGAGAGCTTTCGGAATTGCTGTCCGATCTACCGTATCCGGTTGCGGCACCGCTGGCCCGTTTTATATCCGAAATGGATACTGAGAGACGACAGCAGAGAGGGCGCGATGCCGCGGACGCCTTACTCACCTTGTCGGCATATATAGTTTATATGGATTTATGCATCATCAAAAATGGTGGATTCCTGTTCAAGGGCTTCAATCACAGATCATCTGGTCCTCTTTGGGGACTGATTAAAGCCTGCATCAAGGGAAATGAATCAAAATTAGATTTCTCTTTGCCTCTTACATCACTTTTGAAGCCGGAGAATTCTACGCAGATCGACGCTTGGATAGCGGGGTTAAATGCAGAGAAGCATGGGCGAAAACAAATAGTAGACTGGGTGGGCTTTCTGAGCTTGCTGGCTAACCAGCTGTCGCGCGTGTTTGATGGTAAAAAATTAGGCGTTTTTGAAGGAGTAGTCGCGAAGCGTTTCTACCCCGGCGCGTATACTGGAATCTTCCGAGCCCTACATGGCCCGTCTCAGACGTTCGTGGATGTCCTCGACTACGAGGGCGTACAGCAGTTCTCCGATGAACTCGTTTACCTTATAGAACCATCCAGTGGACGAGCGCTACCCTTAAGCCCATTATACTTCTGGGGATTGCAGCGAAACCCAGTAGAGCCGTCTTCCGTCGACCTTTACGAATACGACAATGAGAAAAGTGGCACCTTTGGTTTCAAGACAACTCAAATTTCGGAAGGCCTCGTGATCATGCAGGAAGGCGATTGGAGGGGCATACATGAGCAAATTGCCAAAATCCGTACAAGCGATCCTAGCGTTGCTCCCTTCACGGCACTCACCTTCGATCTTCATGCTCATTGAGAAGTGGTGCCATGCTGGGAGGTCGGCGCAAGTGCATTTCGGCGGTAGGGCACCCCAAATGTGCGCATGGATCTCTACCGCGCACTCCTCATGGAACACATGACACGCGGAGGTTTGCGTACAGGCGAGTAGGGTTTCGCTTTTGTGGCGGCCATTGCTCGTGAATTACGGAAGGTTTCGCCCCATTACCGGTAACCGAGGCGCGTCGCCGGTTACCGCACGGTTGCGGACATTCACCTCGCTACCGCTCCACAACGGTTCAGAGCAGTCCACGCGCGTCCATTATTCCGAATGGTCTGAGCACCGACGCTACGGGCAATGGAGTGCAGTGATATGCACCAGAATGAACCGCTTCATCTCCGCAATTTTTCCCTTGCCAAGGTTGGGGTCGTGGGTTCGAATCCCATCGCCCGCTCCATTTTTTCCAGTATATCAAAGCGGTCTGAATCAAGCGGTCGCGTCTCGATCGTCTCCGTCCGGCACGGCGAATGCACTCCCGTCAAAGAGACACGAGACGCACGCCGACAAGCGCCAGGCCGATACCACACCAAGCCTGAACGCCGATGTCTTCGTGGAGAAGCAACCAACCGAACAGGGCGGCGACGGGCGGCACGAGGAAGAACAGCGCCGAGACGCGGGCGGCCTCGCTGCGCCCGATCATGAAAAGCAGAAGCGAGACGGCGATGATCGAGTTGGCGACGATCAGCCAGCCGAGCGACAGGACGAATTCGGCGGTCCAGTCGATCCGCCCCGTTTCCAGCCAGATCGCCATCGGTGCGATCGTGGCGAGCCCCACGGCATACTGAACGAGATTGACGGTGACGGGGTGGGCCGCCACGGGAAAACGTCTCTGGTAGAGCACCGCGCCGGCCATGCCGATGGCGGAGCCGACGCAGAGCCACACGCCCGCATCGAGAGAGGCCTCGAACCCCTCGCCCGCCGATACGACCAGAAGCGCACCCGCAGCGCCCAGGAGAAATCCGGCCCAGTGGCGCGGCCGAACCCGCTCCTGCGAGACGATGGGCGCGGCAATGGCCACGACGAGCGGCTGGAGCGAGGCGATGACGGCAGCGGTGCCGGCCGAGACGCCGAGGCTCATGCCGAGGTAGGCCAGTCCGAAATAGACCGACTGGATCAGGAAGCCGACAATGGCAAGATGCCCCCAGCCGGCCCGGCTCGTCGGCACGGATGGGCGCTGAACCAGGAAGACCGGCAGGAACAGCGCGACGATGAGGCCGAACCGCAGGCTGAGGAAGGTCAATGGCTCGGCATGCCGGAGGCCGATCTTGGCGACCCCGAAGCCCGACGCCCAGAACAGGAGGAAGATCACCGGCGCGACGCGCGCCAGGAGATCGGACCGGGACGGGGAAAGCCCGCTCGCGGACGTGTTCGAAGCGGGGCCGGGCTTCATCGACATCGACTATTCGGTCACGCCGACGACGGCGACGCAGTCGCCCGCCTTCACGAGGCCCGGAAAGTGGCGGGCGGCGAGGATGCCGTCGAGCTTGGCATGAAAGGCGATCGGCTCAAGGCCCGTGCGCCCGACGGAATGGACCCGGGCGAGGACGTCGCCGCGGCGCACCGGCTGGCCGAGGTCCACGAGGGGCTCGATCAGGCCTTCGTCCTCGGCGAAGGTGAAGCAGTCGCCCGAGGGCATGTCGAGCCAGCGCGTCTCGGCCGTCTCCACCGCGCCTTTCAGAATGCCCGCATGCCGCAGGACGTTGCGGACGCCGCGCTTGGCGATGCCCGCCGTATTGGCTGTTGCCGTGCCGCCGCCACCAAGCTCGGTGGTGACGAACACCTTGCCCATCCCTTCCGCCGCGGTGTCGTACATGCCGACGGCATCGATCTCCAGCATACGCATGGAGAAGGGCGCGCCGAAGGCCGCGACCGCCGCAAAGCTCGCCGCCTCCTGATCCTTGTCCGGTAGGATATGGGCGGCGGCGAAGGGCACGAAGTCGAGCGTGCGCCCGCCCGAATGGAAGTCGAGCACGATGTCGGCCATCGGCAGGAGGGTACGCTGGAAATAGTCGGCGATCTTCTGCGTGACCGTGCCGTCCGGGCTGCCGGGAAAGGCTCGGTTGAGGTTGCCCTTGTCGATCGGCGAGGTGCGCGTGCCCGCGCGAAAGGCAGGGTAGTTCATGGCCGGCACGACGATGACGCGGCCCGAGACGTCCTCGGCTTTCAGCGAGCGCGCGAGATCGAAGAGCGCGATCGGCCCTTCGTACTCGTCGCCGTGGTTACCGCCGGTGAGGAGCGCGGTCGGCCCCTCCCCGTTTTTCGCGACGGTGATCGGGATCATGACCGAGCCCCAGGCCGAATCGTCCCGGCTGTAGGGCAGGCGCAGGAAGCCGTGCCGGACGCCGTTCTCCTCGAAGTCGATCGTGGCCGCGATCGGCGAGGGCCTGAGGGTCCCGGTCATGGGTTCAGCCCTTCACCAGGAGCTTGCGCGGCACGTCGGCCAGAAGCTCGTATCCCGTGTCGGTGATGGCGAGCGTCTCGGTGATCTCCAGCCCCATGTTCTCCGCCCAGAGCGCCGTCATGAAGTGGAAGGTCATGCCGGGCTTCAGCTCGGTCCTATCGCCGGGGCGCAGGCTCATGGTGCGCTCGCCCCAGTCCGGCGGATAGGACAGGCCGATCGGGTAGCCGGTGCGGCTGTCCTTGACGATGCCGTGCTTCTTGAGGACCGCGAAATAGGCGAGCGCGATGTCCTCGCAGGTGTTGCCGGGCTTAGCGGCTTCGAGACCGGCCTCCATGCCCTCCAGCGTCGCCTTCTCGGCGTCGAGGAAGGCCTGCGTCGGCGTGCCGAGGAAGACGGTGCGCGACAGCGGGCAGTGGTAGCGCTTGTAGGCGCCGGCGATCTCGAAGAACGTGCCTTCGCCCGCGCGCATCGGCTTGTCGTCCCAGGTGAGGTGCGGTGCGACGGCGTCCGCGCCCGAGGGAAGCATCGGCACGATGGCGGGATAGTCGCCGCCATGCTCGCCCGTGCCCCGGATGCCGGCATCGTAGATCTCGGCGACAAGGTCGCATTTGCGCATGCCCGGCTCGATCGTCTCGAAGATCCGCTCGTGCATCTTCGTCACGATCTGACCGGCGATCCGCATGTAGCCGAGTTCGGTCGGGCTCTTGATCGCGCGCTGCCAGTTGACGAGCGCCGTCGCGTCCTGGAACCGGGCGTTCGGCAGGTGGCGCTGGAGCGAGGCGAAGGCCGCCGCCGAGAACCAGTAATTGTCCATCTCGACGCCGATCGAGAGCCTGTCCCAGCCGCGCTCGGCGATGACGCCGGACAGGTGGTCCATCGGATGGCGCTCGGTGGACTGCACGAAATGGTCGGGATAGCCGACGATGTTGTGTTCCGCGAGATAGGCGGTGCGGCGCGCGCCGTGGCCGTCCATGGCGCGGCCCCACCAGACCGGCTCGCCCTCGGGCCCGACCAGCACGCCCTGGTGCACGTAGAAGCTCCAGCCGTCGTAGCCCGTCAGCCAGGCCATGTTCGAGGGGTCGGAGACGAAGAGCAGCTCGACGCCCTTGGCCTGCATGGCAGCCCGTGTCTTGGCGAGGCGCGCGGCGTATTCCTCGCGCGTGAAGTTCAGAGCGGGTCCGCTCATGGAATGTCTCCCGGGTGGTGGATCAGGTGGTGAAGGGTGTGCCGGCGCCGCTTTCAGCCGCGCGGGCGGCTGCGAGCGCCGCAATGGCGGTGTCCTGGACGCCGGTGCCGGTCAGGTCGCACAGCGTGACCGCCGCCGCCGAGGCGCGGCCGGGCGCGAGGCCGGCGACGACGGCGCCGAGTTCGGCGAAGTCCTGTGCGTCGGCGACCGTACCGGCCGCGATTGCCGCACGCAGTTCGCCGAGGCGGCGCGTCTGCGAGAGACGGTCGGCGACGTAGGGCGCTGCGCCCGCGATCAGCGCCGGGTCGATCTCGTTCTTGTGCTCGGCATCCGAGCCCATCGCGGTGACATGGGTTCCCGGTGCGATCCAGTCGGCCCAGAGGATCGGGCTTTCGGCGGGCGTCGTGGTGACGACGATGTCGGCGCCACGCACGGCCGCGCTCGCCTCCGCCGCGGCGGACACCGCGATGCCGAGTTCGGCTGTCAGCTCCGCAGCCGCGCCTTCGGCCTTCGCATGATCGCGCGCCCAGATCCGCGCCTCCCGCAGGGGGCGAACGAGCGCCAGTGCCTTGAGCTGCAGTCGAGCCTGGGTGCCTGCTCCGAGGATCGCAGCAACGGCCGCGTCCTCGCGCGCCATGTGCCGGGCTGCCACCGCGCCCGCCGCCGCCGTGCGAACGTCCGTCAGGTAGCCGTTGTCGAGGAGCAGTGCCTCGACGAGCCCGGTGAAGGCCGAGAACAGAACCATCATGCCGTTGAGGCTCGGCAGGCCCAGCTTTGGGTTGTCGAAGAAACCGGGGCTGATCTTGATCGCGAACCCCGAAAGACCCGGCACGTAGGCGGTCTTCACGTCCACCTCACCGCGATGCTCGGGTATGTCGAGCCGCAGGACCGGAGGCATGGCGACCGCCTTCGTCGCCAGCGCCGCGAAGGCCTCCTCGACGCAGGCGACGGCCGCCAGATCGAGCGGCACGAGCGCGCGCAGGTCGGCCTCGGTAAGGATGCGGATCGTCGGCATCAGGCGTCTTGCTCCAGCGCATCCGCGCCGTTGAGGATGCGAAGATGAAGGCCCGGATCGATGTTGCGACCCGTCAGGAGCACCGCGGTCGCCCCTCGCGGCCGAACGCGACCGGACAGGAGCGCGGCGATGCCGACGGCCGCCGCTCCTTCCACGATCTCGCGTTCCTCCTGGTAGACGTGGCGGATGCCGGCGGCGATCTCGGCCTCGGTGACGAGCACCACCTCGTCCACCAGTTGCCGGGTTGCCTCAAAGGTCCAATCGTTGGAAAGGCCGATGCCGCCGCCCAGCGAATCGGCCAGCGTCGGGAGTTCCTCGACCTCTATCGGGCGCCCGGCCTGGAGGCTCGTGGCCATCGCGGCCCCGCGCTCCATGGACACGCCGACGACGCGCGCCCGGGGGGAAAGCGCCTTCACCGCCGCTGCCACCCCGGCGATCAGCCCGCCACCGGAAAGGGGCACGAGGACCGTTTCGACATCCGGCAGATCCTCGACGATCTCCAGGCCGATCGTGCCCTGCCCCGCCACGATCGCGGGATGGTCGAAGGGCGGCACGCCGACGAGCCCTTCCGCGGCAGCAAGGCGATCGGCCTCGCGCTGCGCGTCGTCCTGGCTGTCGCCTCGGATATGAACCCGCGCTCCCAGCGCCTCCACGGCCGCGACCTTGTTGGCGGGCACGAGGCGCGACAGGCAGATGGTGCAGGCGAGCCCCGCCTCGCGCGCGGCATGGGCGAGCGCGCGGCCGTGATTGCCCGTGGAGGCCGCGACGACGCCGCGCGTGCCGGGCGGCAGCGACAGGACGGCGTTGCTCGCACCCCGCAGCTTGAAGGCGCCGGTGCGCTGGCGATGCTCCATCTTGAGATGGACCGGGACGCCCGCGAGCCGCGACAGGCTCGGCGAGGGTTCGAGCGCGGTCCGAACCACCACCGGGCCGATCCGCGCGGCGGCAAGCTGGATGTCGGCAAGGGACACGAGCGGCATCGGATCAGCCCGCCACGTCGTAGGGCATGTCGAACAGGCGCCCGGCCTTCAACCCCGGCGCCGGGACCACGCCGCAGAGGCCAAGGCAGGCCCAGGCGGTGGCCTGATTGCTGGTCACGACCGGGCGCCCGATCCGCGCCTCGACCGCCGACACGATCAGGGCGGAGCGCAGGGCGGTGCAGGACACGAAGAGCGCCTCGGCCTGCGGATCCGTCGCGGCGACCGCCGCCTCGACCAGCGAGGCCGGAGCGATGCGGGCCATCTCCCGGTCGTCCTCGAGCCCGAGGCAGGAAACGGAGGCGAGATCGAAACCCCGGGCTTCGAAATAGTCGGCCATGCCGGCCGTGGTCTCGACCGTGTAGGGCGTCAGGAGGCTGATGCGCCGCGCTCCGAACTGCGCGAGGGCACGGGCCGCAGCGCCCGGCGGTGTGACGATCGGCACACCGGGCTTGGCCGCCGCGATCGCCGCCTCCACCGCCGCGTCACCGATCGCGACGGAGGCGGAAGTGCAGGAGAAACAGATCGCATCGAGCGGCTCGTCCGGCAGCAGCAACGCCGCCGCGGCGCCAAGGCGCGGTTCCATGGCGCGCAGATTGGCGGGCGTCACCGGGTTGGCATATTCGACGCGCGTCGCGAACAGGCCGACCCGCGGTCCGGCGACGAGGCGGGCGAAGTCCGCTTCCGTCGAATGGTCGGTCGACAGGAGGATCAGGCCGACGCGCTTCTCGATCGCCCGCGCGTCGAACGCGAGCGGCAGGGACAGGAGCGAGGGCGTCATGACGGCATCACGGTTTCGCGCCGGGCCGAGCCGAGGCGGCTGAGCCGGCCCCAGTGGCGCTGCATGAGGCGGATCGCGACCACGGAGACGAGACTGATCGCGAGGAAGAACGCGCCCACCATCGTGATGGGCTCGATGTAGCGGTAGTTGTAGTTCGCGATGGAGCGCGCCTGGTTCATGAGTTCGAGGACGGTGATGGCCGACAGGAGCGGCGTCTCCTTGAACATGGCGATGAAGTAGTTGGCGAGCGCCGGCACCATGGGCTTGATCGCCTGCGGCAGGACGATGTGCCGCCAGGTCTGGGCCGCGGTGAGATTGCAGGCCTTGGCGGCTTCCCACTGGCCGCGCGCCACGTTGTCGATCCCGGCGCGATACACCTCGGCGGTGTAGGTGCCGTAGTGAATGCCGAGGCCGATCACGCCCGCCGTCAGGGGCGACAGGGTGAGGCCGAGGTCGGGCAGGATGTAGAACAGGAAGTAGAGCTGCACGAGAAGCGGCGTGCCGCGCACGAACTCGGCGAACGCCGCCGTCGGCCAGGAAAGGACCCGGTTCGACGACCTACGGAGCATGGCGAGAACGAGGCCGAACACGGCGGCGAAGGCGAAGCCGAGCAGCGTCGCGAGCACCGTGATCCTTGCGCCATCGAGAAGCTGCGGCATGATCTGCCAGACGAAGTCCCAATCCCATTCCATCAGGCGCGCGTCCCTTCGAAGCCGCGGGACATGCGGCGCTCCATTGCGCGCACGAAGAGCGTGATGACGGACGACATCAGGAAGTAGAGAACCAGGATCGTCAGGAACGGAAAGGCCGTCGAGCCGGTCTGCGAGCGCACGACCTGGGCCTGGAACGTCATGTCGCCGAGCGAGACGAGGGAGACGATCGCCGTCGCCTTGAGGAGTTCGATCGCGTTGTTGCCGAAGGTGGGCAGCATCACGACGACCGCCTGCGGCAGGATGACGTGGCGCAGCGACTGCGCGCGCGTCAGGTTGAGGGCGACGCAGGCCTCGCGCTGCTCGCGCCCGATCGCCTGGATGGCGCCGCGAACCACCTCGGCGCCGTAGGCGCCGACGTTGAGGCCGAGCGCCAGGACGCCCGCCTGCATCGGCGAGAGTTCCAGCCCCATCAGCGGGAGCACGTAATAGGCCCAGAAGAGCTGGACGAAGATCGAGGTGCCGCGGAAGAACTCGATATAGGCGACCGCCAGCCACTTCACCGGCGCGATGGCTGAGGTGCGTCCGAGCCCGGCGAGAAAGGCCATGACCAGCGCGAAGGCGCAGCCGTAGACGGTGAGTTGTACCGTCACGAGGGCGCCGTCGAGAATGAGCCTGAGATAGCCGAACCAGATGTCCATGATCGCCTTGCCATCGGGGACGACGGGATCGTCGCCCCGCCGCCCCTCCGTCAGGTCACTGCGCGGCGCAAAGCTTCTCGCGCGTCGTCGACATCGCGGCGGCGGCCGAGAAGCCGTAGGGCTCGATGATCTTCGCGAACTCGCCGGACGCCTTGATCGCGGCCAGTTCCTTGTCGAAGGCGTCGCGCAGCGCCGTGTCCTGCTTGCGGAAGGCGGCGCCGTCGCAATAGACCGGCGCGCCCTGAACTGGGGCCACGACTTCGATCTGCGGATCGTTCGCCGTCTTCACCGCCGCATTGATCGACAGAACGGGCAGCGAGTAGACGTCGATGCGGCCCTGCTGGAGCATGGTGAGCCCACTCTGCGTATCGGGAACCACGATCACCCGCTCGCGCGGCACGCCGGCTTCCAGCGCCAGGCGCTCCTCGGTGCCGCCGCCCGGCGCACCGATCTTGGCGTTCGGATTGTCGGCGACGTCCTTGTAGCTCGTCAGCTTCAGCGGGTTGCCGGCCTTCAGCGCGAAGGCTTCGGCATCGCACAGGATCGGCTCGGAATAGCTGACGGCATTGCAGCGCTCCGGCTTCATGAAGAGGCCGGCGGTGACGGCGTCGAAGCGGCGGGCCTGAAGGCCGGGGATCATCGCGCCGTATTCGGAGATCGAGGCGACGACGTCATCGACGCCAAGACGCTTGAAGACGGCGCGCGCGACGTCCGGAGCGGCGCCCGACACCGTGCCGTCGGCCTTGACGGCGGTGAAGGGCGGTTCGTTGGCGATGGCGATGCGAGCGAACCCCTGCTCCTTGAGAGCGTCCAGATCGGCTGCCGGGGCCGAGGCGGCACCGAACGAGAGGGCGAGGGTCGCACCGAGGAACAGCGGGCGGGCGAAACGATGCAAACGCATGGGAAACTTCCTCCAGGGCTGATGTCAAACGCGATGACCGGCTGCGACGACCTTCCTGAGAAAGCCTTTCGTCCGCTCGTGCCGGGGGTTCTTGAAGATGTCCTGGGGCGCGCCCTCCTCGACGATCCGGCCCCGGTCGAAGAACAGGACGCGGTCGGCGAAGTCGTGGGCGAAGCCCATCTCGTGAGTGACGAGAAGCATGGTCATGTCGGTCTCGCGGGCGAGCATGTGCATGACGTTCAGCACCTCCTCGACGAGTTCCGGGTCGAGCGCCGAGGTCACCTCGTCGAAGAGCATGATCTTCGGGCGGAGGGCCAGCGCACGGGCGATCGCCACCCGCTGCTTCTGGCCGCCCGATAGCTGCGCGGGCATCGCATCGGCCTTGGCCGACAGCCCCACCATGTCGAGAAGCTCCATCCCGCGGCGCTTGGCATCCGCCGGCTTCACGCCTTGCGTCAGGACCGGAGCCAGGCAGACGTTCTCGCAGACGGACTTGTGCGGAAACAGGTTGAAGTGCTGGAAGACCATGCCGATCTTCTCGCGCATCCGATGCAGATGCCGCTCGCCCGCCGGCACCAGCGCACCTCCCTTGCGCTGGTGGAACAGCGGCTCGCCCTCCACCAGCACCAGGCCGTCGGTCGGCGTTTCCAGCGTCATCAGGAGGCGCAGGATCGTGGTCTTTCCCGAACCGGACGGACCGATCAGAGCCAGCTTCTCGCCGGGCGCGACGTCGAACGAGAGCTTGTCGAGCACCGTCAGCTCGCCGAAGCGCTTGGACACGTCCTGCAGTTGGATGATCGGCGCAGTCACGGCATCCCCTTCTGGGTTCCGTTCGATGCCCCGACGATGATGCCCAACCTAAATCATGTCAATTTGCAAAATAATCTCATGACAATTATCATTTCAATGCCCACCACGGCGGCATGCAACGCCTAGATGGCGAGCAGAAGCGGTTCCGGATCGCTGCGGATGAGGTTGCTCATGATCCGCAATCCGGAGCGCAGTTCCTGCTCGGTCGTGGAACCCAGAGAGACGCGCACCGCAGGCTGTTCGGCAGTCCCCGTCTGGAACGATCGGCCGGGCGCCACGGCGACACCGCGCAGGCGCGCCTGCGCGACGAACAGGTCTTCCGCCGCGCGGCTCTCCAGCGGGATCCACGCGTGGAGGGCCTGCGCGTGGGAGCGATAGGGAATGCCCGCCAGCATCTCGGCGGCCACCGCCTGGCGCCGGCGCAGGGCACCGCGCTGCCAGCGCACGAGTTCGATCGCGGTGCCGTCGGCGACCCAGCGCGTCGCGATCTCGGCGATCAGCGGCGTCGCGATCCAGTTGGTCACGAGATGCCGGTTGGTGACGGCCGCCAGCATCCGGTCCGGCACGGCGAGATAGCCGGTCCGCAGGCCCGGCATCACGATCTTCGTGAAGCTCGTCACGTAGAGCGTTCGCTCCGGTGCGAACGCGGCGAGCGGCGGCGGGCGATCCTCGACGAGGGGACCGAGCCCGTCGTTTTCGATGATGGCGAGGTCGTGCGCGCGCGCCACCGCCGCGATCGCCTCCCGCCGCCCCGCGCTCATGACCACCGCCGTCGGATTGATGCCGGAAGGCTGGACGAAGACCGCACGCACGCCTTCCGCACGGCACAGCGCGTCGAGAGCGTCCGGCACGATCCCGTCGTCGTCGATTTCCACGGCGGCGAGCTTCAGCCCGAGATAGGCGGCGAGCGGCGTCAGCGTGTGGTGGCCGATCGCCTCGGTGGCCACCACGCCGCCGGTCTGCGCCACGCTCATCAGCGCGATCGTCATGCCGGCAGTCGCCCCGTTCGTGAGGCACACGTTGTGGGGCGAAACGTCCAGTCCGCACAGCCGCAGCCAGTCGGCCGCGATGGCTCGGTGACGGGGAAAGATGACGTTGGGCCGGAACGACAAGGCGACGCTTGGCGGCAGGTCGATCGAGAGATCGGCAAGCGCCGCCTTCATCCGGTCGAGATGCATCGTCTCGCAGACCGGCTTCAGGATCGACAAGTCGATCACCTCGCCGAGCCGCTCGGGGATGTAGGGAAGCTGGCCGACCGGTTCCTCGCGCCGCACGAAGGTTCCGCGCCCCGTCTCACCGGACAGGAGACCGCGGCGGATGAGCTCCTCGTAGGCGCGACTGACGGTCTGGACCGATACGTTCAGGCTGTCGGCGAGCACCCGATGCGGCGGCAGGCGCGTTCCATCCGCCAGGCGACCGTCGGAAATGGCCCGGTTGATCTGGTCGGCCAGCGACAGGTAGACGGGACGCTTTAAAGCGGCCTGATCGATGAACCACATTGTCATGACTGCACGTTTCCTGAAATCATGACATTCGACAAGGGGACGCCGCGCTGTCGGCGCCCGCAACGCGCTCTTTTCGAGAAGCCATGCACCAGCTCGACGCGACGGACGTCAAAATCCTGGCCGAGATCCAGCGCGAGGGTCGGATCGCCAAGACGGCGCTGGCGGAGCGCGTCGGCCTGTCCGCCACGCCGTGCTGGATGCGCCTGAAACGTCTGGAAAAGGCGGGGATCGTGGCGGGCTACCACGCCCGGATCGACTGGCGGCTGGTGGCTCCGATCACCACGGTGATCGTCGAGATCACGCTCGGCGGCCACCGGCAGGCGGATTTCGACCGGTTCGAACGCGTGATGCGGGCGGAGCCGGAGGTGGTGTCCTGCTGGTCGACAGGCGGCGGCGTCGACTACGTGCTGAAAGTCGTCGCGCGGGACGTCGAAGCCTACCAGCGACTGGTCGACGGATGGCTGGAACGCGAGATCGGCATCCAGCGCTACTTCACCTACGTCGTGACCAAGTTCGTCAAGGACGGCATCGACCCGCCGGCCCACCTCTTCGCCTCCGGCCGGGCGTCGGAGGAGAGGATTCCTCCGTCGCCGGCGGCTTAAAAAGAGGACCTGTCTCCGCGCCCTGTCCGTTTCGGACGGATCCTCCAGCGCCGCGGGGCTAACTTCGGGACGCACCCGAGGGAGGTCCCCGATGAACGCACACTTGGCCGGCCCGCCCCTGCACGAGGCTCTTGGCCGTCTCGCCGACCCACGTCTCCTGCGGCAGGACGCCTTCGTCGGCGGGCGCTGGAGGCCAAGCGGGGCGGGCGAACGCTTCGCGGTCACCGATCCGGCTGATGGAACGACCATCGCCCATGTCGCTTCGCTCGGAGCCGACGAGACCACCCGCGCGATCGACGCCGCGCAGGCCGCCTTTCCCGCCTGGGCCGGCCTCCTGCCGCAGCAACGCTCGGCCGTGCTGCTGCGCTGGCACGGAGCGATCGTCGCCGCGCGCGACGACCTCGCCCTGCTGATGACCCTCGAACAGGGCAAGCCGCTGGCCGAGGCACGAGGCGAGATCGACTACGCCGCGTCCTTCGTCGCCTTCTACGCGGAGGAAGCCAAACGCGTCGGCGTCGAGAGCGTCGCCTCGCATCTGCCGGATGCGGAGATGCGGCTGACGCGCCGCCCGGTCGGCGTCGCCGGTCTCGTCACGCCCTGGAACTTCCCGTCCGCGATGCTGACGCGCAAGGCGTCTGCAGCGCTCGCCGCCGGCTGCACGGTGGTCGCCCACCCCTCAGGTCATACGCCCTTGTCCGCGCTGGCGCTCGCCGAACTCGCCAGCCATGCGGGCTTCCCCTCCGGCGTCTTCAACGTGGTGACGGGCAATGCTGCCACGATTGTCGGGCGGCTGTGCGAGGACGCGCGCGTGCGCGCCCTCAGCTTCACCGGATCGACCGAAGTCGGCCGGCTGATCGCGGCGCAGTGCGCGCCGACGGTCAAGCGGCTGGTGATGGAACTCGGCGGTCACGCGCCCCTGATCGTCTTCGCCGACGCCGATCCGGACCGCGCGGTCGAGATCGCGCTCGACGCCAAATTCGCGACGTCCGGGCAGGACTGCCTCGCCGCCAACCGCATCTTCGTCGAGCGTCCGGCCTACGCCGCCTTCGCCCTCGCCTTCACCGAACGGACGAAGGCTCTGGCCGTGGCCCCCGGGCTTCACGAGGGAGCCGAGATCGGCCCCCTGATGCACGAGCGGGCGGTCGGCAAATGCGAGGCGCACGTCGCCGATGCCCTTGCGAAGGGAGCGCGCCTCCTGTGCGGCGGCGGGCGCCATCCCGCCGGGCGGCTCTTCTTCGAGCCGACGGTTCTAGCCGACGTGCCGCCGCATGCCGCCATCATGCACGAGGAGACCTTCGGCCCCGTCGCCGCCCTCGCCCCCTTCGACGCGGAAGCGGAGGTCCTCGCCCGCGCCAACGACACCGAATACGGCCTCGTCGCTTATCTCGTCACGCGGGACAGCGCCCGCGCGTCTCGCATGAGCGCCGCGCTCGACTACGGCATGGTGGCCGTCAACCGGGTGAAGATCACCGGCGCGCCAGTCCCGTTCGGCGGCACCAAGCAGTCCGGACTCGGGCGCGAGGGTTCGCGCCACGGCCTCGAGGCCTTCACCGACATCCAATACGTCTGCCTAGACCGCGGCTGACCCCATTCACCTTCCAAGGAGAGCCGCAATGCTCGACCACGCCAACGACCTGACCGCCTTCGACCGCGACCACTTCTTCCACCCCTCGACCCACATGGGCATGCACGCGCGCGGGGAGACGCCGACGCGCGTGATCACCGGGGCCAAGGGCTGCACGATCGTCGATCGCAACGGGCGCAAGAGCCTCGACGCCTTCGCCGGCCTCTACTGCGTCAACGTCGGCTACGGCCGCGAGGAAATCGCGGAGGCGATCGCCGAGCAGGCCCGCAAGCTCCCCTACTACCACGCCTATGTCGGCCACGGCTCGGAGCCCTCGATCCGGCTGGCCAAGATGATCGTCGACCGAGCGCCGGCGGGCATGAGCCGCGTCTATTTCGGTCTTTCGGGCTCGGACGCCAACGAGACCAACATCAAGCTCGTCTGGTATGCCAACAACATCCTCGGCCGGCCGGAAAAGAAGAAGATCATCTCGCGCTGGCGCGGCTATCACGGGTCGGGCGTGATGACGGGATCGCTCACCGGACTGAAGCTCTTCCACAACGCCTTCGACCTTCCGCGCGCGCCGATCCTGCATACGGAAGCGCCCTATTACTTCCGCCGCCCCGACCGCTCCATGGACGAGGAACAGTTCTCGCAGTTCTGCGCCGACAAGCTGGAGGAGACGATCCTCGCCGAGGGTCCCGAGACGGTCGCCGCCATGATCGGCGAGCCCGTGCTCGGCACCGGGGGCATCGTGCCGCCCCCTGCCGGGTACTGGGAGAAGATCCAGGCGGTTCTCCAGCGCTACGACGTGATGCTGATCGCGGACGAGGTCGTCACCGGCTTCGGACGCCTCGGCACGATGTTCGGCTCCGACCATTACGGCATGAGGCCGGACCTCATCACCATCGCCAAGGGTCTGACCTCCGCCTACGCGCCGCTGTCCGGGACGATCGTTTCGGAAAAGCTCTGGAACATCCTCGTCCAGGGATCCGACGAACTCGGGCCCATCGGTCACGGCTGGACCTACTCGGCCCATCCGCTGTGCGCGGCGGCCGGGGTGGCCAATCTCGACCTCATCGACGAGTTGGATCTCCTGGCCAACGTCCGAACGGTCGGCACCCATTTCCGCTCGAGCCTGTCGGCGGCTCTCGGCGGCCACCGCAATGTCGGCGAGGTGCGCGGAGAGGGGCTTCTTGCCGCCGTGGAGTTCGTTGCCGACCGCGACGACCGACGCTTCTTCGACCCCTCGGCCAAGGTCGGTCCCCGCATCTCCGCCGCGCTTCTGGAGCGGGGCGTCATCGCCCGAGCCATGCCCGAAGGCGACATCCTCGGCTTCGCGCCGCCCTTCTGCCTGACGCGGGAGGAAGCCGACACCGTGGTTCAGAAGACCACGGAGGCCGTGGAAGCCGTGATGGCCGAAATGTCCTGAGAGCGTCGGAGGGCATTCGCCCACGTCCCCGCCCCCGGGGAGATCCGCATTCGAAACAGGCGGGTTTCCCGATCGCCGAGCGAGAGCTGCTTGTCTCCGGCAATCGCCCGAAAGCGGACGACAATCGTCGTTCCATGGCTCGAAAGCGCCCACGGGCCGAGGCCTGTCCCCGTTAGATGGCCCGGGTCGCGACGAATGCGTGGTGAGCCGATGTCCGGGGCAGGACCAGCCGACGCTCGGCTCCTCGCAGCCACGAAAAATTCCTCGTCGGCCCACCGCCGACAGGGATCGCACCGGCTTTCAGGGACGCAACGCCTCCAGCACCGCATCCGTCGTGGTCACCACCGCAACGTTGCGCATGGCGAAATCGATGGAGGCGCGGTGCCAATCGGCGTTCATCGTCGAGCAGGCGTCTTCCGGGACGACAATGACGTAGCCTTTGTCAGCACCGGTGCGGGCGGTGTGCTCGATGGACATGTTGGTCCAGGCTCCGGTGTCGATGACGACATCCCGCTTCTCGGACTTCAGGATCGTCTCCAACCGCGTGCCTTCCCACGCGCTCATGCGGTTCTTCTCGACGACATGGTCGCCCGGTCGGGCTTCGAGGCCGGCGACCGGTTCCGCCCCCCAGGAACCGCGCAACATGGCACGCTGCTCGATGGCTCCGGTGAAGAGCGGCGCGTTGCGCGTCATCCCGAGGCCGTTCGCCTCGACGATGAACCAGACATGGACGACGGGTATCCCGAGGTCGCGGCAGCGCTCGGCGAGACGCCGTATGTTTTCTACGGTTCCTTGTTCGCGGCAGTGGGCCGGGGCGCCCGAATCTGCAAACGCACCGCCGTCCGCTACGACGTCGTTCTGCATATCCTGGATGAGGAGGACGCAGCGGGCGGCATCGAGCACGAGATCATCGGTAGCCATGGCGTTCCTTCCAAATGGCGTCGGACACTGGCGAGGGCGCTCGTCAGGGACGCATGTGCGGCTCGAGGCGGGAGCCGATGCGGGTCGTTACGGCAAACAGCGAATGCGTGGCGGCCAGGAACAGCGTGTGTCCGTCGTCATCTCCCCAGCAGAGATTGGCGACCTCTTCGGGGACGCGGACGCGTCCGATGTGCCGCCCCTCGGGATCGAAGATCCAGACACCGCCTGGGCCCGTGACCCAGACGTTGCCGTCCAGGTCGCACTTCATTCCGTCGGGAACGCCGGGCACGTCCGCCTCCTGGATATCGGAGGCGAAGACGCGTCCAGGCCCGAGGAGGCCGTCGGTCCGCATGTCGAAGACCCGGATGTTGGCCTGGACCGTGTCGTTGACGTAGAGACGATCTTCCGACGGAGAGAAGCAAAGGCCGTTCGGTTGGGTGAAGAGGTCGCGCTCGACGAGAAGCTGCGGCTCCCCTCCGCCCGCGGGGATCCTGAACACGCCCTGCCAGCCCAGTTCGCGCGGCCGTTCGACGCCGAAGCCCGGCATTCGCCCGTACCAGGGATCCGAGAAGTAGATCGACCCGTCGGACCGCACGCACAGATCGTTCGGGCTGTTGAGTTCGCGCCCCTCGAAATGGCTGGCGAGGATCTCGCGCGATCCGTCCGGACGCAGGCGGACGACCTGGGATGTCGAATGCTCACACACGAGAAGGTTCAACGCCGCGTCGTAGGCCATGCCGTTGCCTTTGTTGGTTGGCCTGGCGACCTCGACCACGCCGTCTTCCACGCTCCACCGCCGGCGCACATCGCCCGGCATGTCGGAGAAGAGAAGGTGCCGCTCCACCGGATGCCAGACCGGACCCTCGATGAAGTCGAAGCCGGTGCCGAGGCAGCGGAGTTGCGCGGATGGATCGATCAGCCTGCCGAACGCGCCGCTGGGTGTTGCCGGTGTCGTCATGGCTATTTCCGGTTGAGGTCGCCGCGCCCGTAGGCGAGCAGCATGGCGATGATCACGGTGCCGTAGATGATCTGGCGGCCCGCCTCCTCCATCTGCATGACCGAGAGGATCGACTGCAGGAGCGTGATGAGGATGACGCCCGCGATGGTGCCGAGGTAGTTGCCGCGCCCGCCGAGGACGTTCGTCCCGCCGAGAACCACGGCCGCGATGGCCGGCAGGAGATAGCTGTCGCCCATCGCCTGATAGGCCTTGGTCGAGTAGCCCGCGAGAAGGACCCCGGCGAAGGCTGCCGCCGCGCCGGACAGGACGAAGCAGCCGACGATGATGGCGTTCGTATCGACGCCGGACAGGTAGGCCGCCCGCTCCCGGTTGCCGACGGCATAGACCCGCCGGCCGAAGGCGGTGCGGTTGAGGAGGAAGATGACCCCGGCCCCGACAAGGATCCACATGAAGAGCGCGTTGGGAATGCCAAGGATCGGCCGGCCGACGCCAAGGAAGTGCATGGCGTCGGTCGCATGGTCCTGCGGCGCCGAGCCGCCGGTGTGCAGAACCATCAGGCCCTGCACGACCGCATTCATGCCGAGCGTGAAGATCATCGACGGCAGGCGGAGATAGGCGACGCCGAGCCCGTTCACGAGCCCGACCGACGCACCGCAGAGGATGCCGACGGGAATGGCGAGGATCTCGCCGGGCGTGCCGTACCATCCGGCCACCGCCGTCGCCATCATCGCACCGAGTGTCACCGTCCAGGGGATCGAAAGATCGATATGCCCGATGAGGATGACCATCATGGCACCGGAAGCGATGACGCCGAGGAAGGCGCTGATCTGCAACTGTTGGAGCAGGTACTCCGGCGACAGGAACTCGCGCGAGTAGAGTGCTCCGCCTGCCAGAAGCACGACGATGCAGGCGAAGGCGATGAGGACGGACCGGTCGAGGCCGAGGCGAACGAGGCGCGACGGGCCGGCGGCGCGGGGCGCTGTGGCGCTCATGCCAGGATCTCCAGCCGGTTGCGGATGCGAAGGACGCGAAAGGCGCCGAGCGAGATCGCGGCGAGCAGAACGACGCCTTGGAACAGCGGCTGCCACAAGGGATCGAGATCGAAGACGAAGAGAAGATCCTCGATCGTGCGCAGGACGAAGGCGCCGAAGATCGAGCCGATGGCCGACCCCCAGCCGCCGAAGAGCGAAGTGCCGCCGATCACCACGGCGGCGATCGAATTCAGCGTGTAGGTGCCCGCGATCGGTGCCGACGCCTCGCCGGAATAGGTGTTGAACGTCAGCATCAGGCCGCCGATCGAGGCCAGCAATCCCGACAGCGTGTAGGCGAGAAGCTTGGCGCGCTCGACCGGCACCCCGGACATGTAGGCCGCCTGCTCGTTCGATCCGGTGGCGTAGGCGGCGCGCCCGATCACGGAACGTCGGAAGGGGACCCAGACCAGAAGCACCACCGCGAGCAGCACGAGGAGCGCGGCTGGCACGGTGCCGAAGATCTGCCCCGTCAGGAGATCGGCAATGTCCGACTGCACGTCACCGCCCGGACCCGGCCGGACGAGAAGCGCAAGGCCGTAGAAGATCGCTCCCGTCGCGAGCGTGGTGATGATCGGCTGCAGCCGCCCGAAGACGACGATCGCACCGTTGAGGAACCCGGCCACCGCTCCCACGCCGAGAACGACCAGAATGCCGAGAGCCCCTTCCGAAGGCGTTCCGACGACCAGCGTCGAGGCGAGGCAGTTGGCGAGAACGAAGACCATGCCGACGGAGAGATCGAGCCCCCGCGTCAGGACGGGCAGCGTCTGCGCCATCGCGACCAGCGCAAGAAGCACCGCCTTGTTGGCCGCCGTCGTCGCCACCGCCGGCGTCAGCCCGACGGGATGGTTCGCGATGTAGATCGAGAACATCGCGACGAAGAGCGCGATGGCGCCGAGAAGTCCGCGCTGGTGCCGAACGAAGTATCCGAGGTCCGTCATGCCGCGCGCTCCCCGACGTTCAGCGCGGTCTCGATCATCGTCGTCTCGTTCAAACCGTCGCCGGACAGTTCGCGCGCAATTTGGCCGCCATACATGACGAGCACGCGGTCGCAGCAGCCGATCAGTTCGGCATAGTCGGTGGAGTAGAGGAGAACGGCGAGACCTTGCCCGGCAAGATCGCGCAGCAGTCGGTAGATCTCCTGCTTGGTGCCGACGTCGATCCCGCGCGTCGGATCGTTGAGAAGCACGATGCCGGGGCGTGTCATCAGCCACTTCGCGAGGACGACCTTCTGCTGGTTGCCACCGGAAAGGTTGGAGACGGGCGCGCGGAGATCGCCGGCCTTGACCTTCAGACCTTCCACCATCTCCGCGATGGCGGCCGCCTCACGGCTGCGATCGATGGAGAGGCCGCGCTGGAACCGCGACAGAGCGGCGAGGCTCATATTGTCCTCGACGCTCATCGGCAGCATCAGGCCTTCGGTCTTGCGATCCTCCGGGATGAGAGCCAGCGGCAGATCACAGCGCATCGCCGCGCGCGGTCCCGTGAAGCTCACGGGCTTGCCTGCGACCTCGATGGCGCCTGACACGTTCTTCAGAACGCCGAACAGAGCGAGCAGCAATTCGCGCTGGCCCTGGCCGTCGAGGCCGCCGAGACCGACGATCTCTCCCTTTCGGACCTCCAGGGAAACGCTGCGAAGCTCGCGTCCCCAGGACAGGCCGCGGGCCGAAAGTGCGACCGGCGCGTCGCCGGACGGGGCAGGCTTATCGGGGTAGGGATGCGTCACCTCGCGCCCGATCATCATCTGAACGATCTCGTCGACCGAGCGCGCGCCCTTGCGAAAGGTCTCGATATGCCGGCCGTTGCGAAAGACGCTCGCCGCATCGGCGAGATCCTCGATCTCCTTCATCCGATGGGAGACGTAAAGGATCGCGACGCCCTCGCTGCGCAGCCGCCGGATGATGGCGTACACGCGCTTCACGTCCTCGGTCGTCAGGGCCGACGTCGCCTCGTCGAGGATCAGCACCTTCGGCTTCTTGGCGAGCGCCTTCGCGATCTCGACCATCTGCCGACGCGACAGCGGCAGGTTCTTGACCAACTCGCCGGGATGCACGTCCTCGCAGCCGACGAGCGCCAGAAGTTCGCGGGCGCGCCGTCGCTGCGCACGCCCGGAGATCAGGCCGAAGCGACGGGGAGGATCGACGATCGAGAGATTGTCGGCAACCGTCATATCCGGGATCAGCGAGAGTTCCTGGAAGACGCAGACGACGCCGGCCTCCATCGCCTCCGTCGGGTTGCGGAAGCTCACCGTCCGCCCTTCCACAAGGATCTCGCCCTCGCTCGGATCGGTGACGCCCGAGGCGATCTTGATCAGCGTCGACTTTCCCGCGCCGTTCTCGCCGAGCACGGCGTGGATCATGCCGCGGCGCGCGGCGAAGTCGACGCCCGTCAGGGCCGCGACGCCGCCGTATCGCTTGGACACGCCGCGGAACTCGAGGATCGGAACCGCTTCGAAGTCCGCGGGCGAGGACATCGTGTCCGGATCCGCGTTGGACAAGATGGAGAGATCGCGCAACGAAGACGCCCTTTCCGACAAAGGTCGTGGAACGGCGACCGGCGGCAGCAGGGAGCGACCGCCGGTCCGGACTTGCTGCGGCCGAGCCTATTGGTTGGCCTGGCTCTGTCCCATGATCTCCTGCGCGGTGAAGTTGATGCCGCAGGTCGGAAAGGAATTGCCGACGAAGAAGTTGTCGGTCTCCTTGGAGTAGAAGTTCTCGCCGTCCTTGAAGTCGGGGTCGGACACGATCGACAGCGGCAAGGCTATCGACTGCGGTACGACCTGTCCGTCGAGCGCAGCGAGCGCGGTCTTCATCGCGACGGCGACCTGGGCCGGACCGCTGCCGGCCGACGTGCACTTCAACCCGTCCTTGGAATGCTCCGCGCAAAGCTTGCGGAAACCGTTCTCCGTCTCGCCGCCGACCGGCACGAAGGGATGGCCGGCGTCGATCATGGCGCGGACCGTCCCGGTCGAGCCGCCCTGGACGGACACGCCATCGAACTTCTTGTGGACCGCGATCGCGTCGGCAACGACCTTCTGAGCGGTGCCGTCGTCCCAGCGTCCGACGACCTCGACGCTCTCCCATGGGCCCGGCGAGGCGGCGAGCACCTCCTGAATACCATCGTGCCGGTCGCGGTCGACCGAGGTGCCGGTCACGCCGCGCACTTCCAGGAGCTTGCCCTTGCCGCCGGGCACGTTCTTCACCAGCCACTCGCCCCAGAGCTTGCCGAGGCCCTTCTGGTCGACGTTGACGTTGATCGCCTCGTCGGTGTCCAGCGTGTTGTCGAAGGCGACCAACACCACGCCGGCCGCCTTGGCCCGCTTGATCACGGGCTTGAAGGCCGTCGGGTTCTGCGCGTTGACGATAACGGCATCGTAGCCGGAGTTGATGAAGTTATCGACGGCGGCGATCTGAGCCGCGACGTCGTCCCCCGTCGACACCACCTTGAATTCCTTCAGCTTGGCCTTCACCTCCGGCTGCTCGGCATAGGCCTTCGCAGTCTGCACCATCTGGATGCGCCAGGTATTGCCGATGAAGCCGTTGGCGAGCGCGATGCGATAGGGCCCTTCCTTCTTCGCATACTGGAAGAACTTCGTCTCGGCGGTCAGCGGCTTGTAGCATTCGGGATCGGCGCTCGGACCGGAGACGATCTCGGGACCGGCAGCCCGGGCCCCGGCCGTGATGGCCAGCACGGCCGCGGTCGTTGCGAAGGCTGCGACGAGACCGACGGCGCATCGGTTCTTCAAGGCTGTGAGCTGGATTGTCATGTGATGGTTCCTCCCCAGGATACGATCAAACGATCCCCATCGCCTTTACCCTTGGGACAACGGGGCTGTCTTCCAAGACCAGTCACTCAGCGCACACGCATCGACCGCAGCCTGCCGGACACCTCGGAACGAGCTTCGAGGCCGCCTCCCAGCCCTCCTCGAAAACTTAGACAAGCTTATTAGGATACGACTCTTGTCGAAGCGGCAAGGGAATTTCTACTGTTCCCCCCCGCACTCTATTTGCATTGGTTGAGGTCAAGGACGCAGACTGCCCGCACACCTGGCAAGCCACGCGCCGCCAAGATAAAGTCCGGTCAATCCGCAGATATCGGGTGATTATCGGTCACGATCACTCGAATTATACTTATCGAGAAGATATTTCTTTGTTTCTTAACATCTCCTGAAAAATACAGTAAACATTCTTGTTAGTACGATTTCCTATTTTTAGTCCATAAATAAACAACAATAGCGAAAATAGCAGATGGCACTCATGGGCCGGCCACGGCCAACAGCTGAAATGCAGCCGGCCCATCCGGTCCGATATCAAGCCATTGCGATGGAGAACCGGAGGAGAGCAGGTTCGCGTCCATGGCGACCGGATGGAGACCGTCAATCTTGGCAATGCGTTGGTGGGGTCCCCTACCGCGCGTTGGCGATTTCCCGCCCCCGCCAAGCCCGAGGCCGACCGATCGGAGCCGCCGTCGGCAGCACGGGCTCCATCGACGCCCTTCGACGGCGGTCGGATCGCCCGAAGGGCGCTCCTTGCACGGCGCTCGGGCGGCTGGCGTCCGCGTGCCCGTCTCCAAGAGCCCTCCGATCATCTCCACGGAGTCGGTCGGACGCCGGCCACTCGTCCCCTTCACGAGGGGCCCTGAAATCTCAGGACGCCATAACGCTCGACTGCGCAGCGAAGTGAGCCCCACCCAGTGATCGCCCAGCCCGCGGCTCTTCCAAAGCCAGCCGCAGATGGTCGGCGACACGCAGGCATAGCGACTGCAGGAAGAATGTCTGCTGAAGCACCGACCCAAAGGCTGCCTGCCAGGACGGCGCTCCGTCCGGCGGCACCTGCAGATGCGCCTTCGACACCAGCTTTGCGAACGCGGTGACGACCTCGCGTCCCCGCCGTTCCGCCACGTCAGATCCACCCAACACCACGAGGAGATCGGCGGGCTCCAGCATGAAGTTCATGCCGTGCACGAAGTTTTCCGTTTCGGCGGCGATGGCGACGAGACCGCCGGCCTCATGGAACTTCGCAGCGCCGTACTCCGCCGTTCCCAATCCCGGGCCGGCGCCCAGAAGGAAAAGTCGGCTTTCATTCTGCCACGACGCAGCGACTCCGGACGCTTCGGTCTCGGCGTCTGTCAAAGACATCGGCAATCCGTGCAGGACCGAGCGGGTAGCGTCGGACGGAAGGCGAGCGAAACTCCTTGCGATCTCCACCAGCGCAAGGAGCGTGACAGCGTAGTCGAGCGTATGCGGCGTCTTTCGGCTCAAGGGCTTGAACGGCAACACAACTGTCTGGTCGGCAAGCGCGGCAAGCGCACTTTCGCCGTTGCAGGTAACGCCGATGACGCGCGCGCCCCGCTCGCTCGCCGCTCGCGCCGCTTCGATGCTGCGCTTGGTTCCTCCCGATATCGACGACAGGATGATCGTGTCGCTGGGGTCGAGATCGACGAAGCCGACGAGATCCATGGAGCTGCAGGCAGCGATCGGCGTTCCCATTCTGCGGAACACGCCGGCCAATGCCTTCGGAGCGAAAGCGGAGTCGCCGCAGCCACCGGCGAAGATACGCCCGCTCGGCCGGGGCAGCCCATCGCAGATCTGTGCCAGTTCGGACTGGATCGATAGGAGCAGTTCGGGTTGCGCGGCGATCTCGCGCGCCATCATCTCGTTCATATTGCCGACCCGTCATTGAGTTTGAAGGCGCTGCGCCCAAGGGCCCATATCGCAGCCGGAGGGACGGGACCGAACTCCGTCAGGAGGGCGCTCGTCAGTGCCGCGGGTATGACGTCGAGTTCGGGCGCGCGCGTGTCGACGCGCCCTGCGCCTGAGATCGCCATGCCGTCCGTCAGAACCTTGTCATAGGAGCGTGTCGCGGGGGCCGGTCGGTGACCGTCGTAGCTGCGTGTGTCGAGCTTGAGGAGATCCGTCGCACCGAAGATCTCGACACCCATCCCCTGTGCCAGCCGTGCGATCATCCGGCTGCCGATCGTATTCAAAAAGCTGCCGTCGCAGCGAAGGGTCTCGACACCGAACAAGGCCGCATCACAACGCTCCAATCCATATTCGATCGCCGCGTCCGGGATGAACCGGACGTCGATGCCGGCTGGCAGGAACTCTTCGAGGTAGCGTACGCCGCCCGCGATGGCGCGACTCTCGGGAACGACGACCTGAAGACCCGGATCGAGCCTGGCCAATTCGATCACCACAGCCGATACCGTGCTCGAGTAGTCGAAAGCCATGATGCCGCGCTTGCCGACGAGATGGCGCGTGGCGGCTTGAACGAGGCGCTCCTTTCGGGCCTTGGCTGCACGGCTCCAGTCCAGCACCCTCTGCTTCAGAAGGTCGGCCTGCGCGTCCGGAGCGACCTCGTCCAGCCCGGCAAGCAGAAGGGTGAGGCTGTTGCCGATGACAGGTGTATCCTGCCCACGCGTGCGCGCGATGAAGGCAGCAACCAGACGGGCGCGTTGCAGCCCCTCGCTTCCCTGCCCGATGAGGTGCAGGATCAGCTGATTGCCGAGCTCCACATGCCGGCTGGCGCCCAGCACCCCTTCGTCCACGATCTGCCACAGGAAGTGCATCGTTTGCTCGTCGGGCGCGGAAAGCCCGGCTTGCCGAACCTCGTTCAGGTGTTCGAAACGTCGCTCAGGCACGAGCAGCTCCCTTGACTTCAAAACCATGCTTGTCGGATCGAGACGTCCGCCGGCTCGCCAGGAAATCGTCCAACTCGCCGCGGATCGGCATGCCTGCCTGGGCGCCCATCCGACGCGTGGACAAAGCGGCGGCCGCGTTGGCAAAACGCAGCCGTTCGTCGCCGGCGATCCCCGACAAGCCCGCGACCAGATAGGCCCCGGCGAAGCAATCTCCGGCACCGGTCGTATCCACGGAATCGATGGCAAAACCGGGCACGAAATCGCTTCCCGCCGCGGTCAGACGACGGCACCCCTCTGCGCCGAGCGTCACGACGATCTCGCCGGCGGGACGCAGACGATCTGGCTCGAGCGATTCTCCCAGAACCCCGCGCACGGCGTCATATGCTTCTCGGTTGAGGAACAGCGTATCGACGAGGGGCAGGACGGTCCGCAGGAGAGAAGGATTGCGCGCGATATCGGGGGGTTCGAGATCCATCGAAGTCGACATGCCTCGCTCGATCGCCATCCGCAGGGCGGCCAGAGACAATTCCGGCGAGCCGTACGTCACGTGCACATGGCGCACGTCCTCGAAGGCTTCCGGAACGAGATCGGAAACGCGAGGAAGATAGGCGTCCGTTTCCAGCCTGATGAGGGATTTCTCGCCGGCCGGGGACAGGAGCACGATGCACATGAACGTCGGCGCGTCGCCCCGCCAAGCGAGGAAGTCGAGATCAACCCCATCGTGCTTGAGGCACTCCTGCGCGAAGCCGCCAGCCGGATCGGCGCCGACAGCCGAGATCAGACGGCTCCTGAGACCGAGCCGGGAAACCGCGACGGCGCAGTTGGCGGCCATTCCCCCCGCTTTCTGCCCATGATTGAACCCGGCGACCTTCTGGTCGAAACCCGGGATCTCGGGAACCGAGACGAACAGGTCGACGTCGAGGTCCCCGATGCAAAGCACATCGATAGCCGACATTCAGATCTTTCTGCGCTTGGGCAACGGCAAGCCCGCCACACTCGACACCGAGGCGATCAGAAGCAGGCCAATCACTCCCAGCTGCCACGCGGCGGATATGTTGGCCAGTTGCAGACCGATCTGGAGAGTGGTGACGACAAGGATCGCCACGATCGTTCCCGGGATGCCTCCGGTGCCTCCGAAGATGTGGGTTCCGCCGAGAACGGCGATGGTCACGGCCAGCAGCTCCATGCCCTTGCCCGCGTCGGGACGCGCAGCCAGAAACCATGAAAGCGCGATGATGCTACCCAGCGCCGAAAGGAAACCGGACAGCACATACAGTCCGACGCGTATCCGCACCACGTTCAGCCCGGACAGATGGGCTGCTCGATCGTCGTTCCCGGCCGCGATGATATGGCGTCCAATCGTTGTGCGCGTCAGCATGACGTGCAGTATCGCCGCAACGGGAAGGAGCACGAACAGAAAGGCGTTGGGCAGCCCAAGCGTGCGGCCCTGCCCGAGCCATGCGAACTCGGCGGGGAAGCCTCCGATCGGACGACCGGCCGTGGTGGCCAGCGCAAGCCCGCCGAAGGCGAACATGGTCGCCAGGGTCGCCATCAACGAGGGGATGCGCAGGACGTTGACCAACAATCCGTTGACGAGACCAAGAACCGCGCCAAACGCCAGTCCGATCGCGCAGGCCGGCCAGATATCGACGCCGATCGAGAACAACGCGCCGACAGCGACGCTGACCAGAGACACGATCGAGCCGACGGACAGATCGATCCCTGGCCCGCCGGCCAGAATCACCAGTGTCTGACCAAGCCCGAGCAGACCCAGGATCGGCACATACTGCAGCAGATACGGTACGGTACTCGCCTGCAGGAAGTAGGGCGACAGGACGCTCATCACCCCGATCGACACGATCAGGAGAGCCACCAGAAGAAGCAGCCGAGCCTTGAGGGGGTCGGATGCGCGAAGGCCGAAATTGCGAGCGGTCATTGCGCCCTCGGATTGTTGCGGTTGCGGAGTGCGTCGGCGGTGAGGACGACCACGAGCAGCGAGCCGATGATCACGGTTTCCCACAGCGAGGAGATGCCGGTGAGAACGAGACCGTTCTGCATGATGCGAATGAAGGCAACGCCCAGAAGTGTGCCAAGCAGGCTGCCGACGCCGCCGCGGATATTGGTCCCGCCCAGGATGGTCGCGGCGATGGCCTCCAGAGCGATCGTGGTTCCGATGTTGATCTCCACGTTGCGAAGCCGGGCCACATAGAGAAGCGCCGCAAGACCCGCCAGGAAGCCGAGGAAGGCGTAGGTCAGGATCCGGGTGCGATCGACGTTGATACCGACGAGCCGCGCGGACTGTTCGCTGCAACCGATCGCATAGACGTGGTTGCCGAACGGGATCTTGCGCAGGACGATCCAGGCCGCGAGATAGACGGCAGCGATCACGATCGCGGAGGCAGGAACGAAGCCGATCCATCCGTTGACCAGAGGCGACAGCGTGCCCGGCAGTCCCGAGATCCAGGCACCGCCGATCACAAGGAACATGATGGCGGAAAAGACGTACATGCTGCCGAGCGTCGCAATGATCGCCGGCACCTTGAGCTTGGTGATGATCAAGCCGTTGAAGGCACCCAAGGTCGTGCCTGCGAAAAGCCCGAGCGGCGCGACGAGGTAGGCCGGCAGCCCAGCCTGATAGGACTTGCCGATCACGATGGCGGACACCGCCAGGATGCCGCCGACGCTGACGTCGATCCCGCCCATGATGATGACGAGGGTCATTCCCGCTGCGACGATCGACAGCTCGAGCCCCGCGCGCAACGTCTGGACAAGGTTGTTCACGGTCAGAAAGTACGGCGAGGCGATCGTGAAGACGGCGCCGACGACCAGGATCGCAACCAGAAGCGCCATCTCACGGGAAGCCGTCGGCGATACCAGACGCAGGGTTGGGCGCGGATCCGCCACAGATGTCATGAATAGCCTCGAAGTTTTGTCGTGACCGACGCTGCGGGAACGGTCACGGATGCGCAGACCTGCGACCATGAGCCGGGCGTCCCAGGACGGAACACCCGGCTCGTCGGCTCAGAAGTCGAACTGCTCGATGTTCTCCTTGGTGAACACCGCCGGGGCACCGAGGAGCAGGGTCTTCTCGTCCGGCATCCAACGCACTTTGGCATCGAGCCCTTCGACCGACGGCTCGGCCTCGAACGGCTTTCCATCGGCCACCTGCTTGCCGGCCCAGACCGTGAGGTAGCCGAGATCGGCCGGGTTCCACAGCACGGAATACGTCATGGCATCGCTGAGGACATAATCCTTCACGGTATTGGGCGAGCAGAATCCGGTCGTGACGATCTGGCCCTGACGTCCCGCAGCTTCCACGGCCTGGCCGATCCCCGGGCACGTCGTGGAAGCGATGCCGATGATGCCGCCAAGATCGGGGTTTCGGGTCATCGCATCCGTGGCAAACTGGAATGCGCGCGCGGCGGTGCCGTCCGTGTGGTCGACGGACACGATCTCGAGTTCGGGATACTGGGTTTCGGCGCGCTCGCGGATCGCCGCGATCCAGGCGTTGAGGCTGGCGATGGTCGGCGCATCGGAAATGATCGCGATCTTCGCGTTCGGGCTGGTGCGCTTCACCATTTCATCGAGGATGGTGTAGCCGAGATCGCGGTCGAGCGCCTGAGCGACATAGAACTCGCGCTCGCTTCCAGCGGCATCGGCATCCGATGTGATCACATGGACGCCTGCGGCCCGCGCTTTGGCGATGGCGGGCTTCAGGGTCTCCACATCCACCGGCGACACACCGATGACGTCGACGCCCTGGTTGACGAAGCTTTCGAAGATGCGCAGCTGGTCGGCGGAATTCGTGCTGGTCGGGCCTTGCTGCGTGTAATCCACGTCGAACGCAGCGGCGGCCTTCGCGGCGCCCTGCTCCATGGCCACGTAGTAAGGAATGCCCTGGATTTGAGGCACGAAGGCGACACGGGTCTTTTCCTGCGCCAGCGCGCCCGTGGCGAATGCGGCTGCAGCAAGCAGACCCATCGTGAACGTCGTGAATGCGGATTTCATGACTGCTACCTCTGCTCTCGTTGTTGAACTGGCTAACGCAGGGCCAACCGCCCTTCTGGTCCTCAGGACGCGACGGCCCGCACCTCATGCGCCCCGGTGATGAGGCCAATGATTTCCTGCGGCGTGGTCTGCCTGGTTTCGCGCACGGCGATGCAGCGCCCGTGACGCATCACCGAGATCCGATCCGAGACCTCGAACACGTCCTGAATGTTGTGGGAGATGAGCACCACCGACTTCTTCTGCTCCCGCAGGCGCTTGATGAAGTCGAGCACCTTGCGGACCTCGGCGACGGCAAGCGCGGCCGTGGGTTCGTCCATGATGATCAGCCGGGCGTCCATGTTGAGAGCACGCGCGATGGCGACCCCCTGACGCTGCCCTCCGGACATCGACTCCACCCAGGAGTCGATGCTGGGAACGTGGACGTCCAGCTGATGCAGAAGTTCGCTCGTCCGCTTGCGCATGGCGGCGCGATCGAGAAACGGAATGCCGAGGACAGGTCGCTTGATCTCTCGGCCGAGGAAGATGTTGTCGGCCACCGTCATCTTTCCCGCCAGCGCCAGTTCCTGGTAGATGGTAGCGATCCCGCTTTCCCAGGCCTCCTGGGGCGACCGGAAGCGGACTTGCCGCCCTTCCATCTCGATCGTACCTTCGTCCGGCGCATGGGCTCCCGACATGGTCTTGATGAGGGTCGACTTGCCGGCACCGTTGTCGCCGACGAGCGCCATCACCTCGCCGCCCGCTACGGCGAAGTCCACATGGTCGAGGGCGGTCAATCCGCCGAAGCGCTTGACGATGCCGGACATTCTGAAAACCATTGCTCGATCCTTGTGTCGTCTTCGGCAGTTGCTCAGGACGCGCGTCGAAGCGGCCTGTCGGCAAGGCTGGCCAGGAGATCCTCGTGCGAGGCCACGGCGCCCTGAGCGCCTTCCGCGGTCGTCGTCAGACTGCCCGCCGCGGCGGCAAAGCGAGCGGCGGCCTCCAGGCTGGCGCCGTTGAGCCAGTAGGCGAGGAAGACGCCGGCAAAGCTGTCGCCCGCCCCCGTGGCGTCGATGACGCGAACCGGCAGCGCGGCCGCACGGACCGGAGCGCTCCCTTCTGCCGGAAACACGACGGCACCGGACGGGCCGAGCGTCAAGACGAAGTGCCCACGCGCTTTCATCTTCGAAAGCCGATCCGCGACTGCGTGCGGCAGCTCCTCGTCGGACATGCGAAAGTCGAAGATCTCGCGGATCAAGGCATGCCCGGCAAAGGTCACGTCGCATCGGGCGACGATATCCATGAACCCTTCGGGCGTTCTGGCACTCGCAGGCAGTCCGGCGGAATGCAGGGTGATCTTCCATCCCGCCTGTCGAAAGCGCTCGATGGATTCGTGCATCCGTTCGTAGTGGTAGCCTTCGATATGAAGGCAACGCGGCCGCTCTTCGGGAGCGAGCCGGACATGGTCCGCCAGATCCACGTCCGAGAGTTCGAAAGGCTCGTTCACGATGGTTCGGCTGCCGTTCGGTTCGATGAAAACGATGCAGCGCGACAGACGATTGTTGACGGGACGGCGGATCGGGAAGGCATGTACGCCCTTGCGCGCCAGTTCGCCCAAGGCCCAGTCGCTATCGGGATCGTCGCCGAGAGCCGTCGCAAGCTCGACGTCCATTCCGAACGTTCCGTTCGAGCCGATACCGGCCGCGGCAACCGCCAGGTTCGCCGCCGGCCCGCCCAAAGCCTTCTCGATACGCTGAGCGGTCACCCGGTCATCGCGGTGCGGCAGAACGTCAACGCGGCACATGTAGTCCACGCTGATGTACCCGACGACGACGAGGCGCGGCATCGTCGAACGATGCTCGCTCACCCGAAGAACACCGCCCAGGGAAAGGGCGCGGGCGAACGTGCTTCTGCGGTAGGCTAGATCCTGGACAGCCTGATCGATACGCGACTTGGTCTCCGGGCGAACGTTCGCCGTGCCGTTGAGGTAGTTCGAGACCGTCCCGACGGACACGCGAGCCGTCCTGGCGACATCGGCAATCGTGGGTCTGCGCCGATCCATCTTTCCACCCAAATGCCAGGAGCCTTCAATCTTCTCGATTGAAGCGCTTCAAGATGAACATACGATTTTGCTGCGTGCAAGCGGATATTTTCCCCAAAATCAGGAAATAACTGCTCAATCTCGCGCCGTTTTATTGAATATCTTCAATTATGTTGCGTTGCAAAATCGTCGGCAGTTGGGCTTGGTCGCCTGTTCGAGCACAGGCCAGAGCAACACCCATCATGGGCAGCCAACCCGAAAGAGTTGAGCGGCTGGCGTTCGGCAGATCCCGTGAAGGTATTCGATGCCCCGGGATTTCGGCGTGTGGCCGCCAGTGTACGCCACCCCAACGCTTTCTGGCGCGCAGCAGGGTCTGGGACTGGTTCCGCCGCTTCCGTAACGAGCCTGCTCGAAGGTCTTGGCCATCAGGTCGATCCCGGCCGATCTGGAGCGATTCAGCCGCCAAGCTTCGCCCATCGCGGTGGGGCATGGACAGACGGACGGCCCGGACCGTCAAGAGCGGCGGGCCACGCGGTCGCAACGGTGCCAAGCGGATCGTCGGCCGCACATGCCATGTGCCGGTCTATACCGACGGTCGATTGCGCACGGCCGTCGTTGGCGCGGCGTCGGTCCAGACCTCCGACAATGTCGTTCCTATCGCCGCTCGATCGCGGTTTTGGATGGTCCGGTCCATTTCCATGGACTGCGAAGAAGCACGAGGGACCGGTTCGTCGAGGCGGCGGCACGACCACGCATGCTGTCCAAGCCGCAAGTCTGCAGTCGAAAGCCCCTTCCACGACGCCAAGCCGTGGGACCTGCGTCAACCCCGAGACGCCGTCGAACTGCGTCAGCGCTATCCCATGGTTGGCATCAGGATCAGGCCGAAGGCATGGCGCTCAACGACACCGAACACGACCGGATCATCGCTATCCGATCCGCCATAGGCCGGAACTGACCATCTCTTTCGATGCCGCACCGAATTGCGAAGCGATCTGCCTGGACGCGTTCGACTCCATCCCGCGTCCAGGGGAGATCCCGACGGATTTCATCGAGGATCAGTCTCCGTAGGGGATCCAGATATTCTTCACCTGCACCGCATGGTTCAGGAAGATGCGCCCCTCGGCCGCGGCGGGATCGGCCCAGTCCAGCGCGAGGCCGTTGTCGACGAGCGTGCGCTTGAGGTTGCCGGCCGACAGGCGCTCCGCCTCGCGCGACGCCGTCTTGGAGCCGAAGACCCAAAGCGCGTCGAGATCGTCGTGGGCGGCGAGATCCTTGGCCAGAGCCTCCCGGCTGCCGGTCACGATGTTGACGACGCCGGCCGGCAGATCCGAGGTTTCGAAGACCTGATAGAGATCGGTGACGCTGAGCGGATGGCGCTCGCTCGGCACGGCGACGACACGGTTGCCGGTCGCGATCAGGGGCGCGACGAGGCTGACGAAGGCCAGCAGCGGCGCCTCGTCGGGGCAGACGACCCCGACCGTGCCGATCGGCTCGTGCATGGCCAGCGCGACGCCGCGAAGGGGCGGCGAATGCACCGCGCCATCGAACTTGTCCGCGAAGGCGCCGTAGGTGAAGAGGCGCGACACCGCCATGTCGACTTCCACTGATGCCTTCGCGCTTTCGACGCCGGTCGCCAGAGCAATGCGCGCGGCGAACTCTTCGGCGCGGGCCGAGAGGTTCTCGGCGAGATAATAGAGGATCTGCGCCCTGTTGTGCGTCGAGGCCCGCGACCACCCCTCGGCGGCGCGCGCCGCTGCGACGGCGTTGCGCAGATCCTTGCGGTTGCTCTCGCCGACCTCGCCGATCACCGCGCCCGTGGCCGAGCGGATCACCCGCGAGCCGTTGCCGTCGGGGCGCGCCTGCTTGCCGCCGACGAAGAGTTTGGCGGTGCGGTCGATCGCGCGCGGCTCGAAGCCGCGCGGTCCCGCCTGCGGGAAATCGGATGCGGAGACCGCCTCGCGCGGGCGGCGCCGGCCCCAAGCATTGGCTTTCAGATACTCGAGCGCGCCTTCGCGGCCGCCCTCTCGGCCGAACCCGCTCTCGCGATACCCGCCGAAGCCGACGCCGGCATCGAAGAGGTTGGTGGCGTTGATCCAGACGACGCCCGCCTGCAGCTTCGGCGCGATGTCGAGGGCAAGGCCCACCGTCTCGCTCCAGATGCTGGCGGCAAGGCCGTAGCGCGAGTTGTTGGCGAGCATCACCGCCTCGTCGGGCGTGCGGAAGGTCATCGCCACCGCGACCGGCCCGAAGATCTCCTCGCGCGCCACGATCGACGAGGGATGCACCTCGGTAAGCAGCGTCGGCGGATAGAAGGACCCTCCGCCTTCCGGCATCGCGACCGGCGCCTGATGAAGCACCGCGCCTTCCCGGACGCCGGCCGCGACGAGTTCCTCGATGCGGGCCAGTTGCACGGGATCGACGATCGCGCCCATGTCCACCGCCTTGTCGAGCGGCGAGCCGACGCGCATCACCTCCATGCGCCGCTTCAGGCGACGCACGAACTCGGGCGCGATGCCCTCCTGCAGGAGGAGCCGCGAGCCGGCGCAGCAGACCTGGCCCTGGTTGAACCAGATGGCATCCACCACGCCTTCGACGGCGGCGTCGAGATCGGCATCCTCGAAGACGATGAAGGGCGACTTGCCACCGAGCTCCAGCGTCAGGCGCTTGCCCGAGCCCGCCGTCCTCTCGCGGATCTGCCGGCCGACCTCGGTGGAGCCGGTGAAGGCGATCTTGTCGATGCCGGCGTGCTCGACGATCGCCGCGCCCGTCTCGCCGGCCCCGGTCACGACGTTCAGGACCCCGTCCGGCAAGCCCGCCTCGCTCGCGAGCTCGGCGAACAGAAGTGCCGTCAGCGACGTGTATTCGGCCGGCTTCAGGACGACCGTGTTGCCCAGCGCCAGCGCCGGGGCGATCTTCCAGGCGAGCATCAGGAGCGGGAAGTTCCAGGGAATGATCTGGCCGACGACGCCGAGCGGCGAATAACCGACGAACTCGCTCTCCTGCAGCTGCGCCCAGCCGGCATGGTGGTAGAAGTGGCGGGCGACGAGCGGCACGTCGAGATCACGCGTCTCGCGGATCGGCTTGCCGTTGTCGATCGCCTCCAGGACGGCGAGCAGCCGGCCATGGCGCTGCACCATGCGGGCCAGCGCGTAGAGGTGCCGGGCCCGGCCGTGGCCGCCGAGCTTGGCCCAGGGCCCCTGCGCCCGACGCGCGGCGGCGACCGCCGCATCGACATCCCCCACCGTTCCCGAGGCGAGCCGTGCCAGCGACTTGCCCGTCGCCGGCTCGAAGGTCTCGAAGCTGCCGCCCTCATCCGACGGGCGGAAGGCGCCGTCGATATAGTGGCCGAAGCCGTCCGAGTGCCGCGACAGCCACTCGCGCGCCGGGCCATCGGCTTCCGGGGCCGGACCGTAATCCATCGTGTCGAAGTAGTGCGCCACGTTCATGACTATCCCACCGCATGCCGGTTGAAGGCCGAGTACCGGCCGGTGACGTGATGTTCGAGCTGGCGCTCGATGTCGGCGAGAAGACTGGAGGCGCCGATGCGGAAGAGGTCGGGCTCCAGCCAGCGGCGGCCGAGCTCCTCCTTCATCAGGAACTGGTAGGTCAGGATGTCCTTGGCGGCCGAGATGCCGCCGGCCGGCTTGTAGCCCACCATGAAGCCCGTCGCGTCGTGATACGAGCGGATCTGGCGCAGCATGGCGAGCGTCACCAGCGGCGTCGCGTTGACGCCCTCCTTGCCGGTCGAGGTCTTGATGAAGTCGGCCCCCGCCATCATGCAGACGAGCGAGGCCTTGGCGACGTTGCGCAGCGTCTTGAGATCGCCGGTCGCCAGGATCGCCTTCACATGGGCCGGGCCGCAGGCACGGCGGAAGTCCCGCATCTCGTCGTAGAGCGCCTGCCAGTTGCCCGTCAGCACGTGCTCGCGGGTGATGACGATGTCGATCTCGGCCGCGCCGTCCGCGACCGAGGCCTCGATCTCGCGCAGCTTCACGTCATGCGGGGCGAGACCCGCGGGAAAGCCGGTGGAGACGGCCGCGACAGGGATGCCCGAGCCCTTCAGCGCATCCACCGCCGCCGCCACGAAGCGATGGTAGACGCAGATCGCGCCGGTGGTTATGCCCCGGTCGCCCATCGCCATCGCGTCGAGCAGGTCCTGTCGCACCGGGTTCCTGGCCTTGGCGCAGAGCCGGCGCACGCGCCCTTCGGTGTCGTCGCCGGAAAGCGTCGTCAGGTCGATGCAGGTGACGGCCTTCAGGAGCCAGGCGGCCTGCGCGTCCTTCTTGACGCTGCGGCGGCCGGGAAGCGTCGCGACGCGCCGCTCGGCGGCGGAGAGATTCACTCTCGTCGCCGACAACCAGCCGAGATCGAGCGGCATGCCTTCGTTGCGCGGCAGTTCGGCATGGGGCTGCGCACCCGATGGCCGAACCGGCGATGCGATCGCATGGACCGGCATCCAGACCTCCTTCCATCCGGCGCGAAGGGCCGCGCCTTTATGTTATGATTCTTTCATTTGTGACTTTTGTATCGGCTATTCCCGATGATCGTCAAGCCGATTTGCGCGGGATCTCGGCCCCCTCCCCCGCGGTCACGCCGTCCTCGGTGACGAGGGCGTCGAACTCACTAAGGACTGCGAAGAAGGCCGGGCGAATGCGCCCGGTCTTGCTCGTGTCGGCAACGAGGTAGCGGCGCGAGGCAGCGCCCATCGCCCGCTTCTTGTAGGCGACCTCATGGAAGTGCGAGCAGCTCACCCCGCGCTCGGCATGGATGCCGCCGGCCGAGACGAAGGCTGCGTCCAGGCCGATACGGCCGAGGCTTTCCAGGCTGTCGTCGCTGGAAAAAGAATCGGAACCCGGCTGATAGACCCCACCGAGCAGCACCAGGCGGACGTTGCGCTTGGCGCGCAGGGGATCGGCGACGTTCAACGAATAGCAGACGACCGTCAGCGGCATGTCCGGCGGAATCAGTTCCGCGAGATGGAAGAGCGTCGTGCCGCAGTCGATGAAGATCGTCTCGCCGGGCGACACCAGTCCCAGCGCATGGGCGCATGCCTCGCGCTTGGCCTTGGCATGGCTGTCCGCCTCGTCGGCGAACACATAGGAGCCGGCACCGCCCCCCGTCCCGAGATCGGCGGCGTTGACGATATGGCCGCCGAGATAGGCGAAGCGCTCGCCATGGGCGGCGATATCGCGCCGCACGGTCATTTCGGACACGCCGAGAAGATCGGCCGCCTCGCGCAGATGCAGGACCCCGCGCACGCTCAGCGCCTCGCCGAGACTTTCGATCCTGCTCGCCTTCGATTTTCGCATGTCTCGCCGAACCATCCGCGCGGCCGGCCATCATGCCGGTCGCGCCCACATCGAGCGAGATTATGTTAGGATCGTGACAAATGCCAGTCCCGTGGTCACACGAAGGCTCAAGCCTCGTCGAGCAGCGACAGGGCCGTCTCCTCGTCGGTCACGAGGACGTTGAGATAACGGGCGCGAAGACAGCCAAGCGCCACCGCGCGCTTGGCGATGCCGGCGCATATTCCGATCGAAAGGTCGCGCGAGAGCGCGAGGCGCAGATCGAGCGCGATCGTGCGTTCGTCGATCGCCGGGTCGACGATCCCGCCGTTCTCGTCGATGTAGCGGCTGAGAACGTCGCCGACCGCGCCCTTGCCCCGGAGCGCCGCCGTCTCGGCTTGCGTGACGAAGCCCGACTGGACGAGGACGGAGTCCGGCCCGATCGTGCCCATGCCGAAGCAGATGACGGGCGCGCGGCGGCCGAGATCGAGAACGCCGGCGATGGTTGGGTCCTGTTCGAGCGCCAGGCGCGTCGCGGCATGGCCGAGAATGGCGGGGACGGGAAGCAGCGTCGCCGTGCCGTTGGCGGACCGGGCGAAGAGTTCGGCCGTGTTGTTGGTGCGCACCGAAGGCGCGCGGATGTTCATCGCGCCGTTGAGGAGCACGACCTCGACGCCCTCGTTCCAGAAGGGCGGCAGATGGCCGGCGACGGCGCTCATCGTGCGCCCCCAGGAGACGCCGATCAGCGGCACGCGGCCGAGACCTGCGATGAACTGCGCGGCGCCCTTGGCGACGGCGTTGAGCACGAGACGCTCGTCGGTCTCGCCATCGATCGCGACGACGACCGTCTCCTTCAGACCCCATCGACGCTGGAGGCGGCTCTCGAGCGAAGGCAGGCGCGGCGCGCGCGGCATGATCTCGATGCGCACGATGCCGCTCTCGCGGGCTTCCGTCAGAAGGCGGCTCGCCTGCCAGCGCGTCAGCCCCAGTTCCTTGGCAAGGTCCGCCATGGTCATGCCGAGGTCGTAGTAGCGCTTGGCGACCTGGATCATCAGCGACTCGCGCTGCTCGCCCGATATCGAGCGGAACTGGATGTCGCGATCCACCGGTTCGAGGCTCATGCAGGCGGCTTTTCCCTTTGGCGCGCGGCGAGCCGGCGCGACAGGGGCGCCAGAAGCTCGGTCGCCTCAAGATAGTCGCCGAGAAGCTCGTTGTAACGGGCATGGGCCGCCAAATCGGGCTCGATCATCCGGCCGGGCTGCACCACGGCCTTCGCCGCGGCATGAAGGTCCGGCACGAGGCCGGCGCCCGCCGCGGCCGACGCCGCGGCGCCGATGATCGTCAGGTTGGCCCGCGAGGGCAGTTCCACCGGCCGGCCGATGGCGTCCACCGTCGCCTTCAGCCAGAGCGGATTCTTCGAATAGCCGCCCGAGGTGACGATCCGCCGGCAAGGCACGTCGAGCTCGTCCATACGCTTCAGGACATTGGCGGAGGCGAGCGCCACGCCTTCGACGGCCGCATGGTAGAGCGCCGCACGGTCGTGGCCGAGCGACAAACCGAGCACCGCGCCCCGCAGGTGCGGATCGCGATAGGGCGTGCGGTTGCCCATGAAGTAGTCGAGCGCCAGAAGGCCGCTGCCGCCGACCGGGATGCGGCTCGCCGCCTCGCAGAGTTCGTCGTGGCCCGTCCCGTCCAGGGCGAAGATCTCGCGCGAGAACCAGGACAGGACCGAGCCGGCCGAAACCTGGCCGGCTTCCACCAGCCAGTGACCGTCAACCAGCGCATGGGGATAGGGCCCCCAGAACCCGGTGACGGGCCGCTCCTCGGTCAGCTGGAAGAGGTGGACGACCGAGGTGCCGCCGATCATCAGGAGATCGCCCGACGCCATCGTGTCCGCCCCGAGCATGCCGATATGCGCATCGATGCCGCCCTGCGCGACGACCGGACGGTTGCGGAGGCCGAGATGGTCGGCCGCGACCACCCCGAGGCGTTCGATGGGGGCGCCGACCGGGAGGATCGGCTGCGGCAGCTTGGTGGCGAGATCCGGAACACCGAGCGCGGTGAAGAGATCGTCGTGGAAGCGGTGTTCGACGCTGTCGAAATTCCACTTGCAGGTCGCGTTCATGCGCGAGCCGACCCAGGCGTCGGTCAGCTGGAAGTTGATCCAGTCGAGGCACTCGCAGATCACCTCGGCGCGGGCGTAGGTCTCCGCCTCGTGCCGGCTCAGCCACATGGCTTTCGGCACCAGCCACTCGGCGGCGTCGCTGCCGCCGGAAAAGCCGAGGACCGGATGCTCGGCCGCCGCGGTGCGGTCGGACTCGGCCGCCGCCCGGCAGTCCATCCAGAGCAGCGCCGGGCGCAGCGGCGTGCCGTCGCGGCCGCAGACGACGACCGTGGAGGCGGTCGTCGCCGCGCAGATGCCGGCGATCTCGGGTGACCCGAGATCGGCCATCACCGCCCGGCAGGCACGCCCCAGGGCCTCCCACCAGTCGGCCGGCGCCTGCTCGGCCCAGCCGGGCTGCGGATGGCGCGTCGCATAGGGCTCCTCCCGCTCGGCCAGCATGCGCCGGGCGGCGAGATCGAAGACGCCGACCCGGACGCCGCCGGTGCCGAAATCGAGGCCGAGGAGGAGCGCCATCCCAGCGCCTCAGGGCCGGAACATGATCTTGGAGAAGAAGTCGTGTCCGCCCTTCAGCGTCTCGAACATGGCGGGAAGCTCCTCCAGCGGCAGTTCGTGGCTGATCATGAAATCCCATTTCAGCTTGCCGGTGACGAGCGCGTCCAGCGTCACCCGCCACTGCTTGCCGGGGAACGGGGCGCCGAACGAGTTCCAGGACCCGTGCAGCGAGACCTCCTGGCGCAGGAAATGCTGGAAAGTCTTGTTCTCGAGCGACACGTCGGCGACCGGAATGCCGATGAAGACGACATGACCGCCGGGCGCGGCCATGCGCACGGCCGCGTTGATCGAGGAGGGATGGCCCGCCGCCTCGATGATGAGGTCGCAGGCGTGGTCCGCCGGCACGGTCTCGCCGGCGAGATAGGTGTAGGTCGCTCCGGCCTCGCGCGCCTGTTCGAGCTTGCGCTCCGACACGTCCACGGCGACGATCTCCGTGCACCCCATCATGCGCATCCACTGGATGGCGAAGAGGCCGATCGGGCCGCAGCCGATGACGCCGCCCCGGTCGCCCATCGTGGGCTTGGCCTTCCAGATCGCGTGGAGCGCGATGGAAGCGGGATCTGTCATGGCGACGGCGCGCGGGTCGGCGTCGGCGGGCGCATGAAGGAGGTTGCCGGTCGGCACGGCGACATATTCGGCATAGGCCCCGTCGCGGCGGCTGCCGAAATAATCGTAGTTGCGCGCCCGCGAAAAGTTGCCGGTCAGCGACTGGTCGCAAGGGTCGGTCGGGATCAGGGGCGCAACGGCGACGAGTTCGCCCTCGCGGAAATCCTCGACCCCCTCCCCAAGCGCCTCGATGCGGCCGGAAAACTCGTGGCCGCAGATGATCGGCATCTTGTGCGCGCCCTTCGTCAGCATGCGCGGCAGGTCGGACCCGCAGACGCCGACCGCATCGACCTTGAGGAGCACTTCGCCCGGGCCGGCGACCGGCTTGGGAACGTCTTCCAGGCGGATGTCGCCCGGCGTGTACATGACGGCTGCGCGCATGGTCTTGGTGTCCTTGTCGGAAGATGTCAGGCGGCCTGGAGGCGCGACGTGTAGGCGTCGAGGGCGAGGATCGCGTCGCGCACGATCGTCGGCGACAGCGGTGTCGCCACGCGGCAGATGATGGCACCGGGTTTCAGCGCAGCCTCGGCGACGCGCAGGATGTCGTCCGGCGTGGTCTGATCGAGGCCAAGGTCGGCGAGCGTCGTTGGAAGGCCCACCGCGCGGCAGAACCCTGCCACCTCCTCGATTTCGGCGAGTGGCCGCCCTTCGAGCATCAGGAGACAGAGCGTGCCGAAGGCGACCTTCTCGCCGTGGAAGAAGCGGCGCGTCTCGGGCAGCACCGTCAGGCCGTCATGGATGCCGTGCGCGCCGGACACGCCGCAATTCTCGAAGCCGAGACCGGACAGGAGCGTGTTCGCCTCGATGATGTTCTCCACCGCCGGGGTCAGAAGACCGCGCTCGGCGGCGAGTTTGGCGGCGAGGCCGTCGCGCATCAGCACCTCATGGCAGGTGCGGGCGATGGCGATGCCGGCGAGCGGCGCCGGGAGATAGGGACGAATGAAGTTCGGCGAACGGGACTCCAGATTGGAGCGAGCCTCGAAATAGGTCGACAACGCGTCGCCCATGCCCGCGACGAGGAAGCGCGCCGGCGCCTTGGCGACGAGCGCGCTGTCGACGATCACGATGTCCGGATTGCGCGGCAGCGAGATCGCCTCCTGCATCACGCCCTCGGTGGAATAGCGGACCGCGATGGCGCTGCAGGGCGCGTCGGTCGAGGCGATGGTCGGCACGACGGCGATGCGCGCGCCATTTCGGACGGCGGCCACCTTGGCCGTATCCGCCGTCTTGCCGCCGCCGACGCCGGCGACGACATCGGCCCCCGCCTCGGCGACGAGCGCCGCCACGCGATCGATCTCCTCGGTGCAGCATTCGCCGCCGAAGAGTTCGATCCGCGCCTCGACCCCCGCCTCAACAAAGGACCGGCGGATCGCCGCGTCATGATGTTCGGCCACGATCCTGTCGACCAGCAGGAACGGCCGCGGGCCCAGATCACGCAAGTGTTCGGCCAACCGGTCGATCTCGCCGGCGCGCTGCACGTAGCGTCCCGGGCCGCCATAGGCGCGGCCTTCCGCGGACTGCCATCCAATGGCGGTCGTCATGGGCGTCCTTTCCGGTGAGTCGCGCTGGCTCCGGCCAGCGCGGGCTCCACCCTAGTTTTCACGGATGCTTATGTAAATCACAAATGTGAATCGGCGTCACCAACCGCTGACGACATAGCCGCCGTCGACCGGCAGGGTCGTCGCCGTGACGAAGACGGAGGCGGGCGACGCGAGGAATACCACGGTGCCGACGAGATCCTCGACCGTGCCCCAGCGCTTCAGCGCTGCCTTGCGGGCGATGGTCGGGCCATGCTCGTCATGGGTCCAGAGATCCTTGGTCATGTCGGTCTTGTGGTAGCCGGGAGCGATGGCGTTGACGCGAATGCCGTCCGCGCCGAAGCGGTGGGCCAGCGCCCGCGTCAGGCCCATGATTCCGGTCTTCGAGGCGCCATAGGCCGGCACCCGCTCGTCGGCGAGGAAGCTCAGCATCGAGGCGGTGTTGACGATGGCACCCCGCGAAGCCTTGAGCAGCGGATAGGCGGCCATGGAGAGCCGCATCGCGCCGTTGAGATTGACGTCGATGACCTCGAGATAAGGCTCCTCCTCGTATTCGAGGTCGGGCTTCACGATGCCGGCGCTGTTGACGAGGACGTCGAGCGAGGGCAGCGCCCCGACGAAGGCGTCGACAGCGGCGCGGTCGCGCACGTCGAGCTGCTCGAAGCGGATGCCCGCGTTGGCGGGATCTGCTCTCGCGGCGTCGAGCTTGTGCGGCGAGGAGCCGGTGGCGACGACCTCCGCGCCCAGGACGGCGAAGCCGCGCGCGATGGCGGCACCGATGCCGGTGGAGGCCCCGGAGACGAGGACGCGCTTGCCCGCGAACAGGTCCGGTCGGAAGGTCGATGTGATTTCCTGCATCATGCTTTCTTTCCGCGAAAAGCCGTTCTGTCCGCCTCAGTCGGCGGCGAGACGGTCGAGGTCGTCGTAGAAGTCCTGGGCCCCGCGGTAGAGCCGGTCGAAGATCGGCTGCATGCGGGCGTAACGCTCGGCCCAGGCCGGATCCGGCGCGATCTCCGTTGTGTGGCGCACGAGCGCGGACACCGCCTCCTCGACATCGCGGAAGCGGCCGGTCGCAACGCCCGCCATCACGGCGCAGCCGACGAGGCCGCATTCGGCCTCTTCGGGCACGACGACCGGGATGCCGTAGAGGCTCGCCTTGATCTTCAGCCACAGCGCGGTCTTGGCGCCGCCGCCGGAGGCGACGACCCGTTCGAGCCGCGTTCCGGCGGCCGCTTCCATGACCTTGAGATGCCGCGCCGAGGCGAAGGCGACGCCCTCCATCACCGCGCGGTGGAGATGCGCCAGGCCATGGCCTGCGCCAAGGCCGAAGAACTGCGCCCGCGCATTGCGGTGGAGCCCGAGCCGCTCGCCGGTGAGGTAGGGCACGAAGAACAGGGCGTCGGCGCCGGCCGGGGCTTCCGCCGCGCGCGCGACGATGTCCTCGTAGCTCAAAGCGCCCTCGTGGAAGGCCCGGCGTGCCCAGCGCATCGCGTCGCCCCCGGTCTCCAGAAGCACGAACGCGCCCCAATGGCCCTCGACCGTCGCGACATTGCAGATTTCGGGATCGAGCAGCGGCCTTTCGGCGATCAGGGTCAGGATGCAGGACGTGCCCGTGACGTCCGAGGCGAGGCCCGGCCGGCAGACGCCGGAGCCGAGCAGCGCCACCGGATAGTCCGCTCCGCCGACGAGAACGGGCGTTCCCTCGGTGAGGCCGGTTTCCCCAGCGGCTTGCTGACTGACGGCGCCCAGGATCTCCATCGGCTCGCGGATCGGCGGCAGGAGGCCCCGATCGAGGCCAAGCCGCGCCAGCATCGCGTCCGACCAGTTCCTCGTCGTGGGGTCCATCAGGAACGAGCAGGAGGCGTCGCCGGTGTCCATGGCGCGTTCGCCCGTGAGGCGGAGATTGATGAAGTCCTTCGGCATCAGCAGCGTTTCGGCGGCGCGATAAGCCGCTGGATCGTTGTCGCGCAGCCATTGCAGCTTGAAGCCCGGCCAGGCCGGCGTCGGCGGATTGCCGCTAGCAGTGAGATAGTCCGCGTCCGGGAAGGCCCGCTCAAATTCGGCGACGAGCCCGGCGGTGCGCTTGTCGTTCCAGAGCGGCACGTGGCTTCGCGTCAACTGGCCGTTGCCGTCGACCAGAACCGTGCCGTGCATCTGGCCGCAGGCGGCCACCACCGCGACCCGGTCCCGACCGCCCTCGACCTTGGCAAGGACGCCACGAACCGTTTGCGCGACGCCCGTCCACCAGTCGTCGGCGCGCTGCTCGGCCCAGCCGAAGGCCGGCACGATCTGGTCGTGCTCGCGGGCCACGACGTGGAGGATGCGGCCCGAGCCATCCACGAGGGCAGAGCGCACGCTGCCCGTTCCGACATCGATCGACAGCGTGAGATCGCGCGCGGCCATGGCGATGTCAGACCTTCAGCCGGCCGGTTCCGTATTGCAGCAGCATCGCGATGACGATGATGACGCCCATGTAGACCTGCTGGTGGTAGCCGGGCACGCCGCCGAGATTCATGATGTTGGCGATGATGCCCATGATCAGCGCGCCGAGCAGCGTGTTGATGACGCCGCCGCGACCGCCCATCAGGCTGGCGCCGCCGATCACCACCGCCGCGATGACGTTGAGCTCGGCGCCGACGCCGACCTGCGCCGAGCCGACGCCGGTGCGGGCCGTCGAGATGATGCCGGCGATCGCCGCGAGCGCTCCGGAGACGACGTAGACGGTGAGGATGTAGCGCGGCACCGCGATGCCGGAGAGGCGCACGGCCTCCTCGTTGGAGCCGATCGCCTTCACGATCCGGCCGAAGCGGGTGAAATTCAGGACGAGACCGCCGATCAGGAAGACGGCGAACATCAGCCAGACCGGCAGCGGCAGACCGAAGGCGAACCCTGAGCCGAAGTTCGAGATCGCCGCGCCCGCCTCGCCCAGCGGGATCGGCCGCCCGTCGGAGATCATCAGCGAGAGGCCGCGTGCGATGGCGAGCATCGCCAGCGACATGACGAAGGACGGCAGGCGCAGATAGGCGACGAAGAAGCCCGTCACCAGTCCGCAACCCATGCCGGCCAGGATGACGAAGGCGATGGACGCCGGTTGGCCGAAGCCCATGAAGTGGATGAAGTGCGCGGTCAGCACCGAGCCCAGCGCCGCGATCGAGCCGACCGAAAGATCGATGCCGCGCGTCAGAATGACGAAGAGCATGCCGACGGCCATGATGCCGGCGCCGGCGGCGACCTGTCGCAGCACGTTCAGGATGTTGACGCGGCTGAGAAAGGCGTCGGACCAGACGCTCGCGGCGACGACCAGCACGAGAAAGATCGCCAGCGTCGCGAAATGCTGGATGACGTTCGCGAAATCGACCTTGCGTGTTTCGCGGCTCTGCGTCTGCGAGACCGTGGTCATGCTGCGTCACCCTGCATCGTCTGGGAAGCGGCCACCGATCGGATCATGGCCAGGGACAGGAGGTTTTCCTCGCTGTAGCGTTCGGGCAGGAGTTCGCCCCGGATCTCGCCTTCGCTCATCACGAGGACGCGGTCGCACAGGCCGAAGAGCTCCTGGTGTTCGGAGGAGATGACGAGCACTGCCTTGCCGGCTTCGGCAAGCTTGTGGACGAGCGCGTAGATTTCCGTCTTGGCGCCGACATCGACGCCGCGCGTCGGCTCGTCCAGGATGATGACGTCGCCCTCGGCGTGAAACCACTTGGCGAGGACCACCTTCTGCTGGTTGCCGCCGGACAGGCTCGACACCGGCGCGTCGACGCCGGCCGACTTCAGGCGCAGCGACCGGCCGAGGTCCTCGACGATCGCCCGTTCCCGCCCGCGCCGGAGGAAGCCGAGCGGCCCCGTGACGGACGTCATGCGCGCCATGGTGGCGTTGATGCGGATGGCGTTGTCGAGAACCACGCCCTCGTGCTTGCGATCCTCGGGCACGAGGCCGATGCCGGCGCGCACCGCGTCGCGCGGGCTCGCGAAGCGGACTTGTCTGCCGCGGAGGCGGATCTCCCCGCTCTCCAGGGGATCGGCGCCGAAGACGAGGCGCGCGACCTCGGTGCGGCCCGCGCCGACGAGGCCACCGAGGCCGACCACCTCGCCGGCCCGCACCGAGAAGGACACGCCGCGGACCTTGGCGCCGCGCCGGAGATTCGTCGCTTCCAGGACGGTCTCGCCGATGGCGCGCCGGCCCTTTTCCGGGAACATCGCGGCGAGCGGCCGCCCCACCATCATCCGGATCAGCTCGTCCACGGTGATGGAGGACGCCTCGACCGTCCCGACGAGCTGGCCGTCCTTCATCACGGTCATGCGGTCGGAGATGCGCATCACCTCGTCGAGGCGGTGGGAGATGTAGACGATGCCGACGCCGTTCCTGCGAAGGCCCGCGATGATGCCGTGGAGACGCTCGGCGTCCTGCGCCGACAGGACGGCGGTCGGCTCGTCGAAGACGATGATGCGCACCTCGCGCGCAAGGGCCTTGGCGATCTCGACCACCTGCTGATGGGCGACCGCGAGGCTGCCGACGGTGCGGCCGGGATCGATGGCAAAACCCAGCCGGTCGAGAAGCGCCTTGGCGCGGCCTTTCAAAGCGCCCCACGAAATGACGCCCGGCAATTCACCGAGGAAGATGTTCTCCGCGACGGTGAGATCGGGGGCCAGCGCCAGTTCCTGATGGATCACGGCGATGCCCCGCGCCCGCGCCTCGCGCGGGTCGCGCATCGTCACGGTCTCGCCACCGACCTCGACCGTGCCGCTCGTCGGCGTCAGTTCGCCGCCCAGCACCCGCATCAGGGTCGACTTGCCGGCACCGTTCTCGCCGAGCAGCGAATGCACCTCGCCGGCGCGCACGTCGAAATCGACGCCGCGCAGCGCGTGGATGCCGCCGAAGGATTTGGTGATGGCCGACAATCGGGCGAGTTCGGTCATGACGTCTCCCGCATGAACCATGGAAGCGGCGACGGCCCGTTGGAAGCCGCCGCCCTGTCAGGCCTTACGAAGGACCGATCAGAACACCGCGTCGGCGCGGTAGTACTTGTCGACGTTCTCCTTCGTGATCACGGCCGGGTCGGTGAGCTTCAGCTTCGGGAAGTCGGCCTCCAGCGTGCCGTTCATCGCTTTCAGGCCGATGTCGACGGCGGTGCGGGCGACGAGGTCGGGGTCGTTGAGCCCGGTTGCGCCGTACTTGCCTTCCTTGATGGCGGCGAGCGCCTCCTTCTGGCCGTCGGCGGCGGCAAGCACGAGGACGTCGGTGGAGCCGACGCCTTCGAGGGCCTTCATCGCGCCGAGCGCCATGGAATCGTTCTCGCCGATCACGACGTTGACGTCCGGATGGGCGGTGAGAAGGTCTTCCATGGCCTTGAGGCCGCCCTCCTGCTCCCAACTGCCCCAGCCCTGGCCGACGACCTCGAAGGTGGACTTGCCCTCGTTGGTAAGCTGGCCCTCGACGACACCCTTGAACACGCCGAGACGGCGGTCGCGTCCGACCTCGTTGCCCTGCGATCCCGAGAGGAGCGCGATCTTCATCGGCGTTCCCTGCATCCGCTTGGCGAGCCACTGGCCGACGAGATAGCCGTTCTGGTCGTTGGAGGAGCGCACCTGCGTCACGACGTTGGCGCTGGTGTTGATGGACGAGTCCATCACCACGACCTTGACGCCCGCGGCGGAGGCGGCGTTGGCGGCGGCGACGAGGCCCTCGGGATCACGCGGATTGAGGATCAGGAGCTTCACGCCCTTGGCGACCATGTCCTCGACGTCGGCGATCTGCTTGTTCATGTCGTTCTGGCCATCGGAGGTCGAGACCTCGCAGCCGGCCTTCTGGGCCTGGTCGAGCGCGGCGGCCTGCTGGGCGGCAAAATAGGGCGCGCTGAGGGTGTACATGGCGACACCCACCTTGCAGTCGGCCGCACTGGCGGAGCCGGCGGTGCCGACGACGCATGCGACGGCGAGCATGCAGCCCGAAAGGGACAACGTCTTCATCAGTTCCTCCACGAAAAGGGCGTGTCTCCCTCAGCCCTTCTTGTAGCGTAGTTACATTGGTACGAGACCGTCAAGCCCTCCAGATCCGCACATCCGTGATCGGATTGTTCGTATGTGGGAGTTATTGCGCTGCAATAACCGTTTCTATCGCGCAGCGGTAGAGTGGCGACCGTCTGCGGAAGGCACCCCCTTGCGTTCGTCCCGTTCTATTTGTAGCATTTCTACAAACTGGAGGACCCGGGATGAAATTGCGCGAGCCAGGAATCTTCACCGTCGACGCCGTGGCCGGCGAGTTGCGCGGCGCGGGCACGCGATACCGCAAGACGCTCGGCGACCTCCAGGGACTCTACGAGGACGACGCTGCCTTCGAGCGCCTCCTCGCCGAGCGCGGCGCCGACGCCGTCATGTACGAGGTCACCGACCACAAGCCCTCGTCCGACGCCGGCGACATGATCATCGGGGTGACGCGCATGATCCCCGGCAAGGTGGGGCGCGAGTATTTCCTGACGCGTGGCCATATCCACGCCAAGGCCAACCGTCCGGAGATGTACTACGGCGAGGCCGGGTACGGCCTGATGCTGCTGGAATCGCCTGACGGCGAGGTCCGCGTGGTCGAGATGCGGCCGCGCACCGTCTGCTACGTGCCGCCCTTCTGGATCCACCGCTCGGTGAATGTCGGCGCCGAGGACCTGGTGATGACCTTCGCCTATCCCGCCGATTCCGGCCAGGACTACGACATCATCGCGAAGGCCGGCGGCATGCGCCAGCGCATCGTCGACGACGGGGCGGGCGGCTGGACGGCGGTCGACAACACCTCCTGGCGCCCGCGCCCCGCCGACCTCGTGGCTTCGCTCTACGGGCAGGCGGCATGACGACGATCCGATCGCCCTACCCGCCCGCGGCACGCCCGACCTTCTACTTCGTCGGCGTCACCACGGGCAAAAGCTCCATCATGAAGGTCTTTCCGGCCTGGGGTCAGTATCTCGGCCTCGACGCCGAGATACGCGGGATCGACCTGCCCCTGCACGCCGATCCCGCCGCCTATCGCGAGGTCGTCGCCTTCATTCGCGACGATCCGAACTCGGTCGGCGCGCTGGTGACGACGCACAAGATCGATCTCTTCAAGGCCGCCCACGATCTCTTCGACGAGATCGATCCCCACGCGCGGCTGATGGACGAGACGAGTTGCATCTCGAAGCGAGGCGGTCGCCTCGTCTGCCATGCCAAGGACCCGATCACCTCCGGCCTTGCGCTGGACGGCTTCCTGCCGGAGCGCCACTTCGAGCGGACCGGCGCCGAACTCTTCTCCATGGGAGCCGGCGGCTCCACCATCGCGCTCACCTGGCACATGATGCAGGCGAGCCGGGGCGCGGACCGCCCGTCGCGCATCCTTGTGTCGAACCGGAGCCAGGGACGGCTCGACGAGATCCGCCGCATCCACGAGGCCATCGGCTCCGACGTGCCCGTCGACTACGCGCTCGCGCCGAGGCCTGAGGACAACGACGCGGTCCTGGCGTCCCTCAAGCCCGGCTCGCTCGTGATCAACGCAACGGGCCTCGGCAAGGACGCGCCGGGCTCTCCCTTGAGCGACGCCGCCGTGTTCCCCGAGGCCGGCATTGCCTGGGACCTCAACTATCGCGGTGACCTCGTCTTCCTCGATCAGGCACGAGCCCAGGCCGAGCCGCGCCGGCTTCAGGTCGAGGACGGCTGGACCTACTTCCTCTACGGCTGGACGCAGGTCATCGCGGAGGTCTTCCACATCGATATCCCCTCCAGCGGTCCGCGTTTCGACGAGATCTCGGCGATCGCGACGCGCGCTTCGAAAGCGTGAACGCGGTGGAGCGGATTCTCGTCACGCCGCGCTCGCTCACCGCCGCGCCGCATCCGGCGGTGGAGCGCTTGCGCGCGGAGCGCTTCGACGTCGTCTATTGCACCCCGAACGCGCTGCCGGACGAAGCGGAGCTGCGCCGGCTTCTGCCCGGCACGGTCGGCTGGCTCGCGGGCGTCGAGCCCGTATCGGCCGCAGCGATCGAGGCGGCGGACGCGCTGCGCGTCGTCAGCCGCAACGGCAGCGGCGTCGACAACCTGCCCATGCCGCTTCTGGCCGCGCGGGGCGTCGCCGTCTGCCGGGCGGACGGCGGCAATGCGGCCGGCGTCGCGGAACTCGCGATCGCGCTCGCCCTCTCGGCCCTGCGCCAGATTCCCTTCGCCGACCACGGCCTCAAGGGCGGCGAATGGCGTCGCCGGCGCGGGCGCGAGATCCGCGGGCGGACGGTCGGCGTCGTCGGCTGCGGCGCCATCGGCGGCGAGGTCGCCCGGCTCTTCGCAGCGCTCGGCGCCTCGATCCTTGGCCACGATCCGGCGCGGCCCGCCCTCGCCATATCAGGCGATCGCCTGCGCTGGACCGACCTGCCAACCCTGTTCCGGGAGTCCGATCTCGTCACCTTCCACTGCCCGTCCATGCCGGACAACCGGCCGCTTCTCGACAGGGCAGCGATGGCCGCGCTGCGCGACGAGGCGATCGTGGTGAACACGGCGCGTGCCAGCCTCGTGGACGAGGACGCGATGATCGAGGCCCTGGACTGCGGCCGGGTCTTCGCCTACGCCACCGACGTCTTTCCCGAGGAGCCGCCGCGCTCGCACCGCCTTCCCGGCCATTCGCGCGTCATCGCGACGAGCCATATCGGCGGGTTCACGCAGGAAAGCGTCGATCGCGTCACGGAACTCGCGGTGGAGAACCTCCTTCGGACGCTGCGGCCTTGAGCGCCCGCCTCACCGCCACTGCGCTTTCGGCAAGTCTCGCCGAGCGCCTGGCGCGCGAGCCGCTGGCGGAGGCGGGCGAGGTCGCCCTGTTCTGGCTCGGCCAGGCGGGCTTCGTCCTGGAAGCCGCCAGACGGCGTCTCCTGATCGACCCCTACCTGTCGGATTCGCTGGCGGCGAAATATGCGGGCAGCGCCACCCCGCACGAGCGCATGATGCCGGCCCCGGTCGCGCCGGAGACGATCGGCCGGGTGGACGCCGTGCTTCTGACCCATCGCCACACCGACCACATGGACCCGGAGACCCTGCAGCCGCTGGCACGGCGCTTCGACGATCTTCGCTTCGTCGCGCCGGCCGCGGAACGAGGCGAAGCGCTTCGGCGCGCCGGCATCGAAGCGGACCGGCTTCTCGCCGTGGATGCCGGACAGCGACACGAGATCCTGCCGGGCGTGGCGATCTGCGTGACACGCGCCGCGCACGAGACGCTGGAGCGGGACGCGGACGGGCGCCACCGCTTCCTGGGGTTCGCGATCGAGGCGGAAGGCGTCACCGTCTTCCATTCGGGCGACACCGTCCCCTTTCCCGGACAGGCGGAGGAGGTCGCAGCGCTCCGGCCGGACCTCGCCCTCCTGCCGGTCAACGGCCGAAGCGCCGCCCTCACGGCCGCCGGGGTCGCGGGGAACCTCACCGCCGCCGAGGCGGCTGCGCTCTGCCGCGCGGCCGGCATCCCCGCGATGCTCGCCCACCATTACGGCCTGTTCGCCTTCAACACGGCTGAACCGGAAGCCATCGATGCCCTCGCGGCCACGGTGTCCCCCCTCAGGATGGAGCGGGCGCGAACCGGGCTCGAATATCGGCTGTGCGCCGCGCCCCGGCTCGGTTGACGACGGATGGAACACGCAGCCATTCTCCGCCCGGAAACGGCATGGAGCAGGCACGGCTTGACGGAACTCGACACGGAGCCGCAGGGCCCCTTGCGCAACATCCTCGACGTCGTGCGCACGTCCCACGGGACCTTGCGCAAATCCGAGCGCAAGGTCGCCGATCTCGTGCTCGCCGATCCCCAGCGGGTGCTCGGCGCGACGCTCGCCGACACGGCGGCGGAAGCCGGCGTCAGCCAGCCGACCGTGATCCGGTTCTGCAATGCGCTGGGCTGCGCCGGCTATCAGGACTTCCGTCTTCGTCTCGCCCACGGCCTCGCGCTCGGCACGCCGGCGACCCATTCCGTGCTCCTGCCGACCGATCCCCCCGCTTCGGTGGTCGAGAAGATCTTCGACTACACGATCACCAGCCTCGACTGGGCGCGGCGCAATCTCGATCCGCAGGCGATGGAAGCCGCGATCGCGCTCCTCGAGACGGCCCGCTCGATCGAGTTCTTCGGCTTCGGCGCCTCCGGCATCGTCGCGCGCGACGCGCAGCAGAAGTTCCCGCTCTTCGGCGTGCCCTGCGGGGCGCAGCTGGATTCCCACCAGCAGATCATGTCGGCCTCGGTGATGCGCGAGGGCGACGTCGCGGTCGTCATTTCCAACACCGGGCGCACCCGCTCGCTGATCGAGATCGCGACCGTCGCGCGAGAGAGCGGCGCCAAGGTGATCGCCATCACCGGCTCGCGCAACGCGCTTGCGGACCTCTGCGACATCGCTCTCGTCGTCGAGACGCTGGAGAACACCAACGTCTACACGCCGACCATCTCGCGCATCGCCGCGCTTGTCGTCATCGACATCCTGTCGACCGCCGTCGCGCTCCGCCGCAGCGATGGCGCCGCCGACCGCTTCGACCTCATGAAGCGGCGGCTGAACAACCTTCGTCTCACCGACGAATGATGAAACCGGAGGAAGTCTCTTGTATCTCGAACGCTTCAAGCTGACGGACAGGATCGCCGTCGTCACCGGCGCGGCGCAAGGCATCGGCCGGGCGACCGCCGAGGCGCTGGCGGAGGCCGGCGCCCATGTGGTCGTCACCGACATGAACGGCACGGCGGCGGAGGACACCGCCGATGCGATCCGCCAGTCGGGCGGCTCGGCCGAGGGGATGAGCCTCGACGTGACGCGGTCCGACGACGTCGAGCGCGTGCGGCAGGCCATTCTGCAAAAGCACGGCCACGTCGATATCCTCGTCAACAATGCCGGCATCGCCATCAGCAATCGCCCGGCCGAAACCATGACGGACGATGTCTGGCTGAAGGTCGTCGACGTCAATCTCAACGGGCTCTTCTGGTGCTGCCGCGCCTTCGGCGCCTCGATGCTGGAACGCGGCAGCGGCAACATCGTCAATGTCGGGTCGATGTCCGGCTTCGTCGTCAACCGGCCGCAGGAGCAGGCGCAGTACAACGCCTCGAAGGCGGGCGTGCATCACCTGACGAAGTCGCTCGCCGCCGAATGGGCGTCGCGTGGCGTGCGCGTCAACGCCGTGGCGCCCACTTATATCGAGACGTCGCTGACCGCCTATGTCTACGACGACCCGGAACTGATGAAGCACTGGATCGGCGGCACGCCGATGGGCCGGATGGGCCGCACCGACGAGATCGCGTCGGTGATCCTGTTCCTCGCCTCCGAGGCGTCGAGCCTGATGACCGGGTCGATCGTCGCAGCCGACGGCGGGTACAGCTGCTGGTGACGCGCCAGGCGGAATGAGCCTTTCAGATGATGGCAGAGGCCGGCCGCTGGCAACAGCTCGCGACCGGTTCGCGCCCTGCCCTGTCGGTCGGACGATCCTCCGGGCCGTCATCCCGTTCGAGGAGGAGCCTCTTCAGCATTCACAGAAGTCGTCCTTGAACCCTGCCGCCCGTATGTCGAACTTCTAAACGCTCTCGGCGAGCCCGCTTTCCGCCCGTCATGGACGTGCCCCGCACACCTCGCCTTCCTGCAAGCGGACATGGAAAACTTCGGGGCGTAGGCCGACCGGATCCCAAGCCCTGGTCGACCGTGGCGAGGCTTCACTCGACACCGGTTCGTCTTCTGTCCGCTCGCAGGACCAGACATCCGCATGCTCCGGCGGAGGCTACGATGGGCGATCCTCTGTCGCCCCGCAGCCGCATCCTTGTGATGCGTGCGTGCCTGTGGTGTCCACCCCAGCCCAGCGGCGAAGGCGCGAGGTCTTGCCGATGCCGGGATTGAAGGCGTTGGTGGGGTCGAGCTGGCGGTAGAAGGCCTTCAGCGCCGGTTTGGCTTCGTAGAGATGCCCGACATTGTGCTCCGCCGGATATTCCGCGCCGCGCGCGTCGAGGGTCTCAAGGATCGCGTGTTCCAGCGCCTCGCAGTCGACGCCCTTATGGACGAGATATTCCTGGTGCATGACCTGGCAGAGGAAGTGGCCGACGTAGAATTTCAGCGCGATCTTCGCATCGATCTCAGGGGGAAGCGTCTCGAACCAGTCCTGCGTGTCGCGCGGCAGGGCGACGTCGAGGGCCACGATGTCCTCGATGCGCGAGCGATGGACCGCGCGGTAGCGCACCACCGCCCCACCCGACACGAAGCGGTTGAGAAGCGCGGCCTGCCCCTCGTCCGCCGTGCATTCGAGGAACCCGCCGTCGCGGACCGATCCGGGCTCGCTCGAAGCCGTGGGATCGCTTGGAAGGATCGACGAGAGGTAGTCGTGCATCTCCGTGATGCCCGCGCCTCCGGTGCGCAGGATGAGATGATGGGCGTAGCGGTCGCGATAGGCGAGGAGGCGGTCCGGCAGGTGCTGCGGCAGGACCCTCGATAGACCCTGGAGGAGGTGGTCGGATAGCGTCTTGCCGAGCCCGAGCGATTCCGTCAGCCCGTCGAACCAGCTTTTGGCCGCGAAAGCGCGCGGCACGTTCACGGAGCCGAAGCGGCGGATGAAGACGAACAGGTCCTTGCCGTAGGTCTGCGCGGCGCGGAATGCGTCGGCATGCATGTATTCGCCGGCGATGGGCAAATGCCGGAACCGGCTCAAGACGTGCCGGCGGATATCCTGGAGCACGGCGGGGTCGTTGGTCCCGACATAGAAGACCTGCTCCTGTGGCTCGGCGACGAACGTATCCATGCGCAGAGCGAAGACGGCGATCTTGCCGGCTGAACCGGACGCCTCGTAATGGCGCCGGGGATCGGCGTTGAAGCGGGCGGGCGTCGAGGCGTGGATGTCGCGCACATAGGTGGCGTACTCCCGGTCGGACGCCCAGGCGCCGTTCTCCTCGTGGATGTCGGCCGGACCGTAGGTGCCGGCATCCAGCCGTGCGAGAATGTCTTCCGCGGCCTCCCCCAGTTCGACACCGAGATGGTTGACGAGTTCGAGCCGTCCTTCCTCATCGACGCGCGCAAACAGGGCGAGTTGGGTATAGGCAGGCCCGCGCTGCACCAGAGAACCGCCCGAATTGTTGCAGATGCCGCCGGTGACGGAGGCACCGATGCAGCTTGATCCGATCACCGAATGCGGCTCACGGCCGAGAGGCTTGAGAAGCCGCTCGAGGCCTTCCAGCGTCGCGCCGGGCAGGCAGACGACCTGCGCCCCGTCCCGGATGACGTCGATGCGCTTCAGTCGCATTGTGTTGACGATGACGATCGGCCGGTCATAGCCGGTGCCAAACGGCGTCGAGCCCCCGGTGAGGCCCGTGTTGGCGGCTTGGATGATGATGGCGACGTCCGCCGCGATGCAGGCCTGCAGAACGCGCCACTGCTCCACGAGCGTTCCGGGCTGCACGGCCGCCGCGATCGTGCCGTCGCCGTAACGGTAGCCCTTCCGGAAGCGGCGCGTGGCACGCGTGCCGACATGGACATGGGTCGGGCCGGCAATCGTGCGCAGCCGGTCGATCAGGGTCGTCGTCATGAAGGCCAGTCTTTCGATCGTTCCCCGGACAGGCTTCCTGCCGCCGCAGCGGATGGAGGCCACCCCCGGGGCGGGCAGCACGAACTAAGATCTTCATCCGGCAAGGCGGGTATCATTCGGGACGATAACGAGCCCCTCATCGCAGGATGAGGACGCGGACGATTTCGGCGGCTGTCGCCGGCAGCGACGGGCAGTTCCCGGCAATGAACACGTAGGCCGGGTTCTTGGAGCGCGGCGGGAAGGTGAGGCGCGCTCCCTTCTCGGCCGATCTCGACGGGCTTGTGCAGCAAAGCATCGACCGCACCCTGGTCCTCGCCCGTCGGTGTATCGAAGCGGGCAGTCGAGTCGGCGTCGAGAAGATCAGCCCTCGTCGGTGCGAATGGCATGACCTCGATCACCGAGCCACCGCTGAGGATTGCGACCGAGGAGCCGCCAGGGCCCGGACGCCAGACGGGTCCGACCAGTGTGGAGCCGTCCGACCTATCTGGGAGCATCTAAATCTCGAACGTAGCAAAACTATTCTGTCGAGCGTCTGGATAGCGGGGGTTGCCGGAATGAGCAAGCGTCCACTGGGACGATGGAATAGCGCATCGAACAGGAATTCTACACATAAGCCATGCCTGACAACCGGTTTCGTCCTTCCAGGGCTCGATGCGATCCCCATCGTTTTCCCGCTTGCGGTATGTAGTAAAGCTATATTAGATCGAAGCGAAAGCAGCCGGCGGCGCGCCGTCGGGCATACGAGATCTCAGGACGCACCATGCTCGCAGCCTATGACTCCCAGCTCTTCATCGCCGGCGAGTGGCGCCGGGGAGCGGGCGAGACCCTGCCCGTCGAGAACCCGGCGACAGGAGAGGTGATCGGCCGTATCGCCGCGGCGACCGGAGCCGAGGTGGACGCTGCCGTCGCGGCAGCGCGCGCGGCCTTTCAACCCTGGGCAATGCTTGCGCCGAAGGAACGCTCTGCCGCCCTGCACCGGCTCGGCGACGTGATCGCGGCCCGCGCCGACACGATGGCGCGCATCATGACCTCGGAGCAGGGCAAGCCGCTCAACGAGGCGCGCGGCGAGATCCTCAAGCTTGCCGAAGCCTGCCATTTCTATGCCGAGGAGGCCGAGCGCGTGCACGGCGAGATCGTGCCGGGCGCGACCACCGACCATGAGAGCATGGTGGTGCGCGAGCCGATCGGCGTCGTCGGTGCGATCACCCCCTGGAACTATCCGGCCGAGCTGATCGGCTGGAAGCTCTGCGGCGCGCTCGCTGCCGGCTGCACGGTCGTCATCAAGCCGGCCGAGCTCACGCCCTTCACCGCGCTCGCCATCGCCGAGGCCTGCATCGCGGCGAAGATCCCGGCCGGCGTCGTCAACATCGTCACCGGAAAGGGGTCGAAGGTCGGACAGGCGCTGGTGGAGCACCACGACATCGACAAGATCGCCTTCACCGGTTCCAGCGCCGTCGGCCTCCATATCCAGCGCACGACCCCGATCGTGCGGCGCATGTCGCTCGAGCTCGGCGGCAACTGCCCGCTGATCGTCGCGCCCTCGGCCGATCTCGACGCCGCGGCCAAGGGCGCCGCGCGGCGGGGCTTCCGCAACATGGGCCAGATCTGCATCGCGGTGAACCGCATCTACGTCGCCCGGCCGCACTACGAGGCCTTCCTCGACAAGCTGAAGGTGGTGGTGGACAAGCTGACCATCGCCAACGGGCTGGAACAGGCCGACGCCGATCTCGGGGCCATGGCCTCGGCGGAGCCGCTGGAGAAGACCAAGGCGCATCTGGCCGACGCGCTGGAGAAAGGTGCGCGGCTCGTAGCGGGCGGCTCGGCGCCGGAGGGCGAGGCCTTCTCGCGCGGGCACTTCTTCCGCCCGACCGTCGTTGCGGACTGCACCCACGCCATGAAGGTGATGACGGAGGAGACCTTCGGTCCGCTCGTCGGCGTCGCGCCCTTCGACACGCTGACGCAAGCAGCCGACCTTGCCAACGACACGCCCTACGGCCTCGCCTCCTATGTCTACGCCCGCGACATGAACGAGGTGCGCGCCCTCTCGCGCAGGCTCGACTACGGCAACGTCGCGGTGAACAACGTCGATGCCGGCGTGATGAACGCGCCCTATGGCGGGCGCAAGCAGAGCGGCGTCGGCTACGAGCATGGTCGCGAGGGAATGCTGGAGTATCTGAACTTCAAGCACATCCGCATCCGCTACGACCAGGCGCGCTGATCCCATGACCGAGTGCCTCCTCGGGATCGATATCGGAACATCCGGCTGCAAGGCGCTTCTGGCGGGATTCGACGGCGCGGTGCTGGCAAGCCGCACCGAGACCTATCCCCTGTCCCAGCCGCGGCCCGGCTGGAGCGAGCAGGATCCCGCCGACTGGGTGGATGGCGCGCGCCGCGCCGTCGGGGCCCTTCTCGCCGAGAAACCGGGCCTGTCGGTGAAGGCGATCGGCTTGTCCGGCCAGATGCACGGGCTCACCGCCCTCGACGCGGCGCACCGCGTGCTGCGCCCGGCGATCCTGTGGAACGACCAGCGCAACGGCGCCGAATGCACTGAAGCGACGGAGCGGGCCGGCGGCGAGGCGGCGCTTCTCGCGCTCACCAACAACCGGATGCTCGTGGGCTATACCGGCGGCAAGATCCTCTGGATGCGCGCGCACGAGCCCGAACTCTTCGGCCGGCTCGCCCATGTCCTCAACCCGAAAGACTATCTCCGCCTCGTCCTCACGGGCGAACGCGCGACCGAGGTTTCCGACGCCTCCGGCACGGGTCTCTTCGACACGCGCGCACGCCGCTGGTCGGCCGAACTTCTGGACCGCCTCGACCTCTCGCCCGATCTCCTGCCGCCGGCCCACGAATCCGCCACGGTGAGCGGGCGCCTCAGCGCGTCCGGCGCGGCGCTGCTTGGGCTCTCCGAGGGCATCCCGGTCGTCGGCGGCGGCGGCGACGCGGTGATCCAGACGCTCGGATCGGGCGTCATCGCACCCGGCGAGATCCAGACCACCATCGGAACGGCCGGCATCGTCGCCTGCGCCCTCGACCGGCCCAGCGACAATCCCGGCGGCCGGCTTCAGGTCTTCTGCAACGTCGACCCCGCCAAGTGGCACTGCATGGGCGTCTCGCTGAACGCGGGAGGGGCGATGAGCTGGTTCCGGGGCCTCGCCGCCGACTTCGCGGGTGGCGAGCCCCCCTCGTTCGACGCCCTCGTGGCGCGCGCGGCAACGAGCCCGGCCGGCGCAAAGGGCCTCCTCTTCCTGCCCTATCTCTTCGGCGAACGGTGCCCGCACCCCGACCCCGCCGCCCGCGGCGCCTTCGTCGGCCTGACGGCCCGGCACGGGGCAGCCGACATGACGCGCGCCGTGATGGAAGGCGTCGTGCATGGGCTGTTCGACATCTTCGCCGTGATGGAAGAAGCCGGCATCGGGCGCGGCATCGTCAAGGCGTCGGGCGGCGGCGCCCGCGCGCCGCTCTGGCGTCGGATGCAGGCCGACCTCTTCGGTTGCGACGTCGTGACGACGGAGGGCGCGGCGGAAGGCGGGGCCTTCGGCGCGGCGCTTCTGGCCGGGGTCGGCATCGGTGTCTGGACGGACGCCGCGAGCGCCGCCGCCGTCTGCCGCGCGGTGACGCGCGACGAGCCGAACCCGGATACGGGCACCGTCTACGAGGCCGCGAACCGCATCTACCGCACCCTTCATTCCGCCCTCGCGCAGGCCTCGACCGATCTTGGCCACCCGCGCCTGGACCCGTGATCCAAGGCTAGGAGTCCCTTGCCGATGCCCTCCCCTTCCGCCACCGCCGACGTCCTGATCTTCGATCTCGACGGCACGCTGATCGACAGCGCCCACGACATCGCGGCGGCCGTCAACGAATACCTCGCCTCGAAGGGCTGGCCGGAGCAGGATCCGGCCTTCGTCGAGGGCTTCATCGGCAACGGCCCGCGGCGGCTGCTCCTCGACCTCCTGAAGGCCGTCGGCCTGCCGCACGACGATGCATTGGTGGACGAGGCCGTACCGACCTACATCGCCAACTACGAGCGAAGCCCGGCGCGCCACACCCGCTTCTACGCCCATGTCGAGGAAGACCTGCGGCTCTTGCGCGATGCTGGATTCCGGCTGGGCCTGTGCACCAACAAGCCGCATGCCCTGACGCTGAAGGTGCTGGACCTTCTCGGCATCGCGCCGCTGTTCGAGGCCGTGGTCGGGGCCGACGCCGCACCCGCCTGCAAGCCCGATCCGGCGCATCTCCTGGCGGTGTGCGAGCGCATGGACGCCGCGCCCGCGCGCGTCGCCTATGTCGGCGATACGGCGGTGGACCAGGCGACCGCAAGGGGCGCCGGCATTCCCTTCCATGCCGTGCCCTGGGGCGGCGGCTCGCTCCTGCAGGTCGACGACGCCTTTCGTCTGGAGCGGCTCGCCGACCTCATGGCGCTCAAGCCCGCCGCCACCCGCCGGACCGCCTGACGCCGATGACGACGAGCCTTCTCCAGCGCATCCTGTCGGAACGCGAGATGATGGGCGCGGCGGAGCGGCGCGTCGCCGACATCGTCGCGACCGATCCGGGCGCCGTGATCCACATGAGCATGGCGACGCTGTCGCAGAGGTCCGGCGTCAGCGATCCCACGATCATGCGCTTCTGCCGCCGCTTCGGCTTCGAGGGCTACGGCGACTTCAAGCTTTTCCTGGCCCAGAGCCTCGTGCCCTCCGCCCCCTTCGCCTACGAGCAGATCATCCCGGGCGACTCCATCGCCAACATCGTGCGCAAGACGGCGCGCAACTCGCTGAACGCCATCGGGCGCGCGCTCGAGGATCTCGAGCCGCCGCAGTTGGAGGAAGCGGCCAAGCGCCTCCAGGCGGCGACGTGGATCGGCATCTACGCCTCGGGCATTTCCGAGATCACCGCGCTCGACGCCGAGCACAAGTTCCAGCGCCTCGGCATCCGCTGCGAGGCGCTGATCGGACGCAAGAAGCAGTGGCTCCACGCCGAGACCTCGCGGCCGGGCGAGGTCGCGCTGATCTTCTCGCAGTCCGGCCACACCAAGCAGATGGTGGACATCGCCACCGCGGTACGCGCGGGCGGGGCCGCCGTCGTCTCGGTGACGGCCGCCGACAGCCCGCTCTCGGCGGTGACCGACGCACTTGTGGCCGTTGTGCCCTACGACCGGACCGAGCTGCTGACCCCGCTCGCCTCGCGGCTCAACCACCACCTCGTCGTCAACATGCTCGTCACCTCGATCGCGATGATCGGCGGCAGCGAGTTCCCCGACCAGCTGCCGGCGCTCGACAGCTGGCAGACCGAGAAGATCTGAAGGCCGGATCGGCCGTCCAACCCAAAGGCCCGCGGGCCAGCATGGAGAATCCTATGAGCGCACAGGACGAGGCGAAGCGCGTGGCCGGGCGCCGCGTGATCGAGGAGTTCGTCACCGACGGCATGAAGCTCGGCCTCGGCTCGGGCACGACGTCGCACTTCTTCGTGCGCGAGCTCGGAAAGCACGTGGCGAACGGCCTGCGCCTCACCTGCACCACGACCTCGCGCGCCACCAACCAGGTCGCACGCGAATCCGGTATCGAACTCACCGATCCCAACGAGATCGGCGAACTCGACCTCACGGTCGACGGGCCCGACGAGATCGACCGCCAGTTCAACATGATCAAGGGCGGCGGCGCCTGCCTTCTCTGGGAGAAGATCATCGCCCACGCCTCCAAGCGGATGATCACCATCTGCGACGAGACCAAGATCGTCGACCGGCTGGGAACCTTCCCCTTGCCTGTCGAGGTCGTGCAGTTCGCCTGGAAGCAGACGCAGCGCATGGTGGAGGCAGCCCTTGTCGAACATGGGATCGAGGGCGCTGCGATCGAGCGGCGCATGCGCGACGGCCAGCCCGTCGTCACCGACAGCGGCAACTTCATCCTCGACTGCCGCTGCGGACCGGTGATCGCCGAACCCGCCCCGCTGGAGATCGCCCTCAACCGTATTCCCGGCGTGGTGGAAAACGGCCTCTTCACGCGCGAGTCGGCAGGCATGGTCGTCGGCAAGTTCGACGGCACGTCCGACGTGCAGATGCGCAAAATCTAGTAAAGCAAGATTTTCTTCCACGCTGCGGGACGAGAAGCCGGCCGCGAACGACCGATGCCGGCCGGCATTCGCCTCTCACCGTTCCAGCCCCTGCAGCATTTCGGGCCCCGACCACGGGCCTTCTTGACGGCTCGTTCCGACGTCTAGTATTACTACATCAACCGCTCTGGGAGGAGAAGCAGCCCCATGCCACAGATCAATCGTCGCCATCTCTTGCAGGCCGGCGCCGCGCTGGGCGCCACCGCCCTCGTCGGCGGTCGTGCCGCCTTCGCGCAGGAAGCGGGCTTCGTGCCCTACAGCAACAAGAGCCTCGACTACTACTTCTTCGTCATCCAGGAAGAGGCGGTGAAGCGCGCGGTCGAGGCGCAGAAGTGGCGCTTTCAGGCGACGAACGCGAGCTTCGACAACACCCGGCAGCTCGAGCAGTGGCAGAGCCTCATGCTCAGCCAGCCGAGCGCCATCGTCTCCGATCCGATCGACAGCCAGGCCATCGTCAGCGCCATCCGCCGCTACAACGGGCGCAAGATCCCGGTCGCCATCATCGACACCCCGGCCGACGGCGGCGACGTCGCCATCACCGTGTCGTTCGACAACAAGCTCGGCGGCGTCATGGCGGCGCAGGAGATCGTCAAGCGCCTGACCGAAAAGCACGGCAGCCCCAAGGGCACGGTGCTGAACTGCTTCGGCGCGCTGCAGAGCGTCGCCTGGCGTCAGCGCAAGGAGGGCATGGACGAGGAGTTCGCCAAGTACCCGGACATCAAGTATCTCGCCCGCCCGACCGAGGGCGCGCTGGACCAGATGCTCGCGGTCACGCTTTCCACCCTGTCCGAGTTCCCCGATCTCGACGCGGTCCATGCGCCGAGCGACTCGCCCTCGCGCGGCATCGTCACCGCCCTCCAGCAGCGCAACCGCTGGAAGAAGGTCGGCGAGGACGGCCACGTGATCTTCGTCAACATCGACGGCGAGCCGGTCGCGCTGAAGTGGATCCAGGAAGGCTACATGGACGCCTGCGTCTCGCAGGACCCGATCGCCTACGGCGAGATCGCGGTGGAGATGCTCCACAAGCACGCCATTCCTGGCCAGGCCGTGCCGCTCGGCACCTACGAGAACACGAAGTACTTCTGGGAGAAGGGCGAGATCGTCGACGGCGCCACCGGCCCGACGCTCATCATCCCGCCCTTCGTGATCGACGGCTCCAACGCCAACGACAAGCGCCACTGGGGTACGATCGCCGAGAAGGACTGGGGCATCCCCTACTCCTGATCCCTCATCTCGGAATGCGGCGCGGGAGCCTCCTGCCTTCGCGCCGCCGTTTGGGTTCCGGCGGAGGACGTCATGACCACCACCCTTCATCCTCGGCCCGAGGCCCAGACCGACGGCTCCGTCGTGCTGCGCACCGACCGCCTGGAAAAGCGCTACGGCGGCGTCCTGGCGCTCGCGGGCGTTTCCATCGAAATCCGTCGCGGCACGATCCACGGGCTCCTCGGCGAGAACGGGGCGGGCAAATCGACACTCGTCGGCCTGATCTCGGGCCAGCGGCAGCCGACCTCGGGCACGATCTATCTCGACGGCGCGCCCGTCGAGCATGCCGACGTGAAGGCGATGGAGAAGGCCGGCGTCTTCCTGGTCACCCAGGAGCCGATGATCGTCGACCACATGAGCGCGGCCGAGAACCTGATGCTGGGCATCTGGCCGCGCCGACGCTTCGGCTTCGTCGCGTGGAAGCGCCTGCGGGCCGAGGCCGCACGCATGCTGGCGGGCTCGGGCATCGATCCCGCCGCCCCCGCCGGCAAGCTCGACGCCGTGGCGCGCCGCAAGCTCAATATCCTGCGCGCCATGTTCAGCGGCGGCAAGGTCATCATCCTCGACGAGCCCACCGCCGCGCTCAACGTCGACGACCGGGTGCAGCTGTTCGACTTCATGCGCACCCTGAAGGCGGACGGCGTCACCTTCGTCTTCATCTCGCACTACAACGACGAGATCCTGGAAATCTGCGACGCCTGCTCGGTGCTGCGCGACGGGCAGCTCGCCGGCGGCACGGACGACGTGCGCTCGCTGACCTCCGAGAAGCTGTCCGAGCTTGTGCTCGGTCGGGGCCTCACCCTCTTCCAGCGCGAGCACCGGGGCTTTCCGGACGGCGCCCCCGCGCTTCGCCTGCAGGGCATCAGGGCCGGATCGCTCGACGTTCCCACCCTCGACATCCGGCCGGGCGAGATCCTCGGCTTCACCGGCCTGCCCGGCGCGGGCGCCAAGGAACTGGCGCGTGCGATCTTCGGCCTTCTTCCCGCGAAGTCCGGCACGGTCGCCTTTGGCGGCGAGGCCGCCCGTCCGCTGCCGCGCGACCCGCGCGAGGCCTTCGACCGGGGCATCGCCTTCCTGTCCGACGACCGGCGCCGCGACGGCTCGGTCGGCGGCATGTCGATCGCCGCGAATCTCTCCTTGTCGTCGCTGCGCGGCGTCTCCAGCGGCGGCTTCTTCCGGCAGGGCGCCGAGACCGCCCTTTCCGCCCGCTACTTCGCCGCCATGGGCATCAAGGCGGCAGGGCCCGACGCCGCCGTCGACACGCTGAGCGGCGGCAACCAGCAGAAGGTCTGCCTCGGCCGCGTGCTCGCCACCCAGCCGCGCCTTCTCATCCTCGACGAGCCGACGCGGGGCATCGACGTCGGCGTCAAGCAGGACGTCCTGCGCATCATCGACGCCCTCACCAGGGACGGCGTGTCGGTGATCGTCGTCTCCACCGACACCGACGAGATGGTGCGCATCGCCGACCGGGTCTGCCTCTTCGAGAAGGGGCGCATCACGCGTGAGCTTTCCGGCTCCGACATCACGACCGAGAGGCTGCGCGGCCTCGCCGAAGCCTAAGAAGCGTCAGCACGCATGCCACAGGACAAGCCCATGAAGCCCGCCGCCGCCACCCTTCCCTCGCCCCCCGTCGCCACGGTGCCGCAGCCGGCGACGCCCAAGCCCGTCGGCCGCTCCGTCACGGGCTGGATCCTGCACAACGTCGTCTGGATCTGGCTAATCGCGCTCGTCGTCCTGTTCGGCGTCTTCAACCCCTACTTCTTCACGCTGTTCAACCTGCAGAACATCATGGTCCAAGCGACCGTGCTCGGCATGATCGGGCTCGCCGTCTCGCTGCCGCTTCTGGTCGCCGAGATCGACCTGTCGCTGCCGGCCAATCTCGGCTTCTCCTCGGCCATCGGCGCGCTCGCCTATTCCAACCTCGAACTGCCGTGGTTCGTGGCGATGCTGGCGGGCGTCGGGGTCGCGACCCTCATCGGCTTCTTCAACGGGCTCTGCATCACCAAGCTGCGCATGGTGTCCCTGATCGAGACGCTTGCGATGATGATCATTCTGGAAGGCTCGCTCCTGGCGCTGACGCAGGGGCGAACCATCACCAATATGTCGGACGGCTACATCTGGATCGGCCAGGCGACGATCGGCGGCTGGCCGGTGATGCCTGCAATCTTCGTGGTCGCGCTCATCGCCATGGCCGTGCTCCTCAACCGCACGATCCTCGGCCGCAGCATCTATGCCGTCGGCGGCAACGCGGTGGCGTCCAACTCGGCAGGCATCCGCGTCGACCGCATCAAGATCGCGACCTACACGATCGCCGGTTTCCTGGCGGGCGTCGCGGGGTTCCTGCTGGCCTCCTGGCAGATGGCGATCACATCCAACCAGGGGTCGAGCTACCTTCTCTACGCCATCGCGGCGCCCATCATCGGCGGCGTATCCGTCTTCGGCGGACGCGGCAACGTGGTCGGGGTGCTGGGCGGCGTCCTGCTCCTCACCGTGATCCAGGTGGGCCTTGCCATCGTCAACGTGCCGTCCTTCTACGTCGGCATGATCGGTGGCTTCATGATCTTCATCGCGGTCGCGATCGACGCCCTCCGGGTCCGCTACTTCAGCTGATCCCCCGGCGCCGATGCCGAACTGGCGCCGGTCATGGCGGGTCGCAATCCGTCGCCAGTCCTTCAGTCGCCCGAACATGATCTCGAGGCGGTTGCGGCGTCTGTCGTAGCGCACCGGTGCATTTCGGGCCTTTCGGCCTGAAATGCAGGGTTCGATCCCCTTCGCTTCAAGAGCGTCTCGGAACCGTTCAGTCCTGGCATCTGGTGGATTGGATCGTTTCTTGATCCATCGAACTCCACGGATGGTCCGGCTTGGTGAGGCGGTGCTCGATGCTGTTGCCTCGCAGATCATGTCGAAGCGCATCTGCCGGGATCCAAGCCGACTTACTAGCGTGGTCGATCGCAACGAACGTCGCACCAGGACGACCCGGTCCGAAACCGCCGCAGGATGCCGTTGATTACCCTCGGCCTGCTCGCCCCCTTCGGCCTACCGGTCGCGAGCCTCGCGCATGCGCTGGTCGGGCATTCGCGCCATCGCGTCGTCCTCCACGACATCAACGCCGCCTCCTGGCATTCCGACCACATCGTCGCGATGCGCGCCGGCCGCGTCTGCCGGCAGGGGACGCCGGACGAGACCGTCATGGTCCAGACATTCAGTTAGCTGGTGGCAACTTCGCGGACAGGAGCTGGAACGACAGGGACTTGCCATGGCCGTCGAGCCCAAGGCTCGCGTTGACACCGCCTTCGAGAACGCCGTCGAGGACGAAGTTGAAAGCGGCCAGCCGCGGCAGTTCGTATCGCACGACCCTCGTGGGCCGCCGCGCGGCGAAGACCTCTGCGACGAAGGTTTCCGTAACCGTCTGGCGCAGGCGCTCGTAGTCCGCGGGATCACGGCAGATCACCGCGATGTTGGCGCGGTTTCCCTTGTCGCCCGAACGGGCGTGAGCCAGGGACCGGAGCGTCGTTTCAACCATGGTGCGCCTCCAGGATCGACATGCGGGGCTCTACGCGCTCGCGCTCCACCAGGCACGACGCACTGGCGACGCGGTGGGTGAGGCGCGTGCGGATGCCCGCGCCGCCACCGGGACCGGCGCAGTAAAGCGCGCGAACCTCGTGCAGGAGTTCCTCCGGACCCGCCCGGTCGGACGAGGCCGCCGACAGGCGGACGCGAACGTCCTCGCAGCGGGAGGCCGCCAGAGCCGGACCTAGCGCCGCGGGACCGGCAGGGTGGAACAGGCTGGCGATGCCGATCGCGTCCGCGCGCACGACGAGACCCGGGCAGCGCCGCGCCATCCGCTCCTGCACGACCTGGATCGCCAGGGCCGCCCGGCGCGCGGCGTTCGCGCCGGCATAGGAGATCTCGCCTTCGGCGAGATGGCCGCCATCGACGCACACCGTCGCCTTCAGGCGTTCGGGTCTTGGTCGACCGCGCGCACCGGCCACCCTCACACGGTCCTTGCCGACCACCTCGATCGCGACCTCGGTGAGGTCGAGGACGACGTCCGGGGTGAGATAGGCCGCGGGATCGTGAATCTCGTAGAGAAGCTGCTCGGTGACGGTCTCGCGGTCGACGCGGCCGCCCGTCCCGGGCGGCTTGGTCAGCGTGATCGTGCCGTCGGCGAGGATCTCCGCGATGGGGTAGCCGACTTCGGCGAGGTCTGGGACCTCAGCCATACCGGGATCGGCGAAGTATCCACCCGTGACCTGCGAACCGCATTCCAGAAGGTGGCCGGCGAGCGTTCCGGCGGCAAGGCGGTCCCAGTCGTCGAGGCGCCAGCCGAAGGCATGGATCAAGGGCCCGAGCGCCAGCGAGGGATCGGCGACGCGGCCCGCGACGACCACGTCGGCCCCCGCATCGAGCCCCTGCGCGATCCCTTGGGCGCCGATATAGGCGTTGGCCGAGACGATCTCCGCGGCGTTGGCGAGAAGGTCGCCGTCCATTTCGCGCGTCTTCAGTTCCTCGTGCGAGAAGGCACCGGAGATATCGTCGCCCTCGACAACTGCGATCCGGATGTCGGAGTAGCCGAGTTCGGTGGCGAGACGGCGGATGGTGCGCGCACCGGCTCGGGGGTTGGCGGCCCCGAAATTGCCGACGATGCGGATGCCCGACGCCAGGCATTCGGCGAGCACGGGGCGCAGGAAGCGCTCGATCGCCTCGCTCGCCCCGGCCTCCGGGTCCTGCCGGCGCCGGAGCTGCGCGAGCGCCAGGGTGCGCTCCGCGAGCGTCTCGTAGATCAGGAAGCGCGGCCCTTCGTAGCGTGCGAGTTCGCGCACGACGGGGACGCCGGCATCCGACCGGTCGTCGGCAAAGCCCGACGCGCATCCGATCCGCACGAGAGAATGGGGATCTGCAGTCGTCATCAGATGGCTCCGGTGATCCAGGCGACGGCGGCCATGATCAGCGTCGTCGCGAAGGCCCATTTGAAGATGAAGCGCTGGTGCGCGCCGAGGGTGACGCCCGACAGGCCGATCAGGATGAAGGTCGAGGCGGTGAGCGGGCTGAGCGGGAAACCGGTCGTCATCTGCCCGAGGATGGCGGCGCGTCCGACCTCCACGCCTTCGTGGCCGAGCGCCTCGGCGGTCTGGGCGAAGACCGGCAGCATCCCGAAGTAGAAGGCGTCCGGCGTGAAGGCGAGGCTGAGCGGCATGCTCGCGACGGCGACGACCTGCGGCAGGTACGGCGCCATGCCGTCGGGCACCACGGCGACGAGCGAGGTTGCCATCGCCTCGATCATGCCGGTGCCCTGAAGGATGCCGGTGAAGATGCCGGCGGCGAAGATCATGGTGGTGACCGTGACGACGCTGTCGGCATGGGCCACGAGGCGTTCCCGCTGCGCCTCCCAGCTCGGATAGTTGACGAGCAGCGCGACCGCGAAGCCGATGATGAAGATCACGGCGAGCGGCAGGACATGCGTGAAGAGCATGACGAGAAGCACCAGCGTGAGAGCGACGTTGAACCAGAAGAGGTTCGGCCGCAGCGCCGATTCGTCCTCCGCCGTCTCGGTGACATGGGCGCCCGCGTCGAAGCCCTCGGCCACACCGAGACGTCGGCGCTCCTTCAGCCCGAGATAGGCCGCCACCAGAAACACCCAGGCGAGTCCGACCAGCATGGCGGGGATCACGGGCTGGAAGATCTCCTGCGAACTCGTGCCGAGGACGCTCATGGCGCGGGCGGTCGGGCCGCCCCAGGGCAGGATGTTCATCGTGCCCGCCGCCAGCGCGACGATGCCGGGCAGGACCAGCGGGTTCATCCGCATGTGCCGGTGGATGGGCAGGAGCGCCGTGATCGAGATCAGGAAGGTCGTGGCGCCGTCGCCGTCCAGGGCAACCAGCATCGGCAGCGCCGCCGATACGAGGCAGAGGCGCACCGGATCGCCGCGCACCAGCGAGACGAGGCCGAGGATCATCGGCTTGAAGATGCCGGTGCCCATCATCAGGCCGAAATACAGGACCGCGAACATGATCATGATGCCGGTCGGCGCGACCCGCACGATGCCGTCCATCATCATCTTGCCGAGGTCGGCGCCGAAGCCGCCGAGAAGCCCCGCCACGAGGGGCACGAGCACCAATCCGACGAGAACGGACAAGCGTCCGCTCAAGGTGATCGCCAGAAATACGGCGATCGTGCCAAAGCCAAGCAAGGCCAGCATTTCCATCCTCCCAAGGCCTTCTCCCGAGGCCGGGCCGGAGGTTGGCACTGCGCAACTTGTGCGTAAATTGAATTCGGTTCATTCATCGATGCATGAAACGCATCGATCTGTCGCCCTTCGAGCTGCAGGTGTTCCTCGTCCTCGCCGAGACGGGTAGCTTCCGATCGGTCGCCCAGCACTTCGCCCTGTCGCAGCCGGCGGTCAGCCGCGCGGTGGCGCGCATCGAACAGCGGATCGGGGCGAGGCTCTTCGACCGGACGAGCCGATCGGTGGTCCCGACGCCGCAGGGCGAGGCGCTGCTGCCGATCGCGCGGCGCGTGATCCACGATCTCACGACGTCGCTCGACGAGATCACGCAGTCCCTGTCGGCGATCGGCGGGCATGTCGCCATCGCCGCCCTCCCCTCGATCGCCTCGGCGATCCTCCCGCCGCTGTTTGCACGGCTGCGTCGCGACGACCCCGAAATCCGGCTCTCGATCATCGACACGTTGCTGGATGGGGTCACCGGCGCGGTCGCTCAGGGCGAGGTCGATTTCGGCATCGCGGTCGAGCCGTCGCGACGGTTGCCCGATCTCGTCTTCGAGCCCCTGACCACGGATCGCTTCGTGGCCGTCCTGTCCGCAACCCATGTTTTGGCACAGCGGCAGGAACTCGCCTGGGCCGATCTCGCGGCGCATCCCTTCGTCGCCATGACGAGGGTGACCTCCGTGCGCCAACTGACGGACCATGGCTTCCTGGACGCGGGCTGCGAGGTTGAGCCGGCCTTCGAGGTCTCGCACCTCGCATCGGCCGGGGCTCTCGTCTCGGCGGGTCTCGGCGCGACGGCCTTGCCGGAACTCGCCTTGAAGGCGTTCGACACCGGCGGGATCACCGCCCGCCCGCTGAACGCTCCCGTGGTGCATCGTGCGATCTGTCTCGTGCGGCGAAGGGGAAGAACCCTGTCGCCGACGGCCGCCCTGGTTTGCCAACGGTTGCGAATGCTGGACTTGTGAAAGCCGAGCCGACGCCTCGCGCGGTGCAGGGTTCGCGGCAAAGCAAATGCCCGAGGCAGGAGGATGCGGCTCGCGTCGGCAGCGCTCCGGCCGAGCCCCATCCCGTGTTGTCCCGCTAGCGGCTATGCTCGAGCGCCTCGCTCGCTTCGGCGGCCGGACGCTTCACCGTTTCGGCGACGCGGCCATGGCCGCTGATCTCTCGACCGGCATCGGCGGAGAATTGGAGGTTCCAGACCGTCGCCAGAAGCGAGATCGCCACCACGACGCCGAAGGCGAGCGAGAAGTCCGAAAGCTGCGGCACCGCGTGCCCCTGCACGCTCATCGAGCCATGCAGCGAGAGCGCCGCGATGCAGATGCCGAGCGACAGCATGAGCTGCTGGAAGGTCGTGTAGAAGCTCGTCGCCGAGCTCATCTGCGCCGGCGAGATCCGGTCGTAGGCCACCGTGTTGTAGGCGGTGAACTGGAACGACATCGAGAAGCCGCAGCAGGCGAGCACCCCGAAGATCACGGGCAGCGGCCAGTCCGGGCGGAAGAAGGCGCAGACGCCGTAAAGAAGCGCCGCGAGGATGCCGTTGACCACCAGCGCCTGTCGGAAGCCGAAGCGGCGAAGCAGCCGCGGCGCCAGCGCCTTCATCATCAGCGAGCCGATCGCGGTCGCGATCGTGATGAGGCCGCTCGTCGCCGCCGAAAGCCCGAATCCGAGCTGCATCATCAAGGGCAGGAGGAACGGCTGCGCGCCTTGCGTGATCCGGGTCAGCGATCCCGCGATCACCGAGGTGCCGAAGGACGGCACGCGCATCAGGGCGGGATCGAGGATCGGCGCGGCATGGCGCCGGGCATGACGGAGGTACACCGCGCCGGTCAGGAGGCCGACCGCGACGAGCGCCAGCGCCAGCATCCCCTCGCCCTCGCGGCTGGCGGTCTCGAAACCGAAGAGGAGCGAGCCCAGCGAAACGCCCGATAGGATCATGCCGACGCCGTCGAACGGGCCGACGCGCTCGCCCTTCGTCTCGTCGATGAAGAGGCTGACGAGCACCATCCCGAGGAGGCCGACGGGCACGTTGATGTAGAAGATCCAGCGCCAGTCCGCATAGGTGACGATGAAGCCGCCGACCGGCGGTCCGAGGATCGGGCCGACGAGCGCGGGCACGAGCAGCCACGACATGGCCGAGACGAGATCGCGCCGCTCCACCGAGCGCAGGAGCACGAGGCGCCCGACCGGCATCATCATCGCGCCTCCGAGGCCCTGCAGGAGGCGCGCGGCGACCAGAAACCCGAGCGACGGCGCCAGCGCGCAGAGGATCGAGCCGACGACGAAGACGCCGATGGCGGCTCTGAACACGGTGCGCGAGCCCCAGCGATCGGCCACCGCGCCGCTGACCGGAATGAAGACGGCGAGGCTGATCAGGTAGGAGGTCAGCGCGATACTCATCGACGGCGCGCTGACGCCGAAGTCCCGCGCCATCGTCGGTAGGGCGGTGGCGAGGATCGTGGCGTCGAGCTGCTCCATGAACATGGCGCTGGCGACGATGAGGGCGACGGTGCGGAAGTTGCGCCGGACGGGCGCGTCACCGGCGAGGCCGATGGTGGTCGACGGAACGGACATGGGAAATCGAGACGAACGCTTCACGGGCGACGACAAGCCGGGCCGCCGGGCGGCGTGACACCTTCGCTGGGTATCGCAAGGGAGACATACGATTCGAACCCGCAGTTGGCCACCCCGCCGCGATCACGAAATCCCTCAAGCAAGCCGCCGAGGTGAACCACGGCCAGGCAGCGCACTCGCTCGACGACAGTGATGCCGGTTGACAGCACGACCGACTCGTCCTTAAGTGGTCTGACCACGGACGGATCACTTGATGAGCAGTGACGTTTCCATCACGCGCGGCGACACCGACACCCGAAGCGGCTACGAGCGCGTCGTCTCGTTCCTGCGCGAGCAGCTTCTGTCGGGCCAGTTGAAGACCGGCGACTGCCTCCTGCCTGAGCGTGAACTGTCAGCCCGGTTGAACGTCAGCCGCCCCATGCTGCGCGAGGCGCTTCGGGCCCTGGCGATGATCGGAGCCGTCGAGATCCGCCACGGCGTCGGCACGATCGTGAAGCGGCCGGACGTTTCGACCCTCGGCGAGTTCTTCTCCTTCGTGCTGGCGCAGCAGGCCGATGTCATCGACGACATCATGGAAGCGCGCATCGCGATCGAGCACCATGCCGTGCGTCTCGCCTGTCGCCGGGCGACGCAGCCCGATCTCGACCGGATCGCCGACGCGCTGAAGCTGATCGCCGAGACCATCCACGACGTCGAGGCGGGCGGCGCCGCCGACTTCCGCTTCCACGAGGCGATCGTGCGGGCCGCCCATTCGCCGACGCTCGTCAGCATCTACGGCTCGCTCTCGGCCCTGATGATGCGCTCGCATCTCGACCGCCGCGAGCAGATCATCCGGATCGAGGGGATCGACGAGTTCCTGATCGATCACCACCGGCTGATCTTCTCTGCCGTCGTCGACCGGGACGCGCCGAAGGCCGACGACCTCCTCACCCGACATTTCGAGATCGGCGCCGAGTTCCGGCGCCGGGCGACCATGATCGAGACCGCACAACGCATGAGGGAGCGTCGGGGCACGGCCCCGCACCCAGCTCCTCCGAACGGCCAGAACCCAAGGAACGACCCATGAAGATCGTCATCGGCAGCGACCACGCCGGCTTTCCGCTGAAGGCTGAGGTGATCGAGCATCTGAAGGCCGGGGGCCACGAGATCGAGGACGTCGGCAGCTTCGATCCGAACCCGGTCGACTTCCCCGACATCGCCCGGCTCGTCTGCGACAAGGTGCGCGGCAAGGAGGCCGAGCGCGGCCTTCTCGTCTGCGGCACCGGCGTCGGCGCCGCGATCGCGGCCAACAAGATCCGCGGCATCCGCGCCGCCGTCTGCCACGATGTCCATTCGGCCCACCAGTCGGTGGAGCACGACGACGTCAACGTCATGTGCATCGGGGCCCAGATCGTTGGTCCCTGGCTCGCCAACGACCTCGTCGACGCCTTCTTCGCCGCCGAGTTCGACCGCAACGAGGACTTCGTGCGTCGCGTCGACAAGCTCGCCCAGCTCGAAACCGCGGACTGACCCATCGGACGACGACTTCGGGAGGAGGTCAGGGATGAACGACACAGACGCGATGCGGGTCGGCTTCGTCGGCCTCGGCACGATGGGCCGCGAGATGGCCCGCAACCTGGTCGAGGCGGGGTATGTCGTCACCGCCCACGACATCGATCCGGCGGCCGTCGAGGCCTTGGCGACGATCGGGGCCCGGCCCGCGCTGAGCGTGGCGGATGTCGGCGCGAGCGCGGACGTCGTCGTCACCATGCTGCCCGATACCCCGCATGTCGAGGAGGTGGCCCTCGGCCCGGGCGGTCTCGTCGAGACGATGCGTCCGGGCACCGTCCTCGTCGACATGAGCACGATCTCGCCGGTGGCGACGCACACCATGGCGGAGCGTCTCGCCGCCTCCGGCATCTCCATGCTCGACGCGCCCGTGTCGGGCGGCCCGATCGGCGCGAAGAATGCGGCGCTCTCGATCATGGTGGGGGGCGACGCGCAGGCTTTCGAGCGCGTTCGGCCCGTCCTGTCGGCCATGGGGACCACGATCTCGCACGTGGGCGCAAGCGGTGCCGGCCAGACGGTGAAGCTCTGCAACCAGCTCGTCTGCGGCGTGAACCTTCAGGCCATCTGCGAGGCGCTGGCGCTCGGCCGTGCCTGCGGGGTCGATCTCGACCAGATGCGCGAGGTGCTGCTCGGCGGCTCGGCCTCGTCCTGGATGCTCGACAAGCTCGGGCCGTCGATGATCGCGGGAGACACCGGGGCGGGGTTTCGCATCGACCTGATGCTGAAGGATCTGCGCCTGACGCTCGAGATGGCGCAGGCGCGCTCGGTGCCGCTGCCTGCGACCTCGCTCGTGACCACGCAGTATCTCGAGGCCAAGGCGCATGGCGAGGGCGCCAACGGCAATCAGGCCCTGTTCCGCGTCTACGACCGGATGACGGGGCAGCGTGCCGCCGGCGCGCCGGACGGGCGGCCATGAGCCTCGACTTCACCGCCATCTTCGCCCGCTGGCAGATGCTGCAGGACGGGCTTCTCCTCACCGTGCAGCTCGCCGCGGTAACGACGCTGACCGGCTTCCTGATCGGCACGGCCTGCGCGATCGCCCGGCGGTCGAGCCTGCGCTGGGCATCTCGGGTGGCTGGCGTCTACATCGAGAGCATCCGCAACACGCCGTTCCTCGTCCAGATCTTCGTCGTCTATTTCGGGCTGTCGAGCCTCGGCTTCTCGTTCTCCGCCGTCACCGTCGCGATCATCGCGCTGACCATCAATGTCGGCGCCTATACGGCCGAGATCATGCGCGCCGGGTTCGATTCGGTGCATCGGGGACAGTGGGAGGCGGCCGAATGCCTCGGCCTGTCGAAGCCCAAAGCCTACTGGCACGTCGCGCTGCGCCCGGCGATGGAGCGCGTCTACCCCTCGCTCACCAGCCAGTTCATCCTCCTGATGCTGGCCTCCTCCGTGACCTCGCAGATCTCCGTCGAGGAACTGACGGCCGCCGCCAACTTCATCCAGTCCGAGACCTACCGCCCCTTCGAGACCTTCCTCGTGGCCGCCGTCCTCTATCTCGCGCTGTCGCTCGTGATGCGCCTCGTCTTCTGGCTCTTCGGCCTCCTCATCTTTCCGCGGCTGCGACGCCTCGGAACGGCACTGTAGGGGACGCGGCCATGAACACCGCCGTCAATCTCGGCCACCTCCAGTTCCTCCTCACCGGCGCCCTGTGGACGCTCGTGCTGTCGCTGATGGCCTTCGTCGGCGGAGGCGTCGTCGGCTTCCTCGTCGCGCTCGGCCGCACCGCGCCCTGGCGTGCCCTGCGGGTCGTCACCGGCGTCTACGTCACGGTGGTGCAGGGCACGCCGCTCCTCATCATCCTCTTCATCACCTATTTCGGCCTGCCGACGCTCGGCTATTCGATCTCGCCGCTGCTGGCGGCCGGCCTGTCGCTGACGATCTATGTCGGCGCCTATCTCGGCGAGATCTGGCGCGGCTGCCTCCAGTCGGTGCCGAAAGCCCAGTGGGAAGCGGCCGAGTGTCTGGCGCTGTCGAAGACCAGCCGGATGTTCCAGGTGATCCTGCCGCAGGCGATCCGCATCGCGACGCCCCCGACCGTCGGCTTCTGCGTCCAGATCATCAAGAACACCTCGCTCGCCTCCGTCGTCGGCTTCGTGGAGCTCGCCCGCGCAGGGCAGCTCATCAACAACTCGATCTTCGAGCCCTTCCTGATCTACGTGATCGTCGCCGCCCTCTACTTCTGCCTCTGCTACCCGGTGTCGCTTCTCAGCCGCCGGCTGGAGCAGCGCGGCGCGGCGCGTCTTCGCACCCTCAAGGCGCTGTCGGCATGACCGCGGCTCCCACCCAGGATACAGCCATGCCCATCGTCGCCCTCAAGGACGTCAGGAAGAGCTTCGGGTCCGTCCAGGTGCTGCACGGCGTCTCGTTCTGCGTCGAGAAGGGCGAGGTCGTCGCGCTGATCGGGGCGAGCGGCTCGGGCAAGTCCACGGCGCTGCGCTGCATCGACCGCCTGGAGGTGATCGACAGCGGCGAGATCGAGGTCTGCGGGCACCGGGTCGACGACCCGAAGCTCGACCTCAGGCGGCTGCGGCAGGACGTCGGCATCGTCTTCCAGAGCTACAACCTCTTCCCGCACCTGACGATCGCCGAGAACATCATGCTGGCGCCCCGCTCGGTGAAGAAGATGGCCAAGGCGGAGGCGCGGGCGGTGGCCGAGGGCGTTCTCGCCAAGGTGGGCCTCGCCGAGAAGGCGGACCAGTATCCCGAGCAGTTGTCGGGCGGCCAGCAGCAGCGCGCCGCGATCGCCCGCTCGCTGGCGATGGAGCCCAAGGTCATGCTCTTCGACGAGGTGACCTCGGCGCTCGATCCTAAGCTCACCGGCGAAGTGCTGCGCGTCATCGAGAGCCTGGCCGCCGGCGGCATGACGATGATCATGGTGACGCACGAGATGAACTTCGCCCGGCGCATCGCCGACCAGGTCGTGTTCATGCACCAGGGCCGCATCCACGAACACGGACCGGCCGGGATTCTCGACCGGCCGGCAACGCCAGAGCTGCGCGACTTCGTCGCCGAAGAACTGTGACGGCGGGGCGACCCAGAACCCGCCGCATCGAGGGAGGAACCCCATGAAGCTGAAGACGCTCACCGCCGTTGCCGCGGTTCTCGCAACGCTTGCCGCCGGCGTCGCGCCGGCCGCAGCCGATGCGCTCGCCGACATCATGGCCGCCAAGAAGATCCGGGTCGCGACCGACATGGCGATCCCGCCGTCGGGCATGCTCGACCCCAACCTCCAGCCGACGGGCTCCGACGTCGAGACGGCCAAGCTCCTCGCCGCCGACTGGGGCCTCGAACTCGAGTTCGTCCAGACCACGGGCGCGACGCGCATCCCGAACCTTCAGACCAACAAGGCCGACATCGTGATCTCGACCCTGTCGGTCACGCCCCAGCGGGCCGAGGTCATCGACTTCTCCAAGCCCTACGCCGCGCTCCAGTCGGTGGTCGGCGCGCCGAAGGCTTCGCAAATTGCCGGCTGGGACGACGTGCGGGGCCAGGCGATCACCGTGACCCGCGGCACCACGCAGGACACCGAGCTGACGGGCCTCGCCTCCGAGAAGGGCTTCACCGTCACCCGCTACGACGACGACGCCACGATGGTGACGGCCGCCGTCAGCGGACAGGCCAAGATGGTGGCGACCTCCGCGACGCTCGTGAACCAGATCGGGCAGCGCAATCCGGACCTCGCCTACGAGCCGAAGTTCGTGATCCGCACCTTCGATCTCGCGATCGGCCTGCGCAAGAACGAACCCGAACTGAAGGCCAAGCTCGACGAGTGGGTCGCCGCCAACCTCAAGAACGGCAAGCTCAACGAGATCTACCAGCGCTTCCACGGCTCCGCCCTGCCGGCCGAAATGCTGCAGTAGGACGACCGGCCGACGTGACGTGACTAGAGGGTGGACGCGGATGCGCAGGATCCGCGTCCACCCGATCGCTTGGAGGCTGCTCTGCATCGGCTGCGGGAAGAACCCGGCCGAGCATCGATCCACGCGCTCCCCGACCTACGTCCCCACGCGGACCTTCGACGGTGCGAGCCAGTTTCCACGAAGCGGAGATCGAGCCTGTCCATCGCCAAGGCGCTTGCGCAGGCGTCGCCGCCGTCCGTCATCATCTCGAACGCAGAGCCGGAGTGATCCTGCCGGATCCGTCGTCTGCGCTGCGCTCCTCGGCAATGGTTGGAGGAGACGGGAGAAAGCACCGTTCTCCCCGGCCGAGTTTCGTCGTGGCCGCCCGTCTACATGCCTGAAGGGCGCCTGCCCCGGCCCGCTACGGACGACGGAACCGGGACAGATCCTTCTAGCGCGCGTTGCCCACCGTCTGCGTAGCCGCCTCGTCGATCACATCCGCGACCACTTTCGGCTGGGTCAGGTAGACGGCATGGCTGGCGGCGACGTTCGTGACCTTTGCGCCAGTGCGCTTGGCCATGTCCTGCAACATCCGCTGGTCGAAGGCCTTGTCGTCGGTAGCGATCACGGCCCAGCTCGGCAACGTGCGCCAGGCGGCGTGCTCCAGCTTGGTGGCGAAGACCGACATGTTGATCGGCACCTGCGCATCCCTCAGAAAGGCGGCATCGGCCTCGCTCGCATCGGCCGCGAACCCGGCCGCGAACGCGTCGGGCTTGATGAAGCCATAACCATCCTCTCCCGTTTCGATCACGAACTCGGGCGGGGTCGTGTATCCAGCATACTGCTGGGCGGTGGTCTCGCCGGCGTCCGGGGACAAGGCGGAGACGTAGACGAGGCCGCGCACCTTCGGATGCACGCCGGCCTCGGTGATGACCGTGCCACCCCAGCTATGTCCGACGAGGATTGCGGGGCCGTCCTGGCGATCCAGTGCCCGGTGTGCCGCGGCAACGTCGTCCGCCAACGAGGTCAAAGGGTTCTGGACGATCGTCACGCGATAGCCGCGTGCCGTCAGGTCCTCGTAGACTCCCCGCCAGCCCGAGCCATCTGCGAAGGCGCCGTGGACAAGGACGACATTCTTCACAGGCTGGGCGTTGGCCTGAGCCATCGCCGGCAGCGTTCCGGCGACGGCGATCGTGGCGACGGTCGCGAGAGCGACGTTAAGCAGGGTCGGGATCATGGTTGAGACCTTTCGAAGAGAACAGCGTTTGGGGGCGTGACTGTTATCGCGATACATATCTGACAGAGCTTTTTCCTGCTGTCCAGCAAATTGTTATCGCGATATACGTTTAGGGCGATGATCGATGGGAACTGCGGAAAGAACGATGGAATGACCGAGCCTGCCAACCCGCCCGTACCGCTGGAGGACCAGCTCTGCTTCGCCATCTACTCGGCGGGGATCGCGATCCAGCGTGCCTACAAACCCCTCCTCGACGAGTTGGGTCTCACCTATCCGCAGTATCTGGTGCTCAACGTCCTCTGGCGTCGGGATGCCCAGACTGTCGGTGCCGTGGCCCAGCAACTCGCTCTGGAGTCGAGCACGCTGACACCGATCCTCAAGCGGCTGGCCGCTGCCGGATTGGTGCAGAGGACCTCGGATCCGACAAACGGGCGACAGGTCATCATTGCCCTCACCGATGAGGGAAAGGCTCTGCGATCTCGAGCAGGATGTCTGGGCGACGCGCTGCTCGAGGCATCGGGGAAGACGCCCTCGGTGCTGGCGAGACTGAACGGCGAGATCAACCAGCTTCGCGCCGCCGTCTACGACCATATCGGCGGCTGGTCGGTCTCGGACACGCCCGCCGACCAGGCGTAGGCGCCGACCGAGCGCGTCAGGCGGTCGGAACCGTCCCGCCGTCGATCACGTGCTCGGTGCCGGTGATGGACGCCGCGCGATCCGAGGCCAGGAAGGCGATGAGGTCAGCAACCTCTCCGGGTGCGGCTGGGCGCCCGAGCGGGATGCCGCCGAGCGACGTCATGATCACCTGGATCGCTTCGTCGTAGCTGATGCCGGCCTCCTCGGCGATGCGCAGGGCCAGCCCGTTCGAACCGGCGTCCGCGATCCAGCCGGGCGAGACCCGCACCACCCGCACGCCCTTCGGAGACACCTCCTTGGACAGGCTCTTGCTGTAGGTGTTCAGGGCCGCCTTGGCCGAGGCATAGCCTGTGGTCGCCTCGGGCAACGGCAGGCGGTTCTGGATCGAGGTGACGTGGACGACGACGCCCCTCCCCTGCGCCAGCATGCCGGGGATCAGCGCGCGATCGAGCCGGACCGCCGGAAGGAAGTTCAGCGCGAACTCCTTGTCCTATTCCTCGTCGGTGAGCGCGGCAAAGCCACCCGAGGGCGCCGAGGAGCCGCCGAGAACGTTGACCAGGATGTCGAGCCCGCCGAGTTCCCGCTCCACCGCTTCGACCACGGCCTGGACACCGGCAGGGGTCGTGAGGTCGGCTGCGACGAAGGCCGCGCCGGCAAAGTCCGCCGGCTTGCTGCGAGCGGTCGTCAGCACGCGGGCACCGAGTTCCTTGAACAGGGCGACGGTCGCAGCGCCGGCTCCCATCGTGCCGCCGGTCACGAGAGCCCGACGGCCCTCCAGGGACAGAAACGGACTCATACGGTGATCTCCAGCTCGGCGATCTTGTCGCCCGCGAGGACGAAGAAGAAGCGCAGGTCGATCGGGCTGCCGGGGAAGGTGCCGACGACGTGCGCCGTCACCCGGGTCATTGCGTTCTCTTCGGCGATGAAGAAGGGCTCCGCCGTGTAGCTGTACTGCTGGAGTGCCTCGACCATCCAATCGCGGGTGGCGTCCCGGCCTCGATGGGTTTTGCCCTTATCCCTCACGATTGCGTCGGTCGTGAACGTGGCGGCGATCGCCTGGGGATCGCCCGTGCCGTCGGCTTCGAAGTAGGTTTCGATGGCAGGGGGAAGTTTGATGGCCATGAGTGTTTCCGATCGTTTGGCGCCACCGGGATGGGGCGGCGACGACCCGCTCCGGGTGTCGACACCCCGAACTTAGATCGATGCCGTTGATGTCATAAGCGGGACAGAACAGGACGTGTCATGCCGAATGGAGGGACAATGACCCGATCCGTGATTGCCGATCTCGACGCCGTCGTCTGTGTCGCGCGCCTCAAATCCTTCCGTGCGGCCGCATTGGAGCTTGGCATGTCGACGACCGCCTTGAGCAGCGCGGTGGCAAAGCTCGAGCAGCGGTTGCGGGTCCGCCTGTTCAATCGGACGACCCGAAGCGTCTCGCTCACCGATGCGGGCCAAGCCTTTGTGGAGCGAGTGGGGCCGGCGGTAGCCGACATCCATGATGCGATGCTCGCGGCCCAGTCGCTTCAGGCGACGCCCGCAGGCACGCTGCGCATCAACGCCTTCGCCTCGGCCGCCCGCGAGGTGATCGCGCCGCTCGTCCTCCGGTTCCTGCGGCGCTATCCGCAGGTGCACATCGATCTCGTCACGGAAGGGCGGATCATCGACATCGTGGCGGCGGGCTTCGACCTCGGCCTGCGGCCGGCCGATCTCGTGCCGAGCGACATGATCGCCTTGCCGCTCGGCTTGAGGCGCAATCACGCCGTCGTCGCCTCACCGGAGTTCCTGCGCACCCACGGCGTGCCGATCATTCCCGACGACCTCTACCGGTTCCGCTGCATCCGCGCCCGCCTGCCCAACGGTGCCCTTCTGCGCTGGCCCTTCGAGAAGAACGGAAGTGCGTCGAATATCGATGTGCAGGGCGCGATCACCCTCGACGAGCCGAGCCTCGTACGGATCGCGGCGCAGGACGGGATAGGCCTCGGCTACGTGATGGAAGCGGACGTGCGCGAGGACATCGCGTCCGGCCGGCTGGTGCGGGTTCTGGAGGACTGGACCCCGGATCTCGCTCCCCTCGCGCTGTATTACCCAGGCAGGAAGAACCCGACGGCCGCCTTCAGCGCCTTCATCAAGGCGGCCCGAGAGTTTGCCAATGGGTGACGAGACAAACGGACATGGAGCTGCCGGTGATCGACGCATGAAACAACCGCCAGGCTCCTGTCGGTGTTCGATGCCGGCTTGCACCCATCACCGCCCATCAGCCGAGCGTCCGCAGACCACCCGATCGAGCCGGTCAGGCGCACGATGGCGCACGCCTGTCGGCGGTCCGAAGCGTGGGCCCCATACCGGTCAATCAGCGGGATCCGCGCGGCGCTCGAAGCGGCCACCTGCAGGCTATGAGGGAACTTCCGCCAGGATTGTCGAGATTGGCGAGACTGGACGGCGACCGAGCTTGCCGCAGGTTTCGACGGCGACGCGGCACAATTTCGGAAGATCGACGCCGGTCCGCACCCCCATGCCTTCGAGCATGTAGACGAGTTCCTCCGTGGCGACGTTTCCGGTCGCCCCCTTGGCATACGGACAGCCGCCGAGACCGCCGACGGAGGCATCGAACACCGTCACGCCTTCTTCCAGGCATGCCAGGATGTTGGCGAGCGCCTGGCCGTAGGTGTTGTGCTCGTGAAGCGCGATCGCGGCCATCGGGATCTCTTCGGCCACCGCTTTCACCAGGGCCCGCGCGACGTTCGGCGTGCCGACCCCGATCGTGTCGCCCAACGACACTTCATAGCAGCCGATATCGTACAGACGGCGGGCCACGTCGACGACGGCCGCGCGTGCGACTTCGCCTTCGTATGGGCACCCCATGACGCAGGACACGTATCCTCGGACGCGAATGCCTGCCTCGCGGGCGCCGTCGAGAACGGGCGCGAAACGCTCGAAGCTCTCGTCGATCGAACAGTTGATGTTCTTCCGGGAGAAGCTCTCAGAAGCCGACGCGAAGATCGCGATCTCCTCGGCGCCGATATCCCGAGCCGCTTCGAAGCCCTTCATGTTCGGGACGAGCATGGGAAACCTTACGCCATCGCGACGTCCGAGTGCCGAAAGGACGTCAGCAGACCCGGCCATCTGCGGAACCCATTTCGGCGAGACGAAGCTTCCCGCTTCGATCACGACGAGCCCGGCGTCGATCAGCCCCTCGATCAGTCGAACGCGATCGGCGACGCCGAGTGGAACCGCCTCGTTCTGCAGACCGTCCCGCGGGCCGACCTCCACCAAGCGAACGCTGTTCATTGGCCAATCCTTTTTCCGTGGTCGATCGAAAGTTCGGTCTGCAGGAAGGCGCAGAACCTCGGGTCGGCGCCGTATGCGACGTTCACGCGCATGGCCGGCTCGACGGCATGGTCGCGGTCGGCATGAAAGACGCTGGCCGGCGCCACGAAGATGTTGGCGGCCGCGGCCCGGCGGCAGAACGCCGCTTCGTCGATCGTCGGCGGCAACGGAACCCAGATGTAGAAGCCCTGCACCTTGGGAAGGGAGACGTTGAGACCCACCTCGGCCAGGGCTTGGCCGGTGGCCTTCGCGCCGTCCTCGATCCAACCCCGGAGCCGCCGCAGGTTCTTCAGGTATTGCCCGGTCTCGATCATCTCCAGAACGACCCGTTCGACATGGAGCGAGGTCGCCACCATCGTGATCATCTTGAGGTCGACCAGGCTGCGGATCGTTGCGGGCGCGCCCGCGATGTAGCCGCAGCGCAGGCTCGCGGAGAGCGTCTTCGAGAACGATCCCACGTAGAGAACGCTCTGTTGCTGGCCGAAGGCGGCAAGGCGCGGCAGCGTCGGGGCGAGGAGGTCGGCGAAGATGTCGTCCTCCACGATGCGGAAGTCGTGCACCTCGGCCAGCTGGAGGAGATTGAACGCGTGCGTCGGCGTCAACGTGCCGCCGGTCGGGTTGTGGGCCTGACTCTGCGTGAAGAACAGCTTCGGCCGATGGCTGACGAGCTTTCGTCTCAGCTCGTCGAGGTCCGGCCCATCCTCCAGACGTCGGATCGAAACGACGTTCGCCTTGGCGAGGCGAAGCTTGGCAAAGAGCGGATAATAGCCGGGGCTGTCGACGAAGACCGTGTCGCCCGGCTCCAGGAAATGCCGGATGATCAGATCGAGGCCGTGGTTGACGCCGCTGGTCAGCATCACCCCGTCGGCCTCGGTCGCAATCGACCGCTCCGCCAGGGAAACGCGCAGCCATTCCCGCAGCGCGCCCAGTCCCCAGGAACTGCCGTATCCGAAATCCACTTCGGCCGTGGCATTGCGGCTCGTGCGCAGGATACGCCGCATGTCCGCGTCTTCGGTCCAGTTCGCCGGCGGGCGACCGTCGCCGGGACGCGTCAGATAGTTCTGATCGAGTTGTTCGCGCAGGAGCGACATGATCGACGTGGCTTCCGTCACGTCTGGTTTCGGTTTGGGAACGGACGACGGGCGGATCTCGGAGACGTAGTAGCCCGATCCCGACCGAGCGACGACGAGACCGCGCGCGACCAACCGGTCGTAGGCTTCCGCCATCGTGTTCTTGGAAATGCCGAACTGCTCGGCCGCACCCCTCACCGACGGGAGTTTCTGCCCCGGGCGGTAGAGACCCGACGCGAGCTGCCCGGCGACCTGGGCAACGATCGTATCGACCAGCTTCATCAATTGTCCCAAGCCTGTCTGGGGACAGTGCCGTGCATTAAGCGGCAAACCGTCCCTTGCTTCGCCATAGGAGTTTAGGACAGCTTGGCATCACTGCAAAGCCGAAGCATCCGTGGGAGGACGCCCTTGCTCAGGAAGACCGCAACGTCGCGGATCGAGAACATGCGCAACATGACGCCGGCCGAGCGGCTGGACGCCGTGGCGCACGCCGCGATGGTGGACGACCGGACCCGATCGACCCTCGGGGCTCCCGACGCCCTGCCGATCGAGCTTGCCAACGGCATGATCGAGAACGTCATCGGGACGTTCCAGCTGCCCTTGGGGGTCGCCACGAACTTTCAGGTCAACGGCCGGGACTACCTGGTGCCGATGGCGGTCGAGGAACCCTCGGTGGTGGCCGCCGCGTCCTATATGGCGCGCATCGTGCGCGGCTGCGGCGGTTTCCAGACATCGTCCACGTCGCCGATCATGCGTGCGCAGGTCCAGCTTCTCGGCGTCGCCGATCCCCATGGCGCACGGCTGGCCATCCTGGCGGCGCAGGACGAGATCGTCGCCGCCGCCAACGCCAAGGATCCCGTCCTCGTGAAGTTCGGCGGCGGATGCCGCGCCATCGAGGTTCACGTGTTTCCCTCGACCTCCCGTGGTCCGATGGTCGTCCTTCATCTCCTGGTCGATGTGCGCGATGCGATGGGCGCCAACACCGTCAACACCATGGCGGAAGCGATCGCCCCCATCGTCGAGCGCGTCACGGGCGGAGAGGTCCGGCTGCGGATCCTGTCCAATCTCGCCGACTTGCGGCTGGCACGCGCCCGCATCGAGATCACGGAAGACGCTCTCGCCACGAAGGAATTTTCCGGGCGCCGCATGATCGAAGGGATCGTGGACGCCTACGAGTTCGCCGCGGTCGATCCCTACCGGGCCGCCACGCACAACAAGGGCATCATGAACGGCGTGGACCCGGTCGTCGTGGCGACGGGCAACGACTGGCGGGCGATCGAAGCGGGTGCCCATGCCTATGCCGCCCGCTCGGGTCGCTACACGTCGCTGACGACATGGGAAGCAAGCGCCAAGGGTACGCTCGTCGGCACGATCGAGATGCCGATGGCGCTGGGTCTCGTCGGCGGCGCGACGAAGACGCACCCGTCCGCCCAGGCGGCGCTGCAGATCCTGAACGTCGCATCCGCGACGGAGCTTGCGGAGGTCACCGTCGCGGTCGGCCTCGCGCAGAACATGGCGGCGCTGCGGGCGCTGGCGACCGAAGGCATCCAGCGCGGCCACATGGCCCTTCATGCCCGCAACATCGCGATCGGGGCAGGCGCCGTGGGCCCGGAGATCGACGCCGTGGCCCGCAGACTGGCGGCTGATCACGACGTGCGTGCCGCGCGGGCCGAGGAGATCCTCGCAGAGCTGCGAAAGTAAACCAGCGCGACGGTCGCTGCGGGAGGAGCAGCAACGGCAGCGCGTGACCTGACGGGACTTGGGAGGACATCGATGACAGATCGGCACGCCGTAGGTGCTACGGCGACGCATGGCCAACTCGCGGAAGTATGGGGCGACGTGGTCTCGCGACGCCAGCTTGGGAAGGCCATGGCGATCGGCGCCGTGTTGAGCGTCGCGATCTATCTTGCGGCCTTGGCAATCTTGGCACCGCTCGCGGCAACGCCAGCCATAGGCAAGGCGCTCGCCATGCTGGGAGGGATCCTCGGATCTGTCGCCAGCGGCGCGATCTGCGCCCGCATCTTTCCTCCCAAGCGCATCGTATCGGAGGCGGCCCAGACCGGAACCGAGTGGCAGCGCGAAGTGCTCGACCAGCTCGAGCAGGAGGGCCCCATCGGACGGGTGGCCGAGCTTCCGCCCGCCGTGGTGCAGGAGATGCGGGAGGTCGGCCTCTACGATCTCTTCAAGACCTACGAAGACCGGCACTCGGCCAAGAAGGAGGTGGAGTGACATGGACGGTCTGCTGTTCGAAATTCTGGTCGTTCTCGGCTTCGGTCTTCTGGGAGCGGTGCTGTTCTCGGCAATCGGCCTCATCTCCGGAACCGACGAAACGACGACCATCGCGCCGGTGACGCTCCTGATCGTCCTGCTCGGCGCGCCGCCGGCGGCGATCTTCACCTTCTGGATGGCCGCCGCGGTCTCGAAGCACATGACGCATGCGGTGCCCACGGCCCTCCTCGGCATCCCCGGCGATACGCTCGCCCTGCCGCTTCTCCAGCAGGCGAACGCGTTGCGCAACCTCGGGGCGCCTCACGTGGCCCTGCGCAAGATGCTGGCGGGATCCGTCATCTCCGCGTTCATCGCAGTCCCGCTGGCCGTCCTGTTCGCCGTCATCCTGGCGCCGTTCGGAACCTACATCACCGCGTCGGCGCCGTGGCTCTTCATCGCCGCCGCGATCGTCATCGCCTACTTCTCGGCCGGCCGTTGGGCCTCGGTCGTCGCCCTGGTGCCGTTCACGCTCCTGATCGTGGCGCTGCAGGGCTTTACGGCCGTCCACGACGTGAAGCTCGGGGTCAGCTACTTCCTCGGCATCGCGGTCGGACCGCTGGTCGCCGAGCTCTTCTCGGCCGTGTCGCCGCTCGAAAACAAGCGCATGGACCGCGCCGAGGTGCGTCGGACTACGCTGGCACCGGACGTCAAGGGATGGGGCGGCTACTTCCCCAACCCGTTCCGGGTCCTCGACAGGAGCCAGGTGGCGATGACGGCGACCGCCGCCGCCGTGACCAGCGCCACGTTCGTGTTCAGTCCGGTCGCCGTCACCGTCATCGCCGGCGAGATCGTCGGGGCGCGCGTGAAGCAGGCCTACCACCGCCTGACATCCGTCCTGGCCGTCAGAAACGGCGTGACGGAATCGACCTATATCGCGGAAGCCCTGATCCCGCTCATCGCCTTCGGCCTCCCGTTGAGCCCGGTCGCGGCGGGACCGGCAGCGCCCTTGTTCAACGCGCCGCCGCGCTTCACGGTCGATGCGGGAAGCGGCGTCGTCAACAACCTCCACACCCTGATGTCGGTGACCGAGTTTCTCGTCTGGGGTCTGGTCGCGGTCGCGATCGCAGCGGCCGTCGCCTATCCCTTCGCGATGAACCACGCCAGAAGCGCGGCGGCCTTCGTCGCCAAGCACATCAGCCACGAGGCCATCATCGCCACGTTCGTCGGCCTTGTCCTGGTGATCGGCCTCTGGGAAGGCGGGCCCCTGGCCCTGCTCGTCATCGTGACCGTCGGCCTCGTCGGCGGACTGCTCAACCGCGTGCTGGGGATGAACACCGGCGTGCAGTTCATGGGCTACTACGCCGCGATCCTCAGCGTCCCGGCGTTCCTGAAGCTGATCGGCTGACGGATGCAGATCGGAACCATGTGGGAGGAATCCGTGTCCAGACTGATCGTGATGTTGACGCTCGGTGCGGCGCTGGGGCTGGCATCCCCATCCGCACGAGCCGCGGACGATGCCCCGCTCCCCGCCCTGACCATCGGCCCGGCGCTTCGTGGTGCGGTTCCCCTGCCGACCGCCGAAGCCGATCTGCCGTCCGTCGAGGCGCGGGAATATTTCAAGGTTTCGGACAAAGGCCTGCAGCTGGAATGCCCGACCTTCGATGCGCGGGGCGACCTCCTGTTCTGCGAGGTGTTCGGCGGCACGGTATTTCGCCTGACCCCACAGAAGGAGCTCACGGGCTTCGTGCCGGACGCGGACCTGCGCCCGGCGGGGCTCGCGGTCCATCGGAATGGACGGGTCTACATGGCCGAACTCGGCGATTTCGCCGACCGGGGCTCCGTCGTGTCCATGGCGGCGGACGGCTCGGATCTGCGAACCGTCGTGTCGCGGGACGACGGCTTCCTGCCCGACGACCTCGTGTTCGACAAAGCGGGCGGCTTCTACTTCACCGACTTCAAGGGCGGCTCCAGCATGCCCGTCGGCGGCGTGTACTATGTCGGTCCCGATGGCGGCGCGCCGACCCTCGTCGTGCCGAACCTGCGGATCGCGAACGGCATCGGTCTCAGCCCGGACGAGAAGACCTTGTGGGTGACCGAGCTTGCCGGCGGGCAACTGCACCGCGTGGCTCTTTCGGATCCGACCACGATCGCCCCGTTCGGCTCCTCGGTTGTCTACACGTTCGTGGGTGGCGGCCCGGACTCGCTTCGGATCGATGCGGCCGGCAACGTCTACGTCGCACTCCACGGCCAAGGGCGCATCATGGTGTTCAACCCGTCGGGGTTCCCGATGGGGCAGTATCTCCTGCCGGGGCGAGACAAGGGGCACAACCTGCGTTCGACGTCCATGGTGATCCGTCCCGGAACCGACGAACTTCTCATCTTCACCAATGACTGGGACAAGGGGATGGGCTCGCGCATCTTCGTTGCGCGGGCGCTGGCGCAGGCAACCCCCATGTCGGCGGCGGGGCCGTGAACTTGTCTGCGGCAATGGGATACCTCACCGCAAATCGAAGATGAGCCACCGCCGTCGTTACGTTGCGGAGGCCGGAAGGCTCCTCCGACCGAAGAGGACGAATGGTGTCGCGAGATCGGGCTATCGACGACCTGGAGATCGTCAGTTGGGTGGCGAGGCCTAGGGAAGCGACGCACCAGGCAACGAAAGGTCGTTGCCCGTGCCGACTTGGGCCGACCCTGCCCCCATCGGCAGTCGCTCGTTGTAGCCCAGTAGGAAAAATGCCGCGACGATGAGGATCGCGGCAACGAACCATCCGAGCTTGCCGCTTTCGCGTTCCCGCCGCGCGCCCATGGTGCTGCCATCGAAATCGCGCCCCGCAGCACGACCGTCCAGGCTCGGGTTGGTAGTCATTGTCCAGTCCTTGCGCGGCCAGACAGCACGCAAGCGTGCCGCGTCCGGAAACCGTGCCCTTCGACGATCCAAACGCGTGGGCTCTTCGAAGGTTTCGAAAGCCCGGGTGTGTCGCGCTTGAAATCTTCGATTCAGGCTCGCCGCAATAACCTGAAATCAGATGTCATATTCTATTATGATCAGGCCGCCTCTCGGGGCGTAACGGTCGCTGAAGCCGCAAACATTACAAACCTGTATACAACGTTCATTTGCCATTCATCTCGCGACAGTTATGGGTGCTCGTCACGGGTTCACGAGAAGCGCCTGTCCGCTCCCGTCCCTTCGCGGGCAGGTGCCTATGGCTGGACGTCCCCAACAGGACGTCCAGCTATGCGCCCGGGCCCCTCGACATTCGGATGGGGCTGCCGTCGCTGGGCAGGACTTGCCAATGCGTCGAGAGATGCAACCCAACCGGAAGCCGAACGACCTCCGGTTGGGCGTGCTGCGCCCGTTAGGTTGCCCTTCCGCAGCACCGCTATCCTGGCATGACGGGCTTCGTTCTCCAAGTTGCCGCGGCACTGCGATCCCCGGGGGCTTCGCCGTCGCCGACAGTTCTTCATCGGGAGCGGAGGTCGTGCGGAGGCCTCGAACGTCGCAGCGACGCTGAACCCTTGCGCCCTTCGCAGAGGCGTCGCACCACGCCGACCGGCATCGCTCTTTCAACCCGTATCGGGTTGGTTGCCCTGATCGGGCTGTCGCGCCTGCGCCGCGGCCGGTTCCGATTCTATCGCCATGTATTGCCAGTGACCGCGGCTGTGCCGCCGACGCTGCACCGAACCCAGCCACCGCCAGCGGTAGGCTTGGCCAAGTTCGCCGGTGAATACCTTGACGGGGCGCCAGGCGAACCATCGAGCCCACGGGGCGACGGAACGCGATCGTGACGTCAACCGCATGTCGATTGCTCTTCTCTGGCAGTCCCCATGAACGAAACTAGGGCCGCGGATCACGCGCGCAAGATTCGCGCGGGGTCGGGACAAGTGGCCTTTGGGTTGAGAAGCCCCGCCCTCTACCCGTCGAAATCCACCGGCGCATCGCCTCCGCTATACGGATTGGCAATGCTGATTGCGGGCGGCCGCGTCTGCTCCATCTCCGTACCCACCTATCGAAGTCGGCTCGACGGTGGTGGCACGTGGTTGCGACGGATACCGTCCTGCAATCGCGAGCACGGTCTCGAGCGCGACGCTTGCTGACGGAACGGACGCGGCCATGGACCATCTGTCGAACGACAAGACCAACACCGAGAGCTACAGGATGGAGGGAAAGTGCCCCTTCGGCGGCGATCGGATCGGCGGAGCAGAGGGCAGCCGGCCGACGCTCGAGAACTGGTACCCGCATCGCCTGCGTGTCGAGGTCCTGCATCAGAACGGACTGGCCGCCGATCCCCTCGGCCCGGACTTCGACTACGCCGCCGAATTCAACAAGATCGATCTTGCCGAACTGAAGCGCGACATCAAGGCGTTCCTGACCACCTCCGTTGCGTGGTGGTCCTCGGACTACGGGAACTACGGTCCGCAGATGATCCGCATGGCCTGGCACTCGGCCGGCACCTACCGCATCGCCGACGGGCGCGGCGGCGCGGGCACGGGCATGCAGCGCTTCGCGCCGATCTCGTCCTGGTGGGACAACGGCAACACCGACAAGTCGCGGCGCCTCCTCCAGCCGATCAAGCATAAGTATGGCAACGCGCTGTCCTGGGCCGACCTGATGGTGCTCACCGGCAATTGCGCGCTCAAGATCATGGGCCTTGCGACCTACGGCTTCGGCGGCGGGCGGCTCGACGCGTGGGAGGCCGACAACGCGACCTATTGGGGGCCCGAGGTCCTCGACATGGAGAAGGCGGACGACGTCTCGAAGATGACCGCGCGCGACAAGCGCTGGCGGGGGGAGAACGGCGATCCCGACTACGATCTCGAGAACCCGCTCGCCGCTTCCCACCAGGCGCTGATCTACGTCAACCCGGAGGGCTCCAACGGCGACGGCGACCCGATGGGCGCGGCGCGCGACATCCGCATCACCTTCACGCGCATGGCGATGAACGACGAGGAGACGGTGGCGCTCATCGCCGGCGGCCACGCCTTCGGCAAGAGCCACGGCATGACGCCGTCCCGCGAGATCGGCCCGCCGCCCGAGATGGCGCCGATGGAGGCGATGGGCCTCGGCTGGCACAACCCGCGCGGGACCGGCCACGGCAAGGACACGATGACCAACGGCATCGAGGGCTCCTGGACCCCCGACCCGACGCGCTGGGACAACAGCTATCTCGAGAACCTCTTCCGCTTCGAATGGAGAAAGACGACGAGCCCGGCCGGCTCGATCCAATGGACGCCCGAAGATCCCGACGCGCCGAAGACCCCTGACGCGCACGTCGCGGGGCAGATGAACCCGCTCATGATGATGACCACCGACATCGCGCTGAAGGTGGATCCCGAGTACCGCAAGGTCTGCGAGAAGTTCCTCGCCGACTTCGACGCCTTCACGCAGGCCTTCTCCAAGGCCTGGTACAAGTTGACCCACCGCGACATGGGACCGAGGCACCGCTATCTCGGCCCCGAGGTGACGATCGAGGACGGGCTCCTGTGGCAGGACCCGCTGCCCGAGCGCGACTACGATCTCGTCGGCGAGGCCGAGATCGCCGACCTGAGGGCGCGCATCCGCGATACGGGCCTGTCGGTCTCGGACCTTGCCTTCACCGCCTTCTCGGCGGCCTCCACCTATCGCGACAGCGACAAGCGCGGCGGCGCGAACGGCGGGCGCTTGGCGCTCAGCCCGCAGAAGGACTGGGCCGTCAACCGCCGGACCCTTCCGGTGATCGCGGCGCTGCGCACCGTGATGATCGCGTTCAACGAGGGCCGCGGCGACGGCAAGCGCGTGTCGCTGGCCGACCTCATCGTGCTCGGCGGCTGCGTGGCGGTCGAGCGTGCCGCGAGCGAGGCCGGCGGCGAACTACCGGTGCCCTTCACGCCGGGGCGCGTCGACACCACGCAGGACCTCACTGACATCGAGATGTTCACCTGGCTGAAGCCGGTGGCGGACGGATTCCGCAACTATGTCGACGAGGGTTTCGGCGCGATCGCGACGGGTGTCTCGCCGGAGGAGATGTTCCTCGACAAGGCCAACCTGATGACGCTGACGGCCCCCGAATGGACGGTGCTGACGGCGGGCCTGCGCGCGCTCGGCGCCAACCACGACGGCTCGGGCCAGGGCATCTTCACGGACCGGGTGGGCGTGCTTTCGACCGACTTCTTCCGCAACCTCCTGAGCACGGACCTCGAGTGGCGAAAGCTCGACGAGGGCGCCATGACCTTCGAACTCGCGGATCGCGAGACCGGCGAGCGGCGTTTCACGGCCTCGCGAAACGACCTCGTGTTCGGGTCCAACGCCCAGCTCCGCTCGATCTGCGACGTCTATGCAGGCCGCGATGGGGAGGAGCGCTTCCGGCGTGACTTCGTGCGCGTTTGAGACAAGGTCATGATGCTCGACCGCTTCGACGTGAAGGGCCACCGTCGCCACGCGCCGATGGCAGCCTGATACGCCGGGGCGGCGGGCTCCCGCTCGGCCGCCCCGGCGCCCGAATGCCGAACTGGAGACGTGCGGCCGCTTTGAAGGCACCGTTCGTCGAACGAGAGCCCCGCCACGGACGGAGGTCGGGACTTGCGGGGGTGTCACGGGAAAAGGCCAGAACCCTCACCGAGGACCTGGCCTTCCGCTGCAGTTGCGCGGTGGTCCCTGCGAAGACCGGCCTCGCCGCCTCCCCGGGGGAAAGACCTCGCTCTTCCCCCAGAGCGGCGGCTTGGGCTCAGGCCTTGACGGTGAACGTGGCGACCATGCCGGCCGCGACGTGACCCTTGATGTTGCAGATCAGCTGGTAGGCGCCGGGTTTCAGGTTGACCGTGAGCTTGCCGGACTGGCCTGCCTTGAGGTCGGACACCTCGCCCATGCTCATCAGCTTCTTCTCGTCGACGCGGTTCTTGGCGGGATCGACCTTCAGCGTCTCGCCCGGCTTGTCGAGCTTGATGACCACCATCTCGTGCGGCGTGTTGGCTGCGACGTTGGCGACCTGGAACGTCACCTCGCCGGCCGGCACTTCGGTCTTGTCGAGCTTGATCGCCATCTGGCCGCCGCGTTCGCCCACGAGCTGCACCGAGACGGTCTCGGCGGCGAAGGCGGAGGCGGGGCCGAGGACGGCAAGGACTGCCGCTGCCGCAGCAAGCTTACTAAACTTCATTTTCCTACTCCGGTTTTGAAGGCGCGGTTTATTTGACCCGGTCTTCGTAGGTTGAGTATTGTAGGCTCCGATACTGAATGACAATTCAAGGAACTATACATGTTCGTAACCTCTCGCGCCGAGCACTCCGGCGTTGCGCGACCCCGCCCACTGGCCATGACCATCCGCACGCTGCACTGGCTGACGGCCGGTCTCCTCGTCCTCATGTTCGGGCTCGCCTGGACCTTCGACGCACTCGGCCCCAGCGACACCGGCGCGTCGCTGGTCGCCCTGCACCAGTCCTTCGGCCTCCTGATCCTCGTCGTCGTCGCCGCGCGCATCGTCTGGCGCGTGACCCATCCGATCGAGCCGCTGCCCGGCGACACGCAGCGCTGGGAGATGCGTCTGGCGACGCTGGTGCAGGCCACGCTCTACGCGCTCCTCGTCGCCATGCCGCTTGTCGGCTGGTACGCCTCGGCGCTGTCGGGCGACACGATCCGCTTCTTCGGCGTCGCGCTGCCCGATCTCGTGACGATGAACGAGGACCGGAGCGACCAGCTCTTCGAGATTCACGCAACGATCGGCTGGGCGATTCTCGCGCTCACCGCGCTGCACGTCGCGGGCGCCCTCAACCACCAGTTCATCCGGCGCGACGGCCTCCTGAACCGCATGCGGATCTGGTGACGAACGAGCCGTGGCCGGGCGTGGACCGCATCTCTCGCGAAGGTGCCGGAGGGGAACTCCTATACGCTTTCGTATAGCCGCAACCGCCTCGCCGCTTGCCCGCTTGTCGGTGTATCGCCAAGCAAGGCGCCCCATGCGCACGATGCTCCTGACCGCATCCCTTCTCCTGGCCGGCCTCTCCGGCATGACCCTTCCCGCACTTGCCCGGACGCAGGCGCAACCATCTGGAGCGGCCGGTGTCCGACCGGCGCGATGGATGCCGCCATCAAGCAGGACCCAAGACAACGCGAAGCAAACGGCTTTGCCCAGCCAATGCCGGCAGGACAACCGGAAGGACCGATCCGGATCTTCGCATCAAGTCGCCTGCGTCCCGAATAGGGCGCCGATCACCGCTGTCGCGGCCATGGCCAGCGCACCCCAGAAGGCGACGCGCGCCGTGGCCTTCAGAACGTCAGCCCCGCCGGCCCTGGCACCGATCGCGCCGAGGAACGCCAGGAACAGGAGCGAGGCGATCGACACAGCCGGCACCAAGAGGGTGGTCGGTGCGAAGGACGCCGCTGCAAGCGGAAGGGCGGCGCCGACGGCGAACGTCGCCGCAGAGGTCAGCGCCGCCTGGATCGGCCGCGCTGCGGTCTCCTCTGCCATGCCGAGCTCGTCCCGAAGATGGGCGCCGAGCGCATCGCGAGCCATGAGCTGACGGGCGACCTCGGCGGCAAGAGCGGGCTCCAGTCCGCGTGCCTCGTAGATCCCGGCCAGCTCGCGCGCTTCCTCCTCGGGCTGCTCGGCGAGCTCCCGGCGCTCGCGTTCCGTATCGGCCCGCTCGGTGTCGGACTGCGAGCTGACAGAGACGTACTCGCCCGCCGCCATCGACATGGCGCCCGCCACGAGGCCCGCCGTGCCTGCAAGAAGAATGTCGCGTGGGGCCGCGGACGCGGACGCGACGCCGACGATCAGGCTCGCCGTCGACACGATGCCGTCGTTGGCGCCGAGCACCGCGGCACGCAGCCAGCCGATGCGGGAGACGAGATGACGCTCGGGATGTCGGACGGGCGAAGGCATGGATGTTCCTCCCGCGGTGGCGGCGCTCGGTTCGGGCACCCTGTTCCCCGGCGGATAAATGGCAGCGTGGGCCGCGACGGCGAGCCGGGCCGACGATGTCGTGGGGTCAGATCGCGGTGGTCCTTCTCGCGTCGTCCATCGGACCGCGAGCCTACATCCGGAGGACCACCTCGCGAGAGCCAGAACAATCCGGACGATGCCGGAAGATGAGATCCCACGCGCCATCTCGTCGACGACGCTCGGCGAGGCTCTTTTCGGGGACCATTTGCACGGCATTTCCGCCAAGCGGGCGGCGGCCGTTCGCGGCTTTTGCGGGTTGAGGCCCGGCCTTCGTCATGGCCCTTGCGCCGGGTCGGCGATTCCGGCAGCCTCGTTCGGCATACCACCGTTCTGCCTCTCCCAGTCCGTGTCGAAGCGCGGCCGATATCGAAGACGCTCCAGCCCACACCGCCCTCCACCCTCTGGGAGATAGAACCATGAAGTCGGTCCTGATTGCCGCCGCGCTTGCCCTTCTCGGTCTCACCCGAATGGCCGTCGCCGACGACGCGGTGATCCGCATCGCCACCGAAGGTGCCTATCCTCCCTTCAACTTCGTGCAACCGGACGGCTCGCTCGCCGGCCTCGACGTCGATATGGCAAAAGCCCTCTGCGCCGAGATGAAGGCCGAGTGCACCATCGTTGCGCAGGATTGGGACGGGATCATTCCGGCTCTGATGGCCAACAAGTTCGATGCGATCGTCGCCTCGATGAGCATCACCGAGGAGCGCAAGAAACAGGTCGACTTCACCGACAAGTATTACACGACGCCGCTCGCCGTCACCGTGCTCAAGGACAGCCCGCTGGAGGGCGTCGCCGCCGCAGACTTGGACGGCAAGACGGTGGGCGCCCAGGCCGGGACCACGCAGGCCAACTACGCCGAGGACGTCTACGCCAAGGCCGGCGTCGACGTGAAGCTCTATCCGGCGCAGGACGACGCCGCGACCGATCTCTTGAACGGGCGTCTCGATGCCATGATCTCCGACAAGTTCGTCGTGGTCGATTGGCTGAACAAGGCGGGCAAGGACTGTTGCCGGCTTCTGGGCGACGTGCCCGGCACCGCGACCGAGGCCGGCATCGCAGTTCGCAAGGGCGACGACGCCCTGCGGGAGCGTTTCAATACCGCGATCAAGGCGATCGTCGCCAACGGCACCTATGGGCAGATCGTCAGCAAGTACTTTCCCTTCGACATCTATTGAGGGAAAGAGCGCCGCTGCCCCCGGCGCGAGCCATCCGATTGAAGTGAGCGCATGAAGACCGACGTCATCGTGTTGGGGGCCGGGATCGTCGGTGTGTCGGCGGCGCTGCATCTGCAGGCGCGCGGGCGCAACGTGGTCCTGGTCGATAAAGGCGAGCCCGGCCAAGGCACGAGCTATGGCAATGCCGGGCTGATCGAGCGCTCCAGCGTCGTGCCCTACGCCTTCCCCCGCAGCCTCGCGACCGTGCTGCGCTATGCGCTCAACCGCTCGTCGGATGTGCGTTACGATCCGCGCGACCTCCTGCATGTCGCGCCTTTCCTGTTTCGCTACTGGCGTCAGTCCTCGCCGCGCAATCTCGCGGTCGCGACGAAGGCGATGCTGCCGCTGATCGAGGCCAGCGTCGTCGAGCACGACGCGCTGATCGAGGCCGCCGGTGCCGGCGACCTCGTCCGGGCGAAAGGCTGGATCGCCGCCTACCGGACGCCGAAGCGCTTCGAGGCCGCCGCCGCCGAGGCAGCCTCCCTTTCGCCGCACGGCCTGGCGATGACGGTTCTCGACGCGGACGGCCTCGCCGGCCTCGAACCGTCGATCGCGACCGGCACCAAGGGCGTTTTCGGCGCGATCCACTGGCTGGATCCCAAGACCGTCACCGATCCCGGCGAACTGACCCGGCGCTATGCAGGGCTCTTCGCAGAGCGCGGCGGCACGATCCTCCGGGGCGAGGCGACGAGCCTGGCCAAGACCGAACCCGGTTGGTCCGTCGAGACGGAGTGGGGGCGGATCGAGGCCGCCGACACCGTCGTCGCACTGGCGTCGAAGGCGGGCTCGATCTTCCGCCGCCTCGGTTATGCGATCCCGCTCGGCATCAAGCGCGGCTATCATCGTCACTACCGCCTGCCGGCCGGGGTCGCCCTCCATCATTCGGTCGTCGACGAGGAGGCCGGCTATGTGCTGGCACCGATGCGCCAGGGCGTCCGCCTCACCACCGGCATCGAGTTCGCCCAGTCCGACCGCCCGGCGAATGCCCGTCAGATCGACCATGCCGAGCGGTGGGCGCGGCAGTTGCTGCCGCTCGGTCAGCCGGTCGAGGCATCGCCCTGGCTCGGTCACCGCCCCTGCCTGCCGGACATGCGCCCCGTCATCGGCCCGGCCCATCGCCACAAGGGGCTCTGGTTCAATTTCGGGCATGCTCATCACGGGCTGACGATTGGTCCCGCCAGCGGCCGCCTTCTGGCGGAACTCCTCACGGGCGCTGCGCCCTTCGTCGACCCCGCACCCTACAGCAGCAGTCGTTTCGGATAGACCGAGTGGCCGAAGGGGCCGTCGACCGACGAACGACAGGCGCCGCCACGGGGCGGTCTTCGCAAGTTCCGCTGCGAGTTGACCGGCCGCTGCTGCGCTCACGAGCCCGAAGGCCGTCCGTCCGCTTCCCCACGAGTTCGCCGGATCAGAGTGTCACAAGCCGTTCTCTGATCACACCAAGGACGATTTCGGCGAGCACGCTCACGGTCGAGTCTTGATCGCCCTCCGCACGAACGAGCGCCGACCATGACGTGTTGCGGGCCGGAGCGTCGGAGGCCGACGGCATCGTTCACACGGCCTTCGGCCTCGACCTTTCGCAGATCGTCAAACTGGCCGAGGAGGAACGCCGCGCGATCGAGACGTTCGCGGACGTGTTTGAAGGCTCCCGCCGTCCCATCGTCGTCACCGGAGGCGTCCTCCTGATGCCGAAGGGAGAAGTGTTTGACGAGAGCGCCCGGCCTCCAGTCGACCCTGCCTTCCCCCGTGCATCCGAGCAGACGGCCTTCGCGCTGGCTGAGCGCGGCATCCACGCCTCCGTCGTTCGCAATCCGCGCTCCGTGCATGGCCAGCGCGAGCGCCACGGGTTCGTCCCTATGCTCGCGGCCGTAGCCCGCAAGACGGGCGTGTCCGCCTATATCGAGGACGGAAGCAATCTCTGGCCGGCGGTCCATCGTCTGGACTCGGCGCGGGTTTATCGGCTTGCACTCGAGCGCGGCGCCTGCGGAGAAGCGTTCCATGCGATCGCCGAGGAAGGCATCCCGTTCCAGCGGATCGCCGAGGCGATCGGCCGGCAGGTCGGTGTCCCAGCGCGGTCGATGTCGCGCGAGGAGGCCGAGGCCCACTTCGGCGGATTGGCCGTCTGGGTCGCTGGAAACGGGCCGGCCTCGTCTCGTCGGACGAGGGACGCACTCGGCTGGGAGCCCAGGGAGAATGGCCTTCTTGCCGACATCGAGCGTCGGAACTACTCGGAATGAGGAGGGCCGGCGTCTCCGGCGCATGACGGCCAGCCAGCGAACCACCTTCGTCGCCGTCGCCGTGGTGGCACCCGCGCTTGTGGCGGTTCACGCTAAGCCTCAGCACGTCGTCGCCAAGAGCGACTGACACTTTCACCGTAGGCTCGACACAAGACGCCAGCCTGCGTCCGTCAGCGCGGGCGGCTTGACGCAAGCGGTTCGTCGAAGCGGTCCGGCCGCAAACGACCCGCCGACATCCGATGAGTTCCGCGAAGCGGACGTTGCACCGTGCGCGATCGCCGGGGCGGGTGAAAGATCGACGGCGGGCGGACCAGCGCTTCAGTTCGATCGACGTGGGGTTTCGCTGCCCGGTGCACCATTCCGTCGGTCGTGCGCGTGCCGCCAAGGGCGGATCACCCACGGAAGAGACGGATCGAGCTCGACATAGCGATATCCAAGGGCCGAGAGCGGGCCCTCCTTGCTGCGAATTCACTTGCGTGCAGCCGCTCGCCTTCCTCAATCTCCCGGACGGCTTATGTCGCCACCCGTCATCGGTCGAAGGTTCGGCTTCCATGGTTCGCTGGCTGTTGCTTCTGATCGGCGTCCTTGCGGCCGTGTTCGCCTTCGAGCGCGACAGGCTTGCGCCCTACGCTCCGGAGGCCCTGGCATCGATCCTTCGGGGCGGGGCGAGCGAAACGTCGAGTGCGTCCTCATCGAGATCGCAGGGCGCACGCAGCGGCGGCGCGCCGGTCGCGGTGGAGGTGGCGACGGCCGAGGACGGCGCGCTCCCGATCCTGCGCGACACGATCGGAACGATCCTGCCCGCCGCCTCCACCGTCATGACCTCGGACACGGCCGGCACGGTCGCCTCGGTCGCCGTCGCCGACGGCGCCACGGTCAAGCGCGGTGACCGTCTCGTTTCCCTGGACGATCGAGTCGCGAAGGCGCAGATCGAGAAGGACCGGGCCGCGCTGGCACGCGACCAGGTGACGCTCGACCAGGCGAACCGGGATCTGGAACGGGCGGCGGCGCTCCTGAAGTCCGGTGCGTTCACCGCGCAGCAAGGCGAGGATGCCCGAAGCGCCGCCGAGGTCGCGGCCGCCGTGGTGGAGGTCGACCGGGCGGCGCTGCAGGCCGATCAGGTGGTGCTCGACAAGCTGACGATCCGCGCTCCCTTCGATGGTCGGCTCGGCGCCTTCCAGGTCTCGGTCGGCGCTCTCGTCACGCCGGGCAGCGAGATCGTTCGGGTGACGCAGACCTCTCCCATCTATGCCGGTTTCACCCTTGCGCAGGAGGATCTCCCGCTCATCCAGAAGGCGCTCGCCGCCGGCATGCTGACGGTGTCGCTGAAGGCTGCGGGCGAGGAGGTCGCGCGCAGGCAGGCGCGCGTCAGCTTCATCGACGACGCCGTGGATGCGGCTTCGGGAACCTTCGCCCTGCGTGCGCTGATCGACAATCCGGACGGCCTTCTCGTTCCCGGCCAGGCCATTTCCGTCACCGTCAAGGCCGGGGAGCGGGATGGGCTGGTTCTCGTACCGACGGTTGCCGTCCAACCGCGCCAGGACGGAAGCGTCGTCTACGTCCTCCGGGACGATGGCACGGTCGCGCTTCGCAAGGTGGAGGTTGCCCTCGTGAACGACGATCGCACGGGCCTGTCGGCCAGCCTCGAGACGGGCGAGCGCGTCGTGACGGAAGGGCAGAGCGGCCTGACCGACGGCGCCAGGGTCAAGGTCGCGGCCGATGCGGCGACGCCCGCGCCGGCCGCCGGCGTGACGGCTGCCGAAACGAGCCCGCAGGCGGCGAACCCATGAACGTTTCCGGGTTCTTCATCCGGCGGCCCGTCGCCACGATCCTCCTCTGCTTCGCCGTGCTCCTCGCGGGCATCGCGGCGTATCGCCTGCTGCCGGTCGCGGCCCTGCCGCAGGCGGACTACCCGACGATCAGCGTCTCGGCGCAACTTGCCGGTGCCTCGCCCGACACGATGGCGAGCGCGGTCGCGACACCGCTCATCAAACAGTTCGAGACGATCGACGGCGTCGACACGATCAGCGCACGCTCCTCGCTCGGCAACACGCAGATCACCGTGCAGTTCACCCTCACGCGCGACATCGACGCGGCGGCCGCCGACATCCAGGCCGCCATCGCCCGCAGCGCCCGGCAACTGCCCGACAACATGACCTCGCCGCCGAGCTATCGGAAGGCGAACCCGGCCGACGCGCCGATCCTTCTCCTCGACCTCGTCTCGGACGGCACGCCGCTGACGGAGGTGGACGATCTCGCCGAGAACGTCGTCTCTCCCGCTCTGTCGACCATCCAGGGCGTCGCGCAGGCGCAGGTCTACGGTGGCAAGACCTATGCGGTGCGCATCCGGGCCGATCCCGACAAGCTGGCGGCCCGCTCGCTCAGCCTGTCCGACGTCGCCGACGCGTTGTCGGCCGCCAACAGCCAGACGCCGACGGGCACGATCCAGACCGGCGGGCAGGCGCTCACGATCGATACGCCGACGCAGCGCACGAACGCCGCGGAGTTCCGCACCCTGGTGATCGCGCGGCCGAACGGCGTGCCGGTGCGCCTCGGCGACGTGGCGGCGGTCTCGGACAGCGTCGAGAACCTCAACCAGGGGAGCTGGCTCGACGGTCGAGCCGCCATCGTCCTCGCCGTGCAGCGCCAGCCGGGCGCCAACACGGTGGAGGTGGTGAACGCGATCCGCGCGAAGCTGCCGGAGCTCGAGGCGTCTCTCCCGGCCTCCGTCCAGCTGCAGGTCGTCAACGACGCCTCCACCTCGATCAGCGCCGCGATCGCCGACGTGGAAGAAACGCTGACGCTCACGATCGGCCTCGTGATCCTCGTGATCTATCTCTTTCTCGGACGGGTCTCGGCCACGCTGATCCCCGCTCTCGCCGTGCCCTTGTCGCTCGTGGCGACCTTCGGCGCGATGTACGTGCTCGGCTTCTCCATCGACAATCTGTCGCTCCTGGCGCTGACCCTGTCGGTCGGTCTCGTGGTGGACGACGCGATCGTCATGCTCGAGAACATCGTGCGCCACGTGGAGGAAGGCATGACGCCGATGGCGGCGGCCCTCAAGGGTAGCGGCGAGGTGGCGGGCACGATCGTCTCGATGTCGCTCTCGCTCGTCGCGGTGTTCCTGCCGATCCTTCTGATGGGCGGTGTGGTCGGCCGCGTCCTCAACGAATTCGGCGTCGTCGTCGCTCTGTCCATCCTCGCCTCGGCGCTCGTCTCGTTGACGGTGACGCCGATGCTCGCCGCGCGGCTGCCGGCGGCCCATGCTTCGACGCAGGGCTTTGCCGCCGCCTTCACCCGCCTCTTCGATCGCGCCACCCTGAGATACGGTCTCATGGTGGACTGGTGCCTGAGGCGTCGCGGCTTCGTCATGGCGATCTTCGTCCTGTCCTTCGCGGGCTCGGCGGCGCTGTTCGCGACGCTGCCGCACTCGTTCTTCCCGCAGGAGGACAACGGGCTCCTCACCATCTCCACACAGGCCCGGCAGGACATCTCCTACGAGGCGATGAGCGCGTTGCAGGCCCGGGCTGCTGCGGCGGCGCGAGCCGATCCCGCCGTCGCCTTCGTCACGTCGACGCTCGGCGGCGGGCCGGCCGGCGCGACGTTCAACGCCGGCTCCATGTTCGTGCAGCTGAAGCCCAAGGACGAGCGCCCGCCCCTCGAGGAGACGCTGGCCTCGCTACGCCGTGAGCTCGGCACGATCGTCGGGCTGAAGAGCTTCGCGACGCCTGTCCAGAGCCTGCGCTTCGGCGGCCGCTCGACGCAAAGCCAGTACCAGCTCGTGGTCCAGTCGCTGGACTCCGCGGCCGCCCGACAATGGTCGGGTCGCCTGTTCGACGCCATGCACGCCGACGCCTCGCATTTCGTCGACGTCGCGACCGATCTCCAGGACAACGGCCTGCAGCAGCGCATCAGCGTCGACCAGGACCGCGTCGACGCGCTCGGCGTTTCGGCTGAGAGCCTGCGCAACGCCCTGGAAGCGGGCTTCGGCACGTTCACGGCCGCGCAGATCCAGTCCACGGGCAACAGCTACGACGTCATTCTGGAATACGATCAGGACATCCCCTGGACCCAGGCGCGTCTTGCCGCCATCCGCGTGCCGGCGGCGGACGGAACGCTCGTTCCCCTTTCGGCCTTCGCCCGTGTCTCGCGCGAGGCCGGACCGGTGACGGTGAACCAGGCCGGCCAGCTCACCGCGGTCACCCTGTCCTTCAACTTGCCGGCCGGCGTGTCGCTCGGCACGGCGACGACCGCGCTCGATGCGATCAAGCAACAGATCGGCCTGCCGGCGACGGTCTCGACGTCCTATGCGGGCACCGCCCAGGTGTTCGAGCAGGCGACGGGCAATCTCGGCCTCCTGATCGGCGCGGCGGTGGTGGTGATCTACCTTGTGCTCGGCATCCTCTACGAAAGCTTCATCCACCCGCTGACGATCCTGTCCGGCCTTCCCTCCGCCGCCTTCGGTGCGCTGGCGGCGCTGGACTGGTTCGGCTTCGACCTGTCGATCATCGCGGTCATCGGGCTCCTGATGCTCATCGGCATCGTCAAGAAGAACGCGATCATGATGATCGACGTCGCCCTGCAGTTCCGCCGCGAGGACGACTGGACGGCGCCGGAAGCCATCCGCGAGGCCTGCCTCCGGCGCTTCCGCCCGATCATGATGACGACGTTCTGCGCGCTTCTCGGTGTCCTGCCCATCGCGCTCGGCACCGGCGTCTCCTCCGAACTGCGCCAACCCCTCGGCGTCGCCGTCGTCGGCGGCCTTCTCGTCAGCCAGGCGCTGACGCTGTTCATCACCCCGGTGATCTTCGTCGAGATCGAGCGCCTGACGGCTTTCGCGCGGCATAAGCTCGGCCGTCTCCGAGCCGTCGCCCCGTGAACGGGTGACACCGATCGCCAACCGCAGGCGATCCTTTCGAAGGCAGGACGCCCGACGAGATCGGCGCGCCGCCTGGTCCGGTGATGCCGCCAAGACGGCATCGACGTTTCAACGGTCGACGACGGGTTTCAACACGTCCGTGCACCATTGCCGGAAGGTCGTCGGCGTCGTGTTGTCCGGCGTGCGGACGACGAAGGTGTCGAGCCCTTCCGCCTTGGCCGACATCATGTCGGCATAGCCCTCCTCCACCGCCGGAGACACGCCGCGCTGTGCGAGCGAGGCGCGCAGGTCGTCGATCGCCAACTCGCGAAACGCAATGGGCTTGCCCAGCACGTCCGACATGATCCGAGCCAGATCGACCGGGGACAGGTCCTCCGGTCCGAGGACCGCCTGCTCGCCCTGTCCGGTCCATGTCGGATCGCGGAGGAGCCTCACGGCCATGTCGGCGATGTCGCGTGTCGCACAGGTCGGCGCCTTCAAATCGCCCGGGCCCGGCCAGTGAAATTCGCCCCGCTCGCGGATCGCCGAGGCCTGTCGCAGCATGTTGTCCATGAAGGACGGCATGACGAGCGCGCGGTAGGCGACGCCGGTTGACGCGATCAGATCGTCCATGGCGAGTGAGGCCGTGACGAGCCCTGCCCTGTCAGCCAGCGGCGTGCCGCGCCCCAGCGCCGAGATCCCGACGACGTTGGCGACGCCGTGCCGCCGAATGGCCTCGCAGGCGGGACGCGCGAAGCCCACGTAGACGTCGTCGAGATGACGCGCCTGCATGTTGGAGGGCGGCAGCCAGAACACGGCCCGTGCCCCCTCGAAGGCGCGGTCCACGACGTCCGCGTCGCCGTGCGAGCCTGCGACCACCTCCACGCGCGCCTGCAATCCGGACGGGATGCGGCCGGGATCGCGCGCGACGAGGCGCACGCGCTCCCCGGCAGTGACGAGTGTCTTCAAAACCTGGCTGCCAATGGCACCGGTCGGCGTTGTGACGACGATCATGACGTCCACCCTTCCCCTGGCCGACCTGCGCGGCCTTCGGAAATGGTGTACCGCTCTCACACCGGACGCTCCATGCGAGAGCGTCCAGTCTTTCGTCGAGATCGTCCAACATGCTCTCCGATCCGCTGTCCGAGGTCCTGTCTCTCCTGAAGCCGCAAAGCTCGGTGTCGGCCGGGTTCGAAGCAGGGGGCGACTGGGCGGTGCGCTTCGAGGATCCGATGGCGCGCATCAAGTGCTACGCGGTCACGCGGGGCTCGTGCTGGCTGAGCGTCGACGGGTTGACGGAGCCCGTCCGCATCGAGGCGGGCGAGTGCTTCGTCCTGCCGAGGGGGCGTCCGTTCCGCCTCGGGAGCGATCTCGTTACCATTCCCGTCGATGCGGACACGATCTTCCCGCCGCGGGTCGCGGGCGACGTCGTGACGCTGAACGGGGGCGGCTCGTTCGCCCTGGTCGGCAGCCGCTTTGCCATCGAGGGGCGGCTGGCATCGCTTGTTCTCGACGGGCTTCCGGCTCTCGTGCACGTCAGCGGTGCGACGGATCGGGCGGTGCTGCTCTGGCTCGTCGAACAGATGCGGCGCGAGGTGCGCGATCGAAAGGCGGGCGGGGCGCTGGTCGCCCAGCATCTCGCGCACATGATGCTCGTCCAGGCCCTGCGCCTGCATCTGGACGATGCGGCCACAAGCGGCACGGGATGGTACTTCGCCCTCGGCGATCCGCAGCTTGCGGCCGCGATCGAGGCCCTCCACGCCGATCCCGCCCGTCGCTGGACGCTGAGGGACCTCGGGCGGATCGCCGGGATGTCGCGGTCTGCCTTCGCACTCGCCTTTCGCAAGCGGGTCGGAGAGACGCCGATCGGCTATCTCCAGCGTTGGCGGATGCTTTTGGCCGCCGAGCGCCTGAAGCAAGGAGCCGCGGTGTCGGCGATCGCGTCGGGGCTCGGCTACGAGTCTGAAAGCGCCTTCAGCAACGCGTTCAAACGCACCATGGGCTGCACGCCGCGCTCCTTCAGAACCGGCGCGTAGCCAGGACGTTCGCTGCCGTCCGCATCTGGAGCAATGCGGAACAAGCCCGCTCTCTAGTTCAGGCGGCTTTGCCGCAAGTCGCCGGACCGCTCGAGAAGGGGATAGACGGTCGTCGCGATGTGGCTTCCGATCCTCTTCAGCTCGCGCACAACGTCCAGATACAGGCTGCCGAGCGCGCGCTCGTCGGAGTTGCCCGAGAGGACCTGCTGCAGCTGATGCTCGTTTGCGAGCCGCTCCACCTGCCGGAACTGCTCCTTTTCGGCAACGAGACGTCGCGCGGCGCCGATGTCACCGTTCATGAGAACGCTGATCGCCAACGTCAGGTGATCGATGAGCTTCTCATGCAGTTCCTGCACGTTGATCATCGCCTCGTCTGAGAGCAGCAGGCGGTTCTCGCTACACCGAGCTGCGATCGTCAGAAGGTTGGTTTCGACGATATCCCCGACGTGCTCCATGTTGACCGCGAAGTCGAGCACTTCCTGGAGCCGCTGCACTTCCCCCTCCGTCAGATCGTGCTGACTGACGGAAGCCAGATACTGTCGCAGGGCCCGATACAGGCTGTCGATCGTGTCGTCCGTCTTTCGGATTTCGCCGAGACGCGTGACGTCTCCCGTCTGGAACACCTCCTTGGAACCCTTGAGCATGAATTGCGCGACATCCGCCATGCGCAAGGCTTCGCGAGACGCATTGACGAGCGCGAGACTGGGAACGGAGATTTCGCTGGGATCGAGATAGCGCGGTGCGTCCGCCGGCTCCTTCACCGCAGCCGGCAAGGCGCGTTCCAACAGCTGGCCTATGACGGGCAGGAACCCGATCGACAAGGCGGCCATGACGAGATTGAAAGCGAGGTGAAAATTGGGGGCGATGCGCTCAGGCGAGTAACCGAGCCATTCGAACCCGTCGGTGATGGGGTCAAGCAGCAGCATGGCGATGACGCAGCCGACCAAACGGTTCAGGAAGTTTGCCACCGGCACGCGCAGGGCCGCGGGATCCCCGCGGTCCCCTTCGAGAAGCGGATTGATCGAACTTCCGAGATTGGCGCCGAGCACCATGGCGACGACCGTTTCCGGGCCGAGCACGCCCGTCTGTGCCAGCGACATGATGAAGAGCACGGCGCCGGCGCTCGAGTGAGCAGCCCAGGTGAAGAGGCCAGCGATGAGAAGCGCCAGAAGGCGGTCCTGGACGATCAGGCCGATCACCTCGCGCACCGCCGGGATCGAGCCCAAGGGCGTCACGGTCTCGGACAGGAGCTCCAGCGACAGAAGGATGGTGCCGAGCCCCAGGCAGATCCGACCGATCTCCTTGGTACGCATGGCATGGCGGCGCTGCAGCACGTAGCCGGCCAGGAGCAGCAGCGGGAACACCAGCGCGATGTCGAAGGACAGGGCCTGCACGATCAGGGCCGTGCCGATGTTCGCCCCCAGCATCACGGCCATGGCGGGAACGAGAGCGACGAGCCCGGAGGCGGAGAAGCTGGCGACCATCATCGCCGTCGCCGTGCTGCTCTGGAGCGCCGCCGTCACGACCGCGCCGCCGACAAGCGCCTTCAACGGACGGTTCAGACCCGTTGCGAGGAGTTCGCGGAGCGAGGGCCCGAATGCCACATGGACGCCCGTGCTGACGAGCCGGATGCCCCAAAGCAAGAGTGCGATATCACCTAGAAGACTGATGAGAACATGCGTACTCGTCATGCCTACGCTCCTTGCGCGCTCCCTCTCAGACTCTCCCCTCCTCGATCTCGAAGGCGACCCTGCGCCCTTCGGCCTCGCCCGACAACGCGTGGAGAACCGAAACCGAAAGCGGCGTTTCGCCGAACCAGTTGAGGCGGTTGATCGTCACGAACCCTGCGTCCACCGCCTCGTTGTCGTCGCCGGCCGACGATCGGTGGGAGCGGCCCCGGGGAACGCGCAGGAGCGTTACGTCCCCCTCCCCGCCGACGACTTCGGCACGCCCGCCGATCTTGTCGCGCCCGATCCGCGGCTGGCGCAACGGCGCGGGCAGCGCGGTGGGAAGATTGACGCTGAAGTAGTGACCCTCCAGCATCGTCTCGCGCGGGGGCGCCAGGAGGCGCGACACGAGACCTGCGATCCAGCCGACGTCTTCCTCGCGGGCGTCCGCATCCTTCACTCGCGAGAAGCCGATCGCCGGAACGCCCCAGAAGCTCGCCTCCCGCGCGATGCCGAGGGTTCCCGAATAGACCAGGTCTTCGGCCACGTTGCGCCCGTCGTTGATGCCGGACAGGACGAGATCAGGACGGCGCTCGTCGGCGAAGACCCAAGTCATCGCGGTGACCACGCAATCGGCCGGCGTGCCCGAGCAGGAGAAGCGTCGAGGGCCCCTCTGATGCATGCTCAGGTCGCGGGCGATGGTGATCGCCCCGCTTCCAGCCGTCCGCTTGCCGTCTGGCGCGACCACCCAGACATCGTCAGACAGGCGGTTCGCCACGGCCTCGAGGACGGCGAGGCCCGGTGCGTCGATCCCGTCGTCGTTGCAAACGAGGATTCTCATAGGATGGCTCCGTGCGACAGGGTGAGGCTCTGTCCCGTGCGAAAATCGGGGCGCAGCGTCGGAACGTGCGATGCGAGCTGGACGAGCTGGTCCGCGACGCAGGAATGCCCCAGCACCGGCGGGCGTCCCGCCTCGTCCCAGATCCGCAGGTTTCCGCCGAGCGTGGGATGGGTGGGAAGGCGGATCCAGTCGGCCCGGCCTTCGTCGTGGAGGCGTTGGCCGATGGTGCCGGACGGAAGATGTCCGGTCAGGACGATCGGCAGCCCGGCCTCGGCATAGCGCGGCAACAGAGTGGCGGACGGGCCGGCAAAGCCCATCCCGTCGTCGGCCAGAAGCGGGCAATCTGGCAGCGGCTCGCCCTCCCGCCATTGCTGCGCGGCGGCGAGCCGCTGGGACAGGGCTCGCGTCGCCTGCGCATGCAGCATCGTTCCCGCCGCGATCTGCCCTTCCAATGCGCCGCGCATGCTGGCCTCGATCGCGAACGGCCCCTTGATCAGAGCGATCAACTCGAGCGAGCGACCATGCAGGGGTGTCGGCAGAAGGCTGGTGCCGGGATGCCGGGCTATCCACTCCGAGACCGCCCGAGACCTTTCGGTCGGCGAAATCGGATCGGCGCCATAGGACGCGTCGAGCAGGAGGAGATCGCAGGGCGGGATCGCGTCCATCACGAACACGTCGCTGTCCGGCAGGACGTCGCCAGCATAGCCGAGGCAGGACCCATCGGCCTCGACCAGGAACCAGGTGCCGCCCGCCACATGCCCCGAGCGACCAGTGCGGATGGTGACCGCCCCGACGCGCAGCGTGTCGCCGGGGCGGAACAGCTCGACGCGGCCGCGCGGGATCGGATGGGCGCGCACCTCGGCGGGATCGGCATAGGCACGCAAGGTCCCGGGCGCCTCCTCCAGCGTCTCCGCGGTCATGAAAATCGTGCCGGAAAAGCCTGCCGCCAGAAGCCAGCTCAGGGCGCCCACATGGTCTTCGTGGGCATGGGTCAGGAACAGGGCGTCGAAAGCGTTCGCCGGCCCCTCGATGGCGGGATAATACTCCCGGCCGGTCGCCCCCACCTTGATGCCGGCATCGAACAGGAGACGCAGACCAGCTGCCGACACGCCGACACAGGTGCGCCCCTTTTCGCCGAAGCCGCCGTGCAGATCGATGCGCATCAGGCCATCTCCGCCGGAATGATCCATCCGGACCGGATGCAAACGTTCGGCCTTGCCCCGTCCGTCAGGTCGATGGAGTCGGGCATGCTCATATGCATGGCCAGATCCGGCCGGCTCGCCGGAGCCATCTCGACGCGCAGGCTTCCGCCCTTGTAGATCGACCGCTTGACCTCCGCCGCGAACCCGCCCCCCGCCTCGTCGGAGAAGGCGAGGTCGTCGGAGCGGCAGCAAAGGGTCGCGTCGGCCCTCGGACGCTCGCCCTTCCGGCAGCGCACGACCACCTCCTGCCCCAGAACGCGGGCGCGGCAACGGCCCGCCTCCTCCGCCGTGAGGATGTCGGCAGGCAGCAGCATTCCCTGCGAGATGAAGGCGGCGACCATCGCGTTGGCCGGCTCGTGGTAGAGGGTGCGCGGGGTTGCCAGCTGGATCAGCCGCCCGTGATCCATGACCGCGATGCGGTCAGCCAAAGCCATCGCCTCGGCTTGGTCATGGGTGATGTAGACGATCGTCGTGCCCGTCCGCTTGTGGAAGTCGGCAAATTCGTCCTCCATCGATGCGCGGAGGTGGACGTCCAGATTGGCCAAGGGCTCGTCGAATAGGACAAGCGAGGGCGCGGCGACGAGCGCCCGTGCCAACGCGACCCGCTGCCGCTGGCCGCCCGACAGGTTGGCGGGCCGCCGGTCCTCCAGCCCCGTGAGGTTGACGAGCGCCAGCGCGTCGGCGACGCGCCGGTCGCGGCTGGCCCGGTCGACCTTGGCCACGCGAAGGGCATAGCCGACATTCTCCGCCACGCTCATGTGCGGCCATAGGGCATAGTTCTGGAACACGATTCCGACCCGTCGGCGCTCGGGTGAGACGTGGATGCCGGCGTCCGAGACCACCGTGTCGCCGATCGTCAGCCGTCCGGTCGTGACCGGCTCGAACCCCGCGATCATGCGCAGCAGCGTGGTCTTGCCGCAGCCGGAAGGGCCGAGGACCGCGATGAACTCGCCGTCCCGCACATCGAGCGAGACATCGGAGACCACCTGCAGATCGCCGAAGGACTTGCCGATCCGCTCGGCCGTCAGTCGCGCCATGGGAGAACTCCTGTTGGAAGACGATGGGCAAGGACGTTGGAGGCGAGCATGATGGCGAAGGTGACCATCACGACGATCATCGAGATCGCGGCGGCGTAGCTGGAATCGCCGCCCTGCTCGAAGGAGAAGATCACGACGCCGATCGTCTCCGAGCCCGACGCCCACAGGAGAGCCGACACGGTCAGTTCGCTGAGCGCGGTCATGAAGATCAGGATGCCGCCGGCTATGGCCGCAGGCGCGATCAGCGGGAAGATGATCGTCCGCAGCCGGTAGACGAAGCTCGCACCGACGACCTGGGCTGCTTCTTCCAGCGAGCGGTCGAGCTGCTGGTATCCGCTGACGGTCGGGCGCAGGGCCAGAACCAGGAAGCGGGCGAGATAGGCGTAGAGGATGATCCAGATCGTGTTGTAGATGCGCAGATCGAGAAGCGGGATCGGGCGCAAGAAGAGAAGGAGTGCCGCGATCGCGAGGACCACGCCCGGCAGGGCATAGGGCAGTTCGGCCGCAAGGGTGAGCGCCTGCGTCCACCACCGCCGACGCCACGTGATGAGATAGCCGAAGGGCACCGCGACGAACACGGCGAAGACGGCGGTCGCCGTGGCCAGCATAAGGCTGTTGGCAAAGGCGCTCTTGGCCGCGACATGTTCGAACAGGACGAAGCGGTAGTTGTCGAGCGTGACGGTGGCGAGGCCGAGGGGAATGCCGTAGCCCGGAACGAGCGAGGTCAACGTCAGGCCGACCAGCGGCAGGACGAGAACCACCAGGATCAGGAGCCCCATGCCGGCCTCGACGAAGGGGCGGGCCTTTCCGAGCTCGAAGGGTTCGATCGGTAGAGAGGTGGACGTGATGCGGTAGTCGCGCCGGCGACTGAACACGTCCTGGGCGACGATGCCGGCCATGGCCACGACGCCGATCAGCACCGACAGGAAGGCGACCTCGGACAGCACTGCCGGCCCGGCGCCCGCGAGCTTCTGGTAGATGAGTGTCGGCAGCACGTAATAGTTGGCGGGAATGCCGAGGAAGGCCGGGATGCCGAAGTTTCCGACGCAGGAGACAAAGGCCAGGGCCGAGGCGGCGATGATGGCTGGTGTCAGAAGCGGAAGAACGACCGTGCGCACGACGGTCATGCGCCCGGCGCCGCCCGCAAGCGCCGCCTCGAGCAGTTCGCGTGGCATCTTGCGCATGCCGGCACGCACCATCAGGAAAACGAGCGGCCCATACTGGACGCCGAGCAGCAGCACGATGCCCTCGGGCGAATAGAGCGGGTTGCGGCTACCGAGCGGCGGAGCGAGACCGAGCAGCTTGAGAAGCGGGCTCGCCGGGCCGGCGATCTGCAGCCAGGCGAGCGCGGTGACCTGTGGCGCGACCATCAGTGGCGCCACGAAGCAAAGGACGAAGACGCTCCGCCACCGCACGTCGTAAAGCGACACGAGAAGCGCCACCGACGTTCCGAGAAGGACCGACAGGACCGTTCCCCCGACCCCGACGATGACCGTGTTGCGGAAGGCAGTCCAGGTTGCGGGGCTTGCCAGTCCCGCCGCGATCGTCGCGGAGGAAAGTTGGCCTCCCGGAGCCACGACCTCGAGGAGAAGCCGTCCCATCGGCAAGAGGGACAGGACGACGAGAAGCGTGAGGATGGCCGGCAGGAGCACGGCCTCTCCGCGAAGGCGAGCGAACATGACGCACCTGTTTCCGCGTCAGTTTCCGAACAGGGTCGAGAAGGCCTGCTTGTCCTTCTCGGTCCGCTCGACGACCGTCTTGATGTCGATCGGCATGACATTGACCTTCACGCCTTCGGGGAGCCAGGCCGGTCGGCCAACGGAGGCGCGTGCGGGCAAATAGCCTTGTTCCAGGGCGAGCTTCTGACCGGCGTCCGACAGGATGTAGTCGACGAAGAGCTTGGCGCCCTTCTCGTCCTTCGCAGTGGACAGGATCGCCACCGGCTCCGTGACGGCGGGAACGCCTTCGTCCGGGAAGACGAACTCGATCGGGGATCCCTTGGCCTTGGCGTTCATCGCCATGAAGTCGACGAGGATGCCGTATGGCTTCTCGCCGGTGGCGACCGACTTGAGGACAGCGCCGTTGCCGCGAACGGCCGACACCTCGTTCGCCTTCAGCTGCTCGAAATAGGACCAGCCGAGATCCTTGTCCGCCGAGAAGCCGGAGAGGAGATAGGCCGCGGCGCCGGAATAGAGCGGGCTCGGCATGACGACCATGCCCTTGTAGGCAGGGTTCTCGAGGTCGCGCCAATGCGCCGGCTTCTCGGCGGCACCGGTGTTGTAGGCGATGCCGGTGGTGATGAGCTTGGAGCCGAAGTAGAACTTATCCTTGTCGTAGGTTGCCGGCTCGAAGCCCGACAGGTCGGCTTCGGGATAGGCGGCCAGTCTGCCCTGCCCCTTCAGCACCTCCATGCTGAGGGCGTCCGCGATCAGGAGGACGTCGGGCTGAGGCGCGCCAGAGGCGAACTCGGCTGCGAGCTTGGCAAGCACATCGCTGGTTCCCGAGCGATAGACCTGAACCTCAGTGTCGGGGTGCAACGCCTGGAAGCCGGCGACCGTGCGCGCCGCATCGGCTTCCGGCTGCGACGTGTAGAGGGTGAGGGCCTGGGCGCCTGTCGCCGCGATGGTGAGCGCCGAAGCGAGCGCCAACGGCGCCGTAAGCTTCCCGAGTGAAAGGGACATGCGGATTCCTCCCGATGGACAGCTTGGATTGCGGGGCCTCCTCGCCCAGCAGGACGCTGCAGTCACCACGGAGGGAACCGAGGAATTGTGCGCGTCTTCGGCGAACATGCTTGTTCATTTGTTTCGTGTCAACTACAATTGAACACGGCTAGCGAGCCACGAATCGTGGCACCTCCTGCAAAAGGCCTCAGACATGAAAGACCGGCAGCCCGATAGCAGAACGGTCCAGTCGGCACCTCGGAATGGGGGGAATTCATCCGATCTCGAGATCAAGATCGCGTGGATGTACTACATCGAGAAGTTCACGCAGGAAGAGATCGCGGAGCGGTTCGGCCTTTCGCGGGTCAAGGTCATGCGTATCCTGTCGGCCTGTGCGGCCGACGGCGTCGTCGTGACGAGGATCAACCGGCCTGCCGGTGCACAGATCCGCCAAGAACGAGCGCTGGAAGCGCGGTTCGGCCTGTCAGCCGCGATCGTCGTGCCGACGCCCGAACGAGACCAGAACGTGGAGCGTGCGATCGGTCACGCCGTCGCGAACTATCTCGACGCGTCGATGGTGAACGGGACGAAGCTTGCCGTGGGCGGAGGCGCGACGCTCTACGGATCCCTCGAGTTCATCTCCCGCCGGCCACTGGAGACCGGATGCGTCATCGGCCTTGTCGGCAACCTGCCCCATTCCCGATGGATCAATCCATCGATCGTCGCAGCACGTCTGGCGGATGCATTCGGGATCGAAAGCTACCAGATCACCGCACCTGTAGTGGTAGACAGCCCGGATCTGCGCGACCTTCTTTGGCAACAGCAGGCGCTACGCCTCGTGCGTGATCTCGCGCTGGAAGCCGACATCGCTCTTTTGACTGTCGGCGACCTGTCGCGAGACGCCACGATCTTCCGTCACGAGATTGTCTCGCCCGACCTCATCGCCCCCCTCAAGCGCAAGGGGGCGGTGGCGAACGTCCTCTGCCATTTTATCGACGAGAAGGGAGCGCTCGTGGATCATCCGATCAATCGCCGTGTCGTCGCGATCGATCTCGTCGATCTCAATCGATGCAAGGAAGTCGTGCTGGCGGCTGGTGGCCCTCAGAAGGTCGACGCCATCAAGGCCGCCTTGAAGGCCGTGAACGTAACGAAGCTCATCACGGACCAGCGCACCGCGGACCTCTTGATAGGGACGCTCGGTCAAGGGTGATCGGCACGGTCCTGGACGACGACCAACGAATTACTGAGGAGGAGAGTCCCATGCCCGCCAGCTATCGCGACTTGTTTAGAGGTCATTCCCTCGTGAACCCGCCGCGTCGCCTTCGCATCCTCGCCGAACGGGTCCGCTCCCACGCGGTCGACGATCGCACGAGGGTCGAGGATCTATCGTCGGATCTGCGGACCCTGGGTCACGCGGACATGGCAAGCTTCTGCGACGAGCAAACCATCCCGCACGAGACTGCCGAGTATTGGAACTGCTTCGGAGTTCCCCCCGAGGTTGCAATACTCATTCGAAACATGGCCAGGAACAGGCGCGAATTGCGCAAGGCTGCGGACGATTTCGACAAATGGAACCACGTTGGAATAAGCGACTACTTGTTGGACAAGAAATTCATCGGGGAGCGCTGAAATCGCTCCGGGAACGCACTGGAGCGAGAACGCGACACAAACTGCATCGTCGCTCACCGGCCTGGATTTCGCAGAAATGGCCGGACAACCGCGCAATCCAACTGCTGTCGGCGCCGAGCCACACCCGGTAGGATCCGGGCGAAGGAAGGCAGGCTCGCTATGAAGGAAGGCCGCTTTTCCCATCAGATCGCCGCAGTGCCGATCGACCTCGACGAGCAGAGGTGCGCCGAAGTCTGCCTCGTCACATCGCGCAGTACGGGCCGTTGGATCATCCCAAAGGGATGGCCGATGAAGGGACTGCTCGACGCCGAAGCTGCCGGAATCGAGGCGAAGGAGGAAGCCGGCATCGTTGGCGCGGTCTTTCCATCCCCTGTGGGTTCTTACACGTACTGGCGCCGAACCCGCGTGGACTTTCGGCTCACGCGGGTCGATGTCTATGCTTTGAGGGTCAAGCGACGGAAGAAACGTTGGAAGGAGCGGGACCAGCGCAGTGTCGCGTGGGTCTCGCTGCTCGATGCAGCCGATCTGGTTCTAGAGCCGGAGCTGAGCACGCTTCTCGCGAACCTCCCGGCCAACGGCCCAGTCTGTACCTTTCTCGGGCAAGGCGGAAGCATTCAGTTCTGATCAGAGCAGCCGATCCGCTCAGAGCCTCAGCAGGCGCTGCGCGTTCCCGCCGAGGATTTGATTGATCCCTTCATTCGACAGGACTGGCGATGCTTCCACGATGTCGACGGGTCTCTCGACCCCCATATCGAAGCAATAGTCACTCCCCAGCATGACCCGATCGGCGCCCACGAGGCGGATCAGATAGTCCAAAGCGCCTTCGTCATGCGCGATCGTGTCGTAGTGGAACCGCTGGAGATAGCTTGCCGGCGACGCTGCCAGGTGCGCGAGTTCGGGCCGCACGCTCGCTCCGTGGGACAGTCGCCCGATCAGGAACGGCAGGGCGCCGCCTGCGTGAGGCAACACGAAGTCCAGGGCGGGGAAACGATCCAGGACGCCGCCGAAGATCAACTTGGCGGCTGCCAGGGTCGTGTCGAAGGGGTTTCCGAGGAGGTTCGACAGGAAGTAGGGTTTCAGCCGGTCCTCCATGCCGATCACTTTCAGCGGATGAAGAAAAACTGGGAGCCGGCATGCTTCGATGGCCTCGTAGACCGGCCATAAGGCGGGATCGGCCAGGTCCATGTCGCCGATATGGGTGCCGAGATAGACGCCGCAGATGCCGGGCGCGTCGGCGATGCGCTCGAGTTCGGCAAGCGCTTCGCCGGCGTGGTGGACCGGGAGCATGGCCAGCCCCAGGAGACGCGTCGGGTGGCGCTCGTGTGCCAGCACCAGCTCGTCGTTGAAACAGGCCGACAGTCGCCGTGCGAGCACCGGCTCGGCCCAGTAGACCATGGGCTGCGTCAGCGAGAGCGCCTGTACGTCGACGCCCTGGGCGTCCATGTCGGCGATCCTGAGGTCGAGATCCGTGAAGCGTGCGGCCAGGGGACCGGCATGCAGCGGTCCGGCGTCGATCACCGGCCCCTTCGGCGTGCGGCGCACGCAGGCCCCGCAGGCGCACCCCTGCGCTTCGATCATGTCGACGAAAGAACCGGGATAGTAGTGCGCGTGGATGTCGATCCGCTTGGCGGCACGCAGGTCGGGATGGCTCATCGGTTCAATCCTGGAAGCGGAAGAAGATCGGGGCGCGAACAGGACGCTCATGCGCTGCGCGCCGCGCCCTCGGAGGCAATGGCCGTTGTGAGAGTGACGGCGGTGTTGCGCAGATGCAGGGCGATCACGGCCTGGGCCTTGGGGACGTCACGTTCGCGGCAGGCGCGCAGGAGCTGCCAATGCTCGTCCTGGGACTGGGCGCGTCCGCCATGATGGAAGTAGGACCGGACGTAGCGCTCGACGTTGGACCGATACTGCGAGATCGTTTCCAGAAGGTGCGGCCACTCGCTCGCGCCGTTCGCCAAGGCATGAAAGCGCCCGTTCAGGGTCATCCACGGGTCGTCTGCCGACGGCTCGCCCAGCAACCCGTCCATCTGGATCAGGACCTCCTCCATCTCGTCGAGGGAGGCGGATTTCAGAAGCGGTACGCCGCGTGACAGAGCCAGTTGCTCCAGCGCGATGCGAACCTCGAACATCTCGACGATCGTCGAGGGGTCCAGCCGAGCCACCTCGACGCCCCGGCGGGGGTAGACCACCACCAGGCCTTCGACCTGCAACTGCTTCAGCGCCTCGCGGACGGGCATCCGGCTCACGCCGAACCGCTCGGCCAACTCGTTCTGGTCGAGACGCTCGCCGGGTGCGAGGCGCCCGTCGGTGATGGCTCCACGAAGGATGCGCAGAACCGCGTCCTTCCGGCTGACCGTTTCCACCAAACCCTGTTCCGCGTCGGATAGGCGCATCGTTCATCCTCATCGTCGGCTGTGCGCAAGGCGCACCCGTGCCGCTTTCGCAGGCATGCCAATTATCAAGGCATGAGCCTATTGATATCCAAAATCTAATATATCATGGTGGCCGTGACAATCGGTTCGTTGACCGGTCGCGACGCTCGCTCACATCGGCGCCCCGCCGCCCTTCCCATATGGAGAGACTGTGATGCCCTTGAATTCGCTTCGCAAACACCGGGCCGTCGCCCGATCGGTCGCGGCAGGCCTCATTGCCCTTCTGATGACTGGCACCGCCGATGCCCAGGATCTGAAGCGCTTCCGCTTCATGTTCCCGGTCGAGAGCGTCAACCAGTTCCACCCGTTCTACATCGCCGACCAGCGCGGCTACTTCCGCGAGGAAGGACTGGCCGTCGAGTTCGCCGATGCCGGGGGCTCCAGCGCGGCGATCCAGCAGGTCATCGCGGGCAATGCCGAGGCCGCCCTGCCTGCGCCGAGCGCCTTTCTGAACGCCGTCGCGCAGGGCTACGATCTCAAGTGGATCTCGTCCTATCAGTACGCCAACATCTTCACGCTTGCCGCGACCGCGGCGTCCGGCATCCACAGCATCGAGGATCTGAAGGGCAAGACGGTCGGCGTGTCCGATCTGTCCGGCGGCGAGGTGCCGCTCGTGCGCGCGGTTCTCGCCGAGGCCGGGCTGGTCGAGGGACGCGACGTGCGCATCCTGCCGGTGGGAGACGGATCGGCCCTGACGCTGAACGCGCTCCAGTCGGGCCAGGTCGACGCCTATTCGTCGAGCCTCTTCGACATCGCGGCCATTCGGGCCAGCGGCGTGGAGATGACGACGATCCTTCCCAAGGAGGCGCAGGACTTTCCGGCCAACGGCATCGTGGTGACGGCCGAAGCGCTGGAGGCCGACCCGGCGATGTTCGAGGGCTTCCTGCGCGCGACCGCGAAGGGCGTGGCGTTCGCAGCGGCCAACGATGCACAGGCCTTCGAAATGGCCAAGGCGATCCGGCCCGAGGAGTTCGAGGTCGACGCCGTCGCCAAGGCGAACTGGGAAGCGGCGCATATCCTCAAGACGCCGCCCGCGTCCCTGGCCGACCAGCCGCTCGGCACGCATTTCGTGCAGGGCTTCCAGGCCTATCACGACTTCCTGCGCCAAGGCACCGAAGAGGAAGGCGGCCTGGCCGCCGACGTCGATCTCACGAAGGCGCTCGACTCCTCCCTGCTCGAGGCGGCGAACCGCTTCGACAAGGCTGCGGTGACCCGGCCGTGAGCGCCGCGGCCCGCTTCTCCGATCCCGAACTGGCCATGACCGACGCCAGCGCCGTGCCGATCCTGTCCTCGCGCGGCCTCGCCAAGACGTTTCGTGTGGGCGGGGCGGACGTCGTCGCTCTACAGGGCGTCGATCTCGACATCCGCCGGGGCGAGTTCGTCTCGTTCGTGGGGCCGAGCGGATGCGGCAAGTCGACGTTCCTCAACATGGTGGCCGGCCTTCTGCCGGCGACCGCCGGCACGGCGCACCTCGCCGGGGATCCGATCCGCGAGCCCTCGCGTCGCGTCGGCTTCATGTTCCAGAGCGCGGTTCTCCTCCCCTGGCGCTCGGTGCTGAGCAACGTCCTGATGCCGGCCGAGGTCTACGGTCTCGATCCCGCGTCGCTTCGGGAGAAGGCTCGGGCCGTGATCGCATCGGTCGGCCTTGCCGGCTTCGAGGATGCCTATCCCCGCCAGCTTTCAGGCGGAATGCAGCAGCGCGTCGCGCTCGCGCGCGTGCTGACCTACGAGCCCGAAGTGCTTCTCATGGACGAGCCGTTCGGGGCGCTCGACGAGTTCACCCGCGAGACCATGAACATCGAACTGATGCGCATCTCGCAGGCTGCAGGCATCACCGTCCTCTTCGTCACCCACAACATCGGGGAAGCCGTCTTCATGGCCGACCGCGTCGTCGTGATGACACCGCGCCCCGGTAAGGTCTCCGGCATCGTCGATGTCGGCCTCGCTCGCCCACGCACGGTCCAGACGATGCGGCAGCCGGCCTATTCCGATCTCGTCTTCGAGGTCCGTCGTCTCCTGGGAGGAAACCATGGCGAGTCTTGAGATGTCGGCGGCCGACATGGCCTTGGCGGTATCCCGCAGCGAGACGCGGCGGTACCGGCTGTATTCGCTCGCCATCGTCGTCGTGCTGCTGATCGCCTGGGAAGCCGCCCCGCGGCTTGGGCTGGTGTCGCCGATCATCCTTCCGGCCTTCTCCAAGGTGATGGCCGCGCTCGTCTCGCTGGTGCACCAGGACTTCTTCCTCGCCCACTTCAGCGTCACGCTGATGGAAATCTTGGTCGGCTTCGTCCTGGGAACGGCGATCGGTCTCCTGCTCGGGACGGCGCTCGCCATCTGGCCGGGCGTGAAGCGCGTCGCCTATCCCTTCGTGGTCGGCTTCCAGGCGGTCCCGAAGATCGTGTTCGCTCCGCTCTTCATCGCCTGGTTCGGGTTCGGCCCGAGCTCCAAGATCGTGATGGCCGTCGTGATCAGCTTCTTTCCCGTGTTGATCAACACGCTGGTCGGCCTGGAAAGCGTGCCGGAAGACGCGCGCAAACTGATGCGCTCGATCCGCGCGACACCGATGCAGACCTTTCGCAAGGTCTCCCTGCCGCATGCCCTTCCCGTCATCTTCGCCGGCGTGAAGGCGGCGCTGACCTTCGCGGTCATCGGTGCCATCGTCGGCGAGTTCGTGGGCGCATCGGAAGGGCTCGGTTATCTCGTCGAACTCTACAACCACCAGCTTCGCATCGACCGGGTCTTCGCGGTCGTGGTGGTCCTCGCAGGCCTTGGGGCCGGCGGATACTTCCTGCTCGAATGGCTGGATCGACGCCTGATCTTCTGGCGGCCGGACGACGCCAAGTGAGGGGCCTGTCGTGAGCGATGCGCCTCACCCTCCCTCGCCATCGAGCCAGGTGCCGGGCAAGCCCCATGTCCATATCCTGGTTCTCGGCGGCACCATCACCATGCAGAGGGGAGCGGACGGCGGCATCGTCCCCAGCCTCGATGGCCGCGCTCTCGTCGACGCCTTTCCCGGCCTCGATGAGAGCGCCACGATCGGCGTGTCGACGCCGTTCCTGGTGCCGGGCGCCTCGCTGACCTTGAGCCAGTTGCGCGGCGTCGCGGAGACGATCGATACCATCCTGCGGGACGGGGCAGATGGTGTCGTCGTCGTGCAGGGCACCGACACGATCGAGGAGACGGCGTTCACGCTGGATCTTCTCCATGCCGGTTCGGAGCCGATCGTGGTGACCGGCGCGATGCGGGGCGCGGATCACCTGGGCGCCGACGGCGGCGCGAACCTTTCGGCCTCGATTCGGGTCGCCGGCTCTCCCGGCGCCCGCGACCTCGGCGCGCTCGTCGTTCTCAACGACGAGATCCATGCGGCGGCCTTCGTGCGCAAGACCCACACCGCCTTGCCGTCGGCCTTCGCCTCGCCCGGATCCGGTCCGCTGGGATCGGTCGCGGATGGCCGCGTGCGGTTGCGCCTGACGCCGTCACCTGGCCGGCCGTACCGGATCGACCCGGCCGTGGCGCCCGCTCCCGTCGCCATCGTCAAGGCGATGCTGGACGACGACGCCCGGATCGTCGCGGCGTGCAGGACGCTCGCCTATCGCGCGATCGTGGTGGAGGCGATGGGCGCGGGACACGTGCCGCGTTCCTTCGTGGAACCATTGCGGGAGGCAGCCGAAACCATGCCGGTCGTCCTGGCGACCCGGGTCGGCGCCGGTCCCGTCTTCACGAGCACCTACGGGTTTCCCGGCTCGGAGATCGACCTCGTCGCCCGGGGCCTCGTGCCCGCGGGCTTCCTGTCACCCGAGAAGGCACGGTTGCTCCTGGCGTTCCTGGTCGGCCGCGGTGCCGACCGCGCCGAGATCGCCGCCGCCTTCGCCGCCTTCTCATGACCGCTGCTTCGGAGACCACGATGAACGACGTCCCCATCGATGCCGATCGCATTCGAGGCCGCCTGCCATACCGCCCGATCGTCGGCCGGCCGCCGCTGAAGTTGCCCGGCGACGCCCGCGTGGCGGTGTGGACCATCGTCAACGTCGAGGACTGGTCGCCTGCCGGGCCCATGCCGCGCGCCGTGCTGCCGCCCCCGATGGGCCAGCCGCTGCTGCCCGACATTCCCAACTGGGCCTGGCACGAATACGGGATGCGGGTCGGCTTCTGGCGTTTCCTCGACGTTCTGGAAAAGCGAGGCCTGAAGGCGAGCTTCGCGGTCAACGGCTCGGCCTGCGAGGTCTACGAACCGGCGTGCCGGGCGGCCCACGCGGCGGGCTGGGACTTCATGGGGCACGGCTTCGTCCAGCGCCCGATGCACCGCGTCGAGGATCAGGCGGACGCGATCCGACGCACGATCGACGCCATCCGGGAGATGACGGGGCAGGCGCCCCGGGGCTGGGAAAGTCCGGGGCTGACCGAGACGATGGAAACGCTGGATCTCCTGAAGGAGGCCGGCATCGAATTCGTGTGCGACTGGTGCCTCGACGACCAACCCGTCACGCTCTCGACCCGGAGCGGGCCGATCGTCTCCGTTCCCTACACGGTGGAAATCAACGACGTCGCCATATCGGCCGTCCAGGGCCATCGATCCGACGAGATCTACCGACGCGGCGTCGACCAGTTCGACCGCCTCTATCTCGAGGGAGCGACAATCCCGCGCGTCATGGCGATCTCGATCCATCCCTATCTCACGGGCGCACCACACCGCATCAAGTATCTCGAAATGCTGTACGACCACATCCTCGCCCACGATGGCGTCGTCCTTTGGACAGGCTCCCAGATCCTGGACTGGTACAAGGAACAGACAACGATCTAAGCGTGCGATGGGCGGAAGGCGGGCCGACGCCTTACGGTTCGATCGGATAGAAAGCTGCGGTTCCGCTGTCGCGCCATCGAGGACGCCCCGCCGTTCTTGCGCTGTTCCAGCAAGCGGACATTCCCTCCAGGAAGGCTACGGGGCTCCCAGGTCGACACCCCCACGGCACGGCTACTAGGCGCGAGTTGCCCGGACATCTAGCGAGTCGCCGGGTGGCGGCGCATCGACCAGAGCCTCCATCGCGGTTCGTACTCTTTGCTTACGCGGAGACGATGCCTCGGGATTTGCGTCGATGATCGCCAAAAGGATCGCGCGGAATGGCGTCCGGCGAGCCGACGCCGTTTTCGAACGCGGCCAGATCGCGGCTACCGTCATCGCCGCGCCAGACGAAGTCGTCCGGCGTTGCATTCGGCAGACCCGCGTCGTCTTTGGCCGGTCACGCAAATGCGCGCGCAGTTCGCCAAGACCTTCCCAACTTGGTCGTTGCGGAAGCAGCTCGCTCGGCACGCCGCGCGCCTCATAAGCCCCCGCGTCGGCGGCAGGTTATCGGACTGCATCAAGCGCTTGAAGGCAGCGCCGCCGCGAGCCCGCATGCGTAACACCGGTCCCGCGACAAGAGCGAAAGCTGGAGCAGCATGCTGCGGATGGCAGGCGGGTAGGCCGCGCAGCCCGCCTCGGACCACGTTGCTCACGACGCCAAACCGAACACACGAAGAAGCCCGCTGCGTGCGATCGCAGCGGGCCCCCCATTCCGAACAGCGCAGCTTGGTTACGCGAACGCTCCCCCATCCAGGCTGGTGGCCATGATACCGGTCAGCACGACGACACCGCCGCCCGACAGAGTGAACACTGCGGAGCCGTCGATGTCTTGGACGGAGTAGCTCTGACCTTGGAAGTCCAGTCGGTCGCCCTCCGCCCGATTGAAGTCGACTATGATGTCGTTTCCGGAGGCCTGGGCGAAAAGGAACGTGTCCGCCCCCTCGCCGCCCGTCAGCGTGTCGTTGCCCAGATCACCCCAGATGCGATCGTCGCCCCTGTCGCCGAACACCATGTCGTCGCCCTGGCCGCCGTGGACGAGGTCGTCGCCCTGGCCGCCGTGCACGGTATCGTTCCCTTGGTTGCCCAGAACCGTGTCGTTGCCCTGGTTGCCGTTGACGACGTCGTTGCCGAGGTTTCCTTCGATGTAGTCGTTGCCAAGATTGCCCTCGATGTAGTCGTCGTCCTTGCCGCCGTAGATGGCGTCGTCGTCCTTGCCGCCATAGAGCGTATCGTTGCCCTGGTTGCCGAACAGGAAGTCGGCGCCTTGGTTGCCGAAAACGATATCGTTGCCTTCGCCGGCCGTAATCGTGTCCGCCCCCCCGACCAGAAGTTTGGAACTGCCGAGTCCATCGGACGCCGCCAAGGCAGCAGCGCTGCCAGCCGGGGCATCGCCGGTCAGGATATTGTTCCCTGCGTTACCGGTTATGGCGTTTGGACCATTGTTGCCGGTGGCGTTGATATCTCCGGTGCCTGTCAGGGTGACGTTCTCGATTCCATCGGGGAGCAAGACCGAGAAGGGAGACGACAGGTTGTCGACGCCCGGTGTCGCGAACTGGGCAAGCTGCGAGGCTGATAGCGGCTCTGTCAGGATGATGGTGGTCGAACCGTCCGGGTTCGTGACCACCGTTGTGGGGGGAGAGGGAGGTGGCACTGGCACTTGCGCTTCCACGGCGATAGACAGCGACGCCGCGACGCCGGCGTTGCCCGCAGTGTCGGCATAGGCCCCAGCATCTACTGCGATGCTGCCAGCGCCCGCCTGGGGCGTGAAGACAGCGGTTCGGACCGCCCCACTGCCGCTGAGCGCCCCGAGCGTACCGCCGGATACCGTGATGTCGCTGGCATCGAACGTCGCGCCGGGATCCTCGCTGAACGTGAAGGTGATGGTGGGCGTGTCACCGACTTTCGGGCGAGCGATGCTGCTGGTGATCGCAAGCGTTGGGACGACGCTGTCGACGTCGATGGTGAGATCCCCACTCGCAGCGCTGGTATTGCCAGCCGCATCTTGCGCAGTTGCATGGATCGTATTGGTGCCTTGAGCTAGCGCCGAAGTTGGAACGATCGACCAAGTCCCGCCTATGGCGGTTCCG